>NZ_ATTQ01000008.1 GCF_000419765.1 Rhizobium mongolense USDA 1844 | reverse complement strand
ATGGATTGCCGCGAGATCCACGATCAAGGGGTTCTCGAAGGCCCGCGCGGATATGTCATCAAGCTCACTGGGGAGCTCATAACGCCACTGGATACTCGCATCAAGAACAGTCCGGACGGGCAGTTTCACCAATGCACGGTGGCCGGCGAGCCCACGGGTCGCACCATTTGCCTGTTCGTTCCTCCGCGCTCCTTCTAGGGATTGTCACCATGACACAAGACCTCAACCGCATCGAAATCGATCTGCAGCGCATGTCAGAAGGCTGGACGATGCCATCAGGTAATCCGATCCAGATGCCGCCCGACTATCCATCAGTGCCGAATTTGGACCCTGAAGCACATTTGATGACGTTTTCCGTCATGCCGCGCGAAACAATCGCGCCTTTCGGGGGGCAAGCTTTGCAATCCCGGAGATCTGCATTTACCCTGTACGCGACTGGGACGCGGTTCGGTCTTTTGTGCTACTCGCTCGGGCTTGTCCGCCTTGTAGAGGACTTTGAGGAGCTTCGCCTTTCGCAGCATTCCGTGACGATACATTAAGGTCAAGCGGTGCCCACCAAGGACTCTTTTGTCGGGAGGATTGGCCGGGCGGACCTAAGAGCCTTGCGGCTTTCCTGGCTCGAGCTTCAGCTTGTCCGCCATGAGGGCGAGTTCGGGCAAGGACTTGGCATGCATCTTCTGCATAACCTGGCTGCGATGAACCTTTACGGTAATCTCGCTCACGCCCAGATCGGCGGCGATCTGTTTATTTAGCCGTCCAATCACCACCATAGCCATCACCTCGCGCTCCCGCGGGGTCAGGCTTTCAAAACTCGCACGCAACTTCGCCAACGCCTTTTCATTCTCAATCCACACGCGGTCGCGCGCCAGGCCGACGTGAACGGCGTCGAGTAGATCCTGCTCGCGGAACGGTTTCGTCAGGAACTCAATCGCGCCCCCTTTCATCGCTTGGACGGACATGGGAATGTCGCCGTGCCCGGTGATGAAGACGATCGGCAGCTGAATATTTCTGCGCGATAACTCTCGTTGAAATTCAAGACCGCTTTGTCCCGGCAGTCGGACATCCAGCACCAGGCAGGTCGGCCCGTTGGGTCGTCCAGACTTGAGGAAGTCGTCCACGGAGGCGAGGAGTTTCACGTCAAAACCGACGGATCGAAGCAGGCTGCCGAGCGCCTCGCGGATCGCCGGATCATCATCGATGACGATGGCGGTTGCTGGCACCTCCGTCATGTCAGCGCACCTCAGGGGAAGCCGGCTCTTGCGGACACGAGGTGTCTGCACCCGCTGCTGCGGCATCGGGGCGAGCCCAACCGACAGAGTGGCGATGCCGCAATGAGAACACTCCCCTCTCTCCTCAGCCGGTGCCGAACCGAAGCTTTCTCGCACATCAGAATGCGCCCTAATTCCCTCAGCCACAAGGCCAGTTACGATGGGATCGGGCTGCCGGCTAAGGCGTTGCACCTCCTGCCATCGCCCGCTCGCCAAACCGGCAACCAGCTGGACTAAACTCATTCTGGCAAGCTCGGCTCTTCGCGACGACAAGTCCTAACCAATCTATACCATGGTATAGCTCCCCATGCCTTTGTCGCCCTCGCAGGCTGATGTATCTTGCAGCCGCGACCACACCTAGATTTCTGCAAACGCCTATCGCGAATTTGGAGGCAGCAGTGCCAACGAAGAAGCCTCTAATTGCGATCGTCGATGATGACCAGTCGATGCGCGAGGCCACCAAGGGACTCATGAGGTCGCTGGGATTTGATGCCGAGGCTTTTTCATCTGCCGATGATTTCTTGAGATTCCCCCATCTAAACCGCACGGCCTGCCTGGTAACGGACATCCATATGCCCGGAATGAGTGGGCTTGATCTGCACCGGAGCCTCGTTGCGTTGGGCGAGAGCATTCCGACCGTTCTGATCACTGCCTATCCGAACGAGAATTTGCACGCACGTGGGTTGGGTCCGGACATTGTCGGCTATCTGGCAAAGCCGTTTGGCGAGCAGGATCTGCTGAAGTGCATCCGTTCTGCGCTAGCGCGCGGTAGCGACAGCGAAAATGATTAGTGAGGGGCTGCGACGCCAGGCAGCACGTCGAAGGTGATTGCATGACGTGTCGCGGGCCCCCGCCAGCTCACACTGCTGGCGTTAGGCCGGGGTGCTCGCCAGGAGCGCTCTCGTCCGGGGTTGAAGGCAGGGTGAATTGAAACACGGCACCCCAAGGCTCATTCGTCCTGGCCCACAGCCGCCCCCCGTGCGCCTCGATGATCGACCGGCAGATGGCCAAGCCCATGCCCAGACCCTCTGCCTTCGTCGTGTAAAACGCCTCGAACACCCGCTCCACACTCTGCGGCTCCAATCCGACGCCGGCGTCCTGCACTTCGACCAGCACGGCCCCGGATGCGTCGAGCAGGGACCTGATCAAAAGCTCGCGTGGCCGGTCCGCGATCGTCTTCATCGCTTCGATGCCGTTCATCACCAGGTTCAGGATTACCTGCTGCAACTGCACCCGGTCGCCCGCAACGCGCGGGAGGTCGTGCGCCAACTCGGTCCGCAGCAGGATCCGATGGCGGCGTACCTCACCTTGGACGAGGGCTACCGAATCTTCGACGAGGCCGTTCAGGTCAACCTGCGCAGTGACAGTGGCTGTCTTCTTCAGGAGCGCGCGCACCCGGCCGATGACTTCGCCGGCCCGGTGCCCGTCACGGACGATTCGCGCCACCGTCTCCCGCGCCTCGTCGAGGTTGGGGGGCTGGCTGGCGAGCCAATGCAGGGCGGCGTTGGCGTTGGCGACCACGGCGGCCAACGGCTGGTTAACCTCGTGGGCGATGGAGGAGGTCAGGGCGCCCATCGTCGTCACGCGCGCGACATGCGCGAGCTCGGCTTGCGCCTTCTGCAGGGCCTCCTCGGCCCGCTTGCGATCTTCAATGTCGACGAGAAACCCATACCATTTAAGAATGTTTCCGTGCTCATCGTGCAGCGGCACGGCATTTTCAAACCACCAGCGATATTCGCCGTCGGCCGCCCGACGGATCCGCACCTCAACTTCGAACGGGTGGCCCGTGGTCAAGGAGGCACGCCACCTGGACATATACTGCTCCAGGTCTTCGGGGTGAAAGCGGGCTTCAGCGCCCCAGCTCGCTCTTGCCGTTGCGTCCAGGGACAAGCCTGTGAACTCCTGCCAACGCCGATTGATGAAATCGACACGGCCGTCGGGCAAGGCGGTCCACACCATCGCCGGAACTGTTTCGATGACCTCGCGAAGCTCTTCTTCACTCCGCCGGGCGGCCTCTTCGGCGCGCTTGCGCTCGGTGATGTCCTCGCACACGATCAGGATGACAGGTCGCTTCTTGATCACCATCGCTCGGGCGGTCTCGCGGACCCAGAGCATCGAGCCGTCCTTACGTATCTTGCGCAGTTCCCAGCTCATGGCTCGGCCGAGATGTTCGAGACAGGCGGCCGCATGCCTCTGGACGGTTTCTCGGTCCGCCTCGTGAAAGATGTCCTGCACGGGTCGGTCGATCAGTTCGTCGACCGTGTACCCAAGCTGCTCCGCCCCAAAGGGATTCACAGACACGACGGTGCCACTCGCATCCACCATGAAGTACATCGTCGGATTGTTCTCGAATACGGCTCTCCACTGCTCCTCGCTGTCCCGCAGCGCCTCTTCCACCCGCTTGCGTTCGGTAACGTCCTGGATCGTACCAAACATGCTCTGCGGCCGTCCCGACGCGTCCCTTGTTAGATCGCCCTGGCTGTGAACGATGCGCAGCTCGCCGCTGGGCCGGACAATGCGGTACTCCAAGTCGTAGCGAGATTCGCCACGCACGGCCTCTGCCGCGGCCTGGCTCCAGATCGACCGATCCTCTGGATGGATCCGCTCAACCGCTTCGGCAAGACTGACCACCGTGCCTGCGCGCGGCGTCAGCCCAAAGATGCGGTATGTCTCGTCTGACCAGGTAAGACAGTCTGTGCCGAGGTCACGTTCCCAATAGCCGACATGGGCAACGTGTTGGGCTTCTGCGAAGTTGGCCTCGCTTCGACGCAGACCCTCCAACGTCTCCTTCAGACGGAAGGTCATGAGAGCGAACGCTTGGGCAAGCAGGCCGACCTCATCGTTTCGACGAACCTTAGGCACGTCTCGCCATTCGCCGTTTGCAATCGCGTGCGCCGCCTGCGTCAAGGCAGTCAGCGGCCGCAAGGTGCGTCCGACCAGCCCTAGTCCGAGGAGCCCGAAGACGGCGACGATGACCGTGCCGACGCCTATCGAGAAATAGGCCGCACGATATACAGGCATCAGGAAATCCGAAGCTGGCACCGCTGAGATGATGGTCCAGTTAAGTGCGCCGGGGGCCTCAGCGCGATCGACCGCCGCATAGATCCTGCCGCCCTCGGCGTCACTGAAGGAAAACACACGCGGTCCGGGTGACGAGGACCCGGCGATGCCAGGGTACCGACGAAGGTAGCGGGCGGTTTCGCGAACGATGGGATCGGTCGCTTCTGATGCCTGCAGGCGCAGGTGCGAGCCGTCGGCGCCGAGGGTGACAGGCGACACTCCTCCCGACGCCCCAATCAAATGTCCGGTGGCATCGATGATGAAGGCCCTGCCGTTGTTGCCGATTTCGAGCGTCTGCAAGAACCTGGAAAGCTGAGTCAGAATAAGATCGATCCCGCACACCGCGACGAAGTCGCGGTTCTTGTTGAAGACCGGGACGGAGAGCGAGATGCCCAAGATCGGCTCGGCCACACCGAGATAGGGCTCGGTCCAGTACCGCTTGCCCGTCTCCTTGGCCTGCGCGTACCAGATCCTTCGGCGTGCATCGAACGCGCCTTCCGACTTCCGCAAACGGCCGATCCTGCCGCCTGGCAGTGCTTCGAACTCGCGAACGACGCCTGCGCGAAGTTCATCGGTGA
This sequence comes from Rhizobium mongolense USDA 1844, assembly GCF_000419765.1. Lineage (GTDB taxonomy): Bacteria > Pseudomonadota > Alphaproteobacteria > Rhizobiales > Rhizobiaceae > Rhizobium > Rhizobium mongolense. Next base: position 347,207 of record NZ_ATTQ01000008.1, on the reverse strand, counting down.
TCAGAAACACGACGCTTGAGTCTACCGATCGCCCGACCGAAACCATCCCGCCGGCCTCGTTGCCGAAAAACATCCAGTCGACATCGGGTTCCTCGGCCAGCAGTGCATGGAGCTCCTGTGCGACAGCATGTGGGTCGCCGGGCGATAGGTCGTGACGAACAAGACCGTTGGCCAACCGGGAAACCGCTTTGTCGGCGCCGCGCACCAAATGACCGACGTCGCGATGCACAGCATGCGTCACCTCTCGGATCAGGCGCTCGGACATGATCGAGACGATGACGTTTCCCGTCCAGATCCATAGACCGGCCAGGACCAGACTTAGAACGAGAACGACGCCGGCGACGGCGAGGATTAAGTGGTTTCGTAACATGATTGCCGATTCCCCAGACGGCCATATGAATATTATGTGTTCCTTATATTGCTCCCATGGCCGGGCGCTCGCAATCCGCGGCTCGCTGATCTGGCCAGGCGCGGGCGGCCGGGGGTGGTTCAGGGTTCGCTCAAGTCGGAGCAGATCTATCCCGGCATGCCGGTTGAGACCTCTACGAGCCAGCAGCACCCGGTTGATCTCTTCAAAGGTTTGCGGCCGGATCGCGCTGATCGTCTTGTGTAGGACAGACTCCTCGGGCTCCCCCACGGCTGCCGGGCAAATGCCCGGAACGAGGCGGACACTTCCAGATGGAACGCCAACTCCTGACAACTGGCGAGCCTGCTTGAGCAATGCGCAGCGCAGCACTGCCTCGGCCGACAGCCCAGCGCGTAGTCTCCCTGAGACCATGCCGGCGCAGTTCCCGCGTCACCAGGCCGGGCAGATCGCGACGCTCATCCAACGATTGCAACATCGCCTTCAGTTCACGACCGATCTCGTGTTCGAAAAAAAGTTCGAATACACGGGCCTGGACGGTGCTGAAGTCGCCGGGCCTCACTCCCGTCAATATCGTGATTCTTCACACAATTTCAGGAGTTTACTGTTTATGGACGGGAGCCAGTCTAGCTTGCCGGTGCGCCGCTGGATGTGGCGAGGCGAATGTCCCTTCGGAAGTCCGAGGGAGACATACCGGCGATGTGGCGGAAGGATTTGTTGAAGGCGCTGATGGAGCCGAAACCGCTGTCCATCGCCACCTGAAGCACATTGGCATCGTGGGCCATCAGCAACGCCTGGGCGCGGGAGAGGCGCAGCAGATTGAGATATTTGCTGAGCGTCATTCCCGTCGATTTCTTAAAGACGTTCATTGCATATTTCGGATGCAGGTCCGCCGCCCGGGCGATATCGACGGTGTCAATATCCTCCATGAAATTGGCGGCGATGAAATCGCACATCCTGACTATGCTGCGTGACGGTTGCGCATGGGGCTGTTCGGCCTCCGTTCCACCGTAGCCGGCGACCGTCATCGAATAGGGTTCGAATGCGATGCGCTCGATACGGAGCAGCAACTCGTCGACGGCATGCTGCGCCTTTGCCGGATTGCCCGAATTCGCGTAGCGAAACCAGCGGGAAAAGTTCTCTTTGTCCGCGGCATCGGTGGCAGACGTCAGCAGCGTCGAGCCCTTCATCAGGCGGCTGGAGATTTCAGCGGGAAGGCGGAGACGGAAGAAATAGACAAGCGGCAAATGGGCGCCTGCGTAGAGCGAATCTTCCGAGGATTCATCCATCTGATGCGGCTGGCCGCCCCAGAAGAGGCACATGTCGCCAGCCTTGAGCGTCATTTCGTGATCGTTCATGCGGTAATGCACAGTGCCCCGCATGATGTAATTCACCTCCACCTGCGCATGCCAGTGCGGCATCGCCATCACTCGTGGATGGGCATGAAACAGCTGCAGCTCTGTCGGCGAGCCTTCGATGCTGCTTGCGCCCGGCTGATAGATGGCTCTGCTGGCAACCTTACTTTCTGCCAAATTGATATTCCCTTTTTAGGAGACAGCGGCTCCCTGACAGATAACTTAGCCACGTTCGCTAAAGGACGGCAATTGAAAAGGGAGGATTTTCAATGCGCTTCAAACTTATCGGTGCGACCGCTGCGGTCGCACTGCTTTCTTCCGGTTCCGCATTCGCGCAGTCGGGCAATCTCACCATCTGGAGCTGGAACGTCGCGGCATCGGCGCTGAAATCCACGCTCGAAGGCTTCAACAAGCAATATCCTGATATCAAGGTCACGATCGAGGACCTCGGGAACAACCAAGTCTTCGACAAGACACTTGCCGGCTGCGCAGCCGGCGGCGACGGCCTGCCGGACATCGTGACGATCGAAAATTTCGAGGCGGAAATCTTCTGGAACCGCTTCCCGGACTGCTTCGCCAACCTGAAGGATCTCGGCTATACGACGGAAATCCAGGCGAAATTCCCCGACTTCAAACGCACCGAGCTCGAGGTGGATGACGTCGCCTATGCGATGCCGTGGGATTCCGGCCCGGTCGCCGTCTTTTACCGGCGCGATTTCTATGAAAAGGCCGGCGTCGATCCGGCAACGATCAAGAATTGGGACGATTTCATCGCCGCCGGCAAGAAGATTTCCGAAGCCAATCCCGGCGTCGTCATGGCCCAGGCCGATTTCAACGGCGATAGCGAATGGTTCCGGATGATCGCCAACGAGCAGGGCTGCGGCTATTTCTCCACCGACGGCCAGACGATCACGATCAACCAGCCTGCCTGCGTCGCGACCCTCGAAAAGGTCAAGCAGATGAAGGATGCCGGTACGCTGACAGCCGCCATCTGGGACCAGAAAATCCAGGCCAATACCGCCGGCAAGGTCGCAAGCCAGATGTATGGCGGCTGGTACGAGGGCACGATACGCTCAGGTTCGCCGGACCTTTCCGGCAAATGGGGCGTCTACATGATGCCGAGCCTCACGGCTGACGGTCCGCATGCTGCAAACCTCGGCGGTTCGTCGCTAGCCATCAACGCCAATTCCGAAAACAAGGAAGCGGCCTGGGCCTATCTGAACTATGCGCTGGCAACCAATGAAGGCCAGGTCACGATGCTGAAGTCCTTCGGCCTCGTCCCTTCGCTGCTGTCGGCTGTCCAAGATCCTTTCGTCAACGAGCCGCTGCCTTACTGGGGCGGGCAGAAGGTCTGGGCAGATATCCTTTCGACGCTGCCGAAGATCGTGCCGAGCCGCGGGACGGCATTTCAGAGCGATGCGGACGCGATCTACAAGGCAGCGCAGACGAAGTATTTCGCTGGCGGTTATCCGGATGCGAAGGCTGCACTTGACGATGCGGCCAAGCAGATCGCCTCGGCGACCGGCCTTCCGATCGCAGAATGAGCAACCGGCCGGGCGCCTGGTGCGCGTCCGGCTTCACCTTCAAGGTGGCTCGTTTCGCTTGTGAGGAGGATATAAATGCCGTTCAGGACCCGGAGCGCCTATGCGTTCCTTGCGCCCTATCTGCTGGTCTTCGCGACCTTCTGGCTCTGGCCGATCATCAACTCGTTCTTGATTTCGTTCCAGAATACGCGCGTCAATCCCTGGAAATTCAGCCTTGCGTCGAATTGGGGGCGCCTGTTCGGCGACCCGGCTTTCTATAACGCGCTCTACAACACGCTGATTATCCTGGTCATCCAGGTGCCGGTGATGATTGCGCTTGCAACCGTCATGGCGGTGCTCTTGAATTCGCCGCTGCTGAAGGCGCGGCCTCTTTTCCGCTTCGCCTTCTTCGCGCCCGTCGTCGTCGGCGAGGTCGCCTATGCCGCCGTCTTCCGTCTGATGTTCAGCATCGACTTCGGCATCGTCAACAAGCTGATCGGTGCGGTCGGCATCGCTCCCGTTTCCTGGTTCGACAATGCGAATGCGGCGATGGCCCTCGTCATAATCGCCGTGACCTGGCGCTGGGCCGGCTACAACGCGATCATCATCTTAGCCGGCCTGCAGTCGATCCCTGAGGATGTCTACGAGGCTGCAACGCTCGATCGCGTCAGCAAGGTACAGCAGTTCTTTCATATCACCCTGCCGCTTCTGAAGCCGATTGTCCTTTTTTGCGTGGTGCTGTCGGTGATCGGCACGATGCAGCTCTTCACCGAACCCTTCCTCATTACCAATCGCGGCGGCCCGGGCGGGGGCACGGAAACGCTTGGCCTGCTTCTTTACCGGCAGGGCTTCACATCGCTGAATTTCGGTTACGCGTCGGCGATCGCCTATACGATAGCCGCATTGGCGATTGCGATCTCGCTTTTCAATCTCTGGGTCGGGAGGGAGCCGAAATGAAGTCGAGGTCCAAGTCGCAATCCCTCTTGATGCGCAAAATTGCGCTGCATATCGTGCTGACACCGCTTGCCATCATCTGGCTCTTTCCGCTCTGGATGATGTTCGTCTTCTCGACCATGCCGGATAATGGCATCTTCAGCCCGGACATCGTGCTGTGGCCGTCGACGAATTTCGTCGAGAACTTCAGGAACCTGGAGGCGGATACGAATTTTCTCCGGGCGATGTTCATCTCGATCACCGTCGCGGTCATCTACACCTTCCTGTCCGTGCTTTTGACATCGATGGCCGGCTGGGCACTTGCCCGCTATCGATTCGCCGGCCGCTCCGTCGTCACAGCCATCATTCTCGGCACGATCACCTTGCCTTTCGCCGTCGTGGTGATCCCGCAGTTCATCATGGTGGCGCGTGAATTCAAGCTGGCGAATACCTGGGTGGCGCTGATCGTCCCGCCGCTCTTCAATTCGCTGGGCGTGCTCTTTATGCGCCAGTCCTTCTCGATGATGCCGAACGAGCTCTTCGATGCCGCCCGCGTCGAGGGCGTCAAGGAGTGGCAGATCTTCCTGCGCATCGCCTTGCCGCTTGCCCGTCCGACAATGGCGGCGCTCTCGATCATTCTCTTCCTGGCATCCTGGAACAACTATCTCTGGCCGCTGCTCATCAATTCCAGGCCCGGAATGATGACGGCGCCGGTGGCGCTTGGAACGCTGATCGGCCTCACCAAGGTCTCTTGGGGCGGCATCATGGCGGGTGCGATGTTGCTGACCGCACCGATCCTCGTCGTCTTCGTGCTGTTGCAGCGCCACTTCATCGCCGGCATCGCGGCCGGCGCAATCAAATAATAGGGGAGGCCGCATGGCGGAGCTTTCACTCAGGAATGTTGTAAAACGCTTTGGCGCCTTCGGCGTGATCCATGGCGCCAATCTCGACGTGAAGGACGGCGAGTTCGTCGTCTTCGTCGGTCCTTCGGGCTGTGGAAAATCCACCCTGCTTAGGATGATCGCCGGCCTCGAAGATATCTCGGAGGGCGAGATCACGATCGGCGGCAGGGTCGTCAACAATGTCGAGCCTGCCGACCGCGGCATCGCCATGGTTTTCCAGTCCTATGCGCTCTACCCGCATATGACGGTTGCAGATAACCTCTCTTTCGGCCTGCGTATGAACGGCAACCCGAAAGAGGATACCGAAAAACGGGTGCGCCACGCCGCCGAGATCCTGCAGATCAAGGAATTGATGGAACGCCGCCCGAAGCAACTCTCCGGTGGCCAGCGCCAGCGTGTCGCGATCGGCCGCGCCATCGTTCGCGAGCCCGAGGTCTTCCTCTTCGACGAACCGCTCTCGAACCTCGATGCAGAACTGCGTGTGCAGATGCGGGTGGAAATCTCCAGGCTGCACAAGCAGCTCGGCGCGACGATGATCTATGTCACGCACGATCAGACGGAGGCGATGACGCTTGCCGACAAGATCGTCGTGCTGCGTGCCGGCAACATCGAGCAGATCGGCGCGCCGCTCGATCTCTACGACGATCCGGCTAACCAGTTCGTCGCCGGTTTCGTCGGTTCGCCGAAGATGAATTTTCTCGCGGCAGAGGTTGTTGAACGAGATGCATCGAACGTGACAGTCGCCCTGGCAGGCGACAGGAATGTCCGCCTGACGCTGCCGGTTTTGGCGGCGACCGAAAGGGGGGCGCAAGTAATGCTCGGCGTGCGGCCCGAGCATTTTGCCGACCAGGGCAGTGGCGACGCCGACCTCACCGTCGCGGTCGATGTTGCAGAACACCTCGGCAATACCAGCTACATCTATGCGACCGCTGCGGGCGGCCAGCCACTCATCATCGAACGTCCCGAATCCCGTTCCGCAGCCGATCGCGACACTCTCACCGTCGCGCTATCGGCAAAACGCACCTTCCTGTTCGACAGCGCAGGCAACCGCTTGCGCTGACGAGATCCGCTCCCAAGACGAAGATACGAAAGAGGAATAGTCATGAGTTCAGAGCAACCGATCCGCTGGGGCATCATCGGCCCCGGCACCATCGCCCGCACCTTTGCAGACGGCATTGCCCATTCGCGTACGGGTAAACTGGTGGCGATCGCGAGCCGCAATCCGGAAAAGCCCGGCCTTGGCGATGGCTTTCCCGGCGCCCGCATCGTTAAAGGCTATGACGCGCTGCTGGCCGATCCGGAGATCGACGCCGTCTATGTAGCCACCCCACATACCGGCCATGCCGAGTGGGCGATCAAGGCGATTCGCGCTGGCAAGCATGTGCTGGTGGAAAAGCCGATTGCGCTTTCGGCCTTCGATGCGGATGCAATCTACCATGAAGCGAGGAAGGCCGGTGTCTTTGCTGGCGAGGGCTTCATGTACCGCCTGCATCCCCAGACGGCGAAGATCGTCGAGCTGGTGAAAAGCGGGGTGATCGGCACGGTGCGCATCATTCGCTCAAGCTTCGGCTTCAACATGGGCGGCTTCAAGCCCGAGCATCGGTTATTCGCCAACGATACGGCGGGCGGCGGCATTCTGGATGTCGGTGGCTACCCCGTCTCGATGGCGCGGTTGATCGCCGGTGCGGTTGAAAACAAGCCGTTCCTCGAGCCGGAGAAGGTTTTTGGCGTAGCGCACCTCGGACAGTCCGGCGTAGACGAATGGGCCTCCGCCGTCTTGAAATTCCAAAACGGCATCATTGCCGAAGTCTCCTGCTCCATCATGGCCCAGCAGGACAATACGCTTCGCGTCATCGGCTCCGAAGGCCGCATCGAGGTCAAGGATTTCTGGTTCGCCTCAGGTCACAAGGGCGGCGTCGGCACGATCGAGATTTTCAAGGGAGCCGAGCAGGAAACGATCGAGGTCAAGGAAGACCGCTGGCTCTATTCCTTCGAAGTCGATGCGGCTGGAGATGCAATCCGCGCCGGCGAGAAGGAATTTGCTTCGCCGGGCATGAGCTGGGCCGATTCCACTGGCAATCTTCGCGTTCTCGACAAATGGCGGGCCTCTGTCGGCCTCGAATATGGTGTCGAGACGGCGTCAAAGCGAACCACGAATATTGCGGGCGGGGCACTCCGGCCTGGCAGCAGCATTCCGCAGCGCCAGATACCAGGCATCTCTAAACCGGCCTCCGTCGTAACGCTTGGATTCGAGTTCTTCCCGAACTTTGCGGCCGCCTCGCTGACGCTCGATGCCTTCTACGAGGCGGGCGGCAACGTCTTCGACACGGCCTATGTTTACGGAAACGGCAAGACAGAGAGTATCTTCGGCGATTGGCACACGAGCCGCAACGTTCCGCGTGACGAGATCGTGCTGATCGGCAAGGGGGCGCATTCGCCGCTCTGCTACCCGGACATGATCGCCAAGCAACTCGATCAGTCGCTCGAGCGGTTGAAGACGGACTATGTCGATATCTACTTCATGCATCGGGACAATACCGGTATTCCGGTGGGAGAGTTCGTCGATGCCATGGATGCCGAAGTCAATCGCGGCCGCATCCGCGGGATTTTTGGCGGCTCGAACTGGACCCGTGAGCGGATGGACGAGGCAATGGCCTATGCGGCAAAGACCGGCAAGAAAGCGCCTGCGGCGCTTTCCAATAACTTTTCGCTGGCCGAAATGCTCGATCCGATCTGGGCTGGATGCGTCGCGGCCTCGGACGACGAATGGAAGAAATGGCTGAACGAAAAGCAGATTCCGAACTTCGCATGGTCCAGCCAGGGCCGCGGCTTCTTCACCGACCGGGCAGGACGCGACAAGCACGACGATGAGGAAATCGTCCGGTGCTGGTATTCCGATCGCAATTTCGGACGCCGCGACCGGGCGAATGAACTGGCAAATAAGCTCGGCCGAAACCCGATCCATATCGCGCTCGCCTATGTGATCGCCCAGCCGTTCCCAGTCATTCCGCTGATCGGCCCGCGCACGATCGCCGAACTGGAAGATAGTCTTTCGGCCCTCGACATCGAGCTTACTGCCGAACAGGTAAAGTGGCTGGAGGGCTAGGAAATCAGCCTGGTTCGTGCCGGGTTTCCTGCACTTTCATCCGCTTCATAGTGCGCCGCTGCCCGATCGGGTGGCGGCTTTTTCTTATCCTTCCTTGATGCGAGAAACATTCGTTTGACACGCGAATGGTTTTCGTTTTTACTTCAAAAAGTTTCGATTTGTGCTGTTGCGCAAATCGACGACGGCGCACGGGGAGGGGTAAAGTGGGCCAAACACATCACGACCTTTTCGTGATTGGCGGCGGGATCAACGGCTGCGGCATTTGCCGGGATGCTGTTGGACGCGGCTATTCGGTGGCGCTGGCGGAGATGGGCGACTTTGCCTCTGGCACGTCGTCCGGGGCGACGAAGCTGATCCATGGGGGCTTGCGCTATCTGGAGCATTACGAGTTCCGGTTGGTGCGCGAATCGCTGATGGAGCGCGAGATGCTGTGGGCGATGGCGCCGCACATCATCTGGCCGCTGCGCTTCGTGCTGCCCTATCACAAGGGCGGCATCCGGCCGGCCTGGCTGATCAGGCTGGGACTGTTTTTCTACGACCATCTTGGCGGCCGCAGGCTTTTGCCGCCGACCGCGGTGCTGAACCTGCGCCGCGATCCGGCGGGCCGGCCGCTGAAGCCGGTGTTTGCCAAGGCCTTCGAATATTCCGACGGCTGGGTCGACGATGCCCGCCTGGTGGTGCTCAACGCCCGCGATGCCGCCGACCGCGGTGCGCTGATCATGCCGCGCACCAAGGTGGTGGCGGCGCGGCGCGAGAACGGCCTGTGGGAAATCGACAGCTGCGATATGCTGACCGGCGAAAGGCGCCGGCATCAGGCCCGCATGCTGGTCAATGCCGCCGGCCCCTGGGTCGACCAGGTGCTGCGTGCAGCCCTTGGCGAGACCGAGGCCCGCCATGTGCGGTTGGTGCAGGGCAGCCACATCGTCGTCAAGAAGAAGTTCGAGGGTCCGCGCGCCTATTTCTTCCAGAACCCCGACAACCGCATCATCTTTGCCATCCCCTACGAGGACGACTTCACGCTGATCGGCACTACCGACCGTGACTATAGCGGCGATCCCAAGGACGTGCGCATCTCCGCGGAGGAGACCGGCTATCTTTGCGCCGCCGCCAGCGAATATTTCAACGAGCCGGTGACCCCGGACGACATCGTCTGGAGCTATTCGGCGGTGCGGCCGCTCTATGACGACGGCGCCTCGAAGGCACAGGAGGCGACGCGCGACTATGTGCTGCAGCTCGAAGGCAAAGGTGGCGAGGCACCCCTGCTCAATGTCTTCGGCGGCAAGCTGACCACCTACCGGCGGCTGTCGGAGCATGCGCTGGAAAAGATCGGCGAGGCGATCGGCAAGAAGGGCGGCCCGTGGACGGCGAGGAGCCATCTGCCGGGCGGCGATTTCCCGGTCAAGGGCTACGCGGCCGAGGTGAGCAAGCTGAAAGCGCACTATCCGTTCCTTGCCGAGGCCCATGCCCGCCGGCTGGTGCGCCGCTACGGCACGCGTGCCGCAAGCCTGCTCGCAGAGGCTAAATCTATCGCCGATCTCGGCCACTGCTTCGGTTCCGATCTCTACGAGGCCGAAGTCCGCTATCTCGTGCGAAACGAATGGGCCGTCACCGCTCAAGACATCCTGTGGCGAAGGACCAAGAACGGGCTATATCTGCAAATGGATGAAGTACAGAAATTGGAGGAGTACATGGCCGCGATCCCTGCGCAACTTGCGGGATGAAGCGCCATGTCGTCCCCGTCGTGAGGAGGCACGGGAACCGGAATGCTTGAATTGCGGAATGCCGCTAAGATGGTCGGTGGTGAATATCATATTCACCCGACCGATCTGATACTCGAACGGGGTACGCTGAACGTCCTGCTGGGACCGACGCTCTCCGGCAAGACGTCGTTGATGCGCCTCATGGCTGGACTTGACCGTCCAACCAGCGGCTCCATCCATTTCGATGGCTCCGATGTGACCGGCGTGCCGGTGCAGAAGCGCAAAGTCGCGATGGTCTACCAGCAATTCATCAATTACCCCGCATTGTCCGTCTATGAGAATATCGCCTCGCCGCTCAGGATCGCTGGCCGGGACGCGAAGGCGATCGATGTGGAAGTGCGCAAGGCGGCAGAACTCCTGAAGCTGACACCTTATCTCGAGCGTACTCCGCTCAACCTGTCGGGCGGGCAGCAGCAGCGGACCGCGCTTGCGCGCGCCCTTGTCAAGAATGCAGGGCTGGTGCTGCTCGACGAACCGCTTGCCAATCTCGACTACAAGCTGCGCGAGGAACTGCGCCAGGAACTGCCGAGGATATTTTCCCAGTCGGGCGCGATTTTCGTCTATGCGACGACGGAACCTTCGGAAGCCTTGCTGCTCGGCGGCAATACCGCGACCCTCAATCAGGGAAGCGTGACGCAATTCGGTCCGACGATTTCCGTCTATCGCCGGCCCGCCGATCTGGTGACGGCCAAGACCTTTGCGGACCCACCGCTGAATTTCATTTCGGTTTCGAAGGCAGGCGCGAGCTTTCGCCATAGTGGCCTAATCGGTATTCCGGTGCCGGCACATCTTGCGGCAATCGCGGACGGTCCGGTCACCATCGCGTTTCATCCGCATCATCTTGCGCTGGAACCACAGACCGCTGATGCGCCCAAGCTTCGCGCCAGAACGCAGATTTCCGAAATCACCGGCTCCGAGAGCTTCGTGCATCTGGATTACGGAGGGGTGCGCTGGGTTATGCTAGCGCACGGCATTCATGATATCGAGCCGGATACGGATGTCGACGTGTTCCTGGACACGCGTCACCTGATGGCGTTCGGCGAGAATGGCCGCGCCATCGCCGCCACGCGGCTAGCGGCATAGGGGGACAGAATGGCACGGATCACGCTCGACCATATCCGCCACGCCTACGGACCCAATCCGAAGACGGACAAGGACTATGCCCTGAAGGAAGTCGATCATGAGTGGACCGACGGCGGCGCATATGCGCTTCTTGGTCCGTCAGGATGCGGAAAGACAACGCTTCTCAACATCATCTCCGGTCTGCTTCAGCCTTCGCATGGGCGCATCCTGTTCGGCGGCCAGGACGTAACGATGCTATCGACGCAAGCCCGCAACATCGCGCAGGTTTTCCAGTTCCCCGTCATCTACGACACGATGACGGTCTACGACAATCTCGCTTTTCCGCTTCGCAACCGGGGTGTTTCGGAGCCCGACGTCGATCGGCGCGTTCGCGAAATTCTCGAGATGATCGATCTTGCGGACTGGGCCAAGCGCAAGGCGCAGCGGCTTACGGCCGATCAGAAACAGAAAATTTCACTTGGCCGCGGTCTGGTGCGAAACGACGTCAACGCGATTCTCTTCGATGAACCGCTGACCGTTATCGATCCGCACATGAAATGGGTGCTGCGGTCGCAGCTGAAGCGGCTGCACAAGCAGTTCGGTTTCACGATGGTCTATGTGACCCACGACCAGACGGAGGCGCTGACCTTCGCTGAGAAGGTCGTCGTCATGTATGAGGGAGAAATCGTGCAGATCGGCACGCCGGCGGAACTATTCGAACGCCCGAGCCACACCTTTGTGGGTTATTTCATTGGCTCGCCGGGGATGAATGTCATGCCGGCGGACGTTGCCGGCAATACCGTCAAGATTGGCAGTGAGACGATCAATCTCGGCTACGCGCCGAAAACGAATGGTGCGGCCAAGATCGAACTTGGCATCCGTCCCGAATTCATCCGCCTCGGCCGTGACGGCATGCCCGTCTCGATTTCGAAGGTCGAGGATATTGGCAGGCAAAAAATCGTTCGCGCACGGTTTGCGGATCAGCCGATCGCCATCGTCGTGCCGGAAGATGTGGAAATTCCAGCGGATGCGCGCGTCAGCTTCGATCCGGATGCGATCAGCATCTACGCCGGTTCGTGGCGGGTCGGCAGGGAGGGTTGATCATGGAAAAGACCTGGAACAACAAGGCCTGGTTTCTCGTCCTCCCGGTATTGCTGCTCGTCGCGTTTTCGGCGGCCATTCCGCTGATGACGGTCGTGAACTATTCCGTTCAGGACACCTTCGGCAACAACGAGTTCTTTTGGGCCGGCACCGACTGGTTCGACGACATCCTGCATTCCGACCGCTTCTGGGAGGCCCTGCAGCGAAACCTGCTATTCTCCTTCATCATCCTGGCGCTTGAAATCCCGCTTGGCATCTTCATCGCGCTCAACATGCCCAAAAAAGGCATTGGCGTTCCCGTCTGCCTCGTGCTGATGGCGCTTCCCCTCCTCATCCCGTGGAATGTGGTCGGCACGATCTGGCAGGTCTTCGGCCGTGTCGATATCGGCCTGCTCGGCCACAGCCTGGAAGCGATGGGGCTCGACTACAACTATGTCCGCGACCCTATCGATGCGTGGATCACGATCATCATCATGGATGTCTGGCATTGGACGAGCCTTGTCGTGCTGTTGTGCTATGCCGGTCTCGTTTCGATCCCGGAGGCGTACTATCAAGCTGCGAAGATAGACGGCGCTTCGCGTTGGTCCGTCTTCCGCTATATCCAGTTGCCGAAAATGAAGCGCGTGCTGCTGATTGCGGTGCTCCTGCGTTTCATGGACAGCTTCATGATCTATACAGAACCCTTCGTTGTCACCGGCGGCGGACCGGGCAATTCCACGACATTCCTTTCCATCGATCTCGTGAAGATGGCGGTCGGCCAGTTCGACCTCGGTCCTGCAGCCGCCATGTCGATCGTCTACTTCCTGATCATCCTGCTGCTCTCGTGGATATTCTACACGGTCATGACCAGCAGCGACGCGAATTCATGAGGAGAGGGTCATGGAAACCACGATGAAATACAAACCCGCCGGCAACTTCTCCTGGGTCGTCTCGACGATCTATATCGTCTTTCTGCTGCTGCCGATCTATTGGCTGATCAATATGAGCTTCAAGGAGAATGCCGAGATCACCGGCGCCTTCTCGCTCTGGCCGCAGAATGCGACACTCAGGAACTACAGGGTGATCTTCACCGATCCCTCCTGGTATAATGGCTATATCAATTCCATCATCTACGTCGTGATGAACACGGTGATCTCGGTGCTTGCGGCGCTGCCGGCGGCCTACGCCTTCTCGCGCTACCGGTTTCTCGGCGACAAACACCTGTTCTTCTGGCTGCTGACGAACAGGATGGCACCGCCGGCCGTCTTCGCACTTCCTTTCTTCCAGCTCTATTCGGCGTTCGGCCTCATCGACACGCATGTTGCCGTTGCTCTGGCGCATTGCCTTTTCAACGTGCCGTTGGCCGTGTGGATTCTGGAAGGCTTCATGTCGGGTGTGCCGAAGGAAATCGACGAGACTGCGTATATCGACGGCTATTCGTTCCCGCGCTTCTTCGTGAAGATCTTCATGCCGTTGATCGCAAGCGGCATCGGCGTCGCAGCCTTCTTCTGCTTCATGTTTTCGTGGGTCGAACTGCTGCTTGCCCGTACGCTGACGACCACGGCTGCAAAGCCGATCTCGGCGATCATGACGCGCACCGTTTCGGCGGCCGGCATGGATTGGGGTGTACTGGCTGCTGCCGGCGTCCTGACGATCGTGCCGGGCGCCCTCGTCATTTATTTCGTCAGGAACTACATCGCCAAGGGCTTTGCTCTTGGACGCGTTTGAGGGAGATCGATATGAACTTTTCCTGGATGGCGTGGACGCTGCCCACGGCACTGTTCTTCCTGACGATCCTCGTGCTGCTGATCGGCATGAGCGTGTGGGAATATTTCGCGCCGGGGGGCTCGCCGCGGGTCGGCGCGCTGCGTTTCGAAACGACGCGCGGGGATCGGCTTTTCATTTCGCTGCTCGGTGCAGCATTCATTCATCTCGCATGGCTGGGCCTTGTCGGGCCCAACCTGTGGTGGGCACTTGCCCTCGCTGTAGTCTACGCCATCGGCGTGTTCCGCTATGTGTGACGGCAGGGTAATACAGATGGCCGGGGGACTGGCCGCCTGAAACGTGAAGACTGCAATCGCAAACCCTGGGAGGATATTATGCGACGGCATTTACTAGCGACAACAGCAGGCATCTTACTGGCCATGGCGGGTTCCGCCTATGCCGGCATGGATGAGGCGAAAGCGTTTCTGGACAAGGAAGTCGGCGATCTCTCGACGATTTCCCGTGCGGACCAGGAAAAGGAAATGCAGTGGTTCGTCGATGCGGCAAAGCCTTTCGCCGGCATGGACATCAAGGTTGTCTCCGAAACGATCACCACGCACGAATATGAATCGAAGGTTCTGGCACCAGCCTTTACCGCGATCACCGGCATCAAGATCGCCCACGATCTGATCGGCGAAGGCGACGTCGTTGAAAAACTGCAGACGCAGATGCAGTCAGGCGAAAACATCTACGACGCCTACATCAACGACTCGGACCTCATCGGTACGCACTGGCGCTATCAGCAGGCACGCAGTCTGACCGACTTCATGGCAAACGAGGGGAAGGACGTCACCAATCCCAACCTCGACATCGACGACTTCATCGGCAAGTCCTTCACGACGGCGCCGGACGGCAAGCTCTATCAGCTGCCCGACCAGCAGTTCGCGAACCTCTACTGGTTCCGCTACGACTGGTTCAACGACGAGAAGAACAAGGCAGACTTCAAGGCGAAGTACGGCTACGATCTCGGCGTGCCGGTCAACTGGTCGGCCTATGAGGACATCGCTGAATTCTTCACCGGACGTGAGGTCGGCGGTAAGAAGGTCTATGGCCACATGGACTACGGCAAGAAGGATCCGTCGCTCGGCTGGCGCTTTACCGACGCCTGGCTCTCCATGGCCGGCAACGGCGACAAAGGCATTCCGAATGGCAAGCCGGTTGACGAATGGGGCATCAAGGTCGACGAGAACTCGCGTCCAGTCGGCTCTTGCGTCGCACGCGGCGGCGACACCAACGGTCCTGCAGCCGTCTATTCGATCCAGAAGTATCTGGATTGGATGAAGGCCTACGCCCCGGCGGCAGCCCAGGGCATGACCTTCTCCGAATCTGGCCCGGTTCCGTCGCAGGGTGAGATCGCCCAGCAGATGTTTACCTACACGGCCTTCACCGCCGACTTCGTGAAGCAGGGCCTGCCGGTCGTGAACGAGGACGGCACGCCGAAGTGGCGCTTCGCCCCGTCGCCGCACGGCGTCTACTGGAAGGACGGCATGAAGCTCGGGTACCAGGATGCCGGCTCCTGGACGCTGATGAAGTCGACCCCGGACGATCGTGCCAAGGCTGCCTGGCTCTATGCTCAGTTCGTCACGTCGAAGACGGTCGACGTGAAGAAGAGCCACGTCGGGCTGACGTTCATTCGCGAGTCCACCATTCGTGACAAGAGCTTCACCGAACGCGCTCCGAAGCTCGGCGGTCTGGTCGAGTTCTACCGCTCGCCGGCCCGCGTGCAGTGGTCGCCGACCGGTACGAACGTTCCGGACTATCCGAAGCTGGCACAGCTTTGGTGGCAGGCGATCGGCGATGCGTCGTCGGGAGCAAAGACCGCGCAGGAAGCCATGGATTCGCTTTGCGCCGAGCAGGAAAAGGTCCTGCAGCGCCTGGAACGCGCAGGCGTTCAGGGCGACATCGGACCGAAGCTCGCTGAGGAGCAAGATCTCGAATACTGGAACAAGGATGCCGTCGCAAAGGGCAACCTCGCTCCGCAATTGAAGGTCGAGAACGAGAAAGAGAAGCCGGTAACGGTCAATTACGACGAACTGGTCAAGAGCTGGCAGTCGAACTGATCGCCATCGAGGCGGGTCGGAAGTAACGAGGCTTCCGGCCCGCTCTGCATGGCCGCCGCGACCCATATGCTTCCGATATGCGCGGCGTCATTGCAGCTTGCAAGCGGATCTCTATCAAAGCACGCCAATCGCATTTTTGACCGCCGCAACGCCTTGCGTGAGCGGCCTATACTCCAGTCCAACGCTTCCTGCGTATCCTCTCTCAAACAGCCAGTCGAGGCGGTGCGCCAGATCGATGCGGCCGGAGCCGGGTTCGTTGCGACCGGGATGGTCTGCGAGGTGTACATGAAACACGCGCGAAATCCGGTCACCGATCACGTCCTCCGTTCGCTCATCCATTACCGCCGAATGGTAGAGATCGTAGACGATTCCGATTTCGGGGCGATCGATCTCGTCAGCGATGTCGAGGCCTTCGCGGGTGGATTCCAGAAAATAACCGATATGGTCGATGCGGGTGTTCAGTGGCTCGACGCCGAGGCGCACGCCCGTGCCCTTCAGGACATCGGCGCCGGCGCGCAGCGCAGCCGTCAGAGCAAGGCGCTGCTCCTGCCGCGAGCGGCCGGGGAGATCGTCACCTGCCTGTGCAATGAGGATAGGAGCGGCGAGCCTCTGGGCGACCTTTACCGAAGCGGCCAGTCCTTCCAGCCACATTTGCTTGTTAGTGGCATCTGTCAACGGAATCATCGGCTCTGTCACGATGCTGGATACGGCCAGGCCGGTCTGCCCGAGGGCAGCGGAAATCGCGCCGAGATCCTTGTCCGTCCAACGCCAGAATTCGATTGCCGGCAACCCTGCCTTGCTGGCGCGGTAGATGCGGTCTTCGAAACGGTCACCGGGTTCGGCGAACAGCCATTCGATGCAGGCTGAGTATTGGCGCATGATGGTTCCTCCCGGGTGCCTTAGCAACGCGTCAAATGCCTGCAGGCGGCAAATGCGGATTTCACGACTTTCATCGGTCGAGCAGATTGCGGCGGCATCACGACAAACAACCGGTCCTTTTTCTCCATCCGGGAACAAGCCGCGCATTTTGGGCGTTTCCTGTGCATAATATTCAAGGGCGCTGGACAACGAATGACCGATTTTCGAGCCGTTTCCGATAGCCGTAAGACCACAAAAGCAATTGATTATATCACCACGGTCGCGCGCCGCCGCCGCAACGCTCTTTCGGTCATTCCGGGCGGCATTATCCGCAACGGACGAAACGTCTGGCGAACTGGGAAAGCGGATAAGGCGGCTTTTCTGGTTGACGGTGCTGCCTATTTCGCCGCGCTTGATGAGGTTCTGCGACAGGCAAGACATTCGATCTGGATCATCGGCTGGGATTTCGATCCCGATATCCGGCTGAGGCCACATCAAAGCTCGGAAACGCTCGGCGAACTTCTGCTGGCGCTGGCAGATGAAAATCCATGGCTGCAGATCCGGATATTGATCTGGGGCATGGGGCCGGTCTACTCCGGCAAATCCTTGAAGCTTTTCAAGGAAAACGGCTTCTCCACACATCCGCAGATCAGCCTGCGTTTCGATCTGCGCCATCCTCTGCGTGGCTGCCACCATCAGAAACTGGTTTCCATCGACGACAGCATCGGTTTCCTCGGCGGTGTAGATTTGACCGCCCGGCGCTGGGATGAGCCGGATCATCGGGCCGACAATCCGCTTCGAAGGGCTCCGGACGGTGTGCCATACGATCCTGTGCACGATATGCAGTCGATGGTCTCAGGCAGCGCTGCGCGGCTGATCGGCGACGTGTGTCGGCGGCGGTGGAAGCAGGCGACCGGCAAGCCGGTCGAAATAGCTCCGCAGGGCGGCGTGGCATGGCCGCATACGCTCCCGCCGGAAATGGAGAATGTGACGGCGGCCATTGCACTGACCGAGCCAGGATGGATCGGCAAACGCGGGCGGTTTGAAGCCTTTCGGCTGACGCGCGATGCCATAAACGCGGCAAGGAAATACATCTATATCGAGACCCAATATCTTGCCTCCTTCGGCGTGGCGCGGGTCATCGCGAAACGCCTCAAGGAGGCCGATGGCCCGGAGATTGCTGTTCTGGTTACGAAGAGTTCGCACGGACTGATCGAAAGGCTGGCAATGGGCCACAACCGCGACCGGCTGATCCGCAGGCTGAAGCGCATCGATCGCTATGACCGGCTGCGCGTGATGTACCCGGTGATCCCGGACGGGAAGGGCGGCGAGCAGGAGGTTGTCATCCATTCGAAGCTTATCATCGTCGACGACCGTTTTATTCGCATCGGCTCTTCGAATCTCAACAA
This sequence comes from Rhizobium mongolense USDA 1844, assembly GCF_000419765.1. Taxonomy (GTDB): domain Bacteria; phylum Pseudomonadota; class Alphaproteobacteria; order Rhizobiales; family Rhizobiaceae; genus Rhizobium; species Rhizobium mongolense. Next base: position 329,031 of record NZ_ATTQ01000008.1, on the reverse strand, counting down.
TCGTTCGGAGGGGCTCGATACGGAGTGCGACCTGGCGATCGAGGCGGAAAGTGCTGCTCACCGGCGGGCGATAACGTCGTTTCGCCACCGGCTGATTGCCGAGCATCTCGATGCGACGAGCGAAGCTGTCAAAGGCATGGAGACGGCGAAGCGGTCCTTGCTCAACGCCATAGAGGCGCTGAACATCCGCAAGCGCGGCCTTCGCCACTTTGCGATCGATATTGCACGAGGCGAGACATCGCCGATGATCGGAACTGCTTTCGTGGACCCCCGGCGACCTTACCGGCCGCTACAGAAGCTGCGTCTGCGCATGAGCCGACTGTTGAGAGCGATCTTCTGACGGCAGCTGCCTTGGCTTCGGAATGACGACTTCGCTGATTGCGAAGACCGGCAGCCCGATCAGCAGCGGGATCAGAAAATAGATCACCCTGAAGGCCACCAGTGCCCCTATCGAGGCGGCGCCGGGCAGGACATAGCTGACCGTGGCCTCGATGACGCCCAGACCGCCAGGCACGTGGGTAGCGAGGACAGCGATATTGGCGAGCACGTATGCCGTGGCCGTTTGCACGTAGCTCGCCTGGCCTTGGACGGCTAGCATCTGATGCAGGCAGGCCGCGACGAAGATGAAGTTCACCGTGCCGATGACGACCTGGCCCAATGCAAGCTTCAGGCGGGGCATTTCGAAAGACCATTTCCAAAGATGCAGCGGCGCGCGGACGATGGCGGACAGAATGACATAGACTACGGGCAGACTGAGACAGGCGCAGCCGAGGGCAAACAGACTGGCCGGGCCGAGTTTCAAGAGATTTGCGGCATCCTGCGGATTGATGAGCAGGGCGATGCCCGCAAGGGCCGAAAGGCCGATGCTCACGGTCACGCCGCAAAACAGAATGACCTTTGCAACCTCTTCGGCATCCAAGCCCCAGCGTGAATAGAAGCGGTAGCGCACAGCGCCGCTGCTCAGCGCAGCAAAGCCAAGATTATGGCCGATCGAGAGGCTGGTGAACGAGGCAATGGCGGCCCTCGGATAGCTCAGCGGCTTGCCGGCGTAGCGCAGCGCCAGCCAGTCGAAGCCGGTCAGGCAGAGGTAGGAGGCGGCCGCAAAGCCGAGGCCGCTGAGAATGCGGGCTCCCGGTATCGTGCCAATCGATTCCATGACGTCGCTCAAGGTGTAACGGCTGAAGACCCTGTAGAGAAGAAAGGCCGCAAGCATCATGCCGAGACCGAGCGCCAGATTGATAATCACGCGTTTGATGGACATAAATGCCCCGTTTCGTTGGAGTTCCGCAGATGGAACGAAACGGGCTGAAAGCTAGTTCCCCCGGGATGAGCACATTCTCTCCCGTTCCGCCGCAATCAACCGGCAGCGAACTGAAAATCCTGACCTACAATGTGCATAGCTGCATCGGCACCGACCGGCGGATCGAACCGGCGCGTATCGCCGATGTGATCGCGCAAACCGGTGCGGACATCATTGCGCTGCAGGAACTGGATGTCGGCCGCAAGCGTACGGGCGGCATCGACCAGGCACATGCGATCGCTTCGCTCCTGAAGATGCAGGCCCACTTTCATCCGGCGCTGCATGTCGAGGAGGAGCAGTACGGCGATGCCATCCTGACAGCCATGCCGACCCGGTTGATGAAAGCCGGGCCGTTACCCTCCGTAGGCGAGATGCGGGGGGCGATATGGGTGCAGATCGAAATGGCGGGAATTCATCTGAACTTGCTGAACACGCATCTTGGCCTGCGCGGCATCGATCGGGTTCGGCAGGTGACGACGCTGCTCGGCAGGGAATGGATTGGAAGCCAGAAATTCCAGGCGGCTCCCGCGATCATCTGCGGCGATCTCAATGCTGTCCCGTCATCGCCGGCTTACAAACTGCTGGCGCGGCATTTCCGCGATACGCAGTTGCTTGCCGCGCGGCGTCCCCGCCCGACCTATCCCTCCCGGCTGCCGATCCTGCGGATCGACCATATTTTCGTATCGGACGGGATTGGCGTGACATCTGCGACGGTCACCGCAACACCGCTCGTGCGCCGGGCCTCCGATCACCTGCCGCTGCTGGCTACCATATTGCCGGGTGCGGCAATCACGCGAAAGGAAATCTCGTTCTAAGCGGTCACTGGAAGCGGCTGCCGAAGTTAAATATTTTCAATAATTTATACAGTAAAGGCTGATTTTTCTCACGAGTCGAGAAAGACTTGACGCCGCTCGTTTTATAACGCTTTAAATTATCAACCGTGACTGGGAGAGTTGCGGGGCATGTTTGCCGCTTCGACTGCGGGAGACATCGGCGGACGAGGAGGGTCTCGCCGCTTTACTTGCGAACGGGAGGAATATCATGCGCAAGTTTTTGGGCTCGGCAGCCGTTGCTGCCGTGATGATGGCAGGTACTGCGGCCTACGCGGCCGACGTGAAGGAAGTCCAGATGCTGCACTGGTGGACGTCCGGCGGTGAAGCTGCGGCGCTCAACGTGTTGAAGGAAGACCTCTCCAAGGAAGGCTTTGCTTGGAAGGACGTGCCGGTGGCCGGCGGTGGCGGCGATGCTGCCATGACCGCGCTCAAGGCCATGGTTGCTGCCGGTACCTATCCGACCGCCTCGCAGATGCTCGGTTATACGGTGCTTGACTACGCGCAAGCAGGTGTCATGGGCGATCTCACCGAGACCGCGACGAAGGAAGGGTGGGACAAGTCTGTGCCCGCGGCTCTTCAGAAATTCTCCGTCTATGACGGCAAATGGGTTGCTGCTCCGGTCAACGTACACTCGGTCAACTGGCTTTGGATCAACAAGGCCGTCATGGAAAAGATCGGCGGCACGGAGCCCAAGACCTTCGACGACCTGATCGCACTGCTCGAAAAAGCCAAGGCTGCAGGCGTCATTCCGCTGGCGCTTGGTGGTCAGAACTGGCAGGAAGCGACGATGTTCGATTCGATCGTGCTCTCCACTGGCGGGCCGGAATTCTACAAGAAGGCCTTCAACGACCTCGACGAAGAGTCGTTGAAATCAGACACGATGAAGAAGTCCTTCGACAACCTTGCCAAGATCAAGGAATATGTCGACCCGAACTTCTCCGGCCGTGACTGGAACCTGGCGACCGCCATGGTAATCAAGGGCGATGCACTTGTTCAGGTCATGGGCGATTGGGCCAAGGGCGAATTCGTGGCGGCGAAGAAGACGCCGGATACCGATTTCCTTTGCTACCGCTTCCCGGGCACGGACGGCAGCGTGATTTACAACTCCGACATGTTCGGCATGTTCAATGTGCCGGATGACCGCAAGGCCGCGCAGGTCGCGCTTGCCACGGCCACGCTCTCCAAGAGCTTCCAGTCGGCCTTCAACGTCGTCAAGGGCTCGGTGCCTGCGCGCACCGACGTCCCCGATACCGACTTCGATGCTTGCGGCAAGAAGGGTATTGCCGACCTCAAGGCTGCCAATGAAGGGGGCACGCTGTTCGGCTCGCTGGCCCAGGGCTATGGCGCTCCTCCAGCGGTCGCCAATGCTTACAAGGACGTCGTGTCCAAGTTCGTTCATGGACAGATCAAGACCTCTGATCAGGCCGTGGAAGAGCTCGTCAAGGCAATCGACGACGCCAAGTAACTTGCCATCGATCAAATAGGATCCTTCCCCGCGCAGGCGGGGGAGGCGTTTTGCCACAGATGCGGCCCTGGGAGGGGACGATTTCATGAACACTGTCGCGACCCCCGAGATCAACCTGACGTCGGAACGCAAAATAGGCAATTCCATCCGCTCCCGCCTGCAGGATGTCCTGCCGAAGATCGTGCTGGCGCCGAGTTTCGCCGTCACTGTGATCTTTGTTTATGGTTTCATCGTCTGGACCGCCTATCTGTCCTTCACCAATTCGAAGACTTTCCCATCCTATGTGCTGACGGGACCGCGCGCCTATCAAAGGCTATGGCGCTGGACGTTTGAGACCGATCCGCCGTCGAGCTGGTACACCTCGATTACCAACATGGGAATTTTCGGCTTTCTCTATGTCGGAATCTGTCTGGCGCTCGGCCTGTTCCTGGCAATCCTGCTTGACCAGAAGATCCGCGGCGAGGGGTTGCTGCGGCCAATCTACCTCTATCCGATGGCACTTTCCTTCATTGTCACGGGCGTTGCCTGGAAGTGGTTTCTTGATCCGGGCCTCGGCCTTGAGCAGACACTGCATCAGTGGGGCTGGACGAGCTTCCATTTCGATTGGATCAAGAACAAGGATTTCGTCATCTACACCGTGGTGATCGCCGGCGTCTGGCAGGCTTCCGGTTTCGTCATGGCGATGTTTCTCGCGGGTCTGCGTGGCATCGACGGCGAGATCATGAAAGCCGCCCAGATCGACGGGGCAACGACCTTTCAGCTCTACAGGCGCATCGTCATCCCGATGCTGCGGCCGGTCTTCCTGTCGGCTTTCATCGTGCTCGCCCATATGGCGATCAAGTCCTATGACCTGGTCGTCGCGTTGACGAGCGGCGGTCCCGGTGGCTCGGCCTGGCTGCCTTCCAATTTCATGTATGAATACACCTTCAAGCGAAACGAAATGGCCGTCGGTTCGGCGAGCGCAATCATCATGCTGATGACGATCTCGGCGATCATCGTGCCCTATCTCTACTCCGAACTTCGGGAGAAGGCGCGATGAGTACCGTTGCCTCTTCAGCAACTGCCATATCGCAAGGCGGCAATGGCCGCCGGTGGATCACTCGCACCGTCATCTACGGCCTGCTGGTGATCTTCGCGATCCTTTATCTGATGCCCCTCTTCGTGATGCTGGTCACCTCGTTCAAGACCATGGACGAGATCCAGAACGGCAACATGCTAGCGTTGCCTCAGTCTCCAACCTTCGAGCCTTGGTTGCGGGCCTGGGGCGAGACCTGCGTCGGCCTGACCTGCGCCGGCATCAAGGGCTATTTCTGGAACTCGATCAAGATGGTCGTTCCTGCCGTTGCGATCTCCACCATCATGGGCGCGCTCAACGGCTATGTGCTGACCAAATGGCGCTTTCCCGGCGACAAGCTTGTGTTCGGGCTGATGCTGTTTGCCTGCTTCATTCCGTTCCAGTCGGTGCTGCTGCCGATGGCGACGATCCTTGGTGCACTCGGTCGCTTCGGTGCCACGCTCCAGAACGCCACGGGCATGAGCTTCGGGTTCGGCAATCCGACCGTCAATCTGGTCTTCGTGCATGTCGTTTACGGCTTGGGCTTCACGACGCTGTTCTTCCGCAATTTCTACGAGGCCTTTCCGACTGAACTGGTGAGGGCAGCGCAAGTTGACGGCGCCAGCTTCTTCCAGATTTTCCGTCGCATCATGCTGCCAAATTCGCTGCCGATCATCGTCGTCACTGTGATCTACCAATTCACCAATATCTGGAACGACTTCCTGTTCGCTTCCGCCTATGCCGGCACCGGTGAATCCATGCCGATGACGGTGGCGCTCAACAATGTCGTGAATACCTCGACCGGTGTGGTCGAATACAATGTCAACATGGCCGCTGCGATGATCGCCGCCGTGCCCACGCTCATCGTCTATGTCCTCGCCGGCCGCTATTTCGTGCGCGGTCTGATGGCGGGCGCCGTCAAAGGGTAATCCATGGCTTTCCTTGAAATATCCGGTCTTAAAAAGCGCTTCGGCGCCGTCGACATCCTCAAGGGGATCGATCTGGAGCTTGAAAAAGGCGGCTTCCTCGTGCTGGTCGGTCCATCCGGCTGCGGCAAGTCCACTTTGCTCAACACCATTGCCGGCTTGGAGTCGATTACGTCGGGCGATATCCGCATCGATGGCCGCACCATCAACGGTCTTCATCCCTCCAAGCGCGACATTGCCATGGTGTTCCAGTCCTACGCGCTCTATCCGAACATGACGGTGGCGGGAAACATTTCCTTCGGCATGGAGATTCGCGGCGTTCCGAAGGACGCGCGTGCAAAGGCGATCAAGGAAGTGGCCGACATGCTGCAGATTGGCCATCTGCTCGACCGCAAGCCAAGCCAGCTTTCGGGCGGTCAGCGCCAGCGCGTCGCGATGGGCCGCGCGCTGGTGCGCAATCCGCAGGTCTTCCTCTTCGACGAGCCGCTGTCGAACCTCGATGCGAAGCTTCGCGTCGATATGCGCACCGAGATCAAGCGCCTGCATCAGCGTATGAAAACGACGATCGTCTATGTCACGCACGACCAGATCGAGGCTATGACGCTGGCAACCAAGATCGCCGTACTGAAGGATGGCGTGCTGCAGCAGTTCGGCACACCCGCCGAAATCTACAATATCCCGTCCAACATCTTCGTTGCCGACTTCATGGGATCGCCGGCGATGAATCTCCTCAACGCGACGCTGGAAAACAGCGCCGGCGGCCTTCAGGTTTCACTCGACCGGCCGAACGCCGAAGCCTTAAAGCTGCCGGTTCCGGCCGCAAGCAACAGCCTGGCCTCCTATGCCGGTAAGAAGGTGATCTTCGGCATTCGCCCGGAGGCGCTGACCGATCCGGACGGCGCCGACCGCAAGGCAAAGTCGCTGGCGGAAGGCGACTGTGCGATCGAGGTGGTCGAGCCCGCAGGGTCGGACACTTTCGCCGTGACGAAGCTCGGCGGCAAGTCGGTCATTGCGCGGCTGCGCGCCGATGCCGGTATTCAGCCTGGTCAGAGCACGCGCCTTGCCTTCAATCTCGACAAGGCGGTGTTCTTCGATCCGGAGAGCCAGCTCCGGATCGCATAGCGTCTGTCAGACGGCCGTTACATGCACGGTGACAGGTGCAAAGCGGGACGACACTGCCTCGACCGTAATGTTGCCGGTCAGTCCAGTTGCTTCCAGCCAGAAACCAGCCGTGCCGCCCTGCAGCGGAATAGTGGACGGGCCGACGATCTTGGCCGGACCATCGACGCGCAGTGTCACGCTATCATGCAGAAACGGAAGTCGCTGGCCATATTGGTCAAGCGCGCGAATGATGACGCGCGTCGTGTCGCGCTCGCGGGCTTTCAGCGATCCGCTGTCGGCCACCACGTCGAGCGTCGTCGGCAGCGGATCGGCAGCAAGTCGCAATCTGGCTACGGGCTGGCTGTCGATATAACCCGTAAACTCGCCGTCGAGCCACTCAAAACCCCACGTGCCAAGCTCATCGGCCGTGAAATGCCGATGGTCCAGAACGACGGGCGGGTGGGGTAGGTGGGGGAAATTTTCACGATCCGGACCGATGCGCTTGGTGATCGAGCCGTATTTCAGTTCGACCTCATCGCAGTTCGTAAGAATGATCAGAGGCAGAACGCCGCCGATGTTGCGCTCCCCGCGCGCCCAGAAGGTCACCGGTTTCATGACGATCTCGTCAGACGGATCGCACTGGCTGGAATAGGCATAGGCGGCGAATTTCGGCTCGCGGAACATGTCGAGCACACCGTGATAGCAGATGCGGTCCCCGGAGCCGAAATCCTTATGGGTGTTGTAGTCGAACATGCACCAGCCGATCGCGCCGGCGATTTCCGGATCGCCGTAGGCGCCGTTCAGCACCTCAAGGTGACGACGCACATGCTCTGCCTGGCGCGCTTCCTGATCGTAGATCTTGGTCGGATGCATGTGGCCATTGAACTCGGTGATGAGGTACGGCACCTTTCGATCAAGACCGGTGTTTTCCTGCTGGCTGCGAAGCGCCGTGCGTGGGCGATTGGCGCCGGGCAGTTCCTCGTTGCCGAGGATGAAATCGTTCATCGTGTAGACGTCTTCGAGCAACTCGCTTTCGGTGATGTAGCGCACGCCACCGGTCTTGCGGGTCGGGTCGAGCTCGCGCGCGAGCCGGTTGGTCTCGGCGTAGAAGTCGTGGCTATCCTGCGATTCGTTGATGCGCACGCCCCAGATGACGATCGACGGGTGGTTCCAGTCGCGTTCGATCATGCGGCGGACGTTGCGGATCGACTCCTGCTGCCATTCCACGTCGCCGATATGCTGCCAGCCGGGGATCTCCTCGAAAACCAGCAAGCCGATGCGGTCGCACTGGTCCAGGAACCATTTCGACTGCGGATAGTGCGAGGTGCGGACGATATTGCATTTCAGCACCGATTTCATGATATCGGCATCACGCTCCTGCGCCGAGCGCCCGGCCGCGTAGCCGACATAAGGAAATGCCTGGTGGCGGTTCAGGCCGCGCAGTTTCAGCGGCTTGCCATTGAGCAGAAAACCATCCGGCCTGAACTCGGCGGTGCGGAAGCCGAAATGCGACGACAGCCGATCCGAGCCGTGGCTGGTTTTCAGGTCGACGGTGATCTCATAGCGCGCGGGGCTGGAAATGTCCCAAAGCGAAATGTCTGTGAGGCCTTCGAAGGAAAGCGTCACGTCTTCGCCCGTCGTATCGCCGCTCGCGGTCGCGATGACTGTGCCGGATGTGTCCTTCAGCGAAGCCGTAACGGTGCCAAGAAACGCGGCATTTTGCGGGTTGGCGAGATCGCAGCGGACGCGAACGGTTTTGACGTCGGAGAGTACATTTGCGGTTTCGATCTTGATGTTGCGGATCGAAACCGCGCCGGTGACTTTAAGCCAGGCATCGCGATAGATGCCGGCATAAGTGAGGTAATCGATACGGCCGCCGAACGGCGGGATTGCGGGATTCTCGCTGCCGTCAATCTTCACGGTGATCAGGTTGTCACCCTTAACAAGCTTACCGGTGAGGCGGGCCTCGAAGGGCGTGTAGCCGTCCTTATGAGCAATGATCTCTTCGCCGTTCAGATAGACGACGCTATCGGCCATGGCGCCATCGAAGACGATCGATACTTCGCGGCCTTCGAATTCCGGCAGCCAGCGCAAGATTTTCTGATAAGTAAAGGCGCGCTGATAGAGCTTCTCGTCGAAATAGTTGAAGGGCAGCTCGACGGCGGTGTGCGGCAGGCTGACGCTCGTCGTGCCGTCGAAAGCGTCGAGAAGCTGCTGGCCGAAGCCTTCGTGGAAACTCCAGGATTCATTGAACGAGACGACGGACCGCATCCCGGACTCCTCTTTAAAGCATGTCTGATTGGCGCGGCCGGCAAAGCCGCTTACGGATATTGTGCGCCATTCGTCGTCGTGTAGATCGAATAGAGCGACTGTGTTGCGGTGATAAACAGGCGGTTTTTCTTCTGGCCGCCGAAGGTGAGGTTGGAGACGGTCTGCGGCACCTTGATCTTGCCGAGCAAGGTACCGTCCGGGGCAAAGCAATGCACGCCATCAGCCGCGCTGCTCCAGAGATTTCCGCTGATGTCGAAGCGGAAGCCATCCGGTATGCCGTTGTCGATTGAGCAGAAATAACGGCTATTGGCGAGCTTCTTGCCGTCGATGACGTCGAAGGCGCGGATATGGCGCGGCACGTCATGATCGGCAGAGCCGGAATCGGCAATGTAGAGCTGCTTTTCGTCGGAAGTGAATGCAAGGCCGTTCGGCTGGATGAAGTCGGTAACCATCGCTTCGACAACGCCGCTCTGCGCGTCGATGCGGTAGACGTTGCGCGTCTCCTGCTCCGGCTCCGACTTGTGGCCCTCGTAGTCCGATTTGATCCCGTAGCTCGGGTCCGTGAACCAGATCGAGCCGTCGGACGCGACGACGACGTCGTTTGGCGAGTTGAGACGCTTGCCCTGATAGCTGTCGGCCAGCACCGTGATCTTGCCGTCGGGCTCCGTACGCGTGACGCGACGGCCGCCGTGTTCGCAGGAGATCAGGCGCCCCTGACGATCACGGGTGTTGCCGTTGACGTAGTTCGATGGCGAGCGGAAAACCGAGACGCCGCCATCCGGCACCCAGCGCAGCATGCGCTCGTTCGGGATATCGCTCCAGATCAGGCAATTGAGATCAGAGAACCAGACAGGGCCTTCCGCCCAGCGGCAGCCGGTATAAAGTTCCTCCAGCCTGGCGCTTCCTGCAATCAGGCTGCGGAAGCGCTCGTCACGGATTTCATAGAGGATATCTTGCGACACTGATTGGCTCCTCCCCAAAGCGATATGCGTTCTTCGTAAACATAAACGGCGATGCGTGCCAGAGCCCCGTAGGGCAAATGCACCGGGCTCTGGCGATTCTTCAAAGGGCTGCCGTCGGATGCGGTGATCCGTCATATGCGCCCCATATCGACTGGTCGAAGCAGATGACCGAGCCAGTCATCAGGCCGGATTCGGCAGACGAGAGATAGGCGCAGGCGCGGGCAACTTCTTCCGGATTGACGAGGCGGCCGAAGGGCTGGCTTGCCGCGGCCTTCGCCAGCCAGTCGTCGGACGCGTCGTGATATTCTCTCTGGATGCGGTCCTCGCCCTCAGACGCCATCCAGCCGATATTGAGACCGTTGACGCGGATACGGTTTCGAAGCAGCGCATAGGCCGTGTTCTTCGTCAATGTTTCCAGCGCACCCTTCGATGCGCAATAGGCGGCGATAAAGGGCTGGCCGGCCTTGGCAGACATCGAGCCGATATTGACGATCGTGCCCTCGATTTTCTCGCGACGCATGACCTTGACGGTTTCCTGCATCAGAAAGAATGGCGCGCGGACATTGACGGCGAACATGGCGTCGAAGAGTTCCGGGCTTGTATCGAGGATCGTTCCGCGATCGGTAATCGCCGCTGCATTCACCAGCGCATCGACGCGGCCGAAGGTCTGGTCGCAGACATGGACGACATTGCGCGCGTCCTCGACCTTGCCGAGATCGGCTTTGACATAGACGACCTTGGAGCCGGTTCTCGAGGAGACCTCCTCCGCTTTCGTCTTGCCCTTCTGTTCATTGCGGCCGCAGATAACGATGCCTTTTGCGCCGCGTTCCGCAAAGAGCCGGGCGATCGTCGCGCCGAGCCCCTGCGTGCCGCCGGTGACGATCGCGATCCTGCCGTCGAGACGGCCATGGTCTGTGGTCATATGGTTCCTCCCTTGATGTGTGGCGATGATATGCGAATGGCCCCCCGCTGCGCGAGCGCCTCGTTTGCTGTCAGTGCGGACGCTCGCCCCTCATCGCCTGCCGGCACCTTCTCCTCGGTGGGCAGAAGAAACGTGTGGCGGCGATGGTTTGCCCGGAAGATCGGATGAAGGGTCGGCTTGCTCCAGCCTAACCTCCCTAGCTCAACTTCCTCTCCGCCTGTTCGGCCAGCGCCGTCACCAATGCCTCGTCGCTCCAGCCTTGCCTCAACGCCTCATGCATGAGCTGCGATTGCGTTTTCGGGGCAAGGCCGCCGAGGGGCGGGTCGCGGTCAAGATTGGTGGGGAAGGAGTATCCCTCGGCGCAAGCGGCGACGGCATTCGCGATCTCTGCGTCGGAGAGCCTGCCCTTCAGCGCCTTTAGAGCCGGGAACAACTTCGCGCTCATCCGTTCACGGTTTACCGTTTCCATCGCGCGGCCGAAGGCGGACGACACCTGCAGAAGATTTGCGACACGCCTGATATTTGCCGAGCGGTTGGTGCCGGCGGCATGGAAAAGGGCGGGATTGAAGAAGACCACATCGCCCTTTTCGAGCGGCAGCTGGACGTGGTTTTCCTCGAAATAGTCCTTGAACTCCTGCCGTTTCAACGCGAGGTAGCCGGGTACATAGGTCTGGCTGTGCGGCAGGAAGAGCGTCGGCCCGCTTTCGAGCGGCATGTCGCAATGCGCGACCGCGCCCTGCAACGTCAGCACTGGAGAAAGCCGGTGCACATGCGCCGGGAACTGCTCGATTACTTTCGAAGCCTGGAAACCGAGGTGATAGTCGCGGTGGGCGGATTGCGCTGCACCGCCCGGGTTTACGCGGTTGACCTGGGCCGTCATCTGGTAGCACGGTCCGAGCCAGGCTTCGCTGGCGATGGCGACAATGGCATTGCCGTAATATTTAGCGAAATTTGCCGGATCAGCGAGGCAATGCTTTTCCAGCGAATTCCAGATGCGGTCATTGGCGCCGGGCTTGGCGAAATGGTCACCGCCGCCGGTCGAGGTGCGATGCTGCCCCTCGATAAGGTCATCGAAGATCCTGCTGGCGCGATCAATAACGCTCGTGTCCTCATAGGCGTGCTTGAAGACGACCACGCCTGGACCTTCGCCGAAAGCTTCGCATATCTCGGCGAGAACGGCGCGGCGGCCATGCGGATCGGCGACCGCGGCGGTAACCTTGCGGCTCTCGTAGATCAGCACGTTCTTGTCGATCCTGTCGGCCGTCGGATAGTCGGCGAGCAACGTGGTCTTCTCGGCGAGTGCACGAAAATCGCCGAGATCGCAGGCATCCTCGGTCAGCCAGACGCGATCGGCACGGAGTTTCTGTAGGTTATCGGTTTTCATCAGGCGGCTCCTCCATCTCTGATGATGGCACTATACGCCGAGGATGAGCGTGTTATAGATCAGAAATCCATCAAAAAACCATCAGTATGGGCATGGCGCATATATTCCTCGTCAAGGATATTGCCTTTCAAGCGGGGTTGAGCACCGCAACGGTCGATCGCGTCTTGAATGGACGAGGCGGCGTACGGCGCCAGACCGAGATGCGTGTCAGGGCTGCCATCGTTGAACTCGAGAAGCAGCAGACCGGCGCCGAGACGGCGGGACGAAAGTTCGCGATCGATATCGTCATGGAGACGCCGGACCGTTTCAGCACTGCTGTGCGGGCGGCGTTCGAGGCCGAGGTTGCGACATTCCTGCCGACGGTTTTCCGCTGCCGCTTCCATTTTGCCGAGGTGATGAAGCCGGCCGAGCTGGTCCTGCTTCTCGACCGCATTCGGCTTCGCGGAACGCATGGGATCGTGCTGAAGGCGCCCGATGTCCCCGAGATCGTCGCGGCCGTAGCGCGCGCGGACGAAGCGGGCATTCCCGTTGTCACATTGGTGACGGACCTGCCGAATTCGCTGCGCGCCGCTTACGCGGGCGCGGACAACCGGGCAGCAGGAGAGACGGCTGCCTATCTGATTGGCGAGCGCTTTTCCGGCGCCCCCGGCCAGGTGCTGGTGACGTTGTCGAGCGGCCGCTTTCGTGGCGAAGAAGAGCGGGAGATCGGCTTTCGCCGCCTCATCCGGGACCGCTATCCGCAGATCGGCATTACAGAAATCAGCGAGGGACGCGGAACCGATGCGGCGACCGGTACGCAGACGGCACACGCCATCGCAGACGATCCGGCGATCAATGCCGTCTATTCGATCGGCGGCGGTAACAAGGCGGTTCTGGCGGCCTTCGAGGCGATGCAGCGGCGGATCCTGATCTTCGTCGCGCATGATCTCGATGCCGATAACCGGGCTCTGCTTGCTGCGCATAAGATCGGCTTCGTGCTGCATCACGACTTGCGCATGGACGCCCGCTCTGCCTTCCGGACCATCATCGGCCGCCAGCTTTCGGGCCATCCCGCGGCGCCTTCGCTGTCGACCGTCGAAATCGTGACACCTTACAATATGCCCGTACCCGGCTGAGTTTGTCTTTCCCTTGCCGACGAAATCGGGGTACAGGTTTCAACAGTGAGGATCGGCGACATGGAATATAGCGACGTCGGAACGGTGGCCGCATGGCTGACGGAACAGGGACTGAAGGGTGCCTCCGAAGTCGAGCTGCTGACCGGCTTTTGCATTTCCTGCCGCGAATTCGGCCTGCCGCTCGATCGCGGCATGGCGCTTATGGATACACTGCACCCGGTGCATGAGGGCCGTGCCTTCCGGTGGGACAGCCAGGAGGATATAGAGACCGAATTCGAATACGGTCCGACCGGCGAAGGCAGTGCGCGGGATAACTGGCAGCGTTCGGCCTTCTACTATCTCTGGTCCGGCAAAGAGAGCGAGGTGCGCCGCCGCATCGGCTTCGGCGACCCGACGGATTTCGTCATGCTCGACGAGATGGCCGAAGCGGGCCACACCGATTTCGTCGCCATGGTACATCGCTTCGCCAAAGCTGGTACGATCGGCGAGATGGATTGCTTTTTCTCGCATTTTACGACCCGGCATCCGCAAGGCTTTTGCGACCACGACCTTGCCATCCTGCGCAAGCTGGTGCCGGTCCTGGCGCTGGCAATCAAGTGCATCGCGCTCGGCCGCATCGCGCGCACGATCGCTGAGGTCTATCTAGGCGAGGATGCAGCGAAGCAGGTGCTGGAGGGCAAGATCACGCGCGGCAAGTCCGAGCGGATTTCGGCGGCACTCTGGTTTTCGGATCTTCTGAATTACACCAAGATATCGGACAGCGCGCCACCGGAAGAAATTCTGCCGCTGCTCAACGCATATAGCGAAGTGGTGATCTCCGCGATCCATGAGGCAGGTGGCGACGTGTTGAAGCTTATCGGCGACGGTGTGCTTGCGATTTTCAAGGATGAGGAGCAATCGGAAGCGTGCCGCGCGGCATTGCGGGCCGAAGGTCTGTTGCGCAAGAGGCTTTCGACGCTCAATCAAGAGCGCGCCGCCGATGGCAGGCCGACGACCGACGTTTATCTCGGTCTGCATATCGGTGATGTCTTCTACGGCAATATCGGCAGCCAGGAACGGCTGGACTTCACCGTCATTGGTCCGGCGGTCAACGAGGTCAGCCGCATCGCGTCGATATGCCGGTCGGTCGATCTCAACGTACTGATGTCATCGGATTTTGCAGCTGCTATTCCTGAGGCTCAGCGCAGCGGCCTCGCCTGCATCGGCCGTTATGCGCTGCGCGGCGTCAAGCGGCCGCAGGAGCTTTACACGCTGGAAACTGCGCGGCTCGGCGGCTGACCCTAGCGCAGCAGGCCTTGGCCGCCATCGATCCAGATCGGTGTACCGGTAATGTGACGTGAGCGCTCTGTCGCAAGAAAGAGGATGGCTTCGGCGACATCCGCGCTATGCCCTGCCTCGCCGCCGCTGATCGGAATTTCGCCTTCCGGCCAGACGACGGGGATTTCCGTCTCCTCGCGGTGGCGGCTCCTGGTATTATCACTGATATTGGTGTCGATGGCGCCCGGGCAGACGGCATTGACGCGGATTCCGTGCTTGCCGAGTTCCAGTGCCAGTTGCTGCACCATCGCCACCTGGCCGGCCTTCGTGACGGTATAGGCGGTCGCGCCAGGGGTCGTGAAAGTCCGCGTGCCGTTAATCGAGGAGACGACGATGATGGAGCCGCCGTTCGATTTCATATGCGGGACGGTGAGATGGAGGGTGAGGTAGGTACCGCGCAGGTTGACGGCCATGGTCTTGTCCCACTCCTCCGGCTTCAGATCGTCGATCGGCGCCCAGACGCCATTGATGCCGGCATTGGCAACGACGATGTCGATGCCTCCGAACTTGCCGAGAAGCGTTGCAATTGCGTCGCGCATCAGGCCTTCGTCGCTGGTGTCGGCCGTCAGCGAGATCGCCTCCCCGCCTGCGGAGCGGATTTCGTCGCGGGTTTGTTTCGCCTCGCGGCCGGTGCGGCTCAAAACGGCAACCCTGGCGCCTTCTGCGGCGAGCTTCAGAGCGGTCGCCTTTCCGATGCCGGAACCCGCGCCGGTGACCAGTGCAGTTCTTCCCTGAAGTTCCATTTTCCCAATCCCTCGTTCGGTTTTGCGTTAGGGCAATGTTCGAATGGGGGGCATGGTTCCGGCGCGGGGGCGAAGTTATCGGGTTGGCGGCCTTAAAGCCTCACCAGGCTGCGGCGGATCGCCCACTTCTCAGGCCCGTGCACGGCGGCAAATAGAAGTCCCGCGAGGAAGCTGAAGTGGTCGATAAAGAAGCCGAATTCCGCCTGGTTATCCGTCCAGCGTGACGGGCCATGAAAGGCGAATGCCAGGAAGACGACATAAGTGCCGGCAAGCAGGCTTGCCTCCGTAAAGAAGACGCCGGTTATCAAGGCTAGCGCCAAAGCCATCTCGAAGAAGGCCGCGACCCATGCCAGGAAGCCGGCCATCGGAAAACCGGCGGAGGCGATATAGGTTGACGTGGCGCCCATGTCGGCAAACTTGAAGCCAGCCGCCATGAAGAAGATGAAGCTGAAGATAATGCGTGCGACGATCACTGCAATTGCTCTGGTCATTTGAAATCTCCTCCTGTGAGCTTTCACTATGACGGATGGCGCGTGCTGCCTCCTACACGGTGCAACAAAAAGGGCCGCTCGGCGCGACTCTTGTTGGTTCTCACCACTCGGCGAAGCTGCCGTCGGCATGACGCCAGATGGGATTGCGCCAGCGGTGGCCCTGCTTGGCGCGCTCGATGACATGGGCCTCATCGACCTCGACACCGAGACTCGGCCCTTGGGGAATGCTGACAAAGCCGTCGGCGTACTTGAAGACGTCCTTGTTGGAGATGTAGTCGAGGATATCGTTGCCCTGGTTGTAGTGAATGCCGAGGCTCTGTTCCTGGATGAAGGCGTTGTAGGAAACCGCATCGACCTGCAGGCATGCGGCAAGCGCGATCGGCCCGAGCGGGCAATGCGGGGCAACCTCCACATCATAGGCTTCCGCCATTGCCGCGATCTTGCGGCACTCGGTGATGCCACCATTTTCAGTCATGATTTGGTTCTGCTGGCCGCTTTCTTGACGGCTGCAAGATCGCGCACCGCAAGATCCAGCATCCGGTTGGCGCATTCGCGTGCCCTTTTTCGGTCGCGCATCCTGAGTGCCTCGACCAGTTCGCCGTGAAAGGCAACTGCGTCCTCGCGGTTTTTAACCGCGACATTCGAGGCGTGCAGGGCATATTTCACCGCGGCGTGAATGGCGCTCGAAAGCCGCCGGAACACCTGGTCGTGGCTGGCGGTTAGCAGCGCCGAATGGAACATGATGTCGGCATCGGTGAAGCTTTCCGGATCGTTGGCGCAATCGCGCATCTGTCGCCAGGCGCTGTCGAGATCGGCAATCTCCTGCGCCGTGCACGTGCGGCTGCGTATTCGGCGGCCGCAGGCTCGATGGTGCGCCGGGCTTCGATGATGCAGCCGAGCAGGTCGGAATCCTCGAGATGCGGTCCCATCCATTCGAGCACGTCGGCATCGAGGATGTTCCAGTCGTCCTTGTCGCAGACGGTCGTGCCGATACGCGGCTTGCCGCGCACGAGGCCTTTGGATTCCAGGATTTTCAGGGATTCGCGAACGACGGTGCGGCTGACGCAGTAGATTTCGCAGAGGTCGTTTTCGCGCGGCAGTGGCAGGCCTGCCGGATAACGGTCGCAACAGATATCCTGCGCGATCGAGGCCGTGACGTTTCGGCGAACGCGCGGGCGGCGCTCGACGCGCGGCTTTTCGCCCTCACCCTGCTGCTCGATGGAGTCCACTGACCTCTCCGCCTCTCACCTGCAAAGCAGAGCGAATCCTACTGGAAATTCGGTTTGCCAATGCGACGTCTCCTCGGCGCATGTGCACAATCCTATGCTGCAATCATCATACAAAGGCAATTTCTTGGTATGATGATTCATCGTGCAGTCAGGCGGCCGCAGGTCTCCATCGGGACCGATTTTCTTATAGCTGTCGTCTTCTGCGGATAGAGCCTTATATTGCCGTTTTGGGAGGCTTTGGCCTCTCTGCGGCGGGAAGCGGCACAAGTCCTTTCCGGATGAGTCCAATCGAAACAGGAGGACGGCATGCAGATCAATCGTACAGGTTCGGCTCAATGGTCCGGCGGCCTCAGGGATGGCAAGGGACGGATATCGACACAGAGCGGCGCGTTGAAGGAGTATCCCTATGGTTTTGCGAGCCGCTTCGAAGGTATTCCTGGCACCAATCCGGAAGAACTGATCGGCGCGGCCCATGCCGGCTGCTTCACCATGGCGCTATCGTTGATTCTCAGCGATGCGGGGCTTACGGCCGAAGAGATGGAGACTACGGCAAAGGTAACGCTCGAGAGCGTCGAAGGTGGCTTCGCGATCACCGCAATCCATCTGTCGCTGACCGGCAAGGTTCCTGGCGCCGACCAGGCGACCTTCACCGAGCTCGCCAATAAGGCGAAGGCGGGGTGCCCGGTTTCGAAGGCGCTTTCCGCCGTGCCGATCACACTCGAGGTCAAGCTGGACTGATTTCCGCAACTATTGATTTTTAAATGCCGCGAGCCGATGCCGCGGCATTTTTTTGGTGGTAACCAGAATATTGACAAATGACGCCTGATGTCTTACGAATGACGAAATTCAAAATTCGTCAGTCGTAAGTAAGGCTTCTGAAAACGCATGAATGATACCGCAGAAAACATGCTGGACAGTACGCGCCAGGAAAATGTGACGCGCATTCTCGATGCGGCAGAGCGCCTGTTCCGCCACTATGGCTACGGCAAGACGACGGTTGCCGATGTGGCGCGTGACCTCGGCATGTCGCCTGCCAATATCTACCGCTTCTTCGCCTCGAAAGTGGAAATCCACCAGGCGATCTGCGGCCGCATGCTGGCTGCCAGTTATAAGCAGGCCTACGACATCTGCCACCTGCCGATCAGCGCCTCGGAGCGCCTGCGACGATTTGTGTATGGCCAGTATCAGATGACACTGGACACCATGCTTGATGAACAGAAGGTGCACGAGATGGTCGTCGTCGCGATCGAACGCGACTGGCATGTCATTGAACGGCATATCGACAGCACTCATGAACTGATCGCCGGCGTGATCCGCGAAGGGATCGCAGCCGGTGAATTCGCCGAGCAAGATGCCGATGTTGCTTCACGCTGCTTCGGTGCGGCCACGGTGACGCTCTGCCACCCGCAGATGGTGGCGCAATGTCTTGCCAAGACCAACCGCGCGACCGTTGACGAACTCATCGAGTATTCGATCAAGGCATTGAAATAGCAGCACGGCAAGGCCGTCCAGAAACACACGAAACGATCAGGAGTGCGAAGATGGTTTCGCTCAAGACACGCAATCTGCCGTCCATTTTCAGCCTCGCGTTTGTCGGCATCATCAGCCTCGGCCTTGCCGGCTGCAGCGAGGAGGAGAAGGCAGAGACGAAGGAAATCGTCCGCCCCGTCAAGGTCGTGGAGATTGCCATGGCCGGCGAAACGCGCGCCCTCGACTATTCCGGCGCTGTAAAAGCACGCATCGAGATGAATCTCGGCTTCCGTGTTGCGGGCAAGATCACGGAGCGACTCGTCAATATCGGCGATCGGGTGAAGCCCGGAGATGTGCTCGCGCGCATCGATTCGACGGATTATCAGCTCGCGGTGAAGACGGCTGAAGCCAACTTGGCGGCGGCCGAGAAGGGCGTGCAGACGGCAGATCTCGCAAACAAGCGTGCCGGGCAGCTCTTCGACAAGAATGCCACACCGAAATCGCAGCTCGAGCAGGCTTCGCTTTCCTATGACCAAGCTGTTTCGACGCGCGATGCTGCGATCTCCTCGCTCGATCAGGCGAAGAACCAGGTAAGTTACACGGATCTGAAGGCCGATCAGAACGGCATCGTGACCGCAGTCAGCGCGGATACGGGTCAGGTCGTCGCCTCCGGTACGCCTGTCGTCGCCGTTGCCATCGACGGCGAGAAGGAAGTTCAGATCGCGGTGTCGGAAAACGATATTGCCGAATTCAAGCCGGGCAAGACGGTGAAGGCAACCTTCTGGTCAGATGACAAGCTGGTGCTTGACGGCAAGGTGCGCGAAGTTTCAGGCAGCGCCGATCAGCAGTCCCGGACCTTTTCCGTCCGCGTCAGCCTGCCAAATGATCAGCGTGTTCTGCTCGGTATGACGGCGACGATCGAGGCGGATGCTACGAACTCCGATCCCTATGTCGCGGTGCCGTTGGGCGCACTTGCCGAGAAGGATGGGAAGAAGATCGTCTGGGTCGTCGACCGCGGCGCGGCAACCGTGCACGCACGCCAAATCCACGTCGGTGATTTCACCGGCGACGGCGTCAACGTCACCGATGGCTTGAAGAGCGGGGATCTCGTTGTTGCTGCCGGAACGCAGTTCATGACCGAGAACCTGAAGGTCTCGGTGCCGGGCGAGCAGTCGGCTTCCGCCGAGCCCGCCGGCACCGTTCAATAATTGCTGTCCAGGAGAGGGAATACTGTCATGGACAACTCGACCACCGAGAAGCGCTCCTTCAATCTGTCGCGCTGGGCAATCGGTCATCCCAGCATTGCACGCTTCCTCTTCGGTTTGATCATCATCACCGGTGCGCTCGGACTGATGCGCATGGGGCAGAAGGAAGATCCGGATTTCACCTTCCGTGTCATGGTCGTGCAAGCCATGTGGCCCGGCGCCTCGATCCAGGAGATGGAGGATCAGGTCGTCAACAAGATCGAGCGCAAGCTGCAGGAAACGCCGCACCTTGATTTCGTTCGCTCTTACACCCGTGCCGGCAGCGCAATCATTACGCTGCAGGTGAAGGGCGACACGAACTCCGCGGAAGTGGCGGATGCCTTCTATCAGGTGCGCAAGAAGGTCGGCGATATTTCGAACGAGCTGCCGGAAGGCCTGCTCGGGCCCTATTTCAATGACGAATTCGGCGATACCTTCATCACACTTCATTCGATCAGCGGCGACGGCTACTCCTATCCGGAACTGAAGAAATTCGCGATCCAGGCGCGCGACATGCTGCTTTCGACGCGGGGCGTCGAGAAGGCCGTCATCATCGGTGACCAGCCGGAAAAGATCTACATCGACGTTTCCTCCAAGGCGCTTGCCGAACGGGGGCTTACGATCCTCGACCTGCAAAATGCCATCAAAGGCCAGAACACAGTCGATCCTGCCGGCTCTGTCGATACCGGGCTGCGTTCGGTGCGTATTTCCGTCGAAGGCGATGTGAAGAAGGCCGAGGATATTCGCGAACTACGCCTGCGTTCCGGCAACCAGGTGACGCGTCTCGGTGATATTGCCACCGTTACCTCTGGGCTCGAAGACCCCTATCAACGCAAATACCGTTTCAACGGGCACGAAAGCGTGCAGGTCGGCGTGGTCATGGCCAAGGGCTTCAAGGTCACGGATGTCGGCAAGGATGTCGAAGCGACCTATCAGCGCTTCGATGAATCTCTTCCCTACGGCGTTTCCGTCGACCAGATATCCAATCAGCCGGATGTGGTGACGGACGCCATCAGCGAATTCATGCATGCGCTTGGCGAAGCGCTTGTCATCGTGCTGATCGTCTCGTTCCTATCGATCGGCTGGCGATCGGGCCTCGTCATCGCGATAGCGATTCCGCTTGTGCTGGCTGCGACCTTCGCCATCATGTACGAACTCGGCATCGACCTGCAGCGCATCTCGCTCGGCGCGCTCATTATTGCGCTTGGGCTTTTGGTCGACGATGCGATGATCGTCGTCGAGATGATGGAACGAAAACTGGAAGAGGGCCTCGTGAAGATCGAGGCGGCGAGCTTCGCCTATTCCTCGACCGCCTTTCCGATGCTGACCGGTACGCTGATCACCACGGCAGGCTTCATTCCCGTTGGCTTTGCAGAATCGACGGCCGGCGAATATGTGCGCTCGCTTTTCTATGTGGTCGGCATCGCGCTCGTCGTCTCGTGGTTCGTCGCGGTCTATTTCACGCCGTGGCTGGGTTACATGATCCTCAAGCAGCGCAAGCACGCCGGCGAGCATCATGATGTCTTCGACACGCGCTTTTACCGCCGCCTGCGTACCACTGTCGCATGGGCTGTGCGCCATCGCATCATCGTGCTGGCTGCCACGCTCTTCACCTTCGCGACGAGTCTCTGGGCGTTCCAGTTCATTCCGCAGAACTTCTTCCCGCAATCTTCGCGTCCGGAAATTCTCGTCGATCTCTGGCTGCCGGAAGGGACCAGCATCAAGGAAGTCGAGACGCAGGCAAAGGCGCTCGAAGCCAAGATGATGGATGACAAGGACAAGAAGTTCATCGCCACCTATATCGGCGAGGGCGCGCCGCGCTTCTTCTTGCCGCTCGACCAGCAGCTTCGCAATCCAAACTTCGCGCAGCTCCTGATCATCGCGAATGACGAACCTGCCCGGGAGCGGCTGATCGTCAAGCTGCGTAGCATCCTTGCGGAAGATTTTCCGTCGATCCGCGGCAAGGTCGACCGTCTCTTCCTCGGTCCGCCGACGGGCTGGCCCGTGCAAATGCGCGTCATGGGACCGGATCGCCAGGAGGTTCGCCGTATCGCCGATCAGGTGAAGGCGAAGTTTGCCGAAAATCCGCAGCTCGGCGCCGTCCACGACGATTGGCTGGAGCCGGTGCCGGCCATGAAGCTGGTGATCGACCAGGATCGTGCCCGCGCCCTCGGCGTTACTTCGCAGCGCGTCCGCCAGACGCTGCAGACCGCCGTGTCCGGCACGTCGCTTGACGACTTCCGCGACGGCGAAGAGACGGTCTCGATCGTCGCCCGGGAGCCGGATTCCAGCCGTTCGCTGCTGTCGGCCGTCAATTCGGTCTATGTCCCGACCGACTTCGGAGGCTTTGTTCCGGTCTCGCAGGTCGCCAAGGTCGTCCCCGTCATGGAACAAGGCGTCGAATGGCGGCGTGACCGCCTGCCGACGATCACCGTCCGCGGGACGCTGCCAGACGGCATCCAGCCGAACGACGTGGCGATGAAGATGTATGCCGATATGAAGGGCCTGCGCGACAGCCTGCCTGCCGGCTACAAGATCGAAATCCAGGGCGGTGCGGAAGATGCGGCTGAAAGTCAGGCTTCGATCGCTGCCAAAGCGCCGATCATGCTCGTCGTCATCGTCCTGCTGCTGATGGCGCAGTTGCAGCATTTCGGCAAGGCGATGCTGGTGCTGGCGACCGGCCCGCTCGGCATCATCGGTGCCTCTGCCGCACTGCTGATCAGCGGCGCGCCCTTCGGCTTCGTCGCGATCCTCGGCGTGATTGCGCTGCTCGGCATCATCATCCGCAACTCGATCATCCTCGTCGACCAGATCGACCAGGATATCAAGGCGGGCATGCACCGGGAGGAGGCGATCGTGGGTGCGGCCGTGCGCCGTTTCCGGCCGATCATGCTGACGGCGCTGACGGCAGTTCTCGCCCTTATCCCGATCTCCCGCGGCGTCTTCTGGGGTCCGCTCGCCTACGCGATGATGGGCGGCATTCTGGTTGCGACCGTGCTGACCATCCTCGTGCTACCAGCGGGTTATGCCCTCTTCTTCGGCCGCGAGCCGAAGACGAAGGAAACGGAGACCGAATATGCCAATGCCAACCAGGAAGAGGCGGATGACCATCATCCGCCGGCATTGGCAGCAGAGTGAAAATGGCGGGTGAAAGCCCCGCCATTTTCATTTTCCAATCAACCCACTCAAAATGCTCTTAAAACCGCTTCCGCTTTCAGGCCCAGAAGAGCCGCGCCGATGAGGCCTGGCTCTAAACGGCATTCGCTGCGCACGATCAGCGGCNGGTCGAACCTGCGCAGCGTGCGGCTTCTTACGGCCCTGTCGAGTTCGGCAAGCAGCGGCTCGACATTGGAAAGTCCGCCGCCGACCGGAACGATGGTCGCGCCGGTGATATTGACGGTGAGTGCCAAGGGCGAGGCGACGAGATCGGTATAGATGTCGATTGTGCTCGTCGCCTTTTCCTCACCCCGCTGCCATTGCGCGATGATTTCCTCGCTGGGGAAGTCGAGGTCGTGCAGCGTCTTGTGAAGCCGCTCGAGGCCGCGGGCGCCGCCGACTGTATCGACGCAGCCCTTCTGGCCGCAGCCGCAGGGAAGGGCTGGGATTTTCACGGGGGGATTGCCGGCTTCGCAGGCGAGGATCGGGCCGTGGCCCCATTCGCCGGCGAAACCGCCCGAGGCGTTGACGAGCCGGCCGTCGGAAACGAGCCCGCCGCCGACGCCAGTGCCGAGGATCGCGCCGAAGACGATGCGGTGGCCGCGCCCGGCGCCGAGTTCGGCTTCGGCCATGGCGAAGCAATCGGCGTCGTTGGCAATCAGCACCGGAAAACCAAGTTCGGCCTCCAGATCAGCCGCAAGGCTGCGGTCGTGAACGCAGGGAATGTTGGCGCATGTCAGACGTTGCGTATCCGGATCGACGACGCCGGCAATCGAGAAGGCAAGGCACGAAGGTGTTTCGCCAGTCTCTGCTATGAAACTACGGATCGTCTCGGTGAAAGCAGCAAAATCATCCTTCGGCGTCGGACGGCGACCCATAGGAACGATATCCGTTTCCGAGCGTGCGATACCGCCTTTGATCGCCGAACCGCCGATGTCGAGTGAGATGATCATGCTTTTCTGCCCCGAAAGTTTCCGCGTCTGCTTGCACCCTTCGGGCCGATTTGCAAGTCCTTTGCCGGCAGGTTCACCTTCGCCTCGAAGCCGGAAGTCTCGTCGCTTGCCGGGGAGAGGAGTTCCAGCGTGCCGCCCATCTGGGAGACAATGCGGTCGGCGATCGCAAGGCCCAGGCCGGAACCGGATGCGCTGGTCGCGCCGCGCCGGAAGCGCTTCTTGAGACCAGTAAGATCGGCCTCCGGGATTGCAGGGCCGCCATTGACGACACGGATGGTCCCGGCCTTATCCAGGCTGACCGTGGCGGGCCGATCCTGGTCGCCATGAAGCAGCGCGTTTTCGATGAGGTTGCGCATGACGATGCCGAAGGCATCCATGTCTGCATAACGGACAAGCGTTGCTCCGGCGTCGGGCATATAGTTGATACGCCCCTTGGTGCGGCTGTCGCGCTCGTAGTCGCTGACGATCATCTCCAGCACTTTGCTGAGGTCGGCGGCTTTGTCGCTGGCACCGATGCCGGCTTCGGCGCGTGAAAGCTGCAGCAGTTTTTCGGCAAGGCGGCCGAGATCGACGAGCGAGCTTTCGACCTGCCGCGCCCGCGTCCTGGCGGCACCGGCCGACAGTTCTTCGGCCAAGCGCTGCGTCTGTGCCAGCGCGCCGGCAATCGGCGTGCGGAGCTCGTGAGCGCTGTTAGCGGTAAATTCGCGTTCCGCTTCGAGGGCCGACCGGAGACGGGCGAGCAGAAGATTGACCGAGCGAGCGATCGGCTTGATTTCTTTCGGCAACTCGTCGCCTTCAACCGCTGCCATATTGCCGCTGTCCTTGGTGGCGATGTCCCGGCGTAGCATTTCGATCGGTCTCAGCGCCCGACCAAGGATGAGCCAGATGGCCAAGATACTCGCCGGGATCAGCACGATCAGTGGAAGCAGCAGCGTGACGGCGCTTTCGCGCACGGCTTCGCGGCGATTGCCGAGGCGATCGGCGACCTGCATGAACAGGGCGCCGTCAGCGGTCGCTTCGGTATAGATGCGCTGGCGATCGTTGTTGTGGAAACCGCGGACGAGTGGCGCATCGAAAGGTTCAGGCGAAGCGTTATTGGACCGCAGAACGACGTTTCCGTCCTTGTCGCGTACCTGATAGGTCAGATATTCGCGGCTGGCTGGCGTATTCAAAATTGCGACGCCGGAAGGGTCCGTTTCGGCGCGAGGGTTCAGGTCGTCGACGATCAGCGCCAAAAGGCGCTGGGCCGTCTCCTGCTGGGCGCTGTCGAAAAGCTCGTCGAATTCGTGCTGCATTACCTGGATGCCGAGCCCGATCGCGGCGAGCCAGAAGATCACCATGGCACTTGTGAGCGCCAGGATGAGCCGGCGCGTGATGCTCGGTTCGCGTTTCATGCTTCCGCCAGCGTGTAGCCGATGCCGCGGGCGGTCTTGATCCTGTCGCGACCGATCTTCTTGCGCAGCCGGCTGACATAGACCTCAACCGTATTGCTTTCGATCTCCGAGCCGAAGGCATAAAGGGCTTCCTCGATCCGGTCCTTCGGCACAATTGCGCCCGGACGGGCGATGAGCAGATCGAGCACAGCCCATTCGCGGCTCGTCAGCACGACCGGCTCGCCGGCGATGGCAAGCCTGTGCTGCGGCCGGTCGATCTCGATATCGGCAATGCGGATGATAGTCCTTGGATTGGCGTCGTAGCGGCGCGCGACAGCCATGATGCGGGCCTGCAATTCTCCGAGATCGAACGGCTTGACGAGGTAGTCGTCGGCGCCGGCGTTCAGTCCCTCGATGCGATCGGAAATCTGGTCGCGCGCAGTGAGGATTATCACCGGCATTGCCATGCCGTTGTCACGCAACCGTTTCAGGAAATCGATGCCTCTGCCGTCGGGAAGCTGCAGATCAAGCAGGATCAGACCGTAGTCGACGGAGCCTGCAGCGGCTTCAGCATCGCCGATCGTACACATCCAGTCGATCGCATGACCGGCCGCTGCAACGTGATCGCGCACCGCTTCCCCAATCATCCCGTCGTCTTCAACCAAAAGAATGCGCACGCAATGTCTCCTTGCCAAGAGCAGTAGCGCTGCTTTTTGCTGAGGGTCAAGCGAGGGGTGCCGGCGAAAAATCGCCATGTAATGGCCGTGATCCAGAACCCCCACGGCCATGATGGCGGCGCATTCGACAGAGAAGATTCACACTGGGATGGTATTAGTCGCAAGCCGACGATCCGGGACGCTATGACAATCGAGGAAATGGAGACATCACGCAGGCGTTTTATCAGGAGTTCGCGCCCGAGGGGGCGACGGCTCTCGGCCATCCTGAGGCAGCTTGCGGGCGACAGGAGCCGTGAGCGCATTTCGATCGGCGATCTTTTCGAGGTGATGGGCGACCGTGCGACCGGTGCGCTCATGCTGGTCTTTGCCATTCCCAATCTGGTGCCGACGCCGCCGGGAACCTCCGCAATCCTCGGTGCGCCACTACTCTTTCTCGCAGCGCAGCTGACATTCGGGCTGAAGCCATGGTTACCGAAGGTCATTGCCGGCCGCTCGATGAAGCGCGAGGATTTCGAAGCGATCGTCTCGCGCATCCACCGTTGGCTCACCTTTGCCGAGCGCATGCTGCAGCCGCGGCTTTCTTTCCTCGTCGAGCCACCTGCCGAATACCTTGTGGGCTTTCTCTGCCTAGTTCTTGCGGTCATCCTGACGCTGCCGATCCCGCTCGGCAACATCCTGCCGGCTTTTACCATCTGCCTGTTTTCCTTCGGCATATTGGGCAAGGACGGTCTCTTTTCGGCGTTTGGAATGGTCATGGCCGGTATTTCACTGACCGTCGTTGGCGGTGTGATCTACGGCCTTATCAAGGCTGCGATCTTCTTCGTCACAAACTGGTTCGCCTGAGCGAATTTTCGCTCATACGGCGTTGCATTTTCTCAATGCACTCGACTTTTGCTCAATTTTGTTCTGATCTGGCGCGGCACAGACTCAAAGATATTCGTCCGGCAGAAAGCCGGCCCATTTTACGCGCGGTAGACCTCAATGGCGAAAAGAACCGAGACACCTGGACGGCTGGACGACGCAGCGCGTGCGGGCTGGCTTTATTACGTGGCTGGGCGCACGCAGGACGAGATCGCCTCTGCGATGGGTATCTCGCGGCAATCAGCTCAGCGCCTGGTGTCGCTGGCGGTCGCCGAAAAACTCATCAAAGTGCGGCTCGATCATCCAATTGCTGCCTGCCTCGAGCTCGCCAACCAGCTGCGCAAGAAATTCGACCTCAAGCATGTCGAGGTCGTGCCGAGCGATCCGGGGTCTTCATCGAGGACGGTCGGCATCGCCGAAGCGGCGGCTGCTGAGATCGAGCGATGGCTCAAGCGGCCGGATCCGATCGTGCTCGCGGTTGGAACCGGCCGCACGCTGAAAGCTGCCGTCGATCAGCTGCCGACGATCGAATGTCCGAATCATCGCATCGTTTCGCTGACGGGCAACATCACGCCGGACGGATCAGCCGCCTATTACAATGTCATCTTCAGCATGGCGGATGCGGTGAAGGCGCGGCACTTCCCGATGCCGCTGCCGGTGCTCGTCACTTCGGCCAAGGAGCGTGAATTGCTCCATGGCCAGCAACTGGTGCGCTACACGCTTGCAATCAGCGCACAAGCCGATGTGACCTTTGTCGGTATTGGCGAACTGGGCATCGACGGCCCACTCTGCGTCGACGGCTTCCTGGAGAAGGACGAGATGATGGAGCTGATGCGCGAGGGGGCCGTCGGCGAAATCTGCGGCTGGATTTTCGACGAGCAGGGCAGGCTTCTCGATAATCCGATCAACGAGCGCGTCGCGTCGGCCTCGATTCCTTCACGCGAAACCTCGACAGTCATTGGAATCGCCAAAGGCAAGCGCAAATTCAAGGCGATAAGGGCCGCAATTGTTGGCCGTCAAATCAACAGTCTGATCACAGATGAACAGACTGCCGATTTTTTGCTCACGTCTTGAGCAAAAAATATCAAATTTAAAATCAATGAGATAGCTTGTCGTTTCGCAATCGCAGCAACGATTCTAATTGACATTCCATGCTCTGTCGTGAGTAATTGCTCACGAGCAAAGCGAATGCTCATACCCATCTTCTGGGAGGAAGATATGACATTGAGAACTATTCTGCTGGGCGCCTGCTCAGCATTGGCGTTTGCGGGCATGGCTTCGGCGGAAACGCTGACGATCGCGACCGTCAACAACGGCGACATGATCCGGATGCAGAAGCTGACGGATGACTTCAAGGCGAAGAATCCCGACATCGACCTTGAATGGGTTACCCTCGAAGAGAACGTTCTGCGTCAGAAGGTCACGACTGACATCGCGACCAAGGGCGGCCAGTACGACGTTCTGACGATCGGCACTTATGAGGTCCCGATCTGGGCAAAGCAGAGCTGGCTCCAGCCGCTCGACAACCTGGGCGCCGACTATGACGCCGATGACCTGCTGCCGGCCATTCGCAGCGGCCTGACTGTAGACGGCAAGCTCTATGCGGCGCCGTTTTACGGTGAAAGCTCGATGGTCATGTATCGGAAGGACCTCTTCGACGCCGCCGGTTTGAAGATGCCCGACGCGCCGACCTGGGACTTCATCGCCGACGCTGCGAAGAAGATCACCGACAAGGATAAGGAAATCTACGGCATCTGCCTGCGCGGCAAAGCCGGCTGGGGCGAAAACATGGCCTTCCTGACGGCGATGTCGAACTCCTTCGGCGCCCGCTGGTTTGATGAGAGCTGGAAACCCCAGTTCGACCAGCCGGAGTGGAAGGACACGCTCACCTTCTACGTCGACCTGATGAAGGAAGCCGGCCCTCCCGGCGCTTCATCGAACGGCTTCAACGAAAACCTGGCGCTCTTCCAGACCGGCAAGTGCGGCATGTGGATCGACGCCACCGTTGCGGCCTCCTTCGTCAGCAACCCGAAGGAATCGAAGGTTGCCGACAAGGTCGGTTTTGCACTGGCGCCCGACAAGGGTCTCGGCAAGCGTGGCAACTGGTTGTGGGCCTGGAGCCTTGCCATCCCGGCGAGCTCGCAGAAGGTCGAAGCAGCTGAGAAGTTCGTCGCCTGGGCAACGAGCAAGGATTACACCAAGCTCGTCGCCGAGAAGGAAGGCTGGCTGAACGCACCTCCCGGCACGCGTACCTCGCTCTATGAGAACGCGGAATACCAGAAGGCTGCGGCTTTCGCGAAGATGACGCTGGACTCCATCAATGCGGCTGACCCGACAAAGCCCACCGTAAAGCCGGTTCCCTATGTCGGCGTCCAGTTTGTGGCGATCCCGGAATTCCAGGGCATCGGCACGGCCGTCGGCCAGCAGTTCTCCGCGGCTCTCGCCGGCCAGGTCTCGGTCGACCAAGCGCTGCAGAGCGCGCAGCAACTGACGACCCGCGAAATGACCAAGGCTGGTTACATCAAATAATAACCTCCTGAGACGGTGGGATTGTTGACCTCCCACCCCTCTGGGCCGCCGAATGCCCGAATAGCGTCGGCGGCCCCTTTTTCTTAGCTGCCCTGCAGCCAGACGCCCCTCGAAACAGGATCGGTCATCGCCATGGCAACGTTACACACCCGCTCCGCAGCGCGAATGATGATCGCACCGTCCGTCGTGCTTCTCTTCGCCTGGATGATCGTCCCGCTTGCGATGACGATCTACTTCTCACTGTTGAACTACAACCTTCTCAGCCCGGGAATGGAGAGCTTCGTCGGCTTTTTGAACTACAGCTACTTCCTGTCCGATCCGGCCTTTTTCGCAGCGCTCACCAATACGCTGCTTTTGGTGCTCGGCGTGCTGATCATCACCGTGGTCGGCGGTATCGCCTTCGCCTTGCTGCTCGACCAGGACATCTATGGCCAGGGCATCGTGCGCATCCTGGTGATTGCACCGTTCTTCGTCATGCCGACGGTGGCAGCGCTTGTCTGGAAGAACATGTTCATGAACCCGGTCAACGGGCTCTTTGCGCATCTTGCCAAGGCGCTCGGACTGCAGCCCTATGACTGGCTGGCAAACGCACCGTTGTTCTCGATCATTCTGATCGTCGCCTGGCAGTGGCTGCCGTTTGCGACGCTGATCCTGCTCACGTCTCTGCAGTCGCTGGACGAGGAGCAGAAGGAAGCTGCCGAAATGGATGGCGCCGGCGCGATATCGAGATTCATCTATATCATTCTGCCGCATATGGCGCGCGCCATCACGGTGGTGATCCTGATCCAGACGATCTTCCTGCTCTCGGTCTTTGCCGAAATCCTGGTTACCACCAATGGCGGCCCGGGCACGCAGAGCACGAACCTGACCTACCTCGTCTATGCGCAGGCGCTTCTTCAGTTCGATATCGGCGGCGCTTCGGCGGGCGGTATCATTGCGGTCATCCTCGCCAACATCGTCGCGATCTTCCTTGTCCGCCTTGTCGGCAAGAATCTGGAGGCTTGAGATGGCTAGAAAAGTCACAACGCAACGCAAGGTGATCATGACGGCGATCGCCTGGACGCTGGCAATCCTGATCTTCTTCCCGATCCTGTGGACGTTTCTTACGAGCTTCAAGTCGGAGGCCGACGCGATTGCCTCGCCGCCGCAGTTCCTGTTCTTCCACTGGACGACGGAAAGTTATGCGGAGGTGCAGAGCCGGTCGAACTATCTCGGCCACTTCATGAATTCGGTGATCATTTCCTTCGGCTCGACGCTGATCGGCCTCATCATCGCGATCCCTGCCGCCTGGGCCATGGCATTCTCGCCGACCAAGCGGACCAAGGACGTGCTGATGTGGATGCTGTCGACGAAGATGATGCCGCCGGTCGGCGCGCTGATTCCGATCTACCTGATGTTCCGCAATTTCGGCCTGCTCGACAGCCGGATGGGACTGGTGATCGTGCTGACGCTGATCAACTTGCCGATCATCGTCTGGATGCTCTACACCTACTTCAAGGAAATCCCTGGCGAAATCCTCGAGGCGGCGCGCATGGACGGCGCATCGCTCGCCAAGGAAATCATCTACGTGCTGACGCCGATGGCGATACCGGGCATTGCCTCGACGCTCCTCCTCAACATCATACTGGCCTGGAACGAAGCCTTCTGGACGCTGAACCTCAGCGCCTCGAAAGCCGCGCCGCTGACGGCATTCATCGCCTCCTACTCCAGCCCCGAAGGTCTGTTCTACGCCAAGCTTTCGGCAGCATCGACAATGGCAATCGCGCCGATCCTGATCCTCGGCTGGTTCTCACAAAAACAACTCGTCCGCGGCCTGACCTTCGGCGCGGTGAAATAAGACATCAGGGAGAGAAACATGGGCAGCATTACCCTTCAGAGCGTTTCGAAGGTCTTCGGCGAAGCCAAGGTCATCCCTTCGATCGATCTCGACATCCGGGACGGCGAATTCGTCGTCTTCGTCGGCCCGTCGGGCTGCGGCAAGTCCACGTTGCTCAGGCTGATCGCCGGGCTGGAGGACGTTTCCGGCGGCAAGATCGTCATCGACGGCAAGGACGCGACCGAAAAGGCGCCATCCGAGCGCGGGCTTGCGATGGTGTTCCAATCCTATGCGCTTTATCCGCATATGAGCGTGCGCAACAATATCGCCTTCCCATTGAAGATGGCGGGCATGGACAAGACCGAGATCGACAGGAAGGTAAGCGATGCCGCACGCGTCCTGAACCTGACGGATTACCTGGAGCGCAAGCCGCGCCAGCTTTCCGGTGGCCAGCGGCAGCGTGTCGCGATCGGTCGCGCCATCGTGCGCCAGCCATCGGCCTTCCTCTTCGACGAGCCGTTATCGAACCTCGATGCCGCACTTCGCGTCAACATGCGCATCGAAATCAGCGAACTGCACCAGCAATTGAAGACGACGATGGTCTACGTCACCCACGACCAGGTGGAAGCCATGACAATGGCCGACAAGATCGTCGTGCTGAACCGCGGCAACATCGAGCAGGTGGGCTCGCCGCTGGAGCTCTACAAGAGCCCGCGCAATCTCTTCGTTGCCGGTTTCATCGGCTCGCCGAAGATGAATTTCATCACCGGTCAGAATGCGGCTGCGCTGAATGCGCATACGATCGGCGTGCGTCCGGAGCATGTGCTGCTTTCGACCGAAAGCGGCGACTGGAAGGGCAGGGTGATCGTCGCCGAGCATCTCGGCTCCGACACGTTCCTGCATATCGACGTCGATGGTATCGGCTCGGTTACTGCACGCGGTGGCGGCGATTTCCCGGCCAAGGCCGGGGACACCGTCTACCTGACGCCCGACAAGACGCGTATCCATAAATTCAACGAGGGCGGTCTCGCCATCTGAGACAAATGCCGGGCGGGGTGAGAATGCAGGCCGGGCAAAGCGTCCGGTTTGCTGAGCGCAGAGCGGCCGATCCGCTTCGCAAGACCTCAAGAGGACTGAAACATGACGTGCAAATTATCGCTGGCAACGCTTACCGATGCGGCTAAAACGGCCGAAATCCCGGCTTATGACCGAGCGTCGCTTACGGCCGGCATCGTGCACTTCGGCGTTGGCAATTTCCACCGCGCCCACCAGGCCATCTACCTCGATGATCTTTTCAATCAAGGAAAGGATCACGACTGGGCCATCATCGGCGCAGGCATGCTGCCTTCCGACGCCGCAATGCGCGAGAAGCTTGCCGCGCAGGACTTCCTGACGACGGTCGTGGAGCAGGACAACAACAAGACGGCGGCGCGTGTCACGGGGCCGATGGTCGACATCCTGCCGGTCGGCGATTCCGGAGCCATCGTCGCCAAGCTCTCCGATCCTGCAATCCGCATTGTCTCGCTGACGATCACCGAGGGCGGGTACTTCATCGACGCGTCCGGCAAATTCAATCCATCGCATCCGGCGATTGCTGCGGACGGAAAAAACCCGTCCGAGCCGAAAACCGTTTTCGGCCTTATCGTTGCCGGTCTCAAGGCACGCAAGGAAAAGGGCATCGTGCCCTTCACCGTTATGTCCTGCGACAACATTCCGCATAACGGTGCCGTCACCAGAAACGCCGTCTTGGGTATGGCGGAGCTTTCCGATCCGGCGTTTGCCGTGTGGATCAAGGCGAATGTCGCCTTCCCGAATGCCATGGTCGATCGCATTACGCCGGCAACGGGCCAGCGCGAGATCGATTTGCTGACGGATACTTTCGGTATTGAAGACAACTGGCCCGTCTATTGTGAAGAGTTCAAGCAGTGGGTGCTGGAAGACAAGTTTACTGCCGGACGGCCAGCGCTCGATAAAGTCGGCGTCACCTTTGTGCCGGATGTCACGCCTTACGAGCATATGAAGATACGCATCCTCAATGGCGGCCATGCGGCGATCGCGTATCCGGCGGCGTTGATGGACATCCATTTCGTGCATGACGCGATGGAAGAGCCGCTGATCCGCGCCTTCCTCGCCAAGCTCGAAAACGACGAGATCATCCCGATCGTGCCGCCGGTGCCGAATACGTCGCTCAAGGATTATTTCGCGCTGATCGAACACCGTCTTCTGAACCCGAAGATCGCCGACACGATCCCGCGCCTGGCGCAGGACGGTTCGAACCGTCAGCCGAAATTCATCCTGCCATCCACGCTCGACAATCTGCGCCAGGGCAAGGATGTCGTCGGCCTTTCGCTGGTTTCGGCTCTCTGGTGCCGTTACTTCGCGGGCACGACCGACAGCGGCAAGGAGATCGTTTTCAACGATGCTAGTGCCGACCGGCTCCATGCCGCCGCGCTGAAGGCAAAGGACGATCCGGCGGCGTTCCTCGTCTTCGACGACATTTTCGGCGAGGTGTCGCAATCCGAGTTGTTCCGCAAGCGTTTTGCACATGCCCTGAAAACACTGTGGGAAAAGGGGACCCGCGCGACCTTGCAGCTCTATCTCGACGGCAAGCTTGCAGTGTAGGAAATCAACATGGCGGCAATTCCTGCCGCCATTGATCCGGCTTGCCCATACGCGAGCCGATAACGCCCCCCGAACCGAACTCCGGTTGGTCTTCATGGCTGATTCTGAAACACGCCTGGTCATTTTCGATTGTGACGGTGTCCTCGTCGATAGCGAGCCGATCTCCGTCAGCGTGCTCGTCGAGGCGATGAACGACCTCGGAGTGCCGATCACCGAGGAAGAGGTCTATGGGCGCTTCCTCGGCAAGAGCCTCGCGACCGTCATCGAAACGATGAAGAGCGAATATCAGGTGCATGCCGGCGACGAGTTTCTCGAGCGCATCCGCACCAATCTCTATGCGCGGTTCAGGAAAGAACTGAGACCGATCGAAGGCATAGGTGCGACGATCGATGCGCTCGATATCCCTTGCTGCGTCGCTTCGTCGAGCCAGGTCGAGCGCATCAGGCTGTCGCTCACCGTCACCGGCCTTATCGACAAGCTACCGAACATCTTCAGCGCCTCGATGGTGAAGAATGGAAAGCCGGCGCCAGACCTCTTCCTGCATGCGGCCCGCGAAATGCACGTCGATCCGAAGAACTGCGTCGTAATCGAAGACAGCCCTGCAGGAATCGAGGCAGCCAAGGCCGCAGGCATGACGGTCTTTGCCTTTACCGGCGGCTCACATGCCAATTTTGCAGGTTATCGTGCAGAACTTCAGCGGCTTTCGCCGGAACGCGTGTTTGACGCAATGCCGGATTTGATACACCTTATCCAGAAACAAAAGCTGGATGGGGCTCACCCTTGATGCATGATCATGTGGTTGCGGTGGATGTCGGCACCGGCAGCGCGCGTGCCGGTGTGTTCGATGCCCGCGGTCGCCTGCTCGGAAAGGCCGAACATCCGATCATCATGAATAGACCGCGTGAAAATCATGCCGAACATGATTCCGAAAATATCTGGTCTGCGGTCTGCATCGTCGTTCGAAAGGCGATGGAACAATCGGGTGCAGCTCCTGCGTCTGTCGGTGCGATCGGCTTCGACGGCACATGCTCGCTCGTCGTCCGCGATGTCGATGGTGGGCAGATCAGCGTCTCGACGGGGGGCGAGAGGCGCTTCGACACGATCGTCTGGCTCGACCACAGGGCGCTCAACGAAGCTGATTTCTGCACGGCAACCGGCCATGCGGTTCTCGATCATTGCGGGCATTTCATGTCGCCGGAAATGGAGATGCCAAAGCTGATGTGGCTGAAGAAGAAACTGCCTGGCACCTGGATGAATGCCGGTTATTTCTTCGATCTTGCCGACTTCATGACATGGAAGGCGACGGGCTCGCTTGCCCGTTCGCGCAGCACGCTGACGGCGAAGTGGAATTATCTGGCGCACAAGGAAAAGGGCTGGCAGAGGGATTTTCTCGCGCAGATCGGCCTGGAAGACCTCCAGGAGCGCGGCCGTCTGCCCGACGAGACAGCACAGGTCGGCACGAGCGTCGGCACGCTCACCCAGGAGGCCGCATCGGCACTCGGGCTGACGACGGATTGCCACGTTTCGGCGGGCCTGATCGACGCCTATGCAGGCGCGCTCGGCACGCTTGCCGGCTATGCGGCCGACCCAGCGCAACTTGAGCGTCAGTTGGCGCTCATTGCCGGAACCTCGAGCTGCATCATTTCGTTCTCCCGCGATCGAAAGCCAAGTCATGGCATGTGGGGACCTTACTACGAGGTCGTCTTTCAGGATTCGTGGCTTGTTGAAGCCGGTCAATCGGCGACGGGTGCGTTGCTTGAGCATATCGTGCGCATGCATGCTGCCGGGGGCGAGCCCACCGCCGCATTGCACCAGAAGATCGTCTCCCGCATTGCGCAATTGCGTGCCGAAGAAGGCGACGCGCTCGGCTCGCGCATCTTCGTGCTGCCGGATTTCCACGGCAACCGGTCGCCTCTTGCCGATCCGCACGCCGTCGGCACTATCAGCGGGCTGACGCTCGATACGTCATTCGACGGACTTTGCGCGCTCTACTGGCGTACGGCCGTCGGCATTGCGCTCGGCATCCGGCATATTCTCGAAAAGATGAAGGAATTCGGTTATGTGCCGGACACGCTGCATGTTGCGGGCGGGCATGTGAAGAACCCGGTGCTGATGGAGCTTTATTCGGATGCGACAGGCTGCAGGGTCGTCGTTCCGAAGATGAACGAGGCGGTGTTGCTGGGCACTGCGATCGGAGCTTCTGTTGCCTGTGGCTTACATAAGGATCTCCCGACGGCCGGCGTGGCAATGTATCCCGGGGGTGAAGAGCGTGCGCCGGACGCGACGAAGCAGGCTCTGTATGATCGCGAATACCGGCGGTTCCTCGCGATGTATCGCCATCGCGCCGAACTGGACGCGATAAGCTAGCGATTGCCGCTTTCTCCGAGAATGGTGCCGAATTCCGACATTCGCCGCCGGCGTTCGAGCGCCTCTTCGCCTGCGGCGGCAATGACGGATTCCGACAGACAGTCGAGAAGAGCGATCAACGGAGGAAGGTTGTCCTCGTCGGGCGAGCGGGCAGGCGGAAGCGCCAGCATGACGTTGGATTGGTCGGGCAGCCAGTCGCTGTTTTCCGTTGTGATCAGCACGACCTTGTAGCCATAGCGCCGCGCGGTTCGCGCCAACAGACGCGCTTTGCCGAAGCGTCGGCAATCGATGATGATCAGGAGGGCGCCTTCGCCGCTCGGGCGAGCGAAGAGTTCGGCAAAGCGGTTTGCCGAACCGTCCAGTGCGTGGACGCCATCGCGGGACCGTGTCAGCCGGTGGGCGAAATGCGTTGCGAAGCCCGCGAGCCGTACATGGGTTGCAATGAAAACTTCGCGCGCCATGCCAATCATCGCGACGGCTTCGGCCCAGTGCGTCTGTGCGGTCAGATGGTAGATGTGGTGCAGCGCCTGGATCTGCTCGGTGACGAGCAAGGCAAGCGATTTTCCTTCCGAGGCATCGGTCTGCAACTCGTTGAGCGAATTTTGAAGTTGGACAGGAGAGGTGACTGCGGTTTCACGGAAATGGACTTTGACGCTGTCGAGACCCTGATAGCCGAGGGCGCGCAGAAAACGGCCAACCGTCATCGGGCTTAGATCGAGCCTGTCGGCCACGGAGGCAGCGGTCTCGAAGGGAAGGTCGTTCAGGTGCTCGGTAAAATACTTCGCAATTCTGCGCTCGGCCGGCGTGCCTGACTTCACATAGTGTCTGAGCTTCTGAACAAAGTCTTCCACATCAGCCTCCCTGACTTCCCAGAGGCAATTCGCGGATGCGCTATTGGCGAGACTTGCCGTTGCAACTATTTCCGGAAGCTGCGTCCTAGGCTCAAGTTTATATCGAATACTATAGACTATATATTAGTGTGTTATTTTAGACAAGTTTTCCATCGTTGCATGTAGTTTTATTTCGACTTGCCGTCGGGCGTTGAGATTCCTACATGCGCAGATATAACCTGGAGATGCGAAGAATGATCCTCGATGCCGCGCGCCTTGCGTTTTTCAACCTGTTTGCACGGGAAACCCGGTCGGTTTTCTGGAAGGTGCTGGGGCTTACGATCCTGGTTCTCATTGGGCTCTGGTTCGTGCTGCGAAGCCTGTTCATGGCTTTGCTGTTTCCGTGGATCGCGGGCTTCTTTCCGGAAATTCCGGATTGGGCCGGCTGGCTGAGCTTCGTCTTTGTCATCCTCGCAAGCATCGGTCTTGCCTTGGGCCTGGCGCTGATGCTGTCGCCCGTGACGGCGCTGATTGCCGGGCTTTTTCTCGATGACGTGGCAGACGTGGTGGAGAAGCGGGATTATCCCGAGGATACCCCGGGAACGGCAATGCCGATCGGCCCGGCAATCGTGAGTTCACTCAAGTTCCTGGGCGTGGTGATCGCCGGCAATATTGTCGCCCTCCTCCTGCTCTTCATCCCGGGCGTGAACCTGATCGCCTTCTTCCTGGTGAACGGTTATCTGCTTGGCCGGGAATTCTTCGAATTCGCCGCCATGCGCTTCCGTTCGCCGGAGGAGGCCCGGCTCTTCAGGGCAAAGCACGCTTCTACCGTCTTTCTCGGCGGTTTGGTGATCGCCGCTTTCCTGGCCATCCCCTTCCTCAATCTGCTGACGCCGCTTTTTGCGGCGGGCATGATGGTTCATCTCTACAAGCTGATTTCCCAACGGGATCTCGGTTTTCACCGGTAAATCAGTTTGAGGAGGCCGATGGTTTGCCTATTCGACGGCCTCGCCCATCACCTGCGGTGGTAGCTCGACCAGCGGCGCCGGTATATCGCAGCTCTTTTCCGGCGATTTGCAGAGATCGGCGATCACGCAGCGCTCGCATTCCGGGCGGCGCGCCTTGCACGTGTAGCGGCCGTGCAGGATCAGCCAGTGGTGGGCATGATAAAGGTAGTGACTGGGGATCACCTTCATCAGGCGGTCCTCGACCTCGTCCGGTGTCTTTCCCGGCGCCAGCTTGATGCGATTGGCGATGCGGAAGATGTGCGTGTCAACCGCCATCGTCGCCTGGCCGAAGGCCATTGATAGAACCACGTTCGCTGTTTTGCGGCCGACGCCCGGCAGGCGCACGAGTTCCTCACGCTTTTGCGGAACCTCGCCGCCGAATTCATCGACCAGCATTTGCGAAAGCGCCATGACGTTCTTCGCCTTGTTGCGGTAAAGGCCGATCGTCCTGATGTAGTCGCGAAGGCGTTCCTCGCCGAGCGCCAACATCTTCTCCGGCGTATCTGCCACCTTGAAAAGCGCCCGCGTCGCCTTGTTGACACCGGCATCCGTCGCCTGGGCGGAGAGTGCCACGGCAACGACGAGCGTGAATGGATTGGTGTGTGCCAGTTCGCCTCTGGGTTCCGGCCGCTGGATCGAGAAGCGGCGGAATATCTCCTCGCGCTCGGCTTGCGAATACGCGGTGCGCACCGGGACGGCCTTGCGGCGGGTGATCACTTTCGAGTTTTGCGGTGATTTGCGGACGGATTTGAGTTTCGGTTCGGGCATCGACAATCTATACTCATCAGCCATGACGGAAAGCAACGCCGGGCGGGCGAACGAACAGCCTGTTTTTGCAGCCGAACTTTTCCCTTACCGGTCGCTCGGCCGCAAGGGTTTCAGGGTGCTGCTGCTGATTTCCGGTGCCGTCTGTTTCCTCTATGGGATATTCTTCGTCGTTACCGGCGCTTGGCCGATCGGCTTCTTCTTCGGGCTGGATTTCGCGTTGCTCTACGGTGCCTTCTGGCTCAACTACCGCTCCGGCAGGGCGCGCGAGGAAGTGACCGTTTCGCGCACCGATGTCGCGATCCGCAAGTTCGCGCCTTCCGGACGCATGGTAGAGCATCACTTCAATCCCTTCTGGGCGCGTTTCCTCGTCCGCCGCCACCAGGAAATCGGCATTCTTTCCATGCATATTTTTGGCGAGGGCCGGCGGACGGATATCGGCTCCTTCCTCAATCCGAATGATCGCGAAAGCTTTGCCAAGGCCTTCAAAGGCGCGCTTGCGACAGTCAAGCAGCGTATTTAAACGTTGCGCAAGAAACGGGTGGCTTGCGGTCCTCCCCTTGACTATCTCCTTGTTACAAGGAGAAGAACGATGAATATGATCGCCAATCTGAACAGAGACACCACGCCGGAGGGTCCGGACTACGAGACCGTCCGTCAGGTCATCGAACTTATCACCGAGGACTATCGCGACCAGCCGTCGCTGGAGGCGATTGCCGCGCGGCTCAACCAGTCGCCGACGCAGCTCCAGAAGACGTTTACCCGCTGGGCCGGACTTTCGCCCAAGGCCTTCCTGCAGGCAGTCACGCTCGATCATGCCAAGCGGTTGCTGCGCAAGGAAGACATGCCGCTGCTTGAAACTTCGATCGAGGTGGGTCTTTCCGGTCCAAGCCGTCTTCACGATCTCTTCGTCACCCATGAGGCCATGTCACCCGGTGAGTGGAAGGCAAAGGGCGGCGGCCTGACGATCCGCTACGGCTTCCACCAGTCGCCCTTCGGCGTCGCGCTGGTCATGGCCACCGATCGCGGCCTTGCAGGCCTTGCCTTCAGCGATCTCGGTGACGAGGCCGCCTGTTTCGAAGACATGACCTGCCGCTGGCCGAATGCCCAATATGTCGAAGATCGGCAGGCAACCACGCCTTACGCAGAGCGCATTTTCGAGCCCGGAAAGTGGTCTGCAGACCAGCCGTTGCGCGTCGTGCTCATCGGCACGGATTTTCAGGTCCGCGTCTGGGAGAGCCTTTTGAAGATTCCGCTGGGCAAAGCGATGACATATTCGGACATCGCTAAAGATATCGGCCAGCCGACGGCATCGCGCGCAGTCGGTGCTGCGATTGGACGCAATCCGATCTCCTTCGTTGTGCCATGCCACCGTGCGCTCGGGAAAAATGGCGACTTGACGGGCTACCATTGGGGTCTCACCCGCAAACGGGCGATACTGGGGTGGGAAGCCGGTCAGGCATGAGTTTCAGCTAGTTCGAGCAGCGCCTTTGCGGCGCTCTCGTCGGTGATCAGCGTGTTGCAGCCGATGCGCCGGATGGTGGCACGGATCGCGACGGCGCGGTGTGCGCCCCCTGAAGAGAGCACGATGTGCCGTGCCTTCGTCAGGGTGTCCAGATCGACCGACATCACGCGGCTGTTGATCGAGTGATCGACGGTGTTGCCTTCCTTGTCCAGAAAATTGAACATCGTGTCGCAGACGCAGCCGGCCTCGATCAGCTGCTGCAACTCCGCCTTGGAAATCCAGCCTTCCGACAAAGATGTCGAATGCGGGCCGATGTCGCCGCAGCTGACGATCGCAAGATCAAGGTCTTCCGCCAGCCGGTAGATCGTGTCCAGTCCGCATTTCTCGATCAGATTGCGCTTCGTCTCGACCGAATCCACGAGCAGGGGCGAGAGGAACATGTAGCACTCGGCGCCAAGCTGGCTTGCCAGCCGCCACGTATAGTCGATGGGGTTTGTCTGGTGCACGGCGACGATGCCGCCGAGCAGCGAGACGACCTTACAATTGGTGCGGCGGGGCGGCCGGAAGCTCGAAAGCGAAGCCGTCATCGTGCGCCCCCAGCCGACGCCGATCGTATAGTCGTCGGGGATCGCCTCGGACAGGAACTGGCCGAGCGCGAGCCCGACGCTCTTTGCGAGACTATCGACGTCGGAACTGACGGGAGCGGGGACAACGATTGCCTCGTCGAGCCCGTAGGCGCGCTCCAGCTTCACGGAAAGCTCGACGCAGTCGCCGATCGAATCGTTGATCCAGATCTGCACCTCGCTGCGCTTCATGGCCTCGTCGAGCAAGCGGATGACCGTCGTGCGGCTTATGCCGAGCTGCTCGGCGACGTCCTTCTGCGTCAGGCCCTGATTGTAGTAGAGCCACGCGGCGCGTAGCCTCAGCGACGAGGCTTCTGAATAAGCCGTGTGCGTGCCGCGTTTCAGCTTGACCACATCTTCTCCTGCTTGAGTTTCACCCTACTTGCATCCGGAGGCGGAAAAAGCAGGGCAACTTTCCTTGTTCCTAGCGATAATGACGGGCGTGACACTTATGTCAATTGAAATGCACAAATGTCCTTGACTTTCTCTTTTCGGGATGGCGATAGTCATTTCCGACACAGTCGTTTGTCCGAGGAGGACAATGTGCGGGTACATGGGAAGGCACGCGTTTTCGCCTGCAGCAAACTCATCTGTCTGTAGACTACCTCATTGCCGGGCGGAGCTCGCGCCGGTCCGCAGCTCAAGTTAGCAGTTCGAGTTCACAAGGGATTTTGACCAATGACA
Organism: Rhizobium mongolense USDA 1844; assembly: GCF_000419765.1. Classification (GTDB taxonomy): domain Bacteria; phylum Pseudomonadota; class Alphaproteobacteria; order Rhizobiales; family Rhizobiaceae; genus Rhizobium; species Rhizobium mongolense. Next base: position 287,476 of record NZ_ATTQ01000008.1, on the reverse strand, counting down.
ACCAAGCTTGACCAACTCCGCGACATGACCACGGTCGTCGCCGATACCGGCGATATCGAGGCTGTCGCCCGCCTGAAGCCGGTGGATTGCACGACCAATCCGACCATCGTTTTGAAGGCGCTCGGAACGCCGATGTTTGCCGATGCAATCAAGGAAGCCGTCTCCTGGGGCAAGAAACAGGGCGGAAACAGCGATGCGGTTGCCGCAGCTGTTGCCGATCGTCTTGCGATTTCCGTTGGCGCCGCCTTGTCGAAGCTCGTGCCGGGTCGCGTATCGACCGAGGTCGATGCTGACCTTTCTTTCGACACTGAAGCATCAATCGGCAAGGCGCGCGGCATCATCGCCTCCTACAAGGAGCGCGGCATCGAGCGCGACCGCATTCTGATCAAGCTCGCCTCGACCTGGGAAGGCATCCGCGCCGCGGAAGTACTGCAGAAGGAGGGCATCGACTGCAACCTGACGCTTCTCTTTTCCAAGGCCCAGGCCATTGCCTGCGCCGATGCGAAGGCTTTTCTGATCTCGCCCTTCGTCGGCCGCATCCTCGACTGGTACAAGAAGTCGACCGGCAAGGATTACACTGCGGAAGAGGATCCGGGCGTTCAGTCTGTCCGTGACATCTACAATTACTACAAGGCGCATGACATCAACACGATCGTCATGGGCGCCTCGTTCCGCAACGCCGGTGAAATCGAAGCGCTGGCCGGTTGCGACCGCCTGACCATCAGCCCGGCGCTGCTCGACGAACTCGCCAACGATCAGGGCACACTGGTCCGCAAGCTCTCGCCGGAGACGAAGAAAGCCGAGCCGAGGATCGAAATCGACGAGAAGACCTTCCGCTGGATGATGAACGAAGATGCGATGGCAACCGAAAAGCTTGCCGAAGGCATTCGCGCCTTCGCCAAGGACCTGACGGCGCTTCGCACGATGGTCCAGAAGGAATTGCAGCTCGCTGCTGCCTGACGTCTTCATAGAAACGGTTGAAAGGCGCGGTTGCCAATGGCGGCCGCGCCTTTTTCGTGCTGATATCAATGGCATAAAGCCTGAGGAAAGACATGGCGGGTGACGATCAGCGCAGTTCGATAATGACCTATGCCGTCCGGCATATGAGCATCATCATTGCTTTCATCGCGGGCTTGGTCGTTTTCCTGCTTCTCACCTCCCGGGATGTGAACGCCAAGAATGTGCTGGTCGGCTGGAACGTGACGGCCATCGTCTTTACGTGTGTCAGTTGGCGAAGGATGCTTCGGGCGACAGTCGCGGATATCAGGAAGCGAGCGGAAGATCTGGATTTTTCCGACACGTTCGTACTCTTCCTGTCGATCGCGGCGGCGCTCGCAAGCATCGCTGGCATTGGGCTCGAGCTGCATTCCGTGAAAGAAGCGCCACCCAATGTCGCCTTCGCCAGAGCCTGCGCGGCAGTGGTCACGATCCTGGTTTCCTGGGTTTTCCTCCACACGCTCTTCACCATCCACTACGCCCATCGATTTTACGGTGGACCTGACAAGGGCGAAGGCCTGATTTTTCCGGACAGGATCGAAGAACCTGTCTATTGGGACTTCCTCTACTTCTCATTCACGATCGGCGTCGCGGCGCAGACCGCTGATGTTGCCGTCTCCACGATGACGATGCGCAAGATCGCGCTGCTTCATGCAGTGCTGTCGTTTCTCTTCAATACGACGATCCTGGCACTCGCGATCAATGTCGGAGCGAGCCTGCTCTAGGCAAGCCACGCTGTTGTTAGAGAACCGCTTGGCCGGCGATCAGCGCCAGGATCAGGAAGATCAGGAAGATGACGAGGGCGATGCCGAAGAGAACACGCGCGATCGTTGCGGTGGCGGCTGAGATGCCGGAAAAACCGAAGAACCCGGCAACCAGCGAAATGACGAGAAATATGAGAGCCCATTTGAGCATGGATGTTTCCTCTGCGTTGGATACACAAGAGGACGCAGGAAACACCAAATTGTTCCGCCGCAGGTGTCTGCGACGGTCTTGATCACAACTGATGCTGGTCGGAATTACTCAACCATGATTGATCATCACGTGCCGGACGGCGGTGTAATCCTCAAGCGCATAGACCGACATATCCTTGCCGTAGCCGGATTGCTTGAGACCGCCATGCGGCATTTCGTTGACCAGCATGAAATGCGTGTTGATCCAAGTGCAGCCATATTGCAGGCGCGCGGCCGTCTTCATGCCGCAGCTGATGTCCTTGGTCCACACGGAGGAGGCAAGGCCATAGTCGCTGTCGTTCGCCCAAGCGACGGCATCCTCGACGTCGGTGAAGCGCGTCACGGAGACGACCGGGCCGAAGACTTCGCGGCGGACGATCTCGTCATCCTGCGTGGCACCGGCGATGACGGTTGGCGTGAAGAAGAAACCCTTGTCGCCTGAGGTCTTGCCGCCGGTCGTAATTTCCATGTGCTTGTGCTCGGCAGCGCGGGTGACGAAGCTTTCGACGCGGTCGCGCTGGCGCTTGGAGATCAACGGGCCGATCTCGTTTTCAGTGTCCTCGGCCTGGTTGAACTTAATCGAGGAAACCGCCGAGGAGAGATCGGCGACGAACCTGTCGTAGACCTTGGCGTCAGCATAGATACGGCAGGCGGCGGTGCAGTCCTGGCCGGCGTTGTAGTAACCAAAGGTGCGGATGCCTGAGACGACTGCATCGATATCGGCGTCGTCGAAGACGATGACGGGGGCCTTGCCGCCAAGTTCCAGATGCGTGCGCTTGACGGACTTGGCGGCCGCCTGCAGCACCTTCTTGCCGGTCGCGACATCGCCGGTGATCGAGACCATGGCGATCTTCGGGTGGTTGATCAGCGCATTGCCGACACTTTCTCCGCGACCGAGGATGACGTTGACGACGCCCTCGGGCAGGATGTCAGCGAGCAGTTTCGCCATCTTCAGAGCCGTCAGCGGCGTTTGTTCGGAAGGCTTGAAGACGACGGTGTTGCCGCCGGCGATCGCGGGTGCCAGCTTCCAGGCCATCATCATTAGTGGATAATTCCAAGGCGCGATCGAGCCGACGATGCCGATTGCGTCGCGGCGGATCATCGAGGTGTGACCAGGCAGGTATTCGCCGGAGACCGGACCGTGCAGGTTGCGGACAGCGCCCGCGAAGAAACGGTAGCAATCGACGATCGCCGGGATTTCATCGTTGAGCACGGCGTTGATCGGCTTGCCGCAGTTCAATGCTTCGAGCGTGGCAAAGCCCTGACCGTCTTTCTCTATGGCATCGGCGATCCTCAGCAGATAGCCGGAGCGTTCGGAAGGTGTCGTCTGCGACCAGCTCTTGAAAGCCTTCCCGGCGGCTTCCACAGCGGCATCGATCTGGCCGAATGAGGCTTCCGGCAGATTCAGCACCGTCTCACCCGTCTTCGGGTTCAGGATGCGCTCTTCCGTTTCCGTGCCCGTTTCGAAGCGGGATCCAATCAGCATCTGGGTGTCCATGACGTTCTCCCTTTTATTTGCCGGCTCCGGCGATTTGGTCGCCGTCGCGGGTGAGGTAGTAGGCTGCCAGGATTGGCAGGAAGGTGACGAGCACGACGGCCATGGCGACCACGTTGGTCACCGGGCGCTGGCGCGGGCGGATGAGTTCTTCGAGCATCCAGATCGGCAGCGTCGATTGCTGGCCGCCGGTGAAGGTGGTGACGATGACTTCGTCGAAGGAGAGCGCGAAGGCAAGCATGCCGCCGGCAAGTAGCGCAGTGCCGATATTCGGCAGGATGACGTGCCGGAAAGTCTGGAAGCCGTCGGCGCCGAGGTCCATCGAAGCTTCGATCAGTGAGCCGGAGGTACGGCGGAAGCGGGCGACCGCATTGTTGTAGACGACCACGACGCAGAAGGTGGCGTGGCCAAGCACGATCGTCCAGACCGAGAACGGGATGTCGAACAGGCTGAAGGCCGAGCGCAGCGCAATGCCGGTGATGATACCGGGAAGGGCGATCGGCAGAATGACGAGCAAAGAGATGACCTCGCGGCCGAAGAACTTCGTCTGGCTGACGGCGGCAGCACAAAGCGTGCCGAGCACCAGGGCGATAGCAGTGGCGATGCAGGCGACTTGCACAGAAAGGCCGAGGGCTGCCCAGACATCAGGTCGGTTCCAGGCCACGTTGAACCACTGCGTCGTCAGCCCCGGCGGCGGCCACTGGTAGCTCTTCTCCTCGGTGGTGAAGGCATAGACGAAGATCAGCAGGATCGGCAGATGCAGGAAAAGCAGGCCGCTCGCGGCTGCGATCTTCAGGGCGAGAGGGGAGCCGTGTCCACGGTCAGAGCGCATCGAAAGCCCCCTGTTTTTTTGCAAGCCAGAGATAGATGGCCATGATGGCGATCGGCACGACGGAGAAGGCGGCGGCGAGCGGCACGTTACCGGCGGTGCCCTGCTGCGCATAGACCGCCTGGCCGATGAAGAGGCGGGAAGAACCGATGATCTGCGGGATAATGTAATCGCCGAGGGTCAGCGAGAAGGTGAAGATGGAGCCGGCGACGATGCCGGGCAGCGCCAGCGGGAACAGCACCGTGCGGAAGGTCTGGCCCGGCGTGGCGCCGAGATCGGAGGCGGCCTCGATCAGGTTTGCAGGCACGCGCTCGAGAGCGGCCTGCGTCGGCAGGATCATGTAGGGCAGCCAGATATAGACGAAAACGACGAAAGTGCCGAGATAGCTCACCGAAAGGGAATTGCCGCCGACGACCGGCAGCGTAAGAATGGCGTCGAGCAGCCACGAGAGATGCAATTTGGCGAATATCCAGGTGAGGATGCCTTCCTTGGCGAGGATCAGCTTCCAGGCGTAAACCTTGACGAGATAGCTCGACCAGAGCGGCAGCATGACACCGAGATAGAAAAACGCCTTCCAATTTCCCTGCGCATAGCGCGCAGCGTAATAGGCGATTGGGAAAGCGATGACGGCGGAAGCGATCGTCACCATGACCGCCATGACGACGGTACGGACGATGATGTCGAAATTGGCGGGGTTCAGAAGCTCAGCATAGGTCGCGAGCGTGAACTCGTAGTTGATCAAGCCGGAGAAATCGTCGATCGAGAAGAAACTCTGCAGCAGCAGTGCGATCAGCGAGCCGATATAGATGATGCCGAGCCAGAGGAGCGGCGGCGTCAGCATCAGTAAAAGCAGTAGCTTCGGATGGCGCCAGAAGGCGTCCGACAGTCCACCGAAGAATCCGCCGCGGCCGGGCAAAATGGAGGTCGTAACGCCAGGTTTTGTCAGGGCGAGCGCTGTCATGCTGCATCATCCATGTAATGCACCTCGGCCGGCTGCCACGCGAGGCGCACGCTGGCGCCGATATCCGGCACATTGGCACCTGCGGGTAGTGTGACATGCAGACGTGTGCCCCTCATGGCGACCGTCAGGCGATACGCGGCGCCAAGGAAACTGGTGTTTTCGACCGCCGCCTCCATGCCGTCGCCGGAGAGATGGATCGCTTCGGGGCGCAGGCTTGCCCAGCGGTTTTCGCCGCCGAGCGACGTCATTACATCTGGCGCGATGACATTCGAGGAACCAACGAAATCGGCGACGAAGCGTGTCTTCGGGCGGCGGTAGATATCCTGCGGCGTACCCTCTTGCACGATGCCGCCGTTGTTGAAGACGGCGACGCGGTCTGCCATGGAGAGCGCCTCGCCCTGATCGTGGGTGACAAAGACGAAGGTGATGCCGAGTGCGCGCTGAAGGCTCTTCAATTCTTCCTGCATCTGCTCCCGCAGCTTCAGATCAAGAGCGCCAAGCGGCTCGTCGAGCAGCAGGACTTTCGGCTTGTTGACGAGCGCGCGGGCAAGTGCCACGCGCTGCCGCTGGCCGCCGGAGAGCTGGCCGGGGCGGCGGGCGCCGTAGCCCGGAAGTTTCACCAGTTCCAGCGCCTGTTCGGCCGCCCTGGTGCGCTCTGCCTTACCGATGCCCTTGACCATCAGCCCGTAGGCAACGTTGTCGAGGATGTTGAGATGCGGGAAGAGCGCGTAGTCCTGGAAGACGGTGTTGACGTTGCGGCGGTAGGGCGGGACACCGTCTGCCGTTTCTCCGAAAATCTCGATATGCCCATCCGTTGGCTGTTCGAAGCCGGCGATCAGACGCAGGCAGGTCGTCTTTCCCGAGCCCGACGGACCGAGCATCGCGAAGAACTCGCCTGGTGCGATTTCGAGATCGACGCCGTCGACGGCGCGAACCTGGCCGAAATGGCGCGAAACCTGCTGGAAACGGACGGCGGGTGTCATTGGGGTCTCCGAGTTATACATGATGCCCTCATCCTTGCTGCCGGGCACCTTCTCCCGGCAAGCGCGGGGAAGGGGACTCGCGGCGATGCTTTCGCCTCTCGGGGCGTTTCGGATAGCGGCGAGAGGTCTTGGGGCATGTCCCCTCTCCCTGCGTGTGGGAGAGGGTTGGGGCAATCATTCTGTCTGGGTGTTGACTACCGCCCGCCGATCACGCCGATATAGTCCGACACCCAGCGATGATACGGCACGCATTCACTCTGTGTCGTACATTTGGCAACAGGCGTCTTCCAGAATTTGATCTTGTCGAAGTGATCGAAGCCGTTGGTGGTGCAGCCGGTATCGGTCAACAGTTCGTTGCCCTTGCATGCTGCCGGAACGGAGGGAACGGCGCCGAACCAGGCGGCGGCATCACCCTGGACCTTGGCGGACAGGGAATGCTCCATCCACATATAGGCGCAGTTCGGATGCTCGCTGTCGGCATGAAGCATTGTCGTGTCGGCCCAGCCGGTGACGCCTTCCTCGGGGAAGGTCGAGGCGATCTTCTGCTTCTCGGCCTGCATCAGGTTCACCTGGAACGGCCAGGAGCCGGATGCGACGACGCCTTCGTTCTTGAAGTCGTCGATCTGGATCATCGCGTCATGCCAGTAGCGGGAGACGAGCTTGCGCTGGCCGCGCAGCAGATCGAGAGCTGCCTTATACTGGTCTTCATTGAGTTCGTAGGGATCCTTGATGCCGAGATCGGGCTTGTGGGCCATCAGATACATGGCAGCATCGGCGACGTAGATCGGCCCGTCATAGGCCTGGACGCGGCCCTTGTTGGACTTGCCATCAGGCAGCGTTTCTTCTTCGAATACCACCTTCCAGCTGGTCGGGGCCTTATCCTTGAATGCATCGGTATTGTACATCAGAACGTTCGGCCCCCACAGATAGGGCACGCCGTAGTGGACGCCGCCGACCGTATGCCACGGAGCGCTCTGTAAGCGTTCGTCGAGGTTTTTGAAGCTCGCAATGAGATCGGTATTGATCGGCTGCACGCGCTTGCCGGCAACGAGACGCAGCGAAGCATCGCCCGAAGCGGTGACGAGATCGAAGCCACCTTCGTTCATCAGCGCCACCATTTCATCCGAGGTCGCCGCAGTCTTCACGGAAACCTTGCAGCCGGTCTTCTTTTCAAAATCGGTAACCCAGTCGTAATTCTTGTCGGTTTCGCCGCGCTCGATATAGCCGGCCCAGGCGACGATGCTGACCGCACCCTCACCCTTGTCCAAGGCCTTCAACGGTTCGGCAGCAGCAACCTGCGTCACGAAGCTCAAGCTTGCGAGGGCAGCAGTGCACGATTTCAGAAGGTACTTCATCGTCTGTCTCCCGGTTTGTGCCGCTTGTTGCGGCATTTTGTTCCCGGCTGAAAGGTGCGCTGAAATATCCGGTTTCGCAAATTCATTTATCAGAAAGACGATATCGGAATTTCCGATATCGTCACCGCGCACGGCCGGATCGCATCGCTTCCGCAATGCCGACGAAATCTCGCGCCGCTTGCGGCAGGCTGGAACCCTTGCGCCAGACCATGCCGACCTGGACGACTGGCAATGAACCGGAGACATCGCGGCTTTCGATCCGGTCGCCTTCCAGCGACCAGGGGCGGTAGACGAGATCGGGAAGCAGCGCGACGCCGGCGCCTGTTGCAACGAGACTGCGCACGGCCTCCACCGACCGGGTGCGAAAGGCGACATGCGGGCGGGCGCCGAGCGCTGACAAAAGCTTGCCGGTGTTCTCCTCGATCTCATCGACCGTCAGCATGATCAGCGGCTCGCGGGCGATGTCGGCAACCGAGATGATGTCGGCGGAAACCAACGGGTGACCCATCGGCAGCCAGAGACGATAGGGCGAGGTTTCGAGGATCTCCGCCTGCAGCGCCATGCGGTCGCGCAGGTTAGAGATCACCATGACCGCGACATCGAGCTCACCGCCGACCAGCAGATGCTCCAGATAGCCGCCATTGTCTTCGATTGCACTCACCTCCACACCGGGGCAGGCGCGGCGGTATCGCGCCAGAAGATCGGAGAGAACATAGCCTGCGACCAGCGAGGTGACGCCGATATTCAATGTGCCGGAAAGAGCGCTTTGCAGGCCGGAAAAACTGGCGCGCGCATCGGAGACGCTGGCTAGAATTTTTGTCGCATGCCGGAGGAACTGGTGACCGTTGTGCGTGATCGTCAGGCCGCGCGGGTGGCGTTCGAAGAGTTCGACGCCGAGGTCGGTTTCCAGTTCCTTCAGCGCTTCTGTGACCGAGGATTGCGAGATCGAAAGATTCTGCGCGGCGCGCGTCACCGAACCCTGCTCGGCAACGGCGACGAAATACTGGATCTGGCGAAGGGTAAAGGCCATGCGTGTTTTTAGAGCACGGTCAAACGGATCATGGCAAGCACAACGGCTGGCGGACCTTTTTTGGTCTTTAGCCCGAATTGGTATGTTTGTCGAAAGACCACTTAAGCATTCCGAAACGTCGTTTGACTAGCTTGACTTGCATGTATTGCGTTGGAGTTTTTGCGATGGCGGACCAGTTGGCGTGAAGGCCTTACTGCGCATCTTCCGGCCCTCCCGGAAATTGGTGATCGTGATCGGCGGAACGGCCTTGTTTATAGGCGCTTCCGGCGGTGTCGCTGTTTATATCGGCAGGGACAACATCATCGGCCAGGTGTTGGAAGAGGCGAACGGCGTCTCCTGCACCGATGTCAACCTGGTGACCATCAAGAAGCAGGATCGAGTCTGGATTCGCAAATACATCAAGACCGAGCCGACGGACGGCATGACACGGGTCAAGACGGCGCTCCGCGTGGCGCAAGCCATTTACGCGCAAGAAAGGCCCGATCTGGTACAGGTCGTGGTCCTCGATGAAAACGGTCCAACGCTGCGTTCGGATATTCGTGGCAGGGCGATCGGCGCCGATGTGGTTTATATCCCGCATCCCGACCAGTTGGTCGAAGGGCTGAACGGCAAACCCTATACTGCCCGCTATTACGATGGCCAGGCGAGCGAGAACGGCCTGTTTTTCGGCGAGCGCATCGATTTGCCGGACGAAGAAATCCAGGCGCTGAACGCCTCGTTCAAGCAACGCTCCGATTGCATTGATCCAACGGCTGTCGCTGCAACCGCAGGCGAGGGCAACGAAAAAGGCGGCGAAGAGGACGCATCACCCGAAGGCGAAGCCGTTTCTTCGCCAGAAGGCAGCAAGGCTGCTCCTGCCTCCGGCCATTAATCGTTGGGCATGAAGGCGGACGACCATCGGCCGTCCGCCTTTTTGGAGCTGCTCATCCTTGCGCTCAGTCCGCCTTGCTGCGGCGGGCCGGGAAGAGGATGATGTCGCGGATCGAGGGGGAATTCGTGAGCAGCATGATCAGGCGATCGACGCCGATGCCGAGACCGCCGGCGGGCGGCATGCCCTGGTCGATTGCGTCCAGGAATTCCTCGTCCAGCTGTTTTTCCTTTTCGCCGCGCGCGTGAGCCTGCTCCAGCTGTTCGACCATGCGCTTGCGCTGCTCTTCTGGATCGTTGAGTTCCGAGAAGGCGTTGCCGAGTTCCCAGGCGTTGCAATAGGTCTCGAAACGCTCGACAAGGCGCGGCTCGCCCGGCACTTCCTTGGCGAAGGGCGAGATGTCCTTCGGGAAATGCGTGACGTGCGCGGGCTGGATCAGCGTGCTTTCGACCTTCTCCTCGAAGATAAAGGCGAGGCATTCGCCCCAGGTCGCGTCCTTCTCGATTTCGAAACCGGCCGCCTTCGTGGCGGCTCGGGCTTCCTCGTCGGTCTTGATCGCCAGAAAGTCGATGCCGGTCGCGTCCTTGACGGCGTCAGGCATCGGCACACGGCGGAACGGGCCCTTGAAGGAGATCTGCTTGTCGACGAAGGTGAATTCCGTGCTGCCATGAACCGACATGGCAAGCTCGGCGAACATGCGTTCGACGAGGTCCATCATGTCCTCGTAGTCGGCATAGGCCCAGTAGCACTCCATCATCGTGAATTCGGGATTGTGCCTTGTCGAGACGCCTTCATTGCGGAAGTTGCGGTTGATCTCGAAGACCTTGTCGGTGAGGCCCGAAACCAGGGTGCGCTTCAGGAACAGTTCCGGCGCGATGCGCAGGTACATGTCGAGCTTCAGCGTGTTGTGATGTGTCTTGAAGGGTTCGGCGGTCGCACCCCCGTAGACCGACTGCAGCATCGGCGTCTCGACTTCCATGAAGCCGTCATTCTCCATGAAGCGACGGATGCCGGAGACAATCTTCGAACGCTGCTGGAAACGGAGCTTCGATTCCTCGTTGGTCATGATGTCGAGGTGACGTTTGCGGTAGCGCAGCTCGATGTCGGAGAGGCCATGCCACTTCTCGGGCATCGGCAGCAGCGACTTGGTCAGCATGATGATCTTCTGCGCGTTGATCGTCAGTTCGCCGCGCTTGGTGCGGCGCACCACGCCGGTCACACCGATGATGTCGCCGATGTCGATCATCGGCAGCAGGGCGCGAGCCTCTTGCGGCGTCGTGTCCTTGTGGCTGAAGATCTGGATCTTGGCCGAAGCGTCATGGATGTCCATGAACATGCCGGAGTTGCGCGAGGAATAGACGCGGCCGGCGACGGTGACGACATCCTGTGTCTCGGTGTCCGGCTCCAGGCCCTCGTATTTCGCAGCGAGCTCGGCATTGGTGATCGTCCGGTGGAAATGCGCCGGATAGACATCGCCGACCTGTTCGCGCAGCAGCTTCAGCTTCTGGGCGCGGACTTCCGTTGCGTCTGAGGAAAGGGTCGCTGTTTCGGTCTTTTCAGTCATGATGCAAACGTCCGGTTCAGTTCTTCGGGCCGACGAGGGAGGCGACCGCGTGGGACGCCAGTTTCAGGCGTTGGCGTACGACGGCGCGGCCGAGGATCGCCATGGAATCGAAGAGCGGCAGCGAGCGCGATGAGCCGGAGACGGCGACGAAAAGCGGTGCGACGACCACCTTCAGCTTCTTGCCCATGCGCTCGGCAACGGCGCGCAGCTCGGCTTCGATCGACTCGACGTTCCATTCAAGGATCTTTTCGAGGTCCGGCTGCACCGTGTTGAGGATTTCCAAAATCTCTTCCGGCGGCGACTTGATCTTGACAAAGGCGGATGGATCAAGATTCAGGTCCGACTTGAACAGGAAGCCCGTGAGGTCCGGCAGTTCGCCAAGCTTGGCGATGCGCGACTGCGAGAGCGCAAGACCGGCCCTCAGGCGATCGTTTTCCATCGCCCATTGCAGGACACGGTGCTGGAACTGTTCTTCCGAAAGCTTCTCGCGGATCCAGCGGCCGTTCAGCCAATCGAGCTTCTGGATGTCGAAGATCGCGCCGGCCTTGGAGAGGTTCTCCGGGTCGAATTTTTCGGCGAGCTCGTCCATCGTCATCAGCTCTTCGCCTTCAGCGATCTGGACGAAGAAGAGGCCGAGGAAGTTCATCAGCGCCTCGGGGATATAGCCGAGCGCGGTGTAATAGGAGATCGAGGTTGGGTTCTTGCGCTTCGACAGCTTTGACTTGTCGGCATTGCGCATGAGCGACAGGTGCATGAACACCGGTGGCTCGAGGCCGAGATACCGGTAGATCAGGATGTGCTTTGGAACCGAAGCCAGCCATTCCTCGCCGCGGGCGACATGGGTGATCTTCATCAGGTAGTCGTCAACGACATTTGCCATATGATAGGTCGGCATGCCGTCAGCCTTCAAGAGGACCTGCATGTCGACCGCATCCCACGGGATTTCGACGTCGCCATAGACCCCGTCGGTGAACTTGCAGGAGCCTTCGGTCGGGATCTTCATGCGCACGACGGAGGGTTCGCCTGCTGCCATGCGTGAGGTGACTTCTTCTGCCGAGAGGTTCAGGCAGTGTCCGTCATATTTCGGCGGCAGGTTTGCGGCGCGTTGCGCCTCGCGCATCTTTTCCAGACGCTCCGGCGAGCAGAAACAGCGGAAACCGTGGCCGGCAGCAACGATCTTTTCGACATACTCGCCGTAGATATGCTTGCGGTCGCTCTGGCGGTACGGGCCATGGGGCCCGCCGATGTCGGGGCCTTCCGACCACTTCAGGCCGCACCATTTCAGCGCATCCAGGACCTTCTTTTCGAATTCCGGGGTCGAGCGCGTGGCATCGGTATCTTCGATGCGCAGAATGAACTCGCCGCCGTGCTTCTTGGCGAAAAGATAATTGAAGAGAGCGATGTATGCGGTCCCGACATGCGGCTCGCCAGTCGGCGAGGGAGCGATTCGGACGCGGACGCCGGAAGCTGTCATTTTATGTGCCCGTCAAATGAATGCCGGACGGCTTTCCTGCGAAAGCGACGTTCGGCGGGAAGAATGCAGATCACTGGATCAGGAAACCGGCCGGATAAGGGCATTCTGCCCTATTCATCCGCCGATTGTCCGTTTGGCTGGCCTTAAGGCCATATTCGACCGCGCACGTCAAGGAAAATGGGGACCGGGCACTCAAAGCGCAGGCCAAACATAAAGAAGCACGGGCACGCTCACCACGATGATGATGAAGGATAGTGGAAGGCCCAGGCGAGGGTAATCGCTGAAGCGGTAGCCGCCGGGGCCGAAAACCAGCGTATTGCATTGATGGCCGATTGGCGTGAGGAAGTCGCAGCCGGCGCCAATGGCAACCGCCATCAGGAAAGCTTCCGGTTTGTAATGGAGGGCCTCAGCGAAACTCGCCGCGATCGGTCCCATGACAAGGACTGTGGCGGCATTATTGAGGAACGGCGTCACTGCCATGGCGGTCACCAGCATCAACGCCAGAGCGCCGAATGGCGGCATATGGGCAGCGAAATCGCCGAGCCATCCGGCAATCAGATCGCTGGCGCCCGTGGTGCGGAGCGTATCGGATACCGGGATCAGCGCTGCAAGCATGATCAGGATCGGCGCATCGAGCGACTTATAGACATCGACGAGCGGGATCACGCGAAAGACGACCATGGCCAGCGCTGCGCAGAAAAAGGCGACCGAAACCGGCGTCAGGCCAGCGGCAGTCACACCCATGGCGGCAGCGAGGATCAGAAGGGGCACATAGCCTCGGCGTGGCGTGCCAAGCATGATGTCACGCTGGGCAAGAGGAAGGCAGGAAAATTCCTGCAGGAAGGCAGGCAGGTTCCTGCGGCTTCCCTGAAGTAGGAGAACGTCGCCGGCCCGAAGCGTCACCTCGCTCAGCCGCTCGGTGAGCTTGTGGCCCTGCCGACTGACGGCGAGAAGGTTGACCCGCCGCCGGTTCCACAGCGAGAGCTGGCGCGCGGACAGGCCGATCAGCATCGATTCCGCGGTGATGACGGCCTCGATCGACACGAGATTGCCTTCCGCCCGCGCTTCCGGGATGGGCTTTCCGGAGAGCTTCAGCTTCGCATGGGTCACCACGCGATCGAGTGCATCCGGCACGCCTTCCAGCAATATCGTATCGCCGGCCTTCAGCATCACGTCGGGAAAAGGCGACATGCGGGAGTGGCCGCGCAGGATCGCTGTCGCCACGACTTCGCCGTCGCCGAGTTTAAGGAGTTCGTTCAGCTTCTTGCCGTCGAAGTTCGATCCTTCGACAACCGTCGCCTCCGAGAAATAGGTTTTGAGGTCGAGCGCCTCCTCGAGCGAGGGATTCTCGTTCTGCCGTTCCGGCACCAGCCAATGGAAGAAGATCAAGAAGACGACGCCGACGAGGGTCAGGGTCGCGCCGACAGGCGTGAAATCGAACATGGTGAAGGGCGCACCGGTGATCTCCTCGCGCAAGCGCGATACGACGATATTGGGCGAAGTGCCTATCTGCGTCATCAAGCCGCCGAGCAGTGCAGCAAAACTCATCGGCATCAAATAGAGCGATGGTGATTTGCCGGTTTTCCTGGCGAACTGGAAGGCGACCGGAATCATGATCGCCAGAGCGCCGATATTCTTGATGAAGGCAGAGAGCACTGCAACAACGATAAGCAACAGGGCGAGTTGGAGATGCGGCTTGTCCAGATTGGGAAAGAAGCGCTTGATCGCCATGTCGACGATCCCCGAGCGGGCGACCCCGGTGCTGACGACGAGCGCGCTACCGACGATGATGACGATGTCGTCTCCGAAGCCGGAAAACGCCTTGCCGAAAGGAACGAGACCAGCTGCAACCGCAAGAACGAGGGCGCAACAGGCCACAATGTCGTAGCGAAACCGGTCCCAGATGAAGATTGCCATCATCAGGCCGATCACGCCGAAGGAAAGGATCTGTTGGGTTGTCATACCGCTCCGGAGGTTTGGGCTGATTGCCGGATGATACTTGTACGCTTTCCTGGACCAATCAATGTCGCGCAGGATGCAAAGTCCTATCCTTCACCTCGCCGGGCGCAAATGAACTTTTCCAGCATCTCGCCGGACAGGGGGTGTCGTCGCTACGCGCACATTTCGCGGTCGCCGCCGTTTCGGACATCACGGCAGACGATCGGCGGCTGGTGTCGGCGATCACAGGGAACTCGCCAGGGGGCCGGCTGAACCAAAAGAAAAGGGCGCGTTTTGTCGCGCCCCCCGTGTAAATCTCGTCAATGCCCGCTAACTTTCTTCCGCATTCGGGCATTTCTTGCAAACATGTTCAGCACTTCAACGAGCGCCGAGAAGGCCATGGCGGCATAGACATAGCCCTTCGGTACATGGAACCCCATGCCGTCGGCGATGAGTGTAGTGCCGATCATCAGCAGGAAGGCCAGCGCCAGCATGACGATCGTCGGGTTCTTCTCGATGAAATTTGCAAGCGGCGTGGCGGCGACCAGCATGACGGTGACGGCGGCGATGACGGCGATGACCATGATCGGCAGGTGCGGGGTCATGCCGACGGCGGTGATGATGCTGTCCACCGAGAAGACAAGGTCGAGCAGCAGGATCTGGCCGATCGCCGCCGCAAAGCCCGTCGTCGCCGAACTCGCGATGAAATCCTCGTTGTGATCCTCCGGATCGACACTGTGGTGAATTTCCTTGGTGGCCTTCCATACGAGGAACAGACCGCCGGCGATCAAGATCATGTCCTTCCAAGAGAAGCCATGACCGAAAGCCTCGAAGACAGGTGTGGTGAGCTGGACGATCCAGGCCACGGTACCAAGCAATGCAAGACGCATGATGAGGGCGAGGCTGATACCCACTTTACGAGCTTTATCACGATGCTCGACCGGCAGCTTGTTGGTGAGAATGGAAATGAAGATCAGGTTGTCGATGCCGAGGACGACTTCCATGACAACCAGGGTCACCAGAGCCACCCAGGCTGCCGGATCCTGAACGAGCATGACGATATCTTGCATAAGCTATATTCCCTCGCGCCATAGAATCTGACGCCCGCAATTTAAGGTGAAGGCGCCAAGAAACAAGCGCGCAGGGGAATATACGAAAGCGGGAAGGCTTTTATTCCTTAACCGGTATCCAGATTTCCGTGATGCCCATGCCGGTATGGGGATCGAAACGCTCGTCGTAACGTTCGAACATGTCTGGCATCTCGCCGTGCTGCAGAGCCGAGGAGGGGAACCATGTCCCGAAGATATGATGCATCGTTGCCGCAATAGCGGAGACGTGACCGCGATGGGTGAAGACACTTTCAGCGTCGTAAATCCCTCCGGCAGGTCGCCGGCATCTGTGACTTCGGCACCTGCCATATAACGGAACGTTTCGGTTTCTCCTTCGATATGTGTGCAGATGCCATAGGCGGCATTGCCGCGCTGGCCGGAAATATTGCCGAAATAAGAGTTGAATTTCTGCCAAAGTGAGGGGATCGCGGCATTGTCGCCGTAGCCATAGGCCTCTTGCAGTCCGGCAAACAGCATTGGCGGCAGGGTTTCGAAGCGGGGTTCTTCAAGTTCGTTGAGGCGTGCGGGGTGCATTTTGAGCGGCTCCACTAAAGCGAGGTTGCGGACGTGCCCCTGCTTGCGAATCGCGTCCGGCGTGATGCCGAACTGGTCGCGGAAGGCACGGGTGAAAGCCTCGTGCGAGCCGTAACTCGCGCCGAGGGCAACCTCGAGGATGCTCGATGAACTGCCGATCAGGGCCAATGCGGCGGTGCTCAGCCGACGGCCGCGAAGATAGCCGCTGATCGAGTGGCCGGTGACGAGTCCGAAGACGCGCGACAGATGATAGCGCGACAGACCTGCGGCATCCGAGATATCGTCCAGCGAGATATCGCTGGCGGAATGGCTTTCAATAAACCAAATCGCCCGTCCAATGGCACTCATGCGCACTTCCTTGGTTGCGGTCTCCTGATTAGAGTAAAACCGGCAAGCAGGTTTGATCGCTATTGCTGGATTCTAGCGCAACGCCGAAAGAAATCGAAAACGTTCAGGCTGGCCGGTTCTGGCTAACGCCATAGGCAGCAAGGAAGACGCGGATCGCACCGCGGATGATGCGGCTCATCTCCTCCTCGGACGGAGGACCCGCCATGTCGCCCAAGAGGCGCAGCTTGAAGAAGCCTCCGCCGCATAGTTCCAGGAACTGGCGAGCGGCAAGCTCGACATCTTCGATCACAAAATGCCCGGCGGCGACCTGCGTCTTCAGATAGTCGGTGAGGACGGTCCGGATGTTTTCGGGGCCGGTAAAGAAGCGTTGACAGAGGTGCGGCATGCGGTCGCGCACTCCGATGACGGTGCGTATTGCATTGATGACCTTTTCTTCGGTTGTGTGCCGGACGAAGGTCATGCCGAAATCATAAAGAGCCGTGTCCGGATCGGGATTGGCATTGAGGGCCGCACGCACGCTGGCGACAAAAGCGGCGCGCTCGGTCTCCATCATCGCGGTAAAAAGCTCTTCCTTGTTGGCGAAGTAGACATAAAGCGTTCCTTTCGAAACACCAGCCTCGCGCGTCACGTCGTTCATGCTCGCGGCATCGAAGCCGAGTTTCATGAAGACACGCTTCGCCCCTTCAAGAATCTGCCTGCGCTTTGTCGGATCCTCTCCTGCCGCCCATCGGCCGCTTGCAGCCGGGGCTTCGACCGTATCTTTGAAGATCTCTGTCATTGTCTCCTTAACCACGTTCGCAGGTGCGAACATTCTTTAACAAAATCGAACCGCCTGGTTCGATATAACTTGATATGACTTTAAAAAGGCCTTAAGTCAACTGAACCGAACCGTTCAGTTCGATCAATGTCACTCGATTTACCGGTCTTTGCTCATGTCGTCTAACCAGAAAACGAATGTCGCCCGCATTGTCAGCGATTCCGCAAGGGACGAGACGGTGCCGGACGCCGTTGTCCCGGCCGAACCGGCGACCGCCGAAGCTCCGCGTGCCCCTCAGACTGCTCCCGATACGCAGACCGCTCCAGCTGAAAAGAAGAAGCGCCGCAGCCTGGTGCTACCGATCGTGGCGCTCGCTATTCTTGCCGGAGGTGCATCATACGGCTACGAGTGGTGGACGAACGGCCGTTTCATGGTCTCGACCGACGACGCCTATATCGAAGGCGATATCGCAACGATCTCGCCAAAGGTCACCGGCTATGTTGCGAAGGTTAATGTTGTCGCCAACCAGCAGGTGAAGGCCGGGGACGTGCTCGCCACGCTCGACAACGGCGATTATCAAAACGCCCTCGATCAGGCCGAGGCCCAGATCGCCACGGAGAAGCTGTCGCTGAGCCGCATCGACGCGCAGATCGAAGGAGCCAAGGCAGCGCTTGCTCAGGCCCAGGCCTCCAAGGTGGCTCTCGAGGCGGCAGTCCGTGGCGCCGAGATCACACAGAAGCGCCAGGCGGACCTCCAGGCGAAGTCGGTCGGCACGACGGCCGATCTCGACACTGCCAATATTGCTCTCGACCAGGCCAAGGCCAATCTCGTCGGCGGCGACGCCAACATCAAGTCGGCGGAAGCAAATGTCACCATCCTCGAGGCGCAGCGCAGGGAAGCCGAAGGTTCGGTCCGTACGCTCGAGCTTCAGCGGGACAAGGCAGCCCGCGATCTGTCCTTCACGATCCTCAAGGCACCGTATGATGGCGTCGTCGGCAACCGCTCTGTTCAGGAAGGCGATCTCGTTTCGCCCGGCCAGCGCCTGATGGCACTCGTTCCGGTGCGTCAGCTGTTCATCGACGCCAACTTCAAGGAAACGCAGATCCAGCACCTGGTTCCGGGTTCGAAGGTCAACGTGCATGTCGATGCTTATGACGACCATCCGATCGTCGGCACCGTCGAGTCGATTTCGCCGGCCTCCGGCTCCGTCTTCTCGCTACTACCGCCGGAAAATGCGACGGGCAATTTCACCAAGATCATCCAGCGCGTCCCGGTCCGCATTGGGCTGCCTCAAGATGCGCTTGACAGCGGCCGCTTGCGCGCCGGCCTGAGCGTCGTCGTCGATGTCGATACCCGCACGGCGCCCGATACAGGGCACGCAGCAAAGTGACCAGCCAGCCGGAGTAGGCCAATGGCTACCACCGCTACAACAGGCGCCATTCCGGTCGCCGGTTCCGAGGAGCGAATGGACCCGCGCAAGCTCATCGCATTCTTTGCGATGGTGCTTGGCATGTTCATGTCGATCCTCGACATCCAGATCGTCTCCGCATCGCTCGCGGAAATCCAAGCCGGCCTTTCTGCCGGCTCGGATGAGATCGGTTGGGTGCAGACGTCCTACCTGATTGCGGAAGTGATCATGATTCCGCTGTCGGGAACGCTCGCTCGCATCATCTCGACACGCTATCTTTTCGCTATTTCCGCTGCTGGTTTCACGCTGTCGAGCGTGCTCTGCGCAACGGCAACGAACATCGATCAGATGATCGCTTACCGCGCCATCCAGGGCTTCATCGGCGGCGGTATGATTCCGTCCGTCTTCGCGGCCGCCTTTACCATCTTCCCACCGTCGAAGCGCAGTATCGTCTCGCCTATCATCGGCCTGATCGCCACCCTTGCGCCGACCATCGGCCCGACCGTCGGCGGTTATCTCAGCCATGCCTTCTCGTGGCACTGGCTGTTTCTCGTCAACGTCATTCCCGGTATCCTGGTCGCCACCATCACCTGGAATTTCATCGATTTCGACAAGCCGGAACTGTCGCTCTTCAGGAAGTTCGACTGGTGGGGCCTTATCTCCATGGGCGTTTTCCTCGGTGCGCTGGAATATGTGCTGGAGGAAGGCAATTCGAACGACTGGTTCAACGACAGTTATATCGTCGCCGGCGCTGTAGCTTCTGCGGCAGGCGCGATCATCTTCTTCTATCGCGCTTTCACCGTGGACTTCCCCGTCGTCGACCTCAGGGCCTTTACCAACAGGAATTTCTCCTTCGGTTCGGTGTTCTCATTCGTCATGGGGATCGGGCTATACGGCCTTACCTATATCTATCCGGTCTATCTGGGGCGCATCCGCGGTTACGACTCGCTGATGATCGGCGAGACCATGTTTGTCTCCGGGCTTGCGATGTTCTTCACTGCGCCGATTGCCGGCCGGCTGTCGACGAAGATGGACCTTCGCCTGATGATGGTGATCGGCTTTACCAGCTTCGCGGCCGGCACCTTCGTCATGACCCATCTGACGGACGACTGGGATTTCTACGAGCTCTTCATCCCGCAGATCCTGCGCGGGTTCGGGCTCATGATGTGCATGGTGCCGATCAACAACATCGCGCTCGGCACGATGCCGCCTTCACGTATCCGTGGTGCCTCCGGTCTGTTCAACCTCACTCGTAACCTCGGCGGGGCAGTTGGCCTTGCGGTGATCAACACCGTTCTCTCCAACCGTCAGGACGTGCACTACGAGCGGCTGCGGGAAAACATGGATTGGGGTAATCCGGCCGCGATCGACCAGATGAACAACCTGACTGCCAACTTCAATTCCTATGGCTTGGACGGTGCTTCGGCCGCGATCAAGCAGATGGTCGGGCTTGCCACCCAACAGGCGATCATTCTCTCCTTCAGCGACGTATTCCTGATCCTGACCGTACTGTTCATGGCCATGATCCTCGGGGTCGCGATGATCAAGAAACCGGCACCCCAGGGCGGCGGCGGTGGCAGCGGAGGCCACTGAGCGTTCGAAGAAACGAAGTGACGGCCGGCTTGGGAGACCATGCCGGCCTTTTTTCTGGGTGCCCGACAGCCGTTTGAATTTTTTGATTTACGTACATCAAATTTGGCGATAATGGTTTCATCAGGAGGAGCGATGAGGCCTACAGTTCATGATATCGCCGCTGCAGCGGGGGTCAGTTTGGCGACCGTTGACCGCGTGCTGAACCAGCGCCCCGGTGTCCGCCGCATCACGCGCGAAAAAGTGGAAACGGCAATCCGCGAGATCGGCTATGTGCGCGATGTTGCCGCCGCCAACCTCGCCAAGAGCCGCACCTATCCGCTGGTTTTCATCCTGCCTGCCTCAGACAATTCCTTCATGCACGGGCTGCACGCCGAGATCCGCGAAGCGATGATCCGTTCGCCGTCCGAGAGGACGAGTATTCGCACGGTGGAAGTTGCCGCCTTCAATCCGGCCGCTCTGGTTACGGCGCTCGAAAAGCTTGCCGATGAACGCCCCGCCGGGGTTGCGCTTGTCGCCACCGATGCACCTGAGGTAGTCGCTGCGGTCGACAAGCTGGTGACCGACGGCATTCCTGTCGTCACGCTTGTTTCAGACCTCACCGGTTCGCGCCGGCATCATTATGCGGGTGTCGACAACATCGCTGCCGGAAGAACCGCAGCGCGTCTTCTCGGACGCTTTCTTGGTGATGCCAAGGGCGAGGTGGCGGTGCTTGCCGGCTCCATGCTGGTGCGCGACCATCGCGAGCGGCTGGAAGGCTTTGCCGCGCTGATGGCGCAGGAATTTCCGAAACTTTCCATCCTGCCCGTCCTCGAAGGCCGCGACGATCCGGAACTGGCGCATATGCTCGTCGCCGACGTCTTGTCCAAGCATGAGCGGGTGATTGGCATCTACAGCCTAGGGGCCGGCAACCGTGGACTTGTCAGGGCGCTGAAGGAGAGAGCCTCGAGCCGCCCGCTGACAGTCGTCGCCCATGAATTGACCGTCCATACGCGCGCAGCCCTCATCGACGGCACGATCGATGCGATCCTCAACCAGAACGCCGGCCATGAGGTCCGCAGTGCAATCCGGGTTCTCAAAGCAAAGGCCGACGGGCTTGCCGTCATCGACGCGCAGGAGCGGATCCGGCTCGACATATTCCTGAAAGACAATCTGCCGTAACGGCAAGGAGAATGACATGTATCTGGGTCTCGATCTCGGAACCTCGGGCGTCAAGGCGATGCTCATCGACGGCGATCAGAAGATCATCGGCTCGGCGAATGGTTCGCTCGATGTTTCGCGGCCGCATTCGGGCTGGTCGCAACAAGAACCGTCGCATTGGATTCGCGCAACGGAGGAGGCTGTTGCGGGCTTGAAAGCGAAACACCCGAAAGAGCTAGCGGCCGTCAAAGGCGTAGGCCTTTCGGGCCAGATGCATGGCGCGACGCTGCTCGATGCCGACGATAGGGTGCTGCGTCCCTGCATTCTCTGGAACGATACGCGTTCTTATGTCGAGGCAGCGGCGCTGGATGCCGATCCAAAATTCCGCAAGCTGACGGGTAACATCGTCTTTCCCGGGTTTACCGCACCGAAACTTGCCTGGGTCGCCAAGCATGAGCCCGGAATTTTCGCCAAGGTCGCCAAGGTGCTGCTGCCGAAGGACTACCTGCGGCTCTGGCTGACGGGCGAGCACATTTCCGAAATGTCGGATTCTGCCGGTACGTCCTGGCTCGATACCGGCAAACGCAAATGGTCGTCGGAGCTTCTTGCCGCGACGGGTCTCGACGAAAAGCAGATGCCCGCGCTGGTGGAAGGCACGGCGCAGGCAGGAAAGCTGCGCGGCGAAATCGCCGCCAAGTGGGGTATTGCAGGCGATGCTGTCGTTGCCGGCGGGGCAGGGGACAATGCAGCGTCTGCCTGCGGCATGGGCACGGTCAGCGATGGCGCGGCCTTTGTCTCGCTCGGCACGTCCGGCGTTCTCTTCGCGGCGAATGCCGCCTACCTGCCGAAGCCAGAGAGTGCGGTCCATGCATTCTGCCACGCACTACCCAACACCTGGCATCAGATGGGCGTCATCCTCTCGGCCACCGATGCGTTGAACTGGCATTCGAACGCCACCGGCAAATCCGCTGCCGATCTCGCGAACGAACTCGGCGAGACGCTGAAGGCACCCTCTGGTGTCACTTTTCTTCCTTATCTTTCGGGCGAACGCACGCCGCACAATGATGCCGTCATCCGTGGCGCCTTCATCGGCCTCGAGCATGAGAGCAATCGGGTTGTGCTGACACAGGCGGTGCTCGAAGGTGTGTCTTTCGCAATCCGCGATAACCTCGAAGCGCTCCGTTCGGCAGGCACCGATATATCCCGCGTCACCGCCATCGGCGGCGGCTCGCGCTCGCACTATTGGCTGGCGTCGATCGCAACGGCGCTCGGCGTTCCGGTCGATCTGCCCGCCGACGGCGATTTCGGCGCGGCCTTCGGGGCGGCGCGGCTTGGGCTGATCGCGGCGACAGGCGCCGAGCCGGTTTCAGTCTGCACGCCGCCGAAGACGGCAAAAACGATCGAGCCGGTCGCGGCTTTGAGTGGTGCCTATGAGGATGCCTACAGGCGTTATCGGGCTCTTTATCCCGCGATTAAATCGGTGGCGCATTGAGGTTGAGGCTGCCCTCGTCCGCCTGCCGGAACCTTCTCCCCGCTGGGGAGAAAGGACTTTCGGCGGCGCCTTGCCCCCGCTCTCGCTAGCGGGGAGAGGGCAAGGTGAGGGGCGCCTGGCTGCTAACCAACAAGAGTGAAACCCAAGGAGACAAGACAATGAGCACCGGATTTTTCGGCGATATCCAGAAAGTGAAATATGAAGGCCCGGACAGCACCAATCCGCTCGCCTTCCGCCACTACCAACCCGACGAAATTGTCATGGGCAAGCGCATGGAAGACCACCTGCGCTTTGCGGTTGCCTACTGGCATACCTTCACCTGGCCGGGTGGCGATCCCTTCGGCGGCCAGACCTTCCTGCGTCCCTGGTTCGAAGATACGATGAAGGCAGCGAAATTGAAGGCCGACGTTGCCTTCGAATTCTTCCAGCTGCTCGGCGCGCCCTATTATTGCTTCCACGACGCCGACGTTCGCCCGGAAGGCAACAACTTTGCCGAGAACACGAAGAACCTCAACGAGATTGTCGACTATTTTGCCGAAAAGCAGGCTGCGACCGGTGTCAAGCTGCTTTGGGGCACGGCGAACCTCTTCTCGAACCGCCGATTCATGTCGGGTGCCGCGACCAATCCGGATCCGGATGTCTTTGCATTTTCGGCGGCGACGGTGAAGACCTGCATGGATGCGACCCAGAAGCTCGGCGGCGAAAACTACGTGCTTTGGGGTGGCCGCGAAGGCTATGAGACGCTGCTCAACACCGACCTCAAGCGCGAGCTCGATCAGCTCGGCCGTTTCCTCAATCTCGTCGTCGAATACAAGCACAAGATCGGCTTCAAGGGCACCATCCTCATCGAGCCAAAACCGCAGGAGCCGACCAAGCACCAGTACGACTACGACGTCGCGACCGTATACGGCTTCCTGAAGAGGAACGGCCTGGAAAATGAGGTGAAGGTCAATATCGAGCAGGGCCACGCGATCCTCGCCGGCCATTCCTTCGAGCACGAGCTGGCGCTTGCCAATGCGCTCGGCATCTTCGGCTCGATTGACATGAACCGCAACGATTACCAATCGGGGTGGGATACCGACCAGTTCCCGAACAACGTCCCTGAAATGGCGCTGGCCTATTACCACGTCCTAGCAGGCGGCGGCTTCAGGACCGGCGGCACGAACTTCGATTCCAAGTTGCGCCGCCAGTCGCTCGATCCGGAGGACCTGCTGATCGGCCATATCGGCGGCATGGATTGCTGCGCTCGCGGTCTTAAGGCGGCGGCCAGGATGATAGAGGACAGGGCGCTCTCCAAACCGCTCGAGGATCGTTATGCCGGCTGGAACGCCCCCGAAGGCCAGAAGCTCTTGCGCGGCGAATACTCGCTGGAGCAGATCGCAGAGTGGGTTGAAAGCAAGAACATCAACCCGCAGCCGAAATCCGGCAAGCAGGAACTGCTGGAAAACGTCGTCAACCGCTACGTTTAAGCAATGCCGGCCGGCGGCAGCTTTCACTCGGCTGCCGCCGTCGTCCTTCTTACTTCCTTATCCAGTTGCGCGAGGGCGCAGAGACCGAGTTGCGGACCACCAGATCGGGTCTGAGCAGGATTTCCGTCTCGGTGGGCTGACCGTCCGACAGCAGTTCGAGCAGGAGCGCCATGGCATGCTTGCCGATGGCGGTGCGTGGCTGGCGGATCGTCGTCAGCGAGGGTGACATGAAGACGGCTTGAGGCACGTCGTCGAAGCCGGTCACGGAAAAATCCCGAGGGATATCGTAGCCGCGCGCGCCGAGTCCGATCATCACACCGATGGCGGTCTGGTCGTTGACGCACATGAAGGCCGTCGGCAGGGTGTCGCGCATAAAAAGCTGTTCGACCGCCAGGCGGCCGCTTTCAATCGTGCCGTCGCCTTCGAAGACAATTCGAAGGTCCGGACTGACGCCAGCGGCATCCAATCCGGCTTCATAACCCATGCGCCGCCGGCTGTAGGCGAGGCGGGTGCGCGAATCGCCGATGAAGGCAATCTTCCGATGGCCCTCGGCAATCAGCAGGTCGACGGCCTTGCGGGCGCCCGCGATGTCGTCCACGCCGACATAGGGAATGCCGCCGTTGAAGACCGGTTCGAAGACGCCGACGCTGGGCGGCAGGCGCGCGGTCATGGTCTGGTGGCCGAAGGGCAGGATGCCGGTGAAGAGGATCAGCCCGGCCGCCTGATTGGAATTCAGGAACTTCAGATATTCGAGACTGCGTTGCGCATCATTCTGCGTATGGCCGATGAGGATGCCGTAGCCGTGCGCGCGGGCTTCATTCTCCAATCCGACCAGGATGTTGGAGAAATTCGGGTCGCCGATGTCGGGCGCGACGACGAGAATCATGTTCGAGCGGCCGAGCCGCAGGCTGCGCGCCATCGCATTCGTCGTGTAGCCGGTGATGGCGATTGCCTGGTTGACCTTGAGGCGTGTCGAGTTCGCGACCTTCTCGGGCATATGGATCGCGCGGGAGACCGTTGCAATCGAAACCTGGGCAATTCGGGCGACGTCTTCGATTGTTGCGGGCGTGGAATTCGACACTGCGCTCTGCCTTGGGTCTCGTCTTGACCGGGACACTACACAGACTTCCCCGAAGGTCAAAGGCGACGCTGAAAAATTCTCATGTATGCAATGATGTAAACCTTTACATCGCTAATGTAAAGGTTTACACAGTCGCATAAAGCGGACGGGAGCCGTGGGGAGGGAATAATGGATCCGGAGACCGTCGAAGGCGCGGTGCTGCTGTCGGCAAGGCGAATTAGCAAGTCGTTCAGCGGCGTGCAGGTGCTCTTCAGCGTCAATTTCGACCTCCGCGCCGGCGAAATCCATGCGCTGATGGGCGAAAACGGCGCCGGCAAATCCACCCTCGTCAAGATCCTTTCCGGTTTCGAAGAGCCAAGCTCCGGCGAAATCCTGCTCGACGGCAAACCTGTGACGCTGCCGCCCAATGGTGCCGCAGAGGCGCTCGGTATCGTCATCATTCACCAAGAATTCAATCTCGCCGAACATCTGACCGTCACCGAGAGCCTGTTTCTCGGTCGCGAAGTCACGCGTTTCGGCGTGCTCGACCGCAAGTATATGCGCGCCGAGGCGCGGCGCGTCCTTGATCTCCTCGGCTCGCACCTCGACGTGAATGCGCAGATCAACACGCTGTCGATCGCCGACAAGCAGATGGTGGAGATCGCCAAGGCGATCAGCCGCAATGCGCGGATCGTATTCATGGATGAACCGACCGCGGTGCTATCGCGCGAGGAGATCAACTTCCTGTTCAAGCAGGTGCGCAAGCTTCGCGACCAGGGAACGAGCTTTGTCTTCGTTTCCCACAAGCTCGACGAAGTCATGGAGCTGACCGACCGGGTGACGGTGCTGCGCGACGGCCAATGGGTGAAGACCTCGCCAACCTCGATCCTGGACGGCGAATCGATCGCTCAATTGATGGTCGGGCGGGAGCTCTCCAGCCTTTATCCCGCCAAGAACGAGCCCGATGTCGATGAAGAGGTCGTGCTCAGCGTCGATTCCGTATCGACCCACTATGTCCGTGATGCCAGTTTCGAGGTCCGCAGAGGCGAGATCCTCGGCTTTTCCGGCTTGATCGGATCCGGCCGGACGGAGCTCATGGAGGCGATCATGGGCTTGCGCTCGCGCGCATCGGGTGAAGTCACGGTCAACGGGCAGTCCGTGCCTTCGCACGACGTTCATGCCGCAAATCGCGCAGGCTTGGCCTACATGACCAAGGACCGCAAGTCCAAGGGACTGCTTCTCAACTCCGGCATGATCGCCAACCTTACGCTGCAATCCTTGGACAAGCATGGCCGGTTCGGCTATCTGAGCGCTGCGAGCGAAGCCTCTGCGATGGCAAGGGCCCGCCGCCGCTTCGACATCCGCGTCAGGGACGGCAATATCATTGCCGGCCGCATGTCCGGCGGCAACCAGCAGAAATTGCTGCTGGCGAAAGTCATGGAGATCGAGCCGCAGATCATCATCATCGACGAGCCGACCCGCGGCATCGATGTCGGCACCAAGCAGCAGATCTATCATTTCATTTCGGCGCTGGCCCGCGATGGTCATTCGATCATCGTGGTCTCTTCCGAGATGCCGGAGGTGATCGGACTCTGCACGCGTATCGCCGTGATGCGTGAAGGCCGGATCGTCGGCATTTTGGAGGGCGATGAGATCTCCGAACAGGAAATCATGCGCTACGCGGCTGGATTGAAAAAAAAGATTGCTGCCTGATCAGGCGAAATGATCCGGTCTAGGCGTGGCAGAGAATTCCCAGGGGCAATGGGACGGGAGGTTGGTTTTGAACATGAGTATAAGCGAGGAAAGCAGCGAAAAGGAAAGCCGGCGCCGTTCCTGGCGCGATGTCGATCTTCGGGCGGTCGCGCCCTTCGCGGCGCTGGCGTTGCTTCTCGTGGTCGGGGCGCTGGTCAATCCGAATTTCATCGGCATCACGAACCTTGCCAATGTTGCGACGAGAAGCGCTTTCATTGCCATCATTGCCGTGGGCGCGACTTTCGTAATTTCGGCGGGTGACTTGGACCTTTCCGTGGGGTCGATGGTCGCTTTCGTCGCCAGCCTGATGATCCTGTTCATGAATTCCGGCGTGATCGCCGATCCGGCGCTGATGCTGACGGCTGCCATCGTGCTCACGATCGTAATCGGCGCATCATGCGGCCTTGCGAACGGTCTCATCACCACCGTTGGCAAGATCGAGCCTTTCATCGCAACGCTCGGCACCATGGGCGTTTATCGCGGCTTGACCACCTGGCTTTCACAGGGCGGCGCCATCACGCTGCGAGAGCCCGAACTGCAAACACTCTACCGCCCGGCCTATTTCGGCTCCATCCTCGGCGTGCCGGTTCCGATCGCCGTGATCCTTGCCGTCACCGGCGTTGCAGCCTTCGTCCTCTACCGCACCCGCTATGGGCGGCATGTCGTGGCGGTCGGCTCCAGCAGCGACGTGGCGCGTTATTCCGGTATCGCAGTCAATCGCGTGCGCACCATCGCCTTCGTCATCCAGGGCCTGTGCGTTGCCATCGCCGTGCTTCTCTACGTGCCGCGGCTTGGGTCGACCTCGGCGACGACGGGCATCCTTTGGGAACTGCAGGCGATCACCGCCGTGGTTGTCGGCGGCACGGCGCTCAAGGGTGGCGCGGGCCGGGTCTGGGGCACGATCTGCGGCGCCTTCATTCTCGAACTCGTCGGCAACATCATGCTGCTTTCGAATTTCATCAGCGAATACCTGATCGGCGCCATCCAGGGGGCGATCATCATCATCGCCATGCTGGTTCAGCGGTCGCTGGTGCGTAAATCGTGAATAGCCGGGTTTATGGGTCGCCCGGTCCTCGATCGACTAGACCCAGTCATTCATTGGGAGAGAGAGAAAAATGCGTAAAAAAATTCTGGGGCTGGCCGTCGCCGCCATGGCGGTCCTCACGGGCGTCTCGTATGCCCAGGACAAGAAGGTAACGATCGGCGTTTCCATTCCGGCAGCCGACCATGGCTGGACGGCCGGCGTCGTCTTCCATGCCGAGCGCGTGGCAAAGCTGCTGATGGCCGAACATCCGGGCCTGAACGTCATCGTCAAGACCTCGCCAGATGCCGCAAGCCAGGCAAACGCCGTGCAGGATCTTGCGACACAAGGCATTGATGCCCTGGTCATCCTGCCGTCGGATCCGGATCCGCTCGTCAACGCCATCAAGGAAATCAAGGACGCCGGCAAGTTCGTGGCGCTCGTCGACCGTGCGCCGAGCAACAACGATGATTCCGTCCGTGACCTCTACGTTGCCGGCAACAACCCGGCGCTCGGTGAAGTCGCCGGCAAGTACATCAAGGAAAACACGCCGGATGCAGAGGTGGTCGTCATCCGCGGCCTGCCGATCCCGATCGACCAGCAGCGCCAGGACGGCTTCGACAAGGGCATCGCCGGTTCGAACGTCAAGGTTCTCGACCGCCAGTACGGCAACTGGAACCGCGACGACGCCTTCAAGGTCATGCAGGACTATCTGACGAAGTACCAGAAGATCGACGTCGTATGGTGCCAGGACGACGACATGGCCGTCGGCGTGCTGCAGGCCATCGAGCAGGCCAAGCGGACGGACATCCAGTATGTTATCGCCGGCGCCGGCTCCAAGGATATGGTCAAGAAGGTCATAGACGGCGACAAGCTGATCCCGGTAGACGTTCTCTATCCGCCGGCGATGGTCGGCACGGCGATGGAAATGACGGCGGCAAATTTCTATGATCAGGTTCCGGTGCGCGGTACCTATATCCTCGACGCGACGCTCATCACCAAGGATAACGCCAAGGACTTCTATTTCCCGGATTCTCCGTTCTGATCTTCCGACTGTAATGCGCCCATTTGCGAAGATGGGCGCATTTTCTTTGCTTGCGCATGCGCTGCGGTCAAGAATGCGGCACGTACCTCTTGCAGCCTCCAGGCAGGCATGATTAGTTCGCTTCAGTTTGACTTTCGGCTTTTCAGCTGCATCTGCCGCAACGGCGTGGGCGCCTTGCTCCCGCCAGAACGCGTGCTAGAAGTTATCATAAACGTTTACGGTCGATCATCAGGGAGGATTCTGACATGAAGACGATCAAAGGGCCTGGCCTGTTCCTCGGGCAGTTTGCAGGCGATGCCGCGCCTTTCAACTCGTGGGATGCGATCACCAAATGGGCGGCTGATATCGGCTACAAGGGCGTGCAGGTTCCGACCTGGGCCGGTCAGTTGATGGATCTGAAGAAGGCCGCCAGCTCCAAGGATTATTGCGACGAATTCGCCGGCAAGGCGCGGGAAAACGGTATCGAGATCACCGAGCTTTCGACCCACCTGCAAGGCCAGCTGGTGGCCGTGCATCCCGCCTACGACGAGGCCTTTGACGGCTTTGCCGCACCGGAAGTGCGCGGCAATCCGAAGGCGCGGCAGGAATGGGCGGTCGAGCAGGTGAAGATGGCGCTGACGGCCTCCAAGCACCTCGGCATCAAGGCACATGCGACCTTTTCAGGTGCGCTTGCCTGGCCCTTCATCTACCCGTGGCCGCAGCGTCCGGCCGGTCTTGTCGAAACGGCCTTTGACGAGCTTGCCCGCCGCTGGAAGCCGATCCTCGACCATGCCGAGTCGTGTGGCGTCGACGTCTGCTATGAAATCCATCCCGGCGAGGATTTGCATGATGGTGTCACCTACGAGATGTTCCTGGAGCGGGTCGGCAACCATCCGCGCGCCAACATGCTCTACGATCCATCGCACTATGTCCTGCAGTGCCTCGACTATCTCGACAACATCGACATCTACAAGGATCGCATCAAGATGTTCCACGTCAAGGATGCGGAGTTCAATCCAACCGGGCGTCAGGGCGTCTATGGCGGTTACCAGGGCTGGGTCGAACGCGCTGGCCGCTTCCGCTCGCTCGGCGATGGCCAGGTGGATTTCGGCGCCGTCTTTTCGAAAATGACGGCCAACAATTTCGACGGCTGGGCCGTTGTCGAATGGGAATGCGCGCTGAAGCATCCGGAAGACGGTGCACGTGAGGGTGCTGAGTTCGTCAAGGCACACATCATCCGCGTCACCGAGAAGGCCTTCGACGATTTTGCCGGCAGCGGCACGGACCAGGCGGCGAACCGCCGCATGCTCGGGCTGTGAGCCTTGCTTCTTTCTTCTCCCCAGCGGGGAGAAGATGTCCGAAGGAGAGATGACGGGGCGGAGCGGATCGACGTCTTGAGCAAACCGCGAAAGACTACGTCTGCCGCGCCCCTTCATCCGGCTACCGCCACCTTCTTCCCCTTGCGGAGTAGAATCTCGGCGCCTTCGGCAAAACATTCACTTCTTTGGAGGAACCTATGGCAATTGAAGGATCAACGGAACAGGCGCGCGAGCCGCGCATCCGCCTCGGCATGGTCGGCGGCGGAGCGGGTGCTTTCATCGGCGCCGTGCATCGCATAGCGGCCCGCATCGACGATCAATACGAACTCATCGCAGGTGCGCTGTCGTCGACGCCGGAAAAGGCGATCGCATCGGGCCGCGATCTCGGCCTCCCCCCGTCGCGCACCTACGCGAGTTACCGGGAAATGGCGATCCGTGAGGCGAAGCTTAAGAACGGCATCGAGGCGGTCTCGATCGTCACGCCGAACCATGTTCACTACGATGCCGCCAAGGAATTCCTGCGCCGGGGCATCCACGTCATCTGCGATAAGCCGCTGACCTCCAATCTTGCCGATGCCAAAAGACTCAAGAAGGTCGCCGACGAGAGCGGCGCGCTATTCATCCTGACGCACAATTACACCGGCTATCCGATGGTCCGTCAGGCGCGCGAGATGATTGCCAATGGCGAACTCGGCGATATCCGCGTCGTGCAGGCCGAATATCCGCAGGACTGGCTGACAGAGCCTGTCGAGCAGAGCGGTGCCAAGCAGGCCGTCTGGCGCACCGACCCGGCGCAGTCGGGCGCGGGTGGTTCGACCGGCGATATCGGCACGCATGCCTATAACCTTGCCTCCTTCATTACCGGCCTCGAACTCGATAGTCTCGCGGCCGATCTCGATAGTTTCGTCGAAGGCCGTCGCCTGGACGATAACGCTCACGTGCTTCTGCGCTTCAAGGCAAAAGGCAAGGAGAAGCCGGCCAAGGGCATGCTCTGGTGCAGCCAGGTGGCTCCCGGCCATGAGAATGGGCTGAAGATCCGCGTCTACGGCACCAAGGGCGGCTTTGAGTGGGTGCAGGCTGACCCCAACTATCTCTGGTACACGCCGTTCGGCGAGCCGAAGCGGCTGATTACCCGCAACGGCGCAGGTTCCGGTGCCGCCGCTGCCCGCGTCTCGCGCATTCCGTCCGGTCATCCGGAAGGCTACCTCGAAGCCTTCGCGACGATCTACACGGAAGCGGCGCATGCCATCAATGCGCACAAGAAAGGCAAAGCGGTCGCCAAGGCCGTGGTCTATCCGACCGTCGATGACGGCGTGAAGGGCGTTGCCTTCGTCGAGGCCTGCGTTGCTTCGTCGAAGCGGAATGGGGCTTGGGTCAAGCTCTGATAACCAGGTCTTGGGCGAGCCCCTCATCCGGCCGACGCCACCTTCTCCCCGAACGCGGGGGGAAGGGTATAGATCGCACCGCTTCAGCAGAAACCTGCACTTGCGTGAGAACGGTCCCTCGCCCCGTTTGCGGGGAGAAGTTAGCGTGAGGGGCGACCCTTAGGCTGGCTATACCCGTTAGGTCCGCTATCCGTCTGCAACGTTGCAGGATTGACATATCCACACTGTACAACGCCGGTTCCTTTGGCTAAACCGCCGCTCGAACGACCAGTCCATGACCAGACGGGGTTTTCAGATGATCGATCCTAAGACACTCGCCGCCCGCTTTCCGGGCGATTTCTCCTTTGGCGTCGCGACGGCTGCCTTCCAGATCGAGGGTGCCAGTAAAGCGGATGGGCGCAAGGCGTCGATCTGGGATGCCTTCTGCAACATGCCGGGCCGTGTCTATAACCGCCATAATGGCGATGTTGCCTGCGATCACTACAACCGGCTCGAACAGGACCTTGACCTGATCAAGGACATGGGTGTCGAGGCCTATCGCTTCTCGATCGCCTGGCCGCGCGTCATTCCGGATGGCACCGGGCCTGTGAATGAAGCCGGCCTTGATTTCTACGACCGCCTCGTCGACGGTTGCAAGGCGCGTGGCATCAAGACCTTCGCGACGCTTTATCACTGGGACCTGCCGCTGCTGTTGGCAGGCGACGGCGGCTGGACGGCGCGCTCCACGGCCTACGCCTTTCAGCGCTACGCAAAGACCGTCATGGCGCGTCTCGGCGACCGGCTCGACAGCGTCGCGACCTTCAACGAACCTTGGTGCATCGTCTGGCTCAGCCATCTCTACGGCATTCATGCGCCGGGCGAGCGCAACATGCAGGCAGCGCTTCACGCCATGCACTACATGAATCTTGCACACGGGCTTGGCGTCGAGGCGATCCGCGCCGAGGCGCCGAAGGTGCCAGCCGGCCTGGTGCTGAATGCGATGCCCGTCATTCCGGGATCGCAGAGCAAGGCGGATATCGCAGCCGGCGAACGCGCGCATCAGTTCCACAACGGCGCTTTTTTCGATCCGGTCTTCAAGGGCGAGTATCCGAGCGAGTTCGTGGAAGCGCTGGGCGACCGCATGCCCATCATCGAAGATGGAGACATGAAGATCATCAACCAGAAGCTCGATTGGTGGGGTCTCAACTACTATACGCCGTTGCGTGTTGCCGACGACCCGGCGAAGAACGGCGATTTCCCCTGGACGGCCGAAGCACCGCGTGCCAGCGACGTGAAGACAGATATCGGCTGGGAAGTTTATTCGCCCGGCCTCAAGCACGTCGTCGAAGATCTCTATCGTCGCTATGAACTGCCGGAATGCTACATCACCGAAAACGGTGCCTGCTACAACATGGACGTGGTCAACGGCGAGGTCGATGACCAGCCGCGACTCGATTATTACAGCGATCACTTGGCGGTCGTTGCCGACCTCATCAAGGACGGCTACCCGATGCGCGGTTACTTTGCCTGGAGCCTGATGGACAACTTCGAATGGGCGGAAGGCTACAAGATGCGTTTCGGCCTTGTGCATGTCGATTACGACACCCAGGTCCGCACCGTGAAGAAGAGCGGCAAGTGGTATCGGGAGCTGGCAAGCCAGTTTCCGGCGGGCAATCACAAAGCGGGTTGAATAACCTCGCCTCTTGGTGAGAGTGCCCGAAAGGCCGATGAGGGGCCGTATGGGAGACCCGGCCTCATTGTCGTTCGATCCTTTCGTCGCTCACTCCTCATCGCCTCGCTGACGCTCCAGCACTTCTCCTTGCTGGGGGAGAAGAAGCAAGCGACGCGCGTTTCGTGAATCAGACAATTGCACAATGGGTGGTTTTTTGCCGCACTGACCGATTCAAAGAAAAAATCTCTCTGTCAATCGCGACTGGAACTCCGCCATAAAGCATTACATCCCTGCGCATGGCAGCCATGCGCGATCAAATTGAATCTTCCGGTTGTGCGATGATAAAGACTGCCTCTCTGTTCCGAATGCGTTGCCGAATGCCGGCCTGATCAGACGCGCCGCGTCCCCAGCCATTCAGCGATTGCGGACTTTTTTGAACATCGAGAGCATTCCCATGCATTCCGACTCTTCCAGCGCGGCCAATGCCGCAAATACCGTCCTCTTCGAAGAGGTATCGAAACGCTTCGGCGCCGAGAACAAATCGTTTACCGCACTTGATGCGGTCGATTTCGCCGTCGCGCGCGGCTCCATTACCGGCATCATCGGGCGTTCCGGCGCCGGCAAGTCGACTCTGATCCGTCTTGTCAACGGCCTGGAACGTCCGACGAGCGGCAAGGTCATCGTCGATGGCGTCAACGTCCCCGACCTGGACGAGGCTGGCCTGCGTGCGCTGCGCCGTTCGGTCGGCATGATCTTCCAGCATTTCAACCTTTTGTCCTCGCGCACCGCCTTCGGCAATGTGGCGCTGCCCCTGGAAATCGCCGGTTTCGACAAGGACGCCATTCGCGCTCGCGTCGAGCCGCTGCTCGATCTCGTCGGGCTTTCCGACAAACGAGACCGCTATCCGGCAGAACTTTCCGGTGGCCAGAAACAGCGCGTCGGCATTGCCCGCGCGCTCGCCACGCAGCCGAAGCTTTTGCTTTCCGATGAAGCGACCTCCGCGCTCGATCCAGAGACAACCCAGTCGATCCTCGAGCTCGTGAAGCGCATCAATGCAGAGTTGGGGCTTACGGTGCTTCTGATCACCCACGAGATGGAGGTCGTCAAAGCCGTCACCGGCGACGTCGCGGTGATCGACAAGGGTATCATCGTCGAGCGCGGCCGCACCTTCGATGTCTTCACCCGGCCGCAACATCCGACGACGCGCGCATTGCTTGCCGGTTTGCCGGGCTCGAAGCTTCCGGCAGCGCTCGCATCCGGCATGCGGCCGCAGAAGACACAAGGCGGTCGCGTTGCCGTGCGCATCACGTTCTTCGGGCGCACTGCGGAACAGCCGCTGATCTCGCAGCTTATCCAGACGTTGGGTTCGGATATCAACATCATCGCCGGAACGGTCGACGAGATCGGTGGCGAACCCTACGGCTCGCTTATCATCGCCTATGCAGCGGATGATGCGACGTCCGCGAAAGCGGGTGAATTCTTCAAGGCGAACGGTCTCGTTGCGGAGGTGCTCGGCTATGTCTCCTGATCTTCTGCTTCTCATCGGCAAGGCAACGCTCGATACGCTGCGCATGGTGGCGATCGCCGGCTTCATCGGCTCCCTGATCGGATTGCCGATCGGTGTGTTCCTGGCAACTAGCGGCCGCGGCGAGCTCTTTCCGGCGCCTTCCGTGAATCGCGTCGTTGGACTGGTCGTCAACGCGACGCGCTCGACGCCTTTCATCATCCTCGTCGTCGCGATCATTCCTTTCACGCGCCTCGTCACCGGCACGTCGATCGGCACCAGGGCAGCGATCGTGCCGTTGACGATCGCAACCATCCCGTTCTTCGCGCGGCTCGTCGAAGCCGCCATACGCGACGTCGACAAGGGCCTGATCGAAGCCGCCCGTGCCATGGGTGCGACCCCGATGCAGATCGTGCGCAAGGTGCTTCTTGCCGAAGCGCGTCCGGCGCTGACACTGGCGCTCACGATGACGCTGGTCAGCCTCATCGGCTATTCCGCGATGGTCGGCGCCGTGGGCGGCGGTGGGCTCGGAGATCTCGGTATCCGCTATGGCTACCAGCGCTTCATGCCGGATGTGATGCTGGTCGTCGTCATCGTCCTGATCCTGCTCGTCCAGGCCGTGCAGAGCGCCGGCGATGCGCTTGCCCGCCGCTTCGACAAGCGATCCCGCAAGAATTGATCGAATTGCCCCATAACCCAAGGAGAGAAAACCGATGAAGAAAATCATCCTCGCGGCCGCCTTCGCAGCGGCCTTTGCGACTGCTGCCGCGGCCGAAACCATCAAGATTGGCGTCACGCCGGGTCCGCATGCACAGATCATGGAGAAGGTGAAGGAAGTTGCAGCGCCCAAGGGCCTCGACATCGAGATTCTGGAATTTTCCGACTATGTCGTGCCGAACCAGGCGCTTGCCGATGGCGAGTTGAACGCCAACTCGTTCCAGCACAAGCCCTATCTCGACAACCAGGTCGCCGATCGCGGCTTCAAGATCATTGACGTCGCCTATACAGTCAACTTCCCGATGGGCGTCTATTCCAAGAAGGTGAAGAGCCTGGACGAACTCGCTGATGGTGCTACCGTCGCGATACCCAACGACCCCACCAATGGCGGCCGTGCTCTGCTGATCCTCGCCGATAAGGGACTGATCAAGCTGAAGGATGGCGCGAGCCTGAAGGTCGGACCTGCCGATGTCACGGAAAATGCCAAGAATTTGAAGTTCGCCGAACTCGATGCCGCCCAGCTGCCGCGTTCGCTGGACGATGTAGATGCCGCTGTTATCAACACCAACTACGCGTTGGAAGCCGGCCTTGATCCTTCGAAGGATCCGATTGCCCGCGAAGGCGAAAAGGCGCCCTATGTCAATATTCTGGCGGTCAACGAGAAGGACAAGGATCAGCCTTGGGTGAAGACGCTGGTCGAAGCCTATCACAGCGATGCCGTGAAACAGTTCATCGCCGATACTTTCAAGGGCTCGGTCATCCCAGGCTGGTAAGCGACGGCCAAAACCGTTAGGAAATCAAGCCCTTCCCGTTCCGCGGGGAGGGTATTTCAATGCCCAGTGATTCTCAGGGAGAAAAAACACCCGGATGAAGCCTTGTACCGTTCGCTTTAACCGTTTTTGAAGCCTTGACTGGCAAAGTCCCCGTTATCGGGGAGTAATGCATGCCTGCGTTCTTTAGGCAAAAAAATCAGGCTTCGGGGATCGGCCGCCACACAACTGTTACCGGTGTGCTCTTTTCCTTTGCGGTTATGGTCGCGGTCGTTACCGTCATGGTGCTGACGGCGCTGTCGCGCGTCACCGATAACGCCAATATTCTCGACGACGAACGTTCGCGTGAAACCACGGCCGGGGCGCTCAAGACGTTCGAAGCGCAACTCGGCGCGACGCTGAACGACTATGCCGCCTGGGACGATGCGGCCGTCAATGTCTATGCCAGAGACGGCATGGCTTGGACGATCAGCAACTACGGCGAAATGTCCTCCAACAGCGCGCTTTTCGACGTGGCGATCGTCATAGATGACGACAAGAAACCGCTGATGGTCTATCGCGACGGCCAGCCGATGGAGGGCGGGGTTGACGATTTCTTTGCGCCATCGTTCTGGACGTTGTTCGACAAAGTGAAGGCCGCCGGGCTTGAAGCACCGGACGCCGTGGGTTTCGTCGGCACCAAGAAAGGCATCGCGGCAATCGGCGTTGCGCTCGTGCGCGAAAAATCCGGCACGCTGAATGCACCGGCGGGGCAGCGCCGCTATCTGATTTTTGCCCGCCATCTGAACGACGAGACGATCAGGAGCCTCGGGGAGACCTATGTCATCCAGGGATTGAAGCTGGTGCCAGCCGCTTACGACGCGCAATATTCCGTGGCGATCGATGATGCCGCCGGCAAGGCGCTCGGCAAACTCGTATGGATTTCGCGTTCGCCGGGCGACATCAGCTATGCACAGGTGCGCCCGATGGTTGTGAAGGCACTCGGCCTCGTCGGGCTGTTCTTCGCCGGCCTGCTCGTCATAGGCTGGCTTGCCGGTCGCCGGCTGAAGGCGGAGGAAAACAATGCCCGCGAGGACGCGCTCCGCGATCGTCTCAGCGGGCTGTCGAACCGTGAAGGCCTTGGGATTGCTGTCGATGACGTCGTTGCCAAGGCGAAGCAGACCGGTAAGAACGTACTGCTTCTCTATCTCGACCTCGACGGTTTCAAGGAAGTCAACGATAGCTACGGGCATGGCACCGGTGATCAGTTGATCCGCGCGGTCGCCGCCGGGCTCAAGGTGTTGATCCCTAACGGCGCGGTTCTGGCGCGCATTGGTGGCGACGAATTCGCGATTGCTTTCCTGTCTGAAGGTGGCAACGCCGATGCACTGCAGCTTTCGGAACAGATTCTGGATTTCCTGGCGGAGCCGCTGGAGATCGGCCGGCGCGTCGTCGTCATCGGCGCCAGCATTGGCATCGCGATGGCTGCTGGCGGGGCGATCAGCCGCGAAGAACTGGTCCGCCGCGCCGATCTTGCGATGTACAAGGCCAAGGAAGCGGGCCGGGCCCGCATGACGCTTTACGATCCCGCGATGGATGCCGACCGCGAGGAGCGCAATGCGCTTGAACTCGATCTGCGCGTTGCGATCGAAAGCGGCGATCTGACGCTTGCCTATCAGCCGCTGATCGATGCCTCTACACATGAGATGAACGGCGTCGAAGCGCTGGTGCGCTGGAATCGTCCCGGCCACGGACCCGTCTCGCCGGATGTATTCATTCCGATCGCCGAAACCAGCGGGCTTATCGAGGCGCTCGGTCTCTTTGTGCTGCGCAAGGCCTGCGAGACCGCCAAGCAATGGCCGGAGCTGCGCGTTGCCGTAAACGTTTCCCCCGGCCAGTTCCGGAATCCGGCCTTTACCGACTATGTTCGCTATGTCCTGAAACAGACGGAGATCGAGGCGGAGCGCGTAACGCTGGAGATCACCGAAGGATACATGATCCAGAATCCGCAGCGCACCCGGCAATCGATCGAGCGGCTGAAGACGCTCGGCGTCAAAATCGCGCTTGATGATTTCGGCTCGGGTTTTTCGTCGATCGGCTATCTCCGCCAGTTCGGTTTCGACCGCATCAAGATCGACCGTTCGCTGGTCGAGGGCGTGACCGAAAGCGACAGCCAGCGCGAGATGTTGCAGGCAACCGTCGCGCTTGCCCGCTCACTGGATATTCCGGTGACGGCCGAGGGTATCGAGACAGAAGAGCAGGCGCTCGCCGTTCGTCTCTTCGGTTGCGATTGCCTGCAGGGTTATTTCTTCAGCAAGCCGGTGCCGGCAGAC
The DNA here is from genome assembly GCF_000419765.1 of Rhizobium mongolense USDA 1844. Classification (GTDB taxonomy): domain Bacteria; phylum Pseudomonadota; class Alphaproteobacteria; order Rhizobiales; family Rhizobiaceae; genus Rhizobium; species Rhizobium mongolense. The sequence goes on along the minus strand of NZ_ATTQ01000008.1, from coordinate 248,668 downwards.
AGGATCACCGAAATGCTTGAAGTACGCCGTGCCCTGGACGCGATGCCGCGCCAGATAACCGCTGCCTGAACCTAAGTCCCGATGTGCTTCTGGCCGCGTTTCCTGGCAAGCGCGATCTGCAATTGACGCTGGCGATAGCGCAGCCTGTCGTCTTCAGTGCGCGTGTGGTAGCAGTTGCTGCAGGAAACGCCTTCCTCGTAAAGCGGCGACGTGATCTCTTCTGCGGTGATCGGATTGCGGCAGGCATGGCAGAGCTTGTGCTCGCCTTCCTTCAGTCCGTGCTCGACCGACACCCGCTCGTCGAAGACGAAACAGGCGCCATCCCACAGACTTTCCTCCCGCGGAACTTCCTCCAGATATTTCAAGATGCCGCCCTTGAGGTGGTAGACCTCCTCAAAACCCTGCTCCTTCATGAAAGCCGTCGCCTTTTCGCAGCGGATACCACCGGTGCAGTACATGGCGATCTTCGGCTTGTTGTGCAGGCCGGTGTTTTGGCGCACCCATTCCGGAAACTCGCGGAAGGTCTTGGTTTTCGGATCGACGGCGCCACGGAAGGTGCCGATCGCCGTTTCGTAGTCGTTTCGCGTGTCGATGACGATGGTGTCGGGATCGGAAATCAAGGCGTTCCAATCCTGCGGCAGCACATAAGTCCCAACCACCTTGTTGGGGTCGATATTGTCGACGCCCATCGTGACGATCTCTTTTTTGAGTTTCACCTTCATGCGCAGGAAAGGCATTTTGGATGCGCGGCTTTCCTTGTGCTCCAGGGCGGTGAATTCCGGCTGTGCCCGCAGGTAGGCGAGCACCATTTCGATGCCGGCATCCGGCCCGGCGATCGTCCCGTTGATACCCTCATGCGCCAGGAGCAGCGTTCCCTTCACGCCGTTTTCTTCGCAAAGCGTCTGCAGGGGCGCGCACAGGCTTTCGAAGCGCGGCACGGAAACAAAATGATAAAGCGCCGCCACGCGGAACGGGCTGGTGTGATTGATGCTGTCGGTCATGCGCGCTGAAATACAGTCTGAAGCGTTTTCGCGCAAGCGTTGCCATTGCGGCCCACAGCTACGCGTCGGCGCTTGTCGAATTCAGTTCTGGCTCAACAGCCAGAGTGTTTCAATCCGGTTGGCCTCGCGTTGCGCTTTGTCGGCAAAGACGCGGCCGGCGTCGGCGAGCGCGCTTTGCCGCTCTTCCTGCTGGCGGAAGATGATGGCATCGAGCAGGTGGGCGAGATCTTCATTGCGCGTAAAGAGCTGCGGCTCGGCCTCGACCAGTTGCGAAAGCACCGAGAGATCGTTGACATGGCCGAGCCGCTCTGCGAGATCCTTGGCTGCATCTTGCTTCGCCTTCATCGCGGCGGGCCACAGATTGCGCAGCAGCGCATGATAGAGCCGGTAGTCATAGGTTCGTTTGCGCAGCTCATGAAAATCCTCGACCGCTGCCGTATCGCGGCATGCATCGAGCGCTGTCCGCGCTCTTCGCAAAGTTCGCTGCCAGCTTTTGGCGAGCATGCGGGCGTTTGTGCGCTGGTTGCTCTTGAAAGAAACCTTATCGACTGCGGCGATCGCGTCCTTCAGCGAGACGGCGGTGTCGTGAAGCTTCTGTTCAAGGCCGCTTTCGGCCTCCGCCATCCAGTCACGCCGTGCTTGCAGAATGGTGACGATGCGGCTGAGCGCCTCGCTCTCTGCGTCGCCGCGGGCGCCTTTTTGCAAATATTCGGCAGTGCCATCAGGGCTGCTGCGTCCCGGATGGATGAAAGCGATTTTGCGGTGTCGCGCAGCCTGGCATTTTGTCGCTTCTGAAAGTCAGGCACCTCTTTCGCCACGAGCCGGTAAAGAGAGCGCAGCCGCTTCACGTTCTTGCGAAAATCATGGACCGCCTCATGCGCGCCGTCCGGTCGCTCCTCGAGAACGGCAATGGCACGTTCCAGCTGGTCCGTTGCCACTCTTCGGAACTGATCGGTGAAATCGAAATCAGGCCGTATGCGAAAGGGCATCCTGATCGTACTCGAATTCGGTCGCGAGCGCTTGGTTGGAATAGCGGAAATCGCCGGTCACTTCGCGGCCAAGCCAGGCGGGGCGGGAGGGATCGTCATTTTCGGACTTCATCTCCACCTCAGCGATCACCAGGCCGCGATGCGCACCAGCAAAGACATCGACTTCCCAGACGAAGCTGTCGTGCGGCACGCGGTAACGCGTCTTTTCGATCACCAGGCCAATGGTGCTCTGCATCAGCTCTTCGGCGTCGGAAACGGGGATTTCGTATTCGAACTCGTCGCGGGTCACGGTACTGCGGCCGATCTTGATCGTCAGCCGCGCGCGCTTTCCATCAAGGATGCGCACACGCACGGACCGGTCGTCCATCGAGGCGATGTAACCCTGTCTGAGGATCGATTTCGTCTCGGCCTTGGCGCGCCAGCCGTCGTTGCGTACCAGGAATTTCCGCTCGATCTCTTTCGCCATTTCAGTGAACCTTTTGTGACGATCGCCGCACCGTAACGTAAAACTCCCAGGAGGGATACCCATCTTCTTGCCGCATCTGTTTTGTCTCGACAAAGCAGGTCCATAGAGGTATTCGGAAGCCCAATTCAATCGTTTAAGGAACCGTGCGGCCATGGGCGAGAAGACAGAAAAGCTCCTTTCCATCCTCAAACTCCAACCCGTTGTTCCGGTGCTTATCGTCGATGACGTGAAGTCCGGCGTTTCGCTTGCGCGTGCGCTGGTCGCGGGCGGCCTGAGGGCGATCGAGATCACCATGCGCACGCCTGCAGCACTCGATACGGTCCGTGCCGTTGCGCAGGAGGTCGAAGGTGCAGAAGTCGGCGCAGGCACGATCCTGAATGCCCAGCAGTGGGATGCGGCCGTTGCTGCCGGCTCGAAGTTCGTCGTCAGCCCGGGGGCCACGCAGGAACTGCTCGATGCCGCTTCAGCATCGCCGGTTCCGCTGCTGCCGGGCGCTGCTACGGCAAGCGAAGTCATGGCGCTTCGCGAAGAAGGCTACCAGGTGTTGAAATTCTTCCCGGCCGAACAGGCGGGCGGTGCGGCATATCTCAAGGCGCTTTCCTCACCGCTCGCCGGCACGGTCTTCTGCCCGACTGGTGGCATTTCGCTCAAAAACGCCAATGATTACCTGTCGCTGCCGAACGTCATCTGCGTTGGCGGCTCCTGGGTGGCGCCGAAGGAACTTGTCGCTGCGGGCGATTGGGAAGGCATCACCAAGCTCGCCTCGGAAGCGGCTGCGCTGAAGGCCTGACATTTTCCTGATCGCTTCAGGATGCCGGCGGTTTCGCCGGCATTTGTATTTGTCGTTCCGCTTCCTATCTTCGGGTCTGCCTCAACAGGGAGACGATGAAGGATGTTCGACGCGAAGAAGCTTCTTGACCAGTTCCTGGGATCGCAAATACCGGGCGTCGGCGGAAGTGTCCGCAACCGGGCCGGCGATGCCGTCCAGTTGGCCAAGGATAATCCGTGGAAGGCCGGAGCGCTGGCGACCGTGTTTCTTGGAACGAAGACGGGCCGCAACATTGCCGGCAACGCGCTGGCAATCGGCGGGCTCGCAGCTATCGCCGGCCTCGGATACCAGGCCTACAAGAATTACCAGGCGGGCCAGGCACCTGCCACGCCTTCGGATGCCCCTCCACCCTCGACGCCGGTTCTTCTGCCCGCACCCGCCGACTCCGGTTTCGGTCCAGCTTCGCCTGCTGGCAGCAACGAATTTGCCCTCGTGCTGATCCGCGCCATGATCGCGGCGGCCAAAGCCGACGGGCATATCGACGCGGCCGAGCGAGCGCACATCATGGACAAGATGAAGGCCGCCGACGTCAGCGGCGAAGCCGCGTCCTTCATCGAGCACGAGCTTGCCTCGCCGACCGATCTCGACGCGCTGGTCGCCGCCGCCACTACGGAGGAACAGAAAGTCGAGCTCTATACGGCTTCGCGCCTGACGATCGAGCCGGACTCGCGGGCCGAACGCGGCTATCTCGATCTTCTTGCCGGCCGTCTTGGCCTTGCCGATGCGCTTGTGGACCACATCGAAGCAACGGTTTCCTCCGCCAAGATTTCCTTGTCACGGTGACATGCAGGCTGGTTGCCTTTCCAGGGCGGCTGGCCTATCCACTCTTCCGATGAGAGGAGTGAGCATGCGCGATCTATCGAATTTCAAGGTTCCGGCACCTGGTTATGTGACACTGAAGGGGCGCTACGTGACGGTCGAGCCCTATGTCCGCGCGGAGCACCTTCAGGCGCTCTGGGACGGCCTCGGCGGCATGGGCATCAATCCACTGCTTCTCTACTTCGCGCAGGACGATTTCGCCGGCATCGACGATTTCGCCAACTGGCTTGAGAACGCCTATACCAGGTCTGGCTGGCTCACCCACGTCTTCCGCGACACCGCCACCGGCAGGATCGTCGGCATGGCCAATTATATGCGTGCCGACCCGGCCAACGGCGTCGTCGAAATCGGCGGCGTGGCGCACGGTCCGGATATGAAGCGTTCGCCGCTTTCTACCGAGGCGCATTACCTGATGGCCAAGCATGTCTTCGAAGGCCTCGGGTACCGCCGTTACGAATGGAAGTGCGACAACAACAACGAGGCCAGTAAGACGACGGCCACGCGCTACGGCTTCACGTTCGAAGGTGTCTTTCGTCAGCATATGATCTCCAAGCGCCGCAACCGCGACACGGCTTGGTTCTCGATGATCGACAGCGAGTGGCCGCTGATCAGCGAGGCTTTCGAGACCTGGCTTTCGCCGGAGAACTTCGATGCCGAAGGCAAGCAGCGCCGGCGCCTGCAGGATATCCGTTCCGACCTTGAAAAGGAAAGGCTCGCATGAGCCCCGAAAGCCGCTCTCAGGCGATCGCCGCCGCGACCATCCTCATTTGCGCGGGACTGGTCATCTATTTCCTGCCGACGCTCGTTCTTTGGATCGGCAGCTATTCACCTGTGCTTGCGGTCATTGCCGGCGCAGCGCTGCTGCTCGGCTTCTTCGCGATATTCTGGCTGAGGGCGCAGTATCAGCGAGGCAGGGGGAAATAAGAGCCTACCCCTGAAGAGAGGCGCCCAGCAACAGCACGCCCATGCAAATCACCAGGACGGCGCCCAGGATTTCGATCGCGTTGCCAATCCAGATCGATCTCGCTGAGCCAGGGCCGGAGATGCGGACGGCGGTGCCTTTGGCGGTGACGGCAAGGATCGCGAGGATGGCGACGGTGATGGCCGTGCCAAGCGACATGGCGAGCACGGAAAGAATGCCGCCGAGATAAAGGCCGTTCAGCAGCGAAAAGGTCATGACCAGCAGCGCGCCCGAGCAGGGGCGAAGGCCGACAGCAACGATCGCAGACCAGGCTTCCCGGATGCTGAATTTGTCGCCGCCCAGCAGCGACGGGTCCGGCGCATGAGAGCGGCCGCAGGTTTCGCAGGCCATGCCGGAGATGAAGTTGTGCCCCGCCTTGCGTGCCTGCTTCTCGCCGAAGGCATAGGCTTGCCTGTGGCTTTCATTATCCTTCCAGTCGAGCATCATGCTGACCGGACCGGCCGATGTTTCCACGACTTCACGCTTTGGCAGGCCGCTGATCATCGAACGCAGTTTGCGAAAGAGCAGCCAGCCACCGAAGGCGATGACCATGACGAAGCTTGTGATCTCCATCGCATTCGTCGCCTGCGTCAGCGTTATGCCGCTGCCACGCAGGATGAGCCAGGCGCCGCCGACGAGCGCCACTGCCACTGCACCCTGAACGAAGGCTGAGATGAAGGAGATCACGACCCCGCGCTTCAGCTCGATTTCGTTGGCGATCATGTAGGAAGAGATCACGGCCTTGCCATGCCCAGGACCGGCCGCATGGAAGACGCCATAGGCGAAGGAAAGGCCGATCAGCGACGCAAGCTGCCACGGGTCTTCACGCATTGCCTTCAGGGCATCCGTCAGCGCGCGGTAGAAGGCCTGCTGTTCGTAATTGATGTAGGCAAGCAGCGGCGCCAGCGGTCCGCCTGTCGGCTGGAAACTCGGCTCCGCAGTTCCAATCCCGAGCGGCGATTGCGCATGCGCGACGTTCATGAGCGCAAGCAGTGCAAATGCGGCCATTGGAAGGAACAGCAAAGCGTTCCGTTTCAGCATGAAACCTCCAGCTTGGTGGCAAAGAGCTTGGACATGTCGGTGCCGGTGGGATCGTTGAAGAAGGCGTCGGTCAGCGACTGCTTGTTTTGAGAAATCACCTGATCGGCATCCGGCCGCAGCACATCATGCTTGCAGTTCTTGAAGCCGTCCCCGACCGTTGCCAGCTCCTTGTCCGTCGGGAAGTCGATCGACGTGTAGAGCGTGGGGTCGTAGACGCCGAAGGTCAGTTTGCCCTTCAGCGGCATCTTCTGCGCGGGCTTTACCGCGAAGAACATCAGAAGCTGACCTTCCTTGTAGTCGACGTGAATGATGTCCGGCTTCTGCACGCTCACGTTCTTCCCGTCGATTGTCAGATTCATGTAGTAGTCGTAGTCCGTGAGCGACTCCCGGACAGTCTTGCCGACTTCGGCGAGCTCGTTCGGCTCCAGCTTCAGATCGGTGTTCTTGTCGAAATCCATGACGACGGAGGAGGAGAACACCTCGTCGAAACGCCAGACATTACGCAACTCCTGAACGCTCCCATCGGGCGCTGCCACGACTTCGAGCCGAGCGTCCACGAAAATATGCGGGTGTGCCATGGCCGCGGCCGGCGCAAGTAAGATCAGCGCGGCCATCACGTAAGTGGATTTCTTCATGTGTCGGTTTACCGCTCTGCCCAAATCGGTTGGTGTCTTCTTGCCGGAGAATGGGACGGAATTGGGACCTGCTTCAAGGCGGCAAAGTGAATCAGGCCGGCTTCAAGCCTGCTTCTTGAACCAAGCGTGGAGGTAATCCACGAAAATGCGGACCTTTGCCGGCAGGTAGCGCCGATGCGGATAGACGGCATAAATCCCGCGATCGGTAGGTATGTAGTCGTTGAACAGCGTCACGAGCCGGCCGTCCTCGATCGGCTTGCGAGCGATGAAGTCCGGGATGACCGCAATGCCGATGCCGGAAAGAGCCGCGCGCAATGTCGCATGCGGGCTGTTCACCTCGATCGGTCCGGAAACCGCGACGGCAAAGGACGTGCTGTCCGGATTGTAGAAACGCACGCTTGCCTGCGTGCGCGAGTTCGTATCCACGATGAAGGGAACGTTGGAAATGTCCGTCGGATGTTCGAGGTTCGGATAGCGCTCGAGAAACTCCGGCGTGGCGCAGACGTGGACGCGGAAATCCGAGATCTTTCGCGCGATCATTCCCGAATCTTCAAGCTTCGTGACGCGGATCGCCAGGTCGAAACCTTCTTCGATCAGATCGACGAACCGGTCGTCCGCGGCGATTTCCAGCTGCAGGTCCGGGTTCTCCTTGGCAAAATCGATCAGCGACTGACCGACATCGGCATCGACAAAGGTACGCGGCACCGAGATCTTCAGCCGGCCTTTGAGTTGCGCGTTGTTCTCGCGGACCAGATCGGCGAGGTTATCGATCTCCTTCAGAATGTCGGAGGCGGTGCGGTAATAAGTATGCCCGGCCTCGGTCATGGAAAACTGCCGGGTCGTGCGATTGAGCAGCAGGGCACCCAACTCGTCTTCCAGCTCGCGCACATATTTGGAAAGCAGCGCCTTGGAGCGGCCGGTGCGCCGCGCTGCGGCGGAAAAACCTTCCGCTTCAACGACATCGATGAAGGCGCGTATGCGCGTCAGTGTGTCCATGGCCATCTCCCGGTTGTTGTGAAAGATTGAACAAATTGCGCGCAGTTGTTCAATTTATTTTTTTTAGGAGGAGCAAAAAAATTCTTGATTATGACTGCGAATATTCTTATCTCGTCCTCAGCCCAAAGTCGCACGTGCCCATGGGTGTCCGCCGACCCTCGATTAGGTGAGGTCATCGGTAAGGTACCTGGAACTAACCCCTCCAGTCGCTATTCCGGCCAACCGGGAAATGCGAGGACGCCTAAGCAACGACGGTGCGGGCCTTTCTGGTGTCTTCCGGCTTTCCATCAGCCGGGGTTACTGAAGAGGCACACCTTCATTGCCGGAAGTGCGGTTGGGATTTTCCCTCCAATCCATGGCAGACAAAGCCGAACTATGCCGCTGTCGTGGCGTTGGTTCAATATTTGCGCATCGAGCGCTTGCTATGGTTCCGGGGTCTCCACCGGCTGGTTCCAATGCGAGCATTCGTATGCCCTTTGTCCTCCGGTTTTTGCCGGAGCTCTGGAATTGGAAGAGGGAATCGATATGACCACCCAGCGCATCCGCGACTTTCTCGCAACCCGACGTCCCGACGGTCCCTGCCTCGTGGTCGACCTCGACGTCGTGCGCGACAATTTCAACGCCTTCCGTCATGCGATGCCGGACAGCGCGATCTACTATGCTGTCAAGGCAAACCCGGCCCCGGAAGTGCTGAAGCTGCTGGCTTCCCTCGGCTCCAATTTCGATTGCGCGTCTGTCGCTGAAATCGAAATGGCACTGGATGCCGGTGCGACCGCTGCCCGCATCTCCTACGGCAATACGATCAAGAAGGAGCGCGACGTCGCCCGTGCCTGTGCGCTCGGCGTCAGCCTCTTTGCGGTCGACAGCCACGAGGAAGTCGAGAAGATCTCGCGTGCCGCTCCCGGCGCCCGCGTGTTCTGCCGCGTGCTCACGGATGGCGAAGGCGCCGAATGGCCGCTATCGCGCAAGTTCGGCTGCGTCCCGCAAATGGCTGTCGATGTGCTTGTCTATGCTCATCAGCTCGGCCTCGAATCCTATGGCGTCTCGTTCCATGTCGGTTCGCAGATGACCAAGGTCGATGCCTGGGATTCGGCTCTTGCCGATGCCAAGCGCGTTTTCGTGCAGCTTGCCAAGCAGGGCATCCATCTGCAGATGGTCAACATGGGCGGCGGCTTCCCGACTAAATACCTTCGAGACGTCCCGTCGGCCGAGGCTTATGGCCGTTCGATCTACCAGAGCCTGCGCGATCACTTCGGCAACCAGATCCCGAAGACGATCATCGAGCCGGGCCGCGGCATGGTCGGCAATGCCGGCGTCATCAAGGCTGAAGTGGTGCTTGTCTCGAAGAAGTCGGACAACGACACGGCCCGCTGGGTATTCCTCGACATCGGCAAGTTCGGCGGTCTCGCCGAAACGATGGATGAGGCCATCCGCTACCCGATCCGCACCGAACGCGACGGCGACAAGATGGAGCCCTGCGTCATCGCCGGCCCGACCTGCGATTCGGCCGACGTGCTCTACGAGAAGAACCTCTACCCGCTGCCGGTGAGCCTCACCATCGGCGACGAGGTTCTGATCGAAGGCACCGGTGCTTATACGACGACCTATTCGGCGGTTGCCTTTAATGGCTTTGAGCCGCTGAAGGCCTACGTCATCTGATCCAGCCGGCCCCGTATCCAATCGGGGCGGCACCTTCACAATTTTCTTTCGACGCCGTTTGAAACGGTTTTGAGTTCGGGAGGCCAAGATGGCCGCTGTTCTTGATTCTGTCCGCGCATTTTTTGCGCCCTCCGTTTTTACCATCGACTCCGAGAATCCGTCGGATGTCGTACCGCGCGAGAATCTGCTCGATCGCGCCATGGGTCCGAACCGCCGCAAGAAGTCGTCGGAGAAGATCCGGCGCGGCCGCATCCCGGCAGAAGGCTTGGCACTTGTCGCGCGCGACCGCGACGGTCATGTCATCGGCACCGTCCGCCTCTGGAACATCGAAGCTGGCGTCAACGCCGACGCAACGTCGATCAATGCGTTGCTGCTCGGCCCTTTGGCCGTCGATCCGACCTTTGAGGGCAAGGGTGTCGGTTCGGCGCTGATGCGTGCGGCGATTCTCGAGGCCAAGAACCGCCGACATGGCGCGATCCTGCTCGTCGGCGATGCTGCCTATTACGAGCGCTTCGGCTTCTTTGCGGAGAAGGCTTGCCATCTCGTCATGCCCGGCCCGTTCGAACGCTCGCGCTTGCTTGCGCTGGAGTTGACGGAAGGCTGGCTTGACGGCGCAGTCGGCATGATCGTTGCCTCGGGCCGCATGCTGGCCAAGGCGCCGCTCCGCACGGCTGCCTGACGGGTCAAGCCTCTTTCTGAAACGGGCGGGGCTTTTTCTTTTAAGCGCCTATGCGCCCTTGCGCGATAAGCCACCGGACCGATTCCTGCACAGCCTGGAGGGAGCTGCGGCGTGGCGTGAACTCCAGCAGGCGCCTTGCCTTGTCCATTGAGCAGTTCGGGCTCCGGGCGATGTGCTCCCACGTCGCCCTTGCATCCTCGGCGCTCTCCATTTTCGACCATTCGTCATAGGGGAAGAACTCAAGCTTCGGCTCATGCCCGAACCAGCGAAACATCGCTTCGGCATACCCTCTCAACGTCACTGCCTGGTCGGAAACCGCGTGGAAGCTTTCTCCGGTTGACGCGCGCCAATTGCTGATCGCTGCCATGAACATACCTGCCACATCGTCAGCGTGGACATGATGAACGGTCTCCAAACCGAGATTCGGCAATCTCACCGTCTCGCCGCGCGCAATCGTCGAAAAGACGGAAATGTTGAAATGTCCGGCGGGGTTGAGTGGAGGCCAGCCCGGTCCAACGATATGGCCGGGATGGATGAGGGTTGCGGGAAAGGCTCGCCGCCGTGCCTCGCCTAGAAGATAGTCCTCGATTGCCTTCTTCTGCTCGCCATAGTCTCCAAAGGGCGTCTTCGGCGCGTCCTCGCGTGTCGGAACCGAAATGGAATGGCCGTGCGTCCAGATGGTGCCGGTGTGCAGAAAATGGCCGACATGGCCATCCAACACTCCCGCCAGATGGCGAGCGCTCTCCAACGTGAAACAGATCATGTCGATGACGATATCGGGCCTCAGTGCGCGGACGGCGGGGCCGAAGCTGCCTTCCTCCTCCATCTGCGCCCTATCCATCTGCTGCCGTTCGACGCTCTGCCATGTTGCGTGGGGACCGTAGGGCTCCGCTTTGCCGCGGCTGATTGCAACGACGTCATGCCCGGCCTCGACAAGACGCGGGACAAGATATGTGCCGACATGGCCGGTTGCTCCGATCACGATTACGCGTGCCATCCTTTTTACGCTCCCGCCGTGTGTTGGGTTGGTCCGGCCAATATGTTGGGCGGCCGGTCGATAGGGCAAGCAGGATCATACTTTCACGTCCGCGTGAATGGGCTCTTGGACGGATGAATTCTGCCTGGGATTGCGCTAGCTCATGGCGATGACCAGAGCCTTCCTCATATGGTTTGCCCTTTTTCTTTCCGCCGCGCCGGTCTCAGCCCAGCCCGAAAACGATCGCCTTGCGTCGCTGCTCGACAACTTCGCTTCCCGCGAGGAACTGAAGTCGCTGAAAACCATCATCATTTCACGTGACGGAAAGATCGTTGCCGAGCGCGGCTATCGCGGACATACAGCGTCGGAATCGACCAATATCAAGTCCGCCTCGAAAGCAATCATCTCCGCCCTTGTCGGCATCGCCGTCAGCAAGGGTGTGCTCGAAGGACCGGATCAGAAGATTGCGCCGATCCTGAAGGCGGATCTGCCGCAATCACCCGATCCGCGGCTAAACGAGATCACCATCGGAAACCTGCTGTCCATGCAGGCGGGGTTGGGCCGTATGTCGGGACCGAACTACGGGCGCTGGGTTTCGAGCCGAAACTGGGTGCGTTTTGCACTCTCGCAACCCTTCGACGATGAGCCCGGGGGCCGAATGCTGTACTCGACTGCCTCGACACATCTCCTGTCTGCAATCCTGACGAAGGCGAGCGGTAAGACAACCCTTGCCTTGGCACGGGAATGGCTTAGGCCAGTCGAAGGCTTTCGGATCGGCGCCTGGGAGCGCGATCCACAGGGCATCTATCTCGGCGGAAACCAGATGGCCATGAGCGCCCGCTCGTTGCTTGCTTTTGGCGAGCTCTATCGCAACGGCGGCAGGACGCCGGAGGGGCGACAAGTCGTTCCCGCCGAGTGGATTGCCGCGTCCTGGCAGCCGCGCACCAACTCACGCTTCTCGGGCGATGCCTATGGCTACGGATGGTTTGAGCGCAATCTCGGCGGCGAGGACGTGCATTTCGCATGGGGCTACGGTGGGCAGATGCTCTACATCGTGCCGTCGCTCAATCTGACCGTGGTGATGACCTCGCAGGAAAGCGGGCCATCCACCCGCAACGGCTATCGTGATGCCTTGCATGGCGTGCTGGGCGAGATCGTCGAAAATGCCCGGACATCCTGACCGGAAGGGATGCCGAGCATTCAGCCATCACCATCGGAAGGGTTTGACGGGTCAGGCCGAGATATCGACGACGCCGCAGTCGCCTGCTTCCGAGGCGAAGGCCAGCAGCTTGCCGTTCTTGCTCCAGCTCATCGCGGTGATGGCGCCCCGGCCGGGGCGGCGGATCAGCGCCTCTTTACTGTCTGCAATACGCACGGCAAGGATCATGCCGTCGATGAAACCGATTGCAAGGATATCTTCAGCCGGATGGAACTTGACCGCGGTCGCCATGATGTTGGCGCGCGTGCCGAGCTCGAGCGGTGCCTTGCCCATCGGACCGTCCTTGCCCTGGAAGGGCCAGACGATTGCTGCTGGTGCGCCAGATGAGGCGAGCCACTTGCCCTTGGCGGACCAGGAGAGCGACTTCACCTTGGCCGGATAACCGGTCATGCGCATGTGACGCGCCTCAGCGCCCGGCTTGGCGTCAAGCTTCCAGCCGTGCAGGGCGTTTTCCTGCATGGTGGTCACGAGGAAATTGCCGTCGGGCGAGAATGTGACACCCGTATGCGCGCCCTTCCACTCCAGATCGACCGGCTTTGCGTTCATGCCAACCCAGTGCAGCGATACACCGTTGTAGCGCGCTGCAGCGATGCGCATGCCTTTCGGTGCAAAGGCAAGGCCTTCGACCGTCCGCTCCTCGGTGAATTCCTTGGTGTCGCCATTCGAAAGATGGACGAAGGCGCTCTTTCCGTAGGCATAGGCGACCGCACCCTGCGGGCCGGCCGCCACCTGCGAAATCCATTTGCGCGGCGCGTTAGCGATCTCGCTGACGCCGGCGTCGGCCGCAATGCGCAACACCTTGCCATCTTCGCCGCCGGAAATCAGGCTTTCGCTATAGGGATCGCGGATGCAGGTCAGCATGCCCTGATGGGCTTCGCAAACCTTCTCGCCGCCATCCAGCCGGTGAAGCGTGCCGGCGGCATTCGCGAAGAAGGGGACATCACCTAAAAATTCGACGGCCAGAATGTGGCCGTCGAGATCAAGCGGGGCAACTGTTGGCATCAGGCCGCGGCCTCGCATGCCTTGAAGGAGGCTTCGAGCTTTTCGCGGTCGAGTTCGCGGCCGATGAAGACCAGCCTCGTCTCACGCTTCTCGCCATCCTTCCAAGGACGCTGGTGGTCGCCCTCGACGATCATGTGCACGCCCTGGACGACATAACGCTCGGCATCGTCCTTGAAGGCAATGATGCCTTTAAGGCGCAGGATGTTCGGACCCTGCGTCTGGGTGATCTTCTGGATCCAGGGGAAGAAGCGCTCGGGGTTCATCTGGCCGCCGCGCAGCGACACCGACTGCACAGTCACGTCGTGGATCGGCGACATCGCGCCGTGGTGATGATGGCCATGGTCGTGATCGTGATCATGATGGTGGTGATCATGATCGTGGTCATGCGCATGATGATGGTGGTCGTGATCGCAATCCGGGCCACAGACGTGATCGTCGTGTTCCTGCTCCAGGAAGTGCGGGTCGTTTTCCAGCGCGCGTTCAAGGTTGAAAGCGCCCTGATCAAGCACGCGGGCGAGATCGACGCCGGAGCGGCTTGTCTTGTAGACGCGAGCCGAGGGGTTGATGGCGCGGACGATATCCTCGATCTGCGCCAGTTCTTCCGGCGAGACGAGATCAGTCTTGTTGATGAGGACGACGTCGGCAAAGGCGATCTGGTCTTCGGCCTCGCGGCTGTCCTTCAGGCGCAGCGGCAGGTGCTTGGCATCGACAAGGGCGACGACGGCGTCGAGCTCCGTCTTGGCGCGCACGTCGTCATCCATGAAGAAGGTCTGGGCGACGGGCACCGGATCGGCAAGTCCGGTCGTCTCGACGATGATGCCGTCGAAGCGTCCGGGGCGGCGCATCAGGCCCTCGACGACGCGGATCAGGTCGCCGCGCACGGTACAGCAGACGCAGCCGTTGTTCATCTCGTAGATTTCTTCGTCCGACTCGACAATCAGGTCGTTGTCGATGCCGATCTCGCCGAATTCGTTGACGATGACCGCGTATTTCTTGCCGTGGTTTTCGGACAGGATGCGGTTAAGCAGCGTCGTCTTGCCGGCGCCGAGATAGCCGGTGAGCACGGTGACGGGGATGGGCTTCTGCTCAGTCGAAATTGCGTCGGTCATGAGAACCTCGAAGAATGGGCTTGCCGCCGAGAGGGCTTTAAACGGTCGGTTCCATATAAGGATTTGGACGCGTCAGTTCAAAGGGTTTTATAATGTTATAAGATCACATTGCCTTCGGATCGCTCTATTTGAGTTCGGATGTGTCAAACGCATCCACATCCCGCAGCAGTTCCATCAGCCCCTTAACCGCATGGCCGACCAGCGCTTCGCCTTTCTCGACCGTAGCGGCAGCGGCGTTTCCGGCCGCGCCTTGGACGTTCAGATCGAACATCTTCCAGCCGAAGGCGTGCGGCCCGTAGGCGCGTAGATGCTTGAAGCGCCTGGCAAATTCCAGCTGCCTTGAAGCGAAGTCCTCAGCCTTGGACATGGTGACCCTACCGGGATGCAACGCCAGCATGACCGAGGTCTCAATATCGCCGCCGTGGATGTCGATCGCCCTGTTTTCAGCTGAAATCACCTCTTCCGGCACGCCGAAACGGGTCCAGCTGGTCGCAACGGCCAGCATGTTGAACTTCACCCGCGCCTCGGTTGCGACGATTGTCATCAGCGGTGAATTGCCGCCGTGGGCGTTCAACATTACCAGTTTGCGGCAGCCGAGATCGTGCAGCATTCCGGCAATTGCGAGCCAGCGGTGGATCGCTTCGCCGTAGGTCAGCGTCTTCGTGCCTTCGACATCCATGTGTTCGATCGAATAGCCGACCGGTTCTGTGGGCAGGAAGGTGACCGGTAATGTTGAGGGGAGGGCAGCCTTTAGCCTTTCGACGATGCCTTCGGCAATCAGCGTGTCGGTTTCGAAAGGAAGGTGCGGGCCGTGCTGCTCATGCGCGCCGAGCGGCAGAACCGCGATCCAGTTCCGGCGGTCTTCAGCCGAAAGTGCCGCATCGTTGTCCGCGAAGTTCCGGGCAGGCGCTGTCATCCGGTTTCAATGCCCCTTGTTTATGACGTGAACCTGCGCAATGTCATAACGCAGCGTTGTCACGGCTTAAAGATCAAAGGGATGGCGATGGGGAAGAAGCACAAAGACGGCAAGAAAAACAAGTCCAAGAAAAAGGACCAGACCGAATACACGCTTGTCGATCTTTCGCCGGCTTTGACGCAGGCTGCGCGGTCGATGCGCACGGTGCTCTCCCGTAGTCTGCTTGAAAGCGGCCTTTACGCCGGCCAGGACGGCGTCATTCTTTCGCTTGCTGAAACCGACGGGATGACGGCAGGCGGCCTTGCTCAGAAACTCGGCGTCAAGGCGCCAACCATGACTCGCACCATCGGCCGCATGGAAGCCCAGGGCTTCCTGGAGCGCAAGCCGGATGCGGAAGATGCGCGGCTGACGAAGGTCTACCTCACCGAACTCGGGCGCGGCAGCGTGAAGGCGATCGAGATGGCGGCGTCGGCCTGCGATCGAACGGCTACGCTTGATTTTTCGGAGAAAGAAATCCGCAACCTCGTGCGCCTTCTAAAGGCGATCGACAACAATCTCCAGGCCGAAGCAGTGCCGTTCGAAGAACCCGACGAAATTTGACGGTCGATTAAAATTCGGTTTGCCTCCCCGCGTTTAATCTTTTAATTAAACATTTTAAGGGGCGCTCTTTTCCGGTTCCGCGATGCGCTCCACCATCTCGCGCGTTGCCTGGGGAGGATGCGTGGCTCAAAAGATCAAACTTTCGACAATTGCCGAAACACTCGGCATTTCTACGGCAACGGTATCGCTAGCCTTGCGCGACAGCCCGCTCGTTGCGGGCAATACGCGGGAAAAGATCAAGGAACAGGCGCGCGCGCTCGGCTATATCTACAACCGCCGGGCCGCAAGCCTGCGTACGTCTCGCTCGGGCATCGTCGGCGTCGTCGTGCACGACATCATGAACCCGTTCTATGGCGAAATCCTGAAGGCGATCGAGAGCGAACTCGATCGCAGCCGTCATACCTTCATCCTGTCCAACCACTACGATTCGGTCGAGAAGCAGCGCACCTTCATCGAGACGCTGCTGCAGCTCGGCGGCGATGGCGTCATCATGTCGCCCGCAATCGGCACGCCGCCGGAGGACATGCAGCTTGCCGAGGCCAACGGCATGCCGGCGATCCTTGTCGCGCGCTCGATGGAGGGGATGGACCTGCCGACCTATCGCGGTGACGACAGCTACGGCATTTCGCTTGCTACCAATCACCTGATCGGGCTCGGCCACCGCTCAATCGCCATGATCGGGGGAACGGATCAGACCTCGACCGGCCGCGACCG
This sequence comes from Rhizobium mongolense USDA 1844, assembly GCF_000419765.1. Taxonomy (GTDB): domain Bacteria; phylum Pseudomonadota; class Alphaproteobacteria; order Rhizobiales; family Rhizobiaceae; genus Rhizobium; species Rhizobium mongolense. The sequence goes on along the minus strand of NZ_ATTQ01000008.1, from coordinate 232,057 downwards.
CTATCAGGGGTATGTCAATGCGCTGCGCAAGGCGGAGATCGAAGTCGATCCCAACCTGCGCATTCCCGGCCCGCGCTCGATGCAGGGCGGGTTCGAGGCGGCTGTGCATTTCCTGTCGCTACCGCAAAAGCCGTCTGCCGCCGTCTGCTGGAACGATCTCGTTGCCATCGGGCTCATGAACGGCATTGCCCGTGCCGGTCTTGTGCCAGGCAAGGACATCTCGGTTACCGGCTATGACGATCTCGAGGAAGCCTCGCTCTCGACACCGGCGCTGACGACGGTCTGGAATGGGCAGGCTGAAGTTGGCCGCCTTGCCGCCCGGGCACTTCTCGATCGCTTGGCCGGCAGTCACGAGCCGGACGGCATCCACCTGATCAAACCCGAGATGCGCATCCGCCAGTCGACAAGCCCTTACAGACCCCGCCAGTAAGACAAGAGGAAAAGCCATGTCCCGCATCGCCATTCTCGTTCCCGGGAAGATACACGAGCGCGTTCTTGCGACCTTGAAGGACCGTTTCGAAGTTGTCGCCGTCGAAAAAAGCGAGACGTTGGAACTCGACGCCGAAACCGCAAACCGCATTCGCGGCGCGGCCGTCAGCGGCGCGTTTGCCGGCAGGTGGATGGATCAGCTGCCGAGCCTTGAGGTGATCGCGAGCTTCGGCGTCGGCTATGACGCGGTGGACGTCAAGCATGCTGCGGAAAAAGGTATCGTCGTCACCAACACGCCGGATGTGTTGAACGACGAGGTCGCCGATACGGCAATCGGCCTGTTGCTCAACACCGTCCGCGAGCTGCCGCGGGCGGAGAACTGGCTGCGTGAGGGCCACTGGACGCCGGGTTCGGCCTATCCATTATCGCGCTTTTCCTTAAAAGGACGGCATGTCGGTCTCTACGGCCTCGGCCGCATCGGCCAAGAGATCGCCAGGCGCCTTGAACCGTTCAAGGTGAAGATCAGCTATCACACACGCACGATCCATCCAGATATCACCTATGATTATCACCCGACGCTGAAAGGTCTCGCCGAGGCTGTCGATACGTTGATTGCGATCGTTCCGAAGACGCCTCACACCCACAAGACGATCGATGCGGAGATCCTTTCTGCACTCGGCCCTGACGGCATTCTGATCAATGTCGGCCGAGGTTGGACGGTGGATGAAGCAGCGCTCGTTTCGGCGCTGAAGAGCGGCGCACTAGGCGCTGCGGGCCTCGATGTCTTCTACGACGAGCCGGTGGTCCCGGCGGAACTCTTCAGCTTGCCGAATGCGGTGCTGCTGCCGCACGTTGCCTCCGCCTCGATCCCGACGCGCAATGCGATGGCCGATCTTGTCGCCGGCAATCTCATCGAATGGTTCGACAAAGGCAGGCCGCTAACTCCGGTGTCGGAGACGCCTTCGGCAAGGTAAGGGCTCAGTCAACGATGCGCCGTGCCATAACGACATCATCGATTTCCTCGCCGTCGTGAACAATTCCGCCCGGAATTCGCCCGACCTGGTTGAAGCCCTCGCGCTCGTAGAAGCGGATCGCGGGCGGGTTCTGCGCGCTTACGGCCAGCTCCAGCTGTCTGATGCCGACCTCTCGAGCATGCCCGGTCAGTCGTTCCAGTAGCGCCGAAGCGGCGCCCAAACCGCGAAAGCTCTTGTGCACGTAAACCATAATAATCGTGGCACGGTGGGCCATCTTGCTCGATTGCTGCCGCATCAAGCCCATCATGCCAACCGGCTTCTCTTGGTGGAATGCGACGAACACTGCATTGTTCGTGAGGCGGTGACGCCATTCATCGTTTGTCAGGCTCTCCCAATCGGCGGCGGTGCTCGCATATGCCGCTGGCTCCGTCTGCAGCGCCTCCAAGCGGATTTGCCGAAAAGGCTCAATATCCTCGGGGCCGAGGAGCCGTATATTGATCTCGCCGTGAGCCACTGTCGATACCTGTCGTTCTGTCGTGCAACCGGAGTGCCTAAGCCTTAACCTTCATGGAGACATTCTTAGCCGCCGCATATTCCCTTGCCGCATCCCCGAAGGCCGCAAAGATCTGGTTCGAGGGCTTGTCGGTTTCGGCCCAGTATTCCGGATGCCACTGCACGCCGACTGCAAAGGCTTTGGCGTCGATGACGGAAACGGCTTCGATCGTCCCGTCTTCGGCAATCGCCTCCACCTGTAGGCGAGGCGCCGTCTTGGCGATTGCCTGACGGTGCAGCGAGTTCACCAGGACTTCGCCTGGACCGATGATGCGGGCGATGCAGGAGCCTTCCTTGACGAAAACGCTCTGGCGGATAGCATACATGCCGTCGCGATCGACATCGGCTGGCTTTCTGTGGTCCCAGATGCCCTCCTGCTCGTGGATTTCACTGGCAAGGGAACCGCCGAGCGCGACGTTGAGCTCCTGTATGCCGCGGCAGATCGCCAGCAGCGGGATGGCTCGATCGATTGCACGGCGGATGAGGGGTATGGCCGTTGCGTCACGCGCCGGGTCGAAGGGGCCATCACTCTCGCGAGCCTCGGCACCGTAGAGCGATGGGTGGACGTTGCTCGCGGAGCCGGAAACCAGCAGACCATCCACTCGGTCAAGGATTGCGTCCGTGTCATAACCTTTCTCGAAGGCAGGAATGATGAAGGCCATGACGCCGGCAGCGTTCAGCGCCGCGCGTACATATTGATGCTGGACAGCATGCCAGTCGGCGCCATCGAGGGTGCGGATATCGGCAGGAACGGCGACGATCGGCTTCATCATTTTTGGTCCGGAAAGCTCTCGATTTTTCTATTGTGAGAACCGAGATCGGCCTCAAAGTCAACTTCTCGGCGCAATGGCGGGCCAAATTGCGGCGATCTGCGCCATTCAAGCATAGAGATCTTGCTAAACTGCTGATTTTCGATGGAAACACGGCATTCGCCAAATTGCTGCCGTGATGCCAAAGTCTGATCGACTAAAGCTTGAAACGCAGGCGGCCGCATGCTTAGCTCGCCTCCATTGCTGCGGGTAGGGATGAAATCGTCCGCGCATGCCATCTATACGGGAGGTTTTTGATGGATCGTCGTTCGTTTATTAAGAAGGCTGGAACTGCGGGGGCAGGTGCCGTTGCGGCAAGCGCGCTCGCCGCACCGGCGATCGCGCAGGAGAATCCGAAAATTTCGTGGCGCATGACCTCTTCGTTCCCGAAGAGCCTGGACACGATCTTTGGCGGTGCGGAAGATATCGCCAAGCAAGTCGCCGACGCGACCGACGGTGCCTTCAAGATCCAGCCTTTCGCAGCCGGGGAAATCGTGCCCGGCCTGCAGGCGGCCGACGCCGTCAGCTCGGGTACCGTCGAATGCTGCCACACCTGCTCGTACTATTTCGTCGGCAAGGATCCGACCTATGCAATCGGCACGGCCATTCCCTTCGGCCTCAACGCCCGCCTCACCAACGCCTGGTTCTTCGAGGGCAATGGCATCAACCTGATGAACGAATTTTATGCCACGCAGGGCATGTTCGGTCTTCCAGCCGGTAATACCGGCGTCCAGATGGGTGGCTGGTTCCGCAAGGAAATCAATACGCTCGACGACCTCAAGGGCGTCAAGATGCGTATCGCCGGTCTTGCCGGGCGCGTCATGGAAAAGCTCGGCGTCATCCCGCAGCAGATTGCCGGCGGTGACATCTATCCGGCGCTCGAAAAGGGCACGATCGACGCGTCCGAGTGGGTCGGTCCCTATGACGACTTGAAGCTCGGCCTGCATAAAGTCGCCAAGTACTACTACTATCCGGGCTTCTGGGAAGGCGGTCCGGCGATCCACGCTTTCTTCAATCTCGAAAAGTGGAACAGTCTGCCGAAGCACTACCAGACGATCCTCGCCGACGCCTGCACCTATTCCAATACCAGGATGATGGCGAAATACGATATGAAGAACCCTTCAGCGCTGAAGCAGCTCGTCGCCGAAGGTGCGACGCTGCGTCCCTTCAGCCAGGAAATTCTGGAAGCCGCGTTCCAGGCTTCGACCGGTCTTTATGGCGAGCTCTCGGCTTCGAACCCATCTTTCAAGAAGATCTACGACGACCAGACCGCATTCAAGCGCGATGCTTACCTGTGGATGCAGCTCTCGGAATATACGTTCGACACCTTCATGATGATCCAGCAGCGATCGGGCAAGCTCTAGGCGGCTTGGAACCCTTCTGCGCGTTCATCGCATCGCCAACAGAAGCCCCGGATGGAAATCCGGGGCTTCTTCGTTTGCCTTCAATTGATCTTTGGAGGTTGGCTGAGATCGGGTGGCGGTGCTGGTTGTGCCGGATTGGCCGGCGCGGGCGTCGCAGGGGCAGGCTGCTGACCGGGCAGACCGTTCAGTGGCGGCAGGGTGAGACCCGGGATCTGTGGCGTACTGCCGCCGCCAGGCGCGGGAGGCAGCGAGAGCTGATTGCCGCCGAAGCCGGGTATTTCGATCTTGATCGTGTTGAGGTCCACGGCCGGACCCTTGTTCAGCCAGTAAGTCACGGATTGCGGCCAGAAGATCACAACCGCAACGAGGATGAGCTGCATGAGGACCCATGGGATCGCGCCCATGTAGATATCCCGTGTCTTCACGTCACGGCTGGCGATGGAGCGCAGATAAAACAGCGCGAAGCCGAAGGGCGGGTGCATGAAGCTCGTCTGCATGTTCACGCAGATAAGCACGCCAAACCAGATCAGATCGATACCGAGTGCCGAAGCGACAGGCGCCAGCATCGGAATGACGATGAAGGCGATTTCGAAGAAATCGAGGAAGAAGGCGAGGACGAAAATGAAGAGGTTGACGAAGATCAGGAAGCCGACCGGACCGCCCGGGATGCCGGACAGCATGTGCTCGATCCAGCGCGAACCATCCATGCCCTGAAAGACGAGGCTGAAGCAAGTCGAGCCGATCAAGATCATCACCACCATCGAGGTGATATGCATCGTCGATGTCATGGCTTCGCGGACCAGCGGCCAGGTCAGGCGGCGGTGGAGCGCTGCAAGCCCGATCGCGCCCACGACGCCGAGGGCGCCGGCTTCCGTTGGCGTCGCAAGCCCCATGAAGATCGTGCCGAGCACCAGGAAGATGAGGATAATGGAAGGCACCATGCCGGCTAGCACCTTCATCAGCAGTGCCCAGTTGAACTCGCCGCGCACCTCCTTCGGCAGCGGCGGCATCAAGCCTGGCCGGAAGATGGACAGGAACAGGATAAAGCCAAGGAAGATCGCGACCTGCAGGATCGAAGGGCCGATGGCGCCGAGATACATGTCACCGACCGATCTGCCGAGCTGGTCGGCGAGAACGACGAGCACGAGGGAGGGCGGGATGACCTGGGTGATCGTGCCCGACGCGGCGATGACGCCGGTCGCCAGCCGCGGATTGTAGCCGTAGCGCAGCATGATCGGCAGCGAGATCACGCCCATTGTGATGACCGATGCCGCAACCGTGCCGGTGATGGCGCCGAGAACAGCGCCGACGAGGATGACGGCGTAGGCGAGACCGCCGGGAACGGCGCCGAAGAGCTTGCCGGTTCCCTCGAGAAGATCCTCCGCCAGGCCACACCTTTCCAGAATGGCGCCCATGAAGGTGAAGAAGGGTATGGCGAGCAGCAAGTCGTTGGAAACGATGCCGAAGACGCGAAGGGGCAGGGCCTGCAGGAAGGCCTCGCTGAAATGCCCGGTTACTATGCCGATGACCCCGAAGAAAAGGCCGACGGATGCGAGCGAAAAGGCGACCGGAAAGCCGTAGAGCATGAAGATGACCATGCCCAGAAACATCGCCGGCGGAATGATACCGAAGTCAAACAAGTCCGTTCCTCCCGGAGAGCTTTATTGCAGGGGCTTTTCGTATTTCGTTTCGAGCTGGATGTAGCCGCGCACCGCGGCGATCCTCTTGATGAGTTCCGAAATGCCCTGCAGCACCAGGAGTGCGAAACCTGAAAAAAGAATAAGCTTGACCGGCCAGCGAATGAGCCCCCCAGCATTTGCGGATATCTCACCCTGCTGGAAGGCGATCACGAAATAAGGCCAGCACAAGAAAGCCAGGAAGGAGCAGGCCGGGATCAGGAAGACGATCAAACCGATGATATCGATCCAGATTCTGGCCTTGTCGGAAACCGATCCGTAGATCAGGTCGACGCGTACGTGCTCATTGTTGCGCAGAGTATGAGCCGCCCCGAGCACGACGATGTAGGCAAAGAGATACCATTGAATCTCCAGCCAACCATTCGAGCTGTAATTGAAAAGATAGCGGACGATTGCATTGCCGGCGCTGATGAAGCAGCACACAAGCACCATGTAATCCGCGATTTTCCCTATGAATTGGCTGACGCTGTCGATCAGCCGGCTGACGCTTAGGAACGCCGGCATGCCTTTCCCCTTACTCTGCCTTTGCGGCAAGTTCTCACTTTTGAAATTTGTGTAAACTACGGTTTCGGAAATTGAAAGAATAAACGGCCGTGTAGAATTTTAGTCGTAGACTTTGGATGCGGCGGTCTAGATGCAGCCTGTACAACCAGCAACTTAAGCGTGGATCATTTTTCCATAAACTTCACTTCATAGCTGTGAAATTCGCTCTTAATCTTGAAATTCTCTCTTCGGTTTTAGAAAAAACAACCAAACAGTTAGGGTCTAGGCAATCAATTTTTAAAGGGTTCCCCATATCATCCCGGCGCACAGGGAAAGTATGGATGAAACCACATAACCCGAACAGGGTCCCTATCGACGTGTATCTGTCGTTTGTGAGTTCTCTTTCGGGGAACCGCATGACGCTGCTTGCCGGCGTCATTGTGCATGTCGCAACGTTCCTGGCAGTTGCGGCCAAAACGCAGTCCTTCATCTATGTTCTGCTGTCGGCTGCCGCCCTCCTGGTCTTTTGCCTCCGCATGCTCACCTTCCGGCGGTTCGATCGCGTGGAAAAAGAGAAACTGTCGCGCGCCGGCATCGAGCGATGGGAGCGTGTCCTCGTTGCCGGTGCAGCCTGCACTACCGCCATTCTCGGCATCGGCAGCGGCTATGCCATCTTCGTCGTGCATGATTCCTTCGCGGAGCTTGCCTGCATTTCCGTCACCATGGCGACCATGGTTTCCGTCGTCGGCCGCAATTACGGCTCGCGGCTGGCAGTTGACCTGCAGACTTTCTCCTGCTGCCTGCCGATGATCGTCTGCAGCCTGATGGCGTTGGATTTCTATCGCGGCATCCTCTCTATCTTCCTCATTCCCTTCTGGCTGACGACGCGGGCGATGGCGAACGGCGTGCGCGAGTTCCTTTATGAGAATGTCATCGCTCACCGGCAGATCTCGCTGATTGCCGATCGTTTCGATACCGCGCTCAACAATATGCCGCACGGTCTCGTGATGGTCGATCCGTCGAACCGTATCCAGGTGATCAACCGGAAGGCCTGCGAGCTTCTCAAGATCGGCGATCCGGACCGGTTGAAGGATCGCGACCTCGGTGCCGTCCTGCGCTACGGCGCGCGCTACAGCTTCATGGATGCCTCGCAACCGGAATTGATCCTGCGGCAACTGACACAGGTTGCCGAGGAGGGCCTGTCGCGTACCCTGATCCATTTTCCCGAGAGCCTCTCGCTGGAATTTTCCGCGAAGCGTCGTGCCGACGGCGGCGCCGTTCTGATCTTCGAGGATGTGTCGAGCCGCGTGAAGGCGGAGCAGAAGATCCTGCATATGGTCCGCTTCGATGCGCTGACCGGCCTGCCGAACCGCGAATATTTCGGTCATCTCGTAAAGGAATATATCGAGCGCCACCCGAAAAGGCGTGGGCCGCTTGGTTTCATGGTTCTCGACATCGACGAGTTCAAGCACGTTAACGACATGCGCGGCCACATCACCGGCGATCACCTGCTCTGCGCGATCGCGGCACGGATCAAGGACGAAGCAGGCAATGCCATCGTCGGCCGCCTCATGGGCGACCAGTTCGTCATCTTCTTCCCGCATGCCAAGAACAACGAAGCGCTCGATGCCGAAATCCGCCGGGTGCATGCCGACATTCAGGGCAATTATGAAGTGGACGAGGTCACCTTCCTTGTATCGCTCAGCGCCGGCTACGCGCTCCTCGAAAGCAATGCATTTGCAATGGAGGAGTGGAGCATCAAAGCGGACCTCGCCCTCTTTGAAAGCAAGTCACGCCTGCGCGGCGGTATCACCGGCTTCGAACACGAAATGGATGGCCGCTACATCGAGCAGCAGAAGCTGAAAGCGGACTTGCGCGAAGCGGTGGCTGCGGGCGCGCTCAGCGTCGCGTTTCAACCGATGTTCAAAAACGATGGGACACGCATCGAATGCGCCGAGGCGCTGGCGCGCTGGGTCCACCCGGAAAAAGGCGCCATTCCGCCGGACGTTTTCATCCGCCTCGCCGAAGAGATGGGCATCATATCGGACATCACGCGGTTCATCCTCTTCAAGGCCTGCAGCGAATGCATGACCTGGCCCGACCACATCGCGATATCGGTCAATCTCTCGGCACGCGACCTGCGTGACAACGATATCCTCGCCGTCGTTTCGGAAGCGCTTTCAACATCCGGCCTGAAAGCGTCGCGGCTGCATCTGGAAATTACAGAAAGTTGTCTCATCGACGAGCCTGCGGCGGTGCGCGCCATCCTCGCGGAATTGCGCTCACACGGCATTACCATTGCGATCGATGACTTCGGCACGGGTTTTTCCAGCCTCAGCTATCTCGACACGTTGCCGCTCGATATCGTCAAGATCGATCGCTCCTTCGTTCGCAATATCGCGGAAGACACGCGCCGTCTGAAGCTTTTGTGCGGTACCGTCAATCTCGCCCGCGAGCTCGGGCTCAAGATCGTCATCGAGGGTGTGGAAACTGTTGAGCAACTGGCATTGCTCAACAAGCATCGCAGCGCCGATCTCGTGCAGGGCTATGTCTTCTCTCCGCCGGTCCCCTCAAAGGAGATCGGCATCCTTTCGCAAGCACTCAGCCGTCGCGTCACCCAGCGCCGCCGCAGCAAGGTCGCCTGAGCCGGGATTGCCGCCATCGCGACAAGAGCCCATTTATCCGGGTCTGTTAACCTTAATAATTCAAATACGTCAGAAATTTTTGATAATTCTTGCTCTTTGCGTGACCAGATATGATTAATGGCCCGTTAACTGCGGGAACATCAATGGCGTCAATCCCTTTGAATACAAGTGACTTTTCAAGAAAGCTTCTCGAAATTCTGGACCATGTCGAATATCGCCGCATCGAAAGCAGCGAGGACATGGAGGATGTCGAACGGTTGCGCTGGAAGGCCTACAAGGCCCATGATGTGCTGGCGCTCGCCCCAAAAGGGCTGTTGGACGATACCGATTTCGATAGCCATGCTTATGTCTTCGGTCTTTACTATTACGGCGAAATGGTCAGCACGGTCCGACTTCACTATGTAACGCCGGACCATCGCGTCAGCCAGTCCGCCGGCGCCTTTCCCGAGGCGATCGATTCGCTCCTGGATGCAGGGCTGACCTTGATCGATCCGGCGCGCTTTGCGGCCGATCCGGAACTGACCGCCGACCTGTCGTGGATTCCCTACCTGACGCTGAGGCCAAGCATCGTTGCGGCGGCGCATTTCCGTGCCGACCGCGTTCTTCAGTTCTGCCGGCCCCCGCACGCCGCGTTCTACAAGCGGGTCTTCTATGCCGATACCATCGTGCCCGGCCGGCTGGCGAAGAATTACGGAATCGACATGACGCTGATGGCGACGAATGTGATCGAGGTTGGCCGAAAGCTTCTGACGCGCTATCCCTTCTTTATGTCCAGCGCCAGCGAACAGCGAATGATGTTTTCCCGCAGCCCCGAAAGCACGCTGCCGTCGCTCACCATCATCCCGACCGCTCGCTTCGTGCCGGAAGGCCAGTTCGGCACCGATCTGCCGCTTTAAGCCGCGCTCATGAAATGCCGCAAAGCGTACCGGCTGCGGCATTCTCATGCATTGCGCTTTTCCCAGGCTTTGTGTAAGCCCTGAATGGGATCATGGCATTCAGGGAGACGAAATTTCATGGCCGAAGAACACAACGGACCCGTCGAAGTCGGCGCGCCGATGGACTACAAGGAACATGAACAAACCTACAATATGTTCATTTCGGCTGCGAAATACGGCGCGATGTTCCTGATCGCCCTGCTGCTTGCCATGACGGCCGGTTTTTTCACCAGCAGCGGCTTTCTCGGCGGCCTCCTGGTTTTTCTCATCATCTTCGTTGCCGGCATCGTCCTGCTGCGCTGAGCGGCAGCAGGCGAGGAGCGGCATTTCCGAATTTTTGAATAGGTGCTTGGCCTGAGCGGTGAGCCCGCGGTGGTTTGGCTGACCCGGAGGAGGGGGCAGTTGGGCAATATCGTTTTCATTACCAAAGAATCGATCGGTTCCGAGACACGCGTTGCGGCGTCTGCCGAAACTGTGAAGAAGATGAGGAACCTCGGCTTCGACGTCGTGGTCGAGGCAGGTGCTGGCGTTTTATCGCGCATGCCGGACAGCGAATTCGAGGCTGCAGGGGCGCGGATCGGCTCGGCTGGCGATGCGGCAACCGCGGATGTGGTGCTGAAAGTGCGCCGCCCGACGGAGGCGGAGATTGCCGGCTACAAGAGCGGCGCCGTCGTCATCGCGATCATGGATCCCTACGGAAACGATGAGGCGATTGCCGCAATGGCGAAGGCAGGGCTTTCAGCCTTCGCGATGGAACTGATGCCGCGCATTACGCGCGCGCAGTCCATGGATGTTCTTTCCTCACAGGCAAATCTCGCCGGCTATCAGGCCGTCATTGAAGCAGCGTCAGTCTATGATCGCGCCCTGCCGATGATGATGACGGCGGCCGGTACCGTTCCGGCCGCCAAGGTCTTCGTGATGGGTGCAGGCGTGGCGGGCCTCCAGGCGATTGCGACGGCGCGGCGCCTCGGCGCTGCGGTCTCGGCCACCGACGTTCGCCCCGCCGCAAAGGAACAGGTCGCCTCGCTCGGCGCCAAGTTCATCGCCGTTGAAGACGAGGAGTTCAAGGCTGCGGAGACGGCGGGCGGCTATGCCAAGGAAATGTCCAAGGAATACCAGGCGAAACAGGCAGCGCTTGTTGCCGAGCATATCGCCAAGCAGGACATCGTCATCACAACGGCACTGATCCCCGGCCGCCCTGCCCCGAAGCTCGTATCGCGCCAGATGCTGGCTTCGATGAAGCCCGGCGCCGTTGCCGTCGATCTTGCGGTCGAGCGTGGCGGCAATATCGAGGGCGTGGTTGCAGACACGGTCGTCGATGTCGAAGACGTCAAGGTGATCGGCTTTGCCAACCTGCCGGGCCGGGTCGCCGCCAGCGCCTCGGCGCTCTATGCCAAGAACCTCGTCACCTTCCTCGAGACCATGCTCAACAAGGAGACGAACAGCGTCCTCCTCAATCTCGACGACGAACTCATCAAAGCCACCATGCTGACCTATGCAGGCGATGTCGTGCATCCGGCATTCGGCGGGACGAAGAAGGGGATAGCTGATGGCCAGTGAAGCAATGGACAAGGCGCTGGAGCAGCTTGACCAGGCGGTCAACGCAGTCGTGGCGGCGGCCGCGCAGGCACCGGAAGCGGCAAGTGCGGCAACGGGCGGGGCGATCGATCCCTTCATTTTCCAGTTCGCAATCTTCGTGCTGGCGATCTTCGTCGGCTATTACGTCGTCTGGTCGGTGACGCCGGCGCTGCATACGCCGCTGATGGCCGTCACCAACGCCATCTCTTCAGTCATCGTCGTCGGCGCGCTGCTTGCAGTCGGCATTTCGGCAAGCGGGCTTGCGACCGGCTTCGGCTTCGTTGCGCTCGTGCTCGTCTCGGTCAACATCTTCGGCGGTTTCCTCGTCACGCAGCGCATGCTGGCGATGTACCGCAAGAAGGACAAGTGAGGCCGGACGAATGACCAATATCGCAGCTTTCCTCTACCTCGTCTCCGGCGTGCTTTTCATCCTGGCACTGCGCGGCCTCTCCCATCCGGCCACCAGCCGCAAGGGCAATCTCTACGGCATGATCGGCATGGGGATGGCGATCCTCACGACGCTGGTGCTGGCCACGCCTTCTTTCGCCGGCTTCGTGCTGATCGTGCTCGGACTGGCGATCGGCGGCGGGGCGGGCGCCTATATCGCCCGCGTCATCCCGATGACCTCTATGCCGCAGCTGGTAGCGGGCTTTCACTCCTTGGTCGGCCTTGCCGCCGTGCTGGTTGCTGCCTCCGCGCTCTATACACCGGCCTCCTTCGGCATCGGCGATATCGGCTCGATCCATGGCGAGGCGCGTATCGAGATGGCGATCGGCGCCGCGATCGGGGCGCTTACCTTTACCGGCTCGATCATCGCTTTTCTGAAGCTCGACGGGCGCATGTCCGGCAAGCCGATCCTGCTTCCCTTCCGGCATATCATCAACATCGCGCTGCTGGTGCTGATCGTCTTTTTCATCATCGGGCTCGCGGCAACCGAAAGCCATTTCGATTTCTGGGCGGTCGTGGTGCTTTCGCTGGCGCTTGGCGTGCTGCTGATCGTGCCGATCGGGGGCGCCGACATGCCGGTCGTCGTCTCCATGCTGAACTCCTATTCGGGGTGGGCGGCAGCCGGTATCGGTTTCACGCTCGGCAATCTCGCTCTGATCATCACCGGCGCGCTGGTCGGCTCTTCGGGTGCGATCCTGTCCTACATCATGTGCAAGGGCATGAACCGCTCGTTCATCTCCGTCATTCTCGGCGGCTTCGGTGGCGAGACCTCCGCAGGGGCAGCGGACAATTCCGACAAGACCGTCAAGCTCGGCTCGGCAGAGGATGCCGCCTATCTGATGGCGAACGCTTCCAAGGTCATTATCGTGCCGGGCTACGGCATGGCGGTTGCCCAGGCGCAGCACGCGCTTCGCGAGCTGGCCGACAATCTCAAGAAGGCCGGCGTCGAAGTCAAATACGCAATTCACCCGGTCGCCGGCCGCATGCCCGGCCACATGAACGTGTTGCTGGCCGAAGCGAACGTGCCTTATGACGAGGTCTTCGAACTCGAAGACATCAATTCCGACTTCGGCCAGGCCGATGTCGCGTATGTCATCGGTGCCAACGACGTCACCAATCCAGCGGCACGCGATGACAAGACCTCGCCGATCTACGGCATGCCGATCCTTGATGTCGACAAGGCCAAGACCTGCCTCTTTGTCAAGCGTTCGCTCGGCTCCGGCTATGCCGGCATCGACAATACGCTGTTCTACAAGGATGGCACGATGATGCTGCTCGGCGACGCAAAGAAGGTCACCGAGGAGATCAACAAAGCGATCGGCCACTGAGCCAGCGCCGAGCCGGGCCTTTATTTTAAGCGATGCCAGCCGTAGAAAAAGGCCCGCCGAGGCGAGCCTTTGTCCATCTCCGCTGACCTTTGTCAGGTAGCAGCGGGCGCCAGCGTCATTTTCTCCACGCCGATCGCGAGATTGAGGCCCTCCTGGGCCTGCACATTCAGCGGCTGCAGCATGAAAGCCTTGTTGGTGCCACCGGCGATCACCTTGGCACCGGCACCTGCGCCAAGGCTGGCATCGGCGCCGATCCCGTAGTATTCACCGGCAAGCGCAAATTCCGGAATGTTCGTGCCGGTCTTGGCAAGAACCTGCCAGATCATAACGCTTTTGCCGGTCTCGCCGATATCCAGCCCAAATTTCTCGATCTTGCCGGCATAGACCGCTTTCGGGCCGCCTCCGGCAGGCGTATAGGTGCAGATGAGATTCTTCTGCGAAGTGACAATCAGTCCCTGACCGCCTTCCGATCCGCAGACCAGACGGCCGAGGCTGATATAGTTCGCAGCGCCTGCCGGGCTTGCAAAGACTGCTGCCGCCGCCGTTGCTGCGATGATCATGTGCTTAAACATGGCCGTTCTCCTTTCGGATGACCTATCGGAAACGAATTGATCCTTTTGATTGTTCCGGCCGTTATTCGCGCTCGAGCGTGCTGCGCGGTGCTGTCAGGGTCCAGATCAGGCCCTGCGGCAGGTAGTCCACCTGCACCGTTCCGCGGAAGGCTGCTGCTGCATGCGTCTTGATGACGGTGGTTCCAAAGCCGGAGCGCGACGGTGTAGCGACCTCGGGACCGCTCCGTTCCTCCCAAATAAAACGCAGCATTGCCTCGGACTGATCCTCGACCTGGATATTCGCCCAGGAGAAGAAGACGCGGCCCTGCGGCACGGAAAGCGCACCGTATTTCACCGAATTGGTCGCAAGTTCGTGCAGCGTCAGGCCGAGGTTCTGGACCGCCTCCGGCTTGACGACAAAATCCTCTCCGGAAATCTCAAGCTGTTCAGCCGCCTGCGGGAAGGCCTCCAGGTGAATGTCGATGACCCGGCGGAGCGAGGCACCGGACCATTGTTCGCTTGTCAAAAGCTCAATCGAACGGACGAGCCCGTCGAGGCGATCGGAAACGGCCGACTGAAAGCCTTCGACGCTGTCGGCCTGTTTGGCGAGTTGGCGCATCATTGCCTGGGCAAGCGTGAGCAGGTTCTTCGTTCGATGCACGAGCTCATGCATTATGAAATGCAGACGGTCTTCCGTCTGGCTGCGATCGAAAGAGGCATTGGAGAGAGCAACGGCGACCTGGTTTGCCTCGATGACGCTGGTATCGATCGGCGCCACGATTTGGCCCTCGCCCATGCGGCTCGCCATGTCGGCTATATCGCGGATCGTAGTGCGCACCTGCCGCGCCACGGCATAGGCCGCAAGCACGGCGACCAGAAGCAATGCGATGCCGCCGACGATCAGGAAACGCCATGTCGTGAGGATCGATGCCTGGGCCGTGGCAACCGGTCCCCAGACCACCGTTTTCCAGGACCAGCCGGGAATTTGGGCATAACCCAGGAGTTGGTTCGGCAGAATATCCTCGTCTTCGAAGACGCCGCGTGAAGCGATAAGCGACGGCAAGATGCGCGTGTCGAACGGCGTTCCAGGGGCAATGCTTGCCATGCCGCTCGAAGCCACCACATGGCCGCCCTGATCGATCACCGCAGCCGACCAACCCGACGCAAGCCCTTCGGTCGTGACAAGTCTGGCGAGGTCCTTGGCATTCTGGGTGACGATCAGGGCCGCGACTTGACCTGCATCCAGCGGCATCGTGACATTGTAGACCCACTCGCCGCTTGTCGCTCCCTTGAAGACGTCGGATGCTTCGATACGGCCGGACTTGATGGCCGATTCCATCGCAGGGATATTGGCTGTCTTGCTGAGCGGCGTGCCGAAATCACGGCGCGTGTTCAGTAGCTGCTGGCCGCTTCGGTCGACGGCGATCACGTAGAGTGTATCGCCGCGCAGGGCCGTTTCTGTCCGCTCATGGAACGAGGCGAAGTCGTTGTTCTCGAGTTCCGGCGAGGTTGAGAGCAGACGAAGTGTCGTCGCCATGTCCTGCAACTGCCGGTCAATGGAGCGAGAGAGGGTCAGCGCGTCTTGCGCCGTCTCGCGCCGCAGCGTCGTGCGCTGATTGTCCTCGAGCTGCAGAAGCAGGAGTGTGACGAAAGCAAAGATCGGCACGGCGATCGAGACCGCCATGGCAATCAGGTAGGTGCCGATCGAAGCTTTGGGAAACAGCCGCGTGCGCAGACTCATGGGCATAGTCTTTGCAGGCTTTCGAGGGCGAATGGCCCGGCCGGATTTTCGCAAACAGTTACGAAAGCAAAAAACTGCATCGCCGTCAGTGCCCTCAACGCGTTCGGATTCCCGATAGCCTGCTATCGAAGCAGGAACATGTTAGGGGCACGGGAAAGTGGTTGCAACACACTAAAACATGCTGACGGAAGAATTGTAATGGTCATACAATTGTGCCGTCAGGCGAACCGGGAGAGCCGAAATGATCCGAGGCTTGCGTCAGTTGCGCCTGACAGAATTTCGTTTGTCGCGAGCGCGCCGACCAACGGAGCAAGCGTCACGCCGGAATGCATAACGGCGATGTAAAGGCCGCCGATGCCGCAATTGCCGATGATCGGGAAGCCATCTCGCGGCGTCGGGCGATATCCGACAGTGAGGAAATCCAGTGTCAGCGCGTCGCTTTCCAAAAGGCTCGCTTTGACCTTTGCAAAGAGAGCGGCCGCGGTCGCCTTGCGGTCTTCGCCCGGATCGCTACCGCCGAAATCGCTGCCCGCGATGATGCGCCCTTCGGTCGTCTGGCGCATATGCAGTTCCGTCGCAATCACCAAGCCGTGCAGCCGTTTCTCGAACGGGCGGGAGTGGACGATCAGGCCGGGCGGCGCGTCAATCGGCAGCGTGATCCCGGCTGACGCGGCTATGGGAACGGATCCTGCGCCGGAAGCGAGGACGACATGATCCGCATCGACCAGACCTTGCGACGTCACGACGCCGGCAATGTGATCTCCGCTACGGATGAGGCTGCGAACGGCAGCGCCGATGAATCTCGCGCCTCGCGCTTCAGCATCCGCCAGCATCATGCGCGCGGCTGCGACCGGCTCGACTGCGCCTTCCTCAGCGACAGCGAGGGCAAAATCGGGTGCATTACTGAGATAGGGTTCACGGCGGGAGATCTCACTGCGCTCGATGCGGTTGATTCCGTAACCCCACCCGCCATGCTCCTTCGCGTAAGCTTCGAGTTGATCGCGGGGCAGGTCCCAGCAGATGCCGCCGCACCACGAAAGCGGCAGGCCCGGAAGCTCCGCAGCGAGCCGCTTCCACTCCGCCATCGAGCGGCGCCGGAAATGAAAGTAGAATTCGGGGTTTCCCCAGCTGGCATTGATCCAGGCGAAGGAATTGGGTGTTGCGACGCCGCCGGTTTCTTCGGCGATGACCGTCACAGCAGCACCGGCCTTCGCCAAATGCCAGGCGATCGAGGCGCCTATGATACCGGCGCCGACGACGATCACATGCCGTTTCGCCGCCATCGCTCTTTTCTCCGTGGTCTACAGGTATCAGCCGCTGGTTGCCGCGCCGATGCGCGCCAGGCCGTCGCGGGCCGGCTGGTATTTGGGGTCCAGCCCGATCGCGTGGCGATAGGAACGGGCCGCCTTGTCCTTTTCGCCGCGGCGCTCATAGACGAGCGCCTGGTTGGCCCAGGATTCGGCGATGTTGCCGTTGAGCTCGATCGCATGGTTGAAGTCGGCGAAGGCATTGTCGTCGTCGTTCAGCGCGATATAGGAAATGCCGCGGCCGTTATAGGGCTCGGGCGAATTCGGTGACAGCGAGATTGCCTTCGAGAAATCGTCGATCGCCTTGTCCTGCTGATTGCGCTTCTGGAAAATCAGGCCGCGATTGTGATAGGCGCGCCCATCCGTCGTGCCGAGCTGGATCGCGCGGGCGAAATCGTTGAATGCCGCATCGTCCTGGCTGGCCTGGCGATAGACGTTGCCGCGGCCGATATAGGCGACGTCGTAGCTCGGGTTGATCTGCAGCGCGGCGTTGTAGTCGGCAATCGCCTGTTGCTGCTGGCCCATGTTGCGATAGACGAGCGCGCGGTTGGCATAGGCCTGGAAGAAGCGTGGATTGATCTGCAGGGCGGTATTGAAGTCGTTCAGCGCGGCCTTGAACTGACCGGCACGGCCATAGGCCGAGCCTCGGACGTTGTATGCTTCCGGATCACGCGGATTGGAATTGATCACCGAGGTCAGCGAGGCGATGTTCTCTTCGGACCCCTGAGCCTTGTCGAGGCGGATCACAGCATCGGAGGTGTTGTCGGTCTGGCAGCCGGCAAGGCCGATTGCGGTAAGAACTGCAAGCACCGGCAGCAGCGTCGCTTTCGGCGCGCGCAAGGACCGGGGCGAGGTGAACAAGAAATCAGCCATTCGTGCGCTTCCCCCATGCGTCATATCCGGGGGCAATCGGATATGCGATCTTCAGCAGCAAAAATAAAAAGGCGGCGGCGACACGTAATCGCCCCCGCCAACATGCATTTGAAAACGTCGAAATAACGACGGCACCGCTTAGCGTGCGACCAGACCTTCGCGCTGTGCCCGCTTGCGAGCCAGCTTGCGAACGCGGCGAACAGCTTCGGCCTTCTCGCGGGCGCGCTTCTGCGACGGCTTCTCGTAGTAGTCGCGCATCTTCATTTCGCGGAAAATGCCTTCGCGCTGCATCTTCTTCTTGAGAGCGCGGAGAGCCTGATCGACATTGTTATCGCGGACGAGTACCTGCACGAGAATCACGTTCCTTTGGTTTTGGTTGACACCAGCGGCGGCACAGCGCCAGGGCAAAATTATACGGCTCGCGCGGCCGGAGCCTTGCGATTGGTGATGCGGGATAACAGATCGAAGCCACGAAGTCCAGACTGATATGGCGATCTGCGGAAAAAATGGCGGATAAGCCTTCCGCCTGCCTGGCGGATGCGGTGTCCAGAAATGCATTTGCTATTGCGGTATGCAGAAATACCCCTATATATGAGCCTATCGAATATTGCTTGTGACCTTTGTCACGCGCTGAGCGCTCTGTCAGATTTCCTCTCAACTCTCGATAAGAGCCGGCGAATTTTTCCCGGCAGTGCAGCGATTGAAAGGAGATCGTTCATGAATTCAGGCACAGTTAAGTGGTTCAATAGCGCCAAGGGCTTTGGCTTTATTCAGCCGGACGACGGTTCGACCGACGTATTTGTTCACATTTCCGCCGTGGAGCGTGCCGGCATGAGCGCGCTGTCCGACGGGCAGAAGGTACGCTACGATCTCGTCCGGGACAAAAAGTCCGGCAAGAACGCAGCGGATAATCTCCAGGCCGCGTGATTTGTCATTTGCCACGGCTGACCACGGATGTACTGGCAGCAGGCTGAATGACGGGAAGAGGTCGGGTAGAACGCCCGGCCTTTTTGACATTTTGAAAGAGCACCGTGATGCCAAAGCCGAACTATAAGGCAAAGCCGACCTATAAAATAGGTGACTTTGTCGTGCTGAAGTCCGGTCTCACCCGAACGGCCGCTGCCGACAGGCGATGCAAGGTCGTCGGCGTCCTGCCGAACGACCATGGACATGTACAGTACCGTGTTCGGTTCGAGGCCGAAAACTTCGAGCGCAGGATAACAGCGCTTGATATCGATGCGACCGAATCCCCGCCGCGGATTTCAGGCGCTCAGGTAGCCCAAACTTCCAATGCCGAGCCTTGGCTGAAGACGTCCAGCATCAAGGTTCGAAAGTAACGCCTCCCCTCGTTAACGATACGGCATCCATTGCCGCGAAAGGATAAGATTTTGCAGGTTCTCGTCAGGGACAACAATGTCGACCAGGCTCTTCGCGTTCTCAAGAAGAAGATGCAGCGCGAAGGTCTGTTTCGTGAAATGAAGGCGCGCAGCGCCTATGAAAAGCCATCCGAGAAGCGCGCCCGCGAAAAGGGCGAAGCTATCCGCCGTCAGCGGAAACTCGCGCGCAAGAAGATGCAGCGCGAAGGTTTGCTGCCGATGCCCAAAAAGGCCGCAAATACACGTTGAGTGTCGCTTGCGAGCGTGGTTTCCAAATCGCGAACCATCCAAGGAAAAGTGAATGACTGCCACAAAGGACGCATTCTTCAACGCCACGAAGATGTCGGCCCGCGACAAGGCGGAAGCCACGGATCACACGGCGCGGGCGATTATTGCAGACGAAGCAAAACTGCGTGAAAAAAAGACGGAGAAGCTGAAAGCCCTCCGTCTGCAGCGGCAGGCCGAAGCTGAGCCCGAACTTCCGGCTCCGAAAAGGAAGCGCAAGGTTTCAATCAAATCGGCCGGCCAATAGGTTTATTGCAAAACGCGGTCCCTCCCCGGACGGCGTCTGCCCGATTCCCACGCGCTCCGACACAATCTCTCTTTATGCTGCGTGCCAGTTCTGCGACAGGATGGCGTTCGGCGCTAAAGCGGCGTAGCCTTTCTTCGCTGCTCAGCGGCTTGCAGCGTAGGGGGCGCCATCGGGTTCATGACACGCGCGCAGCAAATCGGTGTCATCATCGGCTTGGCGATTGTTGCCGTGCTCACCCTGCTGCGGGCCAGCGATCCACAGCTGCTGCGATCGATCCGCGATGTGACCTTCGACGAATACCAGCGCTTATCGCCGCGGTCCTTCGAAGAGCTGCCGGTTCGGGTCATCGATATTGACGAGGCATCGCTGCGCGAATTCGGCCAGTGGCCGTGGCCGAGAGACAGGCTGGCTCTGCTCGTCGACAGGTTGTCCGAGATGGGTGCGGCGGCGATCGCCTTCGACATTCTCTTTGCCGAGCCGGACCGGCTTTCGCCACGGGCCGTCTTAGGCAATGTGTCCGGCATCGATCCGTCGCTGCTGTCGCAATTGCCGGACAATGACGAGATTTTCGCCGATTCGATTGCTGATAAGCCTGTCGTGCTCGGCTTCGGCTTGACCAACGAGGGAACCTATCGCCCGTCGGTCAAGGCAGGCTTCGCCTTCACCGGCGAGAGTCCCGTCGGCGCACCCCCGCATATCAATGCCGCAACGCCGTTACGTCCGCGCCTTGAAGCGAACGCCGCTGGCATCGGTCATATCAGTCTCAATCCGGGCAGCTCTTCGTCGGTCGTGCGGGCAGTTCCGCTGTTTTTGACGGATGGGGAGCAGCTTTATCCGAATCTGGCGCTGGAGGCGCTGCGTGTTGCCCAGGGCGTCTCGACCTATGTGCTGGCGGGCGCGCCGGATGCGGCGGGCGTCATGGTCTCGGTCAAGACAGGCGATTTTGTCGTCCCCGTGACGGCCGCCGGCGAGCTATGGCTCTATGTCAGCCCCGACCGTGCGCAGAGATATGTCTCCGCGCGGCATGTGCTTGCAGAAAAAGGTGCCTCGGCCGAGGTCAGCGCGGCGATAAACGGAAGTATCGTCTTTATCGGCACATCGGCCGCGGGGCTGCAGGATATCCGTGTCACGGCGCTCGGAGAGAATGTGCCGGGGGTTTCGCTGCACGCCCAGACCGTCGAGCAGATTTTGACCGGCCGCTATCTGTCGCGGCCCGATTGGGCGGATGGCCTGGAAATATTCGCCATCGCAGTGCTTGGCGGCCTTTTGGTGATATTGACGACCTTCGTCAGCCCGGCGGTCGCCCTGGCCTGTGGTTTGGCGATTACTGCGCTTGCTGTCGTCGCCTCCTGGCTCTGCTTTTCCTATGCCGGGCTTCTTTTCGATCCGCTGGCTCCGATCATCAGCGGATCAGTGACGCATTTCGCCGCGACGTCGTTCCGCATCCTGGTGATCGACCGTGAAAGGCGCGAGGTTCGCCGCGCATTCGGGCAGTATCTGTCGCCATCGCTTCTCTATCGTATCGAGCATACGCGCGACGCACTGCGCCTTGGCGGAGACGATCGGCAACTGACGGTCATGTTCGTCGACGTGCGTCATTTTACCGAAATCAGTGAGCGGCTGCCGCCGACGGCCGTCGTCGGATTCCTGAACACGCTGCTCGACGCGCTGAGCCGCCATGTCGTTGCCAATGAGGGCACGCTCGACAAGTTCATCGGCGACTCGATCATGGCCTTCTGGAATGCGCCAGTCGATGTGGCCGATCACGAGACGAAGGCGGTGCGCGCCGCTCTGGCCATGCGCGAAACGCTTGCCGAGCTCAATGCTGCCGATGCCTTCGGCTTCGGCAAGGATCAGCCGGTGGGAATCGGCATCGGCATCCATACCGGCATTGCCTGTGTCGGAAATATGGGAGCCGAAACGCGCTTCAACTACTCGGCCGTCGGCGATGCCGTGAACGTTGCTGCGCGGATCGAATCCTCCTGCAAGGAAGTCGGCTTCGATATTCTGATTTCGGAGGACACGGCGCGGCTGCAGTTAGGTGCTGCGCTGCTTAAGGCGGGCACCATCGGCCTGAAGGGAAAGAGCAGCCGGACGCGCCTATTCGCCGTCGTCGGCGATGAGCGCGTGACGCAATCGGCCGAATTTGGTGAGCTGCGGCAGCTCCACAATCAGCTTATCGAGGCATTTCGCTCGCGCTCGCCCGACACGCGCAGGATCGTCAGTGCCATCAGGTTGAAGACCAAAATGATCGCTCCCGGCCTGGCAGAGTTTTATCGCCGGATTTCCCGCAGGGCCGAACATTTCCGTGATGAACCGATTTCCGAGGAAGCGCGCCCCGCACAATGACGTATCAGCGATGGTGGTTCCGTTCGCCGCGATCCCTATCGCGGTCCTTGCCATGATGATGGTCGCCTTCGTCGCGGTCGCTGTCGTGATCGCCCCGGTGGTGATCATGTGATTTATGCGGCCTATCGTGGTCATGCGGCTTGTCCGGCTTATCCGGCCTGTCGGGTTTGTGTGGTCTATCGGGCTTATCGGGCTTATCGGGCTTATCCGGCTTGTCGGGTTTATGCGGCTTCTCCGGCGTCGGTTCCCGAGGCGGGACGGCCGGCGCCTGGCGCTGAAGGTTATCGGGCCGCTGCACTGTCGCCATGAGTCCGCAGCCGCCGCCCATCATGCCGGAAAGCGACTGACTGCCGGAAAGGAATGGGAGGGCGCGTGCCGTCTCCAGTCTTCGAAGGACGCCCTGGTTTACGCGCGCCACATCCGTCATGTTGCCGTTGGGGGTCGCAACGACATAGTCGCAACGGCGTGTCAGTTGCCGGCAGCCACCCGGGCCGCAAAACTGGGCGGCGCCATTCAGCATCACGACGGCCGTCGTTCCATCCGGGCCGACATAGAAATCGAAGGCGGTGCCACGCACGCCGATCGTGCCCGCAGGTGTCAGGATCTGGTAGGCGGACGATTTCGAACTGCCGCTGATCCAGCGGAAAGTCCCCTTCGCTGCGCGGATGCTCAGCTTTTTCACCGATTGAGAGTCATCGAAGATGTATTTGTCGATGACGACTGACGAACCCCAGCCGACCGCAAGCTTGGTGCCGTCACGGAAGAGAAACTGGCCGAGGCCGGATTTCGATGTACGAATGCGCTCGTCGCGATGGACTGCGGCATTTACGGTCAGCGGTCCCGTTTGACCGGTCACTTCCGTCTTGATGTGGACCGCCTGGCCAACCTGCTCGGCTGCGGAGGCCGGCATGGAACTGAAAAGCACCGCGCTGAGCACCGTGGCTGTGGCAAGACTCAGATAGGACATGGGAATACCCCTAAGAATAGGAATATTAGCATGTAATTTTACGGCTCGTCTTCCTGCCCTCTTGGGTTAGTCGGACTAATCCGGTGCGGGCGGGCGGATGCGACAACCTCACTGTCATCAGCACTTGTTCCACCCATGTCAAACAAAAGCCCGTTCGCGTCGCAAAAGAAACGTTGTGCCGCATTTCGATTTGCGATTTGTATGGCCACGAAGAAAATGCCTTTCCCTGAAGGAGATCAAGGCGGATGCGGAAATACTCGGTTTTTGCCGTGGCACGGGAAGCGCTCAGAGGCCACAAGGGCTGGGAGAGGCAGTGGACTTCGCCGGAGCCGCGTGCGCAATACGACGTCATTATCATCGGCGGCGGCGGGCATGGTCTGGGAGCAGCTTACTACCTTGCCAAGGAGCACGGCATCACCAACGTCGCGGTATTGGAAAAGGGCTGGCTCGGCGGTGGCAACACCGGCCGTAACACCACCATCATCCGCTCGAACTATCTCTATGAAGAGAGCATGCACATCTACGAGCATTCGATGAAGCTCTGGGAGAACCTCTCGCAGGATCTGAACTACAATGTGATGTATTCGCCGCGCGGCGTGATGATGCTCTCGCACAACATCCACGATCAGCAGTCCTTCAAGCGGCATATCCATGCCAACCGGCTCTATGGCATCGATAATGAATGGCTGACGCCGGAGCAGGCGAAGGCCTATTGCCCCCCGCTCGATATTTCGGCGACGGCGCGCTATCCGATTAACGGCGCCGCCTTGCAGCGCCGCGGCGGGACGGCGCGTCATGATGCGGTCGCCTGGGGTTATGCCCGTGCGGCGTCGGATCGCGGCGTTCACATCATCCAGAATTGCGAAGTCACCGGCATCCGCCGCGGACCGGACGGGCGGGTTGTTGGCGTCGAAACCAATCGCGGCTTCATCGGCGCGAAGAAGCTCGGCGTCTCCGCGGCTGGCCACTCGACGACCGTGATGAAGATGGCGGACGTGCGCGTGCCGCTGCAATCGAGCCCGCTGCAGGCGCTGGTTTCCGAACCACTAAAGCCGATCTTTCCCTGTGTCGTCATGTCGAACACGGTGCATGCCTATATCTCGCAGTCCGACAAGGGCGAGCTCGTCATCGGCGCTGGCACTGACCAGTATAATTCCTATTCGCAGACAGGCGGCCTGCAGATCATCACGCATACGCTTGATGCGATTTGCGAGCTCTTCCCGATGTTCCGCCGCGTGAAGATGATGCGCTCCTGGGGCGGCATCGTCGACAATACGCCGGACCGTTCGGCGATCCAGTCGAAGACGCCGGTTCCGGGGCTCTATGTCAACTGCGGCTGGGGAACGGGCGGCTTCAAGGCGACGCCGGGTTCGGCCAATCTCTTTGCGCACCTGATCGCCCGTGACGAGCCGCACAAGTTCAATGCCGGGTTGACGCTGGAGCGCTTCCGCACCGGACGGCTCATCGATGAAGCGGCAGCCGCCGCCGTCGCGCACTGACCACGCACTTCCGACAAGGGAATCCAATGCTACTGATCCACTGCCCATACTGTCAGGAAGAGCGCTCCGAGCTCGAATTCCGTGGCGCTGGCGACGCGCATATTGCGCGGCCCCAGAATATCGCTTCGATTTCCGACGAGGAATTCGAGGCGTATTTCTTCCTGCGCGACAACCCGAAGGGTCTGATCTTCGAACGCTGGCGGCACATCCACGGCTGCGGCCGTTTCTTCAATGCGGCGCGCGACACCATCAGCGACAAATTCATCATGACCTACAAGGCAGGCGAGCCAAAGCCTGAAATAGGCGCTGCCAGCGTCCCGCACGCCCCCGTCGAAACCTATGAAGCGATGGAAGGAGAGGCGCAATGAGCGGCGCGAACCGAATTCCAGGCAAGGGACGCCTGACGCCGGCGAGAACCGCCCGCTTCACTTTCGACGGCAAGAGCTATACCGCGCTCGAAGGCGATACCGTTGCTTCGGCCCTGATCGCCAACGGCGTGCATCTCGTCGGCCGCTCCTTCAAGTACCACCGCCCGCGCGGCATCCTTTCAGCCGGTGCGGAAGAGCCGAATGCGCTGATCGACGTCGCCCGAGACTCGGCGCGAAAGCAGCCGAACGTGCGCGCCACGGTTCAGGAAGTCTTCGACGGTATGATCGTCAAGTCGCAGAACCGCTTCCCGTCGCTTGCTTTTGACGTCGGTGGCATCAACGATCTGCTTTCGCCGTTCTTTGCGGCCGGATTCTACTACAAGACCTTCATGTGGCCGAAGGCCGCCTGGAAGCACGTCTATGAGCCACTCATCCGACGTTCCGCCGGTCTCGGCGTCGCGCCGACGGAAGGCGATCCGGATCACTACGCAAGCCGCTATGCGCATTGCGACGTGCTCGTCGCCGGCGCCGGCGTTGCCGGTCTCTCCGCTGCCCTTGCCGCGGCCGAGGCGGGCGCCCGCGTCATCATCTGCGACGAGCAGGCGGAATGCGGCGGTGCGTTGCGTTTCGACTGCGGGGTGAAGATCGACGGCATCGAAGGCTACGTCTGGGCGCAGCAGGCAGCTGCCAAGCTGAAGGCGATGGACAACGTGCAGGTTCTGACCCGCACGACGGCCTTCGGCTACTACAACCATAATTTCATCGCTCTTGCCGAGCGCGTGACCGACCATATCGCCAAGCCGGGCCGTGACCTGCCGCGCGAGCGTCTCTGGCAGGTCCGCGCCAAGCGGGTGATCCTCGCCAGCGGTGCAATCGAGCGGCACATGGTATTCCGAAACAACGACCGTCCGGGCATCATGCTGGCGTCCGCTGCGCGCATGTACCTGAACCACTACGGCATCGCCGTCGGAGCCAGGGTTGGTGTCTACACCGCCCATGACTCGGCCTATGAAGCCGCTTTCGACCTGAAGCGTGCCGGCGTGGCTATCGCTGCGATCGTCGATTGCCGCCAGGCACCGGGGGCTGCAGTTCTTGCCGAAGCGCGTTCACTCGGTATCGAGGTGCTGGCTGGACAATCGGTCATCAATACTTCGGGCAAGCTCCGCGTCTCATCGATGACCGTTGCCCGCAACGGCGGCGGTTCGCCGCGCAAGATTGCGATCGATGCATTGCTGGTTTCGGCCGGCTGGACGCCGTCGGTGCATCTTTTCTCGCAGTCGCGCGGCAAGGTGAAGTTCGAGCCGGAAAGCCAGCGCTTCCTGCCCGGCACTTATGCCCAGGACTGCCTGTCGGTCGGCGCCTGCAACGGCACGGACGGCCTGCAACAGACGATCGAAGAGTCTCTTGCGGCCGGCGAGCTGATGGCGCAGGCCGTCGGAAAACCGGGCAGTGGCAAGATCAGCATCTCGGCCGAGCAGGCCTATGACTGGACCGGGGGTATGATTGGTGCTGCCGAAGGTGCCGGACCGGAGACGAGCGCCAAGGCCTTCATCGACTTCCAGCACGATGTCTGCGCCAAGGACATCCGTCTTGCGGTGCGCGAAGGCATGCACTCGATCGAGCACATCAAGCGTTTCACGACGAACGGCATGGCCTCCGACCAGGGCAAGCTCTCCAACATGCACGGTCTGGCGATCGCCGCCGAAATGCTCGGCAAGGAAATCCCGCAGGTCGGCCTCACGACCTTCCGTGCGCCGTATACGCCGGTCACCTATGGCACGCTGATCAGCCATTCGCGCGGCGAGCTCTTCGATCCCGCGCGCAAGACGCCGATGCATCAGTGGGAAGAGGCGCATGGCGCTGTGTTCGAAGACGTCGGCAACTGGAAGCGTGCCTGGTTCTATCCGCGTGCCGGCGAGACGATGCATCAGTCAGTTGCCCGCGAATGCAAAACGGC
The DNA here is from genome assembly GCF_000419765.1 of Rhizobium mongolense USDA 1844. Classification (GTDB taxonomy): domain Bacteria; phylum Pseudomonadota; class Alphaproteobacteria; order Rhizobiales; family Rhizobiaceae; genus Rhizobium; species Rhizobium mongolense. The sequence continues at coordinate 205,296 of NZ_ATTQ01000008.1, read as the reverse complement.
TCGCGATAGCGCAGGCGTTTTTGATGCCTCGACGCTCGGCAAGATCGAGGTCGTCGGTCCGGATGCGGCCGAGTTCATGAACCTGATGTACACCAATGCCTGGGACACGCTGAAACCCGGCAAGTGCCGCTATGGCATCATGACCCGCGAAGACGGCTTCGTGTACGACGACGGCGTTGTCGGGCGTCTCGCGGATGACCGTTTCCATGTCACGACGACGACGGGCGGCGCGCCGCGCGTTCTTCATCACATGGAAGACTATCTGCAGACGGAGTTCCCGCACCTGAAGGTGTGGCTGACCTCCGTTACCGAGCAATGGGCTGTGATTGCCGTGCAAGGTCCGAAGGCGCGCGAGATCGTCGCACCGCTCGTTGAGGGGCTCGATATTTCCAACGAGGCCTTCCCGCATATGAGCGTTGGCGAGTGCAAGGTCTGCGGCGTGCCTGCGCGCCTCTTCCGAGTGTCGTTTACTGGCGAAGTCGGCTTCGAAATCAACGTTCCAGCCGATTTCGGCCAGTCGGTGCTGGAAGCTGTCTGGGCGAATGCCGAGCCGCTCGGCGCCTGCGTCTACGGCACCGAGACGATGCACGTTCTTCGCGCCGAAAAGGGCTATATCATCGTTGGACAGGATACGGACGGCACGGTTACGCCGGATGACGCGGGTCTTTCCTGGGCCGTTTCCAAGAAGAAGACCGATTTTGTTGGCATTCGGGGGCTGAAGCGTCCCGATCTCGTCAGGGAAGGCCGCAAGCAGCTTGTCGGTCTCGCTACGAAGGATACGAAGCTTGTGCTCGAAGAGGGGGCACAGATCGTCGCCAATCCGAACGAGCCGAAGCCGATGACCATGCTTGGGCATGTGACCTCGTCCTACTGGTCGGAAAACCTCGGCAAGTCGATCGCCTTCGCGCTGGTCGCCGGCGGCCGTGCGCGCATAGGCGAGACTCTTTACGTACCGATGCCGGACAAGACGATTGCCGTTGAAGTGACGGATATGGTGTTCTTTGACAAAGAAGGAGGCCGGATCAATGGTTGATATGGCAATTCGCAAACCCGTTCTTTCCGGCAACCACGGCGGTTCTGCCACTGTACGGCTGACGCCTGCACCTGCCGCGAGCCGGGTGGCGCTGCGGGCGCCGGCAGGTTCGCTCAAAGCTCTTTCATCGGCTCTCGGCGTCACGATCCCGGCTGCGCCGAAGACCTCGGGCCGCAAGGGCGGACGCTCGGCGCTCTGGCTCGGCCCCGACGAATGGCTGGTGATCGATGAAGACGGCGCAGATTTGATGGCCTTGTTTTCAGGTGTCAGCCTCCTTCATTCGGCGACGGATGTCTCCCATCGCAATGTCGGCATCATCGTCTCCGGCCCTGGCGCCGAAGCCACGCTTTCGGGCGGCTGCCCGCAGGACCTGTCGATCGGCACATTTCCGGTCGGCGCCTGCTCGCGCACGCTGTTCGGCAAGGCGGAGGTCGTGTTCTTCCGCACCGAAGACGATACGTTCCGGGTCGAATGCTGGCGGTCGTTTTCCGACTATGTCTTCGGTCTGCTGGCCGAGGCGACAGAAGACGCGGGGCACTGACGGGCTGGCCGTGAAATCGCGCGAGAGCGGATAAGGACGCATAGCCGCTTTCAGCAATCCAATGGCCTCTGAAACGGAGGAGCCCTTGATCGCGGGCGGAACTGCGCGTTCGCAAAATTCCCGCCATACGAACAGCGTCAACGCCGCGCCATCAGTGGCCTTGACGGGAGATTCGGCAAGGTCCTCAAGGATCCGATATCGGGCATCCTCCCAGAAGAGTGTCTCCACCCAATCATAAACCGGAATTATGTGGAAATGGACCCTATAGCCCGGGGCGTGTCCATATCGGCCGATATAGACACGCTGCGTCTGCAAAACCCGGTGCACAGCGTCCTCGACCCTTGCCAGTAGCGGGGCCCAGTTCTGGAAGAGCGCTGGCCGGCAATTCGGAAAGTTCATCGGCAAGCCTCTTGGAACCGACCATAAGATAGCCCGGCAACGCCGAATCCATCCTGTGGTTTACAAGCCAGCTCCCGGTTTCGAGGATATGGGACTGCGCGGGGATTTCCAAAGAGCCTGCTCCTCAGGTTTCCTCCGGCCGGTCCTTCGGGTCGAACTGGATGATGGTGATCCAGTTCGCAGTAAGCGCGGGTTTCTTCTCGTTCTCGATCTCGATGGACACTTCATATGTGGTCATCAGCATGCTGGCGCCGCGGAAGCGTGCGTCGGCGAGAACGAAATGACCGCGGATGCGGGTGCCGGATTTGACCGGCGCCATGAAGCGCACCTTGTCGAATCCATAGTTGATACCCATCGTCTGCTCGCGGATTTTGGGCAACGCATTGTAGTTCATTGTGGAAAGCAGAGAGAGCGTCAGGAAACCATGGGCGATCGTGCCACCGAAGGAGCTTTCGGTTGTCGCGCGGGCCGGATCGGTATGGATGAACTGATGGTCGTTGGTGGCGTGCGCAAAAGCGTCGATCATCGCCTGATCGACAAGAATCCAATCTGAAAGCCCTGTTTTCGTGCCAATGAGCCCGCGGACTTCCGCGAGCGAAATTTCCCTGACCATAAATTCCCCATGAAAAAAGGCGCCTGCTCAATTGCTTACAGTGGATCTATGACAATTACGACAACGATTCACAGTCGTTGCGGCTTGAATCAATTCCCGACGCAAAAGATGGCCGACCGCGGCGGAACGGTCACTGCCGCGCCAAGCTTTCCGGAGTTGCCGGACGCGCTCAACAGCCGCCACGCGGCAGTCTCTGGGGGCGGGAGGACGAAGTCCATTGCATTGTTCGATCGATTGAAGAGCACGGCCAGACGCACCTGTCTGCGGCTATCGCGGTCGCGCGTTGTGAGCAGCATGCCGAGCGTGGAAAAATTCGCAGTCTCCCACTTGCCAACGGTCATCGGCTTGCCCGAGGATGATACCCATTCGATATCGCCGTTGCCGTTGAAGAAGCCGGATTCGGAGAAGACGGAGAAGCGCTTTCGCAATGCTGCCACGAAGGCGGTGTGGGCGATCAATTCTTCATCCAGCGCCTTCCAGTCGACCCAGGTGATTTCGTTGTCCTGGCAATAGGCGTTGTTGTTGCCGCGCTGTGTTCGCCCGCCTTCATCCCCCGCCGTCAGCATGATGCTGCCGCGGCTGGCAAAGAGCGTAGAGATCAGCGCCTTCAGATCGCCACGGCGCTTCTCGATGATATCGGGATAGGGCGTTTCGCCCTCGATGCCGTTGTTCCACGAATGGTTCTCGTTGTGGCCATCGCGGTTTTCCTCGCCGTTCGCTTCGTTGTGCTTATGACTGTAGGCAACGAGATCCTTCAGCGTGAAACCGTCATGGGCAGCCAGGAAATTGACGCTGCGCGTCGCCGTTGCGCCGTTTCGCGAGAAAATGTCGGAGGAGCCGGCCAGTGCTGTTGCGAGCGGTCCGGTCTTCCAGTCGTCGCCGCGCCAATAGCAGCGGATATCGTCGCGAACGCGGTCGTTCCATTCGAGGAAGGGAGCTGGAAAATTGCCGAGTTGATAGCCGCCCGGACCGATATCCCAAGGCTCGGCGATCATGATGCGCTCGGCGAGCACGTCATCGTCGAGGATCGCGGAGAGTGTCCCCCCATGGGCCTCGAAGCCGTTTGCCGTGCGGCCGAGAACCGGCGCCAGATCGAAGCGGAAACCATCGACGCCGGCGCCGAGGACGAAATGTCGGAGGCTGTCGATGATGAGCTGGCGGACATAGGGATGATCGCAGGCGACGGTATTGCCGGTCCCGGTGTCGTTGACGAGCTCGCCTGGCCGGCCGGGCAGATGCCGGTAGAAGGAGAGATTGTCGAGGCCGCGCAGCGACAGCGTCGTGCCGTAACGGTCGCTCTCGCCGGTATGGTTGAAGACGAGATCAAGAATGACGCCGATGCCTTCGGCCCGAAGCTTCGCGACCGTATCGCGCAGTTCGGCCATGCCGCCCGGCACGAGGCGCGGATCGAGCGCCATGAAGGCAACGGGATTGTAGCCCCACCCGTTCGCTAGTCCGAGAGGCGGCAAATGGCGTTCGTCGATCCAAGCGGTGATCGGCATCAGCTCGACGGCATCGACACCGATCCGCTTGAGATGAGCGATCACTGAGGGATGGGCAAGGGCGGCGACGGTGCCGCGCTGCGTCTCGGGAACGTCCGGGTGGAGGATCGTGAAGGGTTTGACCGCGACTTCATAGATAAACCCGCCTGGCTTGAAGAGAGGTTTCTCCAGCGTCACTTTCGTATCGCGGGTCACCATCGCCTTCGGCATCAGGTTCTGCGTGTCTTCGCCGAAGATGCCGAGACGCGGATCATGGCGGAAGGGACGGTCGAGCTGTTTGGCGTACGGGTCGACCAGAAGCTTGGACGGATCGAACCAGAGACCGTTTTCCGGAGCATAGATGCCGTCGGCCCGAATGCCGTAACAGGCGCCTTCCTTCAGACCGTCGACGAAAAGGCGGTGCACATGGCCGTTTTCGCGCGCCATCGGCAGGCGCGCGAGTTCCTTGTTGCCGGTTTCATCGAAGAGGCAGAGCTGGATCTCTGCGACATGCTGCGACCAGACGGCGAATTCGACGCCGGTTTCGAAAAGGATCGCGCCCCCTTTAGCCCTGTTGTCCGCCCGCATGAGCCTCCGATCAGGTGATCACCGAAGGTGCATCACGGCCCGTGCGCTTGCCGATATCGGCGATGCTTTCCGCGGCGGCGACCAGGTCGGCCAGCGCCTCCTGCGTCTCGATGTTGTGCCGGGTCGAATCTGGCTCGTAACGCTCCAGGTAAACACGGAGCGTCGCACCGGACGTCCCGGTGCCGGAGAGGCGGAACACGACACGCGAGCCGCCCGAAAAGAGAATGCGAATACCCTGATGTTCGCTGACCGACTTGTCGACCGGATCGTGATACGCGAAGTCGTCCGCCTTTTCGACAGTCAAGCCGCCGAAGGTCTTGCCCGGCAGGGCAGCAAGCTGGCTGCGTAAATTATCGATCAGGCCGTTTGCAGCGTCGGTATCCACGCCTTCATAGTCATGGCGGGAATAGTAGTTGCGGCCATAGGTCTGCCAATGCTGGATAACGACGTCCTGAACGCTTTCGCCGCGGACGGCAAGGATGTTCAGCCAGAGGAGTACGGCCCAGAGACCGTCCTTCTCGCGGACGTGGCTGGAGCCGGTTCCGGCGCTCTCCTCGCCGCAGATCGTTGCCATGCCGGCATCGAGCAGATTGCCGAAGAATTTCCAGCCGGTCGGCGTTTCGTACATGCCGATGCCGCGTTTCTCGGCGACACGGTCGGCAGCACCGCTGGTCGGCATGGAGCGTGCGATGCCTGCCAGGCCGCCGGAATATCCCGGCGCGAGATTGGCGTTGGCTGCGAGGATCGCCAGGCTGTCTGATGGGGTGACGAAGATGCCGCGGCCGATGATGAGGTTGCGGTCGCCGTCGCCGTCCGAAGCGGCGCCGAAATCGGGCGCATCCTCGCCCATCATCTCGTCATAGAGTTCCTTGCAGTGGACAGGGTTCGGATCCGGATGATGCCCGCCGAAATCCGGCAGCGGCATGAAATTGCGCACCGAGCCGAGCGGCGCGCCAAGACGGTTTTCGAAGATTTCCTTGGCATAGGGGCCGGTAACGGCGCTCATCGCATCGAAGGCGATGCGGAAGCCGAGGCTGATCAGATTGCGGATCGCGCCGAAATCGAAGAGCTCCTCCATCAGCGCGGTATAGTCCTCGACCGAGTCGATGACCGAAAGCATCATGCCGCCGGGCAGTTCTTCCTTGCCGATGCGATCGAGGTTCACGTCCGGGAAATCGGCGATCTTGTAGCTGTCGATCACCCTGGTGCGCGCATAGATCGCGTCGGTGATCTTTTCCGGCGCCGGCCCGCCGTTGTTGACGTTGTATTTGATGCCGAAATCTTCGGTCGGACCGCCGGGATTGTGGCTGGCAGAAAGGATGATGCCGCCGAAAGCCTTGTATTTACGAATGATGTGCGAGGCAGCCGGGGTCGAAAGAATGCCGCCTTTGCCAACGATGACCTTTCCGAAGCCGTTGGCGGCGGCCATCTTGATCGCCTTCTGGATGACCTCGCGATTGTAGTAGCGACCGTCGCCGCCGATGACGAGGCACTTGCCCTGATAGCTCTCCAGCGAATCGAAAATCGATTGGATGAAGTTCTCAGCATAGTTCGGCTGCTGGAAGACCGGGACCTTCTTCCTGAGACCCGAAGTGCCGGGTTTCTGGTCCTGGTAGGGCGTTGTGGATACAGATTTGTTCATTTCTGTCACTTGCCTTTCGGGGCGAGGCTTGAATAGAGGGCAGCGTAGCGCTCGGCGCTCTTCTCCCACGAGACATCCGATTTCATGCCCTGCTTTTGCAATTGGGTCCAGACTTTTTGGTCCGCGAAGAGATGTAGTGCACGCCGGATTGCCTGCAACATACCCTCTGCGGTGACGGGAGAAAACTGTATCCCCGTTGCGACTTTCGCTGCAAGCGCGGCGTGATTGGCATCGATAACGGTATCGTTGAGGCCGCCGGTGCGTGCCACGATCGGCACGCAGCCATAACGCAAGCCGTAAAGCTGGGTGAGACCGCAAGGTTCGAAACGCGAGGGAATGATGATGGCATCGCAGCCGGCCTGCATTAGGTGCGACATCGGTTCGTTATATCCGATCGAGACGCCGATGCGGCCGGGATGACGGGCGGCTGCGGCAAGCAGCGAGCCTTCAAGCGCTGGATCGCCGGAGCCGAGGACGGCAAGCTTGCCGCCGAGGGCGACGACTGCGTCGGAGGTCGCAGCGATCACGTCCATGCCCTTTTGCCAGGTAAGGCGGCTGATGATGCTGAAGATCGGCGCGCCGTCATCATGCAGGCGGAAGAATTCGGCGATCGATTTGCGGTTCTCTTCGCGATTTTTAAGTGTCGTGACGCCGTAGTGTGTGTGGACGACCGGATCGGTTGCCGGATTCCAAACTTCAGCATCAATGCCGTTGACGATGCCGTGCAGCACGTCGCGGCGGCTGGCGATGACACCTTCCAGCCCCATGCCGAACTCGTTCGTCAGGATTTCCTCGGCATAGGTTGGGCTTACGGTGGTGATCGCGTGCGCGGTCTGAAGGCCACCTTTCAGGAAGCCGATATGGCCGTAATATTCGATGCTTTCAGTCGAGAACGCATGCGGCGGCAGGCGCAGGCTCGGGAAGATGTCGGCGCTGAACTGGCCCTGGAAGGCCATGTTGTGGATTGTGAGAACGCTCGGCAGCTCGGGCGTGGGATAGTAGCGCATATAGACCGGCGTCATGGCGGCCTGCCAGTCGTGGGCATGTACGAGGTCCGGCCGCCAGTTTGGCATCAGGCCTGCGGCGATTTCGGCAGCCGCCAGCGATAGCGCCGCGAAACGCCGCGAATTGTCGGCATAGTCCTTGCCCGTCTGGTCGAGATAAGGACCGCCCGCGCGATCGTAATATGCAGGGGCGTCGAGAACGAGGATATCGAGGCCTTCATATTCCACTTCCAGCACCGTCGCGGGCGCTCCCAGCAGATCATCGAACTGCAGGCGAACGACCGGATCGCGAATGACCTTCATGACTGCCGGGTAGCCGGGCATGAGGGTCTTCGTTTCAATGCCGAACCGCTTGAGTGCGATTGGCAGGGCGCCGGCCACGTCGGCAAGGCCCCCTGTCTTGATCAAAGGGAAGACTTCGGACGAAACCGAAAGAACTTTCATATGTCTAAAGATCCAACTTATCGATCATCGGTTGCGTAATCAGGCAAATACCGCTTTCCGTGCGCCGAAACCGCTTGGCATCGAGTTCCGGATCCTCGCCGACGACAAGGCCCTCCGGAATGACGACGCCATGATCGATCACGACGTTTTTCAATTGCGCGCGCCGGCCGACCTTCACGCTCGGCAGGACGACGGCGCCCTCCAATTTGGAATAGGAGTTAGCACGAACACCGGTGAAAAGAAGGCTTTTGTGAAGCGTGGCGCCGGAGATGATGCAATCGCCGGCGACGACCGAGGAGGTGGCCGAGCCACGGCGGTCTTCGTCGTCATGGACGAATTTTGCCGGTGGCAAGATCTCCGCATAGGTCCAGATCGGCCAGGATTTGTCATAAATATCCAGTTCCGGAACGATCGCCGTCAGATCGATATTCGCCTGCCAGTATGCTTCGATCGTTCCGACGTCGCGCCAATAGGGTTCATGTTCGAAATCCGAGCGGACGCAGGACTGGCCGAAGCGGTGGGCGACCGCCTTACCGTTCTTCACGATATAGGGGATGATATCCTTGCCGAAATCCTTGCTGGAATTCGGATCGGCTGCGTCGCGGCGCAATGCGTCGATCAGGAACTTGGTGTGGAAGACATAGATCCCCATGGACGCCAGCGCAAAGTCAGGTTTGTCCGGAATGCTTGGCGGATTGGCGGGCTTTTCGACGAAATCGATGATCCGGTCGGCCTTGTCCACATGCATAACGCCGAAGCCCACGGCTTCCATGCGCGGCACTTCCAGGACGCCGATGGTGACATCCGCGCCCGAATCGACGTGCTGCTGCAGCATCCACTCGTAATCCATCTTGTAGACATGATCGCCTGCAAGGATGACCATGTACTCGACGCCGTAATCCTCGATGATGTCGATGTTCTGATAGACGGCGTCGGCAGTGCCTTCGTACCATTGCGTTTCCGAGACGCGCTGGCTGGCCGGCAGGATGTCGAAGCTCTCGTTTCGCTCGGGACGCAAGAAATTCCAGCCACGCTGCATATGGCGGATCAGAGAGTGAGCCTTATACTGCGTCGCGACGCCGATGCGGCGGATGCCGGAATTCAGCGCGTTCGACAGTGCAAAGTCGATGATACGTGATTTGCCGCCGAAATAGACCGCCGGCTTGGCGCGCCGGTCGGTGAGTTCCTTGAGGCGGCTTCCCCTGCCGCCGGCCAGAACATAGGCCATTGCGTCGCGGGCAAGTGGCTGAATGCGCTTTTCTACCATTTTCTACTCCTCCCACCAGTCTTCAAGTCTCAGGTTCAAGCATGATCGTCGCCAGCGGCGGCAAGGTGATCGACGCAACGATGCTGCCGCCGGCGTTGACGGCCTGCACGCGCCCGCCATTTCCCTTGCCGCTGCCGCCGTAGATATCGGCATCGGTATTCAGGATTTCCCGCCAGCGGCCTTCGAACGGCAGGCGGATGGAATAGTTCTCGCGGTAAGTCGGCGTGAAATTGGTGATGACGGCGATCGGCTTGTGATCCGGTGCCTTGCGCAGCCATGCAAAGACGGAGTTTTCGTGATCGTCGGCGATCAGCCATTCGAAACCGTCGCCTTCACAATCGCGCGCATGCAGCGCCTGCTTGGAGCGGTAGGTGAGGTTAAGGTCGCGTACGAGGCGGCGCATGCCTTCGTGCATGCTGTATTGCAACAGGTTCCAGTCGAGCGAGGTTGCCTCGCTCCATTCGCTCCATTGCGCAAATTCCTGGCCCATGAAGAGCAGTTTCTTGCCGGGGTAGCCCCACATGAAGGCATAATAGGCGCGCAGGTTTGCGAATTTCTGCCAGTCGTCGCCTGGCATCTTTGCGATCAGCGAACCTTTGCCGTGCACCACTTCGTCATGGGAGAGTGGCAGAACAAAGTTTTCCGAATAGGCGTAGAGCAGGCCGAAGGTCAGTTCGTTGTGGTGATGCCTGCGATATATCGGATCACGCTTCATGTAGCTTAGCGTGTCGTGCATGAAGCCCATGTTCCACTTGAAGCCGAAGCCGAGGCCGCCTTCATGCACCGGCTGCGAGACCTTCGGCCAGGAGGTTGATTCCTCGGCAATGGTCATGACGCCCGGGTGCTCGGCGTAGATGCGGGTGTTCATGTCCTGAAGGAAGCGGACCGCCTCGAGGTTTTCGTTGCCGCCGTATTCGTTCGGAATCCATTCGCCGTGGTTGCGCGAGTAATCGAGATAGAGCATCGAGGCGACGGCATCGACACGCAGGCCGTCGAGATGGAATTTCTCCGCCCAATAGAGCGCGTTGTTGACGAGATAGGATTGAACTTCGGTACGGCCGAAATTGTAGATCGCCGTATTCCAATCCGGGTGGAAACCCTTGCGCGGATCCTCATGCTCGTAAAGTGCGGTACCGTCGAACCAGCCGAGGCCGTGTTCGTCGGTGGGGAAGTGCGCGGGCACCCAGTCGAGAATGACACCGATGCCGACCTTGTGGCAGCCGTTGACGAAACGGGCAAAACCCTCCGGTTCGCCGAAGCGGGCGCTCGGCGCGTAAAGCCCGGTGGTCTGGTAGCCCCATGACGGATCGTAGGGATGTTCGGTGATCGGAAGGAACTCGATATGAGTGAAACCCATGTCGACGCAGTAGGGGATGAGGCTGGAAGCAAGCTCGTCCCAGGAGAGGAAGGAGCCATCCTGGTGGCGCTGCCATGAACCGGCATGCACCTCATAGATCGAGATCGGCTGGCGGCGCTTGTCGGTTTCGCTCCAGTGTTTGAGGTGGTCTTCGTCCTGCCATTCCTGCAGAAGCTCAGGCGCCACGACGGAGGCGGTCTTCGGACGAAATTCGCTGCGCCGGGCAAAAGGATCGGCTTTCAGCGGCAGGAGAACGCCGTCATGGCCGCGGATCTCGAACTTGTAAGGGACGCCCGTCGGGACATCCGGCGCAAAGATTTCCCATATGCCGGCGCTGGCGCGAAAACGCATCACATGTCGGCGTCCATCCCAATTGTTGAAATCGCCGACGACGGAAACGCGCTGGGCATTCGGCGCCCAGACGGCAAAATGGATTCCCTGCGCGCCTTCATGCTTGATCCAGTGCGCCCCCATCTTGTCGAAGAGGCGGAGATGCGAGCCTTCACGCGCGTAGTAATCGTCCATCGGGCCGAGCACGGGGCCGAAGCTGTACGGGTCGGTGACGGCCCATTCCGCATCGTCGCGCCGGGCGCGGTAGCGCACCGGCTGCCGTTTCGCCAGCGCGACCGGGCCAGCGAAAAAGCCATCCTGATGGAGCTGCGTCAGTTCGCCGATAACGCTGCCATCGAGCGTCAGGGCGGTGACTTCTTCGGCGCCGGGAATGAAGCAGCGGGCGGCGTAGCTGTCGCCTGCCTCATGCACGCCGAGCACGGCAAATGGGTTAGCGTGCGAGCCGGCAAGGATTGCCGTTATTTCGTCTGCCGAAATTTCCCAGGGACGCTTTACTTCAAGGGCGGCTTTCGGCGTTTTCATCCGGCTCTCCAGATTTCATCGGCATACTGCCTGATCGTGCGGTCGGAGGAGAACCAGCCCATTCGCGCGGTATTGTTGATGGTCTTGGCATACCAGGAGGACGGCTTGTTCCAGATCTGGTCCACGTCCCGCTGGGCGGCTGCATAGGCGTCGAAATCGGCGGCGACCATGAACCAGTCGTGCGAATAAATGCCATCGATCAGCTGGGCGTAGCGATTGCGGTCATCCGGCGAGAAGACGCCGCCGGCAATCGAAGCCAGCGCCTGCGACAGTTCCCGGGAGCTTTCGATGATGGCGCGTGGGTTGTGACCATCGGTGCGGGCATCGGCGACTTCATCGGCGCGCAGGCCGAAGATGACGATATTGTCGGCGCCGACATTGTCGCGCATCTCGACATTCGCACCGTCCAGGGTGCCGATCGTGAGCGCTCCGTTCAAACCGAACTTCATGTTGCCGGTGCCGGAGGCTTCCATCCCGGCCGTCGAAATCTGCTCGGAGAGGTCGGCGGCGGGCACCATGACCTCGGCAAGCGAGACGTTGTAATTGGGCACGAAGACCACTTTCAGGAGGCCGCGGACGGCCGGGTCATTGTTGATCGTGCGGGCGACGTCGTTGATGAGTTTGATGATGAGCTTGGCATTGTGATAGCTCGGCGCCGCCTTGCCGGCAAAGAGCTTCACACGCGGGACCCAGTCGAGTTCGGGATGCGAGCGGATCTGGTCGTAGAGAGCGACCGCCTCGACAACGTTGAGCAATTGGCGCTTGTACTCGTGGATGCGCTTGATCTGAATGTCGAACATCGCGGAAGGATCAAGCTTCACACCCATGCGGCTGGCGACAAGATTGGAGAGCGCCACCTTGTTCGCGCGCTTCACGGAGCCGAACTTTTCCTGGAAGCTCGGATCAGTGGCGAATTTTTCGAGCGGCTTGAGCTTTTCGGCGTCATCCATGAATTCTTCGCCGATCGCCTCGCGGATGAGGCTGGTGAGCCCGGGGTTGCATTGCTGCAGCCAGCGGCGTGGTGTGATGCCGTTCGTCTTGTTGTTGATGCGGTTCGGATAGAGCTTGTGCAGGTCTGCAAAGACCGTGACCTTCATGAGTTCGGTATGCAAGGCGGATACGCCGTTGATCGAATGCGAGCCGACGAAGGCGAGATTGCCCATCCGCACCCGGCGGTCGCCGCTCTCGTCGATCAGCGAGATCGCCCGGATTTCGGTGTCGGAGAAGTTCTTTTCCCTGCGGGCCTCAAGCAGAATCTTGGCATTGATCGCGTAGATCAGCTGCATGTGACGCGGCAGCAGCCGTTCGAAGAGCGGGATCGGCCAGGTTTCGAGAGCTTCCGGCAGGAGCGTGTGGTTGGTGTAGGAAATCGTGCGGCGGACGATATCGAAGGCCTGCTCGAAATCCATGCCGTGAACGTCACAGAGCAGGCGCGTCAATTCGGCAACCGAAACGGCGGGGTGCGTGTCATTCAGCTGGATCGCCACCTTGTCCGGCAGCGAGGTGAAATCGTCATACTGCTGCAGGTGGCGGCGCAGGATGTCCTGAAGCGAGGCGGAGGAAAAGAAGAATTCCTGGCGAAGGCGCAGCTCCTGTCCGGCCGGCGTCGCATCTGCCGGATAGAGCACGCGCGTCAGGCTTTCGGCCTTGTTGCTTTCGCGCAGAGCACCGATATGGTCGCCGGCATTGAAGGCGTCGAGCAGGATCGGGTCGATCGGCTGGGCCGACCAGAGTCGCAGCGTGTTGACGCGCTTGCCGCGCCAGCCGACTACCGGTGTGTCGAAGGCAGCGGCGATGACGCGCTCCGCCGGTTTCCAGACATAGCGCGGCTCGCCTTCGGCGTCGTTGGCGACGTCGACGGTGCCGCCGTAGCCGATTTCATAGGCGCTTTCGCGGCGTTCAAATTCCCAGGGGTTGCCATGCGCCAGCCAGCTTTCCGGCAATTCCACTTGCCAGCCGTCGGCAAGCTGCTGACGGAATAGGCCGTGGACATAACGGATGCCGTAGCCATAGGCCGGCACTTCGACCGTTGCCATGCTTTCCATGAAACAGGCCGCGAGGCGCCCGAGGCCGCCGTTGCCAAGAGCAGCATCCGGCTCGAGGCCGGCAATCACGTTGACATCGACGCCGAGAGAGGCGAGCGCATCGCGCACCTGCTCCATCAGGCCCATGTTCGTGACGGCATCGCGCATCAGCCGGCCGATCAGGAACTCAAGCGAAAGGTAGTAAACGCGCTTGTCGCCTGTCGCGTAGACCTTGCGCGTCGATTCCATCCATTTGTCGATGATGCGGTCGCGAACGACGAGGATAGTCGCCGTCAGCCAGTCATGCGGCTTGGCAACTTTTGCATCCTTGCCGATGCGGTAAGTCAGGCGTTCGATGATTTCTTCGGCTAGAATTTCCGGGCGGGAACTGCGCGGGGCGGGAGAAGGGATGGTCGGCTTGGAAAGGGGGTTCATCGTCATATCTCGCCAATTTTGATTTAGTTTCAGTGCGTTACGTCTGACGAAGCCGACTTTGCACGCACGCCGGTCACGGCAGTTTATGCATCGTTACCAAGCACTTGCAACAAGGGATTTAGCGAAAGCAAAAATTTGCGAAACCGTCGTGTTCACCGGCATAAGGGACTTGATTTCAATTGGTTTTCCCAGTCTGATCCGCGAGATTAGCCCTAAACGAAAAGCCGCCCCGGTTTGTTCCGGAGCGGCTTTTCCTTGAAAGGATGTGCGACGAATTTACTGGGTCAGGCGTATGCTCTGTTTGGCGGCCGATGAGCCGATTATCTTGAAGGCTTCGACGAGCGAGGCCATGTTCTCGGCTGCGAAATAGGTTGAAGAGCTCGTCGCGCAGTAGCTTAGCAGCGCCTTGCCGCGATCGGGAGCCATGAACGCAACCGTATAGACCGTGATATTTTTGTCGCGCGCCAAGTCGCACCATTGTTTGGTTTCAGTATCGGCTGAAATGTAATTGTTGTCGCCGTCCGTCATGAAGACAATGTATTTGTCGGGCGTCAGGCCGTTCTTGTTCAAATGCGCTGTATTCTCGGCCGGGTCGATAAGCTTGTTATATGCCGTCTTAAAGGCATCGCTTGAATCTGTCCCGCCTGTCGCGGTCAAAGCGTTGACGTAGGTTGACACGGCAGACGTTCCCCAGGCCAGATTCAACGCCGACTGCATTTCGATATTGTAAGAGACGCTGCCGGTGCGGACGTATTGCAGATTAGGATCGGCGGTATTCAACTGGGTCAAAAGGCTCGAAACGGCCAGCTTCAATGCCTCGATCTTGGTGTAGAAGTCCGTGACTGTTCGATCGCAGGTCTTTGGGTTCTTTTTCGAGCCACAGTTGTAGCGTTCCGTGTACGTATGCGAGGTCGTCGTATCCTCGGCCATCGAGCCCGAACGGTCGAGCACGAGATACATGGAGAGCGAGCTCTTTGTGACGGTGTTTTCGGTGCTGCTCTCCGTCTTGGACAACGAGCCGATTTGCGTGCTTTCCTTGCCCAAGACGCGCATCAGCGCGCTGTTGTCCATCTTGTAGGCAGTTTTGACTTCAACTTTGTAAGTCTTGCCGCCCGAACCGGATGCGGTTTCCGTGACAACAACAGACATTGCATCCTTTAGGGCCGCGATGGTGTCCGGGTCGTCAACATAGTTTGACATCTGGCCGATGACAAAGTTCTTGGCAAGCTCCTTGGCGCCATTCAGATCGACCTTTTCGGCGACGAGCGCGGAGGCTGCGGCCAGAGCAGCCGAATCGGAGGCTTCCTGCAACTGACGTTGCGAAAGCATCATGTTGGATACATCGACGGCGAGCCCGGCGGCGCCAATCGCGACTGGCATCAAAATCGCCGTCATCATGGCGAAATTGCCGGAACGATCGCGTAGGACGCGCGCAATGTTGGCGCGCAGAAAAGATATGGGAGACATCATGTCACCTGCAGCAAGAGAGGATTTATGCTGGTTCCATATCTACAGCGCGGTTGTTACCACAGGTCTTAAGGTAATCGTTAAAATTGCAGATACCTTGCGATTTCGGGACATGATCTACTGCGTTTGCCGGATAACCTTCTCGCCAAGAGGACAGCTGGCGCTCTTGCGCATTAACGTCTGTGGCGGTGGGTTCTGCCTCAGTCCTACACACTTGCCGTCGCCATTGGCACATTCCGGCACAGAGGCCAGGAAAGACATGCGGATGCTTCCGCCAAGGTCGGTTGATTTCGGGATTCAAGCAGGCAAAAACACATGAGACAGGGTTTGTCGTGCTGGTCGCAAGGCTCCAGGAAGCAGCGGCTATTCCTGTCTTCCGATCACTTGATCGGAATAACGTCGACGGCCTGCACGGCGCGATGGCCGCCGTAGCTTTTCAGCACGCCGATGACAGGGGCGACGTCGGAATAGTCGCGGCCATAGGCGACGACGATGTGGTCGGTGCCGGCGGGCATGTCGTTGGTCGGGTCGAGTTCGATCCAGCCCAGTGTTTCACCGCACCAGACACGGACCCAGGCATGCATGGCGTCAGCGCCTTCGAGCCGTTCCTTGCCGGGCGGTGGGATGGTGCGCAGGAAGCCGGAGACATAGCCTGCCGGGATGCCGAGGCTGCGGAGCGCCAGGATCATCACATGGACGAAATCCTGGCAGACGCCGCGTTTCAGGGTGAAAGCGTCGAGAGCCGTGGAATCGACCGTCGTCGCTTCCGTATCGTAGGTGAAATCCCTGTTGATGCGGGTGCACAAGGCATTGGCGATCTGCAGCACGGTAAGCCCGGGCAGCGCGCAGTCCCTGGCATAGTCCGAAATGGCGCGGGTTTCCGTGAGACGAGGGCTGCCGGCGAGGAAATGATGCGGAGAGTCAGGCTCCAGCGACCAGACGCCGGCGACTTCCTTCGGCAGGCGGTCGAGGTCCGGCGAGAAATCGGCGGCGATCGAACGGCTATCGACCTGCACGCGGGCCTGCATGCGGATATCCAACGTCTCGTGGGGCGACCGCAGCAGGAAGGATGTTGCTGGATGGAGGAAGAAATCGGTGAAATGCGATTGCTCGTCCGGCGACGGAGATATGGTAATCGAGCCTGCGACCAGCCGCTGCCGGTCGGACAGCGAAAGCGGCATCAGCCGAATGATGTGACGCGCGCCGGAAGCCGGCGTGTCGTAGGTGTATCCCATGTGCAGGGTGAGGTCGTAGAGCACGGCGGTCACCCGAGGTAGGTCTGGGCGAGAAGGTCGGACAGCTGCTCGAGCTCGCGTTCAAACTTGTTGTAGAACTCGCCGGTCATCGTTTCCGGCGTCATGACGGCGAGGCCGGAATGCAGGCGCATGGCCTCGCGGTAGAATGGCGACATCTGGCCGTTGACGAAGGCGTTCGGCAGCTGCTCGACCTCGCGATGGATCTCATTCATCTGGAAGAGAACCGAACGCGGGTTCAGCGGGTCGAGCGCCAGAAGGTCCGTGACGGTCAGGCGGGCGGTGTTGACGTTGTACCGGCGGCGGTGGGTCATGACGCTGTCGCCGATTTCGAGCAGCATATCCAGCGCGCCATCAGGGGCGTCGGAGCCGGACATATGGCCGAGAAGACGGGTCATGTGCAGGCCGCGCTCGATATAGCGACCGAGCGAGAGGAAGCGCCATCCGGTGAAGCGATACATGTTTTCGTGCACGAGACCTGCAAAGCCCGCGAGCTTGCGCAGCAGGATCGTCATGGCATGGCTCGCGTCGTCGCCTGCTGCAACGCTGACATGGAAGCGGTGCGCGGTCTTGGCCAGGTCGTTAAGGGCCAGCCAGCCATCCGGCGAGAACCGGTCGCGGATATTGCTGGCGGAATAGACGGCGCTGTCGATGTTGCGCAGCAGCGTTTCAGGCACGGCTTCTTCCGTGCCGATGTCGACGGCGGCGAGATATTCCGAAACATCGGCAAGCAGCGGCTGACTCGGATCGGCGGCTTCGGCGTAACGGGCGTGCCAGGCGCGAAGGATGCGCAGCGCTCCTTCGGCGCGCTCGATATAGCGGCCGAGCCAGAAGAGATTGTCGGCCGCCCGACTTGGCAGGCTGCCCGGCATATTGCGGGTGAAGCTTCCTTCGGCAGGCAGCAGGGTATGGCGCTCGACCGGCTTGTCGCTGACGATCCAGACGTCTGCCGCCGCGCCGCCCGACTGCATGGCGATCGCAGCGGCGTCATCGCCGGCGCCGATGCGGGCAAAGCCGCCCGGCATGATCTGCCAGCCATTCGCCGTGCGGGCGGCGAAGACGCGAAGCGACATCGGCCGTGGCGTCAGCTTTCCGTCTACCCAGGCCGGCGTCGTCGACAGCGTGACGACTTCCTGGCCGACGAGTTTTGGGCCGTCGGAGTTCAGCCAGTCGGTGATCGAATCCTTTGCCGTTGCGCGCAGCGACGAGCCGAGGACGGACTCGCCGCTATCGTCGAAGAAGGGAGCGCGCGAATAGGCGGGACCGATCACCATCTTCTCGATGTTCTTCGCGACGTGTTCGCGCTCCTGCTTCTGCCCGCACCACCAAGTGGCGATCGACGGCAGGGACAGTTTTTCGCCAAGCAGGCGGCGACAGATCGTCGGCATGAAAGCGAGCAAGGCGCGCGTCTCGAGGATGCCGGTTCCCAGGGCATTGACGATCGTCACCGATTCGGCACGCAGTGCCTCGACCAGACCGGGTGTGCCGATATGCGAATTCTGGTTCAGCTCCAGCGGATCGGCATAGGCGGAATCGAGGCGCCGCCAGAGGACGCCGATCGGCTTCAGGCCGGCCACCGTGCGAACCATGACGCGGCCGTTGACCACTGTCAGATCTTCGCCTTCGAGCAGCATGAAGCCGAGATAGCGGGCGATATAGGCGTGTTCATAGTAGGTTTCGTTTGCCGGTCCGGGGGTCAGAACGCCGATGCGGTCGTCGCCGGAATGCTTCATCGTCTGCAACGCATCGCGGAAGGCGCCGAAGAAGGAGGCGAGACGGTGAACCGGGGTTTCGGCATAGATATCGGAGAAGGCGCGGGTGGTGGCAACGCGGCTTTCAAGCGCGAAGCCTGCACCTGACGGCGCCTGTGTACGGTCGGCCAGAACCCACCAGTTTCCGTCCGGACCGCGGCCAATCTCGAAGGCGCAGAAATGCAGGTAATGGCCGGTCGCGGGCTTTACGCCTGCAAGCGGGCGTTGGAATTCCGGGTTGGCGGCGATCAGGCCAGGCGGCAGGAAGCCTTCCTCGACCAGCTTGTTGTCGCCATAGATATCGGCAACGATCGCCTCAAGCAGGTCGGCGCGCTGCACCAGGCCGGCAGAAAGCGCCTGCCATTCGCGCTCGTCGATCAGGACCGGGATATGCGACAGCGGCCAGGACCGCTCGCCGGTGCCCTTGCTGCCATAGGCGCGGTAGAATACGCCGGCATCGCGCAGATAGCGGTCGGCTCGCGCGAAGCGCTCGGTCAGTTCCTTCTCGGGAATTGCCCCGAAGCCCGCAAGAAAGCGCTGCCAGACCGGGCGGATGGCGCCGTTGTTGTCGACCATCTCGTCGGCAATGCCAGGCAGGGGCGAATAGCCGAACGCCGCATCATTGCCGCCGCGGCTTGCAACCTCGTCCCTAGGTTTCTCCAATGCCGGTTTCTTGCCCATTAAAACCTAGCTCGTCAAATGCCTGCCGGCCTGCGGAGATCCAGCGTCAGCGGGAATTCCGGCGAACCCATTTCGGCGCGCGGAATGAAGCCGCCCGCGGTATGTCCCCACGGTTCGAATCGGGAAAGCCGCCTTGCTTCCGCTTCGTTGCCGTTTACCGGGAAGGTGTCATAGTTGCGCCCGCCCGGATGGGCAACATGATAGATGCAGCCGCCGATCGAACGCTTCGACCATGTATCATAAATGTCAAATGTCAGCGGCGTATTCACCGGCAGGACCGGATGCAGGCCCGAGGCCGGCTGCCACGCCTTGAAGCGGACGCCGGCGACGGACACGCCGGACGTCCCTGTCGGCGTCAGCGGCACGGTTCGGCCGTTGCAGGTGACGGTATAGCGTGAGGAATTGCTGGTTTCGAGGCGAACCTGAAGTCGCTCAACTGAGCTGTCGACATATCGAACGGTGCCGCCAATCGCGCCTTCCTCGCCCATGACGTGCCAGGGTTCGAGCGCCTGGCGAAGCTCGAGTTTCGAGCCCTCGTATTCCACTTCGCCGCAGAAGGGGAAGCGGAATTCGAGTTGTGCCTTGAACCACTCCGGGCTGACCTCGAAGCCGTTTTCTTTGAGATCGGCAAGTACATCCAGGAAATCGGCCCAGACGAAATGCGGCAGCATGAAGCGATCGTGCAGGGAAGTGCCCCAGCGCACGAACTTGCCGTCGGCGGGATTTTTCCAGAAGCGGGCAATGAGGGCTCGGACCATCAATTGCTGAGCGAGCGACATGCGCGCATTCGGGGGCATTTCGAAGCCGCGGAACTCTACCAGACCGAGACGTCCGGTCGGCCCATCCGGCGAAAACAGCTTGTCGATGCAGATCTCGGCACGGTGGGTGTTGCCCGTCACGTCGATCAGGAGATTGCGAAACAGGCGGTCGGTCAGCCAGGGAAGCGGCGACGGGCCGCGGCCTGGTGCGGGCACCTGGGCGAGGGCGATTTCCAACTCGTACAGGCTGTCGTGCCTGGCCTCGTCGATGCGCGGCGCCTGGCTGGTCGGCCCGATGAACATGCCGGAGAAGAGATAGGAGAGCGAGGGATGCCGCTGCCAGTGCAGCACGAGGCTCTTCAAGAGGTCGGGCCGGCGCAGGAACGGGCTGTCGTTCGGATTGGCGCCGCCGACGACGACATGGTTGCCGCCGCCCGTGCCCGTGTGACGGCCGTCGATCATGAACTTGTCGGCGCCGAGACGCGTCATCCGCGCTTCTTCGTAGATCGCGGTGGTGATGGCGACGCAATCCTGCCAGTTCGAGGCGGGGTGGATATTCACCTCGATGACGCCTGGATCCGGTGCGACGCGAATGACATTGATGCGCTCGTCCTGAGGCGGCGAATAGCCCTCGATATGGACGGCAAGCCCAAGTTCGGCCGCAGCGTTTTCGGCGGCTGCAATGAGTTCGAGATAGTCTTCAATGCGCTCGACGGGCGGCATGAAGACGCAAAGCCGGCCGTCGCGCGGCTCGACCGATATCGCCGTGCGAACCGCGCCGCCGATTACGCCGAGCGTCTGTTCCACACGGCTCTGGCCGCTCTCGTCGCGCTGGAAGGAGGCCTCCGGCATGGCGCGGCCGGCGGGCACAAAGACTTCGGGCAGAGGCTGGCGCGGGATCGATGGGTCGGCGATGTGGATATAGGGATATCGCGATGGCGGCACGTAAGGGAGCGTACCAAGGGGCAGACGGTATCCGACAGGGCTGTCGCCTGGTACGAGGAAGATCTTACCGCGCCGGGTCTGCCATTTCTCGCTGATCCAGCGGTGCCCTGAAGCCTGAGCATTCCAGGCTTGAACGGGAAGGATATAACCTGTCGGAACCGTCAGGCCACGTTCGAAAACGCGGGCGATGCGGTTGCGCTCTTCCGGATCCTTCAGCTTGGAATTCGACGGATCGACATTTTCGGGAAGGCTTCCCTCCTTGATGATCCACTCGGCGGGATCCTCATAGGCCGGCAGCACCATATCAGGCGTAATCGCCAGCTCGCGCGCGATGCCGGTGAGCAGCCGCTCGGCGTCTTCCGCCTTGGCGACGGTGTCAGCGCCCTCTACTGCGATCAAATCCGGATTCTGCCAGATCGGCTTTCCGTCCTTGCGCCAGTAGAGTGAGAAGGTCCAGCGCGGCAGGCTTTCGCCGGGATACCACTTTCCCTGTCCGTAATGCAGGAAGCCGCCCGGGGCGAAGCGCTGGCGCAGCCTGCGGATCAGGCTGTCTGCTTTCTCCCGCTTGGTCGGGCCTACGGCGGCGGTATTCCACTCTTCGGATTCGAAATCGTCGATCGACACGAAAGTGGGCTCGCCGCCCATCGTCAGGCGCACATCTTCTGCTTTGAGGATACGATCCACTTTTTCGCCAAGTGCGTCGAGCTCGTTCCAGCTCTCCTCCGAGAAGGGCTTGGTGATGCGCGGATGTTCGGCGACACGGGCGACCTTCATGTCGAAGGCGAACTCGGTATTGGCTTCACCGAAATAGCCGCCGGAGATCGGGGCGGCGTTGCTATAATGCGGGGTTGCGGCGAGCGGGATGTGGCTTTCGCCGGTGAGCAGCCCGGATGTCGGGTCGAGGCCGACCCAGCCGGCGCCGGGCAGATAGACTTCGGCCCAGGCATGCAGGTCGGTGAAATCGACCTCCGTACCGGAGGGGCCGTCAAGGGCCTTCAGGTCGGGCGTCAGCTGAATGAGGTAGCCGGAGACGAAACGGGCGGCAAGCCCGAGGTGACGGAGAACCTGAACGAGCAGCCAACTCGTATCACGGCAGGAGCCTCTGGCGCTTTCAAGCGTGTCCTCCGGCGTCTGGACGCCGGCCTCCATGCGGATGACATAGCCGATCTGCTGCTGCAGGCGGGCGTTGAGGCCGACGATCATGTCAACGGTCGGCTGGCCCGGCGAATAGTCGAGCGTTTCGAGGAAAGCCTTGAGCCGCGGGCCGGGGTCCTCCGGTTTCATGTAGATCGAGAGGTCTTCCTGGATGGTCTGCGGATAGTCGAAGGGCCAGTTGGTGGCCTCTTCTTCGACGAAGAAGTCGAAGGGGTTGTAGACCGTCATGTCGGCGACGAGATCGACCTCGATCTTGAATTCGGTCACCGGGTCGGGAAAGACGTAGCGGGCAAGATAATTCCCGTAGGGGTCCTGCTGCAGGTTCACGAAATGGTTCGACGGCGTGACCTTCAGCGAATGACTGAGCACGCGCGTTTTTGAATGCGAGGCGGGCTTGAGGCGGATGACCTGCGGCCCAAGGCGGACCGGCCTGTCGTATTTGTAGTGCGTCAGATGATAGATACTGGCTTTGATCGACATATTTTGCCTTGTCCGACGCCACATCGTTTTGCGGCATTTGCTGTTCCCGACGCGATAGTGTGCAATGCAACGACAGAAAGCAAGGCGGAAAGGTTAACGCCGCGAGGCCTTTACGACACTTTTGCAAAGGCGACGGCGGCTTTGAGCCCCTTGCCGCTGGTCGCAGGCGAGAGCGTGAGCGTCGCATTGAAAAGATTGGCGATTTCCTCGACGATCGGGAGGCCGAGGCCGGCGCCTGGCGCATCGGAGTCGTTGCCGCGCCAAAAGCGGCGGCGCACGGCGTCGAGCTTTTCCGGCGCGATACCGGGACCATTGTCTTCAACCTCGAGGCGTACGGTTTCGCCATCCTGCGCAATCCGCACGGTCACCTCGGCGCTCTTGCCGGCATATGCGATGGCGTTGCCCGCAAGATTGCGCAGCAGCTCGCCGATCAGCAGGGGTTCGGCGCGGATCATCGCATGTCCATCGCCCTCAAAGCCGAGATCGATACCGGCCTCGGCGGCTGCAGGGATCAGTTCGCCGGTAATCTCCTGGGCGATAGCCGCGATGTCGATCGTCGAGGCCGCCAGAGCCTCCTTGGCCGTTGCTGCGTCGATCTTTGCCATCAGCAGCAGCTGGGCGAGAATGCGTTCGGCGTGCGCGACGGCCTGGTCGCCTTTCAGGGCCGAGTCCTGCGCTTCAGGCAGCGTTGCGGCGCGGGCGGAAAGCGCGAGCTGAGTTCGGATGATGGCAAGCGGTGTGCGCAATTGATGGCTGGCATTGCCGGTGAAATTCCGGAGCGCATCAAGGGCTGACTGCAGGCGCACCATGAAGCTGTTCACCGTATCCACCAGTGGCTGCACCTCGCTCGGCACCGATTGCTCGATCGGATGCAAGTCGTCCGGGCTGCGCTCGCCGATCGCGTCCCGGAGCTTGTAGAGCGGGCGGAGCGCGACCGTGACCGAGATCCAGACGATCACGGCTGCACCGGCGATCATGAAAGCGAGGCGGACAGCCGAACGGAAAAGGATCGCGCGTGCCAGCTGACGGCGGGCGATCGTCGTTTCCGCGACGGTGACAACGAAGGGAACCGAACGGATGCCGGTTGAGGCGGAGCGCTCCAGCGTCGCGACGCGGATCGGCTCGCCGCGGAAAATATCGTCTGCGAAGACGGCTGCGTCGCTCTTGGTTTCCTCAAGAACCGGAAGCGCCTGGTAGCCGGTAATGAATTTTCCGGGCGGACCATCGACGCGGTAAAACACCCGGTCCTGAGCGGCCGATGTCAGCATTTCCAGCGCGACATAGGGAATGTCGACTTCCAGCGCGCCGTCTTCTGCCACGACTACGCGCTCGGCAATGGCGAGCGCTGAACCGGCAAGCACACGGTCTGAAACAATGTTCGAGGTCTCGACTGCCTCCCGGTATGTGTCGGCGAGCGCCAGCGTGCCGATGATGGCGGTGGAGATCAGCAGCCAGAAAAGCAGCCGGCGCCTCAGCGAATAGGCGGCTTTCATGAGGCCTCGGGAAGCTTGTCGAGATAGTAGCCGATGCCGCGCGCGGTCTTCACGGTCAATCCATGCGGTGCCAGGCGCTTGCGCAGCCGGCTGACATATTGCTCGATCGCATTGGCGGAGATGTCATCGTCGAAGGCCGTCAACGACTGGGTGATTGCCTCTTTGGACACGACTTTGCCGGCCCGCATGAAGAGGATCTCAAGCAGTCCGACTTCGCGAGCGGGAATATCAAGCTGCATATTGCCGGCGGAAAAGGTGCGGGACTTGAGGTCGAAGGACACGCAGCCGTACATCACCGTCGCCGAATGCAGGCCCGCCTGGCGCCGGAGCAGCACGCGCACGCGCGCCTCGAATTCGGTAATGTCGAAGGGCTTGATAAGGTAATCGTCGGCGCCGAGGTCCAGGCCTCTGACACGCTCCTCCGGCGCTCCGCGTGCAGTCAGAATGAGGACGGCTGCCTGGTTCTGCCGCGCGCGCATGCTGCGCAGGACGTCCAGCCCGTCCATCTCGGGCAGGTTGAGGTCGAGGATCACGAGATCGAAATTTTCCGCCGCGATGACTGCATTGGCGGATGCGCCGTCGTGGACGACATCGACGGCATGCCCCGTACCGCGCAAGATCGCCGACAGGCCGTCGGCCAGCGCGATATTGTCTTCGGTGAGGAGAATGCGCACGGGTGGTTTCCTGTTGTTCAACAAAGAAGATTACAGCCCGTGAAGGGGGATGTCATCAGCGGCAAAAGAAAACCCGGCGCCATTCAATCAACGAGAGTTTGGCTGTCTCAATGGCTCTATTCAGCGACCTCGCGGGGTTGTTCCTCCTGCGCTGCGAGCAGGAGTTTCTGGAAGCGCTGGTCGCTGCGGATGTTATCCAGATCGGAGTCGTTATCGAACCATTTGATGTGGTAGACCGAGCTTCGCGGCATCAGCCTCTCCAGGATATCAATCGCTTCGTCCACGTCGCCGAGGACGGAATAGACGCAAGCGAGATTGTATTGCGCAACGATGTCGTCGGGATCGATCGCGATGGCGCGGGCGGCCCAATCCCTTGCCCTCGCCCTGTCTCCGAGATGCGCCAGCGCCAGCGCGCCGCGATGGGCCGGTCCTGAATTTTCCGGACTGAGATTCAGTGCGCGTTCCGCTCGCAGCAGCCCGAGCTTGGCCCAGTTTTCCGTATCCGACATGCGCCCGAGCGAGCGGTGGGCGCTCATCAAATGAATGGGTGAGACATAGTCGTCCGTGCGGATATGTGCCGCGCGCGTGAAATAGCGGACGGCATTGGCGAAATCGCCGCGCATGAAGAAGAAACGCGCATAGTGGAAGTTCGCTTCATAAAGATTGGGTTCAAGTGCAAGTGCCCGCTCGAAGGCTGCAATGGCCTGCTGATCCTGGCCGTTCTGATGCAAGGCCAGACCTCGGGAGGCATGGGCCTCGGCAAGATCAGGATCGAGTTCAAGGGCGCGGGCGCTCATCTGCAGGATGTTCTCGAGAGGGACATTTTCCGGGTCCCAATCGCGTAAGGCCGCATCGCAATCGGCAATACCCGCATAGGCGCGCGCATAATCAGGATCGAGCTCGACAGCCTTGCAAAACATCCTGCGGGCAAGGTGCAGATACGACTTCGTCCAGGTGTGCGATAGCTGGCGGCCTCGCAGATAGTAGGTATAGGCCTCGATATTGGCGGTGGGTTCGGCGGCGATGGCCTTCTTCTCGGCCGGCAGGAGCCGGATCTTGAGCTGGCCGACGATCGAATTGGTGATCTCGTCCTGGATCGCGAAGATATCGGTGAGATTCCGGTCGTAGCGATCGGCCCACAGATGGTCGCCGTTCGCCGTATCGATGAGATGGCCCGATATGCGCACGCGCGCGCCGGCGATGCGGACGCTGCCCTGGAGAACGTATCGCACGCCGAGTTCGTGGGCGAGCTGCTTTACCTTCAGCGAACTCCCTTTGTAGGTGAAGACAGTGTGCCGCGGCACGACGTGTAGACTCGATATCTTGGAGAGGTCGGTAATGATGTCTTCCGTGATGCCGTCGGCGAAATACTCCTGCTCAGGATCGCCGCTCATGTTGGTGAAGGGCAGAACGGCAATAAAGCAGGTATTGCGGGTTTGGTCGCCCGACGCGCCGGCCGTTGCAGAAGGCGGATCGAGGAGAACCGTGAACACCGACACATTCTGCTTGATGTTCTTCAGAGATTGCTCCCCCTGGAACTCGAAGCCGATATTGAGGCGCGTGCCGACCTGATCGCGAACCGAGCCGGAAACGACAATGCCACCCGGCAAAGCAAGGCGCTCGAGCCGAGCAGCGACGTTTACGCCGTCGCCGAAGACGTCGTCATTCTCGATCACGACATCGCCGAGATTGATGCCGATCCGCAATTCGATGCGCTGATCCTGCGGGACGTCTTTGTTGCGCATAGCCATCTCGCGCTGGATTTCGACAGCGCAGGCAACGGCGTTTACCACACTTTGGAATTCCGCGAGCATTCCGTCACCGGTCAGCTTGAAGATGCGCCCCTTGTAGTCGGAGATCCTGACATCGATCAGTTCGCAGCGGTGGCGGTTGAGCGCGTGCAAGGTACCGGTCTCGTCGATACCCATCAGACGGCTATAACCCACCACGTCGGCAGCGAGTATGGCACTCAGCCGTCGTTCCAATATCCCCTCCATACGGTTGTCTAAATTAGCTTAGCGTCTTTTAATGCTCTTGTCGCGTTGCGAGACAGCACCCGCAATCACTCGAGCTTGCCCGGTGAAGCGTGGTGATGCATTCTGCGCTCATGAGGAGACTTCTTGTTGTGCTGCTTCTGCTCTGTCCCGGTTTTGCAGCCGCGGATCAGGCCTTTTATCCCGCGAAATCCGGCAAGGCGGATGCGCGGGTGCTGACGGTTTATTCCTCCCTCGACGAGCCGCTCGCCCAGCCGATGATCCACGGCTTTCAGGAAGCCAATCCGGATGTCGCCGTGCGTTATGAAGACATGCTGACGGGCGAGATCTATGACCGGATCGTGCGGGAAACGGATGCCGGTAAGAAAACCGCGGATTTCGCCTTTTCATCGGCGATGGACCTGCAGGTGAAGCTCTCCAACGACGGCTATGCGCAGGTCAGCAATCTGCCGATGAGCGGACAATGGCCGAAATGGGCAAACTGGCGCAACACGGCCTATGCGCTCACCTTCGAGCCGGCCGTCTTCGTCTATCACAAGCCGAGCTTTTTGCATGAGCCGGTGCCAAGTTCACGGGCGGAATTCGTCGATTACCTGAAGCGCAAAGGCAACGCGGTTTACGGCCGCATCGGCACCTATGACATCGAACGCTCCGGCGTCGGCTTTCTGTTCATGGCGCGCGACCAGGAGCAGTTCGGGGACATCTGGTCGGTGATCCGCGCGATGGGGGCTGCGGGCGTCAAGCTCTATTCGACGAGTTCGGCGATCCTGGAGCGGGTAGCCGACGGGCGCTTCGTGCTCGGCTACAACATTCTCGGCTCCTATGCTGCGGACTGGGCGTCGCGGCACCCCGATGTCGGCATCGTGCTGCCGAAGGATTATACAGTCGTGATGTCGCGCATCGGGCTGGTGCCGCAGGCTGCGGCGGAGCCGGAACTCGGGCGGCAATATCTCACCTTCTTCATGTCGAAGGAAGGACAGACGATCATGGCCCGAAAACTGCAGATCCCGGCGGTCAGCCCCGAAGTTGCAGGCGAGAATACGGCGAACACCCTACAGGAGCTTCTCGGTGCCCAGCTCCGGCCCGTTCCGGTCAGCCCGGGCCTGATGGTCTATCTCGACCAGGTCAAGCGCGCGCGGCTGATCGCCCATTGGAACGAGGTGCTGCGGACACAGTAGATGGCGATAGCCTTCGAACCTACCTCCTTTATGGGAGGGGATTTGACATGTACGCCACCGGCATAACCGGGCGCTCATGCTTGAATTACGGCAAAAAAGTGTCCTTGGCGCTGGATATCCTGCCGATGTCAGCTAAATGACAGCTTGATGTGGTGCGGTTCTGGTACTTCTCTTCGTGGAGGCGGAGAGTAGACGTTTCGGGAGGAGTCTCCGTCGCTATTGCGGACCATCAATGTCCGCTGCCCGGCAACGCTTCTCGATTCCCTTGAGAACAATACGCGGCGCTCACCGCGATCACGGAGGACACATCGTGAAGCATACTTTCCTTGCAACGCTTTTCGCAGCCGCTATTGCGCTGCCGGCCTATTCGGCCGACTACACCATCATGGCGCCTGCCGCACCCGGCGGCGGTTGGGATCAAACGGCCCGCTCGCTGCAGACCGTCATGCAGAAGGAAGGCATCTCCGGCAATGTTCAGGTTCAGAACGTTCCGGGCGCCGGCGGCACCATCGGTCTGGCGCAGTTCGCAAGCCAAAACAGCGGCAATCCGAACGCCCTGATCGTTGGCGGCTATGTCATGGTCGGCGCGATTCTCACCAACCAGTCACCTGTCACGCTGAAGGATGTCACACCGATCGCTCGCCTGACCGGCGAGTATGAGGCCATCGTCGTTCCGGCATCGTCCGACATCAAGACGATGGGTGACCTCGTTGCCAAGCTGAAGGCTGATCCGGGTTCGGTGTCCTGGGGCGGCGGCTCGGCCGGCGGTACCGACCACATCGCGGTCGGTCTCATCGCGAAGGCCGCAGGCGTCGATCCGACGAAGATCAACTATGTCGCCTTCTCGGGCGGCGGTGAGGCGCTTGCCGCTATCCTCGGCGGACAGGTGACGGCCGGCATTTCAGGCTATGGCGAATTCGAATCGCAGGTGAAGGCCGGTCAGCTCCGCCTGCTCGCCGTCTCGAGCGATAAGCGCATTGACGGGGTCGACGCTCCGACGCTGAAGGAATCTGGCGTCGATGTCAGCGTACAGAACTGGCGGATGGTCGCCGCTGCTCCCGGCCTGACGCCTGAGCAGACAGCTGCCGTCACCGCCGATTTCGACAAGCTTTCCAAGTCGGCAGGCTGGCAGGAAATCCTAAAGACGAAGGGCTGGGCCGACACATACCTCGCCGGCGATGCCTTCAAGGCGCAGCTCGAGAAGGACGTCTCCGCAACCGAAGGCATCCTCAAAGAGATCGGGCTGGTTAAATGAGCAGGGGCAACGCACCCTTGGCAACGAAGCGCCGCCCGGATTGGGCGGCGCTGATCATTGCTATCTGTCTTTTCGTCGTTGCGGCCGTCATGCTTTGGGACGCCACGCATATGAGAGCGATTGCCCAATATGCTCGCATCGGGCCGGCTACCGCGCCCAAGGTCGTGGCGTTCGGGTTGATCGGCCTCGGCATCTGGACCGTCTTCGAGGCGTTGCGCAATGAGTTTCCCGAACGGGAACATCAGGAAGTCGCTCCCGTCATCTGGATTGTGGCCGGTCTTGCGGCGCAAATGCTGCTTCTGAAGACGGCCGGCTTCTCGATTGCCACAGGCATTCTCTTTGCCTTCACGGCGCGTGGCTTTGGACGTCGCAAGCTCTGGCTTTCGATCCCGGCGGGTATCGTCTTCAGCTTTGTCGTCTGGATCATTTTCTCGCAGCTGCTGCAGCTCACGCTGCCTGCCGGACCGTTCGAGAGACTCTTCTTCTAGGATTGGATGCGATGAGCACCTTCGAATTCCTCTTCCAGGGCATCCTGGTCGCCATGCAGCCGATGAACCTTCTTTACGCGTTCGTGGGTGTCACGCTTGGCACCGCGGTCGGCGTTCTGCCGGGCATCGGCCCGGCGCTGACGGTTGCCCTTCTTCTTCCCGTCACCTACAAGCTCGACCCGGCCGGTTCGCTGATCATGTTTGCTGGTATCTACTACGGCGGCATGTATGGCGGCTCGACGACCTCCATCCTGCTCAATACGCCGGGTGAAAGCGCCTCGATCGTGACTGCGCTCGAGGGTAACAAGATGGCGCGCGCGGGTCGCGGCGGTCCAGCGCTGGCGACAGCGGCGATCGGATCGTTCGTCGCCGGCCTCATAGCCACGCTCGGCCTTGCCTTCATCGCGCCCTATATCGTCAAACTGGCGCTGATCTTCGGGCCGCGTGAATATTTCGCTCTGATGGTACTCGCCTTCGTGACCGTTTCGTCCGCTTTCGGCGATTCGGCGCTTCGCGGGCTGACGTCGCTTTTCATCGGCTTTGCGCTGGCGATGGTCGGCATCGATCAGCAGACCGGCCAGGCACGTCTTTCCTTCGGCATTCCGGATCTTCTGGACGGCATCGAAGTGACCACGCTTGCGGTTGCCATGTTCGCGATCGGGGAGACGCTCTATATCGCAGCCCAAGGCAATCGCGGCGAGGACAAGGTCGAAGCGGTCAAGGGTTCTCTTTGGATGACGGCGCAGGATTGGGGCCGCTCCTGGAAGGCATGGCTGCGTGGTACCTTGATCGGCTTCCCGATCGGTGCAATGCCGGCTGGCGGTGCCGAAATCGGCACGTTCCTCTCTTACGCGACCGAGAAACGCCTGGCGAAGAACCCCGAAGAATTCGGTCACGGTGCGATCGAAGGCGTAGCGGGCCCGGAGGCGGCAAACAACGCGTCGGCAGCCGGTACGCTGGTGCCGCTCCTGACGCTCGGCCTGCCGACGACGGCGACGGCGGCAATCATGCTCGCAGGCTTCCAGCAATATGGCCTGCAACCCGGTCCTCTGCTGTTTGCAAACAATCCGCAGCTCGTCTGGGGCCTGATCGCCAGCCTGCTCATCGCCAATGCCATGCTGCTGGTTCTAAACCTGCCGCTGATCGGGCTTTGGGTCCGCCTGCTGACGATCCCGAAGCCCTGGCTTTATGCCGGCATCCTGCTGTTTGCGACGCTTGGTACCATCGGCGCCAATCCCTCGGTGTTCGAGCTCGGCATGCTGCTCGCCTTCGGCGTTCTTGGCTACATCATGCGGCTCTTCGGCTATCCGATCGCCCCGGTGGTTGTCGGCTTGATTCTCGGGCCGCTTGCCGAACAGCAGCTCCGCCGGGCGCTCGCCATCAGCCAGGGCGATGTGACGACGCTTGTCACGTCGCCGATCTCAGCCGGGCTGCTGCTCGTGGCGGCTGCGGCTTTCATCATCCCGTTGATCTTGAGACTACGCGGCCGCGGCGAAGTTCTTTCGCAACTTGCTGCAAGCGACGACTAAAGAAGAAAAGTACTGCTCGAACCCTTTTCTTGCGGCCGGCCCTGAAACATGGGCCGGCCGCTTGTTTTTGCATGGCAGGCCTGAAATCCCGTTACTTGTGAGGAATGCTGCAGCGCATCATATGTGAGGTGTCAATAATGAAGCCAAAGCGAGAAAGACAATGTCCTCCTACAGCAAGTCCATTCGGGAAGGTTTCTTCGGCCGTGCCTTCGCTGTCATCGGCGCCGCAAATGCTGTAAGCGCTGCATTCGAAGCGGGTCGCCGTCCGAAGCCCCGGGACCTCAAGGTTCTCGGTATCGCACCCGATGCCTTCGACCATATCGGCCGTTAATTTCCCGATATATCACGCATGAAACAGCCCGCAACCGGTTGGTCGCGGGCTTTATTTTTGTCCGTCAGGCCGCAACGCTTGCAAACGCTGCGGCCTTGGAAATGTCAGGCCTCCAGCCGCTCGCGGGCAGGGGAATGGACTTCGGCCCGCGCCCTCGCTTCTGCTTTCGCACGGGCTTCCTTCCGCTTGTTGTGGCGGATCGAGGACCAGAGCGAGACACCGATAAGCGCTGCACCGCCGAGACCGGTGATGACTTCCGGAATGTGGAAGAGGGTCTGGACGTACATGATGATCGCAAGGATTAGGATCGCATAAAACGCGCCGTGCTCCAGGTAGCGGTAATGCGTCAGTGTTGCGTTTTCGACGAGCATGATCGTCATCGAGCGTACATACATCGCGCCGATGCCCAGACCGATGGCGATGACGAAAAGGTTCTGCGTCAGGGCGAAGGCGCCTATGACGCCGTCGAACGAGAAGCTTGCATCCAGAACCTCAAGATAGATGAATGCGCCAAGCCCACCGCGTGCCGCTTCAGCCATGGCCCTTTGCGAGGCGTCCAGCAGTGCCCCAATCACCTCGACCACCAGGAATGTGACAAGACCGTAGATCGCACTGTAGACGAAGGTCGTCGATTCTTGGCCTTCAAGCAGTGAAGCGAAAGTGAGGATCAATAGGAGAACGAAGGCGATCTCGATGCCCTTGACCGTCGCACCGCGCGACATCAGTTTTTCAACAGAGACGATCCAATGGACGTCCTTCTCAGGGTCGAAGAAGTAAGAAAGCCCGACCATCAGAAGAAAAGTCCCGCCGAAGGCGGCGATGGGCAGATGGGCTTCGTTCATGATGCGCGCATATTCAGCCGGTTGCCGTGCGGCGAGGATCACAGCGTCGATCGGGCCGATACTTGCGGCTATCGCCACGATTGCCAGCGGAAAGACGATGCGCATGCCGAAGACGGCAATGATAATGCCCCAGGTCAGGAACCGATGCTGCCAGACAGGCGTCATTTCCTTGAGCTTGTTGGCGTTTACGATCGCGTTGTCGAAGGAGAGGGAAATCTCCAGCACGGCCAGAACCGTGCAAATAAAGAAGATAGTCGCCGTGCCGCTCATCGTGCCGGTGGACTGCCAGCCCAGCAAAGCGCCGAGCGCCAGGCCAACGGCCGTTACGATAAAAGCCCAGCGGAAATAGCCGAGCGTGGATTTATGGCTGATGGGTTGCTTCATGGCCGCACCTCTTTGATGCGGACATCGTTTTTGAAGGATGATGTGATTGAAAAACGCGGCATATCGTAAGGGATATGCGCGTGAGGCATTGTGAGCTTTTTCATCGAGTGAAAATCCGCCGGCTATTTGCAGGCGGTACCGACATCACGAGAGCGCCGTAAAAACTCTCGCCAGAGGGGCCCGGCACCAGTGTTTGTCCGGCAGCCGATGCTTTTGCACGGGGGGCAACCATGCGCATCGTTTTGGCCGCGGATCAGCCTTCTAGTTAGTCAACCTGTGGCGCCAGTCAAGGCGGCCCGCAGTCCGCGCCGGAGCTTTTCTTTGGAACCATGCAGTCGCCCGCCCGTTAGGCTCTGGTTGAGGCAATGGAACCCCATTGTCGGCGCGATAACAAAAGGAGGGACCACGAATGCAGACTTCGACTCATTCTCCCGACAAGCGTACGGAAGCGGCAGATCGCATGAAGCGGGCAAAGCCGAACCGCATGCAGAAGGTGCAGGTCCTGCCGCCGCACCATGTCGATCTGACACTGCCGCAGACGCCGATGGACGACATTCATGTTCCGGCTCATGTCACCGGCGGCGACCTTTCAAAAGGCGGTCCAGACCTTGCAGCCAAAGGTCGCAAACGGCGCGCCTAGATTTTTCAGGCGGCGCGGGAACCGACGTCGGGGCTTTTGCATTTAAGGCCCGGACAAACATGTGAGGACGCCATGACGACTGATCTCGTGCCGCAGGACATCTATCTGAAACACGAAAACGAATGGCAGGCCCTCAAAGAGGCCTCCGAGAATGGCATTGATATGCAGAAGCGCGAAACGGCATCCGGCACTATTGCCCATGGCGAAACGGGCGGGCCTGGAGACAGGGACAGTTCAAGAGGAAGACTGGCTAATTCTCATCGCCGATAAAGCGCGCCCGGCATGCCGGGCGTTTTTCATGAGTCGGCATCGTCTTCCGGCGGCGGCTGCTTTCCGGAATCTCGCTCCAGGCGCTGCTCCATTTTACCCAGAGCAAAGAGGACGCTGACCGCCGCCGCCGTCGCGAAGAAGGCGACCGGCCAATAGCCGAAGCCCATGGCAAGGCCGATCGCGCCGGAAAGCCACATGCCTGCTCCCGTCGTCAGGCCCTTCACCCTGCCTCTGGAAAAGACGATCATGCCGGCGGCCAGAAACGCGACGCCCGCCGTCACGGCCTCGATGACGCGCAACGGATCGATGCGGACCTGCTCGTCGTTGGCAAAGCCCGGCATATGCACGGATTCGATGGAAATGATGCCGAAAAGCGCTGCCGCAAGACTCACCAGAATATGGGTCCGGAGACCCGCCGCATGGTTTTGCGCCTCGCGTTCGAAGCCGATGATGCCGCCCAGCATAATCGCACCGATGAGCCGGGCAAAGATCACCGGGTATTGAATACGGGATTCAGGGAATATGTCGGCAAAGACGATATCCATGGAGAAGGCGCTCCCTTCGGGTGAACATTTCTTCGCGGGGCTAACGTCTTCTGCGGCTCTTTGTTCGTCCGTTTCGACGTTGCGGCTCCACGCCAACCTTTCGGAAAGGATTGGGAGGCGATAATCCGCCCATCACGGGATTCGGACCAGATGGCTAGAACTGCACCTCGCGGCCGCCGCCGCAAATCATCCGCAAAATCGAAGAGCAGGGGGCGTGGTGGAGCCTTGCCCTGGCTCTTCGCCGGTATCGTTGCCGTTGGCAGCATCGCGCTTTACGACAACTGGAAGAGCGTGCGCCCGATTCTTGCCTCGCGCGCGCCGGACACAGCCGCGATTACCGCTGCAATCAAGGCAGATTCGCCGAAACCGGCTGTCGCCAAGAGCGCGCCGAGGCAGGCTATTGCGTCGCAGCCGCAGCGTCCCGTGCCGCCCGAAGCCGTTCCTGTTCCCGCCGCGCAGCCTGTGAAGCTCTCCCCAACGGCTACATCACCCGCCGGCCCGGAAAGCGCGCGTGCTGCCTTCGGCTATTGCGGGCAGGGCCAGCATGTGAACTGCGTCGCAGACGGTGGGATATTCTGGTATAAGGGCGAGAAGATCGTAATCGCGGATATGGTAGTGCCGGATGTCGGCGCCGCGCGTTGCGAAGGCGAGCGGAGGATCGGCTTTGCCGCAAAATCGAGGCTGCTTAAATTTCTGAATGCCGGGCCCTTCATCATGAACGCTACCGGCAAGCCAGCCAGTACCGGTGCGCCGCACGTGATTTCGCGCGGCGGCCGCTCCTTGGGCACGCAACTGATTACCGAGGGTCTTGCCCGCAAGCCTGGCGCCGCCGGTGGATGGTGCGCCTGAGGTCTACTTCTGCTTCGGAGCCTTACCGCTGGTGCGGAAGCTGCCGGTAAAGGCCGTATCCTTGCTTTTCGCGGAGCATTCGATCACGATCGGCTTGCCGCCGTAAGGGTTGCCGAATGTGCAGGTGCCTGCCACCTTGACCTGGCCCGTCATCTTCTCGCCGACGCCGGTTGTCACCATCTTGAGCGGAATCCTGGCATTGCCGTTAGAAGCCGGCTTGATCGCGGTGCCGTCGCCCTGGAAGCCAAGCATCTTGCCGCCTGAGGTGAAGATGAAGGTCACCTGGCCGTTCGGCAGTCCCACGCTGGCGAGTTCGCCCTTGCAGCCCTTCGTTGCATCCACGTTGCCAACGACGAGCTTTGTGCATTTGCCTGTAAGTGTCGAAACACCGGCGCCTGGAAAATTCTGGGATGCGGCGTTGGCGCCGGAGGCGAAAGCTGCGGCGGAAAGCGCCGCAGCTGCAATCACTGTCAGTCTCATCTGTTCAGGAATCCTGTCATGCTGGTTTACCGGACGGGGGTCGCATGTTTCTGTGTCCGAAATTTGCCGCGCTCAAAGAAAACGGGCCGCTGCAGGGATAGCGGCCCGTTCTGGGAAGCGTGGCCGTCAACAACGACGGGCCGGCCTCTGTATCTTCCCTCTTGCTTGCGCGGAGCCTTCGCCCATTCAAACGCTCAGTGTCGCCGGCTGGCGTCCTCGACGGACCAACCGAAGCGCCATGCCTCGTAGCGGGCGTACCAGATTTCAAGCTCCGTAGCGTCACAGATCGGCATCAGTTCCGGTCGCGACATGGGATTGTCGCTTAACGCGTAGCCGAGGATCCGGTCGCGTATTCCGCGCTCCTGCATGTCAAGCAGTTCTTCGATATTCATCGCTCGCCCCCAACCGCCGGCCCCTCAGCCAGCCTTCCTAGGCAAACATT
This sequence comes from Rhizobium mongolense USDA 1844, assembly GCF_000419765.1. Lineage (GTDB taxonomy): Bacteria > Pseudomonadota > Alphaproteobacteria > Rhizobiales > Rhizobiaceae > Rhizobium > Rhizobium mongolense. Next base: position 169,711 of record NZ_ATTQ01000008.1, on the reverse strand, counting down.
TCTCGTTGCTAATGTCCAGTTCACCGGCGTCGATTCCCGCTATTCACAGGATTAGCTCGAATGGAGCAATGCCTCCTTCATGACCTAAAAGGCTCCTTCTTCCGGCTTATAAGCCCCCGCGGGAAGAGGCGAGACTCTCCAAAATGTGTTGTAAAAATATCGTTAAAATTCCCCGTCACAAGTTTTTGTTCATCTCCCGTTCAGAAAACGGTTTTGGAAAACCCCGATATGGGTCAAGCTGTCCTTGTGAATAAGGAGATACTGAATGATTCGATTGACCGCGGTGCTGACGTTGTTCTCAGTTTATGCGTTCACGATGTTTTTCATCGCAGCAATCCCTGAGACGCCGAACTTGCAAACCGCAGCAACTCTATCTGAAGACGCCACGCTTACGAAGTAAAGTATTTGATGGGGTTTTGGCTGGCTTGTGTGAGCCGTGTTGGGCAAGGGCGCAGTTTTGCGCCGTAAGGCAGGATTGCTCACGCCCTGGAAGATAACTCGTCAATCAGCGGTTTGACGAAGTCCTCTTGTAATTTCAAGAGGATCGAATGGTGGGCGTGACAAGGATCGAACTTGTGACCCCTACGATGTCAACGTAGTGCTCTCCCGCTGAGCTACACGCCCATCCGATGGCGGCGCATAGATCACAAAACCTTGGGAGCCGTCAATAGGCTTTTTCGAAGTTTTGTGACCCGCCGCCCGCAAGCCTTATGCGGCAAGCATTTTGTTCACTTCATCGACGAGATCGCGAAGATGGAAAGGCTTGGAAAGCACCTTTGCATCCTTCGGCGCCTTCGAATCAGGGTTCAGTGCAACGGCCGCAAAACCGGTGATGAACATGACCTTGAGGTCCGGGTCGAGTTCGGTCGCACGGCGTGCGAGCTCGATGCCATCCATTTCCGGCATGACGATATCGGTCAGGAGCAGGGAGAAGGGCTCTTCGCGGAGCCTGTCATAGGCGCTTGCGCCGTTATCGTAGGAAAGAACCTTGTAACCGGCCTTTTCGAGCGCCTTTACAAGGAAGCGGCGCATGTCGTTGTCGTCTTCGGCGAGCAGTATCTTCTGAGTCATTATCCAGACCGATTGGTGAATAGGTTTTTGGTGGGAGGCGCCAGCTATTTACACTAGACTTTGGCCAGTAAACAACCGGTGAATTGCCTGCCCAAGGCTGTCATCCCCGCTACATAGTATGGACTTGCGGTGAGGCAACTGGCAACATGGGCGAAGCAGCCGTCCTGTGACATGGTTAAGAGGGAAAAAGGTGCCGGAAATTCGCGAATACGAGCTTTTTGAGATCCGTGAGCCCGTGTCGCAGACCATTCCCTTCGTTTACAATTCTCCCCACAGCGGCCGTATTTATCCACCGGAATTTATCGCCCAGTCGCGGCTCGAAGGCATTTCCATCCGCCGCTCGGAGGATCACTATGTCGACGAGCTCTTTTCAGCCGCCAGCCTGCTTGGCGCCCCTCTGCTTCTCGCCAATTTCCCGCGCGCCTATCTGGATGTGAACCGCGAACCTTACGAACTCGACCCGCGCATGTTCGATGGCCTGTTGCCGCCTTATGCAAACATCAATTCGCTGCGTGTCGCAGGCGGGCTCGGCACCATTCCGCGCATCGTTGCCGAGAATATGGAAATTTATGCCCGACGGCTACCGGTGCAGGAAGGTCTCGATCGGGTCGAGAGCATCTACAAACCCTACCACGCCGCGCTGCGCCGGCTGATTGCGCGCACCCACGTGCAGTTCGGCTTCGGCGTGCTGATCGATTGCCACTCGATGCCGGGCAATGTCCGCGTCGCAGGCAGCAATGCACGGCCCGACTTCATCATCGGTGACCGGTATGGTACCAGCGCATCGGCCGAACTTTCGCGTACCGCGATCAGTATTCTCGAGGAGATGGGTTTCACAGCCATCCGCAACAAGCCTTATGCCGGCGGCTTCATCACCGAGCATTACGGCCGGCCGGCGCGCGGGCTGCACGCGCTGCAGATCGAGGTGAATCGGGCGATCTACGTGGACGAAGTGACGCTGGAAAAGCACACGGACTTTCCGCTGATCGTCAACGCCGTCACGGGCTTCATGCGGCAGATGGCGAGCTACGTGGAGCAGTTTGCAACCGATACGGCGCTTGCTGCCGAATAAGCCCCCCGGACAGTCGCTCAAAAAAGAACCGCGCTGTTCAGCGCGGCTAAGTCTAGGGAGGAAACACCCAAGGAGGGTATTTACAGTCAGAAGACTGTATGAAGACGCTACTGCTGCGTTGCACAATTGTCAATCATTATTTTGCAATGCAAAATCTTTAGGCAGACATCGAGAAAATGCCTGGTGGATTTGCATTCGAACGCAATTCCGCTAAGAAATGCGTGCCACACGGCCCAGAAAAACGGAATCATCCATGCTTCCTGACCGCTCGTTCTTCAATCGCCTGGCGGAAGCCGCCAAGGCCGAGACACTGCCGCGATTCCGATCCGGCCTCGATGTGACGAACAAGCTTTCAAGTGGCTTTGATCCCGTTACCGAGGGCGATCGGGCAGCGGAAGCGGCCATCCGCAAGCTGATTGAAGAGCATTTTCCCAATCATGGCATTCTTGGCGAGGAACACGGCGATGTTGGCCTGGACCGTGATTACGTCTGGATCATCGATCCTATCGACGGCACGCGGGCCTTCATTTCCGGCGTGCCGGTATGGGGAACGCTGATCGGGCTACAGAAGAACGGCCGGGCGATCATGGGCATGATCGAGCAGCCCTTTACCGGCGAGCGCTATTTCGCGGATCAGAACGGCTCGACCTATTCCGGACCGGAGGGCGAACGGCGCTTGAAGACACGCGATTGCGGCACGCTTTCGAACGCGATCCTCTTCACCACTTCGCCGCATCTCTTCACCGGCTTGGAAATGGAGAAATATCGCGAGATCGAACGCCAGGTCCGGCTCTTCCGCTATGGCACGGATTGCTATGCCTACGCCCTTCTCGCGGCCGGCCATGTCGATCTCGTGATCGAAAACGGCCTCAAGCCCTACGATGTCGGCGGGATCATTCCGGTGATCGAAAATGCGGGCGGCATCATCACGACCTGGGACGGCGGGCGGCCGGAAAACGGTGGCTCGATCATCGCCGCCGGCAGCCGTGCTGTTTACGACCAGGCACTTGCGATCCTGCAGCGCTAAGTCGCCATCCGTTTAGACGCCGAATCCTTCGACCTCTTCAGCGGCCTCGGCGTCGCTGCCGGGAATAAACGCATGGAACGCGGCGAGCGCTGCTGCGCGGTAGGCGTCGCGCTCCTGAAAAATCTCGTGCCGCGCGCCATTGATGGGCACGAGCTGGGCGGCGCGGAAATAGCGCGAAAGCCGTTCCTGCGCGATATAGGGCACAACGCCGTCGCGGGTCGGGGCAATGACGATCGTCGGGATGGTAATCGAAAAGAGGTGGCTCGGCATGAGTACCTTGTCGATCGCCTTGAAGGATTCATGGACCCAGCGCGCGGTCGGCGGGCCGAGCATCAGTTCCGGATGCTCCCTCATCATTGCAATGTTGCGCTCGAAACGCACCTCGTCCGATGTCAGCGGATTGTCCTGGAAAGGAAGCTCCCGTAGCTTGCGGCTCAATGGCAGCGAGCCAAGGCCGAGCGAGCAAGCCGTTGCGGCCAGGCGGCGGATGGTCGAGGCTGACGCTGCCTGGCCGATCAGGCCGATGAAGGGCGCGGAAAGCACCATGCGTTCGATGCGTGTTGCAAGATAGGGGGCGGCCGAAAGCGCAATCAGGCCACCGGTCGAATGGCCGAGCAGGTAGAAGGGCAGGCGGGTGTCGGGCAGCACCACCTTTTCCAGAAAGGTGTCGAGGTCTCGCTCGTAATCGGAAAAGCGCCTCACATGGCCATGCTGCCGCTTCTTGATCAGCCGTGGCGAACCACCCTGGCCACGAAGATCGAAGATCGCAACCCAGAAGTCCTTCGCCGTTAGATCGCGGATCGTCTCGAAATATTTCTCGATATATTCGTTGCGTCCCTGCAGGATGACGACCGTACCTTTTGCAACGGAGGCATCGGACCGGAACACCGCATAGCGCAGCTTCCAGCCGTCATGCGTCTCGAAATAGCCTTCGGTACGGTTTTCCGGGACCGGATTGTCAGGTGTCGAAATAAGGACGCTGTCCATGAGCCGCTGCTTTCGATGCCGCCTTGAGTGTAGGGGATAATGCACGGAGACGGAAAATCAACTGTTAAGCGCGGAGCGAATAAAAAGGGACCGGCGGGGCGATTTGAGGGATGCCCGGCGCCGGCCGTAAAATCGGACTGAAGAAGAAGGGACGATGCACTTCAGCCATCGGGCGGTTTAATCACCCGACAATTACTACTTCTACAGACATGCTGCTGAACGCATGCCGAACCTCGCGTTCATGCCCCGTTCACCGAGCTTCAAAAGGGTCTTGAACTGCGCAAAGTCGATCACCATCTGAATTCTGCGGGTGCCAAACGGGTCCGCTGAACCGTCCCGAAGCTGCCGAACATGGGGATTCAGGGACATATATCGCAACACGTCGCTTCCTTAAGGAGGACATCATGCGTCACGTCGACTTTTCTCCACTTTATCGTTCGACCGTCGGTTTCGACCGTCTCTTCACCATGCTCGACAGCCTGGCTCAGCCGGATCAGGGCAATACCTATCCGCCCTACAATATCGAGCGCACCGGTGAGAACACTTACCGCATCACCATGGCCGTTGCCGGTTTCGATGAAAGCGAAATCTTGATCGAGGCTCAAGCTCACGCGCTGACCGTCAAGGGCGTCAAGAGCGAAGAGAACGCCGAGGGCAGTGAGTTCCTCTATCGCGGCATTGCCAAGCGCGCCTTCGAGCGCCGCTTCCAGCTTGCCGATCATGTCGAGGTGACCGCCGCTTCGCTGAAGAACGGCCTGCTTCATATCGACCTTCTTCGCAGCATCCCCGAAGCCATGAAGCCGCGCAAGATCGCGATTGCCGCAGAGCCGGTAAGCGCGCCGAAGGCTATCGAGGCGCAGGTCGCCAACTAACCGATCCCTCCCAGGATAGGAAAAGACAGGCGGCGCTCCGTTGGGGCGCCGCTTTTTGTTGGCTGCGGATCAGGCTGGGCTCGCAGCCTCGTCGGCTTCCTCTTTTGTGATCCGATGCGCAGCCGCTGCGGCATATTTTTGCGCGATCACCGCGCAGACCATCAGCTGGATCTGGTGGAAGAGCATCAGCGGCAGGACGATGGCGCCGATCGACTGGCCGGCGAAGATGACGCTTGCCATCGGCACGCCACTTGCCAGGCTCTTCTTCGAGCCGCAGAAGGTGATGGTGATCTCGTCGGCCTTGTTGAAGCCGAGTAGGCGGCTGCCATGCATGGTGAGCAGCACGACGATTGCGAGCAGCAACATGTCGAGCACGACGACGACCGCGATGTCTCTTACCGAGAAGGTGTGCCACAGGCCCTCGACGACCGCGGTGCTGAAGGCCAGATAGACGACCATCAGAATCGATCCGCGATCGACCGGCATCAGGATTTTCTTCTTCGCCCGGATCCAGCCGCCGATCCAGGGCTGCAGGATCTGGCCTGCCACGAAGGGAGCAAGCAATTGCAGCAGGATCTGCTCCAGCGCGTCCCAGGAAAAGCCGCCATGGCCGCCGACGGAAAAGAGCAGGCCGACGAGCAGCGGCGTCAGGAACATGCCGAAGATGTTGGAAGCGGAGGCCGAGCAGATGGCGGCGGGCACATTGCCGCCTGCCATCGAGGTGAAGGCGATCGAGGATTGCACCGTGGATGGCAGGACGCACAGAAAAAGGATGCCGAGGTAAAGCGGCTGCGGCAGGATCGAATCCGGGATGAGGCCGAGCGCCATGCCGAGCAGCGGAAAGATGACGAATGTCGTCAGTAGAATGACGAGGTGCAGCCGCCAGTGCAGGATGCCGGCAATGACGACGTCGCTGGATAGCCGGGCGCCATGCAGGAAGAACAGCAGGGCAATGGCAAGACCGGTGGCAACGCCGAAATAATCCGCAAAAATGCCGCTTGCCGGAAGCAGCGAGGCAAGAATGACGGTGCAGACGAGGAGGATCGTGAAGGTATCGGGCAAGAAGCGGCGCATGATGCTTTCTCGGCATTTTCAGAATTTCGTTGTTTTGTCGCTCATTATGAATCAGGATGCAAGAAATAACAGTTATCGCAAATCAGGATATATCGATGCTCGATCTCACGCAATTGCGCAGCTTCGTTGCCGTCGAGCAAATGGGCAGTTTCACGCTCGCAGCTGAGCGGCTTGGCCTCGGTCAATCGACCGTCAGCCAACATATCCAGCGGCTGGAAACATCACTTCGGCGAAAGCTCCTGGCGCGCGACACTCACAAGGTCGTGCTCACCGGAGATGGCGAAGCGCTGCTTTCGCATGCGCGCCTGATGCTTTCGATCGAAGGGCAGGTTCAATCGCTTTTCAAGGAGAACAGTCTGCGCGGCCGCCTCCGCCTCGGCGTGTCGGAAGACTTTGTGACCAGCCAGCTTCCGGCCGTGCTGGAGGATTTCGTGCGGTCGCATCCATCGGTCGATCTGGAATTGACGGTAGCGCTTTCCGGAGCGCTTTACGAGATGCAGGACAATGGCGAGATCGATCTGGTGCTTGCCAAGCGCCGGCTCGGTGATGCCCGCGGCCGGCTTGTCTATCGCGAGCCGCTGGTCTGGCTGGCGCGCGATCCGGAGCATGTGCTTGCACAAGGACCGCTGCCGCTGATCGCCTTCCCGCCGCCAAGTGTCACTCGCAGCATTGCGCTCGAGGCCCTCGGCCGAATGCAGGTGCCTTGGCGGATCGTCTGCACCTGCGGCAGCCTGAGCGGGCTTACGGCCGCGGCGCGGGCAGGAATGGGAGTACTGGTGCAGCCGCGCAGCATGGCCCCCTCGGGATTGAAAGAGATCGGCACGGCAAGGCTGCCGCTGCTGGAGGATGTGGAATTCGTACTCGTGCCGCGCAAAGGGGCCGATCAGGCGCTGGTGTCGGCGCTTTCGGAGGACATTCTTGGGAAGGTGCGGGGTCTGCGATCGGGCGCACAAAAATAGAAACCCGCCGGGCGGCGGGTTTCGGTTGCTGGCCGATCAATACGGCGAAACGCACTGTCGGCGCGGGCCATAGTACGGCTGGAACGTATTATCCCAAGCCCTATAGGAGCGATATCGGCTGTAGCACCAGCTCGTATGACCGTTACCGCCATAAGCATAGGAGGACGGGCCATAGTAGCGTGGCTGAGCCAACGCACCGCCGACGATCGCGCCGAGCGCCAATCCGCCGATAATTGCGGCGGCGTCGTTGTCATTGTCATAATCGCGGTACCGGCGGCCATAATATCTGTTGTAGCGATAACCACGATGACCGCCATAGTATGAGCCGCCATGGCTGCGCACACTCTTAAGATAGCGGCGCCTCGCAAAATTGCTCCATCCGCTCCAGTCGCGATCCCGAACCTGCTCTATGTTCGACACGACTTTCGGCTTTTCGAGATTGATCGCAGGAAATGCCTCGGCAGGCGGTACGCTGGTCAAGGCAGTCACAGCTGAGATGAACACGACAGCTAACGTTTTCATGGCTTTTCACCTTTCTAGCTATCAATGAAGTTGTTCCTGAAAAGTTCCAGCGACGGACGAATTTTAAACGGCGGTCGCAGTCAGTCGGTTAACCGGTTACCTGCCATTTTAAGCCCCTCTCAACCTTGTCGCTTAGCTTTTTGGTGATATTCCGGCTCCTACGGTAGGAACCAATATGGTCGTCGTTCGGGGCAAGAAAGGACGCACCGATGATGTATGGCGCACTATTCGTATCCGGGCTGGTGGCCTGTGTAATGATGATCCTGGTGATCGGGCACGAAGCGGAAAAGGCGGATCACGGTGCCCCGCAATCCGCCGTCTATGGCCATCAGAACTAGGTGCTGCCGGGCTTTAAGTCGCCAGACACTTCAGGAAGCCGTCAACATCGGCTTTTGTCGTGGCGAAGCTGGTGACGAGGCGGATCAGCGTCTCGTTGCCTTCGACGAGGTCAGGCGTTGCGGCCGGAACCGGCCACTCGTAGAATGTCGCCCCCCTGTTTTCAGCAGTTCTCGCCGCGCTCTTGGTGACGACGGCGAAGACTTCGTTGGAGGCGGTGGGCCAGGCGAGCCTGGCGCAATTGCTGGCGCCGATGCCGCCACGCAGGCCATCGGCCATGCTGTTCGCATGGCGGGCAAGATCGAGCCAGAGATCGTTCTTGAAATAAGCGTCGAACTGGGCGGCGATGAAGCGCGACTTGGAGAAGAGCTGTGCCGCACGCTTGCGGATAAAAGGCATTTCTTTGGCCCGATCCGGATTAAAGAAGACGATCGCCTCCGCGCACCAGCAACCGTTCTTGGTGCCGCCGAAGGAAAGCATGTCCACCCCGCGTTTCCATGTCATTTCGGCAGGCGTTGCGCCGAGCGCGACGAGCGCGTTGGCAAAACGTGCTCCATCCATGTGAAGGGCAAGGCTCCTCTTTTTTGCGATGGCTGAAATCTCACCGATTTCCGGCAACGAGTAGACCGTGCCGATTTCGGTTGCCTGGGTGATGGTGATGGCGCTGGCGCGGCCGTGATGTACGGCGTCCTCAGGGAAGCTTGAAATCTTCGCCGAAAGCCTTGCCGGATCGATCTTGCCGGACTCGCCGGGCACGGCAACAAGGCGAGCGGAGCCGGAGAAAAATTCCGGTGCGCCACATTCGTCCTCGATGACATGGGCTTCCGAATGACAGAAGGTGACGCCGCCGGGGCGCTGGACGCTGGCGAGCGAAAGGGAATTCGCAGCCGTACCGGTGGCGACAAAGAAGACGGCGACTTCACGCTCGAAGACTTCGCAAAAGCGTGCCTCGACTTTTTTATCGAGATCGCTGGTGCCGTATGCGGACGCGAAACCGGCGGAAGCCTCGAGCAGGCGTTGGGCAATAGATTGATGGGCGCCAGCCCAGTTGTCGGAAGCAAAATACATGGAAGAACCGTTAGAAAAATGTGGGGTTGGCAAGTTCGGCAGGGACATTACGCCAAAGCTTCACGCGATCAAACATCTGCCTCGCAATGCATCACAAAAATTGAATTCCGCAATCAATAAACAAAATAGTACGGCACCGTGTAATTTAATTTCGTCATTTTCGTCAGATTGGCAATCTTCCGTCGCAAATCGACGATTTTTTAATCGCGCGCTCTTGCGGAGCGCATAGGTTTCTGGCATAGAACTGATGAATTAGGACAGTGTTGCTGTCCTATTTTGGCCTTTGCGGCCGAAGAGGCGCCGAAAGCCCTGACCTTTGCAGGGTTTCACGCTATAGTCCACTCGAGCGCGGCCTTGGCAGCGCTGCGGCGACTGGCAGGCGCGGAGCGCGGCGGCTCGCTTTTGGCGGGCCAACGCGACCGGATCTTCGATAATGCAACAGCGCTGTCACGCGCCGAACCCCGTATCAAGGGACGGCGCGCGACAAAGAGACGCCCGCTCGCGGGTTTTGACAGGAGGGAAAGATGACGAAGACGCCATCCACGGGTTTTGACCAGTTCGCAGCAGCCGACGTGCGCGCAACGGCCAATACGCGTAAATCCGCCTCCGGATTGCCGCGAAAACAGGGTCTTTACGATCCGCGCAACGAACATGACGCCTGCGGCGTCGGCTTCGTCGCGCATATGAAGGGCCAGAAGTCGCACCAGATCGTCAAGGACGGCCTATTCATTCTCGAAAACCTGACGCATCGCGGTGCCGTCGGTGCTGACCCGCTGATGGGCGATGGCGCCGGTCTTCTCGTGCAGATTCCCGACCGTTTCTTCCGCGAGGAAATGGCAAAGCAGGGCGTCATCCTGCCGAAGGCCGGTGAATACGGCATGGGCCATATCTTCATGCCGCGCGACGAGCAGCAGATCGAGCACTTCAAGAAAGTGATCCAGGATGTGATCACCGAGGAAGGCCAGGTCTTCCTCGGCTTCCGCGACGTGCCGGTCGACAACTCGTCGCTCTCCAAGGCGCCGGATATCGCCGCCACCGAACCGCATCATGTTCAGGTCTTCATCGGTGCCGGCGAGGATGCCGCGACGAACGACGAGTTCGAGCGCCGCCTCTTCACGCTCCGCAAGGTGATCTCCAACCGCATCTACGACGAGTTCGAAGGCGAGGAGAGCAACTTTTATCCTGTGTCGCTTTCGTCATCGACCGTCGTCTATAAGGGCATGTTCCTCGCCTATCAGGTCGGCGCTTATTATAAGGACTTGTCGGACCCGCGGTTCGAAAGCGCGGTTGCCCTCGTGCACCAGCGGTTCTCGACCAACACCTTCCCGTCCTGGAAGCTGGCGCATCCCTATCGCATGGTTGCCCACAACGGCGAAATCAACACGCTGCGCGGCAACGTCAACTGGATGGCGGCGCGTCAGGCGTCGGTGTCTTCGCCCCTCTTCGGCGAGGACATTTCCAAACTCTGGCCAATCTCCTACGAAGGCCAGTCGGACACAGCCTGTTTCGATAACGCGCTCGAATTCCTCGTGCGCGGCGGCTATTCGTTGTCGCATGCGGTGATGATGCTGATCCCCGAAGCCTGGGCCGGCAACCAGTCGATGGCGGCTGAGCGCAAGGCATTCTACGAATACCACGCTGCCCTGATGGAACCATGGGACGGGCCGGCTGCTGTCGCCTTCACCGACGGCAAGCAGATCGGCGCGACGCTCGACCGCAACGGCCTTCGTCCGGCGCGCTATCTCGTCACCAATGACGATCGTGTCATCATGGCGTCGGAAGCGGGTGTGCTGCCGGTTCCGGAAGAAAACATCGTCCAGAAGTGGCGCCTGCAGCCCGGCAAGATGCTGCTGATCGATATGGAAGAAGGCCGCATCATCTCGGATGACGAGGTGAAGTCGCAACTTGCGACCCAGCATCCCTATCGCAGCTGGCTCGACCGTACTCAGCTTATCCTGGAAGACCTGAAGCCGGTCGAGCCGCGTGCGCTGCGCCGCGATGTTTCGCTGCTCAACCGCCAGCAGGCCTTCGGCTACACAACTGAAGACACGAGAATCTTGATGTCGCCGATGGCGACGACGGGTCAGGAAGCGATCGGCTCGATGGGTACGGATACGCCGATTTCGGCGATGTCCGACAAGTCGAAGCTGCTCTACACCTACTTCAAGCAGAACTTCGCCCAAGTCACGAACCCGCCGATCGATCCGATCCGCGAAGAGCTTGTCATGAGCCTGGTTTCCTTCATCGGGCCGCGGCCGAACATCCTCGACCATACGGGCATGGCGAACGCCAAGCGCCTCGAAGTGCGCCAGCCGATCCTGACCAACGGCGATCTCGAAAAGATCCGCTCGATCGGTCACACGGAAGACCGTTTCGATACCAAGACACTCGACTTCACCTACGATGTCGAGCGTGGTGCCGAAGGCATGCCGGATATGCTCGACCGTCTCTGCGAGCGCGCCGAAGCGGCAGTCAAGGGTGGCTACAACATCATCGTACTCTCCGACCGTCAGATCGGGCCAGATCGCATCGCGATCCCGGCGCTGCTTGCGACCGCTGCCGTCCACCATCACCTGATCCGCAAGGGGCTTCGAACCTCGGTCGGTCTTGTCGTCGAAACCGGCGAGCCGCGCGAAGTGCATCACTTCTGCCTGCTCGCGGGCTATGGTGCTGAAGCGATCAACCCTTATCTCGCCTTCGACACGCTGCTCGACATGCATGCCAAGGGCGAGTTTCCGAAGGAAGTGGACGCCAGCGAAATCGTCTACCGCTACATCAAGGCCGTCGGAAAAGGCATCCTCAAGGTCATGTCAAAGATGGGCATCTCGACCTATCAATCCTATTGCGGTGCGCAGATCTTCGACGCGATCGGACTGCAGTCGGAATTCGTCGACAAGTATTTCTTCGGCACCGCCACGATGATCGAAGGCGTCGGGCTGGAAGAGATCGCCACGGAAACCGTTGCTCGCCATACGGCCGCCTTCGGCCGCGACCCGTTGCTTGCAAGCACGCTCGACATTGGCGGCGAATATGCTTTTCGCATGCGTGGTGAAAGCCATGCCTGGACGCCGGACGCTGTTGCAGCCCTTCAGCATGCCGTTCGCGGCAATGCCGAGGATCGTTACCGCGAATTCTCCGAAATGGTGAACACGACGGCGCTGCGCATGAACACCATCCGCGGCCTGTTCAAGGTCAAGAGCGCAGAGCAGCTCGGCCGCAAGCCGGTATCGATCGACGAGGTCGAACCGGCTGCAGATATCGTCAGGCGCTTCTCGACGGGTGCGATGTCCTTCGGCTCGATCAGCCGAGAGGCGCACACGACGCTCGCAATCGCCATGAACAGGATCGGCGGCAAGTCGAACACCGGCGAAGGCGGCGAAGAGTCCGACCGCTACATGCCGCTGCGCGACGGCTCGATGAACCCGGAACGCTCGGCGATCAAGCAGATCGCTTCGGGACGCTTCGGGGTGACGACCGAATATCTTGTCAATGCCGACGTGCTGCAGATCAAGGTCGCGCAGGGTGCAAAGCCCGGCGAAGGCGGCCAGCTGCCGGGTCACAAGGTCGATGCGACGGTCGCCAAGACCCGTCACTCGACGCCCGGCGTCGGGCTGATTTCGCCGCCGCCGCATCATGACATTTATTCGATCGAAGATCTGGCGCAGCTCATCTACGACCTGAAGAACGTCAACCCGACGTCCGACGTCTCGGTCAAGCTCGTCTCGGAAGTCGGCGTCGGCACGGTCGCCGCCGGTGTTGCCAAGGCGCGCGCCGACCACATCACCGTTGCCGGCTTTGACGGCGGCACGGGTGCGTCGCCGCTCACTTCGCTGAAGCATGCCGGCAGCCCTTGGGAAATCGGCCTCGCCGAAACCCAGCAGACGCTGGTGCTGAACGGGCTGCGCTCGCGTGTCGCGCTGCAGGTGGACGGCGGCCTGAAGACCGGCCGCGATGTCATCATCGGCGCGCTGCTGGGCGCCGACGAGTTCGGCTTCGCAACCGCGCCGCTGATTGCCGCGGGCTGCATCATGATGCGCAAGTGCCACCTCAACACCTGTCCGGTAGGGGTTGCGACGCAGGACCCGGTTCTGCGCAAGCGCTTCAAGGGCACGCCCGAGCACGTCATCAACTACTTCTTCTTCGTCGCCAACGAAGTGCGCGAAATCCTGGCCTCGCTCGGCTTTACCAAGCTCGATGACATCATCGGCGCTTCGGAACTGCTTGAGAAGGACGAGATGCTGGCGCACTGGAAGGCCAAGGGGCTCGACTTCAGCCGTATCTTCCACAAGGTTGATGCAGCAAAGGAAGAGACCTACTGGACGGCGCGTCAGAAGCACCCGATCGACGACATTCTCGACCGCAAGCTGATCGAGAAGGCCGAGCCTGCGCTGTCGTCGAAGACGCCGGTCGCCTTCGAAGTCGATATCAAGAATGTCGACCGTTCGGCGGGCGCCATGCTCTCTGGCGAGGTTGCCAAGCGCTACAACCACCGCGGCCTGAAGGACGACACAATCAACGTCACACTCAAGGGGACAGCCGGTCAGTCGTTCGGTGCGTTCCTCGCGCGCGGCGTCACCTTCACCCTCATCGGCGATGGCAACGACTATGTCGGCAAGGGCCTTTCCGGCGGCAAGATCATCATCCGGCCCCCGGAGAACTCGAAGATCGTCGCTGAAGATTCCATCATCGTCGGCAACACCGTGCTTTACGGTGCGACTGAAGGCGAGTGCTACTTCCGCGGTGTCGCGGGCGAGCGTTTCGCGGTGCGCAACTCAGGCGCCATTGCCGTTGTCGAGGGCGTGGGCGACCACGGCTGCGAATACATGACGGGCGGCGTGGTGGTCGTGCTCGGCGCAACGGGCCGCAACTTTGCGGCCGGCATGTCCGGCGGCGTCGCCTACGTTCTCGACGAGGCCGGCGACTTCGCCAAGCGCTGCAACATGGCGATGGTCGAACTCGAACCGGTTCCGGAAGAGGACGACATGCTGGAGAAGCTGCACCATCACGGCGGCGACCTCATGCACAAGGGACGCGTTGATGTCTCCGGCGACATGACGCGTCACGACGAGGAGCGCCTTTACCAGCTGATCTCCAACCATCTGCACTACACGGGCTCGACCCGCGCCAAGCAGATCCTGGACAACTGGGTCGACTACCGCCCGAAATTCCGCAAGGTCATGCCAGTCGAGTACCGTCGTGCGCTCGAGGAAATGGAGCGGAGCCGGATGGGGATCGCCGCGGAGTGAGTGCTCTAAATCGCTAAATCTGCCACTGCTTCGACAAGCGGCATGGAGGATGCTGGTAAGAACGATGATGAAAAATCGGTTTTCTCTGCTTCATTCCTTCATCTCTCTGTGCCTCGCCGTCGCAGTTTCCGCCGGAACCTCTTTTGCCGGCGGCGGCCTTGAAACGGAATTCGTAGCCCTTGGCGCAGTCATGGGACTGGCCCACTGGTATTGGGGACCCCTGGGTCTTGGGCTTTAAGATGATGAGGGACGAAAATATGGGTAAGGTCACAGGGTTTCTGGAAATCGACCGGCAGGTAGCGAAGTATCAGCCGGCGTCGGATCGTATCCGGCATTTCCGCGAATTCACGATCCCGATGTCGGACCAGGAAGTGCAGAAACAGGCCGCGCGCTGCATGGACTGTGGCATCCCCTATTGCCATGGCCCGACCGGCTGCCCGATCCATAACCAAATTCCGGACTGGAACGACCTCGTCTACAACAACAATTGGGAAGCGGCGATCCAGAACTTGCATTCGACCAACAACTTCCCGGAGTTCACCGGCCGTGTCTGCCCGGCGCCCTGCGAGGAAGCCTGCACGCTGAACCTCGAAGATGCGCCGGTTGCGATCAAGACGGTCGAGCAGGCGATTGCCGATAAGGCTTACGAGCTCGGCTTCATCCGTCCGCAGCCGGCAACGGTCCATACCGGCAAGAAGGTCGCGGTCATCGGCTCCGGTCCCGCTGGTATGGCGGCTGCCCAGCAGCTCGGCCGCGCCGGCCATGAGGTCCATGTCTACGAACGCGAAAGCCGCCCGGGCGGCCTGCTGCGCTACGGCATTCCCGACTTCAAGATGGAGAAGAACTTCATCGATCGCCGCGTCGAGCAGATGAAGGGCGAGGGCGTTACCTTCCATTGCGGCGTCAATGTCGGCGTCGACATGAAGGTAGAGCAGTTACTGTCCGACTACGATGCCGTGCTTTACTGCGGCGGCTCCGAAACGCCGCGCGAAGCCGGCATTCCCGGTATCGAACTTGCCGGCGTCCATGACGCGATGCCCTATCTCGTGCAGCAGAACAAGCGTGTCGGCCGCGAAAACATCGACAGCGTCGGCTGGGCGTCGGACCCGATCCTGGCGGGCGCCAAGCATGTGGTCGTCGTCGGTGGCGGCGATACTGCTTCGGACTGCGTCGGCACGGCGTTCCGTCAGGGCGCTGTGAAGGTTACGCAACTCGACATTCGTCCGCAGCCGCCGGAGAAGGAAGACAAACTCGCCGTTTGGCCGTTCTGGGCAACCAAGATGCGCACCTCTTCGTCGCAGGCGGAAGGCGCCGTGCGCGAGTTCCAGGTGGCGACGCTGGAGTTCATCGGCGAAGACGGCGTGCTGACAGGTGTCACGTGCTGCGAAGTCGACGAGCGCCGCAAGCCGGTTCCCGGTACGGAATTCGTCATCAAGGCGGATCTTGCCTTCATCGCCATCGGTTTTCGCGGACCGTTCACTGACAGCGTGCTCAAGGAACTGGACGGCGAACTGACGCTCAACACCGACCGCCGTGGCTCGACCAATGTCGTTGCCAACGACCACGACTACAAGACTTCGGTCGACAAGCTATGGACGGCAGGCGACGTTCGCCGCGGCCAATCGCTGGTCGTCTGGGCGATCCGCGAAGGCCGCCAGGCAGCGCGTGCGATCGATGAAGCGCTGATGGGCTCGACGGTTCTGCCGCGCTGATTGCGGTCGCTTAAAGCCGAACAGAACGCGCTGCTCGCAAAAGGTTGCGGGCGGCCGATCTATTGAGCAGCCTGTCGGGTATCCGTTCAAGGGCTTCGAAAGGCGAGGCTCGACCGACTTCGAGTCCGAAGGCGAGCGTCACGAAAATTTCGTCGCCATGCGCACTGTCGCTCGCTCGGCCAAAGAACTGAAGCTTATTTAGCCGAGACCCGTTTCGGCTCTTTCGAGGCCGGAAGACTGTAGTCGTCCACGCGTCCTGCCGGGGCCGGCTCCATCTTGCCCTCCTGCACGAGCATGTCTCTTGGCGAGTTCGCCAAAGCGGCCGAAGGCTGCCTGCCGCCGAGAAGCTCAGCTCCTCCATCGAGATTGGGGTCCGAAAGACTGATTGGCTGCGTATGCGCGACCGGGTCCGATGGCAGACCGAGATGGGGCAGGTTGCTGGTGTCGAGACGCACAAGGTCGGGACTTGCCTGCGTGCCGAGAAGGCGGCGGGCCGGCTTTTCAACATAGAAGGCGACCTTGCGACGTCCGGCCTGTGTCAGATTGATGCCATCCGAAGTGCGCAGGCGCACCTGCTGACCATTGATGTCGGATCCCGTCACCACGAACTGTCCGTTCTCGTCCACGAAGCCATCCCAGATGTCGACGAATTCGCCGCCGATGCTTTCCACCTGCTTGCGATAGAGCTGGTTCATCTGGACGGCGTCGGCCGTCATCGAGGGCGATTCGAAAGCAGGAAGTCCGACCCAAAGCAATGGGATCTTGCGGTTCGTTATTTCCTTGCCGAAGTTCAGCACACGCTTCTGATATTCGCCATACCAGGCGTCGGTGCGGAACTTCTCCTTGGCGCCGCCGATTACCATCTGCTGCCGGTCGTTGGCGCCGATCATGACGACGACCATCGCCGGCTTCAGTTCGTCCATGATCTTCAGGAGCTGTTCGGGCCAGTCGTAATAATCGTCGCGCACCAGGCCCGAAGAGACGTTGCCTCGGGCCTCTACGATCACGCCGGGCGAAGTCTTGAATGCTTCCGTCATGCCATCGCCCAGGCCGCTTGCGAGAAAATCGCCGACGATCAGGATCTTTTGGGCATTCTCGAGTTTCTGGACCACCGGCTCCTGAATGACGGGCGCTACAGGCCGCGCAGTGGCGACGGTTGGGGGTTTGGGGGCGAGCGGCGCCCGTTTGCGCTGACGCTGCGGCGGGCGTCGAACCTCGGGCGGCGGCGCATAATCTTCGTTGATGTAGCGGCGGCCGGTGAAGAAATCGAAGATCGAGCGGCGGTAGTAATAGCGCTCCTGCGCGTCGGCAAAATCAACGGGCGCGGTGATGCCGAAGGAAAGCACAAGAGCGGCGGAAAGCAGCGTCCTCCAGCCCCGTTTCAGCCTGTCAACCGATCTACGCATCGTCATGCCCCGCATCTCGCGACATTTTCGCATGGAGGGGACACACACGTCCACTCTCCATGAAAGCTATGTCGCGGATTTCTCCTTTCTAGCGCCGGAGCGCGTTCAGGAGCGGGAGCGAGGGTTTGCCATCGGCCTGCATGCCGAGACGTTCTTGAACCGCCGAAATTGCGGCTTTCGAACCTGACCCGAAATTGCCGTCGACCTCGCCGTTGTAATAGCCGAGCGTCTTCAAGCGATTTTGCAGCTCGAATTTTTCCTTCATGTCGAGCGTGCCCTCCGGGCGCGGCCAGCGCTGTTTCATACCACCATAACCGGCAATTTCATCGGCAAGCAGGCCAACGGCGAGCGCATAGCTGTCGGAAGCGTTGTATTTCTTGATCGTGAAAAAGTTCGCGGTCATCAGGAAGCCGGGACCGCCGGCGCCAGCCGGCATCTTCAGCACGGCCCTTGTTGAGCCGTCTCGAAAACCCTTGCCGCTCGGGCGGGTGAGGCCCATCGCTGCCCATTGCGCGATCGTATGTGTCTTGCCTACCTGCTTTGCGAGGCTCGCCGGAACCGAGACTTCGTAGCCCCAGGTCCTGCCGGTGTCCCAGCCGTTCTTTGCAAGAAGGTTGGCGGAGGTCGCAAGTGCATCCGGCACGGAATTCCAGATGTCGCGATGACCATTGCGGTCGGCATCGACGGCATAGAGCAGATAGCTTGTCGGGATGAACTGCGTATGGCCCATGGCGCCTGCCCAGGATCCCGTCATGCCATCGGCAGAGATATCACCGTTCTGCAGGATCTTCAGCGCAGCGACGAGCTGCTTCTTGGCATATTTGGCTCGGCGGTCGTCCGCGTAGGCAAGGGTTGCAAGCGCGCGTGGCACATAGTGCAGCCGGTCGTCCTTTGTGAGGACTGCGCCGTAGTTCGATTCCATCGACCAGATCGCCAGGATGATGTTCTTGTCGACGCCGAAATGCCGTTCGATCGCCGTCAGAGTCGCCGCATGCTTTGTGGCCATTTTGCGGCCGATCTCGGCTGTGTAGGGGTTCACGCGGGAGTCCACATAGTCCCAAATCTTGGTCGTGAATTCCGGCTGAAAGGTCGCCTTTTCAAGGACTGTCGGGTCCGGTTCTGTCACGTCCGCGAAAGCTTTCCGATAGGTTGCCTTGCTGATGCCATTTTGCGCGGCAGTTTGATAAAAGTCCGCGATCCACTTCTGGAACCGCTGGTCGGCCGCCGCGCTATGGGGAGCCAGACCTGCGGAAGCGGTCACCATGAGGGCGAGAGCAAGACCACGAAGGGAGTATTTGCGGTTCTGGGTCATCGGCAGTCGTATCCGTCATCTTCGTTGCACGTGCGGCGGAGTTGCAGTTTCCGGCCAAACCCGACACTACCGGAACGGAGTCAACAAATTCTTTACCATGACCGGCTTCTCCCGTCATCCTTTGCAAAACGGTAGCGATTCTAATCTAGTTCACCCTAAATAGCTTGAGTGTAAAAGCGATCCAGCCCCCCTAGGAGGTCTAAGTGGGACAGCAGAAGAAAGTTCGTAAAGCGGTATTCCCGGTTGCAGGTTTGGGGACACGCTTCCTCCCGGCCACCAAAGCCGTTCCGAAGGAAATGCTGACTGTCGTCGATAAACCGATCATTCAGTATGTGATCGACGAGGCTCTTGAAGCCGGCATTGAACACTTCGTTTTCGTGACCGGGCGCAACAAGCATATCATCGAAGACTATTTCGACATTCATTTCGAGCTCGAGCAGACGCTGCGCGAACGCAGCAAGCAGGCGGAAATGACGCTGCTCGCCAATCAGCTTCCCAAGGCAGGCACGGTCAGCTTCACCCGCCAACAGGAGCCACTCGGCCTCGGCCACGCAGTATGGTGCGCCCGTGAGATCGTCGGCGACGAACCTTTCGCGCTGCTGCTGCCGGACATGATCATGAAGAATGAAGGCAAGGGCTGCATGAAGGGCATGATCGATCTCTATGCCCAGAGCGGCGGCAACATCATCGCCGTCGAGGAATGTGCTCCCGATCAAGCGCATAAATACGGCATCGTGGGAGCCGGCGAACCGATCGGCGAGGGCTTCCGCATCACCGGCATGGTCGAGAAACCGGCCAAGGGAACGGCACCTTCCAACTTCTTCATCAACGGCCGCTACATCCTGCAGCCGGAGATATTCAAGATCCTCGAGACGCAGGAGCGCGGCGCCGGCAACGAAATCCAGCTGACCGACGGCATGCTGAAGCTGCTCAAGGAACAGGATTTTGCCGGCTACCATTTCCGCGGCACGACCTATGACTGCGGCGCGAAGGATGGCTTCATCCTTGCCAATGTTGCCTTCGCACTCGAACGTGCGGATATCCGCCCGACCGTCGAAGACGGTTTCAAGGCACTGCTGAAAGGCCTTTGAGCCTAGCGCTTCAGCTTGAGACCGACGCCGGCTCGCCATTGCTGCGAGTCGGCGCCCACATCGCGCGTCGTCAGCTCGTAACCCAGCGTGCTGGTGAAATCGAGATAGCGGTTGATGTTCCAGGTGAGACCGCCGCTCGCCGTATAGACAGTCTCGTCGCTGCTGCCGCCGGACGGATAGTCCCGCAAAGTCACCCCACCCAGCACCGTTGCCTGGAGATTGTCGCGCAGCTGATGCGTGACCGCCGTTGTCAGTACGTGCGAGATATAACCGCTCTGACCAGCTGTCGTTGAGGGTTGGATGCTGGTCGATAGATCAAAACGAACGTCGGTTCCACGCAGCGGCGACCAGAAAAGGTTTGCATCGACGGTTGCAGTATTGATCGAATCGAGGCGGCTATCGTCAAAGGTTGCGGTTTCGTAGCCGAGACCGACTTCACCCCTCAACTTTTCTCCAAGATCGACCTCGACGCCAGCTTTGGCGCCGTAGCTGTTGCCGGAGCGCGCAAAACCCGCCGAATCCCGGGTTTCGTCGTAGACAGTCTTACCGACCGAGGCCTCGACGAAGGGAATGAGTGCAGGCGAAAGCTCATAGCCGACACGGGCGCGAAATGTGCCGGACGTCTGGTCGCGGTCGCTGAGCGAGATCCTCGTGCCGTTCGGAAGCACCGCGTCGGAGTAGATGGTCCGGGTCAGATCGAGTGCCGCGGTACCGCGCAGGATGCCGAAATCGCGCTCGACGGATGCGCCTGCTGAGAACTCCTGCACATCCGATTGCTGCTCGGCATCGGCGATCGCGTCAGGATCGTCGGTGTCTTCCCGATAAAACCGGTATCCGCCCTTGATATGAGCGACCGTATCGTCCGGCAGGTCGAGGCGAAGGTCCCCGTCGATGTCGAAGGCGGGCTGTTCTTCGCCGGTACCGCTGACATTGCGCTGCCAGGTGCCCTCACTCGTGACGATCAGTTGATGGAGCGCCCAGTCGGAGGTCAGCGTTGCGTGGGCGTCGGTTTGGAGGAAGGCGCGCGTCTCCTTTGTCCCTCCGTCCTTCGTCGTTTCGGTGTTGATCGACTGGGTAACGGAAGGGCGCAGCACGAAGGTGCCGATGCGGATGCCCGGCGTCTCCTGACCTGAGAGGTTTTCCTCCGGTTTGCGTGGCGCCCTTCTGTCATCGATTGCCGGTTCGCGGGTATTCAGGCGACGAATGTCCTCATCGAGAATGGAGCCGGTCGTCTCGCCGGACGGATCCTGATCAGTCGTCCCCGTTGCCATCGTTGTTCCGGCTTGTTGGTTTGAGCTGGGCGGCGTGCCGCTCATTCCATCGGCGGAGGGATTTGCGATATCGCTACCGTCGACCGCGCCATTGGCGGGCAATTGCTGGGCATTCGACGAACTGCTGTTAGACTGCGAGCTAGATGCTGACGAATAGCCGGATGTGCCGCTGCCGGTGCTGTTCCGCGCAGACTGAGCAAAACCGGGGTGAGGGTGAAGAAACAATCCGAAGAGAGCGATAGAAGACACGGCAAAACGCGCCGCGCAGAGCGGCGCCAAACTGCTCGTCTCTCTTTCCTTGGCCATCCGGATTCCGCGCGTGGCATGCTTCAATTCGTTACCCGAACGTAAAGCCTCGTGGTTAATCATTCGTTGCGGCCGCGAGGCTTTGTTCACAGGTTGCAAGGCGACGTGGGTAGACACCTGAAATGAAAAGCGCTAACGCAGGACCATGAGGAAAGCAGTTAGACTTGTTGAGAACGGTGTGCTCGAATCCGCCAAGCGGACGATCGAGACGGAGAGACGCGGACTGGAAGCGCTGGAGCGCGCCTTGAGCGACGGTCTGTCGGAGCCGTTTTCTCAAACGGTAGAGACGATCGGCAGTATCAAGGGTCGTGTCATCGTAACGGGCGTCGGCAAAAGTGGACATATCGGAACGAAACTGGCTGCTACCCTTGCTTCGACGGGCACGCCTGCGTTTTTCGTTCACGCTGCCGAAGCCAATCACGGCGACCTTGGGATGATCGCGAGCGACGATCTTGTGCTCGCCATCTCCAAGGGCGGCGAGAGCGCGGAACTGCGCAGCATCATTGCCTATACGCGCCGATTTTCCATCCCCCTGGTCGCCCTCACATGCAGCGAACACTCGTCGCTGGCGACGGCATCCGACATCGTGCTGCTGATCCCGAACGAGCAGGAAGCATGCCCGAACGGCCTTGCGCCAACGACATCGACATTGATGCAGCTCGCCCTCGGGGATGCGCTCGCGATCGCGCTGCTTGAAGCACGCGGCTTCACGGCGCGGGATTTCCATGTCTTCCACCCGGGTGGCAAGCTCGGTGCCAGCCTGATGCATGTCGGCGACGTCATGCATACCGGCGACCGCGTCCCGCTGGTGGCGAAGGGGACACCGATGCCGGAGGCGATCCACGTGCTGTCGCGCAAGCATTTCGGCTGCGTCGGCGTCCTGGACGAGGACGGGCGGCTCGGCGGCATCGTTACCGAAGGCGACATTGCCCGTAATTTGACGCGCAACCTGTCCGAGCTTTGCGTCGATGACATCATGACGCGCACGCCAAAGACGGTCAGGCCGACGGCGCTTGCGACAAGCGCGCTGGCATTGCTGGAGCAGTATCAAATCGGCGCGCTGATCGTGATCGATGACGATAACAAGCCGGCCGGCCTGGTGCATTTTCATGATCTCTTGCGGATCGGCGTCGCCTGATCAGAGCGGCTCGACCGTCAGGTCGCGCCCGTTGCTTGCGACCACCTTCACCTGCGTTCCGACCGGGAGGTTCGGGCCTGTCACCCGCCAGATCGTATCATCGATGCGGATGCGGCCGCGGCCTTCGGCGATCGGTTCTAAGAGCGTTGCCGTCCGGCCGACGAGACTTGCGCCCCGCTGATTGAGGAAGGGTTCGTCGGTCGTATCATGGCGAAGCGTCAGCCGGCGGCCAAGGAACGTCGCAGCGACGGCCAGGATGGCAAAAAGGATGAGCTGCGTTTCCCAGATCCAGAAGGCGGCATTCCAAAGCAGCAGCGACAGAATGCCGACAGCGAGCGCGGCAAGACCGATCCAGACGAGGAAAAAGCCCGGCACCATCATTTCGGCGGCAAGCAGCGCCAGCCCCACAATCCACCAGGTCCATGGTCCCAGTTCGGCAACGACGCGTGTCAGCATTCGTCAGCGCTCCGGGGGCTGGTTGAAGGGATTGACCGGCGGGGTTGTGCGCGGCGGCACTTGACGCGGCCGCGGCGGGGAGGGCGGATTGTTGCCGTCGCCGAAGACCTCCTTAGCGATTGCACCGATACCGCTCAGCGAGCCGATAATGGATGAGGCCTCCATCGGCATCAGGACAATCTTGGAATTGCCGGCCGTACCGATGGCAGACAGCGCCTCTGTATATTTCTGCGCGACGAAATAGTTGATCGCCTGCACGTCGCCGGCGGCGATCGCTTCGGAGACCATCTTTGTCGCCTTGGCTTCCGCCTCGGCCAGACGCTCGCGGGCTTCCGCTTCGCGGAACGCTGCCTCGCGCTGGCCTTCTGCCTCCAGGATCGCCGATTGCTTGGCACCTTCGGCGCGAAGGATCTGAGCGTTGCGCGAACCTTCGGCTTCCAGAATTTGGGCACGCTTCTCACGCTCGGCCTTCATCTGCCGCGCCATGGCGTCGACGAGATCGGTCGGCGGACGGATATCCTTGATCTCGATACGGGTGACCTTGATGCCCCACGGCTGCACGGCATCATCGACGACCCGCAGCAGCCGGTCATTGATCGCATCGCGGTTGGACAGAAGCTCGTCGAGGTCCATAGAGCCCATGACGGAGCGGATATTGGTCATCGTCAGGTTAAGAACGGCGTTTTCGAGATTGGAGACCTGATAGGCGGCCTGCGCGGCATTCAGGACCTGATAGAAGGCCACGGCATCGGCGGCCACCGAGGCGTTGTCCCGGGTGATGACTTCCTGGGTGGGTACGTCGAGCACCTGCTCCATCACATTCATGCGGGCGCCGATGCGCTCGATGAAGGGCGTGATGATGTTGAGGCCTGGCTCCAGTGTGCGCGTATAGCGGCCGAAGCGCTCGATCGTATAGCGATAGCCCTGCGGCACCGTCTTGATGCCTGCAAAAAGCACAAGGATGACGAAGACGACGAGAGCAATAACGACGATATCGAACCCGCCTAAAATCATCACTCTCTCTCCTTCAACAGGCCCATGATCGCGGCGATCCTATTCAACGAGCGGGATATTCACAAGCGCACGCCAAGGTTTTAAACAGCAGCCCGAAGACCGGGCGCGGCTGGCAGCCGACGTCGGTCTCAGACCCAACCCAGCAGTTCGCGGCGCACGACCTTCTCCAGCACGCGCATTCCGTCCTCACTGTCGTTGAGGCACGGAATATGCGCAAATTTCTCGCCTCCGTTTTCATGAAAGGAATGGGCCGCCTGCTCGGCAATCTCTTCCAGCGTTTCCAGGCAGTCGGAGACGAAACCGGGATTGAGAACGGCGATGCGTTTGACGCCGTCCTGCGCCAGCTTTTCGACCGTCTTGTCGGTATAGGGCTGCAGCCATTCTTCCGGCCCGAAGCGGGACTGGAAGGTGATCATGAACTTCTCCTTCGCAAGGCCGAGCATTTCGCGAAGCAGGTGGCCTGTCTTCTGGCATTGGAAGAAGTAGGGATCGCCCTGCTCGGAATAGGAGAGCGGGATGCCGTGAAACGAGGCGAGGATCACCTCCGGTTCCCAGTCGAGCCCCGCAAGATGCTTTGTCACCGAATTGGCGAGCGCTTCGATATAGGTTTCGTCGTCGTGATAGTCCGGCACCGTGCGCAATGCCGGCTGCCAGCGCATCTTCAATAGATGCTGGAATGCCTTGTCGTTGACTGTAGCGGTCGTCGCTGCCGCATATTGCGGATAGAGCGGGAAAAGAACGATGCGGTCGCAGCCTTCGTCTTTCAGTGCGTTGATGCGCGAAGCGATGGAGGGCGTGCCGTAACGCATAGCCCAGTCTACCCTTACATTCGGCAGGTCCTTCAGACGCGCGCCCATGAGATCGGACTGGTTGCGCGTATAGGTGCGCAGATAGCTCTCGTTCTTATCCTTGTTCCAGATCGTCTCGTAGGCCTTGCCGACCTTCTGCGGGCGGGTGTTCAGGACGATGCCGAAGAGGATCGGGTACCATTTCAACGGTGACCATTCGATGACGCGCCGGTCGGTCAGGAATTCACGCAGATAGCGCCGCATCGACGTGTAGTCGGTGCCGTCAGGCGTGCCGAGATTGACGAGAAGGACTCCGACCTTGCCGAATTTGACCGGAGGATGCTCGGCCGGGAGGTATGAAGGTGCAATGGTCATCTTGGCCCCAACGTTTGATCGTCTCTTTCCGCTCATAGGCAGCCGGCGCGATGGTATCCCTATAAGTGGAAAAACCGGCCCGGGAAACCCCGGACCGGTCTTCAACATCCAGACAATCGCCTTACTTCGCGGGAACCTGCAGCTCCTTGCCGACCATCAGGCGACGCGGATCGGGATTGCCGTTGGCTTCGGAAATTCTCTTCCAGAGTTCGCCATCGCCGTAAAACTGCTTGGCAAGATCCCAAAGGGTATCACCTGCTGCGATGACATGGCTTGCCGGCGTCGCCGCAGTCGGTGCGCTGGCAGCTGGCGCAGTTGCGGCTGGAGCTTGAGCGGATGGAGCAGCCGGCGCAGTTGCGGCTGGAGCTTGAGCGGATGGAGCAGCCGGCGCAGTTGCGGCTGGAGCTTGAGCGGATGGAGCAGCCGGCGCGGCAGGTGCAGCGGTCGCAGTCGGGGCGGCTTCCGCAATGCGGCCGTCGGTGTAGGGCTTGTAAGGGTTATGGGCTGCCAGATATTCGACCGTCACGTCGGCGAGATCCGGACCGAAGTCATAGGCATTCTTGCCGGCTGTTTCGAAGATCGAATAGCCATCCCCGCCGGCGCGCATGAAATTGTTGGTGACGACGCCGTAGGTCTTGGCCGGATCGATCGGTGCGAATTTGTCACCCTCCTTGACCTCAACGCCGCTGACACGGCTGCCCGCAGGCTTCGACTTGTCGAAGCTGTACTTCAGGCCCGCGACCTGCGGGAAGCGGCCTGCGCCCTCGTCGATCTGGCTGACACCGTTTTCTAGCGCCGTGACGATGTCTGCGCCCGTCAGCTGGAAGGTGGCCACCGTGTTCTGGAACGGCAGCACGGTGATGACTTCGCCTTGGGTGATATCGCCGCCGTCAATCGAGGCGCGAAGGCCGCCGCCGTTCTGGATGGCGATCTGAATGCCCTGGTTCTTCGTGCGGTCGAGCATGGCATCGGCAACGAGGTTGCCCATCGAGCACTCCTTGACGCGGCAAACGGTGCGGTCGCCCTCGATCGGGGCTTCGGACGAGCCGATGACCTTCTTGCGGAGTTCATCAATCGGTTTCGCCAGTTCCTGGATACGGGCAACAAGGGCCGGGTCGGGCGTGAAGGAGGAGTCGATCAGGATCGGATCGCCCTTGGCGGTCTTGACGACGCCGCTGTCGTCGAAGTCGACGACGAGATCACCGAGATACTTGCTGTAGGAGGCCGCCTGCACGACGGGCACCTTGTAGCCGCCCGGATTGTCCACCAACGTCGGGTAGGGGCCTTCCGCCTTCGGATCGGTGTTCGAAAGCAGGCTGTGCGAGTGGCCGCCAACGACGACATCGACATCCGGAATCTTGGCGATGGCTGCGAGATCGCGCGGATAGCCGACATGGGTGAGCGCGATGATCTTGTTGATACCCTGGGCCTTCAATTCCTGGACGGCTGCGCTGATCGTCTGGACGTCCTCGGCAATCATCACTTTGGGGCCGGGAGAGGAAAGCTCTTCGGTATCATTGGCCACGGCACCGACGATGCCGATCTTCTGCCCGCCGACATCGAGCACCAGAGAAGGCTTGATGCGATCGCCGAGCTTCGAGCCGTCGGCGGCAAGGACGTTTGCGGAAATAACCGGGAACTGAACCTTGTCGAGGAAGGCGGCGAGGCCGTCCTCGCTGTCGTCAAATTCATGGTTGCCGACGGTCATCACATCGAACTTCATGGCGTTCAGCATCTCGGCTTCCGCGGTACCTTTGTAGGTCGTGTAGAAGAGCGAACCCTGAAAGTTGTCGCCGGCGTTCAAAAGCAGGACGTTCTGGCCGGAGAGCGCCTGACGGCGCTGGTCGATCGCGGTCTTCAAGCGGGCGGCGCCGCCGAAGCACGCGTTCTTGCCTTCGTCCTCCGCCGAGCAGGTGGAATCGAACTTGTTGATCGACTCGATGCGTGAATGGAAATCATTGATATGAAGAATATTGAGCTGGTAGTCCGCGAAGGCTGCGCCAGCGCTGAGCGCCAGCATCGATGCGGTCAACAGACCGAAGCTAAATGACTTGGTCATACTGTTCTCCTGATTTAATGGCGAAGCCCCGTACCCCTGACTTCGTCCTTCCCTTTATCGTTTGGCGGCTACCCGGCCGGCGGATGTTTTCATCAACGATGACCGACCGCAAGTGCAAAAAAGCTGTTGTTCTCGGGGTGCTTTCCAAGAGGCAAAAACGAAAAAAGCTCCCGCGAAGGAGAGCTTCTTCATTCAGGGCCGGGGATTTACATGCGGCGCGTCAACGTGAATTGCGAACCTGCATCCGAGGTGCAGTTCAGCTGACTTTGGTTGACAAGCGCGCAATTGACCTTGGACTGAGTCTTGCGAACCAGCGATGTCATGCTGATTTCGACGAGTGACGGCGAGGTGGTGATATAGGTGCCGGACGCGAGCAGCTGGTTGCTGTCGGTCGTACGGGTGGTGAAGGTGCCTGCCTGGAAGGTAGAAATGATGCCGTTCGGATCGGCCCAGGAACCCTCGACGCCGGACGGCGCAGCGCGTGTCGCTACCGGCATGGGGCGGTCTGAGACGCAGGCGGCAAGTGCTGCTGCTGCAGCCGCAAGGACGAGAATGTTTCTGAACGTCATATGGTTCTCCCGGCGATTCGGAGCGGACTCTATCCGCGAAAGTCTTGAAAAACATGGCGCGAGCCCGCCGGCATGGCAAGCCTCCTGCAACGATGAAGCGAAATTACGCGGCAGGCGTTACAAAAATGCCCGCCTTTCGGCGGGCATCGATGCGGATTTGTATGTCCGGTTACGAACGAACCAGGATGTTCTTGAACTGCCAGGGATCCTTGGTGTCGATGTCTTCCGGGAAGAGGCCCGGACGACCATCAAGCGGCGTCCAGTCGGTGTAGTGACCTTCAACCGGGCCGAGATAAGGCAGCTGCACTTCGAGGCAGCGCTTGTAGTCGATCTCGTCGGCTTCGACGATACCGGCCTTTGGATGTTCGAGAGCCCAGACCATGCCTGCGAGAACGGCAGAGGTCACCTGCAGGCCGGTCGCATTCTGATAGGGCGCGATGCGGCGGGTTTCTTCGAGCGACAGGCGCGAGCCGAACCAGTAGGCGTTCTTCTCGTGGCCGTAGAGGAGCACACCGAGTTCGTCGATGCCGTCCTCAAGCTCGTCTTCGTCGAGAACGTGGTGGACCGGCTGCGGCGTGCCGCCGTTGCCGAACATCTCATGCAGCGACAGGATCGCATCGTTGGCCGGATGGTAGGCATAGTGGCAGGTCGGGCGGAACGTGACTTCGCCATCCTTGTCGCGGACCGTGAAATAATCGGCGATCGAAATCGACTCGTTGTGAGTGACGAGGAAACCGTATTGCGGGCCAGGTGTCGGGCACCAGGTGCGGACGCGGGTATTGGCGCCCGGCTGCTCCAGATAGATCGCGGCCTTGCAGCCCTTCTTTTGCTTCTTGGCGTTCTTCGGCATCCAGTTTTCATGGGTGCCCCAGCCGAGCTCGGCGGGCTGCATGCCTTCGGAAATGAAGCCTTCGACCGACCAGGTGTTCCAGAAGACGTTGAGCGGCTTCGGATGCTTGGTGCGCTGCGTGTCGCGTTCGGCAATGTGGATGCCCTTGACGCCGACCTTCTTCATCAGCTTCGCCCAGCCTTCACGGTCGTGCTGGTTCGGCTCATCGAACTTCACGCCGATCTCGTTGGCGAGGTTGACGAGCGCCTGCTTGACGAACCAGGACACCATGCCGGGGTTTGCGCCGCAGGTGGAAACGGCCGTTGCGCCGCCAGGGTTCTTCGCCTTTTCCTTGCGGACGGTTTCGCGCAGCGCATAGTTGGTGCGGTCGGCGTTCTTCATGTTCTTGTCGAAATAGAAGCCGAGCCAGGGTTCCACGACGGTGTCGATATAGAGTACGTCGAGCTTGCGGCAGAGCTTCATGATGTCGAGCGAGCCGGTATCGACCGACAGATTGACGCAGAAGCCTTGACCGCCGCCTTTGGTCAGAAGCGGCTTCAGGAGATCCTTGTAATTGTCCTTCGTCACGTATTCTTTGATGTGGAGGACACCGTACTTCTTCAGGATCTCCATGTCGGCCGGCTCGTCGCGCGGGTCGATGACAACCATCCGGCTCTTGTCGAATTTGAAGTGGCGCTCGATCAGCGGCAGCGTGCCGCGACCGATGGAGCCAAAGCCGATCATCACGATCGGACCGGTAATTTCGGCATATACCGGGTGGGTCTGTTCCGTCATTCTTTTCTCCTATGGAAGGCGACGAAGGCGATGAACCTTTAAGAATTCTTCTGAAATGGCGCGAGAAATGCGAGGTGACCGGCTCTAATCATAAATCGGCGTCACAATAAAGAGCGTTTGGGCCGGAAATGGATTTATCAGGCGCGCGAACATGCGCAAGCTCCGCAACGAGCTTGGCCTTGTGCAGCGTCAGCCCCTTTGTCGGTGACTCTATTCTTTCAGGATATCCAGCCCCGCGGCCACCGTCGTCACCGCGACTTCTGTGATCTCATATTCTGCAACGCCGTGAACCATGAATGGATCGGCGGCGACATAGGCCTCGATCTCGGCACGATTGCCGATAGCGAGGATGACGCCGCCGGTGCGGGGAACCTTGCGGCCGGAGGCAAGGAACCAGCCTTTGGCATAGCCTTCCTTGACCCAGGCCATATGGGGCTCCATGTGCTTATCGGCCTCTTCGTTCGGCTTCACATAGGTGAGCGCCAGCATGAACATGGCAAAATCCTTCCGGCCTATCGTTGCGAACCTGTTGAATATTCAATTAGCACCTTGCCATCCATCTTCTTTTTAGGATTTTGCGCGGCTTAGATGACAAGCCGTGCAGGGATGAGGCCGCGAAGCGAATTTCCAACGTAGATCTGGCCGCTGTTCAAATCGTCCAGCCGGATGCGACCGACACGGGCTTTGCGCTGACAGATCAACTCGGTGCGCAGCACGCCAGCGAGCAGGCCGCAGGAAATCGGCGGGGTGCGAAGGATGCCGGTACCATCGCTTAGGAAGACTGAAGTGATCGTGCCTTCGCAGACGTCGCCGCGTTCGTTCAGCATCAGCACTTCGTCCGCCTGCTGCGGCGTGTATTCGGCGCGGGCGGCTTCGTAGACCGTGCGGCGGGTGGTCTTGATCCGCAGCAGCTTGTCGGCGCTGTCGAGGCGGGTCGAAGCGATGCGGATGTTCCACGCCGTGCCGGGCGCAAGCGGTGTGAAGGGCGCGGTCGTGACTTCTATGCAGCCCTGAGCATCGAAGGTCAGCCGGACGCGCAGAGCGCCCGTCGCGCCTTGGACGGAGGCATTGAGTTCGTCGAGCGCATGTCGCGGCTCGGAAAAGCCGATCCGCCGGGCCGAACGCGTCAGACGGGCAAGATGCAGCCGCAGGCGCATGAAGCCGCTCTCCGGTTCCCACCGCAGTGTCTCGATCAGTAAGAAGTCGCTCATCGCGCGATTTCCTGGTCGCCGATCGCGAAACGCGCCTTGAGCAGGCATTCTTCATATTCGGCTTGCGCAGTGGAATCGAAGACGATGCCGCCACCGACATTGAAGATTGCCTTGCCGTCCTCAAAAAGGCTGACCGTGCGGATCGCAACCGAAAAGCGCATGGCGCCTGCCGGAGAGATCATGCCGATCGCGCCGCAATAGGCGTCGCGTGGCGTGTCTTCGAGTTCGTGCAGGATGTGCATGGCGCTGAGCTTCGGTGCGCCGGTGATCGAGCCGCAGGGGAAGAGGGCGGCGAAGATATCGCGGATGGAAAGGTCGGGAAGAAGCTTCGCCTGCACATGGCTTACCATTTGGTGCAGCGTGGGGTAGGTCTCGATCTCGAAGAGCTTCGGAACATCGAGCGTACCGACCTCCGTGATGCGCGAGATGTCATTGCGAAGCAGGTCGACGATCATCCGGTTTTCGGCTTGTGTCTTTATATCGTGCCGCATCGCCGCGACAATGGCGGCATCTTCGGCCGCATCGGCGCCACGCTTGGCGGTGCCTTTCATCGGATGCGTCTCGATCCAGCCTTCCTCGTCCGTCCGGAAGAAGAGTTCGGGAGAGCGTGACAGGATGACGGGGCCGCCGATATCGACGAGCGCACCGTATTTTACCGGCTGACGTTCGATCAGCGACCAGAAGGCCGCGCGCGGATCTCCATTCCAACGTGCTTCGATGGGCATGGTGAGGTTTGCTTGATAGCAATCGCCCTGGCGCAGATGCCGATGCAATCGGTCGAAGCGCTCTTTGTATGCGGGGAATGCCCAGGCGGCTTTGGGCGCTGTCAGGAATTCCTCGTTTTCGAGACGCTGTTTCGGCTGCGCGAGCGGACAACCGTCCTTCTGCGGGGCGTCGAAGATGCCGAAGCAGAGCAACGGCGTCTGCCTGTTTTCTTCCACGAAGCCCGCGAGTTTTTCCTCGAAGAGATAGCCCGCTTCGTAAGACAGATATCCTGCCAGCCACTTTCCTTCCGTCTTGGCCGTCTCCATCCGCGCGAGTCCTGCGAAGAATTCGGTGCGCGTCCGGGCGATGATGATCTCGGCGGGATCGGCAAAGAGCATGACTTCGCCGGTCGTGTCGTCGCGGAAGAGGATGCAAGACTGAGAAATTGTCATCCGCGCTCCCGTTTGCTGAGACCGGTCGCTCCGGATTTCCTCATTGCCGTGCTTGTCACAGGGTTCCAGCCACGGCGCATCCGCGCCGCGAATGACTTGCTTCGTTTCAAAGCGTCCCCCGCGCCCAAGGACTTGGGCGCACTGGATTCCTGTGACAAGCACAGGAATGAGGGAGAAGGGGTTGCCTTCATCGTTCCTCGTAAGCGTTGCACAATGCCGCCTGGCGACTTGCACCGACAGCCGAAGCTCAAGGTCAGGGCTCTCGGTCAGCCCGTGACCCGGAGTTGCGTCTTAAGCCGTATCAAGCGCTTCCAATTCATCGATCAGCCCCTCAATCATCGACAGGCCCTTGCCCCAGAACGACGGATCGGTGGCGTCGAGTCCGAAAGGCTTCAGGAGTTCAGAATGATGCTTGGTGCCGCCGGCCTTCAGAAGCTCGAAATATTTGTCCTGGAAGCCCTTGTCGGCTTTCTGGTAGACGGCATAAAGCGAGTTCACCAGGCAGTCGCCGAAGGCATAGGCGTAGACATAGAAGGGTGAGTGGATGAAGTGGGGGATATAGGCCCAGTAGGTCTCGTATCCCTCGGAGATCCTGATCGCCGGACCGAGACTTTCCGATTGAACCGAAAGCCAGAGTTCGCCGATATCTTCGGCAGTCAGTTCGCCTGCCTTGCGGGCCGTGTGAAGCTCGCGTTCGAATTCGTAGAAGGCGATCTGGCGCACGACCGTGTTGATCATGTCCTCGACCTTTTGGGCGAGCATTGCCTTGCGTTCGCGCTTGTCCGTCGTCTTGTCAAGCAGTGCGCGGAAAGTCAGCATCTCGCCGAAGACGGATGCGGTTTCGGCAAGCGTCAGCGGGGTCTGGCACATCAGAGCGCCCTGTGCACCTGCCAGCACCTGATGAACCCCGTGGCCGAGTTCATGGGCAAGCGTCATCACATCGCGCGGCTTGCCCATGTAGTTGACCAGCACATAGGGATGGGCTGAGGGAACCGTGGGGTGAGAGAAGGCGCCGGGCGCCTTGCCGGGACGCACGGGCGCGTCGATCCACTGCT
Organism: Rhizobium mongolense USDA 1844; assembly: GCF_000419765.1. Classification (GTDB taxonomy): domain Bacteria; phylum Pseudomonadota; class Alphaproteobacteria; order Rhizobiales; family Rhizobiaceae; genus Rhizobium; species Rhizobium mongolense. The sequence goes on along the minus strand of NZ_ATTQ01000008.1, from coordinate 136,933 downwards.
CGTCGAAGAAGCGCTTGGCGATGGCCGCCATTTCCGGCGCGAAATTGCCGTAGGCCGAAAGAACGGTGTCCTTCGCTTCGGCCCAGGAAATCACTGCATTGGAGGTTTCCGGCAAGGGCGCATTGCGGTCCCAGAAATTCATCTGGTCCATTCCGAGCCACTTCGCCTTCATCTTGTAATAGCGATGCGAGAGGCGCGGATAGGCCTGCTTGACGGCAGCTGCCAGCGCATCGACCACGTCGCGCTCGACGCGGTTTGCCAGATGACGGCTGTCGGCGATATCCTCGAAGCCGCGCCAGCGGTCGGAAATATCCTTGTCCTTGGCAAGCGTATTGGTGATCAACGTGAAGGTGCGGATATTCGCCTTGAAGGTTTCGGCGAGCGCCATTGCCGCCTTGCGGCGGGCTTCCGGATCCTTGTCCTGCAAAAGATTGAGCGCGACTTCGAGCGGCACTTTCTCGCCGTCGATATTGTAGCGGAGCTCGGCCATGGTCTCGTCGAAGAGGCGGTTGAACGCAGCCGCACTCGTCATCGACTTTTCGAGAAAGAGTTGTTCCAGCTTGTCTTCCAGCTGGTAGGGCTTGTCCTTGCGCAGGTCGATCAGCCAGGGGCGGTAGTGGCCGGCCTCAGGGTCATTCGCCATGCATGCGTCCATCACCGCGTCGTCGATGCGGTTCAGCTCCAGCGCGAAGAAGAGAAGGTGACCGGAGAATTCGGTGATCTTCGCCTGGACGTCGCCGTAGAGCTTGCCGTTTACCGGGTTGGTCGTATCGGAGAAATAGGTGAGGCCTGCAAAAGAGCCGAGACGGCCGATGAGATCGTCCAGCGCCTCGTATTCCTTCAGCGCCTCGCCAATGCCTCCAGCGCCTTTTTGGGCCGCTGCATCGGCAAGTTTGCCCTTCCATTTTTCCTCGAAGGCGAGCGCGTTCCGGCCCGCCTTTTCCATGTCGCTGGTGAAGGCGGTCGAGGTGGCGGAAGGGTAGAGATCCTGCAGCTTCCAGACCGGGAGCTCGCCGAGCGCCGGATCAGCCGCGGCCGAGGCAACTGTTGCCGAAAAATTAAGACCGGCGCCGTGGAGCACGAAATTCATGGCTGGGTTCCTCTTCCTCATTTCGAACAGGTCTGACTGTCTAAGCGCCGGAAGGCCCCGTATCAAGGGGCTTTCGGGATGATGGAGGCCCCGCTTCGATACGGATTCGGTATCGCCACAATCGTTAAAATGCAATTATTTCTCAAAACTGGATGTTCAAGCCTTTCTGCCAGAGTGCCCGCAGGTTTCGCATGAAGTGAGGCGACAATGACCGGTTATAGTGAGCTCAAGGGTGCAGGGCAGATTCTCGTGGTCGAGGACGACCCGGTACAACGCCGTCTGCTGAAGAACGCAATCGAGCGTCACGGGCATGTCGTCCATCAGGCTGAGAACGGCCGCATCGGCCTGGAGATGGTGAAGCGCGACAGCGGTCTCTTCAACGTCATCCTTCTCGACCTGATGATGCCGGAAATGACCGGCCTCGAATTCCTCGAAGCGCTCCATGAACTCGGCACGCAGATCCCGGTGATCGTGCAGACGGGGCAGGGCGGCATTGAAACGGTGGTGCAGGCCATGCGTGCCGGCGCCTTCGATTTCGTGGTCAAGCCCGTTTCACCGGAGCGCATCGCAACCTCGATCGGCAACGCAATGAAGCTGGACCAGCGCGAAGTGCGGGCCCGCTCGGGCCGCCGTTCGCGCTCCGGCCTCGTCGGCTTCGACGACATTGTTTCGGCGAGCCCGGCGATGATCCGCGTCATCGATCTGGCGCAGCGTGCGGCGCAATCCAACATTCCGGTGGTGCTCGAAGGCGAGTCCGGCGTCGGCAAGGAGCTGGTCGCGCGTGCCATCCAATCCGGCGGCGACCGCTCGGGTAAGCCCTTCGTCACGGTGAACTGCGGCGCCATTCCGCACAACCTCGTCGAGAGCATCCTCTTCGGCCATGAAAAGGGCGCGTTCACCGGTGCAACCGAGCGCCATACGGGCAAGTTCATGGAGGCTGACGGCGGCACGATCTTCCTCGATGAAATCGGCGATCTGCCGCTCGACGTGCAGGTCAAGCTGCTGCGAGCCGTGCAGCAGGGTGAAGTCGAGACCGTCGGCGCACGCACGGCGCACAAGGTCAATGTCCGGCTCATTTCCGCGACGAACAAGGACCTGATCGAGGAAGTGAAAAACGGCCACTTCCGCGAAGACCTCTATTATCGCCTCAACGTCTTTCCGATCACCATTCCGGCGCTGCGCAAGCGCAAGGAGGACATTCCGCATCTGGTGCGCGTCTTTGCCGATCGCTTCTCGTCCGAACAGAAAAATGGCCATCGCATGACGGTCAGCGCGGGTGCGTTGGCATTGCTGACGGCCTATGACTGGCCGGGCAACATCCGCCAGCTCGAGAATGCGATCTTCCGCGCCGTCGTGCTCGCCGAAGGCCAGGAGCTCAGCGAAGCGGATTTTCCGCAGATCGCTGCCCAATTGCCGCAATATGACGTGGTCGATCATCTGGCGCTGGTTGCCGACAATACATATCGCGAGCACGAGGTGGAGTTTGCGGAATTTCACGTTCCGCAGGTCTCTGCGAGCGACACGCGCGGGCACCACGATGAGATGCCGGAGAATGCGATCGCAAGCGTCAATCCGGCCGGCGAGGTGCGCAAACTTGCCGATGTCGAGGAAGAATTGATTCGATTCGCGCTTAAATTCTATCGCGGCCAGATGAGTCAAGTGGCCAGAAAACTCGGCATCGGACGCTCAACGCTTTACAGAAAGCTCAAGGATTACGGCATCGATCCCGACAATCCCCAGAAAGATGCGGCATAGCCGCGTTCCATTAATAATCCCGCAAGCATGTTTTGTTACCCGATATAAACCACTTGTTAGTCGATCGTTGACTATGTAAAGAAAAGGTTGATCGTGTGTGGCATTTTTGCCATCGTGTCACCGCAATTGACAGTCATTGGGACAGTTCGGGGACCTGGGCAGTCTGACGGGGATTGAGTTTGCCGGATCTGAATGAGAACACCAAGCCTTCGCGCTTGAGCTGGCGTACGGTGTGCGCCGACATTGGCGGAAAGGCGGTCAGGACGGGCATGGCTGTCCTTCTCGCACTCGCGGTTTCCTCACCAGTATTCGTTGGCACGCCGTCCGAGGCAGCGGGCGAAACGCGCAGTCTGAAACTCTACTTCATCCATACCGGCGAAAAGGCCGTCATCACCTACAAACGCAATGGCAGGTTCGACCCGAAGGGTCTTGGGCAGCTGAACCGATTCCTTCGCGACTGGCGCAAGAACCAGCCGACGAAGATGGACCCCCATCTTTTCGATCTGATCTGGGAAGTCTACCGCCAGAGCGGTTCCAGGGACTACATCAACGTTGTCTGCGGCTTCCGTTCGCCCGCCACCAATTCAATGCTCAAGTCCCGTTCGCGCAATTCCGGCGTTGCCGAGAAGAGCCAGCATATGCTCGGCAAGGCGATGGACTTCTTCATTCCGGATGTGAAGCTTGCAAAGCTGCGTGCGATCGGCATGAAAATGCAGGTCGGCGGCGTTGGCTTCTATCCGAAGTCCGGTTCTCCCTTCGTGCACATGGATGTCGGCGGCGTTCGCGCCTGGCCGCGCATGAGCCGCCAGGAGCTGGCGCAGCTTTTCCCGAACGGCAACACCATTCATATCCCGTCGGACGGCAAGCCCCTGCCGGGCTACCAGCAGGCGATGGCCGAGTATAAGCGCCGGGTGAGCACCAATCAGCTTGTCATGGCAAGCGGCAGTGATGCCGAGACCAGAAAGCCGAAGACATTGTTCGCTGCGCTCTTTGGCGGCGGCGCAGACGACGAAGAGGATAGCGTGGAGGATACCGCTCCGGTCGCCGTTGCAAGGGCAACGCCGCCGAAGGCCGAAGCGCCTGCTGCCGCGGCTGAGCCGCAGCCGACTGAGGTTGCCGCCGTGAATGCACCGGTGCCGCAGGTTCGTCCAGCCTTTGCCGGTCAGCTTGCCGGCGGCGAAGTTGCAAATGCCCTCGTTTCGCCGAATTCCGGCAATGCTGCACAGCAGGCACTTGCCGCTGCCACCGAAGAGCAAGGCCAGCCGCAGCAGTTCGCCGATCTCAGCACCTATCACGTGCCGGTTCCCTCGCTGCTGGGTCCGCGCAACGCGCCGGGTGACGCGGAAGTGGCATCCAACGATCCGATGGTTCCGACCCCGGCCGAACGTCCGGCGGTCGCCGAAAATCTGCTTGCGGCGGCAGCAATCGATCGGCAAGCGGATGCTGACGAGGCCGAAGCGGACCGGATTTCTCCGGCGCTGGCTCAAGCGCTTGATCAGAACAATGCAGTCGATAGGCGGGTGGCTGCCCTTGCGCCGGCCACCGTCGAGCAGGCCATCAGCGCAGCAATGCCTGCGGCCAAGCCGGCTGAAAATAAGGCACCGGTGCAACTTGCCGCACTCGCTCCTGTCAAATCCGCAAGCTTCGGCGACGCCTTCGACCTACAGCAGATTACCGAAGACTCCAATGCCAATGGCGTTGCGACCAAGGGCGGGCGCCCGACGAAGGAGGCTGCTGCCGCTGCTGACGCAAGCCGCGCGACAGTCCGTACCGAGCCGAAGCTGACCCAGAAGATAATTTCGCAGTGGGCGCTCACCAATTCCCGCATGGAAATGATCACGAAGCCGGTCAAGGCACCCCGTTTCGTCAGCCAGACGCTTCGCGCCCAGCCGACCGCCGTCTACGCCGAAGGCTTCAACGTCAAGACCGCTTCCATCGATCCGGCCCGGTTCAGCGGCTCGGCGGTGAACTTCATGGAAGTGCGCAAGTTCAATACGAACTGAGGGAATCAATCAGAATGAACGACAGGCCGCCGGAGAAATCCGGCGGTCTTTGTTTTTGCGCTGGGCACATCCTCCCGCACTGCAGGCGGGAAGATTGATGGCCCGAAGATCAGGCCTTCAGGAAGTCGAGTACGTCCTTGTTGAACCGGTCGGTATGCGTCTGAGCAAGACCGTGGGGAGCGCCCTGATAGACCTTGAGAACAGAGCCCTCGACGATCTTCGAGGACTCCAATGCGGAAGCACCGATCGGCACGATCTGATCATCGTCGCCATGAATGATGAGCGTCGGCTTGTCGATCTTCTTGAGGTCGTCGGTGTAGTCGACCTCGGAGAATTCGTGGATGCAATCCAGCTGCCCCTTCAATCCGCCCATCATTGCCTGCATCCAGAAACTGTCGCGGATGCCTTCGGATAACTTCGCGCCATCGCGATTATAGCTGTAGAAGGGCGTCACGAGATCCTTGTAGAACTGCGAGCGGTTTTCGAGCGTGCCCTTGCGGATGTCATCAAAGACTGCAAGCGGTAGGCCGCCTGGATTCTTGTCCGTCTTGACCATCAGCGGCGGCACGGCGCCTACCAGCACGACCTTGGCAACGCGCTTCGTGCCGTGGCGGCCGAGATAATGGGTGACTTCGCCGCCACCCGTGGAGTGGCCGATCATGATCAGGTCCTTGAGGTCGAGCTTCTCGATCAGTTCGGCCAGGTCGTCGGCGTACTGGTCCATGTGGTTGCCGTCCCAGGTCTGGCTCGAACGGCCGTGGCTGCGACGGTCATGGGCGATGACGCGGTAGCCGTTATTGCCGAAGAAGACCATCTGCGCATCCCAGGCATCGGCCGAAAGCGGCCAGCCGTGGGAGAAAAGAATAGGCTGGCCCTTGCCCCAATCCTTGTAGAAAATCGCCGTTCCGTCCTTCGCGGTCATCATCGACATGATCTGAGTTCCTCTTGAGCAGGCTTGATTTTCACCTTCGGCTTTGATCTCGGCGCCATGCGAGGCACCGGATGGGAGTGAGCGAAGCTCGCGGCTTCGCTCACTCCTGAATAGGAATGCGTGCATTTGTGCTGCGCGACGCTCAGAGTGTTGAGAACAACGGGCAGCCGCTCGCTACAATCAAGTCAAATAACTGAATACTAAGCGGAACCGGACGCGGCTCCAGTATGCGGCGGAGGGATATTATCGCGCCGGATGCAAAGCACAATGGGAAAACAGCGGGCTAATTCCAAAGCATGATTCAAAAAGCCGCCGGGGCAAATCCGGCGGCTTTGAAAACTGCCAACGGCAATCCTCAGCCTTCCGGCGGGGACTCGATCATGCCGAGCGCGTGCAGATAGGTATCGAGGATGGCTTCCTCTTCCATACGCTCTTGCTCGTCCTTCTTGCGAAGGGCGACGACCTTCTTCAGGATCTTGGTGTCGAAACCCATGCCCTTTGCTTCGCCGTAGACGTCCTTGATATCGTCGGCAATGGTCTTCTTTTCTTCTTCCAGCCGTTCAATGCGCTCGATGAAAGCGCGAAGCTGATCGCGGGCGACGCCATGAGCATCGGACATCGTGTTCTCCTGATTTTCTCGTCTTGAATTCGGTGGGGAGTGACTGCCGCGAAGCTGCGCCGCGGTCAAGTCCAATCGGGCATCATGGACCTATTTGTGCGGCTTGTTCAGTTCAAATGCAGTTTTTTGTGCGTCTGAGGCCTCGTTCTGGTGCAGGTTTTTCCAGTCTTCGTAGGGCATGCCGTAGACGATCTCGCGCGATTCGTCCTTCGACAGCGGCACGCCCTCGGCCTCGGCGGCTTGGCGATACCAGTTCGACAGGCAGTTGCGGCAAAAACCCGCGAGATTCATCAGGTCGACATTCTGAACGTCGGTCCGTTCGCGCAAATGCGCGACAAGGCGGCGGAAGGCGGCGGCTTCGAATTCGGTCTGCTGTTCCTTGCTGAGTGCGGTCATCTCGCTCTCCTTCATTCGTAAGGGCCGGTGCGCGACACATGGACATTGTATTCGTGCAGCGCCGGATCGGCATTCATGGCCAAGAAGATCGGAGCCAGGCGTTCGGTCCATTCGCAAATGCCCGCCTCGTTTCCGATCAGGTCCTGACGGATCTCGAGCAGCGCATGCGGTATGCCGGTGACCATGCAGTGCCGGTACATCGTATCGCCTTTGAGTGCGCCGTCATACGGTTCGTTGTCGCCGACCATCAGATCGGGATCGCGGCTCAGCATGTCAAGCAGAGGGGCGACGGCGCGGTGGTCGCTGTCCCAGAGGACGGCGGCGTGCCATGGCCGCGCTACGCCTTTCCAGGCAGGCGTATAGGAATGAAGCGAGAGCACGAGCGGCGCCTTGCCGGTCGCGTTGGCGACCTTGTCGATCGTCTTGGAGACGGCACTGTGATAGGGCCGGTGGAACGCCTCGATGCGGTAGTTCCACTCCTCATCCGTGATCGGATGATTGCCAGGAATGATCGCGCCGTCGGAAATCTTCATGATCAGCGTCGGGTCGTCCTCGCCGCGGTTCGGGTCGATTAGAAGCCGCGAAAAACCGCCAAGAACGGCCGGAACCCCCAGCCTCGCAGAGAGCTCCCGCACCAAGCCTTCTATGCCTATGTCATAGGCGATATGGCGGGAGAAGGCGGATTCGGGAAGCCCGAGCCTACCATACCGTTCAGGCAGGCGGTTCATCGCGTGATCGCCTAGAATCACCATGCCGCTGTCATGATTTCCAGGTAGAATTTCGAAGGATTGGAAGGGATTCATCAGGGAATTGCCGATCGTCATTTGGCGCTCGTCGTCACTGATCGCATGCACATGCTGCAGCTTCAAGCGCAATGCGCCCCAGCCCGCGGCAAGTCAGTGATCACGAGCAGGTTATGAAAGGAATATAATCGATTAGCATCGCGTTGACATTCGTTTGATGGCGGCGCAAGAAGGCACGGACAACGAATAACCGTGGGAGCCATTCGGAAGCCGTGTTGATGCAAGCCGCACCAAGTTTCCTCACCCGGTCCGGGATTGCCCGTTTCGCCTTATTTGCATTCGCTGCCCTCTCACCGTTTTTCGCTGCCGATGTTGCCCGCGCCGATTTTCGCGTCTGCAACGGCACGCAGAACCTTGTGGGTGTGGCGATCGGATACCGTGCCAAGGACGGGTGGATCACTGAAGGCTGGTGGCAGGTCCCGGCAACGACCTGCGCGACGCTGATCGAAGGAGAATTGCAGTCGCGATACTATTACCTCTACGCAGAGGATGCCGCCCGGGGGGGACGTTGGACGGGTGACATCCAGATGTGCGTAGCGGAAAACGAGTTCAAGATCGCGGGCGTGCAGGACTGCTATGCCCGCGGTTACCAGAGGATGGGATTCAAGGAATATGACACGGGCCGCCAGGGCAGCTGGATGGTCCAACTTTCCGACACTCCCGGCACGCAAGAAAGTCCGAATTGATGAAGCGTAACCGCAAAGTGAAAATCCTCGCGACGCTCGGCCCCGCCTCGAGCGAAGAAGCGATGATCGAAAAGCTGCACCAGGCCGGTGCCGACGTTTTCCGTATCAACATGAGCCATGCAAGCCATGATCTGATGCGCACTCTGATCCAGCGTATTCGCGCCGTCGAGGCGCGCTCCGGTCGTCCGATCGGCATCCTGGCCGATTTGCAGGGGCCGAAGCTTCGTGTCGGCAAGTTTGCGGAAACCAAGGTTGAACTCAAGCCGGGCCAGACCTTTACGCTCGACAACAATGACGCACCCGGTGATGCAAGCCGTGTCTTCCTGCCGCATCCGGAAATTCTCGAAGCCGTCAAGCCCGGCCACCGTCTGCTGATCGATGATGGCAAGCTCGCATTGCGCGCCGAAAAGTGCGACGGCAAGAGCATCGTTACGACGGTCATTTCCGGCACGAAGATCTCGGACCGCAAGGGCATCAGCCTTCCCGACACACTGCTCGGCGTCGGCGTTCTGACGGACAAGGACCGTACCGATCTCGATGCCGTTCTGGCGACCGATGACGTCGACTGGGTCGCGCTCTCTTTCGTCCAGCGCCCGGAAGATCTCGCGGAGGTCCGCAAGATCGCCAGGGGTCGGGTCGGCCTGATGTCGAAGATCGAGAAGCCCCAGGCAATCGAGCGCATCGAAGAAATCATCGAACTCTCGGATGCCTTGATGGTCGCCCGCGGCGATCTCGGCGTCGAGATGCCGCTCGAATCCGTTCCGGGCATCCAAAAGCAGCTGATCCGCGCCTGCCGCCGCTCCGGCAAGCCGGTCGTCGTCGCGACCCAGATGCTGGAATCGATGATCTCCGCGCCGGTGCCGACACGCGCCGAAGTCTCGGACGTCGCGACCGCCGTTTTCGAAGGCGCGGATGCCGTCATGCTTTCGGCTGAATCCGCTTCGGGCGACTATCCGGTCGAAGCCGTCGCGACAATGGCGTCGATTGCCAGCGCCATCGAGCGCGAACCGCATTATCCGGGCATCATCTATGCCCAGCGCGCCCAGCCGGAAGCAACCGGTGCCGATGCGATTTCGCTCGCCGCCCGCCAGATCGCCGAGACGCTGAAGCTTTCGGCGATCGTCTGTTACACCTCGTCGGGCACCACGGGCCTGCGCGCTTCGCGCGAGCGCCCACAGGTGCCGGTTCTGGCGCTCTCGCCGATCATCAAGACAGCCCGCCGGCTGGCGATCGTCTGGGGCCTGCACTGTGTCGTCACGCATGACGCGACCGATCTCGACGACATGGTCAACCGGGCCTGCCGCATCGTCGCCGGCGAGGGTTTCGGCAAGCCGGGCGACCGTATCATCATTTCGGCAGGCGTGCCGCTCGGAACGCCGGGCGCCACCAACATGCTCCGCATCGCCTATATCGGCTCGGACGGCCAAAGCGGCATGTGATCCGTTCGCGTTGGCTTGAGCGCGCTGCCTCGGAAGGAAACGGGCTTTTCGTTTTCGGCTTGATCGCTGTCCCGGCAAATGCAAGCTTCCGATATCCAAGCTCTGGAGGGACTTATGGATATCGTCACGCTTCTTGCTTTCGCTGCGGTTTCCTTTGTGGGTATCGCAACGCCGGGGCCGACCGTGCTCCTGGCGCTGACCAACGGTTCGCGTTACGGCGCTCGTCGGGCGATTGCCGGCATGCTGGGTGCCGTACTTTCGGATATCGTTCTGATCGGTGCTGTGGCGATCGGTCTCGGCGCGCTGCTTGCGGCCTCCGAATTCTGGTTCTCCGTGCTGAAATACTTGGGTGCCGCCTATCTTGCCTTTCTCGGCGTCATGATGCTGCGCTCTCAAGGGACGATCGAAACGGCAATGAAGGTGGAAAGCGCCGGCGGCGCCGCTTCAGCCTTTGCGATCGGGCTGAAAAGCTTCATGGTGGCAGTCACGAATCCCAAGGGCTACCTGTTCTTCTCGGCCTTCCTGCCCCAGTTCATCGATCCGGCACTGCCGCAGCCTGCTCAGTATGTGGTGCTTGCCGTCATCTTCGCCTCGATCGATTTCGTGATCATGTTCGGATACGCCGCCTTCGGCGCGCAGGCTGTCCGTCTGCTCAAGAACTCCGGCGCCATGTGGCTTGACCGTATCAGCGGCGGCGCACTCATCGCGCTTGCCGGGTCGTTGGCATTTTATCGGCGCGCGACCGCCTGACCTACGGCAAGGAGACATGGCCGACGCGGTAGATCTGGTCTCCGTTGGAGATCAACGGCATGTCGCGAAAAAGCGTGAAGCGCACAAGGCTCCAGCCGGACGGCTCGAAGGCGGATATCGAGGCCAGCACGCCGCGTCGCGCCGCTTCAGCATGTGACCGCGTGACCTCCTCCTTGCGGATTTCGGCAAGCGGCGCGTAGGCAGGGATCGGCAGGATATCGCAGCTTGCAAACTTTGCGTCTCGCAAGTCCGCGACCTCGGCATTCCATACCATCCAGTGCCTTACCTGCGGCCAGCCGAATGACTGGGTCAGCCCGTTAAAACCGGGTCCGGTGAGGAAATCGCTGGCGCCTTCCGGCTGCTTCCAAAGATAGAATGGGGCATAGAGGTTCTCCCGGCTGCCGAATTCGCCCTTGCGAGCGCTGAGGTAGGCCTTGAATCCAAGATTCGAAAAGCCGTCCAGCATTGGCCCCTTGTCGCGGATCCGGCGATCGATGATCGTCATGTCGTAATCCGAAGGCAGCGTGAAGCTGTATTGCATGGCGATCATTGGGGTGGCTCCATGGGCGCGAGCGCTCGGATTTGCCAATCTGGGTCCGCCATCGAGGCTTCGCCATTGGCGAAGGACCATTCTTCCGGAGAGGTGGTATTGACCACGATCATCACATCTTCAGGCCTCAGGCCCGGAGATTGTCCGAGCAGATCGGCCGCGCGCCGGTAAAAGGCCTTGCGCATCGCGGTCGTGCGGGGCTTGCCCGCGGTGATGGAAAAGAGCACGAAATCGTCCGAACGCGGGCCCCCGAGATAGTGGCGGTCGAAGATCAGTTCACCAGGCTCATGCTGATGAATGACCTGAAAGCGGTCATTCGGAGGCACGTCGAACGTCTCGACCATGGCACGATGAATGTTGTCTGCGAGCGCACGGAGATAATCCGGCGACTTGCCTTTCAGCAGAGAGATTCGAACGAAAGGCATTTGGAGCCTCCTTTTCCTTGCTAATCCAACCTTGACTTCATAATCCTTGCACGTCACGATGATGCAGAAAATCAGAATTTTGTGGATTAAATGTCCTGAAAAACAGGATTAAACGATGCGTAGGATGGTCTTCGACCTCGATGTGCTGCGAACCTTCGCGACTGGAATGGAACTCGGGAACTTTGCAAAGGCGGCGGATCGGCTTGGGCGCTCCACCTCGGCCGTCAGTGCACAGCTCAAGAAACTGGAGGAGCAGGCCGGTACGCCGATATTCCGCAAGGCGGGCCGTGGCCTGGCGTTGACGGAGGCGGGCGAGACGATGCTCGCTTACGCCCGGCGGCTGCTTGAACTTAACGACGAAGCGGCAGTGGCCGTCCAAAGCGTCGAGTTGGAAGGCTGGGTCCGGCTTGGCCTACAAGAGGACTTCGGCGAAAATCTTCTTCCCGATGTTCTCGGCCGTTTCGCCCGTGCCCATCCGAAGGTGCGGATCGAGGCGCGAGTCGTGCGCAACGCGGAACTCCTCGAGCGGGTCACAACGGGAAAACTCGATCTGGCACTCGCTTGGAGCGATGCAACCCTGACCGCCCATTGCGAAAAGATCGGCGAGGTGCCGATGCGCTGGATCGGTCCTGCCGCAGGTGAGCCCGGCTGGAACGCCGCAAGCGGCGAGCCGCTGCCACTCGCCTCGCTGGAGGCGCCCTGTCTGCTGCGAACCGCCGCGACCAATGCGCTGGACAGGGCCAATATTGCCTGGCGGCTTGCCTTCGTCAGCCCGAGCCTCGGCGGGCTGTGGGCTGCGACCGCGGCCGGGTTGGGCGTGACAATACGCACGCCGATCGGCTTGCCGGCAAAGGTCAGGCCGCTGAAGCCCGCCGAACTTGGATTGCCGGAACTGCCGTCGCTGGGCCTTGTGCTTCACCGCGCGGAAGCTGATCCTGATCCGGCGACGGCACGGCTCGCTTCGATCTTGCTGCGGGCGGTAGGCGAGGCGATCTCGGATTTCATGCCGCAACGGGTATCGGAGAATGCGTAGGCGATGACTTCGCTGGGTTAGCCGTATTTCTCGAGAGCGGCGGCAAAGATATCCGCGTCGACATTGCCGCCCGAGGTCACGGCGATGACGTTGTCGCTTTCGAGGGCGTCGCCATGGAAGAGCGCAGCGGCAAGCGCAACCGCCCCGCCGGGCTCGACGACGATCTTCAGCCGTTTGAATGCGAGCGCCATGGCGCGCAGCGCCTCTTCGTCGGTGACGACAATGCCCGCGCCTGCGAGCCGCTGCAGGATCGGGAAGGTGATCTTGCCGGGTTCCGGTGTCATGATCGCATCGCAGATCGTGCCCGTCATCGCCCAGTTGCGTTCGATTCTGCCGGAGGCCAGTGAACGCGTGGTGTCGTCGAAGTCTTTCGGCTCGCAGGGCCGCACGGTGAAGCCCGGCGCACTTGCTTCGAGCGCCAGCGCGATGCCGGACGCCAGCCCGCCGCCGCCGCAGGGAACAAGGACTTCTGCCGACTTAATCCCTTCCTCTTCTGCCTGTTCGGCAATTTCAAGCCCGGTCGTGCCCTGGCCGGCAATCACCAACGGCTCGTCGAAAGGCCTGATCAGAGTGAGGCCGCGCTCGGCCGAAAACCGGCCGCCGATCGCATCGCGATCCCCATTTGCGCGGTCGTAAAGCACCACTTCGGCACCGAAAGCGCGGGTATTGTCGATCTTCAGCGACGGCGCATCGGACGGCATGATAATAACGGAGGGAATGCCGTGAAGCTTTGCGGCAAGGGCAACGCCCTGCGCGTGGTTGCCGGACGAAAAGGCGATAACGCCTTTCGCACGCACTGTAGGATCAAGGCCGGAAACGGCCGACCAGCCGCCGCGGAACTTGAACGAGCCCGAATGCTGCAGACATTCGGCCTTTACGAAGACTTGCCTTCGGGCGATCTCGTTGAGGAATGGGGAAGAAAGAAGCGGCGTTCGCCGTGCATGGCCCCGGAGACGGGCGCGAGCGGCGACGATCATTTCAATGCTGGCCATTATGAGCTCTTTCGGCTGATGGGTCTTCCATGAATATGATGCGCGCCTTCACTTGTGAACGCAGACTTTGTCACCGTGACACAAAAGCCGGCGCTTTCGCATCAGCGGTGTCAGCCATGCCGCCGATGCGCCGGCGCCGGAAGTCGGTCGGGCTCGTGCCGGTCACGCGCAGGAACTCGCGATTGAAGTTCGATTTGCTGATGAAGCCGGAATCGAACATCACGCGCGTCACCGGTTCATCCGTCTTGATCAGTTGATCGCAGGCCGAACGGATGCGGAACTCATTGACATATTGCGAGACGCTGACGCCGTGGATGCGGTTGACGGCAATCGATACGCGGCGGGCAGGCAGGCTCATCTTTCGCGCAATTCGGTTAAGGTTGAGCTCGGGATCGCGATAGATCTCGCGGGATTGCATCAGTGCATCGAGGGAGGCGGCAACTGTGCTGTCCTCTTCCGTCGCCATTAGCGGCGGGGTGGAGGATGTTTCCAGGCGCTGCTCTTCCGCCGGTTGGCCGCTGCTGGCGATGGACGCGGCGCCCCCGAGAACGAGGAGCGTGATGACATTGCCGAGTGCCACGATGGCGCCGCCATGTGTGCCGCCGGTGCGGTCGAAGTCCAGGCTGATGTAGATATCGGCGACCGCGCCAGCAATGAGCGCCGCTGCGGTGATCAGGAGCGAACGATAGGAAAGGAGTGCGCCGTCCAGCCGCGACGCGATAAGTCCGTCCGGGCCATGGCGCGCGAGCCAGAGCAGGGCCGCTCCATAGCCAAGGAAGATGAGGGTCAAAGCAACGCCCATCGGCTCGCGCCAAAATACCAGCAGGGCGGCGATGAGAACCGTTGGAAGGGCATGCGGCCACAGGTGAGCGAATGAAAGCGGCCCTTCCAGCGTCAGGCTCCGGAAGCTGACCCAGGCGAGTGCGGCAATCATTGCTGCCAGAATGACTTGGGCCGGCATCATCGCGAGGACGTCGTAGCCCCAGCGAATTCCGATCAGCACGGACTGCAGCGCATAGATGCCGATGAGAAGCAGGAACGGCCGCTTTTCCGGCGCACGCCAGTCCTCCTGCCGCAGCAGGCGGGTCTGGACGATGAAGAGCAGCAGGGCAACGACGAAGGGAAGCGGAACAAAGATCATGAGGTGACGTCCGGATTCGATGGTGCGATATCAGCACGAGAATGGCCTCAATCGCAATTGCGGGCGACCCGGAACATGATTGAGGTCTCAACAAAGAGGACTGGAAGGCAACCTGATATGGCCGGTCATTTCGACGGCACCATCAAGGAGAACGCCCGATGTCGATAGTCCTGTCCGTTCCCCTGTTTTTCATGATGCTGATATCCGGTTTCGCTGATGTGAGGCCGCTCGGCGAGACCTTTGATGTTTCCAGCATTCGCACGATCGTGATCATTGGCGATGCAAGCTCAATCAAGATCACGACGAAATCGGATGAGCCCTATCGTGCAGCAACCAGCGGCCGCCGGAACGGCTGGTTTTCATCCTGGTATTCGAGCTGGTTCTTCAATATCTGCAAGGACGAGAGCCGGGCAGAAATCGACGGAGCGACATTGACGATCGACGTAGCGATGTCGGCCTTTAGCGACATTGCCGATTGCTCGCCGGAAGTATCGGCGAATGTCCCGCCCGGCAGCGCCGTGCGCATCGAGCAGCAGGTATTCGTGGCGAAACTGAACGGCGACTTCGCAAGTCTTGGCACATCGGGAAAGGCGGCGGACATCACGCTCGACGGCCACGCTTCCAGTGTCGATATCTCCGGCGCCGCCGTTCGCGCAAACCTCACCTACGATGCCGTCAAACACGACGAAAAGATCAAGATCGCCGCACAGTCACTCGATGCCTATCTCGGATTCGGCAAGGATGTCCCAGTCGATTACACCGTGACCGCCAAGGCGTCCTACATTGACAGCCTCGTTCCAAGCGTCCCGGGCGCGCGCCCGGTGGTGAACATCAAGGGAGATTACGTACGCGCCCGGATCCGGTAGCCCAGCCGGCGCTCAATATCCCTTTGCCGAACCCTCGGTGGCACGGCTATCCATCGCACCATAATAGCGCGCGCCGCCACCCTTCTCGATATCGGCAAGGCTCTTGCCGCCGACAAGGATGCCGGCCGCCTGGCCCCATTGGGGCGGACCACTGCCATCGTCGAAGCTGTAGCCCATCGCGGCGAGCGTCTTTATCGTATCCGGAGACAGGGTATAGGGTTCGAGATAGATCTTGTCCGGCTGCCATTGATGATGGATGCGCGGTGCATTGACGGCCTGGCTGATGTCCATGCCGAAATCGATGACGTTCAGGATCGCTTCCAGCGTGATGGTGATGATGCGCGAGCCGCCGGGGCTGCCGATCACCATGAAGGGCTTGCCGTCCCTGGAGATGATCGTCGGGCTCATGGAGGAGAGCGGCGTCTTCTTCGGCGCGATGGCGTTGGCCTCGCCCTGGACGAGCCCGTAGAGGTTCGGCACGCCCGGCTTCGAGGTGAAGTCGTCCATTTCGTTGTTGAGCAGGATGCCGGTGCCGGGGGCCACCACGCCTGCACCGAAGGAGCCGTTCAGCGTATAAGTGACGGCGACCGCGTTGCCCTCGTCGTCGATGATCGAATAATGGGTGGTTTCGACGCTTTCCTTGGCGCCGAGCGGCTTCAGGTTGTCGGATTTACCGGCCTTGTAGGGATCGATCTTCTCGCGGATTTCCTTGGCATAGCCTTTGTCCAGAAGCCTCGAAACCGGGTTGTCGACGAAGTCCGGATCACCAAGCGCGGCGTTGCGGTCGACGTAGGCGTAACGCATGGCCTCGACCATGGCCCGGACTGTCTCGGACGAACCATAACCCATGTAGGAAAGCGGGTAGCCCTCCAGCACGTTCAGGATCTCGCAGATGATGACGCCGCCGGAAGAGGGCGGCGGCGAGGAGACGATGTCGTAGCCACGGTAGTTGCATTCGACCGGCTTTAATTCGCGCACGCTGTATTGCTCGAAATCTTCCTTGGCGAGAACGCCGCCTTTCGCCTGGCTTGCCTTCACGATCGCCTCGGCAGGTGCGGCCTTGTAGAAGGCGTCCGTGCCCTTCTCGGAAATACCGGACAGCACCGCGGCGAGTTCGGGCTGCACGAGCTTTTCTCCCGCGGAATAAGGTTTGCCATCCGGCTTCAGGAAGATCTTTGCGGCAGCTTCATCTTTTGCGAGGCGCTTTGCGCTTGAGGCGAAAGTCGCCGCGTCGCCCTGTTCCAACGTAAAGCCGTCCTTGGCAAAGCGGATCGCCGGCGCCAGCAACTCGGCGCGCGGTTTGGTGCCATATCGCTCGCGCGCCGTTTCGAAGCCCATGATCGAGCCCGGTACGCCGACGGCGAGATAGCCGTCCAAACTGGCGCGCGGAACGATATCGCCTTTGGCATCGAGATACATGGTCTTGGTGGCGGCAAGCGGCGCGCGCTCACGAAAATCGAGGAAGGTCGTCTTGCCGTCCTTCAGCCGGATCGTCATGAAGCCGCCGCCGCCAATATTGCCCGCCGTCGGATAGACGACTGCCAGCGCGTAGCCGACCGCCACTGCCGCATCCACGGCATTGCCGCCGCTCTTCAAAATTTCGACACCGACATCCGTCGCCAGATGCTGTGCGGTTACGACCATGCCATGTTCGGCTTCGACGGGCGCAGGCGAGGCGGCGAAAGCCGGTGCGAGTGGAAAGACGACAAAGGCAAAAGCGGTCAATAGCGAAATGGCTTTAATGCGCAAGCGTGCCATCACGTCCCCTCCAAACCATCAAATTATTCGGAGGGATATGGTTTCGTTTTGGCGGTGCGCAAGTCCGCTCAGGCGGCAATTGCTTTGCCGCCTGACAACCTTTCTTCGGCAACCCGCACGGCGGCCTCAAGATCGCGCGGCATTCCGGCGATATTTTCCAGTGCGGCGATGGCGACATCGGTCGCGAGATAGTCAGGCTTATGGCCGACGCCCTTGATCTTCAGCAGTTTGGAGCCGGCGATGTCGCGGGCAAGGCCTTGAGAATGCAGGTGCTCCCAGACGATGCCGTCGCTGTCGCCGGTAATGATGACGGTCGGCGCCGTGATGCGGGTATAGAAGGGCGACTGCGCCTTCAGATATTCAAGCAACCTGATGAAATCGGTGGCGTTGGCATGAAACGTCTTCGGCCGCAACACCAGGGACGGCCCAGTCTTTAAGATGTAATCAGCCGGGCGCGGATTGGGCCGGAAGACGTTAAGCGTAACCTGCTCCAGCCGCCACAGGCCCAGTGGCACGACAACAACTCGACTAAAGAGCCAGCCGATCAGCGGCACGGTCGTGATATGATAATACCAGTCGATGCCGCCCGGCCACGGATGCGTCGCCGGGGCAAGGAAGAGGAGACCGGCGGCCTTTTCCGGATGGTGCACGCCGAAGGCCGCGGCGATCGCACCGCCGAAGGAGTGACCGACGATGATCGCCTTTTCAATCCCGCGCTTTTCCATGAGCTTTGCGATCGCATCCGCTTGGCCGGAAGGAAATGCGTTCTCCGGTCCTCCGCGTTCCGAATAGCCATGTCCGGGACGGTCGACGAAGAGCATTTCCGCGCGCCCTTCGAGCGGCAGTAGGAAGGCGCCGATCTGGTCGAGCAGATTGCCGCTCGCGCCATGGATAAAGACCAGGGGCGGTAGGTCGGCGGTGTCGGGGCGGGGGATGTGCACGGCGTTCATCCTGTAGCCGTCGATATCGGCCAGTTCGCCGATATTGGGAAATGCCTGTTCAAACTGCCGGGCTTTGTAGGACGAATAGCCGATAGCGGCAGCGATGGGGACGAGAATGGCGGAAATTTCGGCAAGCATGGCTTTGAACCGGCAACAGTTACGGCACGGAGCCGTAAGATTGCGCATGCCGGTTCGGCGTCAAGATCAGGTCCGGCTTCCGGCGAGTTTTTCGGAGAGGGTATTCGCCTGCTGCTGCGCCGCGCGGTTTGCCGGGTAGACCTCCAGGAAGCGCTCCCAGGCTTTCAAGGTGAGTTGGTCATTGCCCGACATATTGAGAATCGTCGCCAATCCCGAGAGTGCACCGAAGTGGCGCGGCTCGAGATCGAGCACGTGCTCAATGTCGGACATCGACTTCCGGTAATTGCCCATGGCGTAATTCAGCGTTGCGCGGCGGTTCCAGCTTTCGGCGTAGTCAGGCTTCAGCGCGATCGCCTGATCGAGGAAATCAAGGGCTGCAGGACTGCGCTTTTCCTCGATCGCCTTGTCGGCCCACTGCATCAGCAAGTTCACGGTGGCGCTGCCGGAATTATTCCACTCGAGGCGGATTTCCTCCGCAATGCCGCTCGCCTTGTCCGGATCGCGCTCGCGCTTCAGCTGGGCATAGAGATTGTCGAGATGCTGTTTCGGAGAGGCATTGGCATCCGGCTGCTCGACAATAACTTCCTTCTCCGCGGCAGCGGCAGGGAAAGCAGGAGCAAGGAAACCGAGAGCAAGCGGCAGAGCCGCGCAGGTCAAAGCAAAAAAGCGCATGGCGGACAATGTAGCCCGCCAGCGCCGAAGATCAAAGAAAATTTGATGTGATCACCGCAGCGACCCTACCGGAAAAGCCCGCAGCACATAAACGCGCAGGCGCAATCCGGCTCACGCTATGATCAGCCCTGACGAGCCTTGTAGCGCGGGTTGAGCTTGTTGATGATGTAGATGCGGCCCTTGCGGCGAACCAGACGGTTGTCACGGTGGCGAGCCTTGAGCGACTTGAGCGAATTCTTGATCTTCATTTTTCTGATCCGCGATCTCTGTGGGGGAATTTCACATTCGCCCGTATCTTTTAAACAATCAAAAAGCGCGTCTGTGCGCGCTCTTTAGGTTGGGCGTGCAGATAACCCGGCCTCATGTCTGTGTCAACCACATGAAGGCTTTTTCTCGGGCAAAAACCTAGGCTTTCCCCGTTAGTACCGTCACATGCCCCATCTTGCGGCCGGGGCGGGATTCGGTCTTGCCATAGAGGTGGACGAAGGTATCGCGGCGTTTCAGCCAGTCCGGCAGGCTCAAGATATCGTCACCGATGAGGTTCTGCATCACGCATTCGGAATGACGGTCCGCGTTGCCGAGCGGCAGGCCGCCGACGGCACGGATGTGCTGCTCGAACTGCGAGACAACGCAAGCTGCCTCGGTCCAGTGGCCGGAGTTGTGGACGCGCGGGGCCATCTCGTTGGCGATCAGGCTGCCGTCTGCGAGAACGAAGAATTCGATGCCGATGACGCCGACATAGCCGAGCGAGGAGAGGATTGCTTCCGCCGCCTGGTGTGCAGCCGCAGCGGTCGCCTCCGAGATCGACGCGGGCACCGTCGATGTGTGCAGAATGCCGTTGCGATGCACGTTCTCCGCCGGATCAAAGGCGACGACGGTGCCGCTCGCCGCGCGGGCGGCGATGACCGAAATCTCGCGCTCGAAGGTGACGAAGCTCTCCAGAATCAGCGGCACGCCGCCGAGGCCGGCATAGACGCCTTCTGCGCTGTCGGCAGCGGAACGGAATACCTTCTGGCCCTTGCCGTCATAGCCGAAGCGGCGCGTCTTCAGCACGCCCTGGCCGCCGAAGTGCTTCAGGGCCGTGTCAAGCTCGCTTTGGCTGTCGACCGCGTGAAAGCGCGCGGTCGGGATGCCGCATTCATTGATGAAGCGCTTTTCGACAAGACGGTCTTGTGCCACTTCCAACGCCTTAGGCGGGGGGTAGACGGGAACATCTCTTCCCAAGGCCTCGGCTGCGGAAACCGGCACATTCTCGAACTCGTAGGTCACGACGTCACAGACCTTTGCAAGTTCGGCCAGCGCGGCGGGATCGTCATAGGCCGCAACGATCTGGCGGTTGGCGGCCTGCGCGGCGGGACAATCGGCCTGCGGTTCCAGGATGATCGTGCGGAAGTTCAGCCGTGCTGCGGCCATCGCAAGCATGCGGCCGAGCTGGCCGCCGCCGATGATGCCGATCGTCTTTGCCGTCATAGGTTGTCCATGGGATATTCGGCAATCGAGGCGCTTTGCCGTTCGCGATATTCATCGAGACGCTCGGCGATATCCTCGTCCGAAAGCGCAAGAACGGCGGCGGCCAAGAGTGCTGCGTTGATTGCACCTGCCTTGCCGATCGCAAGGGTGCCGACGGGAATGCCACCCGGCATCTGGACGATGGAAAGAAGGCTGTCCTGGCCGGACATCGTCTTCGACTGGACGGGAACGCCGAAAACCGGAAGCGGCGTCAGCGCGGCCGTCATGCCGGGAAGGTGGGCGGCGCCGCCCGCACCGGCGATGATCACCTTGAAGCCCTCGTCGCGCGCGGTCTTGGCAAAATTCACCATGCGCTCGGGCGTCCGATGCGCCGAAATAATGCGCGCTTCATAAGGAATCTCCAGCGCCTCCAGCGTGTCGGCGGCGTTTTTCATGGTCTCCCAGTCGGACTGGCTGCCCATGATGATGGCGACGGGCGGTCTGTCTGTCAGCGTCAACGGCATTACCCTTTCAGGCGATGATATCCGGAATGATCTGGTCTTCCAGCTTAGTCAGCTTGTCCTTGATGGCGAGCTTCTTCTTTTTCATGCGCTGGATGCGCAGCGCGTCGCATCCCATGGCAATCATGGCGTTGATCGCGGCGTCGTAATCCTCGTGCTCCTGACGCAAGCGCGCTGCCATGAGCCTGATTTCCGCCTGTTCCTGATCGGCCATTCGTGTTCCCCATAATCGTCTTCGGACGTTGTCCGGCCTGCCGATGATTTCCGCAAGCTCCTATCACCAAATAGCGGCAGCGGCTAGTTAGTGTTGAACATGAATTTGCCATGGACTGAGCACGTTTTCGCCTTCGACAAGGATGTAAAAATATGTCACATTCCAAAAGTTGACGCCTAGAACTCCAGCGATGGATGGCTGGGGAAGGCAAGAGGAAGGAAGGGTCAAATGACTGTTCAAGCTCATCTTGAGTCACTCGAAAAAAAGCATGTAGCTCTTGAGGAGGAGTTACATTCGCTGATGGCATCCCCCTCCAGAAAAGACACCGACATTGCGGATTGCAAGCGCAGAAAGCTGCGCATCAAAGACGAAATCCAACGTCTGAAATCATCCGTTCACTAAGCGATAATGCCGATTGCCGGCGTGCTGATCCTGCAGCATAAAGAGGATAAAATCCAATCTTTCAAATGGGTTAGTTATAACCGGCGATTTTTGAGAAAAATCATGCGCCAGTCCCAAACAGTGCGGAGTTGGGCTGGCGCATTTCTTTTGGACGAAGGCTTCACGCCCAGAATTGATCAAGCCACAGATTGAGTTTGTCGAAGCCGCGGTTGTTGACCGCATAGATGCGCCTCGTGCCTTCGGAGGTTACCGACACGAGGTTGCTGTCAAGCAGCGCCTTCAGATGCTGCGAGACCGCCGGCCGGCTGATCGGCAGGCTTTCGGCGAGCTCGTTGACCGTTCGTGGCGCGCGCCGCAACTGCTCCAGCAGGAACCGCCGGTTCGGATCTGATATCGCGGCGAAAGGGTCGGTGGTCGACATGGCGAAAAGCTACGTCAAAGGCAGCTTCCGGGCAAGGAAATTGTGCGCCGCAACCGGGCGGCCCTTGCCGGCGTCAGGACCTAGAATCCAAGCCCTTCGTGAATGATCAGAAGCGCTGCGATCAGTGCCATCGCATACATGAACGGGTAGAATATCTCCGGCTTCATGCGCTTCACGCACCAGGCGCCAGCAATGGTCGCAAACGGGGCGAAAGGAAGCAATGTCGCCGATGTCACGAGATTCTTGGTATCGAGCTGGCCGAGCGCAAAGTAAGGAATGAGTTTCACCGCGTTCAGGATGGCAAAGAAACGCACGCCGGTGCCGGTGAATTCGCGTGGCGGCAGTTTCAAGGGCAGGGCGTAGATCTGAAACGGCGCGCCACCGGCATGGGCGACGAAACTGCCATAGCCGGAAAGCGTGCCCCAGGCGCTCGCAAGCAAGGGACGCTGGCCGCGCGGCAGGACGACCTCTCCTGCGCCGGGGCCGAAATTGTTCCAGAAATAGCGGGCGCAGAAGAGTACGGTGACTGCACCGATGACCACGCGCAGGACACTGCCGGGCACCAGTGCGGATGTCGCCCAGCCGACCGCGATGCCGAAGAGGGCACCCGGCAGCATGATCTTCAGCGTCGTCCAGTCGCCGTGCTTGCGCCAGACAACAAGCGAGATCATGTCCATGAAGATCAGGATCGGCAGCAGGATGGCGGCTGCTTCGACAGGCGAGACAACCAGGGCTAAAATAGGGACGCCGATCAAGGCCAGTGCGTCGCCCATGCCGCCCTTGGCGAGGCCGACGAGCAGCACGGCCGGCACCGCGGCATAAAAGAATGACAGTTCCGGCAGCATGCTTTTCAAGTCCTCCCCTTGCCAGCCCCGTCTAACGGAATTACTCACACAAAACGAGTGTGGATTTGCCGCCTACTGGCGAAATCCGCTGAAAATGGAAAGAGTTCATGACCGGACCGGAAAACCGCTGCCGCCTTGTCCTGATCGTCCCGGACATCGCGGATGCCGACGAGCAGGCAAATATTGTCGCCGACGCGCTGAAGGGCGGCGACGTTGCCTCGGTGATCGTGCCGCAATACGGGCTCGATGCCGGCGCGTTTCAAAAACATGCCGAGAAACTTGTTCCGATCATCCAGAATGCAGGGGCAGCGGCGCTGATTGCGGGCGACAGCCGCGTCGCCGGACGCTCGAAGGCAGACGGTTTGCATTTGACGGGTTCAGCCGCCGAAATCGCCGAGGCGATCGACAAACATGCCGGCAAGCTGATCATCGGCGGCGGTAAAGCGACCGACCGCCACACGGCTTTGGAGATCGGCGAGGCGCGGCCGGACTATATTTTCTTCGGCAAACTGGATGGCGACATCAAGCCGGAGGCGCATCCGAAGAACGTGGCGCTCGGCGAATGGTGGGCCTCGATGATCGAAATTCCCTGCATCGTCATGGGCGGGACCGATCCGGCTTCTGCCCTTGTCGTCGCCGACACCGGTGCCGAGTTCGTGGCATTGCGCCTGGCGGTGTTTGGCGAGCCGGGGCTGGCCCCGTCAGTCGTCGCTCGGGTCAACGCACTTCTTGACGAAAAAGCGCCACGGTTTGGGGATTGATATCGCGGCCATGCCGATCCTCTCCGCCAGTTTGCGCCGATCCCTCCTGTCTGCCGCCGTTTTCGCGGCTGTTTTGCCGTATGGCGCTTCGGCGCAGACGGTCGACAACGTCGTGACACGTCCGCTGGGTTCTAAAGCCGAACCGTTCAAGACCAACCGGCCGTCGGAAGGAGCGCAGCCCTCGACCGGTCTCGGCGTGCTGGATCGCATGGGCGCCAAACTGCCCGACCTGCCGCCGGAGAAGGATTACAAAGGGCCGATCGATACGGCTTACGGCGCCTATCAGCGTGGTTATTACCTGACGGCCATGCAGCTGGCGCTGCCGCGCGCGCAGCTCGGGGATCCGGCAGCGCAGACGCTCATTGCGGAAATGCAGTATGCCGGGCTCGGTGTTCGCCGCGATCTGAAGAGCGCGGCATTCTGGTACGGCAAGGCCGCCGAAGGCGGCGATGTGGCGGCGATGTTCAAATATTCGCTGATCCTGATGGCGGGAGAGCTCGTGCCGCGCGATAAGGCGAAGGCGGACGATTACATGCGCCGGGCGGCCGACGGCGGCAATTCTTCAGCGCAATTCAATTGGGGGCAGTTGCTGACGACCGATCATCCCGGCCCCGAAGGACTGAAGCTCGCGCTTCCCTACTATGAGAAGTCCGCCCAGCAGGGCATTGCCGATGCCCAATATGCCGTGGCGCAAATCTATTCCGTGCTTGCCGATCTACCGAAGCAGAAAAAGAAGCTGGCGCGCGAATGGCTCGCCCGCGCAGCGCGCGCAGGTTACGACACCGCGCAGCTCGATCTCGGCGTCTGGCTCGTCAATGGCACAAACGGACCGCGGGACTTCGTGAAGGGCTTTCAGTGGATGAAGCTCGCTGCCAATCGCGGTAACGTCGCGGCGCAGAACAAGCTCGCACATCTTTATATCGGTGCGCTCGGCACCAAGCCGGACCCGGTCGAAGCGGCGAAATGGTACGTGCTCTCCCGCCGGGCAGGGTTGTCCGATCCGGAGCTTGAGGATTTCTATCTCGGTATCGAGGACGCTCAGCAAAAGCAGGCGATCGACCGCGCCAACAAGTTCCGCCGCCTGCCCTGAGGTTCACAAACAGGGCGTCGGCCACGCCTTCGGTGCCGGCGACCTCTTTCAGCCTCTGCAACGCTCTCCCCTTGAAATTTGCCTGATTTTGTGGTCTTGAGGCCGCCATCTAATTAAGAGCGCTGCCCTTTCCGGCGATCAGGGACCTTTCCCGCCCTGACAGCGCACCCCGTACCAGTTCCAAGGAAAATGCCCCAATGGCCCGTTCTGCTCTTCTCAATGTCATGGTTCAGGCTGCCGTCAAGGCAGGAAAGTCGCTGGGGCGTGATTTCGGGGAAGTCCAGAACCTGCAGGTTTCGGTGAAGGGGCCTGGCGATTTCGTTTCCAATGCTGACCGGAAAGCTGAAAAGATCGTCAGGGACGAGCTCCTGAAGGCGCGTCCGACTTATGGGTTCCTTGGAGAGGAGAGCGAAGAGATCAAGGGCACGGACGGTGCCCACCGCTGGATCGTCGATCCGCTCGATGGCACGACCAACTTCCTACACGGGATTCCGACATTTGCGGTGTCGATCGCGCTTGAGCGCAATGGCGAAGTCGTTGCGGGCGTCGTCTTCAATCCGGCGATGGACGAGCTCTATACTGCCGAGCGCGGTGGCGGCGCCTTCTTGAACGACCGCCGGCTGCGCGTCGGTGCGCGCCGCGTTCTTTCGGATTCCGTCATCGGCTGCGGCGTGCCGCATCTCGGCCGCGGCAACCACGGCAAGTTCCTCGTCGAGCTTCGTCATGTGATGGGCGAAGTGGCCGGCATCCGCCGCATGGGCGCTGCCTCGCTCGATCTCGCTTATGTTGCAGCTGGCCGCTTCGACGGCTTTTGGGAAATGGGATTGTCGCCCTGGGACATGGCAGCCGGCATCCTGCTTATCCGCGAAGCTGGCGGGTATGCGACCGATTGGAACGGCGGCACGGATATCCTCGATGGCGGCGCCATCGTCGCCGGCAATGAATATATTCACAAGGCGCTGATCGAGACCATCAAGCGCCCCATCCCTGCGAAGTGAGACACGTCGGAAACCGACTGTTGTAAAGACACGGTTTTCTCTGCCCGCGCACTTCAATTCGGCACAATGTTGATCTAGTCTTCGGCTGCAAGCAATCCGGAGGGCTGCGCAACCATGGAAAATGTGAATGCGGCGGAATTCGGCTCGACCGAAAAACCGAGCAGCAACTATGTCTATAAACTCTCCAGCCCGATGCCGTTCCTCTGGACGATGCTCCTGTTCCTGGTCATCGTCGGCTTCATCGCCGCCATCCTTTTCCGGCAGACGCAGACAGCGTTCATGCACAATCCGGGCCTCAACGGCCTCATCGTCGGCGTGCTTGCGGTCGGCATCATCCTGGTCTTCAGCCATGTGCTGTCGCTTCGTCCGGAAGTGCGCTGGTTCAATTCCTTTCGCGCAGCCGGCAGTGCGGACAAGGTAAACCGTAATCCGAGACTGCTTGCCCCCATGCGGGCGCTGATCGGTAACCGTAAGTCAACGGCGACGCTTTCGACCACCGCGCTACGCTCTATTCTGGATTCGATCGCCACCCGCCTCGATGAATCGCGTGATACGTCGCGTTACCTCATCGGCCTTCTCGTCTTCCTCGGTCTTCTCGGTACCTTCTGGGGTCTCATCGGCACGATCGGCTCTATCAGCGGCGTCATTCAGTCGCTGGATGCAGGCTCGAACGGCACCGGCGACGTGCTGACCACGCTCAAAGAAGGTCTGTCCTTGCCGCTTTCCGGTATGGGACAAGCCTTCTCGTCTTCGCTGCTCGGCCTTTCCGGGTCGCTCATTCTCGGCTTCCTCGATCTTCAGGCCGGCCGGGCGCAGACTCGCTTCTACACGGAACTCGAAAACTGGCTTTCCTCGGTGACCGACGTCGGGTCGGATATTGCCGTTCCAGCGCTCGACTCGGGTACGTCTTCCGAGGACCTTCGCGCGATGTCGGACTATCTAAAGAAGGTTGCCGAAGAAGGTGGAGCCGGCAGCCAGCGCTCGGTTGCCGCGATGGCGAGCCTTGCCGAAGGCATTCAGGGTCTGGTCAAGAACATGCGCAACGAACAGCAGATGCTGCGCGACTGGATCGAAGCGCAGCAGGACGAGGCAAAGGCCATGCGTCGCACGCTCGATCGGCTGGCCGAACGCATCGGCACGCAGGAAAAGCAGAGTGGCGCCGAGAGAAGCCACCGCGTCAGCCAGACCGAAAAGACCGAGGGCAAGTAAGCCATGGCGCTCGCCCGAAACCGCCGCCGCCACGGCGAAATGAACTACTGGCCGGGTTTCGTCGACGCACTGTCGACGCTGCTGATCGCCATCATGTTCCTGCTGACGGTTTTCGTCGTCGGCCAGTTCATTCTAAGCCGCGAGATTTCCGGTCGCGACGAAGTGCTGACCCGCCTCAACAGCCAGATTAACGAACTGACGCAGCTGCTCGCGCTGGAGAAGGGCAGCAAGCAGGATCTCGAGGATTCCGTTGCCAATCTGCAGGCATCTCTCGCGACCGCTGAAGGTGACCGCTCGCGGCTGCAGGCATTGCTCGATGCCGGTTCCGGCGGAAAGGATGCGGCACAACAGCGCATCGGCGGCCTGACAAAGGAACTCGACGAACAGAAGCAGTTAAGCGACCGGGCGCTCAGCCAGGTCGAAATTCTCAACCAGCAGATTGCGGCCCTGCGCAGCCAGATCGCAGCCGTCGAGGCGGCGCTTCAGGCATCGGAGCAGAAGGACCAGAGTTCGCAGGCGAAGATCGCCGATCTGGGCCGGCGGCTGAATGTCGCGCTGGCACAGCGGGTTCAGGAACTCAATCGCTACCGCTCCGACTTCTTCGGCCGCCTGCGCGAGATCCTGTCCGACCGCGAAAACATCCGCATCGTCGGCGACCGTTTCGTCTTCCAGTCAGAGGTTCTGTTCCCTTCCGGCAGTTCCGATCTCAATCCTGAAGGCACGACGGAGATGACGAAACTTGCCACTGCGCTGCTTGATCTTTCCAGGGAAATACCGCCGGAAATCAACTGGGTGCTCCGGGTCGACGGCCATACCGACAATGTGGCGCTTTCCGGGGCCGGCCGCTTTCGCGACAACTGGGAGCTTTCCTCGGCGCGTGCCATCTCCGTCGTCAAATACCTGATTTCGCAGGGCGTGCCTTCCGACCGCCTCGTTGCGGCAGGTTTTGGTGAATTCCAGCCGATCACGCCCGGCGATACCCCAGAAGCCCGCGCCACCAACCGCCGCATCGAGCTCAAGCTGACCGAGAAATAGTCGCTGGTAGGGCACGCCTGCCTTTTCCAGCCGCAAGGGGCGGGCGGCCCCACCAAGGGTTCTGCCATCCATTCGAAATCATCAACGAAAAATTCGCGATGGGAAGTCCTGTGGTTGCATTGACGTTTACGTGTGCGTAATTTCATGCCGATCGATGCGGGGAGGCGTTCGGGATGGAATATGACGTGCTGGTCGTGGGTGCGGGTCTTGCCGGGCTTGTGGCCGCGGCGGAAGCGGCAGATCGGGGACGCAAGGTCTGCATTCTCGACCAGGAGGGCGAACAGAGCCTCGGCGGGCAGGCCTTCTGGTCGTTGGGCGGCCTTTTTTTCGTTGATAGTCCCGAGCAGCGCCGCCTCGGCATTCGCGACAGCCTCGATCTTGCCAGGCAGGATTGGGCGGGTTCGGCTGGCTTCGACCGGCCCGAGGATTACTGGCCGCGGCTTTGGGCGGATGCCTATCTCGATTTTGCGGCGGGCGAGAAACGCTCCTTTCTGCATCAACAGGGCATGCGCTGGTTTCCGGTCGTCGGTTGGGCGGAGCGTGGCGGCGGGATGGCGCATGGTCACGGCAATTCCGTGCCGCGCTTCCATCTGACCTGGGGCACGGGGCCCGCCGTGCTTGCACCATTTATCCGGCGCGTTCGGGAGGCAGGGGCGAGAGGCCGCGTCACATTTGCCTTTCGCCACTGCGTGGACGAGCTCATGGTCGAAAATGGCGCCGTCTGCGGCGTGCAGGGGACGATCCTCGAGCCCGATGCCGCGCCGCGTGGCAAGGCAACGGTTCGCATGGCTGCCGGAACATTCGAATTCCGCGCGGGCGCCGTCATCGTCACTTCCGGCGGCATCGGCGGCAACCACGATCTGGTGCGCCGGAACTGGCCGGCAGAGCGTCTTGGTCCTGCGCCTGCGTCGATGGTTGCGGGCGTTCCCGCCCATGTCGACGGCCGCATGTTGGCGATCGGCGAGCGTGCCGGCGCGAGCATCATCAACAGCGACCGCATGTGGCACTATACGGAAGGCCTGAGGAACTGGGATCCGATCTGGGCGAACCACGGCATCCGCATCCTTCCCGGTCCGTCGTCCTTCTGGTGCGATGCCGACGGCAGCCGTTTTGCTCCGCCGGCGATGCCAGGCTTTGACACGCTTGCCAGCTTGAAGGCGATCCTCGTCAGCGGACATGATTATAGCTGGTTCATTCTCACCAAGGCGATCATCAAGAAGGAGTTCGCGCTTTCGGGTTCGGAGCAGAACCCTGACATCACCGGTAAGGATATTCCGTTGCTTTTGAAACGGCTCGGCAAGAACCCGCCCGGGCCGGTGCAGGCCTTCATGGAGAAGGGCGAAGATTTCATCGTCCGCAAGACGCTCGAAGAACTGGTCGAAGGCATGAATGCGCTGACTGGAGAAAACCGGCTCGACATTGCGCATCTGCGTGGGCAGATCGAGGCGCGCGACCGGGAAATCGACAATGCCTATTCCAAGGATGCACAGGTAACTGCCATTCGCGGCACCCGAAATTATATTGGCGACAAGTTGTTGCGCACGGCAAAGCCGCACCGGCTGCTGGATACCAAGGCGGGGCCGTTGATCGCCGTGCGGCTGCATATCCTGACGCGAAAGTCGCTGGGCGGTCTGCAAACGGATCTTTCGGCGCGGGTGATCAGTATCAATGGTGATGCGGTGCCGGGTCTCTATGCCGCCGGTGAGGTCGCCGGTTTCGGCGGAGGCGGCATGCACGGCTACAAAGCCCTTGAAGGAACCTTTCTCGGCGGTTGCATCTTTTCGGGCCGGGTGGCGGGAAGAGCCGTATGAGGCGGCGCCTTTGAAGCGCCGCCAGTCTGGTTAAGCCGTTGCCTTGGTCTGGTCGTCGACCGTTGCGTCGGGCGCATTCTTCTTGATGGATTCAATGGCGCTCAGCGCGGACGCCTTGGCCTTGTAGCCCTCCGAGCTGAACATGGATTCGCCGTTCGAAGCCTTGAAGCGGAAACGGAATTCGCCAGCCTTATCCTTGTACACTTCAAACTTATACATCGATTATCTCCCAATTATCAGGAAGTTGCCTCGGTAACGGGAGACAACCTAGTGCAAAAGTTGAGTCTATTCCATCTGGATATTCGCACCCTTGACGATGGGTCCCCACTTGGCCAGTTCGGCCTTCACATGTGCGCCAAGTTCCTCCGGCGTGGAGCCGACGATCGTGGCGCTGAAGTCTTTCATGCGCTCGGCAACGGCCGGGTCCTTCAGGGCCTTGTTGGCGGACGCGTTGAGCTTTGCCACAACATCCGCGGGTGTATTCGCCGGCGCGAAGAGCGCGTTCCAGGTATAGGTCTCGTAACCAGGAACGCCGGACTCAGCGATGGTCGGAATATCCGGGAAGGATGGAGCACGTTTCGCCGTAGTGACCGCCAGCGCCCGCAGCTTGCCGGATTTGATGTGGCTGGACGACGACGGCAGGTTGTCGAACATGATCGATACCTGATTGCCCAGCAGATCGGTCAGCGCCGGGCCCGCACCCTTGTAGGGGATGTGCTGCATCTTGACGCCGGCCATCGAATTGAACAATTCGCCGGAAAGATGAAGCGGCGTGCCGTTGCCGGAGGAAGCATAGCTCCATTTGTCCGGCTCGGCCTTCAGCAGCGCGATCAGTTCCTGTACGTTCTTTGCAGGCAGCTCCGGATTGACGACGAGCACGTTGGGCACGATGACGAGCAGTGAAACCGGCGCGAAATCCTTTTCCGGATCGTAAGGCGTGGATTTAAGGATTAGCGGGTTCAGCGCGTGCGTCGCGACCGTTCCCATCAGGATGGTGTAGCCGTCCGGTTCAGCGCGAGCCACATTGCCCGCACCGAGATTGCCGCCCGCACCGGCGACGTTCTGGACGATCACCTGCTGACCAAGGTCTTCCGACATCTTCTCGGCGATGATGCGCGCCACGACATCGGTCGACCCGCCGGCGGCAAATGGAACGACCAGCGTAACCGCGCGCTCCGGAAACCCTTCGGCATGCGCGGCTCCGGCGCCCAAGGCCGCAAGCATGCCGAGGCCGAGTGCCATGCGGCGGGTCATATTGAAAAGTGCCATTCGATTCTCCTCCCGGAATTCAGCGATGATGTTTCCCAATTGCATCAAATCAGGCAAAAGGAGGGTAGGGCGGAGGAGGATAAAAGCAACCGAAAGCGGCCGCATGGAATTGCAACTTTAGTCGCTGAGGTAAACTATCCGACTATTGATATTACAATCCGTCCTCCGATAACCATCTATGCGAAAGACGCAATCGAATTTGTACGCTTGGCGGGACGAGATCGTGGAGTTTGACATGCAGCCGGTATCCAATCCATTTCCGGCAGTTGAGAACGAGGAGGACGGTCTTTGGCCGGTGCGCCGGCACAAGATCCTCGACTGGCTGATCAATGAAACGCGCAACCAGCGGTTCATCGACAATATTTTAGTGGAGATGTGCGAGCGGCTGCGAGCTTCGGGCGTTCCCGTCGCCCGCGCGACGATGCATTTCCGGACGTTGCATCCTCAATGGCTCGGCGCGCGCATCCTCTGGCATCCCGGCTTGCAGGAAGCAAAGATCACCACCTTCGGTTACGGCGTCGAGACAACGTCGCAATTCCTGAACAGCCCGATGAACGAGATCTTCAGCGGCGGTAGGGAAGTGCGGCAGAACCTCGAAGGAGAAGTTGCTTCCTATCCGCTCTATGGCGAGTTGCAGGGTGAGGGGCTGACGGACTATGTGGCATGGCCGATGGAGCACACACTCGGAAAACGGCACGTGATTACCTTCTCAAGCGACAGGCCAGGCGGCTTTAAGGAAGACCATCTGACCTTCCTCAAGGACCTTTTACCGGCGCTCACGCTTGTCACCGAAATCCGCATCAAGAACATTCTTGCCCGCACGCTGCTGCAGACCTATGTCGGGCCGCATGCCAGCGAGCAGATTCTTGCAGGCGCCACGACCCGCGGCAGCGGCGCGACGGTCGGCGCCGCGATCCTCATCTGCGACTTGCGCGACTTCACGACGATCTCCGACTTATGGCCGCGCGACGATGTCATCGAACTGCTCAACGCCTATTTTGATGCCATGTCGGAGCCAATCGAAAAGCACGGCGGCGAAATCCTGAAATTCATGGGCGACGGCTTGCTCGCCATATTTCCGCTGACCAATCCGGATGCCTGCATCAATCTTCTCCGGGCGATCAAGGAAGCGCAAGCGGCGATGACCGAGCTCAATCTCTTCAACGCGGAACGGGGACATGTGGAGCTGCGCTATGGCGTCGGCGTGCATGTGGGGGATGTTATGTACGGCAATATCGGCTCGCGCAAGCGACTCGATTTCACCGTCATCGGCCCGGCCGTCAACATTGCATCGCGGCTGGAGAGCCTGACCAAGGAAATTAAGCGTCCTGTGCTGCTGTCGAAAGCCTTCGTCGAAATGGCAGGGTGCGAAAGCGACCTGGAGAGCCTCGGATCCCACCCGCTGCGCGGCTTGGATGTGCCTGTGGATGTCTACGCGTTTCCTCAGGGGTAACGTCTATTTGACGGTCGCCAGGAACTCTTCTGCACCTGCATCGAACTGCAGCTTTGCCAGCTTGGCATAGATGCCGCCGTGGCGGATCAGGCTCTGATGCGTGCCTTCCTCGATGATGCGGCCCTGATCCATGACGAGGATGCGGTCGGCTTTCAAAACGGTCGCAAGGCGATGGGCGATGACGAGCGTCGTGCGGCCGTGCATGAGGCCGTCGAGCGCCTTCTGCACCAGCGTTTCACTCTCGGCGTCAAGGGCTGACGTCGCTTCATCGAGCAGGAGGATCGGGGCGTTCTTCAGGATCGCGCGGGCGATGGCGATACGTTGGCGCTGGCCGCCGGAAAGGGTAATGCCGCGCTCGCCGACCTCGGTGTCGTAGCCCTTGTCCAACCTCGCGATGAATTCATCGGCCTGGGCGGCAATCGCTGCGGCGCGTACGTCCTCGCGCGTCGCGCCGGGGCGGCTGAAGGCGATGTTGTCGTGGATTGAAGCGGCAAAGATGGTGACGTCCTGCGGCACGATCGCCATGCGTTCGCGCAGATCGCCGGGCGTTACTTCGCGCGCATCGATACCATCGATCCCGACGCTGCCCTGCTGCGGATCGTAGAAGCGGAGCAGCAGAGAGAAGACGGTGCTCTTGCCGGCGCCTGATGGGCCGACAATGGCGACGGTTTCGCCCGGCGTCACATTGAAGCTCAGGCCATGCAGCGCCGATTTTCCGGGGCGTGACGGATAGGCGAAGTGCACGTTCGAGAATTCGACGCGTCCCCGGGTCGGAACGGGCAGGGTCTCGGGCTTTTCCGGTGCTGCGATCGTCGAGACTTCGTCCAGCAGCTCGGTCAGCCGGTCGGCGGCGCCTGCCGCTTGCGAGAGTTCTCCCCAGACTTCCGACAAAGCGCCGAGAGAGCCGGCGGCGATGACCGAATAGAGCAGGAACTGCCCGAGCGTACCGGCAGACAGCGTTCCCGTCAGAACATTGTGCGCGCCAACCCAAAGGACAGCAACGACGCTGCCGAAGATCAAGGTGATCGCAATGCCTGTCAAAAGCGCGCGCGAGCGGATGGCGGAGCGTGCTGCCTCATAGGCGGATTCGACGGCAGCGCCGTAGCGGCTTGCGGCCGCATCCTCGCCGTTG
Organism: Rhizobium mongolense USDA 1844; assembly: GCF_000419765.1. Taxonomy (GTDB): domain Bacteria; phylum Pseudomonadota; class Alphaproteobacteria; order Rhizobiales; family Rhizobiaceae; genus Rhizobium; species Rhizobium mongolense. The sequence goes on along the minus strand of NZ_ATTQ01000008.1, from coordinate 103,335 downwards.
AAGGCCTGGACGGTGCGCGTGGCAGCAATCGTCTCGTTGGCAAAAGCGGAAGCTTCGGCGAGGGTATCCTGCGCGGCTCGGGAGCGCTTGCGCACGGACCGCCCGAAGCCGACGAGCGGGAAGACGATCAGCGGGATTGCGCCGAGCACAAGACTTGAAAGCTTCGGCGAGGTGACGATCATCATGCCCATGGCACCGAGGCAGAGGATCAGATTGCGAAGCGCCACCGAGGCGGTGGCACCGACAGCCGATTTGATCTGCGTGGTATCGGCCGTCAGGCGTGACACAATCTCGCCGGACTGGTTGACATCGAAGAAGGAGGGAGAAAGCCGCGTGACATGAGCAAAGACATCCCGGCGCAGATCCGAGACGATGCGTTCGCCGAGCGTGATGACGAAATAGTAGCGAAAGGCGCTTGCGGCCGCGAGTATGACGGCGATGACCAACAACATGGCAAAGTAGCTGTTGATGAAGGTGCCGTCAGCTTGCGTGAAGCCATGATCGATCATGCGGCGCACGGCAAGCGGAAGCGTGAGCGATGTCACGGCGGCAACGATAAGCGAAACCAGCGCGCCTGCGACGATGCCCCGGTAACGCTTCACATAGGGCGCCAGCCTTGCCAGCGGCTTCAAGGAACGCGACTTCTTTTCCGCGGTCTGCACTGCGTTTGCCAAATCATCTCCAATCGCCCCAATACCGCTGAACAGCGGCTTGTAGGCCCTTGTTATCCGGGCGGCCTTCATGTATAGGCACCGCATCCGAATGGGAAGCCGTAGCCTTAGCGACTGCGGCTTCATTTATTCAATCGGTTCTCTTGCCGCAATGACTTGCGTCAAATTGGACCCTGGCATCGCAGGAAGATTGTTATGAAGGCTGATATCCATCCCGACTACCACGTCATCAAGGTGGTGATGACCGATGGCACCGAATACGAAACCCGCTCGACCTGGGGTTCGGAAGGCGCTGTCATGAACCTCGAAATCGATTCCAAGTCCCACCCGGCCTGGACCGGCGGCAACCAGCAGCTCATGGACCGCGGCGGCCGCGTGTCCAAGTTCAACAAGCGCTTCGGCGGCCTCGGCCTCTAATCGCTTCTGCGGTACCGAATTTGAAAAGAGCCCGGGTTTCCGGGCTTTTTTATTGCTTGAATCAGTCTGAATGAGTGCCGGGACCTGCAAAGGTTCACGAACCTCGATGAGATAGAGCAGCAACCAATTGCCGCACAACGGATGATCTGAGTGCTCGGCGTTCTTTGATCATGAAAAGCAGGCATCTCTAACTAGCGGATGTTCCTGCGGCGCTTTTCCATGCGCTTGACCTCCCGTTTGAACTTTCCGGATTGAACAGGCGTCAGCACAGACCGTCGAAGAGGGCGTCGGCATTTCGAACCGCTTGGCTTTGCCTTCTTCCAGTTCCTTCATTGTTTTTTCAGTGAACGCTTCGGCACGTTGACTTCGAAGCGTAGGCGATGCTCGTCGGCACCCGCATCATCAGAAGACGGATTGCGTCAGAAACCCCATCGCCTCGAGAACGGCAGTCGCCTTCTCGCCTTCCTCCTGGATGTAGCTACAACATGGAGTATGCAACAAAAAACCGGCCGCGTATCACGCAGCCGGTTCCATCTTTAGTCTATGCAAGCTCTCAGTTGTTGCCGAAAGCCGTTTGCAGCAGGCTCAGTTGTGCCTGGACGCTGTTCTGATTGTCGGGAACGATTGGCGCTTCATTCGGGCGATAGATTTCACGGTCGAGAAGGGCAACGCGGTTCTGTAGGCGCAGCGAGCGTTCGACGAGATCGCGGAAGGCTTCCGGCAGATCGCCCCAGCCTGGAGCATTGCGGTCCACGTTGAACCCGTCGAGGCGGACCTTGTTCTTTTCAGCGAGAACCTGGTCTCGTGACATCTCGCCGTTATTGACGGCACGCTGCAGGAGCAGCCAGGACGCCATCTGCATCAGGCGGGTCGTGAGGCGCATCGATTCGGCAGCGTAGAGAACAGAAGCCATGCGGGGTAGAACCTTGGATGCGGCGCGGCCATTGCCATCCAGATAGGCGGCAGTTTCCTCGACCAGCGACATGCCTTCCGCGTACAGAGTCTTGAACTGCGAGGATGCGGCAACGCGGCCCGCAAAACTGATTGTGTTCAAACCGAGTTCCGACATTCAAATGGTTCCTGTTGCACGCGTCTACATATGTTCAGGTAACGCCAGCCTGAAACAAAAGTTTCAGAGGTCTGTCTTTATGTCTTTAGGATGGTATCTTTAGCCCAGATGCGCAAGGCGTTTCTTAAGAAAAGGTTAACTTCCACAGTTTCGTGGGAAATCGGCGCCGGCGCAAAAAGAAGAGCCGCAAAAGCGGCTCTCAAGGTAAAACAGGGAGAAAAATCAGACCAATTCGCCGCATGGAAAACTGTCTGAGATCCAGACGAAATCTGGATAAGAACAGTAATATCTCATAAAGCTTAATATTCTATTAACATTGTTTCGTATTAAGACTTCCGGCAGCGGTTATTCGCTTGCCTGTCGCCTTTGATCGAACGCTAGGAGCGAAAAAGGCTTTCGGCTGCGGCGCGGCCTGAAGCTTTCCTCGTGACTTCGGCCTCTATGCGGGTAATCTCCGCCTTCAGCTGTTCGACACGCTCCTTCAGCTCGTCCACGGAAAGCATGGAGAGATCGGATCCGATTTCGTAAGCCGCCTTCTTAGGCAGATCATCGTCAATGAAACTCATGAGCAATCCTCCGTCCGGTTCTCAGCCGTATTTTACAGCAGGATCGTCGCTTTCGGGAGGCTTGTTCGACATGGGCTCGACAAGCGACATGCTCTCGGGCGTCAGCATCTGCGAGGTGCCGGTCGGCATCGTCGTGTAAGTGTCGCGTTCGCTTGCCGGCACTGCGGCGCGAATGCGGCTGCGGATGATTGCGTAAGCGGTGATGAAGACATGCGACAGCGCCGTGACGAGGAAGAGCGCGTGCGGGCTTGTCATCGCCATCACAGGGCCGCCGATCGTTGGTCCGATCACCGTCCCGATACCATAGAGCAGCAGGAGCCCGCCGGAAACCTTCACGAAATCCTCGGCGGAGGCGAAGTCGTTCGCATGCGCTACGGCGATCGGATAGAGCGTGTTGGCAACTGCACCGTAGAGGATGACAAGGCCGATCAGAAGCGCGGGCGAAGAGGGATGCAGCACCACGATCAGAAGGCCAGCGACCGCGGCAATCGCCGACATCACTGCCAGAACATAGCGGCGGTCGATACGATCGGAAAGGCGGCCGGCCGGAAGCTGCATCAGCGCACCGGCGAAAATGGTGGCGCTCATCATGATTGCGATGCTGGCATCGGAAAGTCCCGCACCTGCCCCGAAAACCGCTCCGAGCGTGCCGTAGGCACCATTGGCGATGCCGACCATCAAGATGCCGAGGCAGGAGACGGGCGAATTGCGGTAGAGCGCAGGCAGGTCGAGCTTCACGGCCTTCAGCGGCTGCGGCGAGGCTGCGGTCGAAAGCGTCGTGGGCAGCATGGCGATGCAGTAGAAGATGCCGCAGACCATGAAGAGCAACGGCGTTCGCACGTCTTCGAGCGGGATCATCATCTGGCCGCCGACGACGCCGAGAAGGGTGATGCCGATATAGAGCGAGAAGATTGCACCGCGGCTTTCGTTCGTGGCCCGCTCGTTCAGCCAGCTTTCGATGATCATCGAGGTGCCGGCGGTCGAGAAGCCCGTGACGGCGCGCAGCGCGATCCACCAGATCGGATCGATGATGATGCCGCTCACAAGGGCGATAATGGCGATGATCGAAATGAAGCCGGAGAAGGCGCGCACATGGCCGACGCGCCGCACCAGTTTGGGGGCGACGAGGCAGCCGACGACAAAGCCTGCCGCCCAGGACGTGCCGAGCAGGCCGAGCGTGGTCGTGGCATAACCTTCGAGGTTGCCGCGGACGGGAAGCAGGATGCCCTGCAGGCCATTGCCCATGAAGAGGAAAAGCGTTCCGAAAAGCAGCGCGGCGACGGACAGCAGATTTCTTCTCATTTCCACATTCTCGGCAAGTTCGATTTAAAAAGTCATAAGACAAGACGCTGCCCGTCCTGTCCCAATGGTGTTGATTATGGCTCGGAATGCCGTTACGGCATGAAGAAGTGCTGTGTTCGCGCGGAATAATGTCCGTCCTGTGACATTCTGAAATATTGGAAAAATAATGCCATGACAAAGCTGCTGGCGCTGTTGCTCGTCCTTGCCATGGTTATACAGATCATCAAGCCGCTGGGGCTGCCCGGTTTGCGGCAACGGATGGACTTCTGGAAGATTGCGCTGATTGCGTTTGCCGTTTGGGCGGTTGCGCTTCTTGGCCGCGACCTGATCGCCTAGACGGTGATCTCGCCGCGCATGACCGGCACGCAACTGCCGGAAATCGTGACGTCCGTCACGACGCCATCTTTCTTGATGACATCGACGTCGATGATGCTGCGCCGGCCCATCTCGACACCTTGCTCGATCGTCACACGCCGGCTCATGGTTTGCTCCGGTGCGAGTGAGACGAGATAGGCGCAGAGTGCCGCAGAAGCGCTGCCTGTCGCCGGATCTTCGGCGACGTTGTCTAGTGGCGCGAACATGCGGGCGCGGATCGTCCAAGGCTCGTCCGGAGAACGGACATAGACGAAGAGCGAGAAATCGTGATTGCTTTCAGCGTTCGGGCCGGCAGCCTCTTGGAAATGCGTGAGATTCGGTCGGGCAGCGCCCAGCGATGCCAGGCCGTCGAGTTCGGCAACAGCAAAGGTAAGGCCGACGGAGACGAATACCGGTTGGTGGGTCGATTTGAAGATCGCGCTGCGGTCGATGCCGATGCAGCGCGCAATGGTTTCTTCGCACACGGCAGTCCCGATATCCAGAGGCCGAGGCGCACGGATCGTTGCAGCAGTGACTCGACCTTCGGTACGCCGAAGCGCCACTTCAACCAGACCGGCCTTCTCTTCGAAACGCAGCGTGTCGCCGATCGGCCTGCCGAAGATCTCCCGCTGCTGGCCGAGAACATAAGCTGTGCCGACATTCGGATGGCCTGCGAAAGGCACCTCCATCGTCGGCGTGAAGATTCGGACATTCGCTGTGTTGGTGGGATCCTTGGGCGGCAGGACGAAGGTGATTTCGGAATATTTGAATTCCGCTGCGATCTTCTGCATCGTCTTGGTGCTGAGCTGCTCTGCGCCGGTGACGACGGCGAGCGGATTGCCTTCAAAACGGTTGGAAGTGAAAACGTCGACGGTCGTATAAGAAAGGACAGTCATTGCGGCTCCGATATTTTGGAAGCCGCAATAATGTGTCACGTCCTTCGATCGCCAAAGCGCAATCTTGTCGCCGTGACAATGCGGAGAATTGAGCTTGGCGAGCTTGCGCCGCCCTTCGTCATTCATGTGCTGTCACAGGACTGAAGCCACGGCGCGTCCGCGCCGTGGATGGTTCTTTCATCATTCGTTTTCGAGTCATTCGCGCCATGGACATGGCGCGGCTGGATCCCGGTGGAAAGCGCACGGCAGGAGGACTCGTCGCAAAGGCGCTAAGTGGCGGCTACGCCGCGTTTTCAAGTTCCTGTTTCCAGCTGCCCTTGGCCGCAAGGCTGTTCATTTCGGCGCGGTGGCTGAAGGCGCGCTGGCCGGCGGCGACGTTTTCCTGTTTTCCGCCCCACGCCTTCAGTGCCGTATCCTGCAGCGCGCGGCCATAGGAGAAGGTGACCTTCCAAGGCAATTCGAATCCGGAATTGATCGCCGAGAGGTGAGCTGTTGCTTCTTCGGTGGATTGACCGCCGGAAAGGAAGGCAATTCCGGGAACGGCGGACGGAACCGTGCGCTTCAAAACCTGGACGGTGCGTTCGGCGACTTCCGCGACGGATGCCTTGCGGGCGTTCTTGCCGTCAATGACCATGTTTGGCTTCAGGATCATCCCTTCCAGGCTGACGCGGGCATCGGCAAGTTCTTCGAAGACGGTGCGCAGCGTCCATTCGGTGACTTCGGCGCAGCGGTCGATATTGTGGTCGCCCGGCTTGCCGTCCATCAGGCATTCCGGCTCGACGATCGGCACGATACCGGTTTGCTGGCAGAGCACGGCGTAGCGGGCGAGCGCATGGGCGTTTGCTTTCATCGAACCCCAGGTCGGCAGCGAGGAGGAGATGGCGATCACGCCGCGCCACTTGGCGAAGCGGGCTCCGGCTTCATAATATTTGGCAAGGCGGTCGGCGAGGCCGTCGAGGCCTTCGGTAATCGTTTCGCCCGGATACTTCGCCATCGGCTTGGCGCCGATATCGACCTTGATGCCGGAAATGCTGTCTGCAGCCTTGATGATGTCGACGAAGGGCGTGCCGTCGGCCGCCTTCTGATAAAGCGTCTCTTCATAGAGGATCACGCCCGAGATATACTTCTTCATAGCCTCTTCGGAGCGGAAGAGCATTTCGCGATAATCGCGGCGGCTTGTTTCAGTGGATTCCAGGCCGATCGTATCGAACCGCTTTCCAATCGTACCGGTCGATTCATCGGCGGCAAGCAGCCCCCGGCCACCCGCTACGATCTTTGCTGCAATGTCTTCCAGGCGTTCGCTCATTTTTTACTCTCTCCACGACAAGAAAATCGGCAACCATGCATATAGGTCGGCGATAACAGAAGTTTATAGGCAGGAGAATGGAGCGCTAAGTCATTGAAACGATTGAAATCGTTTCAATCGTTTGAAACTTTGAGAGTTTTTTCGATGCGTGAGCAAAAGACCGCCGAGGCCCGCAAGCTTCAGCGGTCTATCCGCATGTAAAGATTACAAAATCAGCCGGGCGGTCACTTGCCGGAAAGGACGGCAACGCCCGGCAGGACCTTGCCTTCCATCCATTCGAGGAAGGCGCCGCCTGCGGTCGAAACATAGCTGAAGTCATCAGCGGCACCGGCATGGTTCAGTGCCGAGACAGTATCGCCGCCGCCTGCGACGGAGGTGAGCTTGCCAGCCTTGGTGCGTTCGGCAGCGTATTTGGCCGCTGCGACCGTCGCCTTATCGAAAGGCTCGATTTCGAAGGCGCCGAGCGGCCCGTTCCAGACCAGCGTCTGGGCGCGCTCGATCCAGGCCTTGACCACCTCGACCGACTTCGGACCGACGTCGAGGACCATGGCATCGTCGGGGATGGCGTTGATGTCGACGGTCTGGTTGGCGGCACCTGCCTTGAACTCGCGCGCGACAACGCCGTCTTCCGGCAGAATGATCGCGCAGCCGGCTGTCGCGGCTTCGATCATGATCTGCTTTGCGGTTTCGCCAAGGTCATGCTCGCAGAGCGACTTGCCGACATTGGTGCCGCGGGCGGCGAGGAAGGTATTGGCCATGCCGCCGCCGATCACCAGGGCGTCGACCTTCTTGACGAGGTTCATGAGCAGATCGATCTTGGTGGAAACCTTGGCGCCGCCGACGATGGCAACGACCGGGCGTACCGGACTGCCGAGGCCTTTTTCGAGCGCTTCGAGCTCCTGCTGCATCGTGCGGCCGGCATAAGCAGGAAGCAGGTGGGCAAGGCCCTCGGTGGAAGCATGGGCGCGATGCGCGGCGGAGAAAGCGTCGTTCACATAGATGTCGCCATTGGCAGCGAGCGCCTTGGTGAACTCCGCGTCGTTCTTTTCCTCACCTTTGTGGAAGCGGGTGTTTTCGAGAAGCAGGATATCGCCATCCTTCATTCCGGCGACTGCCGAAGCAGCGGCTTCGCCGATCGAGTCCGATGCCGTGGCAACCGGCTTGCCGAGCACCTTTGCAACGTCCGGCGCGATCAGCGAGAACGAGAGGTCCGGTGAGGGGCCTTCTTTCGGGCGGCCGAAATGCGCAAGCAGAACAACCTTGGCCCCCTTCTTCGACAGTTCGAGGATCGTCGGCGCAACGCGTTCAATGCGCGTCGTGTCGGTCACCTTGCCGTCTTTCACGGGCACGTTGAGGTCGACGCGGACGAGAACACGCTTTCCGGCGATGCCGCTGAGGTCGTCGAGAGTCTTGAAAGCTGGCATGAGACTATCCGTTCGTTATTTGCCTTGGAAAGTGGCCGACCATAGCAAGGATGCCTCAAGACGCAAGGCGTTCAACCGTGGTTTTCACGCGCGTTTTCCTCACGGTCCGGCACGCCCTTGGCCGTTGCGGCTTCCGGGTTTTTGCGACCCTTGAGGCGTTCGCGGATACGCTGGACGATGTCATGCAGATTGATGAAGATCGGCAGCGTGATGGCAGGCTCGACCGCCTCGAGCGACATGCCGACCGAGGTGATATGGGCCTGGTCGTCGAGGTCGCGAACGATCAGGATGATCGAGCCGAGCCGGACGCGATCGGCATAGTCCGCCTTGCCGCCAAGGCGCTGCTTCATCAGTTCGGCGATCGTCAACCCCTTCTCGGATTCATTCAGCAGGCCCGGGCCGTAGGCAGCATCGAGATCGGCTGCAGGGCGGGCAGGAGAGAGCGCGAAGGCACCAAAGAACTCGGCATCGTCGGCGTCCACTGGCGCGCGACTGGCGAAAAGCCGGTCAAGCAGACGCGAATGGCTCGGCACGATGAATAGATAGACGAGATCGTTCTCGCGCAGCCGCCCGGCATATTGATAACGCATCGACTTGCCGTCGCGGATGACGAGCGAAGGCGTTGCCCAGCGCGGGATGCGCTCACCGCGAAGGATCGGGCTGTCCTTGATGACGCGATAGGAAAGCAGCTCGTGGTTTGCCGCACCCGGCAGGTCGACCTCGACCTTGTCGACGGCACCCATGCGCGGGGGAATGATGAGGCCGAGTTTCTTGGCCACCGGCTTGATCGTCCAGCCCTGAATCAGCAGCGAGACCAGCACGATAATGAAGGCGGTGTTGAAATAGATCTGCCCGTTCGGCAGCCCGCCGAGGATCGGCATGATGGCGAGCAGGATCGAAACTGCGCCGCGAAGCCCGACCCAGGCGACGAAGCCGATCTCCTGCTGCGTATAGTCGAAAGGCAGGAGCGAAAGCCAGATGGCGAGCGGACGGGCAACGAAGATCAGGAACAGCGCCAGTGCAACCGCTGGGAGGATGATTGCCGGAAACTGCGAGGGCGTCGCGAGCAGGCCGAGCACGAGGAACATGATGATCTGCGCGAGCCAGGTCATGCCGTCTTGAAAACGCTTGATCGATCCCAGCGCCGGAAGCTTGCGGTTTCCGGCATAGATGCCGGCGACATAGACGGCCAGGAAACCGCTGCCGCCGACGGCGCCTGCGAAGGAAAACACCAGCATGGCAAGGCCGAGCACGAAGATCGGCGTGAGGCCGCGGTCAGTGTCCAGACGGCCGACGACCTGCGCAATCATCATGCCGCCGAGCAGCCCGAGGATGACGCCAAGGCCCATTTCCTGAATGAACACCGCGAGCATGCCGATATTGATGCCGGCATAGCCTTCGCCGCTGGCAAGCAGTTCGACGAGGGCGATGGTGAGGAAGATCGCCATCGGATCATTCGTGCCGGATTCCACTTCGAGCGTCGAGCGCACCTTGTCGCGGATGTTGATGCCACCGATGCGCAGCAGGAAGAAGACGGCGGCCGCATCCGTGGAGGCGACGATCGAGCCGAGCAGCAGGCCCTCGAGCCAGGTAAAATTCAGCAGCCACATGGCGACGACGGCAAAGAGGCCGGCGGTCATCAGCACGCCAACGGAGGCAAGCGTCAGCGAAGGTATAGCCGCGAGCTTGAAGGCCTGAATCGGCGTGCCGAAGCCGGAATCGAAGAGAATGATGGCAAGTGCGATCGAGCCGAGGATATAGGCGAGATAATTGTTGCTGAACTCGATGCCGAGCCCGTCTACGCCCGCAATCAGGCCGATTGCCAGGAAAAGCAGAAGCAAGGGAGCGCCGAAGCGGAAGGCGAGCAGGCTCGAGAAGGCCGCAAGAAGCACAAGCGCCGTCGATACCAGTACGACGATGTAGAATGCTTCCACGTCCAACCCCTTTCATTGCCCGCCGCAACCCACCCCGGCATGTAGCTATTTCCGCCCTCCACGCTTCATTCCGCCTGCATCAGTAAACGGCAAAACAGGTCGGAAGGGTAGGCCTTGCGGCTTAACCTCGCTTGCCTGCGGCTTCATGCTGCTGAACGGCGCGCCGGACGGCTGCCGGTGGAGGATGCTACGGGAGAGATTCTCTATGAAGAATTTATAGGTAAATCAGGCAAGAGCAGGGCAAGGAGAAGAGGACTGCAATTTTTTGTTTTTCAAAGGGTCCTTAGACGCCGCTCAAATTTTTCTTTACCGCGAAGCACTTCTGGATTCTATCCACGAGCGTGCCATCGCGGAGCGGCACCTTATCAATCGTCTTATATGTCCGGAAGCCCATCTTCTCGTAGTAGGCGAGCCCGCCAGTGTTATCGGCGCGGATGGTTGCATTGATGAATGCGACGCCGCGCTCTTCGGCGGCGGACAAGGTCGCGGCGAAGAGCTGGGTACCGACGCCGGGTATCTTCGGGCTCAGGCGAGCAAAGGTTCCGATGTCGGCCCACCCTTCCGGCAGGTTTTCGTAAAGGCTCAGGAACTGAAATCCTGCAATGTCAGGCCCGGCCTGCGCGACGTGGCATGTCAGTGCGAACTTGCCGGTGATGAACCAGTCGGTCAGTTCCATTACTGATAGAGGCTCCTCCAGAGCCGTGGTGCCGCCAGCTTCGATTATCTCGTTGAGGAGCATACAGAGCTCCTCTGCGTCGCCTGCGCTTGCCTTTCGAATATCGAGATATACCACGATCTTCTTCCTCGTCTTGCCGGCATGGGCAGATGCTTGCCGTTGTTGTCGCAAGGGACGTCATAGCTCGGGCAGTGCTCAAAACAAAAGCGGCCCGCTTTCGCAGGCCGCCTTCCTAAAATCCGCTTCGCAAAACCTAGATGAGCTTCGCAAACGCAACGGCCGTGTCGGCCATGCGGTTGGAGAAGCCCCACTCGTTGTCGTACCAAGTGAGGATTCGCACGAAATTGCCTTCCATGACCTTGGTCTGGTCGATTGCGAAGATCGAGGATTGGCTGTCGTGGTTGAAGTCGCGGGAAACCAGCGGCTCCTCGGTGTAGCCGAGAACGCCCTTCAGCTTGCCGTTGGCGGCAGCCTTGATGGCTTCGTTGATTTCCTGAACCGTGGTTGCCTTCTTGGCGACGAACTTGAAGTCGACGACGGAGACGTTCGGGGTCGGGACGCGGATCGACGTGCCGTCGAGTTTACCCTTCAGTTCCGGCAAGACGAGGCCGACGGCTTTTGCCGCACCGGTCGAGGTCGGAATCATCGAGAGTGCGGCAGCGCGGGCGCGGTACAGATCCTTGTGCATCTGGTCAAGCGACGGCTGGTCGTTGGTGTAGGAGTGGATGGTCGTCATGAAGCCGTGGTCGATGCCGACGGCGTCGTTCAGCACCTTGACGACCGGAACCAGGCAGTTCGTCGTGCAGGATGCGTTGGAGATGACCATATGCTCCTTGGTGAGCTGGTCGTGGTTGACGCCGTAGACGACGGTCAGGTCAGCACCGTCAGCAGGCGCCGAGATAAGGACGCGCTTGGCGCCGGCGGTGAGGTGGGCTGCGGCCTTGTCGCGCGCGGTGAAGATGCCGGTGCATTCCATCGCGATGTCGACGCCGAGTTCCCGGTGCGGAAGCGTTGCCGGGTCCTTGATCGCCGTCACCTTGATCGGCTTGCCATTGGCGACGATGATCGTGTCGCCTTCGACCTTGACGGCTGCGGGGAAGCGGCCGTGGATCGAGTCATAGCGCAGCAGGTGGGCATTGGTTTCGACAGGGCCGAGGTCGTTGATCGCGACCACCTCGATGTCAGTGCGGCCAGATTCGACGATCGCACGGAGAACATTGCGGCCGATGCGGCCAAAGCCATTGATGGCAACCTTTACAGTCATTTGCATTCACTCCCTAGATATGGGGCTTGCGGATGAGTGGAGAGCGTCGGAACGCTCCCCCTTTAGAGCTTGGCTTCTGCTGCGGCGACGACGGCTTCCGCCGTGATGCCGAAATGCTTGTAGAGTTCCTTGTATGGGCCGGACGCGCCGAAGCTCTTCATGCCGATAAAGGTGCCTTCCGGGCCGATAAACGCGTCCCAGCCTTCGCGGACGGCGGCTTCGACGGCGATCTTGACCGGCGACTTGCCGAGGACCGCATTGCGGTAGGCTTCGGGCTGCTCGAAGAAGAGTTCGGTGCAGGGAACGGAGACGACGCGCGTGGAAATGCCCTTGCCTTCCAGCGTGGTGCGAGCGGCGATGGCGATCTCGACCTCGGAGCCCGATGCGAAGATCGTGACCTTGGCATCATCGGAGCCGGCGAGCGTGTAGGCGCCCTTAGCCGAGAGGTTCTTCTCGCTGTATTCGGTGCGCACGGTCGAGAGGTTCTGGCGGGTGAGCGCCAGGCCCGACGGACGGTTTGGCGTCGTGATGGCGATCTGCCAGCATTCGGCGGTTTCCGTGGCATCAGCAGGGCGGAAGACCATCAGGTTTGGAACGGCGCGCAGTGCGGCGAGCTGTTCGACCGGCTGGTGCGTCGGGCCATCTTCCCCGAGGCCGATCGAGTCATGCGTCAGCACGTGGATAACGCGGATGCCCATCAGCGAGGCGAGGCGGATCGGCGGGCGGCAATAATCGGAGAAGATCAGGAAGCCGCCGCCGTAGGGGATCAGGCCGCCGTGCAGCGAGATACCGTTCATGGCGGCAGCCATGCCGTGTTCGCGGATGCCGTAATGCATGTAGCGGCCGGAGAAGTCGGTCGGGGTAATCGACCTCATCTGGCTCGTCTTGGTGTTGTTCGAAGGCGTCAGGTCGGCGGAGCCGCCGAGCGTTTCTGGCAGGAAGCCGTTGATAACTTCGAGGGCATCTTCCGAAGCCTTGCGGGTCGCGACCGTCGGCTTGGTTTCGGCAAGCTTCTTCTTGTATTCGCTGATCGCTGCATCGAAGCCGGGCGGCAATTCGCCGGCAAAGCGGCGGGTGAACTCGGCCTTCTTGTCGGAGGCAGCGAGGCGGCCCTCCCAGGCCGTGATGGTCTCGGCAGAACGGGTGCCCGCCTTGCGCCAGGCTTCCAGAATGTCGGCCGGGACGGTGAAGGCTTCGGCGTCCCAGTTCAGTGCCTCGCGGGTAGCGGCGATTTCATCTGCGCCGAGCGGGTTGCCGTGCACCTTGTGGGTGCCCTGCTTGTTCGGCGCGCCGAAGCCGATGATCGTCTTGCAGGCGATCAGTGTCGGACGGTCGGATTTCTGCGCGGCTTCGATAGCGGCGGCAACGGCAGCCTGGTCGTGACCATCGACTTCGATCGTGTTCCAGTGCACTGCCTTAAAGCGCGCGACCTGGTCGGTCGAATCCGACAGCGATACTGCGCCGTCGATGGTGATCGAATTGTTGTCCCAGAAGACGATGAGCTTGTTGAGCTTCAGGTGGCCGGCGAGCGCGATGGCTTCCTGGCTGACGCCTTCCATGAGGCAGCCGTCGCCGGCGATCACATAGGTGTAGTGGTCGAGCAGGTCGGGGCCGAACTCCTCGCGCAGTTTGCGCTCGGCGATCGCCATGCCGACCGAATTCGCGATGCCCTGGCCGAGCGGGCCGGTGGTGGTCTCGATACCGGTTGCATGGCCGTATTCAGGATGGCCGGCTGTCTTATAGCCGAGCTGGCGGAAATTCTTGATGTCCTCGATCGACATGTCCGGATAGCCGGTCAAGTAAAGCAGCGAATAAAGCAGCATGGAGCCATGACCGGCCGACAGCACGAAGCGGTCGCGGTTCGGCCAGTGCGGCTGCTTGGGATCGAAGTTCAGATATTTCGTAAAGAGAACGGTGGCGACATCCGCCATGCCCATCGGCAGGCCCGGATGGCCCGAGTTTGCCTTTTCGACGGCATCCATGGAGAGAAAACGGATCGCATTCGCCATCCGGTCATGTTGTTCGGGAGAGGTCATGGCTTTTCCACGGGTTTCCGGTGTCGGGAGATGGCCTCGAGCCTTCTGAAGGCCATCGATGAAAGCGGGTGAGACATAGCAGTTGGAACGGCCAAGTCAATAAATTGCGGGCCATATCCGGGCGGGGTGCGACGATTTTTGACATTTGATCGTTGAGTTTTGCAAAAGACGAATCTGCTGCTTCAGGTGCGTGTATTTCAGTCATCCACAGAATAGGGCCCATGCGCCGGTACGGCTTTTATTGACGCGCCGTCGGCTAGCTGCATATCCTGTTGAAATCACTGGACCGGCAAGGCCTGCCGATTCGAGAGGTCTTGCGCGGGAGAACCGGACAGCGACATGACGCCCACAGGCAAATCCATGGAAGCGGCCCTCAACGAGCTGAAGCAGGCGATTTCCGGCTTGGAAAACGCCGTGGATATGCGAATCGAACGCCAGCGCGAGCAGGGCGACATCGAGGGCGAGGTTCGCCGCGTGCACGCCGATCGCTCCAAACTCGCGCAGGAACTCGACCAGGCAGAATTCCGTGCCAACCGGCTGGAAGAGGTCAACCGCGAGGTTTCGCGGCGGCTGGTAACGGCGATGGAGACGATCCGCGCGGTTCTGGACCGCTAATGGAAAGACAGTGACATGGCACAGGTGACGGTAACGATTGACGGGAAGGCCTATCGAATGGCCTGCGAGGAAGGACAGGAAGACCACCTGACCGACCTCGCCAACCGCTTCGACCGCTATGTCGGCCATCTCAAGGGTCAGTTCGGCGAAATCGGCGACCTGAGGATCACCGTCATGGCCGGGATCATGGTGATGGACGAAATTTCCGAGCTGAGCCGCCGCGTGGCTGAGCTGGAAGCTGAGCTCGAAACGCTGCGGGGCAATCGAGACACCGTTCTCGCTGCGACCGCCCGGACGGAGGAAAACCTCGCCGAAGTGCTCGGAGAGGTAACGAGCCGCATTCGCGGCATCACCGACAAGCTCAACGGCCGGGCGCCTGCCGAGCTTAATTAAATTTGCGCAGCATGCATGTCCCTCTGGCGCAGCTTTGTGAACGGCCTTATATATCGTGCTGCGATCTGCGCCTCTCGACAGGAACCACAATCCCTGGGGCCATACTCGATCCAAAGGGAGCTGTCCCTGACCAGGCTCGTGGGCCTGGACACACGGTGCCCACCTACGTTTGTAGGCGCCCAGGATCGTAAATCTCCATCGGCTGCCGCGGATCGCACTACTTTTTTCGAAGGCATGGGCTCTGCCCCTCGTCTATTCCGATATCTCTCTGCATATGCGCGTTCAGTGCGGTTGCCGGCTGCGGCGGGGCTGTGGATCTTTGCTGCTGCGCTGGAGCGGCGAGGCTGCTAAACGGCAGCAATGCATTCAGAATTCTTATCGAAAACCTCATGGCTTATCTCCCATGCGGTCAATTTATTATTGCTTTGCACCGCTGTATAATGAAACTCGATTGTTTTTATCATGAGAGATTTTCATGGCAGATCGTCCGTTGCCGCCGCTTTCGACCCTGCAGGCCTTCTGTGCTATTGCGGAGACAGGAGGCTTTGGGCGTGCCGCGGAGCGGCTAGGGCTGACACAGACAGCCGTCAGCCATCAGATCGCACAGCTGGAAGGCTGGATGGGCGGCCGGCTCTTCGATCGCGGGCGGCACGGCGCCCGGCCTTCACCGCTCGGTCTCAGGCTTCATCCCGAGATCGCGAGCGCGCTTGCTTCGCTTGAAAGCGCTTTGCATCAGGCACGGGAGGCAAGCGCCAGTCCGTCGCTGACGATCGCGACGACACCGGAATTTTCAAGCCAATGGCTTGCTCCGCGTCTCGAGGCTTTCTGCCGTCGCTATCCGAAAATCGAAGTCCGCACCGCCGTCGGCTATCAGCGACCGGACTTTTCAAGTGTCGATTTGGCGATCTGGCTTGGTCAAGGCGGCCCGGACCTTGTGACGGAGCCGCTTCTGCTCGACGAGGAATTCGTCGTCTGCGCGCCGACTCTCTCAAGCAGGCTTCCAAGCCGTGGTGCCATTCGCGCCGCGCCGTTGTTGCTCTATCGCGGCATGCGGCACACTGTGCTCGACTGGCAGCGATGGTACGAACAGGTGACTGTCCGAGACGATCCGAACGTCGAGCCGCTTGCCGGCTTCGACATCGCAAGAGCGGTCGATGAAGCGCCGGTCTTCGATTCCTTCGAGGAGATGCTGCAAGCTTGCAGCAGGGGACAGGGTTTTGCGCTGGTGCGCAGTTCGCTGGTTGCCGAGCATATTGCCGCCGCAAGACTTGTGCGCTGTTTTGTCGAGCGCCAGCCTGCAGCCCTGAACTACGCGATGCTCTATCCCGCCGGAGCCCTGGAAAAGTCGTCGTTGGCGCTCTTTCGGAAATGGCTTATCAGCGAGACGGAACATTCTTAGCCGCCTATCTTGAATTCAATTCACAAGTCCTGGGCCGCTCCATCGGATTATCGACGCGGTGCCGCGCATCCATATCTGGACCCGAACAATAACCGCGCCCGAACTCTGGGCACATCATCACGGGTCATCTCATGCCACTTGCTCTTTTTGCCTTGACGATCGCCGCCTATGCGATCGGAACCACGGAATTCGTCATCGTCGGCCTGCTGCCGACCGTTGCCAATGATCTTCACATCACTTTGCCGCTCGCAGGTCTCATTGTCAGCGTCTACGCGCTTGGCGTGACTTTCGGCGCGCCGATCCTGACAGCACTGACCGGCCGGATCGCGCGCAAGCCGCTGCTGCTCGGGCTCATGGCGCTCTTCATCATCGGCAATGCCATGGCCGCGTTCAGCCCCGGTTACACACCGCTCTTGGTTGCGCGCGTGCTCTCGGCTTTTGCGCATGGCGTATTTTTCTCCGTCGGTTCGACGATCGCTGCCGATCTCGTGCCGGAGGACCGCCGCGCCTCGGCCATTGCCATGATGTTCATGGGACTGACTGTCGCGATCGTGACCGGCGTGCCGCTTGGCACTTTCATCGGCCAGACATTCGGCTGGCGGGCGACCTTTGCCGCCGTCGCGGGGCTCGGCGTCGTGGCCTTTGCCGGTATCGCGCTCCTGCTTCCCTCCAACCTCAAGAAAGCGCCGCCCGCGAGCATCAAGGATCAGGTTCGCGCGCTTGGCAGCGGCCGGTTGCTGATCGTCTTTGCCACGACCGCTCTCGGTTATGGCGGAACCTTCGTTGCCTTCACCTTTCTTGCGTCGATCTTGCAGGAGATCACCGGCTTTTCCGCGTCTGCCGTCAGCCTGATCCTCGTGCTTTACGGTATCGCGATCGCCATCGGCAACATCATCGGCGGGCAGATTGCCAATCGTGATCCGGTGAGGGCGCTGACCGGGCTCTTCATCGCCCAGGCGATCGTGCTTGTTCTCTTCAGCTTCACGGCTGTTTCGCCATGGCTGACGGTCCCGACGCTGGCTGCGCTCGGCTTTCTCTCCTTTGCAAACGTGCCGGGCCTGCAGCTCTATGTCGTGCAACTGGCAAGGCAGGTCCGTCCGGCCGCCGTCGATGTTGCTTCGGCGCTCAACATTGCTGCCTTCAACCTCGGGATTGCGGCGGGCGCCTGGATCGGCGGATTGGTCGTCGAATCCTCGCTCGGGCTCGTCGCCACGCCTTGGGTCGGCGCGATCCTCGTTGCCGCGGCTCTTGTCCTCAACCTCACGAGCGGTGCGCTCGACCGCCGCTCTGCGCCGCTTGCCGCGCCTTTGCGCAAGGCCGCTTGAACTGGTCCTTAGCGAAACGGGCGCTTCGGCGCCCGTTTCGTTTCGAGTTTATCCCTCCAGATCGCCCTTCAGCCTGTCCAGTATCGATAGCGCATGTCCCGCATAAGTACTGATCCAGCGGTCGTAGATATGCTTGATTGGCAGGCTGTTGAGGTGGTTCCAGCGCTCGCGGCCCTCCTTCTTCGGGACAACGAGGTCGGCTTCTTCGAGAACCTTCAGATGCTGCATGACTGTGCAGCGATCCATGTCTGCGAAGGCTTCGCAGAGCATGCCGGTGGTGCGCGGACCGTCTTTCAGAATGTCGAGAATTTCACGGCGCCGATAGTGGGCCAGTGCCTTGAAAACAGGGTCGTTATCCGATTCGCTTGACATGTTACGTTTTTATAACATAATGGCGCTTATCACAATCGAAAAGGGGAGGAAGTGCAATGTCCCTCAGTATTCGTGTCGGCGGACGGATCGGACGTCCGGTCGCAGAAGTTTTCGATGCGGTGGTCAATCCGAAGAAGCTCTCGAGCTATTTCACGACCATCGGCGGGGCGAGCGCACCGCTCGTCAAGGGTACGACGGTAACCTGGTGGAAGGACTCGCCGGTCGAAGTGATCGATCTCGTTCCCGAGCGCCTGATCTTACTGCGCTGGGATGGTGGCACGGACGAGAACAAGGTTCGCTACAAAACGACGGTCGAGATGAAATTCGATCCGCTGGAGGACGGCGGAACGATGGTGACGATCTCCGAGAATGGCTGGCAGGAAGACGAGGCCGGCCGGCGCGGCACCTACCTCAACTGCGAGGGCTGGGCCAACATGCTCTGCTGCATGAAGGCCTTCGTCGAATACGGCATCAATCTTCGGGAGGGCATGTTCCTCAGCGAGATGCGCGGCGAGCCTGCGGAGGCTCCAGACTACGAGGCGCTCCAATGACAATACCAGCCAACATCGGAGCCGCCTTCGCCTTAATGTGATAGAGACGTCGCTTGCCTGCTGCACTGTGGGTGCTAGTTTCCGGAATTGTTGAATTGATTGGATTCCAGGAGATTTCAGATGCAGCTTGGCATGGTGGGTTTGGGCCGTATGGGCAATTATATGGTCCAGCGCTTGATGCGCGACGGCCATGAATGCGTCGTCTATGACACGAAGCCGGAGAGCGTCGCCGATCTCGTCGCAAAAGGCGCGGTCGGCAGCGCCTCTCTCGAGGAGTTCGTCTCGAAGCTTTCCCGCCCGCGCGCCGTCTGGCTGATGCTGCCGGCGGCCATCACCGACAAGGTGATTGCCCAGCTCGTGCCACTGCTGCACGACGACGATATTATCGTCGATGGCGGCAATTCTTATTATCACGACGATATCCGCCGCGGCGCCGAGCTGATCACTAAGGGCATCCACTATGTCGATGTGGGCACCAGCGGCGGCGTCTTCGGTCTGGAGCGCGGCTATTGCCTGATGATCGGCGGCGAAAAGGGCATCGTGCAGAGCCTTTCGCCGATCTTCGCCTCGCTGGCCCCTGGTGCCGGCAGCACGCCGCCGTCGGCAAACCGCGCGCCTGACCCGAACAGCACGGCGGAGCAGGGCTATCTGCATTGCGGTGCTCACGGCGCAGGCCATTTCGTCAAGATGGTTCACAACGGCATCGAATACGGCCTGATGGCCGCTTATGCAGAGGGGCTGAACATCCTGAAGCGCGCGAATATCGGTGCTGCGGCGCATGAAGCGGATGCCGAAACCGCGCCTCTCTCCCACCCGGAGCACTATCGTTACGACTTCAACCTGCAGGATGTCGCCGAAGTATGGCGGCGCGGCAGCGTCATCACCTCGTGGCTTCTCGATTTGACCTCGGACGCGCTGCATGCCGATCCGGCGCTGATGAAATTTGCCGGCCGCGTTTCGGATTCAGGCGAAGGCCGCTGGACGATCATGGCAGCTATCGACGAAAGCGTGCCGACGCCGGTGCTGAGCGCTGCGCTCTATGGCCGATTTTCCTCGCGCGACAATGACGAGTTCGCCAACAAGGTGCTTTCCGCCATGCGCGCCGGCTTCGGCGGCCATGTGGAAAAGCCGAAAGCCTGAGGCCCCAAGCCTCAAGCGCGACAAGCCCGCATCCCCGGTGAACTGATCCCATAAAGTTGGACAACAACCTTCGGGGGGGTTTTCATGGGCCCATTGCCTATGGCTGTGCACGCGATATGGTTGATGCGGGATCACACCGGAGGGGCGGCATCATGTCGGGTTCAAGGTTCGTGGGGCGCGGTCTTTGGGCGTTTCTTCTCTCTTTGGTGATTTTGACGGCCTTTTCCGGCGCGACTAGTGGACAAACGCCAGCACCTGCCGCGGATCCGGCCGGGCCGCCGCCGGA
Organism: Rhizobium mongolense USDA 1844; assembly: GCF_000419765.1. Classification (GTDB taxonomy): domain Bacteria; phylum Pseudomonadota; class Alphaproteobacteria; order Rhizobiales; family Rhizobiaceae; genus Rhizobium; species Rhizobium mongolense. The sequence goes on along the minus strand of NZ_ATTQ01000008.1, from coordinate 83,339 downwards.
CAAAGTGCGCCAGATAATGGAACTGATGCAGGCCCCCGAAGTCCAGAAATGGATGTCGGCGCAGACGAATGCGGCGCCATCTGCTCCAGCCGCAGCAGCGCCTGAAGAGCAGATGTCCGTGCTTTCGGATTTGCTCGAGCACGTACGCCGTCATGTCGAGATGGTGTCGCAAGCCCCAATGGCCCTGCCGGACGAGGTCGCAAGCGCATCCGGTATTGTCGACCGGGAGGTGGAGCCCGTAGGCGTCGGCCGGATCCTGGTTCAGACCGTGGCTCTTTTCCTTGCAGGTCCCCTGGCTGAATTGCTTTTCCGTGCGGTTGCACCGCGCCCGCGCATTCGGCGCGTGGATGCCGAGGAGCCGGCGGGGCTTTATCACGCAGGGGTCAATCTGTTCTATCGCCTCGTACCAGCTATCGTCTTCATGATCGCAACGCTCGTCGCCCTTCTTGTGTTGAACTGGCCGCCGGTCAGTCAGTCGATGGCCATCGCCGTGACGATTGCGCTGGTGGCCGCACGCTTTGTTATCTCGCTTGGAAGGCTGCTGGTTGCTTTGGTGACGCTTCCAAGGGCCGATGGTGAACGCGAGGTCTCTCGCGCAGAAGCGCTTTTCTGGTTCCGGCGCTCGGCGGTATTCGTCATCTATTTCGCCTTCGGGTGGGCCGTCATCCAGGTGTTGGCGCCGCTCGGCTTTTCCAGCGCATCGCGCTATTTCGTTGCCTATGTTCTTGGTATCGGATTGTTTCTGATTGCCACCGAGGCTGTTTGGTCGCGACCGGCAGGCGGTGCACGCCGCAGTCCTGCGACATCGTGGGCGCTGACGCTTTATTTCGTCTTGCTTTGGGTGCTGTGGGTCACCGGCTTCGCCGGGTTGCTTTGGCTCGGCATCTATGCGCTGATATTGCCGAAAGTGCTCGCCATCGCCACGATTTCTGTCCGTGCGCTGCATCAGGCTGAAGCGGGTTTCCTTGCAAAGCGCAGCATGGCAGCAGTGTTGCTTGACCGCGGCGTCAGGGCGGTCATCATCGCGTTGGCAGCTGTGTGGCTGGGGCGGATGATTGGCGTTGGAGCCGATACGATGGCCGCCGGCGAGACGATGGTGGATCGCATCGCTCGCGGCGTCATCGGTGGTGTCGTCATTCTGCTTGCAGCCGATCTGTTCTGGCATCTCGTGAAGGCCTTTATCAACAGCAAGCTTGCGGATGCCCCGCTTGCCGATGGCGCCACGGATGAGGAAAAGGCGAGGCGCGCGCGGCTGCAAACGCTGCTGCCGATTTTTCGTAACATCCTTGCTGTCGTTATCGCCGTTATCGCCGTCTTGATGGTGCTCGCCGGTCTCAGCATCCAGATCGCGCCCTTGATCGCCGGTGCCGGCGTCGTCGGCGTTGCGGTGGGTTTTGGAGCGCAAGCGATCGTCAAGGATGTCATCAGTGGCATGTTCTATCTGTGGGACGATGCCTTCCGCGTCGGCGAGTATATCGAGAGCGGCAGCCACAAGGGCGTGGTCGAGGCCTTCAGCCTGCGCTCAGTGAAACTCCGCCATCACCGCGGACCACTGACGACCGTGCCCTTCGGCGAACTCGGCGCGGTCAAGAACCTCAACCGCGACTGGACGATCGACAAGATCAGTCTCAACGTGACCTACGATACTGACCTCGTCAAAGCGAAGAAGGTCATCAAGCAGATCGGACAGCAATTGCTCGAGAATCCCGAATTCGGGCCGCATATCATCGAGACGCTGAAGATGAAGGGCGTCGAGCAATTCGGAGAATTCGCGATTGAGCTCCGGCTGTCGATGATGACCAAGCCGGGCGAGCAATTCGTCATCCGCCGCAACGCACTGGCGATGATCCGCAATGCCTTCAAGGAGAATGGCATTGAATTCGCAGTGCCGACCGTACAGGTCGCCGGCGATGGGCGCGAGGCCGAGGCGCGTGCGGCGGCGGCGCGCCATGTGACGCAAAAGCCGGATACTGCGAGCGAGGCCGTGAGCTGAATATTCCGAGGCTTGTGTCGGGCAGTGCGGCACGGACGCAGGCCTTGACTGATCTTGCTCTTGGATTGTCAAACCTTACGAAAATGCAATGTTCCATTGCGTTTCACGGCGCTAATTCTGCCCCAATTCAAGCCGAGTGAGAGGCAAATGACGGCGGTGGGGTATCGTCCGGTATTAGCTCGCAGAGCTTGAATGCCGCGTATGCTTCGTCTCCCGGAATGATCCGCCAGACGGCAAAGCGGCAGGTAGAGATGGCGAGTGACGGCAGCTTGGAAGAGATCGAAGTCGCGGAGAGCCGGGGTGCGCGCGGGTTCCTGCGGCGTTATCGGCCCCACCTGGTGGCGCTCGCCACGCTTCTTGTTTTCTGCATCGTCGGATATGCCGTCGTCCAGCTTACGGATGAGGTGCGCTACGAGGACGTCGTCGCAGCGCTCGCCAATACGCGCCCCAGCGCCATTCTGCTTGCGCTTCTCTTTACCGGATTGAGCTTCCTGGCGCTGATTGTCTACGATCTCAATGCCATCGACTACATCGGCAAGAGGCTGCCATTTCCGCATGTAGCCCTGACGGCTTTCAGCGCTTATGCGGTCGGCAACACGGCGGGCTTCGGCGCGTTGAGCGGCGGGGCGATCCGCTATCGCGCTTATTCGCGTCTCGGCCTGACGCCGGAAGATATCGGCCGCGTCATTGCGTTCGTCACGCTGTCTTTCGGGCTTGGCCTGGCAGGGGTCGCATCGATCGCATTGATGATCATCGCCGATGAAATCGCACCTCTGGTGGGAACGAGCGCATTGCTGCTCCGGCTGGTCGCGGGCGTGATCATCGCGGCTCTTGGCGCGCTTCTCGTGCTTGGACGCGACGGTCGGGCGATGCACATCGGTCCGATAGCAATCCGCCTGCCGGATTCGCGCACATGGTCGCGCCAGTTCCTAGTGACCGCCTTCGATATCGCGGCTTCAGCCACGGTTCTTTATGTTCTGCTGCCGCAAACGGCGATCGGCTGGCCGGTGTTCCTTGCCGTCTATGCGATTGCTGTCGGGCTCGGGGTGCTGAGTCATGTTCCGGCGGGTCTCGGTGTTTTCGAGACCGTCATCATCGCGTCGCTCGGCAGCGCGGTGAATATCGACGCGGTTCTCGGCTCGCTGGTCCTTTACCGGCTGATCTATCATGTGCTGCCGCTTCTGATTGCCGTGCTTGCGGTGTCGGCAACCGAATTTCGGCGCTTTGCCGATCATCCGGCGGCGTCCAGCATCCGGCGCATCGGCGGACGGCTGACGCCGCAACTGCTTTCGGCGCTGACGCTGCTGCTCGGCGTCATGCTGATCTTTTCGAGCGTCACGCCGACGCCGGACCAGAACCTGGAATTCCTCGCCAGCTATCTGCCGCTGCCGATCGTCGAAGGAGCGCATTTCCTCTCCAGCCTGATGGGACTCGCGCTACTCGTCGCCGCGCGCGGTCTTGGCCAGCGGCTCGATGGCGCCTGGCTGGTGGCGGTTATCGCCGCACTTGCTGCGCTAGCGCTTTCGCTGCTCAAGGCCGTAGCGCTTGTCGAAGCGGTGTTCCTTGCCTTCCTTATTTCCAGCCTCTTTGTCAGCCGCCGGCTCTTCACCCGTCATGCCTCACTGCTTAACCAGACGCTGACAGCATCATGGTTGACGGCGATCGCGGTGATCTGTGTGGGCGCGGTCGTCATCCTGCTCTTCGTCTACCGCGATGTGGAATACAGCAACGAGCTCTGGTGGCAGTTCGAATTCGCCGGCGAGGCGCCGCGCGGGCTGCGTGCCGTTCTCGGCCTCACGATCATTTCGTCGGCAATCGCGATCTTCAGCCTGCTGCGCCCCGCCGCCTTCAAGCCGGAGCCTGCGACGGAGGAGGCGCTCCGGCGCGCGGTCGAGATCGTCAGGACGCAGAACGATGCCGATGCAAATCTCGTGCGCATGGGCGACAAGAGCATCATGTTTTCCGAGGAGGGCGATGCCTTCATCATGTATGGCCGGCAGGGGCGCTCCTGGATCGCACTCTTTGATCCCATAGGGGCAAAGCACGCAAGGCCGGAACTCGTCTGGCGCTTCGTCGAGGCGGCGCGCGCTGCCGGTTGCCGGGCCGTGTTCTACCAGATTTCTCCAGCGCTTCTCTCCCACTGCGCCGATGCGGGCCTGCGTGCGTTCAAGCTCGGCGAACTGGCCGTTGCCGATCTGATGAATTTTGAACTGAAGGGCGGCAAATGGGCTAACCTGCGGCAGACGGCGGCGCGCGCGCAGCGAGACGGGCTGGAATTCGAAGTTATCCCCCCCGAGGAGGTAGCGGGTGTCATCGACGAGCTCTCTGCGGTTTCCAACGCCTGGCTCGAACATCACAACGCCAAGGAGAAAGGCTTCTCGCTCGGTGCCTTCGAGGCGGACTACGTCAGCGTCCAGCCGGTCGGCGTCTTGAAGAAGGACGGTAGGATCGTTGCCTTTGCCAATATCCTCGTCACCGAAACGAAGTCGGAAGGTACGATTGACCTCATGCGCTTTTCGCCGGAGGCGCCCAAGGGATCGATGGACTTCCTCTTCGTACGGATCATGGAGTATCTGCGCGGTGAAGGCTACACGCACTTCAACCTTGGCATGGCGCCGCTTTCGGGCATGTCCAAGCGCGAGACGGCACCCGTCTGGGACCGGATCGGCAGCACCGTCTTCGAACACGGCGAGCGCTTTTACAATTTCAAAGGCCTTCGGGCATTCAAATCAAAGTTTCATCCGCACTGGCAGCCGCGCTATCTTGCGGTTTCAGGAGGGGGAAATCCGATGATCGCGTTGATGGACGCGACACTCCTCATCGGCGGCGGATTGAAGGGAGTCGTCAGGAAATGATCAGAAGATATCTGCTGTCGGCCGTGTGCGCTTTCGCGCTGACGGCGCCGGCCGTCGCTGCCGAGGAAACCACGCAACGCTTTGAAACCGGGCTTATTCCTTCACCGCACATCTTTTTGCCGGACGGCGATGTCAAAGGCGCGGTGATGCTGATTTCGGATGGCGCTGGCTGGGGCGACAAGGAAAAGGCGGAGGCCGACAGTCTGGTGCAGGAGGGAGCCGTCGTAATCGGTGTCGACTTCCCGTCCTATATGGATGCCCTCCGCGAATATGACGTCAGCGAGAATGACGGCTGCATCTATCTGGTTTCCGACATCGAGTCGCTCAGCCAGCAGGTGCAGCGGGCGGCCGGCAACAGCGCCTATCATCTGCCGATCATCGCCGGTATCAGCGAGGGCGGCGCATTGGCGCTGGCGATTGCTGCGCAGACGCCGGATGCGACGATTGGCCAAACGCTGGTCGTGGATCCGGTTGCCGGCATTCCTCTGACCCAGCAGCTCTGCACGCCGGCATCGAAACAGACGGTGGGTGACCGGATGGTCTACGGCCTCACCGAAGGCAGCCTTCCGAACCCCATCACCGCTGCCTTCACGTCCGCTGCAACGAAAGATGGCCGTGCGCATGCCGAGGCACTGAAGAAGGATCATCCGGACATTGAGATCCGCGATGTCGGGGATGATGCCGAAACGGCTCTTTCTGACACTCTGGACGACCTGATCGCCGCCTCCGGAAGCGCGGACAATCCGCTCGGACTGCCGCTTGCCGTGCTCGAGGCCAAGCCGTCCATGAACACCATGGCCATCATCTATTCCGGCGATGGCGGCTGGCGCGATATCGACAAGGAAGTCGGTGCGGCACTGCAGAAAGAGGGCATTCCCGTCATCGGTGTCGACTCGCTTCACTATTTCTGGTCAGAGCGCCAACCCCAGGAGACGGCCGACGATCTGGCGAAGATTATCGAATTTTATCGCAAGCAATGGAAGGTGAAGCACGTTCTTCTGATCGGTTACTCTTTCGGTGCCGATATCGTGCCCGCCACCTACAACAGGCTCAAAGCCGCGGACAAAGCGGCGATCGCCCAGGTGTCGCTGCTCTCGCTCTCCCACGAGGTGGACTACGTGATTTCCGTCATGGGCTGGCTCGGCCAGAAGACGGAGGGTGCTGCCGGCGACCCGGTTGATGATCTGAAAGCCATCGACCCCAAGCTTGTGCAATGCATCTACGGCAAGGACGACGATGACGAGGTTGCCTGCCCCGCATTGAAGAATAGCGCCGCCGACGTCGTCGAGCTGCCGGGCGATCACCATTTCGACGAGAACTACGATCTGCTGACCAAGACGATCGTCGATCGGCTGAAGGGGCAGCTTGCCGATTAACGCATCAGCGCCTCTTCGCTCCAGCCGAGGGCGGCAATCTCAACACCGCGGAACTTCGCGTCGTCATCGACGATAAACTCGTCGAGCTGCGGCGGCTTTACGCAGGTTCCAGCGAGCATCGCATGCACCTGGCCGCGATGATGCGTCTGATGCTGGAAGAGGTGGCTCAGCACGTCGTCCACCCGCTCTTTCTGGAGGCGGCTGGCGCGCTGGAGATCGATCACCGCTGCAAGCCCTTCCGGGGTCAGGGCTTCGCAAAAGGCAACGAGGCGCTGATCGACCTTGCGCTGCTCGGCAGCAAGCGAGCCGACCGTATCGAAGGGCTCTTCGACCTCCCAGGCTTTCGGACCAAGCGTGCCGCCCTCGAGCGCGTCGACATAGAACCAGTCAACGGTGATAATGTGGTTGAGCGTCGACTTGATCGAGGGAAAGAAGCTCACGCGCTTCGCCTCGAACTCGCCCGGATGCAGGGACGCACAGGCAGCCAGTAGGCGATGGTTCGCAAGCGCGTTGTTATAGGAAAGCTTGCGGAACACCCGGCTCGGATCGAAACTCGGCATGGCGCGTCCTCCTCATTGCGAATGGGGCGTAGCTAGGGCGCCGATCTATGTGGCGTCAATTTTGCGGTCTGCTTGATCGTTGCCATCCAGATTCCAATCGCGCCAGACACGATGGTGCGGCGAGGCAACCCTCCATTTCTTCAGCGATGAAATAGGCGGAATATCCAGCGCGGACAGGGCTCCGCGTGTCGCAGGCACCCATTTGAACTCGAGATAATTGCCGCCATCCTCGATCCGGTGGATGATCGCGCCGGACTTGAATGGAAACTTGGGCGGGATTTCCATCAGGTAACAAACGCCAAGCTCGTGCCAGGCTCATAGGCATAACCACCAAGCGCCGCGACGCCCGCGACACTGCCGCCGAGAATCTTCAGAAATCCGCGTCGCGCGATCACTCAATCGTCTTCTTGAAACAGCCGGAACTGCGCGGCTTCCAGGTCCTTCGGTGGCTGCAGGCCGAGATGCTTCCAGGCGGTTGCCGTCAGCACGCGGCCACGCGGCGTGCGCTGGATGAAGCCCTGCTGGATCATGTAGGGCTCGATGATGTCCTCGATCGCGTCGCGCGGTTCGGAAAGGCCGGCGGCGATCGTCTCGATGCCGACGGGGCCGCCGCCGAAATTGACGGCGATCATGTTGAGATAGCGCTTGTCGAGCTGGTCGAGGCCGACACTGTCGACAAGCAGGCGGGTGAGCGCTTCGTCGGCTATCTCGCGGGTAACGGCTTCGGCCTTGGCGACTTCGGCGAAATCGCGCACGCGGCGAAGCAGGCGGCCGGCGATGCGCGGCGTGCCGCGGGCGCGCCGCGCAATTTCGCGGGCGCCGTCGTCGACGATCGGCAGGTTCATGAGACGGGCGCCGCGGCGCACGATCAGTTCCAGTTCTTCCACCGTATAGAAGCTCAGCCGCACCGGAATGCCGAAGCGGTCGCGGAGCGGCGTGGTCAAGAGGCCGAGACGCGTGGTCGCGGCGACGAGGGTGAATTTCGAGAGATCGATCTTCACCGAGCGGGCGGCCGGGCCTTCGCCGATGATAAGGTCCAGCTGGAAGTCTTCCATCGCCGGATAGAGAATTTCCTCGACGGCCGGATTCAGGCGGTGGATTTCATCGATGAAGAGGACGTCGCGCTCTTCGAGATTCGTCAGCAGCGCGGCAAGGTCGCCTGCCTTGGCGATGACCGGACCCGAGGTGGAGCGGAAGTTGACGCCAAGCTCCTTGGCCATGATCTGCGCGAGCGTCGTCTTGCCGAGGCCCGGCGGCCCCACGAAGAGGACATGGTCCAGCGCCTCGCCGCGGTTCTTGGCGGCCTCGATGAAGACCTTCAGGTTCGCACGCGCCTCCGCCTGGCCGGTGAACTCGTCCAGCGATTGCGGGCGTAGCGTCACATCCAGGTCTTCGCCCCGCTTTTCCGGCGATATCAGGCGCGCGGGTTCACTCATCTTGGCAATCTTCCAGTTTGATAGGGATTCAACCCATACATGACGCAGTCCGCTTTTGCATCAAATCACGGCGGATTTAACGCGCGAGCTCCTTGAGACCCAACCTGATCAGCTTGGCACTGTCAGCACCTTCGCCTGCCGTCTTCATGGCCGCAGCGACGGCGTTGGCGGCCTGATCACGTGAATAGCCAAGGTTCGTCAGCGCCGAGACGGCATCGGAGACCGGGGCCGAAGCAACACCTTCACCGAGTTCCTGCTTGAGGCCGATATTGATCGCCTCGCCGGCAAAGGCGGGCGCCTTGTTCTTCAATTCGGTGACGATACGGACCGCAACCTTCGGGCCGACCCCCTGTGCGCGGGAGACGGCGGTTTTGTCCTGCAGGGCGATCGCATTGGCCAGCTCGCTTGGCGTCAGGATGGAGAGAATGGCGAGCGCGACCTTCGCGCCGACACCCTGGACGCTTTGCAGCAGGTTGAACCATTCGCGTTCCAGCGCGGTCATGAAGCCGAAGAGCTTCAGCTGGTCTTCGCGCACATAGGTCTCGATGAAGAGCACGCAAGCCTCCCCCGGCGAACCGAGTCTCGATAGCGTACGGCCGGAGCAATGGGCGGCGTAGCAGACGCCGTGCACGTCGACGAGCACATGGTCGTCGCCGATTTCTTCGATGGTGCCTTTGAGCTTGCCGATCATGAAAGGGGTCCGTCAGGGATGGGTTTCGGGGGTGATGAGATCGAGCGATGGGAAATAGGAAAGGTAACGGACAGCGTCACGGGTCAGCAGCCGATGCCGGCGCCAATCGGCATGAGCCCCGACCAGAAAATCGGGAAGTATCCTTTCGCGCTGACCGCCGGCTCGCCGATACAGGCGGTGTGCTTTGCCGGCCGCCTCGAAAGGCACGGCTTCACGCTTCACATCGAGCCAGGACAAAGCAGACGTCAACTGCTCCTCGGACAGAGGCGAGGCGGCGAGTTCCGACCAGATAACGACGTTCGTTACCAGATCACCGTCAATCACGCATTGCTTCAGGGACTTCAGCGACCATTGCCGTTCGGCGGTATCGGGCCCCAGGATGTCGATAAAGATATTGGTGTCAACGAGGGTCGAGATCGTCACGTGGGGCCCCTCAACCATTCGATATACTCATCCGTCGTCCTTCCGCCGAGATCAACCGTTCCTTGAACGCGGCGCGCCCAATCACCGAAATTGCGAATCGGATTTGCTCCGCCGTTCTCAATCTTGACGATTACGGCCCACGCTCCGGAGGCGATGAAATCCACTTCCGATCCAGGGCCGATCCCCGTGTGTATTACCTAACTGAAAAAGAGAACAAGTCAAGAACGCATGTCAGCCGGCCAATGCCGCTTGGCGCATCCGGCTGCTGCCGCGGTTATGGGCGTGGCAGATGGCGATGGCAAGCGCGTCAGCGGCGTCGTTGCCCTTGAATTCGACTTTCGGCATCAGGATTTTCAGCATCATGTGGATTTGCTGCTTCTCGCCGTGGCCGACGCCGATGACGGCCTTCTTGACGGCGTTGGGTGCATATTCCGATACCTGGAGCCCGGCGCGTGCCGGCACGAGCATCGCGATGCCGCGGGCCTGACCGAGCTTCAGCGTCGCAACCGCATCCTTGTTGACGAAGGTCTGCTCGACCGCCGCCTCATCCGGCTTGTAGCCATGCACGATTTCGGCGAGCCCGTCATGCAGCTGGCAGAGGCGGGAGGCGAGGTCCATCTCGCCGTCCGAGGTCACCGTTCCGGAGGCCACGAAGCGTAGCGAATTGCCGAGTGTGTCGATAATTCCCCAGCCGGTGCGGCGAAGGCCCGGGTCGATGCCGATGATGCGAATCGTATTTTGCATGGCTCACCTTATTGCGGTTGCAAAATAACTGCCACCGATATGTGAACAAAACAAAAACATTACGTCCCTTTATAAGGCGCCGTTTACCACGAATTAAATCCAATGCCTGAAAGCTACCCGTTCAAATGTGAGAGGAGCTGCCTTTTTGCAAAGGGTTAAGGCTCCCCGTGTTCTGTTTTCGGTCAAGGTGGCGGGTTTGCGCTGCCGCCAAGCCGCTCCGGAAGGGTTCGTTGTCATGGCTCAGAGATTTCAGTCCCTGTCCTTTAAGGTTATCGCGACATTCATCCTGCTTACGGCACTGGCTGTGAGCACGATCAGTGTTCTCGGCTATTTCACCAGCAGCCGCATTTCAGATGCGCAGGCGCTGAAGGCCAAAGAAAGCGTTCTCATCTTCCGCGGCGACATGCTGCAGGACCAACTGGAACAGCTCGAAAATCAGGCGAGTTCCATCGCGCGCATCGAGGCGCTGCAGATGTCGATCACCAGCCTGAAGAGCGGCTGGAAGACGATCGAAAAATCGTCGGGCGACGCGCGCGGCGAACTCAAGGAGGTATTCATCACCAACAATCCGAACCCGGCCGATCAGCGTGAAAAGCTGATGAAGCCGGAAGGACCAAGCGGCTTCTACTACTCCAACCACGAAAAGACGCAGGGCGAAGTTGCGCGCGACCTGGAGAACACCGCCTTCAGCGACCTGCTGATCGCCGATCTCGATGGCTCGGTTCTCTATTCCTACAAAAAGGACGACAATTTTGCCGAAAACCTGAAGGCTGATGCATGGAAGGCGACAGGTGCGGGTATTGCGTTTGCAAAGGCGATCGAGAACACGGGGAAGGCAACGGACGATTCCGCGCCGACTGCATTTTCGGGCCTGCGCGTTGATGCCTCCAACGGCAAGTCGGCGATCTTCTACGCAGTGCCGATCATCAAGCTCGGTCAGCCGAAGGGCATCATCCTCTTCAAGGTGCGCGATGATATCATCACCAGCATCCTGGAAAAGGGGATCGTTTCCGGCAGCACGGCTCAGGCGGCCATTATTTCCAGTGACGGTTCTGCCGTGGGGCTCAATGCCGAAGGCCGGCTTGCGACGCTCGACACGGCGCCGTTCACCTTCATGAAGGATGCGCTTGCAAGCAGCAACGGCATGACGGTCGACGACTTTGCGCGCCCCGACGGCACCGCCCGGGCCTATGTCCGCTCTATCACCTATCAGGGCGAGCGGTTCCTCGTCGTCGAAAGCGTGCTCGTCAGCGAGCTCAATGCTGGTTCGATCGAGATCGCGACGCTGCTGACCATGATCGGCCTTGCAGCGCTTGTCGTCATGGCGATCGCCACCGGCCTCATCACCAAGCTGCTCTTCTCGCCACTCTCCCGCCTCGCTGGAAATACCCGCGATGTGGCCGACGGCAAGCTGGATGTCGAGATCGGCAGCCAGACCCGCCAGGACGAAATCGGCACGATGGCCAAGGCGCTCGCCCGCTTCAGGCAATCACTGATCGAAAGCCGCGAGCTGGAAGCGGCAAGCGCCGAAACCCGCGCCCGCGCCGAGCGCGACCGTCAGGAAAACCTTGCTCTGCGCGAAGCGGAAGCGAGAACCTTGCAGGATGTCGTCCAGGCACTGGACGAGGGTCTGCACCATCTGGCGAACGGCGATCTTGCCTACCAGATCGAAACACGCTTCCCCAACGAGCTTGAAAGCCTGCGCGTCAACTTCAACGAGGCGCTCGCCACGCTCAGCGAAACGATGACGGCGATCGGCGGCAACTCTATGGCTGTACGGTCGGGCTCGGAAGAGATGCGGACCGGAGCCGACGACCTCGCCGGACGCACCGAGCGCCAGGCTGCTTCGATCACCGAAACGGCCAATGCGATCGACGCGATCACCCAGTCCGTTCGTGTCCAGATCCAACGCGCCGAACAGGCGGAGCGCATTGCCCGCGACGCGAAGAAGGAGACCACCGGCTCCAGCCAGATCATGCGCGAGACAATCGCAGCGATGGAAGCAATCCAATCCTCCTCGCGGCAGATCAATACGATCATCTCCGTCATCGACGACATCGCCTTCCAGACCAACCTGCTGGCGCTTAATGCCGGCGTCGAAGCCGCCCGCGCGGGGGAATCCGGCAAGGGGTTCGCAGTTGTGGCAATGGAAGTGCGCGAGCTGGCGCAGCGCTCCTCGAGCGCAGCCAAGGAAATCGCGAGCCTGCTGCAGAAGTCGACCCGCGAAGTCGAGACCGGCGTGGCGCTTGTCGAGCGGGCAGGGGTGGCTCTGACCGGCATCGGCAGCCATGTGGAAGCGATCAACGGCCAAATCAACGAGATTATGGAATCGACCCGCGAAGAGGCGGATACGCTCCGCCAGATCAACACGTCCGTTTCCGAGCTCGATTCGATGACGCAGCAGAATGCCGCCATGGTCGAGGAAACGACAGCCGCGATCCACCGCCTTGCGGCCGAGGCTGTGGAGATGGACCGTCAGCTCGGCAACTTCACGCTGCCTCAAGACCATTACCATCACAGCGCCGAGGTTCATGTTCTCCGGCAACGCCGATAAACGGAGCAAGCGAAGCGAAGAGATCGGGGGTCGGGAAACCGGCCCTTTTCTTCGTCCGCGGGATTTGGAATGAGCGATTCCAGAACCTACATAGACCTGTCCTTCCAATCACCGGCAGGTTTTTCCTATGGTTCCCTTTTCCATTCTCGATCTTTCGCCCGTTGCCGAAGGCACGACGATCCAGCAATCCTTCGAAGGCTCGGCGCGCATGGCCCAGAAGGCGGAGGAGTGCGGCTACAAGCGCTTCTGGCTGGCGGAGCATCACGGCATGCCGGGGGTTGCAAGTGCCGCGACTGCGGTGGTCATCGGCCATGTCGGTGCCGCAACGAAACGGATCCGTATCGGCTCGGGCGGAATCATGCTGCCCAATCACTCACCGCTGGTGATCGCCGAGCAGTTCGGCACATTGGCGGCGCTTTTTCCGGGCCGGGTCGATCTCGGGCTCGGCCGCGCACCGGGTACGGATATGCGCACGGCACAGGCGCTCCGCCGAAATCTGGAGACAGGCGCCCACAACTTTCCGAACGATATCGTCGAGCTGCAGCAGCTATTAGGCGCGCCGGTCGAGAACCAGGCGATCCTTGCCGTTCCGGGCCACAATTCGCATGTGCCGATCTGGCTTCTCGGCTCCAGTCTTTATAGCGCCCAGCTCGCGGCGATGCTCGGCCTGCCCTATGCCTTCGCCTCGCATTTCGCGCCGGATTCGCTGCTCGATGCGATCGATATCTACCGCAGCAAGTTCCAACCCTCAGCCTCGCTCGACCAGCCTTACGTCATGGCCGGCGTCATGGGTTCCGTCGCGTCGACGGACGAGGAGGCGCAATATCATTTCACCTCTGCCCAGCAGCAGTTCGTCAACCTGCGCCGCAACGTCCGTGGCCCGTTCCCGCGGCCGGTCGAGGACATGGAAGGCTTCTGGTCGCAGATGGAGAAACTGAATGTCGAGCACACGCTGCGCTATGCGGTCGTGGGTTCGCCGAAGACGTCCGAGGCGAAGCTCACCGAATTCCTGAAGGAGACAGGGGCGGACGAACTCATCATCTCCATGCCGATCCACGACATCGAGGCGCGGCTGAAGTCGGTCGAGCTGTTTGCGGGAATGGGGAATTTCATGCGTGTTGCGGCTTAAGGTCCTGGAGCTGCGAAGCCTCCCCGGCTTCTTCCCTCATTTCTGTGAATGAGTCTTACGCGCCCAAGAAGTAGCGGGTGGTTGCATATATCGGCTGCGTTGCTCGGCGCCCAACATCACGCCTGAAAGCAAAAAGATCCGGCAGCGTTTCCGCAGCCGGGTCTTTTGTTCGTTCGTTCGAATGCTCAGGCCGAAAGCTTGGCGAGCACTTCCTCGGAAACCTCGAAGTTCGAATAGACGTTCTGCACGTCGTCGTCGTCTTCCAGGCTGTCGATGAGCTTCATCAGCGACTGGGCCCTTTCTTCGTCCACTGGCACGTTGTTCTGGGAGCGCCAGACGGCCTTGACGGTTTCAGCTTCGCCAAGCGCGCCTTCCAGGGCCTTGGCGACCTCGCCGAGGGATTCGAAGGCGCAGGTGATGGTGTGGCCTTCCTCGTCGGTCTCGACGTCATCGGCGCCGGCTTCGATCGCGGCTTCCATGACCGTGTCGGGATCGCCGGCGGATGGCTTGTAGGTGATCTCACCGACGTGGTCGAAGGAGAAGGAAACCGAGCCGGTTTCGCCGAGCGCGCCGCCGGCCTTCGTGAAGATCGAGCGGACGTTGGATGCGGTGCGGTTGCGGTTGTCGGTCAGCGCCTCGACGATGATCGCCGTGCCTCCCGGACCGTAACCCTCGTAGCGGACTTCTTCGTAATTCTCGCTATCGGCACCTGTGGCCTTCTTGATGGCGCGGTCGATGTTGTCCCTCGGCATGGACTGTGCCTTGGCGTTCTGGATTGCCAGGCGCAGGCGGGCGTTCATCGTCGGGTCGGGCAGGCCGGCCTTGGCGGCAACGGTGATTTCGCGCGCAAGCTTGGAGAACATTTTCGACCGCACGGCATCCTGACGGCCTTTGCGATGCATGATATTTTTAAACTGTGAATGGCCAGCCATGGCACCCCTGTTCACGTCTCATTGTTCGGAATGGACGGCCTTATAAGAGCGAAGCGGGCTGCATTCAAGGGGAAAGCAGCTTGTCTCTGTGTCCCCAGGAAGGCGAAAAGCTACGGAACAAAGCCGCAGACGTGACGTTTGAACGCTTGAAAAGCCCGAACGGAAGGGGAAGGCCATGGCAAGCTTTAGTGAAGCGCGCGATCATCCGGCACGGCAGCTTTGGGATCAGGTAAACGATGTTTCCGCAGGAATGCTCGGCATCGATGGTGCCGACATGCACATGCAGCCGATGGCTCCACATGCGGATCCGAAAACCAATACCATCTGGTTCTATACCAAATCGGATGCCGACATCGCCCGCGCCGTCAAACCGGGAACGCGTGCGCATTTCTGCGTCATCGGCAAGGATCACGACTACCACGCATGCCTGGCAGGCAAGATCGAGGTCCGGCCGGATCCTTCGAGGATCGAGCAATATTGGAATTCGGTGGTTGCCGCCTGGTACGAGGAGGGCAAGAAAGATCCCAAGCTGACGATGCTCGTCATGCATGTGGACGACGCCGAAATCTGGGTTTCGACCGGCAGCAAGCTGAAGTTCGGCTGGGAGATCGCGAAGGCCAACCTCAGCGATGACAAGATGCCGGAAGTGGGCATCAAGCGTCATCTGCAATTTGCCTGATACGGGCAAAATGCGGAAGTCTCAGGCTTTCGGGTCTTTTCTATTGCGCGCCCTTCATCACATAAATGAGCGGCTTCTTGGGCAGGGAGCGCATGGAAACGGTGATCGTGTCGTCCGGCGCGTAGCTGATATCGAAATCCTTGCCGAACATCGACACGAAGCGCTCGACCGGCGGACCGCGGCGGTGCATCGGCAGTATCAGCGACGAGCGCAGCCGCTTGATGATGCGGCTCATGCTGTCGGCGCCCATGGTCAGGCCGCCATCGACCGGTACCATGACGATGTCCAGGCGGCCGATCTCGGTGTAGTGGGCATCGGTCAGCTCATAGTGCAGATGGCCGAGATGGCCGATGCAGAGCCCGGCGATCTCGAAGATGAAGATCGAATTTCCATCCTGTTGCGCCGCGCCGTAGCCACCGCGGATATCCGTCGTGACGTTGCGGATATAGGTATCGCCGACCATCAGGTCGATGTCGGCCTTTTCTCCGGGCACATCGCTCCAGCCGTGCAGCACCTGCTTGATCGCCGGATCCGGGGTCAGCGTGTAATGCGTGGAGTGCGCCCGGTTCATCGTCACCACGTCGGGTGTCACGACCGGCCGGTACCAGCCGTTGAAATCCGTTGCGATGACGATGCCGCCCGGCGTTTCGATTTCGAAGGTGGAATGTCCTAGGAAGGTCAGCTTGACGTCATCGCCTTCCGAAACCGCGGGCACGATCGGCGTCTCACCGGAAAAGCTTGCAAATCTGGCCTTGGGGATTGCCTGTGCGATCGCCTGGCATTGGCTAACGGGCTTCCGTTCCCCTTGTGCGGCGGCTGCACGGGGCAGGGCAAGAGGCGCAAGGCATGCGATAGCGAGGATAAGCAATTGCGGCTTCATGCCACCCTCCGGCGCTTTCACGGAGCGGCGAGGATGCGACAAGGGGACGCATCGGTCCAGACCGAAATCAGGCAGGGCCGCTCACAATTGCGTGTTGCCGGCGGGTGTTCTCAGCGCCAGAACTCCGGGATGGTCTCGGAAAGCCGCGGGCCTATCCGCAGTGGCGCGATCTTTTCAGCAAGCCCCGTGGAGTCGGAAATCTCCACGCCTACACCGCAGATCGTGGCAGGGCCAGTGGCGGCTTCCATACGTCCCTTCGGCATCTTGGAAATGAAGCGGTTGAGGGGCTCTTCCTTGTCCATGCCGAGTGAGGAGTCGTAGTCGCCGCACATGCCGGCATCCGACATATAGGCCGTGCCTCCGTTGAGGATCTGGTGGTCGGCGGTCGGCACATGGGTATGCGTGCCGACGACGAAGCTGGCGCGTCCATCGACGAAATGGCCGAAGCACTGCTTCTCGCTGGTGGCCTCCGCATGGAAATCGAAGATGATCGCATCGGCCTGTTCCTTCAGCGGGCAGGCATCGAGGATCGCTTCGGCGGATTTGAAAGGATCGTCGAGCTCGGGATGCATGAAGACGCGGCCCATAATGTTTGCCACGAGCACGCGTGCTCCGCTTCGCGCATAAAAGAGCCCTGAACCGCGGCCGGGCGTTCCCTGCGGATAGTTCGCCGGGCGCAGGAACTGGTCGTGGCGGCCCGCGAAGGCGACCGCGTCCTTCTGGTCCCAGACGTGGTTTCCGGTGGTGACGACGTCGGCGCCGGCATTGATCGTCTCGAGGAAGATGTCCTCCGTGATGCCGAAACCGCCGGCAGCATTTTCGCCGTTGACGATCACGAAGTCGAGTTTCAGGTCTGAAACCAAGCCGGGCAGGCGATCCCATACAGCCGTGCGCCCCGTCTTGCCGACCATGTCACCCAGAAAAAGCAGACGCATTCCTTATCCGATCCAAGAAGCAAAAAAGCGAAGGCCGCTTTCTGTCAGGATGGCATCCAGGCTTATGTCATGCGGCTCGTCGGGCACATGTGCCACTTCCTGGCAGTCGAATGCAATGCCGATCAGCTTCGGATGCATGCCTTTTTGCCGCAAACGGCCGATCGCGCGGTCGTAGTGGCCGGCGCCATAGCCGATGCGATGGCCGCGATCGTCGAAGGCCGACAGCGGCACGAGCATGATTTCCGGATCGAGAACCGTGGCCTCCTGTCCCGGTCCAGCAGTGCCGAAGCCTGTTGCAACCAGCGGCGCGCTGCGCAGGAGCTCACGGAAGACGATCGTCTGCCTGTCGAGGATGGCAGGAACGCACAGGCGGGCGCCGCGTGCCTCAAAGCGCGCCATCAACGGCCGGATATCGGCCTCCGAGCGGATGGGCATGAAGCCCGAAATGATCGTGCCGGGATCGAAAGCCACGGCCTCGCCGGCGTGCTCCGCCATCGCCAGGCTTTTCTCGATTCGCGTCTCTGGGGGGATTGCGTCGCGCAGCGCAAGCCGTTCGGCGCGCATCTGGGCTTTTTGTTCTTTGGATATCGTCTGCTGCATAATGCCAACCATAAACGGCTGGTGGGCCATTGCAATCCCGTGAAAGCGGCTGGAGTTTACTGTCGCCAGTGCTGCAATGGGGCCACCAGTTGCCGGACCGTCTGTTCGAACAGGGCCTTGCCGCCCGGCAGCCAGCCGAGTGCTTGCAACTTTTCGGTGCTCATCCGATTGATGGCAGCCTTGTCTGCCGAGGCAGGCAGAGGATTGGGACAGCCGGTTTCCTGTTGCACGACCGACAAGATATCGCGGGTATCGGCAAGAAGATCGGAAACATTGAAGACCTCGCCGGAGACGCGGGCGCTTTCCGTCTCCAGCATCAGCCGCACGGCGCGGCCAAGGTCGCGGCCGTGAACTTCCGTTCCGGCTCGAACGGGCGCCGGCCTGCCGCTCAGGTAATCCTCGATGAGAGCCGTCCATTTGTTCGGGAGCAGGTCGCCGTAGACTCCCGTGGCGCGCAAGCTGGCCGTTGTAAAGCCCGGTCCGGCCAGATCGGCGAGCGCTCGCTCGCCGGCGAGCTTCAACTCTCCGTAAAGCGTATCCGGCTCCGGCAGCATGTCTTCCGCGAGAACAGTGCCGGGCGCTGCATCCTGATAGGCGGCGCGGCTGGAGATGAAGATGCAGCGGCGGGTACCGGCGCGCTTGGCGGTTTCGAATAGCTTCACAGTGCCGTCGAGGTTTAGCCGACGGAAGCCACCCGGATCATCACCTTCGCCGCCACGATATTTGCCGGGTAGGTGGCTGAGCGCGGCATGCACGAAGAAATAGGCATCGTCGAAGGCCTCGATATGGTCCTTGTCGGGATCGAGCGAAAGCGGTGCGAATTCGACGGGACGGGAGAAGAGGCGTGGCAATGGCGCACGCCGTCCGCCGATGATGACCGAATACCCGGCGGCAAGCAGCTCCTCGACGATATAGCGTCCCACCAAGCCTGTTCCGCCGGATACCAATACCTTCATTTCGCCTCCGGGTTCATCATAGACGCAAGGTCCGGCAGGTCATTGCCGGCATGGACGCAGTGCCAGAGATCGATCAGCGGCTTGAGCCTGGCCGCCTTCGGATGATCCTTCTCCCATGGCTTTTCATACTGGTAATGCAGGACCGAAATACTCTTCCAGTCCCAAAGCGCGGGCATGGTGAACCATACATATTGCAGCATGTTGAAATAGACGGGGAGGCCGTGCCAATCCGGGAAGAAGGCTTCGAGGAAGGTCTGGTCGGTCCGTCGCCAGAATGCATCCGGCTGGTCGAGCAAGGCGAGCATCCGGCCAAAGGTTTCTTCGGAAGGCCTTGCGACGAAGACGCCGGAATTCAAGCGGCGGAAGTCGGCAAGCGTTTCATAGACATTCGGTGCTGCGGAGAATTCGGGGTAGCCGAAGAGTCTGTCGATATTCTTCAAAACGATAGCATCGGCATCGATGAAGACGGTGCGCTCATATTCGGTCAGCTGCCAGAGGCGCAGCTTGCAGAAATTGTCGAGCGGCGAATGAAAATCCGGCTTGCGGCCCTTCGTGAAGGGGGCGGCGGAATGAAGCTTGCCGCGGGCATGACGCTCGTTGAAGGCGCTGGAAAGCGGCAGGTGCGCGACTGCGATGAGGCGGCAGCCAAGATGGCCAAGCGGGGCGAGGGCGCTTTCCTCAACGCCGCCGGTATGCAGCACGACGATATCGGCCGACGTTTTCGTGAGCCGCAGGGAGCGCACAAGCGCGGTCGCACCCTTGGCATAGTCGGCATTCGTGACGAGGGTGATGTAGGCGTGGCGCTGAGGCGAGCCTTCTAATGAGGTGGCCGCTCCGGTCTCGGTCACGTCCATGCTCACGACACCGATTTCAGCCGCTTGCCTTCCGGGTCGCGGTCGATCGTGGCGGCGATGTCCTTCGTCCACGCGGAGACGGCAGGAACGCGGGAGCGGTCGACGCGGTAAGCGAATTTCCTGGCGACGTCGACGATCTCGCTGAGCAAGCCCGCCTCGAGCGTGATCGGATCGAGCCCCAGATCGCGGAATTTCTCGTTCCTGACGATCAGATCGTTTTCCGGCGCTTCCTTGCGCGGATTGGGAAGCCAGGCGATCTTCGCGCCGCTCATCCTGGAGATCATCTCGGCAAGGTCACGCACACGATGCGTCTCGGTCATCTGGTTAAAGATCTCGACACGGGAGCCGCGCGCAGGTGGGTTCTTCAGCGCAAGCTCGATGCAGCGAACCGAATCCTGGATATGGATGAAGGCGCGCGTCTGACCGCCTGTGCCGTGCACGGTCAGCGGGTAGCCGATCGCGGCCTGGATGAGAAAGCGGTTCAGCACGGTGCCGTAATCGCCGTCATAGTCGAAACGGTTGATCAGCTGGGGATGGCGGCAGGTCTGCTCCGTGTGTGTGCCCCATACGATGCCCTGGTGCAGGTCGGTGATGCGCAGCGCATCGTTCTTCGCATAGAACTGCAGGAGCAGCTGATCCAGGCACTTCGTCATATGGTAGATCGAGCCGGGATTGGACGGATAGAGGATTTCCTGTTGCGCCGTGTCGCCATCCGCCGTTTCGACGCCGACGGTCAGGTAGCCCTCTGGGATCGCGGCGCCGACGGTCGAATAGCCGTAGACGCCCATCGTGCCGAGGTGGATCAGATGGGCGTCGAGCTGTAATTCGACGAGCGCATTCAAAAGGTTATGCGTAGCGCTGACATTGTTGTTGACGGTGTAGTTCTTGTGCCGGTCGCTCTTCATCGAATAGGGTGCTGCGCGCTGCTCGGCGAAATGGACGATGGCGTCCGGCCGGTTTTCGGCAAGCCACTTCTTGAGAAGCTCGTAGTCCTTGGCGAGGTCGATCAGATTGAAATGGATGCGCCGCCCGGTTTCGGCATGCCAGATGCGGGTTCGCTCCTGAATGGAATCCATCGGCGTCAGCGATTGCACGCCCAGTTCGGTGTCGATCCAGCGCCGCGAGAGATTGTCGAGAATGTGGACGTCGTGCCCCGCGTCTGAGAGATGCAGTGATGTCGGCCAGCCAATGAACCCATCTCCGCCCATCACCGCAATCTTCATCGCATTGCCTCCTGCATGTTCATCCACTATCGGGAATACTCAAGTACTGTGACGATTGTTCAAAGCTAGGGCATTGCTGCGCCTCGCCAACAGGCATGCGAGTTTGGAGAAAATTATGTCGGATAACGGCTTTTCGATTTCTGGCGCACTGACGGAGACGGGCCACCAACTGATCCAGCGCGTCTATTACGAAGACACCGATTTCTCCGGCCTCGTCTATCACGCGCGCTATCTGCATTTCCTCGAGCGCGGCCGCACCGATTATCTTCGCTGCCTGGGCGTCGAGCAGCGCGAGCTGATCACAGCCGACGAGGAAGGGCTCGTTTTCGTCGTTCACCGCATGGAGATCGACTTCAGGAATCCGGCGCGCATGGACGATGTTCTTACCATCGTCACGCGCACCGAGAAGGCAGGCGGCGCGAAGATGGTGCTGCAACAGGACATCCGCCGTGGCGAAACGCCGCTTATCGCCGCCAAGGTCATCATTGCCGTCATCAACGCGAAGGGAAGACCGCGGCGGTTGCCCGAGGCGCTGGCAAAGCAGATGCAAATCGAGACGCAGGAGGGCTGAAGATGCATCCGAGACACGCAGGAACGACCAAACGCAAGCCTTAAAAACATGATTTATGTGAAGGAATTCGGCGTTGCAAGGATTGCGCGGTATTCCGTCGTCGGACTTCGGTCTCTTCGTGCCAAGCCGGGAAGAAAAATTCAGTTGGTAAAGCTTTGCGGTCATACTCTGGCACTAACGATCTATTAACCATAATAGTGTCTTACTCTGAAAGTCGGAGATTGTGCGGTGCACGCCTTCCTTTGACCAAATTTGACGGCAAGGAAGGCGGAAGAAGACCTTTAAGCTTGACCAGGGCTTTGGGCGGCGGTCGCCAAGCAATTCTTGCGAGATCACTTTCTGCGCCGCCCGGTCAAGCACCGGGCGTTTGGATTCGGGGATTTTGATAAATGGAACAAGTAGGATTGGCAGCAGCAACGGCCGACGTCAGCCTCTGGTCGCTGTTCATGCAGGCAGGCATCGTCGTCAAGCTGGTCATGCTCGGGCTGATAGCAGCCTCCGTCTGGACCTGGGCGATCGTCATCGACAAATATCTGGCCTATGGGCGTGCCCGGCGCCAGTTCGACAAGTTCGAACAGGTTTTCTGGTCGGGTCAGTCGCTGGAAGAGCTCTACAGGACACTTTCCGAACGCAACAATACCGGGCTTGCTTCGATCTTCGTCGCAGCCATGCGCGAGTGGAAGAAGTCCTTCGAGCGCGGCGCACGCTCGCCGATCGGCCTGCAGATGCGTATCGACCGGGCAATGGATGTGACGCTCGCCCGTGAGACCGAATATCTTTCCGCCCGCCTCGGCTCGCTCGCGACGATCGGTTCGGCCGGTCCGTTCATCGGTCTGTTCGGTACGGTCGTCGGTATCATGACTTCGTTCCAGGCAATCGCCGGTTCGAAGTCGACCAATCTCGCAGTCGTTGCCCCCGGTATCGCCGAGGCGCTTCTCGCCACTGCGATCGGCCTCGTTGCAGCTATCCCGGCGGTTATCGCCTACAACAAGTTCTCCGCGGATGCCGGCAAACTCTCTGGCCGCATGGAAGGCTTTGCGGACGAATTCTCCGCCATACTTTCGCGCCAGATCGACGAGAAGCTGCAGCCGCGTCAGGCCGCGCAGTAAACCAACGGAGTACACGATTATGGGTATGGCTGTTGGAGGCAATAACGGCGGAGGCGGAGGACGCCGCCGCCGTGGTGGCCGGAACAAAGGCGTTATTTCCGAGATAAACGTGACGCCGCTCGTCGACGTCATGCTCGTGCTGCTCATCATCTTCATGGTGGCGGCCCCGATGATGACCGTCGGCGTGCCGATCGACCTGCCGGAAACGCAAGCCAAGGCGCTCAATTCCGAAACGCAGCCGATCACCATTTCCGTCAAGAATGACGGTGCGGTGTTCCTGCAGGAAACGCCGATCCCGGCCGAAGAGATCGCCGCCAAGCTCGAAGCGATCGCGACCACCGGCTACAATGAACGCATCTTCGTGCGTGGTGATGCGACGGCGCCCTACGGCGTGATCGCCGACGTCATGGCGCGCATCCAGGGCGCGGGCTTCAAGAATATCGGTCTCGTCACGCAGCAGAAGAAGGACCAGTAGAAAGCAAGATGAAGACCAGCGTCGTCACATCTGCTGTTCTGCACGGCTTGGTGCTCGCCGCGGCTCTGGTGACCATTGGTTCGCCGGAATCGTTCAAGGTCGATGATTTCGAAGCGATGCCGGTCGATCTGGTGCCGGTCGAATCCATCACCCAGATGCAGCAGGGTGACAAGACGGCAAAGCCCAACGACAAGCCGGCGCCGAAGCCGACGTCAAAACCCGCTGATGTTGCAGACGCCGAAAACCTCGGCGACAACAAGATCGATCTGAAGACGCCGCCGATCCCGAACGCCAAGCCCAACAACAACGAAAGCACTGCCGCGCCCAAAGCCGCCGAGAAGCCGCTTCCCCAGAATGATCCCGTCCCCAACGAGGTGAAGGAGATCATGAAGGAGGACACCGTGGTCGATGAGCCGAAGGAAGTCGCATCGATTCCGGAAACCAAGCCGGAAATTGCGCCGACCCCGCCGAAGCCGCAAGAAATGCCTGCCGAACAGGCCGAGCCGCCGAAGCCGGAAGCCGAAGCGCTGCCGGACAACGTTCCGACGCCGGTCGCCAAGCCGCAGGTGAAGCCGCCCGAGCAGAAACCCGCTGAAAAGCCGCCGGAAAAAACGCAGGACCAGCAGAAGACGGCCGACAAGCAGCCGGACAAGAAGAAAGCCGACAAGGCCCAGGAAAAGGCCAAGGCCTCGTCCTCGAAGCAGAGCGATTTCAACGCCGACGACATCGCAGCACTGCTGAACAAGCAGGAGCCTTCCAACGGCGGCGCCAAGCGCTCGACCGAAGTCGCTTCTCTGGGCGCCAAGAAGTCGAATAACACCGGCGCCAAGCTCAGCATGAGCGAGATGGATGCACTGCGTAATGCGATTGCCGGCAACTGGCAGATCATTCCCGGCCTTGCGGACATGGACCAGGTCCGCATCACCGTCCACATGAAGCTGGACGAGAATGGCGAGATCATCGGAGATCCCGAGGTCGAAGCGACCGGCGGCAACGAATCCACACGCCGTGCACTTGCCGGCGGTGCCTATCGTGCCGTCAAACGGTCTGCGCCGTTCACCAACCTTCCGAAAGACAAATATGACGCGTGGAGCGAAGTCATCGTGAACTTCGACCCCAGTCAGATGGCCCTTTAAATGCTGAAAGGCTTGCTCCTCATGACCAAGTGTTCCCTCATCCGCGCCTTCATGGTGGCTCTCGGCATGGCTGTGACAGCGGCTATCGCGACGCCTGCGCACGCGCTTGTCGAGATCAACATCAACAAGGGTAACGTCGAGCCGCTGCCGATCGCCATTACCGATTTCCTGCAAGGCGACATGGGCGCGCAGGTCTCTCAGGTGATCGCCGCCGATCTGCAGCGCTCCGGCCTCTTTGCGCCGATCAACAAGAACGCCTTCATCGAGAAGATTTCCAATCCCGATGCGGCACCGCGTTTCGAGGACTGGAAGGTCATCAACGCGCAGGCGCTCGTCACCGGCCGCGTCACGCAGGAAGGCGATGGCCGTCTTCGCGCCGAGTTCCGTCTCTGGGATTCCTTCGCCGGTCAGCAGATGACCGGCCAGCAATTCTATACGCAGCCGGAAAACTGGCGCCGCGTTGCCCACATCATTGCCGATGCGATCTATAAGCAGATCACCGGCGAAGAGGGCTATTTCGATACCCGCGTCGTCTTTGTCTCCGAGTCTGGCACGAAGCAGCAGCGCAAACGCCAGCTCGCGATCATGGACCAGGATGGCTTCAACGTGCGCACGCTGACCGATGGCAGCGACCTCGTTCTGACGCCGCGCTTCTCGCCGAACCGGCAGGAAGTGACCTACATGTCCTTCGCCAACCAGCAGCCGCGCGTCTACCTGTTGCAGCTCGAAACCGGACAGCGTGAAGTTGTCGGCAACTTCCCGGGCATGACCTTTTCGCCGCGCTTCTCGCCGGATGGCCAAAAAGTGGTGATGAGCCTTCAGCAGGAAGGGAACGCCAATATCTACACGATGGATCTGCGCTCGCGCACGACGACGCGCCTGACGTCGACAGCCGCGATCGATACTTCGCCATCCTATTCGCCGGATGGCGGCCGGATCGTTTTCGAAAGCGACCGCGGCGGCAAGCAGCAGATTTACGTGATGAATGCCGACGGCTCCGGCCAGACGCGTATCTCCTTCGGCGACGGCAACTATTCGACGCCGGTCTGGTCGCCACGCGGCGATCTGATCGCCTTCACCAAGCAATCGGGCGGGAAATTCTCGATCGGCGTCATGAAGCCGGACGGTTCGGGCGAGCGCATCCTGACTACGGGCTTCCACAACGAAGGCCCGACCTGGGCGCCGAACGGGCGTGTGCTGATGTTCTTCCGCCAGCCGGCCGGTGCAGGCGGCCCGCAGCTCTATTCGATCGATCTGACGGGTTACAACGAGCAGGTCATCAAGACGCCGACCTACGCATCTGACCCGGCCTGGTCGCCGCTGCTTGAGTAGTGGATGAGCCGGATTTCGCCTTCTTGTCGCCGCAAAGTGCTGGAATTGGCCGATGCAGGGACAATCAATAATTTATTAACCATAATTCTTGAGCGCCGATTAACCGAGTACGGTTACAGTCCGGCAACCCTGATAAATCGCAAGGAGACCCGGCCATGAGCCGAATTCACACCCCGGCAATGAGCCGTATGCAGAATTTCGCCCGCAACCCTGTCATGATCGCACTCGTTGCCGGTCTGGCGCTTGCTGGCTGCGCCAACAAGAAGACGCCGAACAGTGCTGGCGAGCTCGGCCTCGGTGCAGGTGCCGCAACGCCGGGTTCGGCTCAGGACTTCACCGTCAACGTCGGCGACCGCATCTTCTTCGACACTGACTCTACCTCGATCCGTGCCGACGCTGCCCAGACCCTCGACCGCCAGGCACAGTGGCTGGCTCGCTACCCGAACTATGCGATCACCGTCGAAGGCCATGCCGACGAACGCGGCACGCGCGAATACAACCTCGCTCTCGGCGCCCGCCGTGCTGCCGCCACCAAGGATTACCTTGCTTCGCGCGGCGTTCCGGCTCAGCGCATGAAGACGATCTCCTACGGCAAGGAACGCCCGGTCGCCGTCTGCGACGATATTTCCTGCTGGTCGCAGAATCGTCGTGCAGTCACTGTTCTCGGCGGCGCCGGTATGTAATCCTCTCAAATATATTATGTTGCGGAAAGGCGGCTCCTTCGCGGGCCGCCTTTTCTTTTTGAACACACTTTGGCCAGACTCCGTTGCTTTTTGAAGGTAATTGGAAAAATCTCCTGTTCGTGCCATCCAGGCGCGAAGAATCACTGGGACAGGACGAAACCTATGAAGAAACTTGTCGTGGCAGGCTTGCTCTGCCTCGCGGCCGTGACCGGAACCGAGCGAGCGGCTTATTCCGCTTCGTTTCTCGGCATGAATTTTGGCGGCAAGCCTGCGCAGAGCCAGACGCAGACGCCGCCGGTCGTCAACGTGCAGAGCAGCAGCGCCGAAATGCGCGTGCAGCAACTCGAAGAGCAGCTGCGCCAGCTGAACGGCCGCATCGAGGAAATGAGCTTCCAGATCCTGCAGATGCAGGAATCGCTGCGCAAGACGCAGGAAGACAACGAATTCCGCTTCCAGGATCTGGAAAAGAGTGGCGGTGCCGCTGGATCGAAGGGCAGCACGAAGAAGAGCGAGGCCGATCTGCAGCCTCCGGCTTCCGGGCAGGCCGATACACGTCCCCAGCGCCAGAACGACGATGTCGCGACGATCATCGAAACACCACAGGGAGCCGAAAGGGCTCCCTCCAACGACGTTCCGTCGAACAGCGGTTTCGGCCGGCCGCCGCAGGAGCTGGGCTCGATCCAGTTCGATCAGAACGGCAATCCGATCGGCGGCAGCGTGAATGAGAACGCGGAGGTCGGTTCAGCGCCGCTTCCCGACGTGAACGCCGGGACGTCGCCGCAGCAGACCGCATCTCTCGGCAGCGAGACCGATCAGTACAAGGCCGCTTACGGTCACGTCCTTTCCGGCGACTACGCGATTGCTGAAGAGCAGTTCACCCAGTATATCGCGCAGTATCCGGGAAGCGCTCGCGCTGCCGATGCCAACTTCTGGCTGGGCGAGGCGCTCTATTCCCAGGGCAAGTTCAATGAGGCCGCCAAGACCTTCCTCAATGCCCACAAGAAATACGGCTCTTCCGAGAAGGCGCCCGAAATGCTGCTGAAGCTCGGCATGTCGCTCGCAGCACTCGACAATAACGACACCGCCTGCGCGACGCTCAAGGAAGTCACCAAGCGTTACCCGAAGGCTTCGCGCGCTGTCATAAGCAAGGTCGCGAGCGAACAGAAGCGCCTTTCCTGCTGAGGATTTCCGGTTTGTCTCCGGAAATCGTGCTTTCGCCCGAGGCAGCGGCCCGCCGCTTTGTCCGTTCGCTTGAAAGCCCGACGCGTATTCTCGTCGCGATCTCCGGCGGCAGCGATTCAACCGGCCTGCTTCTTGCCCTTCTGGAAGCGCTGAAGGCCGAACCCAATTCCAAGATTTCCCTATGCGCCGCGACGATCGACCACGATCTGCGCGCAGAATCGGCGGATGAGGCGCGCCATGTCGCAGCCTTATGCAAGTCGCTCGGCATTTCCCATGTGATCCGTGTCTGGCGGGATCCTAAACCAGAAACCGGCATCATGGTGGCCGCCCGCGAGGCACGCTACGAACTGCTCGCAGATGCCGCGGCGGAACTTGGCGCTAATCTCATCGTGACGGCGCATACGCTGGACGATCAGCAGGAGACGCGAGCGATGCGCGGCGCGCGCAGCGACAACCCCTCGACCGGGATCGCCGATGCCGTTCTCTTTGAGCGCCGGGCCTGGATCGCCCGGCCGTTCCTTTCGTGCATGCGCGCCGATATCCGGGCATTTCTCTCGGCCCGAGCCGTGCCTTGGCTCGATGATCCCAGCAATGAGGATCTGAAATATGAGCGCGTGCGCACGCGCGCAGCGTTGGCGGGTGAGGGCGCCCCGGAGCCAGAAGCTTGCGGTGCCGATATCCGCTTGGAGCTTTCACGACAGGCGGCCCTTTGGCTCGGCCGTCATTTTACGCTTCCGTGCGAAGGGCTGGGCCGCGTGGCGGGAGAGGGACTTGAGGCGCCCCTGGACGTGCTCGGTTATGCGCTCGGCCGTCTTGCGGCCGTTTTCGGCGGACAGCGCTTTGCGCCAGGCCGCATGCAGATGGACCGCATTCTCGCTTTCGTAGCCGCCGGCACGCCCGGACGCATGACCGCAAGCAGAGCGGTTATCGATCTAAGACGCGACGGCCTTTACCTTGCCCGCGAAAGCCGCGGCATCTTGCCACTGGTCGTTGCGCCTGGGGAGCGCGCCATTTGGGACGGTCGGTTTATTGTCGAGAATAGCTCATCGTTTGATCTGACGGTTCTGGCACGGTCCGCCAACCCCTCCCTCATTCCCGTGCTTGGCACGGAAATCCAGCCAGGGCGGGCGGCGCATTTGCCCAAAGCTGCGCTCAAGCGGGCTTTGGCAGCGCAACCACGTATTTCTGTCGCCGCTGACGCGAACGTGTGCATGAATTCTCATCCCGATGTCAGTCTCGCGCGGTATTTTGCGCCGTTCGACCGCTTTTTGACACGATTTGATCTCATCTTTGCTGAAAGCCTCGCGGCGGCTTTTGGAATGCGCCCCTATCCAAGCCCGCCTTTAGGTCTTATTGACGGAAAAGCCATCTGACAGAGTGTATCGCCTTGGCAACGGCACAGCGCAACCCTATGTTAGAAGCCAAATAAGACGGCTGCCATGAGGCGGTTGTTGCAGTGCTGGGGAGTTCAATGAACCCTAACTTACGTAATTTCGCCTTGTGGGCAATCATAGCGCTTCTGCTGATTGCCCTTTTCAGCATGTTCCAGACGACGCCGGCGCAGACCGGCTCGCGCGACATACCCTATTCGCAGTTCCTGCGTGAGGTTGATGCGGGCCGCGTCAAGGAAGTCGTCGTCACGGGAAACCGTGTGTCGGGAAGCTATGTTGAAAACGGCACCACCTTCCAGACCTATTCTCCTGTCATCGATGACAACCTGCTCGAGCGCCTGCAGTCGAAGAACGTCCTGGTTTCGGCCCGGCCTGAAACCGATGGTTCGTCAGGCTTCCTGAGCTATCTCGGTACCCTGCTGCCGATGCTGCTCATTCTCGGCGTCTGGCTGTTCTTCATGCGGCAGATGCAAGGCGGCTCGCGCGGCGCGATGGGCTTCGGCAAATCGAAGGCCAAGCTGCTCACGGAGGCGCATGGCCGCGTCACCTTCGATGACGTTGCAGGCGTCGACGAAGCCAAGCAGGACTTGGAAGAAATCGTCGAATTCCTGCGCGATCCGCAGAAGTTCCAGCGCCTCGGCGGCAAGATCCCGCGCGGCGTGCTGCTTGTCGGCCCTCCGGGTACCGGTAAGACTCTGCTCGCCCGCTCCGTCGCCGGCGAAGCCAACGTTCCGTTCTTCACCATCTCGGGTTCCGACTTCGTCGAAATGTTCGTCGGTGTCGGCGCAAGTCGCGTCCGCGACATGTTCGAGCAGGCGAAGAAGAATGCGCCCTGCATCATCTTCATCGACGAAATCGACGCCGTCGGCCGCCATCGTGGCGCCGGTCTCGGCGGTGGTAACGACGAACGCGAACAGACGCTCAACCAGTTGCTGGTCGAGATGGACGGCTTCGAGGCCAATGAAGGCATCATCCTGATTGCCGCGACCAACCGTCCTGACGTTCTCGACCCCGCACTGCTGCGTCCGGGCCGTTTCGACCGTCAGGTCGTCGTTCCGAACCCGGATATCGTCGGCCGCGAGCGCATCCTCAAGGTACATGCCCGCAACGTTCCGCTGGCGCCCAATGTCGACCTCAAGGTTCTAGCCCGCGGTACGCCCGGCTTCTCCGGTGCTGACCTGATGAACCTCGTCAACGAAGCCGCCCTGATGGCCGCACGCCGCAACAAGCGCGTCGTCACCATGCAGGAGTTCGAAGACGCCAAGGACAAGATCATGATGGGCGCCGAGCGCCGCTCTTCGGCGATGACCGAAGCGGAAAAGAAGCTCACGGCCTATCACGAAGCCGGCCATGCGATCACGGCGCTCAACGTCGCCGTCGCCGATCCGCTGCACAAGGCAACGATCATTCCGCGCGGCCGTTCTCTCGGCATGGTCATGCAGCTTCCCGAAGGCGACCGCTACTCGATGAGCTATAAGTGGATGGTCTCGCGCCTCTGCATCATGATGGGCGGCCGCGTTGCGGAAGAACTCACCTTCGGCAAGGAGAACATCACCTCCGGTGCGTCTTCGGATATCGAGCAGGCCACCAAGCTTGCCCGCGCCATGGTCACGCAGTGGGGCTTTTCCGACCAGCTCGGTCAGGTTGCCTATGGCGAAAACCAGCAGGAGGTCTTCCTCGGCCATTCCGTATCGCAATCGAAGAACGTTTCCGAGGCCACGGCTCAAAAGATCGACAACGAAGTGCGTCGGCTTATTGACGAGGCATATACGCAGGCGCGCGATATCCTCACCGAAAAGCATGACGATTTCGTCGCGCTTGCCGAAGGCTTGCTTGAGTACGAAACGCTGACCGGCGAGGAAATCAAGGCGCTGCTCCGCGGTGAAAAGCCCGCTCGCGACCTTGGCGACGACTCTCCGCCGAGCCGCGGCTCGGCCGTGCCGAAAGCCGGCGCACGTCCGGCTTCCAAGGGCGACGAGCCGGAAGCAGGGCTCGAGCCCCAGCCGCATTGACGGAAAGCAACTCGAACGAACAAGGCCGGATTTTCCAGCAGAAGATCCGGCCTTTTTCCGTCGGTAACGGGATATAATCAATTTTCTTGGTAATTTACGTGATGGCGCCTAGGATTTGTGGCATGCCGCTATCATGAAGAGGCCGCAATGAGGCTTTGTATTGGGGCGAATCGTCTCTGCGGCTTGAATTGCTTGGCACAACGCGCTGCCCTCTTGGCGCGCTGAAAGCATAGGGGAGCATATGAAAAGACGTTACTTTGGCACAGACGGCATTCGCGGGCAGTCGAATATCTTCCCGATGACGCCGGATCTGGCGATGCGGGTCGGCATTGCAGTCGGTACGATCTTCCGCCGCGGCAATCACCGCCATCGCGTGGTCATCGGCAAAGACACGCGTCTGTCCGGCTATATGCTGGAAAATGCCATGGTGGCGGGCTTCACGGCCGCAGGTGTCGATGCATTCGTTCTTGGCCCGATCCCGACGCCCGCCGTCGCTATGCTGACACGTTCGCTGCGTGCCGATATCGGCGTCATGATTTCCGCCTCGCACAATCCATACGAGGACAATGGCATCAAGCTCTTCGGTCCCGACGGCTACAAGCTTTCCGACGATATCGAAATGCAGATCGAAGACTTGATGGATAAGGATCTCCACACGCAACTTGCCAAGTCCGACGACATCGGCCGTGCCAAGCGCATCGATGGCGTGCATGACCGCTACATCGAGCATGCGAAGCGCACGCTGCCGCGCGATGTCACGCTGCAGGGCCTGAGGATTGCGATCGACTGCGCCAATGGTGCCGCCTATAAAGTGGCACCGGCCGTGCTTTGGGAACTCGGCGCCGATGTCGTTACGATCGGCAACGAGCCGAACGGTATCAACATCAATCTCAACTGCGGTTCCACCAGCCCCGTCGCCTTGCAGAAGAAGGTCGACGAAGTGCGGGCCGACATCGGTATCGCGCTCGATGGCGACGCCGATCGGGTCATCATCGTGGATGAAAACGGCACGATGGTCGACGGCGACCAGCTGATGGCAGTGATCGCCGAAACCTGGGCGGAGAACCAACAGCTTCGCGGCAACGGCATCGTTGCGACCGTGATGTCGAACCTTGGCCTGGAACGCTTTCTCGAAGGCAAGGGGATGGGTCTTGCCCGCACCAAGGTCGGTGACCGCTATGTCGTCGAGCACATGCGCCAGCACAATTTCAACGTCGGCGGCGAACAGTCCGGGCATATCGTGCTCTCGGACTACGGCACGACCGGCGATGGTCTTGTTGCCGCGCTGCAGATCCTTGCTGCCGTCAAGCGCACTGGCAAGACCGTCAGCGAGGTCTGCCGCCGCTTCGAGCCGGTGCCGCAGCTTCTGCGCAATGTCCGCATTTCCGGCGGTAAGCCGCTGGAAGACCTGCAAGTGCAGCAGGCAATCGCCGATGCGGAAGCCGAGCTTTCCAAGAACGGCCGCCTCGTCATCCGCCCCTCCGGCACCGAACCGCTGATCCGCGTCATGGCGGAAGGCGACGACCGGGCGCAGATCGAGCGCATTGTCAACGAGCTGATCGGCACGATCTCCGGCGTCCGTACCGCCGCTTAATTCTGCCTTGTTGATCGATCAAGCCGGCGCCAATGCGCCGGCTTTTCCATGCCCGCGTCATGCTTCAGTACAATCTTATTGGATGAATTGACTTATCGGCGTGGAGGCATAGCTTTTTCTTGATCGCACAAGTGTCACCCGCCTGCAGCGGCGACAACACGGCAAGCCATATTGCGATAGAAAGATGGCGCCGGGCCGTCGTTTCAGGCAACCTGGGAGGATTGGGTTGTCATGCAGTATCGCGTTCTTTTAGCCGGCTTATGTGTTTCCATGCTTCCTGCTTTTGGCGTGAATGCCCAGGAGGGCGATGCCACGGCGGGCGCTACTGTTTTCAAAAAATGCGCCATATGTCATGTGGCCGATACCGACAAGAACAAGGTCGGCCCGTCGCTGAACCGGATCCTTGGCAGGAAGGCGGCGACACATCCGAATTTCAGCTATTCTCCGGCAATGAAGAAAGCAGGCGAGGGCGGGCTCGT
Source organism: Rhizobium mongolense USDA 1844 (assembly GCF_000419765.1). Classification (GTDB taxonomy): domain Bacteria; phylum Pseudomonadota; class Alphaproteobacteria; order Rhizobiales; family Rhizobiaceae; genus Rhizobium; species Rhizobium mongolense. The sequence goes on along the minus strand of NZ_ATTQ01000008.1, from coordinate 50,555 downwards.
TTGGGACGAGGCAACTCTGCGCGACTATCTCCACGATCCCAAGGGAAAGATAAAGGGAACGAAGATGGCGTTTGCCGGGCTGAAGGACGACAGCGAGATCAACAATCTCATCGCTTATCTCAAGCAGTTTTCCCAATAGATGTAATGCGAATGCCTGACGGTCACCGCAGCGCCGCTTTCGCCGTTGTCATTGTCCACACGACTTGTTCGTGAGATAATGCTAACAATACACCGACGGATTGCGGATTTCGCCGTGTGGCAAGTCACGGTTCAAGGAGCAGGAAATGGCTATCGTGCTGGTTCTGGTTCTGCTGGTCGTGGGATCCGTCGTGTTCCATTTGCTGAGCCCGTGGTGGTGGACGCCGATCGCCTCCAACTGGAGCTACATCGACACCACCCTGCTGATCACCTTTGCGATCACCGGTCTGGTGTTCGTGGCGGTGGGTTCTTTCATGGCCTATTGCGTGTTCCGGTTCCGGCACAAACCCGGCAACCAGGCCGCCTATGAGCCGGAAAACAGGCGGCTGGAGATATGGCTTGCGGTGGTAACCTCCGTCGGGGTTGCCGCGATGCTCGCGCCCGGGCTCGTTGTGTGGAACCAGTTCATCACCGTGCCCGCCGACGCGCACCAGATCGAGGTCGTCGCTCAGCAGTGGCAGTGGAGTTTCCGGATGCCGGGCGCAGACGGACGGCTGGGAAAATCCGATACCCGTGAGGTCAATCCGGAAAATCCCCTTGGCCTGAACAAGAACGACACCGCAGGGCTCGATGACGTGATCGTCGAGGGAGGTGAATTGCACCTGCCGATTGGCAAACCGGTCAAGGTCCTGCTTCGTTCGATCGACGTCCTTCATGATTTTTATGTGCCTGAGTTCCGCGCAAAGATGGATATGATTCCCGGCATGGTGACCTATTTCTGGTTTACGCCGACGCGCACCGGAACGTTCGAAATCCTTTGCGCCGAGCTGTGCGGCGTCGGGCATCCGCAAATGCGCGGAACGGTCATGATCGATGAGGAGGTCGCCTACCAGGCCTGGCTGGCGGAGCAGACGACATTCACCCAAATGCTGGCATCGGGGGAAGCGCAGCCGGCAGAACAGGCGAAGTAGCCTATCGGAGGAACAGGGAGGACGGACATATCATGGTCGATATTCGATCGGGCGCCGGGGAGGTCATCCCGCCTGCAGAAGTCGAAGATGTGGAACTTTACCATCCGAAGAGCTGGTGGACGAAATATGTCTTCAGCCAGGATGCGAAGATTATTGCCGTCCAATACTCAATGACGGCGATGGCGATCGGTTTCGTGGCGCTCGTCCTGTCCTGGTTGATGCGCCTGCAGCTTGCCTTTCCCGGTTACTTCGCTTTCATCGACGCGGAGCACTATTATCAGTTCATCACCATGCATGGCATGATCATGGTGATCTATCTTCTCACCGCACTGTTTCTCGGCGGTTTCGGCAACTACCTCATTCCCCTGATGCTCGGCGCCAGGGACATGGTGTTTCCCTATGCCAACATGCTGAGTTACTGGATTTATCTGCTCGCCGTGCTGGTGCTCGTCGCCGGATTTTTCGCGCCTGGCGGACCAACCGGCGCCGGCTGGACGCTCTATCCGCCGCAAGCCATTCTTTCGGGAACGCCGGGCGGACAAGATTGGGGCATCATTCTCATGCTGTCGTCGCTGATCCTGTTCATCATCGGCTTCACGATGGGCGGCCTGAATTACGTCGTGACCGTGCTCCAGGGACGCGCGCGCGGCATGACGCTGATGCGCATGCCGCTGACGGTCTGGGGAATTTTCACCGCGACGGTCATGGCGCTTCTTGCCTTTCCCGCACTTTTCGTTGCCGCCGTGATGATGCTGTTCGACCGGCTCCTCGGGACGAGCTTCTTCATGCCTGCCATCGTGGAGATGGGCACGCAGCTGCAGCAGGGTGGCGGCAGTCCCATCCTTTTCCAGCATCTCTTCTGGTTCTTCGGTCATCCCGAGGTCTATATCGTGGCGCTTCCCGCCTTCGGGATCGTCTCCGATCTCATTAGCACGCATGCGCGAAAGAATATCTTCGGCTACCGCATGATGGTCTGGGCGATCCTGATCATCGGGGCGCTCAGCTTCATCGTCTGGGCGCATCACATGTATGTCAGCGGCATGAACCCGAATTTCGGCTTCTTCTTTGCCGTCACGACGCTCATCATTGCCGTGCCGACCGCCATCAAGGTCTATAACTGGGTGCTGACGCTCTGGCGCGGCGATATCCACCTGACGCTGCCGATGCTTTTTGCGCTCGCCTTCATTCTGACTTTCGTCAATGGCGGCCTGACAGGACTGTTCCTCGGCAATGTGGTCGTCGACGTGCCGCTGTCCGATACGATGTTCGTCGTGGCGCATTTCCACATGGTGATGGGCGTGGCACCGATCCTGGTCATTTTCGGTGCCATCTATCATTGGTATCCGAAGGTGACCGGACGCATGCTGGACGAGACGCTGGGGCACATCCATTTCTGGACCACGTTCATCGGCACCTATGCGATCTTCTTTCCCATGCACTATCTCGGCCTGGTGGGCGTGCCGCGCCGCTATTACGAGATGGGCGAGACGGCTTTCGTTCCGCCGTCCGCCAATACGCTGAACGTTTTCATCACCGCTGCCGCGCTGATTGTCGGGGCAGCGCAGATCGTCTTCCTGTTCAATCTGGTCTCGAGCCTTTTCAGGGGCCGGGAAGCCGGCGGCAATCCGTGGCGTGCGACAACGCTGGAATGGCAGACGCCGCAGACCCCGCCGGTGCATGGCAACTGGGGCAAGGAACTGCCGGTGGTCTACCGTTGGGCGTATGATTATAGCGTGCCGGGCAATAGCCAGGACTTCCTTGCGCAGAATGATCCGGGCACCGCCCGGACCGCGGCGGGAGCAGCCTCATGAGCGTCATGATGATCTTCCTGGCGGTCATCGCCGTCATCGTCCTCTGGTGGATGACCCAGCACCGGCTGACATCCAAGCCGTGGCTGGAGGTGGGACTGATGACGGAGTCGGCCGGCGAAAAGCGGTTGCCGATCGCGCCCGCCAGGGTCGGGCTTGGCATTTTCCTCGCCGTAATTGGTGCGCTCTTCGCGCTTCTGATTAGCGCCTACTTCATGCGCATGGCGGCAGCCGACTGGTGGGCGACGCCCATTCCCCGGCTGCTCTGGGTCAACACCGCCGCGCTTGCGCTCAGCAGCGCCGCGCTCGAATGGGCCAAGGTCGAGGCACGCCGCGGTCGCAGCGACATCATGCGGATTGCGCTCCTTTTGGGGTTGGCGACGGCATTTCTCTTTCTCGCCGGACAGGTGATGGCGTGGCGGGAGCTTGCGGCGGCCGGTTACGTGCTTGCCGACAATCCGGCCAACAGCTTCTTCTATATGCTGACCGGCCTGCACGGCCTGCACATTCTGGGCGGTCTGGCGGTGCTCGGCCGCACGACGGGCAGGGCATTCGACGATCGCTTTCCTGCCCGCAGGCTCCACCTCAGCCTCGAGCTCTGCGCCGTTTACTGGCATTTCATGCTTTTCGTCTGGGTGGTTCTCTTCGCACTCTTTGCCGGCTGGGCGAATGATTTCGTCGATCTGTGCCGCCAGCTGATTTCGTGAGGGATGAAGGATGGCTGAATATACGCAAGCGGAAACCGGCGGAACACTCCAGCGGCCCGAAGGCCTGCGCGGGATCGCGGCCGATCTCTCTTCCGACCAGCGGGCGTTCAAGAACGTCTCGTGGGGGAAGGCCATGATGTGGATCTTCCTTCTCAGCGACACCTTCGTCTTCGGCTGCTTTCTGCTGGCCTATATGACTGCGCGCATGTCTACGCCTGTCGAGTGGCCGAATCCCAGCCAGGTTTTCGCACTTCATATCGGCGGGCATGAATTGCCGCTGATCCTCATCGCCATCATGACCTTCGTCCTCATCAGCAGTTCCGGCACGATGGCGATGGCTGTCAATTTTGGATATCGCCGCGAACGCGGCCGGACGGCCGCCCTGATGCTGTTGACAGCGGTTCTCGGCGCCACATTCGTCGGCATGCAGGCGTTCGAATGGACGAAACTGATCTCGGAAGGCGTACGGCCCTGGGAAAATCCCTGGGGTGCGGCGCAATTTGGTTCGTCGTTCTTCATGATCACTGGATTCCACGGCACCCATGTCACTTTCGGCGTGATCTTCCTTCTCATCGTCGCCCGCAAGGTCTGGCGCGGTGATTTCGACACGGAGCGGCGGGGCTTTTTTACCAGCCGCAAGGGTGATTACGAGATCGTCGAGATCATGGGTCTCTACTGGCACTTCGTCGATCTCGTCTGGGTGTTCATTTTCGCATTCTTCTATTTGTGGTGAGGACTGCCATGGCACATGCGCAAACGCATTCCGGACAACAACACCCCGTCAAGCTCTATCTCCTGGTCTGGGGGTTGCTCTTCGTCCTCAGCACCTTCTCGTACCTGGTCGACTATTTCGCTATCCAGGGCTATGCGCGATGGTTCCTGATCCTGTTCTTCATGGTGCTGAAGGCAGGACTGATCGTCGCCGTCTTCATGCACATGGCCTGGGAGCGGCTGGCATTTGTCTATGCAATCCTGGTGCCGCCGGTTCTGGTGCTTGTCTTCGTCGCCATGATGGTCTCGGAATCGAACTATACGATCTTCACGCGGCTGACCTTCTCCAGTGTAGGGCTCTGACGCGATCGCTTGTCTACCTTTAGAAGATCGAAGCATTGTTTGGCTCCAACATGTTTCCGTTAAATTCAACGGGTTACTCAGCCATGTTGCGTGGCAAAAAACGTAGTTAATTTTTACAGTTAAGCAGCTTTTAACGTTTCCAATTCATTATCCATGCAAAGCCTATCAGATTGGCAGGGAGTCCGCTCTGCCGATGCAACTGGATTTTGGAGTGGATCATGAAAAGAAGCTTGTCCGGCATCTTTGCCGCATTGCTTGTCACATCAAATGCTTTCGCCGCCGATCTCGCTCCTATCGAGCCCGCGCCGGAAATGCCGCCGGAAGTCACGGTAGCTGAATCGACCGGCTGGTATCTGCGCGGCGATGTCGGCTATGGCTTCACCGACATGCGCGGCGCCCGCTACTTCCAGGGAAGCAACGCCAATGAGGTCGATTTCGACAGCGCCGAGCTGCGCGACTCCTGGACGGTCGGCGGCGGCGTTGGTTACCAGATCAACAATTACTTCCGCACCGACCTGACGCTCGACTACCTGACCAAGGCTGATTTCCGCGGCTCAACGACCGGCCAGTGCGGTGCCCCACTCGAGGCCTGCACCTCTCGCGACGTCTCGTCGCTCACGGCCTGGACGCTGATGGCGAATGCCTATGTCGACCTCGGCACTTACGGCGTCTTCACGCCTTATGTCGGCGGCGGTATCGGCGGTACCTATGTCAAATGGAAAAACCTTCGTAACGAATCCTGCCAGGATGATGGTGGCGGTTGCGATGACGAAGTGATCCACGGCGGCCGCGGCAACTGGCGCTTCAGCTACGCGCTCATGGCCGGCGCCTCGATCGACGTCACTTGTAACGTCAAGGCGGATGTCGGCTATCGCTTCCTGCATGTCGACGGCGGCAGCATGTTCGGTTACGCGAGCAATGGTGGGCCTGGCCGGGACAAGGGCTTCAATGTTCATGAAGCCCGCGTCGGCGCCCGTTACCTCTTCGGCGGTTGCCAGCAGGCAAGCTACGAGCCGCCGCCGGAAATTCCGCTGCAGCCGTCGGTCTACAAGTAATCCGAAGTCTCAGCTACTGATCGAAAGCCGCCCGTTGGGCGGCTTTTTCGTCATGGATGCAGATCGAGCACGTTCGGAAGACTGCTTTCGAGGTGTGCCATTGTCTGCGCATCAAGTGCGCCTACGCGGGTCTTCAGGTCGAAAGCCGGGACTGCCGATATCTTATCGCACATACCATAGCACAGCCTTCTTCGGGCCGTTCTCCCCCCTGTCGGCCCGGTACGGATGAGCGGTCTTGATCGCGCCTGCGTCAAAAAATCCTCCGGATGCGACACTTCCACGTTGACTATGATGCGCGTCATCTGTATCCACGGCGGCGGGACACTCCTCCCCAACGAGGAGCTATCTATCTGGAAGGATAGCACATGGCGAAGACCGCAAAGCCGGACGTACGTCCGCAAAATACTCATTTTTCTTCTGGCCCCTGCTCGAAGCGCCCCGGTTGGACGCTCGATGCCCTTTCTGACGCGGCTCTCGGCCGTTCGCACCGCGCGAAAGTCGGCAAGGCAAAGCTGAAGCAAGCCATCGATCTTACCCGCGAAGTTCTGGAAGTGCCGGCGGATTACCGCATCGGCATCGTTCCCGCTTCCGATACCGGCGCCGTTGAAATGGCGCTCTGGTCGCTGCTCGGTGAGCGCGGCGTCGACATGCTCGCCTGGGAAAGCTTCGGCGCGGGCTGGGTCACCGATGTCGTCAAGCAACTAAAGCTCAAGGACGTCCGCAAGCTCGAAGCCGGTTACGGCGAGCTGCCAGACCTTTCCTCCGTCGATTTCGACCGCGACGTGGTCTTCACCTGGAACGGTACCACCTCGGGCGTTCGCGTTCCGAACGGTGATTTCATCCCGGCCGACCGCAAGGGACTGACGATCTGCGACGCGACGTCTGCCGCTTTTGCGCAGAACCTCGATTTCGCCAAGCTCGATGTCGTCACCTTTTCCTGGCAGAAGGTTCTCGGCGGCGAGGGCGCGCATGGCGTCATCATCCTTTCGCCGCGCGCGGTTGAGCGCCTGCTGACCTATACGCCGGCCTGGCCGCTGCCGAAGATCTTCCGCATGACCTCCGGCGGCAAGCTCTCCGAAGGCATTTTTCAGGGCGAGACGATCAACACGCCTTCGATGCTCTGCGTCGAGGACTATCTCGATGCGCTTCTCTGGGCAAAGCAGCTCGGCGGCCTCAGGGCGCTGATGGCGCGCGCCGATGGGAATGCCAAGGTCATCGCCGATTTCGTTGCGGCCAACGACTGGATCGCCAACCTGGCGGTGAAGCCGGAGACCGCGTCGAACACGTCGGTCTGCCTGAAGATCGTCGACAAGGATGTTGCGGCACTCGACGCCGACGGCCAGGCGAATTTTGCCAAGGGCATCGTCTCGCTGCTCGAGAAGGAAGGTGTCGCCTACGACATCGGCCATTATCGCGACGCGCCCTCGGGCCTCCGTATCTGGGCAGGCGCTACGATCGAAACCGCCGACATGCAGAAGCTGATGCCCTGGCTCTCCTGGGCCTTCGAGACGCAGAAGGCAACGCTTTCCCAGGCTGCTGCCTGACGTGATCGCATCCGGCTCCGCTCGCTGAGCGGGGCCTTCGCATTCTCATTTATCATCGCTGAACACTTTTGAAGGAAGCCCCCAATGGCACCTCGCGTTCTCGTATCCGACGAATTGTCGGAAACCGCTGTCCAGATCTTCCGCGACCGCGGCGTCGAAGTCGATTTCCAGCCGCAACTCGGCAAGGACAAGGACAAGCTCGCCGAAATCATCGGCAACTATGACGGTCTTGCCATCCGCTCCGCCACAAAGGCGACGGAAAAGCTGATTGCAGCCGCGACCAACCTCAAGGTCATCGGGCGGGCCGGCATCGGTGTCGACAATGTCGATATACCGGCTGCCTCGCGCCGCGGCATCATCGTCATGAACACGCCCTTCGGCAACTCCATCACGACCGCCGAACACGCAATCGCGCTGATGTTCGCCGTTGCCCGCCAACTGCCGCAGGCTGATGCCTCGACGCAGGCCGGCAAGTGGGAGAAGTCGAAGTTCATGGGTGTCGAAATCACCGGCAAGACGCTTGGCGTCATCGGCGCCGGCAACATTGGCTCGATCGTTTGTGCTCGCGCCATTGGCCTCAAGATGCACGTTCTCGCCTACGACCCGTTCCTCTCCAAGGAGCGCGCCGAGGAAATGGGCGTTGTCAAGGTCGAGCTCGACGAACTGCTTGCCAAGGCTGACTTCATCACGCTGCATGTGCCGATGACGGACAAGACGCGCGGCATCCTCAACAAGGAAGCACTGGCGAAGACGAAGCCGGGTGTGCGCATCATCAACTGCGCCCGCGGCGGTCTCGTCGATGAGGCTGCGCTTGCCGACGCGATCAAGTCCGGCCATGTCGCCGGTGCTGCCTTCGACGTCTTCGAGGTCGAGCCCGCCAAAGAAAGCCCGCTCTTCGGTCTGCCGAACGTCGTCTGCACGCCGCATCTCGGTGCGTCGACCACGGAAGCGCAGGAAAACGTCGCCCTGCAGGTTGCCGAGCAGATGGCGGACTATCTGGTCAAGGGTGCCGTTTCCAACGCTATCAACATGCCGTCGATCACGGCCGAAGAAGCGCCGATCCTGAAGCCGTTCATCAGGCTCGCCGACGTTCTCGGCGCCTTCGTCGGCCAGGTCACCGACGAGCCGATCAAGGAAATCGAGATCCTCTACGACGGCGCCACGGCGAACATGAATACCCGGGCGCTGACGAGCGCGCTGCTTGCCGGTCTGATCCGTACGCAGGTTGCCGACGTCAACATGGTTTCGGCCCCGATCATGATCAAGGAAAAGGGCATCGTGCTCTCTGAGGTCAAGCGCGACAAGACCGGCGTCTTCGACGGCTACATCAAGCTCACGGTGACGACCGAGAGCATGACGCGCTCGATCGCCGGTACCGTCTTCTCCGACGGCAAGCCGCGCTTCATCCAGATCAAGGGCATCAACCTCGATGCCGATGTCGGCAGCCACATGGTCTACATTGCCAATACCGACGTTCCCGGCATGATCGGCTTCATCGGCACGACGCTCGGGGAAGCCGGTGTGAACATCGCCAACTTCCAGCTCGGCCGCGACAAGCAGGGCGGTGATGCGATCGCGCTCCTCTATGTCGATGGCCCGATCGGCGACGACGTTCTCGCGAAGCTGACGGCGCACCGGGCCATCCGCCAGGCCAAGCCCTTGGTCTTCGCGGTCGATTAAGATTTCCTCCCAAGGAAGAATGCGACTGCCCGGCGCGGGGGACTGCGCCGGGCAAAACTTTCAATCAGATCGAAAAGTTGGCGCTGTTCGGAATCTGACCTTGTGGTGTCAGGTCATCGACGGCCTTCGGTAGGTCTTTTGAAAGGCGTTTCAGGATTTCATCCTCACTCAAGCCCGTCTTTGCAGAAAGTTCTTCGAGAACGTCCGGGCCGAGCGCTTGCGAGAGTTGCCGGTCGTCGATCGGCTTGTTCGCACCGGGCGATACCCATGAATCCGCCGTATCGCCATAGCCGTTCTTGGTAAACTGTTCGAGTAGGCCGCCAAGGCCGCCACTCAGGACACCGCCGGCAGAGCCGCCCTTGACGAGGTCACCAAGACCACCACCTGCAAGGCCGCCGAGAAGTCCGCCCAAGCCTCCTTCAGAAGGCTGCGAGGGGACTCCGCCGGGCTCCGTGCCGGCAGTTTGCGGCCGTGCGCCGCCTTGCGTGAGTTCGCGGAGTGCTGCGGCGATTTTGTCGCGGTTCTGGTAGCCGGCGACGGCAAGTATGCCGAGCAATGCCGTAAGATTTCTGCGATCCATGATATCCTCCCCATCGAGATTTGCCCGGGCGCCGCATTCGTCGAATACAGCCCGAATGCGGGAATGCGCGGACGGCGACATGGTTCCCGTGTCATCGAAAATTCATCACAAGCTATGGTTGGCTCGCTACCGGCAGAGATGCACTATCGGATCGTTAGCAGCCGCAACGCATTGAGTGTCACCAGCACTGTTGCGCCCGTATCGGCGAGGATTGCGGGCCAGAGGCCGGTGAGGCCGATGACGGTTGTGACGAGGAAGACCGCCTTCAGGCCAAGCGCGATGGCGATGTTTTCGAAGATGTTACGCATCGTCCGCTTGGAAAGCTCGATCATCGCCGCCACATCGCTGACGCGGCCGTGCAAGACCGCCGCATCTGCGGTCTCCAGCGCTACGTCCGTGCCGCCTCCCATGGCGATGCCGACATCTGCAGCCGCCAGGGCGGGGGCGTCGTTGATGCCGTCCCCGACTTTGGCGACAATGAAGCCTTCGCGCTTCAGTTCGCCGACAATACGCTGCTTGTCTCCGGGCATGAGTTCGGCTCGGACATCGATACCAAGCTGTTCTCCGATCGCCTTTGCTGTGCGCTCGTTGTCGCCGGTCAGCATGACGATCCGGACCCCGGCATCGGTCAGTATCTTGAGGCCGGCTTTTGCGTCCCCGCGCGGCTCGTCGCGCATGGCGATGAAACCGGCGGCTTTGCCGTTGACGAGAAGAACCGATACGCTTTTGCCCTGTTCGTTCAATGCAGCAATGCGCTGGCCCTGTTCGGCTGTCAGGGCGCCCGTCGCGCGGGCGGCAGACGGAGAGAGAAGATCGAGCCTTTCACCGCCGACGCGGCCGGTCATGCCCTTGCCGGGAATGGCTTCCACCTCAAAGGCCGGCGGTACGGGCACCTTGTCGCTCTTTGCGCGATCGAGGATCGCCAGTGCGAGAGGGTGGCTGGAGTTTCTTTCCAGGACGGCTGTGCGCGAAAGCACTTGAGCCTCCGTCAATTCGAAAGGCACGATGTCGGTCACCCTCGGCTTACCTTCGGTCAGCGTACCGGTTTTGTCGAGTGCGACGGCGGTGACCTTGCCGAGCGTTTCCAGCACGGCACCACCCTTCATCAGCAATCCGCACCGCGCGCCAGCCGACAGCGAAGCGGCGATTGCAGCGGGCGTCGAGATCACCAGCGCGCAAGGGCAGCCGATCAGCAGGATCGCAAGCCCCTTGTAGATCCATTCGTCCCAGGCGCCATTAGCAAAGAGCGGCGGGATGATCGCGACCAGTGCCGCCGCCGCGACGACGCCTGGCGTATAGTAGCGCGAGAAGCGGTCGATGAAACGCTCGGTGGGCGCCTTCGATTCCTGCGCTTCCTCGACGAGTTTGATGACGCGGGCGATCGTGTTGTCGCCACTTGCCGCAGTTACCTTGATACGGAGCGCGGCATCACCGTTCACGGTTCCGGCAAAGACCGTGTCATCGGCACCTTTGCGCACCGGAACACTTTCCCCCGTCACAGGCGCCTCATCGATCGCGCTTTCGCCCGAGACGATGACGCCGTCAGCGGAAATCCGGTCGCCCGGGCGGACGAGGATGGTGGAGCCAACAGCGAGCGTTTCCGCCGGCACTTCGCGCGTTTGCCCGTTTTCCTCCAGCAAGGCGCTCTTCGGCACGAGCGCCGTCAGCGATTGAATGCTCGCCCGAGCACGCCCGGCGGCAACCCCTTCCAGCAACTCGCCGACCAAAAAGAGGAAGACGACGGCTCCGGCCTCCTCTCCGGCGCCGATGATGACGGCGCCGATGGCCGCGATCGTCATCAACATCTCGATCGAAAACGGGGTCCCGGAGAGTGCCGCCGAGATCGCGCGGCGGGCGATCGGTACAAGACCGACCAGCACGGCGGCAACAAAGGCGTAAGGGGCGATCGTCGGGATGAGATGCCCGGCGGCATAAGCCGCGGCAAGAGCCGCACCGGCTGCGATCGTCAGTCGCCCTTTTCTGGTTTGCCACCAAAGGCCGCCCATCGGCCCATGGTCGTGGCCGTGCAGCTCTGTGATGTCCTTTTCAGGATGAGTATGTCCATGGTGATCATGGTCGGTATGACCATGATTATGGCCTTGCGCAGCGTGATCGTGATCCCGCGCCCTTGCCGGCATCGGCACGACCGAATAGCCGAGACCGGTCACCTTCTTCTCGATCGCTTTCAGATCACTGGTACCATCATGGCTGATGGTCATCGTGCCGGCGGTCACGGAAACGGAAACGTCCTCGACGCCGGCAATGCGGCGGACTGCCGTGTCTATCTTCGCCGCGCAGGATGCGCAGTCCATGCCGCCAACTTTGTATTTCGCCCGAGCCGCTTCAGCCATTTCGGATTTCCTTGTTCTTCAGCAGCATTCTTCCTACATGCTCTAGCGACTAGAGGTGCAAGAGGAAAATCATGAGAAAGATCACGATCGGCGATGCAGCCCGCCAGAGCGGGGTGAAGGTTCCAACGATCCGCTACTATGAGAGCATCGGGCTGCTGGCGGCGCCCAGCCGCAGCGAGGGCAACCAGCGCTCCTATGAACCTGCCGATATCCGCCGCCTTGCCTTCATCCGCCATGCCCGCGAGCTCGGCTTCGAGGTCGGTTCCATCCGAACCTTGCTGGCGCTGCAGGATGATCCCGATCAATCCTGCGCTTCAGCCGATGCGATCGCCAAAGCGCGGCTCATCGAGGTCGAACAGCGTATCCGCAGCCTGATGGCGTTGAAAGCCGAGCTCGAGATCATGGTCGAAGGCTGCGGCCACGGCCGTGTGGATCAGTGCCGGGTCATCGAAGTCCTTGCCGATCACGGCCAGTGCATGCATCCGCACCACTGAACTTAAACGGCGCGATCGTTTCTCATTTCCAACCAGAAGGAGGACCGATCCATGCGCAGATGAGCCTTTCCAACGATCGCCCTCACTACTGGATTGGCAAGGATGTTGAGAATTGGTGCTGAAGCTGAAAACGCCTCAGCCCTTCGGAAGGTCGCCGTAGGTAGTCCTTGCAAGCAACTCGGTGACCTCACCATCGCTGGTCTGTTTGAAATCGTCATAGTGAAGGCTGACCGCCTGGAGGTCTTCAGGCGCGGATAGACAGAAGACTTCGTCGACTTGGGTCTTCAGTTCCTCGATGACCATCCGCGGCGCAACCGGGACCGCAAGCGTGATATGGGCCGCACCCGCCTGGCGGAGCGCCTTCAATCCAGCCTTTACCGATGCGCCGGTGGCAATGCCGTCGTCGACGAGAATGACGCTCCGGTTCGCAAGATCAGTCGGTGGGCGATCACCGAGATAAACCTTTCGGCGCCTCTCTATCTCTTCGAACTGGCGGGCTGCCTCTTTCTCGAAATAATCGAGGGACGCACCGCAATAGGCAAGAACGTCTTCGTTCATCACGCGTTGTGGATTTTTGCCGTCAACAACAGCGCCGATGGCATATTCCGGGTAGCCAGGCGCCCCGATCTTGCGAACGAGGAGGATATCGAGCGGCGCGTGCAGGCAGCACGCGAGTTCGAATGCCACAGGCACGCCGCCGCGCGGCAGACCGAGCACGACCGGGTCATCGCTTCGTGCGCCAATGGCTTCGGCGAGCCTTCTGCCCGCGTCGGCACGATTGTGAAAGCGGAGAGCGGTATGCATCGTCACAGTCCGAACGGATAGGTTTCGGGCACACCTTGCGGGCGCACGGCAGCAAGCAGATTCACGGCTTTCGTTTCTTCGAACCAAACGTAGCAGTCGAACTGTTCCGGAAGCACCGCTTCGAAATAGTGGCTGTAGAATTCGCTTTCCGGCCGGTAGACAACGCCGATGGCGCGTTCAAGTCGTCGTTCCGACAATACCTCGCGCACTGCCCGATCGCGGGTTCCGCGCAGGTCGGTCAGCGATCTTGGTATCGCGGTCTGCCGGAAAACACGCTCGTAAGAGTCCGGACGCGAAGGATTGACGGCCTTGACATTTACCGGCTGATCCCAGTCGTCGGCGGCCGCCACAGTACCGCGGTCCGTCCCGAAGCCCACGAGAAGAGTCTCCTCGCCATAGGCGATCCGGGCAAGCTCGCCTATGTTGAACTGGCCGTCCCAGCCCATGGCGGTGGCAGCCGCATTGCCGATGTGCGAATTGTGGGCCCACACGACAGCCTTTGCATCTGGCCGATACTCCAACAGCTTCTGGAGCGTTTCGAACATGTGCTTGTCGCGCAGGTTCCAGGAATCGTTGCCGCTCCGGTACATCGCCCGATAATAGTGTTCGGCGGTTGCGACGATACGCGCATTTTGAGCTGCATCGAGAAAGTCCTCGCCATCAGCGGCGGCATAATCGAGCTCGCGGGCGAGCAGTTCCCGCAATTGGGCGACGACGGCCGGTTCGCATTCCTCCTGAACGCCGGAAAGGATGGCATGGGCATAGCCTGCGGGCCGCTCCTGCCATGGCGTCAGGCAGGCGTAACGGCGGCGGGCCTTTATCGCCTCCTCGGGGTCGATACGCTGGAGGTAATCGAGCACTGCCTTGAGCGAGCTATTCAGTGAGTAGATATCCAAGCCGCGGAATTCGACGCGCCGGTCTGGCGCGAGGCTCTCATTGTAGCTGCGCAGCCATGAGACGAACTGCTCGAACTCAGCGTTCCGCCACATCCAATCGGGAAAACGTATAAACGATTCTGCGTCGTAGCTTCGCACGTTCCGGTGGCGCACATGCCGGTCGATCCTCTCGGCGTCGGGCCAATCGGCTTCAACGGCGATAATGTTGAAACCGTGATTTTCGATGAGGTTTCGGGTGATTGCCGCGCGCGCCTGGTAGAACTCCGCGGTGCCGTGCGACGCCTCGCCGAGGAGGACGACCTTCGAGCTGTCGATGTATGGATCGAAGAAGACGCCGAATTCGATCATATGAGCGGGATCGGGCAGCGGCGCGCAGGCATGGCGAATTGCATGCGCGATGCCGTCCGCCTGGTTCGGTTTAAGTTCCAGGAGAGTCACATGAACCTCCTTTTCGAAATGTGAGTGGTTATTTGTCCGTTGTTCGCGAAGGCGGTTCGACGCCGTTGGCTCCGTATCATTTCACTAGAAACAGATTGCCGCGGGGATTGTTCCTGCGGCATCAAACGGCTTCCAATTGCCTAATCAACATGCTTCCGCCCAAAGTTTAGGCGATCTATGATTCTGATTTTATTTAGTTTTTTTCTCTATAACCAGCCGGATATTTTTCGAACCTATCCTTTGTCCATGGCCGTAACCGTGAAAAAGCCCGATGAGATCATAGCTCCGAACGACGATTTCCGTTCGCTGTTCAAGACGCATCCGTCGCCGATGTGGGTCTATGATCCGGAAACATTGCATTTCCTGATCGTCAACGATGCCGCGCTGGATCTTTACGGTTTTGCGCCGGAGGATTTTTCTGCCATGACGGTGCTCGACATCCGGCCGGCTGCCGAGCGGGCGCGCATGCTGAAGGCTGTCGAAACGCGCACCGACATCGAAAAGGCCGAGCGCTGGGCGCATCTCAAGGCCAATGGCGAGACCTTCGAAGTGCTAACCTATGGACGCGAGGTACGCTTCGACGGAAAGAGCGCCATCTTGGCGATCGTGCAGGACCGCACGGAGGTCAATGCCGCAAGGCGGCAGGTGACGGATACGCGCTCGCTGCTCGACAGCATCGTCGATAACCTTCCAGTCGGCGTTTTCGTCAAGGACATGCAGGAGGACGGCCGCTACATCCTTTTCAACGAAGCCTGCAGCGTCATTGTCGGCCGTGCCACGGAGGACGTGCTCGGCAGCACCGACCGCACGATCTTTCCGGCGGCGCAGATGGCGATCCTCCGCGAACAGGACAGCCGCGCCTTTGATGCCAAAGGCACGATCACCTTCGAGGAAACGATCCAGGGTCTCGACGGCGTGCAGCGTATTTTGAGGACGGCGAAAAAGGCGCTGCCTGCGCCCGAAGGCAGTCCGCCGCGCTATCTGCTCGGCATCTCACAGGACGTGACGGAAGAGCGGGCCTTCGAAGCGAAGCTTGCCTACATGGCCATGAACGATTCCTTGACCGGCCTGCCGAACCGCGCGGCCTTTGCCCAGCATATCGAATTGCATGCCGCCGCAGCGACGGCGACTGCCCCGATCGCACTTCTTTATCTCGATGTCGATCATTTCAAGCACATCAACGACAGCAAGGGGCACGCTGCTGGCGATACGCTTTTGTGCCAGGTTGCGAAGCGCCTTTCCGTGCTGGCGCAGGAGGGTGATCTCGTCGCCCGCCTTGGCGGTGACGAATTTGCTCTTGTCCTGAAGCTTGCGGAGATTAGCCGCGCTGAGCGCTTTGCCAACCAGCTTCTCGCGCTGCTCTCCGCGCCTTTTGAGCTCGATGGCGTCAACGAGCATGTCAGCTGCAGCATCGGGATTGCGCTGGCACCGGAGCATACCGAAGATGCAGACGTGCTGATGCGCCATGCCGATCTTGCGCTCTACGCCGCGAAGGCGAGCGGCCGGTCGACCTATCGGTTCTATGAACCCGAGATGCGGCTTGAAGCCGAGCGGTGGCACCAGTTGAGCGCCGAGCTTCGCGATGCGCTGGCGAAAAACCAATTCGAATTGCACTATCAGCCGATTGTCAGGCTGGAAGATGACGGTCTTGCAGGCTTCGAAGCGCTCATCCGCTGGCACCATCCGCTGCGCGGTCTGGTAGCACCGACGGAGTTCATTCCGATTGCAGAGGAGACGGGGCTGATCGTTCCGATCGGCGAATGGGTGCTGCGCGAAGCATGCCGCACCGCCGCTTCGTGGCCGGGTCATCTTAAGATTGCGGTCAATCTCTCCGTCAGCCAGTTCCGCCACACCAGTCTTCTGTCAACCGTTGTCGCCGCTCTTGACGGCAGCGGCCTGCGGCCGGAGCGGCTGGAAATAGAGATTACGGAATCCGTCTTCCTCGCCGACGTCGAATTGAGCCTGCCGCTGCTGCGCGCGCTGAAGGAACTCGGCATCCGTATCGCGATCGACGATTTCGGCACCGGCTATTCCTCCTTCAGCTATCTTCGCGCCTTCGCCTTCGACAAGATCAAGCTCGATCGCAGCTTCGTGGCCGGTATCGAGAGCGATGCCGGCAGTCTCGCCATCATCCGCGCAGTCGTCGGCATCGGTTCGGGATTCAATGCGACGACGCTTGCCGAAGGTGTCGAAACAAAAGAGCAGCTCAAGAGGCTCAAGCAGGAGGGTTTCGGGGAAGTCCAGGGCTATCTGCTCGGCAAGCCCATGCCACGGGCGCAAGCCGAAGAATTGATATACGGCACGGCCTTAAAGCGGCGCATTGCCGTCAACGGCTGATTTCGCATCGGAAGGCTCCGTGGCCCTGCTGCTGAGGGGTCGCATGAACTTTTGCTCTTTTCCATATTGCAGAGCACCCTAAGTGCCGGCTCATGTCCGACCTTGTGAACGATATTCGCGCCCAAGGCATCTGGCTGCCTGATTGGGTGGCAAGCATTGGCATCTTCGCTGTCGTGGTGGCGCTCTCGCTTTTCTTCCATCGCGTGGCTTTCCGGCTTCTGACACGCCTCGTCGCATCACGCGATATCATCTGGCGGTCGCTTGTCTCCCGGCTCGAGGGCATGGCGCGGCTGGCAATCCTAGCTGCTGCGCTGGGCTTTGCCGCCACCATTTCACCGCTCACGGAATATCAGGCCTCGACGCTGCGCCACGTGCTGCTGATCGCCTTCATCATCCTCGTTGCCTGGATGGCGAAGACGGCCAAGCATATCTGGATGACGGTCTATCTGCGGCGCTTCAAGCTGGACGCCGAGGATAATCTGTTCGCGCGCAAGCATGTCACGCAGTCGCGGATCATCGAGCGGATCGCAGACATGATCATCGTCGTCGTGACGATTTCCGCCTGCATGATGACTTTCGACGCGGTCAAGCAATATGGCGTGAGCCTGCTCGCATCCGCCGGCGTTGCCGGCATCGTCGTCGGTCTGGCTTTGCAGCCGGTCCTGAAAAATCTCTTCGCCGGCATTCAGCTTGCGATCACGCAGCCGATCCGCATCGACGATGCGCTTCTGGTCGAGGGCGAATGGGGCAATGTCGAGGAGATCACCTCGACTTACGTCGTCGTGAAAATATGGGACTGGCGCCGCCTCGTCCTGCCGCTCAGCTATTTTATCGAGAACCCGTTCCAGAACTGGACGCGCGAGAGCGCATCGCTGATCGGCACGGTCATGATCTATCTCGACTACAGCGTGCCGGTTTCCGCGATCCGCGCCAAGGCGGAGGAGATACTGGCTGGCTCCAAGCTCTGGTACCGGAGGGTGGCCAACGTCGCCGTCACCGATTTCAGGGAGAGCGTCATGGAAATCCGCATCCTCGCCTCAGCCTCGAATTCGGGGCGAGCCTTCGATCTGCGCTGCGAAATCCGCGAAAAGCTGATCGATTTCATCCAACGCGAATATCCGCAGGCCTTGCCGCAGGTCAGAGCGATGCTGGAGGGCCGGGAGGAGAGAGGGCGCAAGGCGGCAGCAGAATAGCGCGACGTGGCTGCAAATCCCCGCCTCTTGCGCGAAGCCGCAATCCTTTCTATATCCACGGCCACGAAAGCCCGGCGAACGAGCCTGCCGGAAGAGCAGGAAATCCGCCGCATTTGCAGGGCAAACGGCGGGGCGAAACAAGCACTGAACTGGCAGCACTCGTGAACACACTGGATTTTGACAAGAAGCCGGAAGATACGCGCGTTGTCGTCGCCATGTCGGGCGGCGTCGACAGCTCCGTCGTTGCCGGCATTTTGAAGCGCCAGGGCTACGATGTGCTCGGTATCACGCTGCAGCTTTACGACCATGGCGCGGCCGTTCACCGCGCCGGCTCCTGCTGCGCCGGGCAGGACATCGACGACGCGCGCCGTGTCTGCGAAACGCTCGGCATTCCGCATTACGTGCTCGATTACGAGAAGCGCTTCCGCGACACTGTCATCAATCCCTTCATGGAAAGCTATGTCGCCGGCGAAACGCCGATCCCTTGCGTGTCCTGCAATCAGACCGTCAAGTTCGCCGATCTTCTGGCGACCGCCAAGGAACTCGGCGCCGATGCGCTGGCGACCGGCCATTACATCCGTTCGCGCCCGAATCCGTCATCCGGCAACCCCGGCCGCCGCGCGCTTTACCGCCCGGCCGATGCCGATCGTGACCAGAGCTATTTCCTGTTTGCAACCACCCAGGAGCAGATCGACTATCTGCGCTTCCCGCTCGGCGGGTTGCCGAAGGCCGAGACCCGCAGGCTTGCCGAAGAGATGGGGCTCGTCGTTGCCAAGAAGGCCGACAGCCAGGACATCTGTTTCGTGCCGCAGGGCAAATATTCCGATATCATCACCAAGCTGAAGCCGAACTCGGCGCTGGCGGGCGAGATCGTGCATCTCGACGGCCGCGTGCTCGGCAACCATGACGGCATCCTTCATTATACGATCGGCCAGCGCCGCGGCATCGGCGTTGCGACTGGCGAGCCACTCTATGTCGTCTTTCTCGATGCGCGCTCCCGCCGTGTCATTGTCGGCCCCAAGGAAGCGCTGGAGACACACCGCGTCTATCTTCGCGACGTCAACTGGCTCGGCGACGAACCGCTTGCCGAAGCTGCGTCCGGCGAAGGTTTTGCCTGCTACGCGAAGGTTCGCTCTACCCGGGCGCCGACACCGGCCGTTCTTCGTGCCGATGAGCACGGCATCTATGTTGACCTGACCGTCGGCGAAGCTGGCGTGGCGCCCGGCCAGGCCTGCGCGCTCTATTCGGCGCCAGGCGATGACGCCCGCGTCTTTGGCGGCGGGTTTGTCGAGCGTTCAGAGCGCGAGCCGGCGGCCGAAGCCTCGCTGAAGGCCCTGCTTTCCAGACCCGTCGCCGCCTGAACCGCACGCGAAACGGCGTGCAACAAAGCTCGCCGTTTTCTTGATGTCACCTGCTTGACACCAAGCGGGACCGCACCTTATAAGCCGCTCATCCCACGAGCCGTCGCTTCGCGAACGGCATCGTTGACCAGTGGCGGAGTAGCTCAGTAGGTCAGAGCAGAGGAATCATAATCCTTGTGTCGGGGGTTCAAATCCCTCCTCCGCTACCAGTCAATTCATTGACAAGTAGAGATAATTTCGAGGACGCCGAATTCCGGCGCCTCGAGTGTAGCCCGCCGCGAAAAATCGGAATTTTGACACGAGGTTCCGGAATTTTCCGCCGATTCAGTTTGAGGTTTGAAGTAACCTCAAAGGGTATTTGAAGAGTTCTTTTCCTCCAGCACATAAATCTGGCCTCGGTTCTCTTTATCGCGCAGGCCTTTGTAAGAGGCATACCAGGGGCTTTGCCACACGAGTTAAATCACGCAATGCGCAAATATTCACCGCGAAATCAGCGGAGGTACTATTCTACCGGCCGCTTGAACTGCTCGATCCGCATAGAGCGGCCGAGGGCTTCAGCGAGCGCTTGGGACGAATGCTCGCCACCAATTGCGAGACTAACGGCGGTCGTCATCGCCACGCGGCCACGACCGCTCTCTATCGGAACACGATGAAATTTGCACCACTGGTGAACAACCGTGGTGACCGTGTCGATCTGGTTTTCATCGAGGGGAAGTAAATCTTGAAGAGACATCTCGTGCTCCTCCGTGATGGCAAGAGCACGTATAATCTCCCAACCGGTCTCAGCCGTTAATCGGGGCCGGCATGGGCAGTGTACGCCCGATACCCTCAAAGGCAATGGGAGTCCGCGATTGACAATCGCTGCATGGACGGTAACCGATTTACTCTTCATCCCGCGTTCAGGATCGATCTTCGAAACTAAACCATCTTCTTGGGGAGTGTTGAACCATGACCAGAGATGATTTCGCTGCGAACGATGCACCAATGCAGAACGAAGATATTGTGATCTGCAAAAGAGCTTTCGATCATATCTGCGCGACCGGGCACATAACGGCTGACGACGCCTGCGACGAGCTCGCAACCCAGATCATCTATTTCTATCAGCACGGCGTTACGAACGAAGACAGCTTGGAACAGCTACTCGTGAGCATTGCAGAGAAACAGAGGTAGACGTGATTATTCGAACATGCCCGCAGTATCACGCCAGACGCGACGGGGACGGCAGCTGGTCGATCGTCGATACACAGACGCACAAGGTCGCTGTCATTGCTGAAACTCTGCCGCTGAGACGCCTTGATGAATCCACCGCCATGGAGATTATCGATGCCCTTAAGAGGCATTCGCGTTCCGGAGAACCCGGCATCTCCGCCGAAAGCGCGCGGGGGACGGTCTAAGTCATTTTAGCTACTTTGCTCCTTTTTAAGGTCTGTCATTCTACTGGCGCGTGGCAGGAGCAGAGCTAGCTCCCTGTCACCCTGTCACCCTGTCACCCTGTCGCGTGGTGCGAGGGCTCGCGTTGAACCGATGCGCGCGGGCCGCATCGTACTCATTAGTCAGATCGCCATCAACGACTTCCAGATTCAGCTTAGGACGCTAAGGCCGGGGGCTATTCACACGTTACCCCGGCCAAGGAGCGCGGCCGAAACACAGGGTGGCGTCGTGCCGCACTCATTCCGTGCAGCGGAGGAACTATATCCTATCGGTAGCGTTTGACCGGCACACTGAATATCCTGGGAGGATAACATGAAAAAATTGGTCATCTCTGCCGTATCGCTGTTTCTGTCGCTCGGGGGAGTGGCGGTCGCGCAGACAACGACGGTCACCGTTCCCGGCGAGGTCAGAACCTACGTTATTGAGCAGCAAACGCCATCGGTCACGTTTGAAGGTGATGTTGCAATCGGTACGGCGCTTCCTGACACGGTCGAGATCCACACGGTCCCCGATCAGCCCGATTACGGGTATGTGGTCGTCAACAAAAAGCGCGTGCTCGTCAATCCGAAGACCCGCGCGGTGATCGAGGTCATCGAATAACTTGAAGGCACTGCGGGCCCGCCCCGGGCCCGCTATTCCCCCAATCCACCTTCGTCAAAGGTCAAAGACCTTTCGTCCTTGCCGCGAAAGAAGACATCTCGGAACAGCTACTTGCGAGCAACGCCGAGAAGCAGAGGTCGACGTGAATATACGCCCGCAGTATTACGCCAGACGCGACGGGGATGGCAGCTGGTCGATTGTCGATACGCAGACGCACAAGGTCGCTGTCATTGCTGGAGCTCTGCCGCTAAGACGCCTTGATGAAGCTACCGCTATGGAGATTGTCGATGCCCTGAGAGAGAGGCATTAGGCTTCCGGAGAACCCGGCGCCTCCACCCACGGCACGACGGCCTAAGCCGTTTTAACCAATTTGCTCTCTTTTGCTGTCTGTCATTCTATTAGTGCATGGTGGGATAAGCCGGAGCAGAGCCCCTGTCGCGCGGTACGAAAAGGCTCGCGTTGAAGCGAAGCGCGCAGGCCCCATCGCCCTCATCAGGACGGTTGCGCCCATTAACGACTTCGAGATCTTAGGCCGGGGCTATTTCCACGTTGCCCCGGCCAAGAAGGTTCCCCCTCAGCCGCGGTTATCGGCCGTTCGCCGGCGCACGGTGATGCTAGGATGCGCCGGTCTCTGAAGATATTCGTAGATTGTCGTAGATTTCCGCGGGAGAGGATTTTTCGTCTCTGGCCGATCGCAGGGAACCTTCCCTTCCGCTGGGCGTTTATTAAGGTCACACGTTTCGGGCTTCCACAGCTACTGAAACTGCGTGATCCCAAGTGCCATGGGGTCATCCCCTTGGTACTCCTGGCTTGGGCTCGCCTTTGACCTGTCTTAGACGAGTCCTTGCCGCGTTAAGGGGTCTTACCTCGCTTCCGGCCGGGTTTCTGCTGGAAGGTCTGTTATGCATCGAGCTTTCGGCGTGGTCGTAGCTGTTCTATGGCTGCACGAGCGGTTTCACCGTCCCCGCTTCGCATTCCGGCAGTCGCACAGGTTTGGCGAGTTTCGCCAGCGCCTCGGGCTTGGCGCACGCCGGGAAGCCAGCTAGCGGCATTGTCTCTATGAACCGACTACGCTCCATTGTGCTCAGGCCGGGTTCATTGATCATGCTCTCGACAGTCAGGTCCGGGTGATGTCTGAGAGCTTCTATAACCGAAGCATTCGCCTCATCGGTTCGACCCAGTGCCGCGAGGGAGCTGCTACGCACCACCCAATTCCACTTTTGGTAGTTGTTAGGCGTCATGCGCTCCAGCATCTTCACCGCGTCCTCATACCGGCCCGCCATAAAATAGGCAGGTGAGAAGAAGTTGGACGTCCACATCGGATAGTTCGGGTCGAGTCTCATTACCTGGTCGACCATTTGAGCGCCGCGTTCGGGTTCACCGAAGCGTGCTGCAAAGCCGGTATAGAAAGTCAGGATTTCGGACGAACCCGGAGCTAGACGAACGGCCGTGTCCAGCTCAGACTTGGCGCGGCCCATGTCGCCCTTATTAGCAAGGCTCATACCAAACACCGCGTGTGCTTCAGCGTCGCTCGGATCGAGCCGCACCGCGCGTTCGGCCACATCGGCAGCCGACTTGCGGTTGCTCTCGGGATTGACACCAAACACACCCAATAGATCATGAGCATGGTAAAGTTCTACCCAGGCCCGTGCCAGCCCCGGGTCCAGCTCGACGGCGCGGTTGAGAAACGTGACGGCCTCCTCCGCATCGGCTTTGGTGAGCTTTTCAATATTCTCGGACCCGAGCAGATAGTAA
This sequence comes from Rhizobium mongolense USDA 1844, assembly GCF_000419765.1. Taxonomy (GTDB): domain Bacteria; phylum Pseudomonadota; class Alphaproteobacteria; order Rhizobiales; family Rhizobiaceae; genus Rhizobium; species Rhizobium mongolense. The sequence continues at coordinate 27,338 of NZ_ATTQ01000008.1, read as the reverse complement.
TCATAGGCATTCAGGTTTTCGGGCCGTTTACGTTTGGCTGCAGCACGCCCGGCTTCTTGAATCAGTCCCACCCCGCCGCCGAGGCGGTTGGCGACCTGCTCTGCGATTTCGGTCTGAACGGCGAACACGTCCTCAGCGGGCCGGTCCCAATTCTCCGACCAAAACTGGTGGCCGGTTTTTGCATCGATCAACTGCGCTGTGATCCGTACCCGGCCACTCTGCCGCTGGATCGAACCTTGTAGTACAAAGCCGACACGGAGCGCACTTGCGACCTGGCGGGCATCCACCGGCTTGCCTTTATAAACTTCCGTCGAATTCCGCGCCACCACCTCGAATTCGGGAAACCGCGCGAGGTCGGTGATGATGTCCTCAGTCAGGCCATCGGCCAGACGCCCGCTAGCCTCGTCGCCGCCATAATTGTCGAAGGGCAGCACCGCCACCGACGGTTTGCCGCTCAAAGGTTCGGGCTGCAAGAACCACCAGACCCCGCCGCCCGCCAGAGCAAGCGCCACGATCGCCGCCGCAGCCGTCTCGGCCCAGCGCGGTATCATTCCGAGAAGCGGGCGACGCGCCCGTTTGCCGTCGAGTCTCAGCCGATACATCCGCACTGGGCGGCTGATGTTCTTGACGTGCTGCTCGCCGGCGAAATCGAGCGGCCAGTCGAGTTTGCCCTGGAGATGGTCGTATGCCGTCCCCGACACCATCACGCCGCCGGGCTCGGCCAAATGCTCCAGCCGCGCGGCGACATTCACCCCATCCCCATACACATCGCCATCCACCAACGCCACATCGCCCAGATTGATCCCGACGCGGAATACGATGCGCTCAGGCTCCGGTAGCTCGGCGTTGCGCGCCGCCACGGTATTTTGAAACTCCGCGGCGCAGGCAACCGCATCAACCACGCTGTCGAAGGCGACGAGCGCGCCGTCGCCCATCAGCTTGATAACGGTGCCATGGCGTTGGGAGATGGCGGGATTGATCAGGTCGGCGCGGATGGCCCTCAGTCGCTTGATGGTGCCGGCCTCATCCGCCTCCATCGCCTTCGAGTAGCCTACCATATCCGCCGCTAGGATCGCGAGCAGCTTCCGGTCGAGCGCGGGGGTACTCATCATCGTTGCCTTGCATGAACATGCAATAGTGTCGGCAGTCTACACCCATCGAAGCGCCGCAACTAGCACACCGCCAAAGCGACATGTCTGCTTGCGGCCCCAAAGCAGTCGCTGCAGGCAATAGCTTAGCCGCCTTCTGACTGGGCGTGTGGCAGCCGGAATATTTGCGCAAAGAATGTCTCATCAGACAGGCGGCCAAGCAGAGCGCCAATCGATGCGGTTGCCGCTGCGGCGAAGGCCAGACGACCTCCAAGAACGCCATAGACATCAGCGCCAAGCGAGATCACCAAGATCGTGTCCTCAATCACGCTATGTGCAAAGCCCATGAACACGCATGACAGAAAGACCTGGCGGGGTGATATTGCGCCCGACCGCGCCTCGCGGATCAGAAGACCGGCACCGTAGGAAATCCCTAGGAACAATCCGACGGCTGTGAGCTGCTCTGCTTCGCCGCGGATGCCGGCAAGGCGTAATATGGGCGACAGAGCCTTCATCATCAGTTTCAGCAGCCCGGTCGCGCGCAGGAGCTCAAGGCTCCAGGACAGAACGACAAGGATTGCAAGCATCCAGATCATGGTCTCGCCGAGAGCACGGAAGTACTCGGCCCAACCGACCGTGGCACTCATCGGGATCCAGGTCGGGTTGGCGGGAGCCGACAACCACCCCGTGGCCACCAGAACATGATGCAGAAGAAAGGCGTAGAGCAAGCCGCCCAAGATGCGCAGCAGCGTCGTTGCAATCATCCCCGGTCCCGCCTTCTGAATGATCTTCTGCTCAATCGGCAGGCCATGCGCGAATAGGATGAGTGCCGAGAAAACCGTGATGTCCGCCACGCTCAGCGAGGATGTGGGAACCAGCGTGAAAATGAGCGGGATGGCGCCCCATATTCCGACGAGCATTCCCGTCAGCCAGGCCAGCCCAAATTCCGGGGGCAGGCCAACCAGGTCCATGACAGGCGCAAACGCGGGCGCCACGGCCTTGATCACGCCCATCCTCGCCAACAACTCCGTCAGCAGCGTGATGGGAACCATGATCCGGACAAGCACCCAGTAAATTTCGAGTGTTTCGCGGGTTTTGCGTAAAATGGGCATCAAGAACGGCATACGAGACCTCCGGTACAATAGCCTCAATCTGCTAGCCCCGACCGCTTCGAATTTGTGGTCAAAGATTGCAGATCTGTGCAATTTTATTGCAAAGGCGTGATTGACGGATAGGCTGAGAGAATGGATCGGATCGACCGGAAGCTTTTGAATCTGATGCAGCGCGACGCTTCGCGCACCAATGTCGACATGGCCGAGGAAGTGGGCCTGTCGCCCTCCAGTTGTCTGCGCCGTGTGCAGCGACTGCGCAACTCAGGCATCATCGACAGAATTGTCGCGATCCTAAATCCCACCAAGGCCGAACGCAGGATCAAGGCCCTGATTACGGTCGAGTTGAAGCTGCACGGCGAGCAGCATATGCGCCGTTTTCTGAAAATCGCAGTTGCCGAAGAGGCCGTTTCACAGGCCTATGCCGTGACGGGCGAAACCGATGTCGTTCTGATGCTGCGCCTGCGCGACATGGAAGAATTCGACGCCCTCTGTGAGAGGCTGTTTCGCGACCAGACCAACGTTGCCCGCTTCTTCACCATGATGATCATCCGAACCGCCAAGGAAGAAACGGCGATTTGGCTATGATCGGATGCCGTTTCCGGGTTACTGACCGCAATTGGCGCTTTTTCCGGAAGCGGCCGATCCCGTTGCCGGGGCCCTCCCGCTTTGTCTGGACGAAGTGTCGGCATACCCAGAGCGCTTAGAGTAAACGGTGATGGCAACACCCATAGAAGGGTGGTTCAATTTGGCAGCCACTTATTCCGCTTGAACCTCCGCGCTATGAAATAAGCCGATACCGGGAACAGGATGTTCGCGGCAAGAATAAAATACAGCGCGATATATGGGGGCAGGATCGTAGGGTAGTGCGGGTTATAGTGCATTGGTTCATCGCCTGAGTGTAGATGTCGAGTTCTGGTCCGATTTGCTTTGAGCCTTCAAAGGCGATTCGAAGAACGCTACTTGTCCAGCACATAAATCGTGGCGTCGTCCTCTTTATCCCGCAGACCTTTGTAAGAGGCATGTCTCAGCTTCCCATCGTGCGTCCACGCGCGATACTCGATCTCGGCAATCACCGTAGGCCGCACCCAGACCAGCCCCTTGCGCCTTCCGTCATATGTGACCGACGGTTTCGTGACCTTCAGCCGATCGAGCTTTTCGCGCAGCTCCTGCGCCGCGCGTTCGTTGAAGCCGGTCCCGACATTGCCGACATAAACCAGGCCGTTACCCTTGCGCGCTGCCAGCAGCAACGAGCCGATGCCGGCCCGCGCGACCGTGGAAAGTTCATAGCCAACGATCACGAAGCTGTCGCTCTGCAGGCACTTGATTTTCACCCAGTCGCCGAGACGGCCGGAGCGGTACTCGCTACGGCGATCCTTCGCGATGATGCCTTCGAGCCCATGCTCGCAGGCAAGCTCCAGCAGCCTGTCGCCGTCCGCCCCGAACTCCTCCGACAGCCGAATGACGCCCTCCCGATCAATGATCAGCCCTTCGAGCAGATGGCGTCGCGAAGATAGCTCCAGTTGCCGCAGATCATGCCCGTCGAAATAGAGCAGATCGAACGCCACGAAAAGCGCTTCGCCGGAAGTCCGCTTGCCGCCCCGGCCGCCGAGCGATTGCTGCAGCAGCCCGAAATCGGATCGGCCACGCTCATCCACCACGATTGCCTCACCATCGAGGATCGCTGTCGCCAAGTCGAGCTGCCTGGCGGCCCGCTCGATCGCGGGGAAACGATGCGTCCAGTCATGGCCGCCGCGCGTAATGATGCGCACGCGCTGAGGCTCGATATGCACCGCCAGGCGATACCCGTCCCATTTGATTTCATAAACCCACTGCTCGCCCCTCGGCGGCTTCGGCTTAAGAAGCGCCAGGCATGGCTCGATCCGGTCCGGCATGGGATCGAGGGGAAGGTTCGGCTGCGCTGGATCGCGTGGCTTGCGCGGCCGGGATCGAACCGGCTTATCGGATGCGAGCAGCGGTTTTGAAGCAGGAGACTTGGCCATCTGATGATTACATCAGGGAATGCTTAAAAAGAAAACGAAATTTGAGACAATGACGATGGAAGAATATCGGCCGAAATACAAATGACGGGAGACATGGTTCGGCGAAGCCCACCAGGACTTTGTCTCTTTGGATGGAGATTTGCAGTTCGGGCACATTTATCTCGGCCTAACCAGCGGTTCGCGCGCACGCCAGTGGCGATAAGCGATCAATACCATCCCTTGGCAGAGGCAAAGCATCCTGTCGCACCAACGGGTGGGCACCCCATGGCGCGAGAGGCATCGAGAAAGGTCGAAGAGCCGTAACCGATTTACTCTTCATCCGGCGTTGAGGATCGATCTTCGAAACTAAGCCATCAAGCACAGCGTTGATCTGGGATCAGGAAGCAGGAGTGCGAGCCATGAAGATGCGGACCATCGCTGCCGCAGCGGGCGTGGCCCTCACCATGTGTGCTGGCAACGCATCGGCCGATCCTTGAAAGGACGAAAGCGGCCATGGGCCATGGCATTCCGATCGCTACTGCGGTGAACCCCGATGCGAACGAAGAGCATATAAGGAAGAGTATCGTCGCGGAGGATGTAAGATCGAGTGGAAATGGGGCGACGGAGAGTACAAAGAAGATCAAGTGCGAGCGCGGTGCTGGACCCGTCTACGAATACAATCGGTAGTGAATGCTCGGCGGTCGCCCGATGCCTCATTTAGCAGCGGGGGCGATCACTCGGGAACTTTTCCTTCCCCTGCCGGTTTATTGCGATCACGCGTTTCATCTTCCCACCAGTCGCTGAAGCTGCGTGATCTGCAGTGCTGTGGGGATGAGCCCCTAAGTACTGAGCCAGTGGCTTGGGCTCGCTTTGTCCTCTCTTAGACGAGCCCTTGCCACGATATGTTTTCGTGAAGGCCGCTTTACCGCGGGGCTTTTCTCTTAGAATTCTTAGGAGTTTAGGGAACCGAGCATGAGCAGAGGCTATTTCGCTACCGAAGATATTGAGATCTGCAAGAGAGTCTTCGATGATATCTGCGCTACCGGGCACATAACGAGCGACTATGAGCGCGTCGAACTCGCAAGCCAGATCATTTATTTCTATCAGCACGGCGTCACTATCGAAGATAGCTTGCAACAGCTAGTCGTGAGCATGACCGAGAGGCAGAGGCCGACGTGAACATGCGAATGCGCCCGCAGTATTACGCCAGACGCGACGGGGATGGCAGCTGGTCGATTGTCGATACGCAGACGCACAAGGTCGCTGTCATTGCTGAAACTCTGCCGCTAAGACGTCTTGATGAATCGACCGCCATGGAGATTATCGATGCCCTGAGAGGGAGGCATTCGGCTTCCGGAGAATCCGGCGCCTCCGCCGAAGGCACTAGGGCCTAAGCCGTTTTAGCTAACTTGCTCTCTTTTGATCGTCTGTCATTGTGCTGACAGAAGCGGTGAGCGCCCCTAAGCGCGTGGCTCGCGCTCTTTTCGAGACATGATGATCGGAACCAAGTAGGCCGGATAAATTAATCTGCTTCGCGGCTCGAACTCTTAGACCAGGCGCTTGAAACCGGTCTGGTGATGTCTAGTTCATCATCAAAACCCGCTGGATGACTGGGTCATGAAGTATCGCATTGAGGCAGAGGGCAACGCCAAATACCGTGTTGTCGACAGTGACACCGATGAGATAGCCACTTGGAAGAGCCATCTCCAGACAGGCTTGTCGCGTCCGCTAGCAGAAGCGCTTTCAGGTTATCTGAATGCGCTCCACCGTTACGATGAAGCCCATGGCGGGCACTTCGGAAGGTCAGAAGACTAGCCCTTCGCGAGACTATGGCCACGGCCACTCACATCGCGACAGGTCAATTCCGCTTCCGCGAAGGTAAACCGGCTGAATACATCGCGGATCTGGGGAACGTCGTTGCGGGACAAAATGGAGTTGCCTTTGATGCGACCGAGGGCTCCGCAATGACTTCGAACTGCTCCCGACCAAACAGCGTTTTCCGTAGTCGGCTTCGCTGCCGAAATATGGCGGATCGAGGTAAAGCTCCAAGTTCTCAATTACGACACCTGAGAGGCGTTCATGGACGTCTTCTCGGAGCAGTGCCTCACTGGTGAGATTAAAGCGTGCCCGGCCGGTCGTATCGACGCCGAAATTCTGCCCGCGACCTTTTCTGCAGATAGATGAAGCGAGCCACGCGTTCGAGGTCTGTCAAAGTGGCGGAATCGCAGCTTTTGAGACGTTCGAATTCTCGCCGGCTGATGATCGGGAATTTCAGGGTTTCCATGAACTGCGGGTAGTGCCGCTGCAGGGATCGGGAAGAGGTTTTTACCACCTCGCCGTTGCGGTCGTTGATCACCTGCCACGCGGCACTCCGGTTCGCCTGAAAAACACGCCGCCCGTGCCTACGAAAGGCTCGGCGTAGACGACATGCCGCACGGCCGCAACTATCTTAACCAGCATGGCGCAGGCGATCGTTTGCCCGTCGATGCATGATGCCGGAGAGGGCCCTTCGGTGGAAAGGAAAGGCTTCGAACGAGCAGACTTGGCCATAGACGCAGCTTTGAGCCTTTCCTGCATCTTGAAGAAGCGAGCTATGAAGCGTACTTTCCGCCGTCGCCCGCTCTAGGGCGCTGCTCATCATATCTTGAGCCCCGTCCCCTTGCGGGGCTTCTTTTCCCAGTGCGTCATCACACGTATCGCGTGTCAGGACACGCAACGTGTCTTCTGTGCCACGCCACGGAAGTCATAGGGGCACTCGGCCACTTGCTGCTTAGAAGCATGACCGGCGAGGTCTTCGGCTGTATCATCGTGTCGATATCGCGTTGCCTTCAATGTCGACGTCTACCGGGCTGATAAAACGTGGGACCTCACCGAGTCATGCTCCTAAACTCCATTGCCTTTGTTAGAATTCAGTAAATGGCGCCGAGAAAAAATTCTTCCAGCCCCTTCCGGCATCGAAGCTTGACGGCTTAACGGATCGGAACAAGACGCTCTGGCACCGGCGGCTGCCAGAATACCCGAGCGAGAGCTACGGGCAAATGAGCGACTACACCGTCAAAAGCGACCGGAACTGACCGCGACAGGTGTCGAGCTCATGCCTTCGCCTTCCACGAGGCATGCGACAAATCGTAGACGTTCCTGATCAACACGTCCGGCAAAGCGAAAAGTTTCCTATGTCTCCGGTACAAAACTTCACCTATCGCTCAGGTCGGGCACTCAGCCGCGCTGGTCCTCAATGCTTGGAACTAAGCAGGCGGTATCTTCGTTTTCCGTTTGGCGTTCAAAGAGAGGAAATCCCGATGCAGGTCGTTGGAACACAGGTTATCCCCGTCGGCGGCGGGAAGGCTGGCTTTATGGTCGAATTCGTCGGGGACGGCGGCGAGGTCGTTTCCGTGCAACTGAAGAACGACGCTGAACGCTCGCTCAATCGGCAGAATGCCATAGAAAAGGCGAAGGAGCTGATGAGCCAAATCGCGTCTTCCAAGGCTCCGGCGGGCGAAACGATGAGCGTCAGGCTGAGCGCGCGCGCGTCCCATGATCGATCGACCCTCGAGGAGCAGCTTGACGAGGGGCTCGAGGATACGTTTCCGGCCAGCGATCCAGTGTCGGTGACCGGGACGACTATCAAGCACTAAAGGGCAAACACTAAAAGGATTGTCGCGACAGTTGAGAAATTCCTGGCGATCAAAAGGCGAGCAGTTTGACGGCTGCTCGCCTTTTTCGCCTATGTCGTCAGCAACGGAATGCTGACAACCAGGGCGACGAGAATAACGGCGGTCGCGATCCGCAAAAGACGCATGCGCCGTGTACGCTCCCCACTCCAATCATAGGTCATGGCCGGTCTCCTCGGGGCAAGGACTTAGCGCCCGGTAAACCGGGTTCAATAGCTATGACGCAACTTGCTTGCGTAAGGCTGATCTAATGTATTGTTTGAAAAATTAGCGATATAGCGGCTTCAGCCAGCGAAGCGAAGCGCCCAGCGGCGGCCGTTATGGGTCATGCGGATGATGGATAACGGTTCGATATCAGCGAGCCAGAAAGAGGAAAGCGGCGCCTGAAGCACGTTCAGGATCGCAGCGCGGATGAGTGCGGCGTGACTGACGGCGATGACGTGGCCGCCGAGCATCGATTGCGTTTCCATCGATTGGGCTGCCCGCTCTGCGAGCTGCCTAATATTTTCGCCGCCATGCGGGGCCGATTCCGTATCGCTCATCCAGGCGAGCAGATTTTCGGGCTCCTGCATGTGCAAATCGGCGATCGCCATCCCGCCCCACCGGCCGTAATCGCAATCGGCAAGCAGCGGATCGGGAAGAGAGTCGAGCGAGAGCGCTTGCGCAGTCTGGCGCGCGCGCAGCGCCGGACTCGTCAGGACTCGATCGGCGCGCTGCAGCCCACCGGCAATTGCCCGCGTCTGCGCGACCGCGCTTTCCTCAAGCGGTTCGTCGAGTGGAAAGCGACCGTTGCGACCAGCGCTTGTCGGGCCGTGGCAGATCCAGGTGAGCCGGGTATGCACGTTCCTTCGATCTCCGGAAATGCGATGGGGAGCGAGATCAAGTCTCGTTGACAGTTCTCCGCGCGCAGATATAACGGTCATGTTGCGGGTTTGGAAGCCGGTGAAAATCCGGCGCGGTCGCGCCACTGTGACCAGGATGCGAAAGCAGGCTGGAAGTCAGACCCTACCGTACAACGCTCTTTCGACTGAACGCGTCTTCCAGGAGGAAAACATGTCTGACACCGCTCTTCAGCCCATCGCAACACCGGCGCCGATCCCGGTAGGAGAAATCCTGCCCTGGGCGATCTTCGGTGGAGTGCTGATGATCATCGCCATCTATTTCGTCGGCACGGAAGAGGGCGCCCTGGCGCTGTTTTCCGGCGGCTACGTCCACGAATTCGTGCATGACGGCCGCCACCTTCTCGGCTTCCCCTGCCACTAAAGGACGACAGACATGGTTGGAAATCTTTTGCTCCGTGGCATGCTCGCGGGGGCGATCGCTGGCATCCTGGTTTTTGCCTTTGCCTATACATTCGGTGAGCCGCTGGTCGATCAGGCGATTGCCTTCGAAGAAGCCGCTGCCCAGGCCGCAGGCCAAACCGCTGAACCGGAACTCGTCAGCCGCGCCACACAGGCCGGTCTCGGCCTCTTCACCGGCGTCATGACCTATGCGATTGCGGTTGGCGGCCTCTTTGCTCTTGCCTTCGCCTTCGTTCATGGGCGTTTCAGCCGGCTCGGCGCTCGCGGAACGGCTGCAGTGATCGCGCTTGCCGCCTTTGTTGCGATCGTTCTCGTTCCGGCGATCAAATACCCCGCCAACCCGCCAGCGGTCGGCAATCCCGATACGATCGGCGTGCGCACCGAGGTGTTCTTTTTGATGATCGTCGTTTCCGTTGCCTCGCTGATTGCCGCAGTGGCGCTGGCGCGCAATCTCTCTGCGCGCTTCGGCATTTGGAATGCGGCGATCCTTTCAGGTGCCGCCTATCTCGTCTTCATCGGCCTGGTTCAGTACCTGCTGCCGACAATCAACGAGGTGCCGGAAAATTATTCGGCCATGGTGCTCTGGCGTTTTCGCACGGCCTCGCTCGGCATGCATGTCATTCTGTGGGCGGCGCTTGGGATTGTCTTCGGAGTCCTGGCGGAAAAGCGACTGCGTCCGGCATTCCGGTAATCCGGGCTTAGTGTGTTGCCTCGTCGCGGCTCGTCAAAAGAGAACCCCTCATCCCCGTGTTTCACAGGGATGGGGGAAAGCTTGGCAATGTTGCGGCAATCTCATTACCCAAATTGCGCGAAGCGATGGCTGGCGAAACTAGGTCTGGCGGCACTTCTTTTTTCCGCCGCCGGAAACGCCTCAGCGCATAATAGCAGTTCCACTGGCAGCCATGCCGGCATCCCCATCCCCGAAATTTCGCATGGCGAGATGGCGGTCATCGCCGGCTATCGGAACCGGATCATCGACCTTGCCTCGCAGGCGACCGATACGAACGAGCCGTTCAGGCGCGTGCTGAACTATGCGCAGATCCAGTATTCCTACTGCTTCTGGGGGCGGATGCCCGGCAGCGTCGCCGATGAGCGGAGCCCGTTCAACGAATGCGCCCATGCTTATCTGGCGGCCGCCAAGGCCGTGCTGATCGCCATGCGCGCCATGCCGCAGGAAGCGGAGGCCGCATCGGCGATCATTGCGGATGCCGATGCCGAGATGGTGCGGCGCGGGCTTTCGCTGATCACCTGCCGTTTCAGCGGCGAGGCGTTCAACACGGCGGATATCGTGCGTCCGCGCTGGAGTGAAATCCCGTTACACGCGGCAAGCATGGCGTCGCTATCGGCGCTTGTGGGCATTGTCTTCGGTGCGTACTTCGCAGCCAGGCGCCTGCTTCGCGGTCAGTCGTCCGTATAACGCTGCTCGCGCCATGGGTCGCCGTACATGTGGTAGCCGTTCTTTTCCCAGAAGCCGGCCTGGTCGGCCTGGATGAGGTCGATGCGGCGAAGCCACTTGGCGCTTTTCCAGAAGTAGAGATGCGGCACGACCAAGCGCATGGGGCCGCCGTGATCGCGCGTCAGCGGCAGGCCTTCCCATGATGTCGCGAGGATCGCATCCTCGGCCGCGAAATCGGAAAGCGGCAGGTTGGTCGTATAGCCGTCATAGCTCGTCAGCATGACGTAATTGGCTTCCGGCTTCGGCATTACGAGATCGAGAAGATCGCGTGTCGAAACGCCTTTCCATTTGTTGTCATAGCGCGACCATGTGGTGACGCAGTGAATGTCGCTGACCTTGGTGCTCTGCTCCTGCGCCTGAAAGGCCGTCCAGGTGAGGTCGAGCGGTGTCTCGACGAGCCCGCGCACTTCCAGACGCCATGTGTCCAGCGAGATGACCGGCTGCTGGCCGAGATCGAGGACGGGCCAGTTCTTGACGAGATGCTGGCCGGGCGGCAGGCGCTCGGTTTCCGGACGGCTGATGCGACCTGTCAGGAACTTGCCTTCGGCGGCCCAGCGGCGCTTCGAGGTGGTGAGTTTGCTGTCGGCGGGGGTTTGCTCGTCGCTCATGCGGGGTGTCCTCATCGCGTTGGCGCAATAGGACATCCAGGCTCCGGGTGAGTCAAGGCAAGGCGCCTCTTGGAAATCCGTTATCCGGTCATTAGACTTGGAGCGTCGGGTATGCCTCCGAGGAGAGGAGGCAGGAAGGGGAGGAGGCGGAGCTGTCGTCCAGATACAGGCTGATAGCCGCACTGTTTTCGGTGCCGCTCGTCGTCTTCGCGTTCTTCTACTATGGCGGGGCGGTTGCAACACGCGCCTATATGGGCGAGGCGTCATCGCAGGCGGGGACTGCGCTGCGGCTTGCTGTTTCCGCGCTCAGCGGCCACCTGAACCGCTATGAGGCGCTGCCGGCGCTGATTGCCGATCACGACAACATCAAGGAACTGGTCAGCCGCCCGCAGAACCAGGCGCTGCGCGATGCGGCGAATCTCTATCTCAAGGAGATCAACGGGCTTCTGAAATCCTCCGATATCTATGTGATCAAGCAGGATGGCGAGACGATTGCAGCAAGCAATTTCGACCTGCCGGGCAGCTTCGTTGGCGAGAATTTCAGTTATCGCCCCTATTTCCAGGATGCCGTTGCCGGGCGCCAGTCCCGGTTCTACGCGCTCGGAACCACCTCGCTGAAACGCGGATATTATTTTGCCTCGCCGATCTATGCAGGCGAGGAAATCCGCGGGGTCATCGTCTTCAAGGTCGATATCGACATGATCGAGGCTTCGTGGAGCGGCGGCGAATACCGCATCTTCGTATCGGACCCCGAGGGCATCATCTTCATGTCGGGCAAGCCGGATTGGCTCTATAACGGCATTCTGCCCCTGACCTCAGACCGCATCGCACGTACTGGAGCATCCCGCCGCTACGCGAATGCGAGGCTGACCGCGTTGCCGATCACGCGCAGCCATTTCGAAGAGCATGAGTTGATGTCGCCTGTCGAAGAAGGTGTGCAAAAGGAATATCTGGTGCTCTCGCACTATATGCCGGCCGAGGATTGGACCGTGAACGTGCTGATGGACACCGGTTCCATTCGCACGCAGGCGCGCACCGCGCTTGGCGCCGTCTTCCTCATTCTCTGCATCGCCGGGCTGGCGATCGCCATTCTCCGGCAGAGGCGGATGCGGCTCAACGAGCGCATGCATCTGCAGGCGGAAGCGCGCAACGAGCTGGAGCGGCGCGTCGAGGAGCGCACCGCCGACCTTGCCCGCGTCAACAGCCGCATCGAAGAAGAGATCGCCGAGCGGCGGCTGACCGAACAACAGCTTCGCCAGACCCAGGCCGACCTCATCCAGGCAGGCAAGCTTGCCGGTCTCGGCCAGATGTCGGCGGCACTCTCCCACGAGTTCAACCAACCGCTTGCCGCCGCAAAGACCTATACGGACAGTGCGGCCGTGCTCCTGGAGCGCGGGCGGACTGCGGAAGCACAGGACAATATCCAGCGCATCGGCGGGCTTATCGACCGCATGGCATCCATCAGCAAGCATCTGCGCAACTTCGCGCGCAAGCCGAACGAGAAGCTCGGCCCGGTGCCGCTCGACGAGGCGATCCGCGATACCCTGGAGATCATCGCCTGGCGGCTGAAGGCGGCGGATGCTGACCTGCGGGTCGATCTTGGCATCCGCCCACCCGTCGTCCGCGCCGGGTCCGTTCGCTTGCAGCAGGTGCTGGTCAACGTGATTTCGAACGCGGCCGATGCCGTCGAAGGGATCGAGGACCGGCGGATTGAGGTGACGGCCTGCGAGGAAAAGGGCAAGGTGGTGCTGACGGTGCGCGATCATGGACCGGGCGTGCCGGCGGCGATTGCCGAGCGCATCTTCGATCCCTTCTTCACGACCAAGGGCGTCGGCAAGGGACTGGGGCTCGGGCTTTCGATCTCCTACAACATCATCAAGGATTTCGGCGGCAGCCTGGCGGCCTCCAATCATCCGGAGGGAGGCGCCGTGTTCCGCATCGATCTGCAATCGGCGACGGGCATAATGCCGGAGGCGGCTGAGTGAGCGAACAGAAGATCCTGCTGGTGGACGACGAGGAAGAGCTGCGCCGGTCGACGGCGCAGGCGCTGGAGCTTGCGGGTTTCAACGTCGAGACGTTTTCACATGCCGACCATGTGCTCGAGCTGATCGGCTATAGCTTCGCCGGGGTCGTGGTCAGCGATATCCGCATGCCGGGAACCGACGGCATGACTCTGATGCAGAAGATCCGCGAGATCGATGCGGAAGTGCCTGTCATCCTCGTTACGGGCCATGGCGACGTGCAGCTGGCAGTGAAGGCAATGCGCGAAGGCGCCTATGATTTCATCGAAAAGCCGTTCACACCGCAGATGCTGGCGGGAGTGATAAGGCGGGCCATGGAACGCCGTAGCCTCGTGCTGGAAAACCGGCTGCTCAAGGCCGTGGCCGGAAAGCGCGACGATATCGAGGCGCGTTTGCCGGGCCGCACGCAGGTGATGGTGGAATTACGCTACCGCATCCGGGCAATCGGGGCGAGCGACGCCGATACGCTGATCGTTGGCGAGACCGGCGCGGGCAAGGAGGTCGTCGCCCGGGCGCTGCATGACATCAGTGCCCGGGCGAGCCGGCCGTTCATCGCGATCAACTGCGCGGCGCTGCCTGCAAACCTCATCGAGAGCGAGCTCTTCGGCCATGAGGCGGGTGCTTTTCCCGGTGCGGTGCGACCGCGTTACGGCAAGTTCGAGCACGGGCGCGGCGGTACGATCCTGCTCGATGAAATCGGATCGATGCCGTTTGACCTCCAAGCAAAGTTTCTTCGAGTGCTGCAGGAGCGGGTCATTTCCCGCCTCGGCTCGAACGAGGTCGTGCCGCTTGACGTGCGCTTCATTGCGACCAGCAAGGTCGATCTCGAAGCCGAAGTCGCTGCGGGACGTTTCCGCGCCGATCTCCTCTACAGGCTGAATGTCGTAACGCTGCACGTACCCGCGTTGGCGCAGCGGCGGCCGGATATCCCGCTGCTGTTCCTCCAGCTCGTCCGCGAGGCAGCGGCACGCTACGGCCGCGACGAGATGGCAGTGGCGCCCGAGGTGATTTCCGACATTGCCCAAAGGGATTGGCCCGGCAACGTGCGCGAATTGCGCAATGCAGCGGACCGCTTCGTACTCGGCCTCGACGGCGAGCGGCAGTTGGGCGAGGTCAGCGGCCTTGCCGATCGGGTTGCCGAGTTCGAGCGCAGCGTGATCGCCAGCGCCCTTGTTGCACATGGCGGCAGCCTCAAACCGGTCTACGAGTCGCTGCAGATTTCCCGCAAGACATTGTACGAAAAGATGCAGAAATACGGCCTGGACAAGAAGCTGCTCGTTTCCGAGTAGTTCGATGGGTGGATTTCCACACATCGCTAAACCCGTTTGTGTCCAAATCGACCCATGCTGCGCTGCACGCATGCGGAATCTGGGCAAAGGACGGAGCGGGGCTGATTGCCGGAGCCGGTTCGCGGCGTGCTAATGGCCCTATCTCCATTGGCGCGTGGGAAGCGTCGGTGGTATTTTGTTTTCATCAGGGAGGAAAAAGATGAAAATCCTGAAGGCCATGCTTGGCATGACGGCTGCTGTTGCCGTTTCGCTTCTCGCAAACGGCGCATCCGCGCAGACTTATCCAGAGCGCACCATCACCATGGTCGTTCCTTTCTCGGCCGGCGGCCCGACCGATACGGTTGCCCGCCTCGTTGCCGAATCCATGTCGAAGGACCTCGGCCAGCAGATCGTCGTCGAAAATGTCGGCGGTGCGGGCGGTACGCTCGGCGCGGGACGGGTGGCTTCAGCCAGCCCGGATGGCTACACCATCCTTCTGCACCACATCGGCATGGCCACCAGCGCCACGCTTTACCGCAAGCTCGCCTATGACACGCTCGGCGCCTTCGAATATGTCGGTCTCGTCACCGAAGTTCCGATGACGATCGTTGCCCGCAAGGATTTCGAACCGGCCGACCTCAAGAGCCTTATCGAATATGTGAAGGCCAACAAGGACAGCGTGACGGTCGCGAACGCCGGCATCGGCGCAGCCTCGCATCTTTGCGGCATGATGTTCATGAGCGCTATCCAGACGCCGTTGACGACTGTTCCCTACAAGGGCACCGGCCCGGCGATGACCGATCTTCTCGGCGGCCAGGTCGACGTCATGTGCGACCAGACGACCAACACGACGAAACAGATCAAGGGCGGCACGATCAAGGCTTACGCCGTGACCTCGCCGAAGCGCCTCGACATCATGAAGGATATCCCGACGGCGGTCGAAGCCGGTCTGCCCGGTTTTGAAGTCGGCATCTGGCACGGCATCTACACGCCGAAGGGCACTCCGGCAGAGGTCAACGAGCGTCTGTCGAAGTCGCTGCAAGTCGCGCTGAAGGACCAGAACGTCGCGGCTCGCTTTGCAGAACTGGGCACCGCGCCATCACCGGAGGCTGACGCGACCCCTGCTGCCCTGAAGGCGAAGCTTGAAAGCGAAATCGCCCGCTGGAAGCCGGTGATCGACGGTGCCGGCGAATATGCGGATTGAGGCGTAGTGCCTTTGGCCCCTCACCCTAACCCTCTCCCCATTGGGGGGAGGGAATTCTGGTAGCATCTCCCCGCGTGGAGAAGGTGACGGCAGCCGGATGAGGGAAAACCACTTGCGCTGAGGGAACCATCTCCAACCTACGGAGACACCATGAAATCGGTTAGTTTCGATACCACCAATGTGATCTGCGGCGCGCTACTTGTCGCGACCGGTGCATTTTTCGCCATCCAATCCTACAGTCTCGACTTGGGGACGACGCTTCGCATGGGCCCGGGCTACTTCCCGTTGCTGCTTTCAGCGGTGCTGATCATTCTCGGCGCGGTCGTCTTTGTTCAAGCGATCCGCGTGCAGGGCGAGCCGATGGGGCCGCTTGCCTGGCGTGGCATGCTGTTCATCCTGCCTGCGCCGATCTTTTTTGGGCTGACGGTTCGGGGGCTGGGATTTGTGCCTTCGATCTTCCTGACCGCATTCATTGCTTGCTTCGCCTCGCATCGGATGACGGTGCTCCACGCGATTTTGCTCTCGGTTTTGCTGACGGCCTTTTCCGTAGGCGTGTTCAGCTACGGCCTCGGATTGCCGTTCGAGCGTTTTGGCCCCTGGGTCCGGTTCTAGGAGGCCGCGATGGAACTTTTCAGCAATCTGGCACTCGGTTTCGCGACGGCAGCAACGCCTGCCAACCTTTTCTTCTGTCTGATCGGCGTTCTTCTCGGTACGCTGATCGGCGTGCTGCCCGGCATTGGCGCCACGGCGACGATCGCCATGCTTTTGCCGATCACTTTCCAGCTTGAGCCAGTGTCTTCGCTCATCATGCTCGCCGGCATCTACTACGGCGCGCAATACGGCGGTTCGACGACGGCGATCCTCATCAACATGCCGGGCGAATCCTCTTCGGCGGTAACGGCCATCGACGGCTACCAAATGGCGCGGCGCGGCAGGGCAGGGGCGGCGCTTGCGATCGCCGCACTCGGTTCCTTCTTCGCCGGAACGGTCTCGACCTTCCTCGTCGCGATCTTCGCGCCGCCGCTGACAGATATCGCCCTGCGCTTCGGTGCTGCGGAATATTTCTCGCTGATGGTCGTCGGCCTGGTGTCGTCGATCGCGCTCGCCCATGGTTCCATCGTCAAGGCGCTGGCGATGGTCGTGCTCGGGCTGCTGCTTGGCCTCGTCGGAACGGATATCTATACCGGCACCCCGCGCTTTACGCTCGGCATCCGCGAATATGCGGATGGCTTGAATTTCGTGGCACTTGCCGTCGGAGTCTTCGGTATCGCCGAAATTCTGCGCAACCTGGAAGGGGAAAAGACCCGGACGGTGCTGATAGCAAAGGTCTCCGGGCTTCTGCCGTCACGCGAAGAATTCAAGGAGATGATCGCGCCGGTGCTTCGCGGCACGGCGATCGGCTCGGCTCTCGGCATCCTGCCGGGCGGCGGTGCGATCCTCGCGTCCTTTGCCTCCTACACTGTTGAAAAGCGTATCTCAAGCAAGCCGAAGGAATTCGGCCAGGGTGCCGTTGCCGGCGTCGCAGGCCCGGAGTCGGCGAACAATGCTGGTGCGCAGACCTCGTTCATTCCGCTTCTCACCCTTGGCATTCCGGCCAATCCGGTGATGGCGCTGATGATCGGCGCGATGATCATTCAGGGGATCGTGCCAGGGCCGAACGTTGCGACCGAGCAGCCGGCGCTCTTCTGGGGCATCATCGCCTCGATGTGGATCGGCAATCTGATGCTCGTCGTCCTGAACCTGCCGCTGATCGGGCTCTGGGTGAAGCTGCTGACAGTGCCGTATTACGTGCTCTTCCCGATTATCATGGCCTTCTGCTCGATCGGGGTCTACAGCGTCAATTCCAACGTCTACGATCTCTATTCCGTCGCCTTCTTCGGCTTTATCGGCTACTTGCTTGCCAAGCTCAGATGCGAGCCGGCACCGCTGTTGCTCGGTTTCGTGCTGGGTCCGCTGCTCGAAGAAAACCTGCGGCGGGCGATGATCCTTTCGCGCGGCGATCCGACGACCTTCGTCACCCGGCCGATCAGCGCGATCCTTCTTGCGATCGCCGCGGCAGTCCTCATCGTCGTCTTCCTGCCGAGCGTGAAAAAGAAGCGCGAAGAGGTCTTCGTCGAGGAGGGTTGAAGTTCGCCGCGCTTTGTTGAACAAAGGATAACTTGATGCGGGCGCCGTTTTGGCGCCCGTTTCGTATGACAGGACATCCAGGCCCATGAACATCCCCGTGCGGATCAAGGACGATCTGGTTTTTCTCACATCGGTGCGCCGTGACCTGCACGCCCATCCCGAGCTTGGTTTCGAGGAGGAGCGCACGAGCGGTATCGTGGCGGAGCTGCTTGAGGAGGCGGGCATCAAGGTGCATCGCGGACTTGGCGGTACGGGCGTCGTCGGCACGTTACAGGCCGGCAGCGGCACGCGAGTGATCGGGCTTCGCGCGGATATGGATGCACTGGCGATGCCGGAGATTGCCGAGCGCTCGTATAAGTCGACCGTGGCCGGCAAGATGCATGCCTGCGGACATGACGGTCATACCGCCATGCTGCTTGGCGCGGCACGTCATCTGGCGGCGGTCAAGGGCTTTTCGGGCACCGTGCATTTCATCTTCCAGCCGGCAGAGGAAGGGCGAGGCGGCGCGAGGCGGATGGTGGAAGAGGGGCTCTTCGAGCTCTTTCCCTGCGATGCCGTCTACGGCCTGCACAATATGCCGGGACTTGCCGTCGACGAGATTGCAGTGGTCGAAGGGCCGCAGCTTGCCTCTTCGGATAGCTGGCGCATCACCTTTCGCGGGACGGGCACCCATGGCGCAAAGCCGCATCTCGGGCGCGACCCAATCACCGCCGCGGGCACCTTCCTTGCCTCGCTGCAGACGATCGTCGGCCGCGTCGTCGATCCGCTGCAGCCCGCCGTCGTTAGCGCCTGTTCGCTGCGGGCGGGTGACCCGAAGGCGCTCAACGTCATCCCGGACACGGTCGAGATCGGCGGGACGGCGCGGGCCTATTGCGCCAACGTGCGCGATCAGCTCGAAGCGGAGATCGGCCGCCTCGCGCAGGGCACGGCGGCGATGTACGGCATTGCCGTGGATTATCAATTCGAGCGGCGCATTCCACCGGTCGTCAACGATGCCTATGCGACGCAACAGGCCCTGGCTGCTGCACGGGCGGTGTTGGGGGAGAAGGTGCGCACCAGCTTTCCGCCTTCGACGGCCGGCGATGACTTCGCATTCTTCGCACAGAATGCGCCGGGCTGCTACGTGTGGCTCGGCAATGGCCCTGCCGTCGACGGTGCCCTGCACCATAATACCGCCTATGACTTCAACGATGCGGCGATCGGCTATGGCGTGGCTTATTGGGTGAAGCTGGTGGAGCAGGAGTTGACGTCCGCGGCATAAGAGCTCGCGGCCTTCTCCTCATCGGCCTGCCGGACCTTCTGCCCAAGGTCAAGACTGGCTCGCGGCGATGCCCTAACTTCCTCTTCTCCTCAGAGAGAACTTGGCGAGCGGCCGGATGAGGGGAGCGGCAAGCTCTAGCGTCTGCTACAAAATCTCCAGCACCGGGCTTTCCAGCACTTTTCCCGTCAAGACATCTGCAATCCCTCGGTCCGTCTGATGCGGGCCGGTGTTGCAGGCGAGTGACGCGCCGAAGCAGGCCTTGAAGACAAGGTAGGGCGGTTGCCAGTCGACGATCTTTTCCATTGCCTTGCGAATATTGCGGAAGGCCGAGGCGGTGTCCTTAAGCGATATTTCGGTGACGAGGCCGGAAAGCGGCAGCGGCAGCAACGCATCGATCTGACCATCGCTCGCAACGGCCATGCCGCCGCCGGCCGCGATGACGGCGTTCGCAGCGAGCGCCATGTCGCGTGCATTGCCGCCGAAGACGGTGAGGTTATGGCTGTCATGCGATACCGTGGTGCAAAAAGCGCCGCGCCATTTTCCCCAGCCCTTCAAGAAGCCGGTGCGCGGACGTCCATCCGCCCTGCCGTGACGATGGGCGACGGCAATCATGGCGCAGTCCGGCGGCGGAACGACGAAACCGTCCTTAACCTCGGCATCGGCTTTGCCCCATTGCGTAAAACGTGGCCGGTCGATCGTGGCGATGCGGACGCGATTGCCCTTCGACGGCACTTTGAAATTGTCTTCGGTTAGCGGCGAGAGCTTAACGGAATTGGTAAGCGGCGCACAGTCGAGCGAATGAACCGGCGACGTAAGCTTGCCGTTCCGCGCCGTCACGCGGCCATTGGCAATGACCGTGCGGGCTTTGAAGTCCTGCAGGTCTTCAAAGAGGACGATATCTGCGCGTCGTCCAGGGGCAATCAGGCCGAGGTCGTTGCGTTTCAGACGTTCGGCGGCGTTGAACGTCGCAGCGCGAAGTGCCCATTCCGGCTTCATGCCGTAGCGGACCAGACGGCGGATGACGTCGTCGAGGCCACCATCCCTTTCGAGTTCATCCGGAAAGACGTCGTCGGTGCAAAGCGTCACAGTTGGCGGCATATGGCCGATGCCGTTCAGCGTCTGGACGAATTCCTCAAGGAGGTGATCATGCGAGCCGCGGAGCTCGATCGTCATTCCGGCCGTAAGCTTGGAGAGAAGGTCGGCGCCGGAGGTCAGCTCGTGATCGGAGGTGATGCCGGCCGCCATGAAGGCGTTGAGATCGGCGCCTTCCAGCCCGCGAGCGTGGCCGCAGACGAGCTTGCCCGAGGCGAGCCCCGCTTGAACGATGGCGTTCATGCGCGGTTCGCCGTCGATGACGCCGCGCATGTTCATGACTTCGGCAACCCCGCCGAGTGCCGGCAAGCGCAGCATTCCGGCAATGGCCGAAGCGTCAAAGTCGGCGCCTGCCACTTCCAGGCCGGGTGCCGAAGGAACGCAAGACGGAGCGAGCAGGATCATGTGCAAAGGCAGGGCGTGGGAAGCCTCGATCGCCCAGCGCACGCCGTCAAGGCCGTGCACATTGGCGAATTCGTGCGGATCCCAAAGGATCGTCGTCACGCCGCGCGGCAGGACGGCCGCGGTATATTCGGCAGGTGTCACCATCGAGCTTTCGATATGCATGTGCGTATCGATCAGGCCGGGCGTGACGAACGTCCCGCCGGCATCAATGAGTTCGGTCGCGTCGGTGCGGGCGCCTGGCGCATGCACGCTGGCGATCAACGCGCCGACGAGGCCGATATCCGCATCGCGGAAGCGGCCGGTGAGCACGTCGACCAGTTTGCCGCTGGTGATCAGTGCGTCGAATGGGGCAGCACCCCTTGCGGCGGCAACGGCGCGGGCGCGCAGCGACGGATCATTGATGTCTGCGGGTTCCCGCCCAAGCTGTGCGTTCATTTGCGGGCCTCGTTGACCAGGGCTGCGAGGATGATGGTGCGCGCCGTCTCAGCGTCTATATCGGCGGCGAACTGGGCGTTAAACGTGGCATGCGTGTCGCGCGTCTCGACCACGGTGCGGCCGCGGGTCAACGGACCGCCCAGCTCGACATCGATACGGGCAGGATGGAACTTCACAGCATCTGGCGCCACGAAGGCCACGGCGGCGCACGGATCGTAGATCGCCATGGCGGGGCGGCCGCGGCTGGTGCCGATGCGGATGTAACCGGCAAACATGTCGGCCAGCAGTTCGGCATTCGTGCCGCCCGCGCTGCGCACGGGTTCAGCGTCTTCCGGTCTGGCGAGCACTTTGCGGCAGAGGTCGAGATCGACCATGCGCAGCGGCATGCCATGGGCGATGACGATCGCCAGCGCTTCGGGATCGGCAAAGGCGTTGAATTCTGCCGAGGCCGTATGATTGCCGGCAGTGACGCTGCCGCCCATCCAGGTGAGTTCGGTGATGCGGGCGGCGAGATCCGGACGCGCGAGCGCCACGGCGGCGATATTCGTCAGCGGGCCAAGCGCCAGGATACGGCGCGGACCGTCAGACTCAAGCCAGCGGCAAAGAGCAGTGAAGGCGTCGCTCATGGCAAGCGCTGCTGCTGGCAGGCCTCTTCCGATCGTCGGGATGCCGGTATCGCCGAGAATCGCCTGGGCGGTCTCGAACTTGCCAAGGACTGGTTGGGCGCGGCCGGTATGGATGGGGAATGTCCAGCCGAAGGTTTGCATGGCACCAGCGGCGTTTACCTTGACCTGGGTCAGCGGCGTGTTGCCGAAGACGAGCGAGACGCCGTCAATCTCGAGCTCAGACTGATCAACCACCAGAATGGCGGCGATGTCGTCAAAGCCCATATCGGTATCGATCCAAACGCCCATGATGTCACCCGAACCGCGTGAGAGTTGCAGCCGCCGCGAGCGGTAGGTCGAAGGAAAGTGCCGCGCCGATTTCGTGCGGCGGCAGGCTTGCGTCCACCTCGGCCTTGATCGGCCCGAGCGGCGTATCAAGCAGATATTCGCGCGTGTTGCCGGCAAAGGAGGTGCCGCGCACGGCGCCCTGGAAAGGACCGGAACCAAGCGCGACCGTGCTGGGCCGCCAGGCCAGCCCTGCTGCCTGCGGAGCGGGAAGGGGGAGTTCAATGGCGCCGTTCGGCGTGACAAGCTTGCCGTTCTGCAGCTTGAAGACATTCTCGAAGCCGACGAAATCGGCAACGAAGGCGGAGACCGGCTTGTTGTAGATTTCTTCCGGCGTGCCGATCTGCTCTATGCCGCCGTTCAGCATGACCACGATACGGTCGGCAAGGGCCAAGGCCTCCGCCTGGTCGTGCGTGACGAAGATCATCGTAACGCCGGTTTCCTTCTGAACGCGCTGCAGTTCTGCCCGCATTTCGAGGCGCAGGCGCGCGTCGAGGTTGGAGAGCGGCTCGTCAAGCAGCAGCACCTTCGGCTCCATGACCATGGAACGGGCAAGCGCCACTCGCTGCTGCTGGCCGCCGGAGAGTTCCGCGGGTTTGCGTGAGGCGAAACTGGAGAGGCCGACTGACTTGATGCCGGCGTTGACGCGGGTATCGAGGGTCTGTCCGTTGATACCCTTGAGGCGAAGGCCGAAGGCGACGTTCTCATAGACCGTCAGGTGCGGGAAGAGCGCGTAGGACTGGAAGACGAGACCGACGGCGCGTTTGTTGGCCGAAACGCGCGTGATGTCGGCGCCATCGAGATTGATGCGGCCGGAGGCGGGCGCGAGCAGACCTGCAATGGAGCGCATCGTCGTCGTCTTGCCGCAGCCTGAAGGGCCGAGCAGGGCGACGAGTTCGCCCTTGGCAATCGACAGGTCGAGATCCTTTACGGCGACCGTATCGCCGTAGGCCAGCGTCAGCTTGTCGAGTTGAAGATAGGCATCAGACATAACGAGACAGTCCCAGGAAGCGTTCGGCGAGGAAGACAATGCCGATGGAAAGGAAGGCGAGCAGCGAGGAGAGCGCGGCGATCGAGGGGTCGTAAGTGGTTTCCATGTAGCCCAGCATATCGATTGGCAGTGTGCGGACGCCGGGGCCGGACAGGAAAAGCGAGACCGGCACCTGGTTGAAGCTGGTGACGAAGCCGAGGATGAAGGCGGCAAGAATGCCGCCGCGGATATTCGGCATCACCACACGGAAGAAGGCGCCAAGGCGCGACGAGCCGAGCAGCACGGCGGCTTCCTCGATGTCTGAGCGCAAATTATTGAGGCTTGCCGAGACGACGCGCACGGCATAGGGCAGGACGAGCGCCGTGTGGGCGAAGAAGAGCGCCAGCGTGATGTTGAAGCCGAAGGGCACGACGAGGTAACGCAACAATGCGAGGCCGACGATGATGCCCGGAACGATGATCGGCAGCGAGACGACGGTTCGGACCGTTTCACCGAAGGGCAGCGAATAGCGCGACAGAGCGTAGGCGGCCGGAATGCCAAGCACGAGGGCGGCGAGCGTTCCGAAGACTGCAAGCAACATCGACATCGAAAAGCTGTCGCGGAAGCTCTCGATGGCGAAGACCTTGATCACCCAGCGAAGCGAGAGGCCTTGCGGCGGAAAGGCGAGCGTATCCCCGGCCGAAAGCGATGCGGCGATGATGATCAGAAATGGCCCGATCAGGAACGCCAGCACGAGGAAAAGCACGATCGGTGAGAACAGACGGGCGGTCATCGCTTGTTCCTTGCAGTTGCCAGGCGCTTCAGCAGAATGTTCGCGGCGAAGCTCATAACGATCAGCATGAAGGCGATGACGCTTGCGGAAACGAAGTTATTGGCGACGGAGACCTGCTGGTAGAGCAGTGTTTCGAGCATCAGCACCTTGGAACCGCCAAGCACGGCGGGCGTGATATAGGCCGTCAGCGAGCCGGTGAAGACGAGCGTGCCGCCGACGACGAGGCCTTCGCGGGTGAGCGGCAGGATGACCTTCCAGAAAACCTGGAACCAATTGGCGCCGAGGACGCGGGCCGCCGGGATCGCATCCTTCGGCATATTTTCGAGCGCGCTGATCAGCGAAAGGATCATCAGGGGCAAGAAGAGCTGCAGAAGGCCGATGAACACGGCCGTTTCAGTAAAGAGAAGGCGTAGTGGTCCGTCGCTGAGGCCCATGCCGGTCACCGCCTGGTTGACGATGCCGGTGCGGCCGAGGATGACGATCCAGGCATAGGTACGGGCAACGGGCGAGATCATCAGCGGCAGGGTAACAAGGCCGATCATCCGGCCCTTGCCCTTGGGCGGCAGGTTGACGATGGCGAAAGCTGCGGCATAGCCGATGATCGCCGAAACGGCCGTCACCTCAAGACCAAGCTTGAAGGTGCGGATGAAGACGGTGCGGTTCACCGTCCCGGAGAAGAAGTCACCATAGGCCGAAAGCGTCCAGGCGCCTTCCTGGCGAAAGCCTTCCGAAAGCAGGATGGTAACGGGCAGCAGAAAAACCACGGCGGCAAAGACCGCTGCGGGCAGGGCGAGCGCCAGGGCTTCTGCTCGGTTCTGAAACATGATGCGCCTTTCGCAACGGCGGCGGAATGGGCGGTCCCGGCAAGCCGGAACCGGGTGTCATGGGCGCTTTACTGACCGACCTTGTCGTTCCATTCCTTGAGCCATGCGTCGCGATTGTCGAGCGCTGCCGCGGATGGAATGAGCTTGAGGCTCTTGGCTGTGTCCTCGCCGTAAGTGAGGTTGTTGGCGGCGGCCTCGGAAACCTTCACGTCCTTGTTTGCGGGGCTATCGATCAGCTTTTCGGCGAGTTTCGTCTGGATGTCGGTCGAGAGCCAGAAATCCATGAACTGTAGCGCCAGATCCTGGTTCTTAGAGCCTTTGGTGACGACCATGACGTTCATACCGCCGGTCTGACCTTCCTTCGGTGTCGCCCAGGCGACCGGAAGGTCGAGCTTGGTGAAGCCCGCCCACGAGAAACGGCCGATCGGGGCGGCCCAGATTTCCTCCTGCTGCATGAGCTGTATCAGCTGCGAGGACTTCTCGTAGAAGGTGACGATGTCATCCTTCTTTTCGCCGACGGCTTCGATCGGACCCTTGAGGTCGGGCGTATCCTTGCCGAGCGCGAGGCCGAGCATATAGAGCGCCGGCGGCCCCTGATTGGTGGTCACGTTCGGAAAGGCGACGTGGCCGACATATTCCGGCTTCAGGAGATCGGCCCAGGTATCGATCTTCATCTTGTCCGAGCGGTAGGCGATAGACGTGGCATAGAATGTGTATCCGACGCTCATGCCGTCGCCGTTCGGGTCCTTGGCGAGATCGTAGAGCTTGGCGAAGTTGGTAAGCTTGGACGGATCGATCTTTTCCACCAGGCCCTTGCGGGAGGCCGACAGCGCATCCGCCATCGAGACCACAGCCATGTCGACAACCGGGTTTGCCTTGTTCGCCTCCATCTTGGCGAGGCGTTCGACGCTGTTGCCCGTCTCGACGACGAGCTTGCAGCCACATTGCTTTTCGAAGGGATCGTAGACCAGCGTCTTGAAGTCGTCCTGCGCAAAGGCATAGACGGAAATAGTCAGAGTCAAATCCTGCGCCACGGCGCCGAGCGGGATAAGCGCGAGCAGCGCTGCCGATGCGATGAGGGATGTCTTCATGTCATGAGTTCTCCATCTGCAGGTTTTCTTGAACCGGCTTCGCCGGCCCGGATGATTGGCGGATGATCAGTTGCATGGGCACGCGATCATTCTCCGCGGTCACGAGTGTGCCCTCACGGGTGCGGCCTGTGTTTATGCTGTTCAGCAAGGCCGATACGGCGATCTCGGCAATGGCGTCCATGTCCATCTTCACCGTGGTAAGCGCGGGTGTCACGACCGCAGACCAGATGAGGTCGTCAAAACCGGTGACGCTGGCCTCGGCAGGCACATCGATGCCGTCGCGCTGCAGCTCCGTGAGCACCCGCAGCGCCTGAAGGTCGGACAAGGCGGCAAAGGCGCTGAAGCCCTCCTCGACCTTTCTTGCAAGACCGAGCGGGCAGCCGCTGCCGGCCTGATGTTCAAGCTTTTCGATCCAGAGCGTTTCGGCGCTCATGCCCGGACAAAGACCCGAACGGATGCCGCCCACCCGATCGTTCTGCACGTTCGATTCCGGATTGTTGCCGATGATGAGGATTCGCTTGTGGCCGAGATCAGCGAGGTGAGCGGCAATCAGTTGGCCACCCTGCCAGTGATCGGCGGCAACCGTGTTGCCGGGGGTTGATGCGGTGTCAATGACGGCGACCGGGCAGCTTGCCGCGGATATGCGCGTTGCGCGGCGGGGCACGATCACCATACCGTCGACGCCGCGTTCGACAAGCCGGTTGATCGCTTCCGTCTGCGCCGAGACATCGCCGCGCGAGTCGGCGATCAGCACGCCGTAACCGGCAGAGGCGGCGGCGAATTCGATTGCCTGCGCAATCTTGGGAAAGAGGGGATTTGCGATGTCGGGAAGAACGAGGCCGAGCACGCCGCTTCGGCCGGTGCGAAGCGCCCGACCCGCCTGGCTTGGAACATATCCGAGCTCCGCGGCATGTTCCCTGATCTTTCCGACGAGCTGCTCCGAGACGCGCCCCTTGCCCGAAAGCGCGTTCGACACCGTTGCGACCGACACGCCTAGCGACGTCGCAATCCTGCTGAGGTTCGGTCCCGGGCGCAACTGAGCCATGGTTTCATAATGCGTTTGATTAATCGTTTAATCAGGCGTACCTGAAGCGCACCGGCTTGTCGACTCCATTTTGTGGGATGGGGCGTGGATAGGGCGTGTTGGACACGGGATTTTTCGAGAAGCAATGAAAAAAGCCCCGTTGCCGGGGCTTTTTTCATTCATAGAGATGGCTTTATCAGCTCTTTGTGGGGCCCCTTGCCACGGTGGCGGAGACAGAGTTGACCCTGCCGCCCGGGGCATAGCCGCCGCCGATGGCGACGTTGAGGGAGACGTAGTCCTTGGCCATCTGCTGGATGGCGGCCGCCAGGCTCGCCTGGGCGGTCGAGACGTTGCGCTGGGCGTCGAGCACGTCGAGCAGCGAGGAGGCGCCGTCCTTGTAGCTCGCCGTCGACAGTTCCAGCGATTCCTGCGTCGTCTTGACCTGGGCGCGCAGCGCTTCCACCGTCTGGGCGTCGCGGCGCACCGCTGACAGCGCGTTCTCCACCTCCTCGACGGCGTTGAGCACCGCTGCCTTCCAGGCGAGATAGGCGGTCTTGGCGTCCGACTTGGCAATGTCGACATTGGCGCGCAGGCGGCCGCCGTCGAAGATCGGCAGGTTGAGCGTCGGGCCGAAGGACCAGGTGGTCAGGCCGCCGCC
>NZ_ATTQ01000007.1 GCF_000419765.1 Rhizobium mongolense USDA 1844 | reverse complement strand
AGGCCCTGGCCCTGGGTGGCGCGGATCGCCGTGCACAGATTGGTCTTGCGCGACAGGCAGGACGGGCATTGACGGCATTCCGGCGTATAGAGCGGAATGACGTGGTCGCCCTTCTTGACCGAGGTGACGCCCGGGCCGACATCGACGACGATGCCGGCACCCTCATGGCCGAGGATTGCCGGAAACAGGCCCTCCGGATCGGCGCCNGACAGCGTGAAATCGTCCGTGTGGCAGATGCCGGTCGCCTTGACCTCGACCAGAACCTCGCCGGCCCGCGGGCCTTCCAGCTGCACGGTCATGACTTCAAGCGGTTGTCCAGCCTGAACGGCAACAGCGGCGCGAACGTCCATCGTCTGATCTCCTCGTGATTTTCCGGCGTAACCTTGGCATGCCGAGCGGCGGCGGCTCAAGCGAAAAGGAAGGGCGGCGCCGACATTATTGCAAAATCAGCTACTTGCGACAACCAGTTTGCTCAGAGCGTCAAAAGAGCTTCTCCGCCGAAAAAATAACTGCATAGCCGTGAATGAGGATCGCAGCATAAAGGCCGAAGGTGACCAGCAGGCGCTCGCAGGCCTTCATCTCCACGAGCTTGTGGCGTGGCTTGAGGGATCCCGCGCCAATCATGCTGAGCAGGATGAAGACGGCGAGCGCCGCAGCCAGGATGCCGCTGGAAACGCCAACCTCCCAGCCGATGAGGAGAATGCAGGCCGTAACGGCAAAGCTCGCTCCGATCAGCGAGCGGGTTGTTCTGAAGATCTGCCGCAAGACCTGACCACCGTCGAACCTTTGCATTGGCAGAAGATTGAGCAGGTTAAAAGCGCCGAGGGTGAACAGGAAGATCAATAGCGGGCCGCGGAATTGCTCCGACAGCAGGCCATTTGCCGCAATGTTATCCCCGGCAATCAGGATAGGCACGAAGAAGGCCGAGATGCCAGGCCCCATCAGCGCACAGGTGGCAACCTCGAAATGGCTCTTGTACGGTCTGCCGCCAATCGCGATGCCGCCGAGGAGCGGCACGAAGATCATGCGCACGGATTCATGTCCGAAAGTTCTGTAGGCGGCGAGATGCCCGAGCTCGTGCAGAGCGATGACGAGGGTAAGAAATGTCGAGATCATTAGCCCGGATGTCGTCAATCCGAAGAACGGCCACAGCAAAAACGTCGAAAGTACTGCCAGGCCGCATTGAAAGGTGGGATGTTCGAAATATCCCTGCGGAACCGATGCACCGGTTTCCAGCCAACCTTCGAGCGCACGCAGCTCGCGGCGCAGCATGACATATCGGAAAAGAAGGAAGGCGAGGCCGCGGTAACGATCCGTCTGCGTAATTTCGATCTCGGCGCCGTCGGGCAGGCGGCGGACGATCCTGCTTTCGCTGAAATCCCGCCAGAAGGCCACATCAAGGGTGCTGTCGTCAGCGACGCGCGAACGAAAGCCGCGTCCGCCGGCGGCCGGCAACGGCTCCAAAGCCAGCAAGCGGCGCAGAGGCGCTCCGTCGCGGTCCAAATGGCTGTAGATCTGCTCGACGATGCCTATGCGGTTTTTGAGCGGCTTGCTGCTGATGACGGAATGATGCCAGTCGGCGTCGGTGCCGGCGGGATCGATCGCTCTCCACAGCTCCTCCGGCGGTCTGTGGAATGTCCGCGTCAGGCGAATGGTGCGCACGCCAAGTGGTATGCGCATGAGGAGCCAGAGCAGGCCAAGATTGATGAACAGCAGCAGGGCGGCAGATTGCAGCGCCGTCATTCGTGTCTCCGAGGCCCCAGCCACAGGACGAAAACGCCGCATACTAGGCTGCAAGACCTTAACAAATGCGAAGTCGCGTCAGCGGTGGCGCAGGCGGACCTGTGCCAATCCGGATCAGGCGAATTCCAGGATCACGGCATCGACGGCGAGGCTCTCGCCAGGCTTCGCATTGATCTTGCCGACGACCAGATCGCGTTCGGCGCGCAGCACGTTTTCCATCTTCATAGCTTCTACGACGGCAAGCGTTTCGCCGGCCTTTACCTCCTGGCCTTCCGCGACGGCGATCGAAATCACCAGCCCCGGCATCGGGCAAAGCAACAGCTTCGAGGTATCGGGCGGGACCTTGACTGGCATCAGGCAATCGAGTTCGGCGTGGCGCGGCGTGAAAACCGTGGCGCGGACCGCAAGGCCCTGCCAATCGATGCGCATGCCGTTCAGAACCGGCCGAACCTGGGCCGTCACCGCCCGTCCGTCGATTGCCCCGTTCCAGACTGGCTCACCGGGTCGCCAATCGGTGACAACATGAAACTTTTCTCCCGCTGCTTCCATCTCCATGTCGAACGGGATGGTCACCAGTCCACCGGCAAGCCTCACCGGCACATAGTCCGTGCCGATCTTCACGACCCATTCCTCGCGAAGTTTACCGTCCGAAGCGCGCAATCGGTCGATATGGCGTTCGCGGCGATCGGCTTCGATCAGTGCTGTAGACAGCGCGACGGCCGCAAGCAGAGCCTCCTCCCGCTGATCGGGGGCCATCGGCGCAAAGCCGTCCGGATATTCCTCGGCAATGAAACCAGTCGAAAGTCTGCCCTCGCGCCAGCGCGGATGCTTCATCAATGCCGAGAGGAACGGCAGATTATGCGCGATGCCGTCAACCACGAAGCCGTCGAGTGCCTGGCC
This sequence comes from Rhizobium mongolense USDA 1844, assembly GCF_000419765.1. GTDB lineage: Bacteria > Pseudomonadota > Alphaproteobacteria > Rhizobiales > Rhizobiaceae > Rhizobium > Rhizobium mongolense. The sequence goes on along the minus strand of NZ_ATTQ01000007.1, from coordinate 366,536 downwards.
CATGGCATCGATCGCTGCCGAACGGTCCGGCGCCCAGGCGCAAAGCTTTGCGATCATCGGATCGTAATACATCGAGATTTCGGCGCCCTCGAAGACACCGGTATCGTTGCGGACGATCGTGCTACCGTGCCAGCCTTCCGCGGGCGGGCGGTAACGCGTCAGGCGGCCGATCGACGGCAGGAAGTTGCGATAGGGATCTTCGGCGTAGAGGCGGCTTTCGATCGCCCAGCCATTCAGCTTTATGTCCTTCTGGCTGAAGGGAAGCGTTTCGCCCGCGGCAATCCGGATCATCTGCTCCACGAGGTCGATCCCGGTCACCAGTTCCGTCACCGGATGCTCGACCTGCAGCCGCGTGTTCATTTCGAGGAAATAGAAATTGCGGTCGCGGTCAACGATGAATTCCACCGTTCCTGCGCTCTGATAATCGACGGCCTTCGCCAGTGCGACGGACTGCTTGCCCATCGCCTGTCTGGTCTTTTCGTCGAGGAAAGGCGAGGGGGCCTCTTCGACGACCTTCTGGTTCCGCCGCTGGATCGAGCATTCGCGCTCGCCGAGATAGACGGTACTGCCGTGCGCATCGGCCAGCACCTGGATTTCGATATGGCGCGGATCGACAATGTATTTCTCGATGAAGACGCGATCGTCGCCGAAAGAACTCCTTGCCTCGGAGCGGGCACGGTCGAAACCGTCGCGGACTTCCGCCTCGTTCCAGGCGATACGCATGCCCTTGCCGCCGCCGCCGGCCGAAGCCTTGATCATCACGGGATAGCCGATCTGACCGGCGATCTTCTCGGCATGCGCTGCATCCTCGATGACGCCGAGATGGCCCGGCACTGTTGAAACCTTGGCGGCATTGGCGAACTTCTTCGATTCGATCTTGTCGCCCATCGCCCTGATGGCCTTCGGTTTCGGTCCGATGAAGACGATGCCCTCCCGTTCCAGGGCCTCGCAAAAGGAGGCCCGTTCGGAAAGGAAGCCGTAGCCGGGGTGAACAGCTTCCGCGCCGGTCTCCTTGCAGACGGCGATGATCTTTTCGGCGACGAGATAGCTCTCGGCTGCCGCGGCCGGGCCTATATGCACTGCTTCATCAGCCATCTCGACGTGAAGGGCATCGCGGTCTGCGTCCGAATAGACCGCGACCGTTGCAATACCCATGCGGCGCGCAGTCTTGATCACGCGGCAAGCGATCTCGCCGCGGTTCGCGATCAGGATTTTCTTGAACATGCAGACTCCACCCGAAAAATGCGTCCAGAAGTTCTACGCACAAACGCCGAGACGCACAATCGCGCGAAATCTGACGGTGGGGAAGGGACCTGTCCTAACGCAAGTCACGCAACGGCTTGTTCGTCGTCCACGATCCGCAGCCAGCGGCTGATGCGCGGTTCGGCGTAATCGCGAAGCTGGAGCGCCTGGAGGATTTCAGCCCAGCGGGGATGATTGGCGGAAGGCAGCGTTTCCGCTTCGATCCGGCGCAAGACGCTGTGGGTGAGATGCGAAACCGGAATCACACCGCCCTCGCAGATGTTCCGCAGCACGCGCATCACGAAATCGATATCCTGGCGGGCGATGCCCTTGCGGTTCACTGCACGCGACAGCTTGTAGCCGCCGACATCGTCGGTAATCGCGAGGCGCAGCTGATCGAGCGCAAAAGCGCGCAGCTCGTCCGGTACATGGGAGGAAATCTCCATGATGTGCAGTACGAGTTCCAGTTCGAGCGCCGAATTGATGACGCCGTCGGTCGCAAACATGCGCATGATCCAGGCGACATTGATCTCGTCCAGCGAGCCCTGCGGATAGCTGTAGTTGACGATGAAACCGGCGAGTTCTTCCACGAAGAAGGCGCTCCATTCCGGGCATTTTTCAGGACAGGAATTATTCAGCGCCAGCATGACAACGACGTCGTCGGCCCTCCGGACGCCGTGCGGAAAGCTGTGCTTGCGCAAGAGGCTGATATCGTCGGCGGCCAGCCGATGCTTTCCCGCGATCACACATGCCGGAAAAGCGAGTCGGAATTCGCTCATCTTTCATCTCCAGACTTCTTCATGAAGCCGGAAATGATTTTAGCCCCGCGGAATTGAAGAACCCTCAACGACAAGGGTTAATCGACTACGCAGGTGTTTCCGATGATTTTAGCGATCTTGACTGAACGCGTTCGCGCCAGATGATGAAGAGGCCGGACGCGACGATGATGAAAATGCCGATCCATTTGGAAAAATTGGGAAAATCGTTGAACAGCGCGTATCCGAGCACGGTCGCCGAAATGATTTCGAAATATTGGAACGGGGCAAGCAGCGACAGCGGCGCAAGGCGGAATGCCCTGACGACCAGCATATGCGCATAGCCGGAGATGGTGCCGAGGATGAGCAGCAGGGCGAGGCCCAATACCGACGAGGGAAGCGACATTTCGAAATCGGGCATTGCCAGCGCATTTCCACCTAGGAGCGCGGCCCCCATGAAGAGCGTTCCACCGATTCCGGCCAAGGTCTGCATCGTTAACGGCGAATCGGCTTCACCGATTGCCCGGTTGAGGAAGAGATAGAGAGAGAAAAGGAAGGCACAAACCACTGGCAGCAGCGCCTTCAGGCCGAAGATTTCGTAGCTCGGCTGGATGACGATCATCGCGCCTGCGAAGCCGACGACGATCGCCGCCCACCGCCGCCAACCGACCTTGTCGCCGAGGAAGAGCGCCGAAAGAGCCGTCAGCATGAATGGTTCCACGAAATAGATCGCAAAGACATCCGCGAGCGGCATGTATTTGACCGCGACGAAGAAGAGCAGGCTGGCTGCGCCATGCAAGACGCCCCGCAGCAGGTTCATCCATGGCCGCTTTGCCGAAAGCGCCTTCCAGCGGAAGACGGCAAGCAGGATAGGAAGCGTGCAGGCTACCTGAAAGAAGAAGCGATAGAATGTCACCTGTCCCGGTGACATCGCCTCGAAGGTCGCCATGTATTTGGCGATCGCGTCCATGGCGGGCAGGACGACCATGGCGCCGGCCATGATGACCATGCCTTGAAGCGGATTTTGCGGAGATTGTTCTTGGGACATGGTGCAGGCTTTCGGGAACGAAGCCATCAACCACAGGAATGCATGCCGATCAATATGGCCTAGCGCTCGCCCACCGTTTTGCCGAAGACCGATTCGAAGGCTTCCCGCAGGCGGATATCCACATCCGCCATCATCACCGGCAGGCCGAGATCGACAAGGCTGGTCACGCCGTAGGCAGAAATCCCGCAGGGTACGATGCCGGTAAAATGGTCGAGGTCGGGATCGACATTGAGCGACAAGCCGTGAAACGTCACCCATCTGCGAAGCCTGATGCCGAGCGCAGCAATCTTGTCCTCGCTCATGCTGCCGTCGGGAAGAAGCGGCTTCTCCGGCCGTCTCACCCAGACGCCGACGCGGTCCTCGCGCCGCTCGCCGCGTACATTCATCGAACCGAGCGTAAGGATCACCACTTCTTCAAGCGCCGCGACGAAGGCGCGTACATCCTGCCGCCGGCGTTTGAGATCAAGCATCACATAGGCAACGCGCTGGCCGGGGCCATGATAAGTGTATTCGCCGCCGCGGCCGGTCGCAAAAACCGGAAAGCGGTCCGGCTGCACAAGGTCCTTCGCATTGGCGCTGGTGCCTGCAGTATAGAGGGGCGGATGCTCGACGAGCCAGACAAGCTCATCGCCGCCCTCGGCGATCACCGCCACCTCGCGCTCCATCGTCTCGACGGCTTCGCTATAAGCAATGAGACCATCGGCGATGCGCCAACGTACCGGCTTTGAGCCTTCAAGCGGAAACATCGAGAATTGCAGATCGGTGCGCAGCATAGACTTCCCTCGCCGCACGGCGATCACAGGCGGCAGATCGCCTATATGGCCCCGTTTGACGGGCAATTCAAATGCTGTGATTTTGTTTTGCAAAAATCTGCCATATCGCCCTTGTGCACCCCAAATGCTTTTGCTACATGCTGCCCCGCCGACGCAAATCGGCACCTACCACGATGCGGTCGTGGCGGAATTGGTAGACGCGCAGCGTTGAGGTCGCTGTGGGGCAACCCGTGGAAGTTCGAGTCTTCTCGACCGCACCATTCTCTTCCAGAGAATTTTTTAGAACGTCCCATCTCGCGGGCGACATGAGAAATGGGCCGGTTTCCGGTCCCTTTTCGTTTGCGGCATGCTCGACGGTTCGATTGGCCTTGATTCTCAGGGACTTCAATCCTCGTCCGATAGATGCGAATCAACACCGATCGTTTCCAGCCGGTTGCGGATATGGTGGACGCCATCGACTGAAAGGGCACCGAGTTCGACCTTCCGGGCCATTCCGATGGTCTCGACCGCGCCTTCCAGCGTTACCGTATGGCCGTCGGCATGAACATCGATGCTGTCGAGGTTCAGATCCGGGATGTTTTCCAGGTTCTCAGTCACGCGCGCTTCGAGGTCATCGCTTTCGTCGCGATCGATCGTATCGGCCCTGAGTGAATCCTTGAGCCGGTTTTCGTTTCCGTCGTCGTCCGTGCCGTCGACGCGAAAGCCGCTGTTAGGATCGCGGTCGAAGTTTGCAGGCGTTTCGCCATAGGCTCGATTTTTCGGTTCAGGCGATCGCGCACCTGCTTCGTCGGAGTAGGGCCAGCCGTCGTCAAGATTGCGTTCTTCGTAATCGCGATAATCGTCTTCGCGCGAAAATGTGGTCTTGTCGTTCTTCTTTGGCATCGTCATTCTCCCTCAGGTGTTACCTTGATCGAAGAACGCCCGTGGTCCGGAATGGTTCGCCAAAGTTTCGTGAATCACAACGTCGCTTTTTCCCATTTCCGGATCAGGCGGTCGCGCTTCAGCTTCGACAGGCGCTGAAGCCAGAAGATTCCGTCAAGCTGGTCGACTTCGTGCTGAATACAAATTGCCAGGAAACCATCGGCATGCTCTTCATGCTGGAGACCGTTGATGTCCTGGTAGCGGAAACGGACTGCGCGGGGTCTCGTCACCTCGTCGCTCACGCCCGGCATCGACACGCTTCCTTCGGTCTGGCGCATGAATTCATCCGAAACCGAAATGATATCAGGGTTGATAAAGATCCGAACTCCGTCCGCCCTGATGAGCTCGATCACGACCACCCGGAGGAAGACGCCGACATGGGCGGCCGTGATGCCAACGCCGGGTGCGACGCGCATCGTCTCCAGCAGATCGTCAGCAAGCTGACGCAGTGCCGAATCGAAGACCGTCACCGGTTCGCAGACTGTCTTCAGGCCGGGATGCGGATAGCGAAGAATGGGGCGAATGGCCATCGGCGGCGGTCCTTGTTTGCTGGCGCGCGGAAACTATCGGCAAGACGGGGCATTGTCATCTGCGCGATGCGCTTTGGCGCTAGACGCCACCGAGCATTTCGGTTAGCAGGGGCTGGAATTCGGGCGGGCCGAGAGGGCAGGCGGAATTCGTTTATCCGCTTGTTGACAATGCTTTTTCGGCCGCCATTCTCGAATGCGGCGTGACAGTCGTTAATCTTGGAATGCGAGGACGGCAGATGACGGAAACCGGAGAAGACGACCGCATCCGCAGACGTCCGGACGACGAAGGAGCCGACATCTATGACGAGGACGGCAATGTCCGCAGCGACTTTCTGGCGCTTGTCGGCGCTGCCATCGCCGACCGCGATACGATTTTTCTCCGGCAGAACGTTGCGCGCCTTCACGAGTCCGAAATAGGCGACCTGCTGGAATCGATCCAGCCGGATCAGCGCCTGGCGCTTGTCCGCCTCCTCGGCGACGATTTCGACATGACGGCGCTGACGGAGGTCGATGAAACGATCCGCCGCGAAATTGTCGACCAGATACCGAACGAGCAGATTGCCGCTGCAATCGGCGACCTCGATTCGGACGACGCTGTCTACATTCTCGAGGACCTGGACAAGGAAGACCGGGAAGAAATTCTGGCGCAGCTGCCGTTCACCGAGCGGGTGCGCCTGCGCAGGGCACTCGATTACCCGGAAAGCTCTGCCGGCCGCCGCATGCAGACGGAATTCGTGGCGGTGCCGCCCTTCTGGACTGTCGGTCAGACGATCGACTACATGCGCGAAGAGGAGGACCTGCCTTATTCCTTCACGCAGATCTTCGTTATAGACCCGACCTTCAAGCTGCTCGGCGCCGTCGATCTCGACCAGATTCTCCGCACCAAGCGGCAGACAAAAATCGAAGCGATCATGCGCGAGACGACTCATCCGATTCCAGCCGAGATGGACCAGGAAGAGGCGGCGCAGCTCTTTGAGCAATACGACCTTCTCTCAGCCGCCGTCGTGGACGAGAACGACCGTCTTGTCGGTGTTCTTACCATCGACGATGTAGTCGACGTCATTCACGAGGAAGCGGATGAGGACATCAAACGCCTCGGCGGCGTCGGTGACGAAGAGCTGTCCGACAATGTCATCTCGACCGTCCGCTCGCGCTTCCTCTGGCTGATGATCAATCTCGGCACGGCGATGCTTTCGGCCAGTGTCATCGGGCTCTTCGACGCATCGATTGAGAAAATGATCGCGCTTGCCGTACTGATGCCAATCGTGGCCTCCATGGGAGGCAATGCCGGTACGCAGACGATGACCGTGACCGTGCGCGCGCTCGCGACCCGCGACCTCGACATATACAATGCCGGCCGCATCATCCGCAGGGAGGCGGGCGTCGGCATCATGAACGGCATCGTCTTTGCCAGCATCATGGGTACGATTGCCGGCACGTGGTTCCATGACTACCAGCTTGGTATGGTCATCGGCGCCGCCATGATCATCAATCTGGTGGCTGCGGCGCTGGCAGGCATTCTTTTGCCGCTTCTTCTGGATAAGGTCGGCGCGGACCCGGCTATTGCGTCGTCCGTTTTCGTAACCACCGTCACCGACTGCACCGGCTTCTTCGCTTTCCTCGGTATCGCCACCTGGTGGTTCGGCATCTGAGCCGGATTTGCCTAAATTGACTATTACGTAAAAGTCAATATTATGGGCACGAGAGTGGGAAGCCAATGCCAGTGAACAAGTACTATAGCATAACGGAGCTGACGCGCGAATTCGGAGTGTCGACGCGCACGCTTCGCTTCTACGAAGACGAGGGCCTGATCCATCCGGAACGCCGCGGGCGCACGCGCCTCTTCCGTCCGGCCGACCGGCGCCTGATCCAGGAAATCCTGCGCGGCCGCCGCATCGGCTTCACGATCGCGGAGATTCGCGAGATCATTCAGGTCTATAAGGATCCGCCGGGGGAACTCGGCCAGCTCAAGCTTTTGATGAAACGGGTTGACGAAAAGCGGGAAGACCTGCGCAAGAAGCGCAAGGACATCGATGACACGCTGACGGAGCTCGACAATATCGAAGAGGCCTGCCTCGGCCGTCTCGCCGAAATCGGCGTGGGCACCTGAGCGTCAGATCCAGCGTCTGGTTCTTCTGCAATAGCTTTCGAAATCGCAGCCGAAGCGGGCCTGCAGGTGTCTTTCCTCGCGCCGGATCGCGACAAAGGTGGTGACGATCGCCGCGACGACCGCTGCGACGTAGAACCAGCTGTTTGCCGTCATGAGGCCGAAAGCGATCGTTGCAAGCGTGTAGCCGAGATAGATCGGATTGCGCGTGTAGCGAAAGGGACCGCGGGTGACGAGATGGGCTGTTGCGCGATGCGCCAAGATCGTCGTCCTGCTCTCCAGCAGGGTCTTGATCGCCCATATGTCGAGCGAGACGGCCGCGACGGTGAGCGCTGTGCCTAAGATCCAGGCAAAGGCGCTATGCACTCGCGGTACCGGAAGCCCGGCGATTTCGCCGAGCAGGAAAGCGGAGACAAAAGCGAGGCCGTATAGAACCGGCGGCCATGGAAATTTCAGCGGCTTCGAACGATAGGCATTCATCGAACTACCTTCATTGCGCTTCGGTGCTGCACTCCAATGCGATACGCTGTACCCTTTCATCCTTATCCGCCTGGATTGCGCCGGACTGGAGTGGCGTGAACAGGTTCTCACCCTGCAATCTTTCGAGCGTGCACTGGCAGAAGCTGCGGCAAAGCGCTTCGCCTTCCTGGACGACGCAGGAGGACTGGCATTGCTGCAAGTAGGTCTGCACGGGATCCGGCTTTGCGGGCGGGACGGCGATTGAAAGCGCATAGGCGATCGAGATCAGGATCGGCTGGTGGATCAGGTAGATGGCGAGGCTGTGACGGCCAGCTTTTGCGAGCAGAGTGGTGCCGGTGCCGAACTTTGCGAGCCATTCCGCCCAGCCCTGTTTCAGCGCTATGCTCGAAACGCCCATGCCGATGAGAAATGGCCCGATCCAGGGTAGAACCGGCACATAATCGTTCGATCGCGGAACCGTCTGGGAAAGGCCCACCCACCAAAGCCATGGCGTATCGAAGAATGAAGAGCGCAGATAGAGCGGGGCGATGACGGCCGCAACGCCGGCGGCGATCGCTATCATCCCGGGCATGCGCAGGAAGAGCAGGCCGATGACGCTTGCAGCTGCGATACTGTGCAGAATACCGAAAAATATCGCCCCCTGCGGCATCGCGATTGCCGTCGCGGCCGTGATAAGAGCCGCGGCCGAAACGATCATGCCAAGCCGCCGGAGATAGGCCCGGCGCCTGATGCTTGGCGTGCAGGCAAGCACCAAGCTGACGCCGGCGAGGAAGAGGAATGTCGAGGCGATCGCGCGGGCATAGATCTTCAGCCACCCAGCCTCCGCTGTCCCGCGCGCCAGATAGCCCATGAACTCCATATCCCAGGTGAAGTGGTAGGTCGCCATGGCAATCAGGGCCGCGCCGCGCGCCGTATCGAGCAGGCCGATGCGCGGCGGCTGGGCGGGCGCACCGTTCTCGTTCGCCGAAATAGCCATCATAGTCCCCCGGGCAAATCACTTCCGCCACCTGGCGGCATATCGCGGCGAATAGCAGAAAGGTGGAGAATTGATGGCGGGTTGGCATCCATGATCGCCAGCCGCGCCTCCGAGAAGAACTGCCTGCGCGTGAGCACCACGACGATGATCGCCGTCGTCGCCATGAAAACGTAAGCGTTCACGAACCATCCGAGATAACCGATCGACAGGAAGATCGCGCGAAGGCCCTCATTGAAATGTCCGCCGGCAATCACATTCATACGGATGACCCGTTCGGCGGCGCGCTCGGCGGCGATGATATCAGTCTCGCTGTCGCGCACCATTGGGATCGCGCCGAAGAGGATGCTGCAGTAGTTGAAAAGCCTATAAGACCAGCCGAACTTGAAGAAGGCGTATGCAAAGAGGGCCGTCAGCCCGCCGACCTTGAGTTCGAAGCTCGCGGTGCCGCTGCTGAATACATAAGGCAGATCGGCGAAGATGGATTTTACCTTGTCCGTCGCGCCGAGCAGTGCAAAGCAGCTGCCGATCGCGAACATTGAGGTCGATGCAAAGAAGGCCGTGCCGTTCTGAAGCCCGGCCATGATCTGCGTGTCGATCATCTTCAGGTCGCGGCGCAGCGAATTGTAGATCCATTCGCGCCGCCGCTCGATCATGGCATGGGTGAGGCTCGTGCGGCCGAAGAATGTCCTGCCGCGCAGCAGCCAGGAATAGCCGAGCCAGAGAATGGCGAAGAAAGCCAGTGCGATATAATCCGCAACCGTCAGCATCAATGTTACAATCCTGCATTCGACGTCGCCACTCTACAGATGCAATTGCATGCTGCAATGATTGGCAAGACGCGCCCTTCGTTTTAGTGTCGCGCCAATTAAACGCGATGTCGGTTCGTCGCGAGTGCCGGAATAGCCTTTTGGATAGTCTGGCGGAAGATTTTCACAGGAAGTAGGCATGTTCCTTTCGGTATTCGACGTTTTCAAGATCGGTATCGGCCCGTCGAGCTCGCATACGATGGGGCCGATGTCGGCTGCCAACCGCTTCCTCGACCTGATCCTTTCGAGCGAATGGCCACGTCCGTCCTCTGGCGCGCAGGTTGCCGCGATCAAGGTCAGCCTGCACGGCTCGCTTGCGTATACCGGTATCGGGCACGGGACGGGCAGGGCGGTCATTCTCGGCCTGATGGGCGAGAAGCCCGACAGCGTCGATCCGGACAAGATGGACGGCATCATCGACCAGGTAGAGCGCTCCGGCCGCATCACGCCGCCCGGCCACCCGGCCTATTTTTTCATGCCGAAGAACGATCTGGTCTTCGACAAGAAGCAGCCCTTGCCGGGCCACGCAAACGGCATGTCCTTCTGCGCCTATGACAGGGACGAACGCCTGCTCCTGAAACGCGTCTACTATTCCGTCGGCGGCGGTTTCGTTGTCACCGATACCGAGCTCGAGCAGATGCGCGCCAAGAAGAAAGCCGTCGCGGGTGCGACCAAGGTTCCCTATCCCTTCGCCACCGCCAAGCAGATGCTGGAAATGGCGGAGCGCTCCGGCCTCAGCATCGCGCAGATGAAGCGCGCCAATGAGGAGAGCCAGCGCAGCCGTGAGGAGCTCGACGAAGGTCTCGACCGTATCTGGGAAGCCATGCGCTCCTGTATTGAGCGCGGCCTCAAGGTCGACGGCGTCATGCCGGGCGGTTTGAATGTCCGACGCCGTGCGAGGAAGATCCATGACAAGCTGCAGGAGGAGTGGAGGAGCAACCGCATCAATCCGCTGCTCGCCAACGACTGGCTAAGCGTCTATGCCATGGCCGTCAACGAGGAGAATGCGGCCGGCGGCCGCGTGGTGACCGCGCCCACGAACGGTGCAGCGGGGGTTATTCCCGCTACGATCCGCTATTACGAGCATTTCCACGAGGATTGGGATCAGAACGGCATCCGCGACTATCTCCTGACTGCGGCTGCCGTCGGCGGCATTATCAAGCACAATGCCTCGATTTCCGGCGCCGAAGTGGGCTGTCAGGGCGAGGTCGGTTCTGCGGCCGCGATGGCGGCTGCGGGACTTGCGGCGGTGATGGGGGGCACGCCCGCCCAGATCGAGAATGCGGCCGAAATCGCGCTGGAGCACCATCTCGGCATGACCTGCGACCCGGTGGCCGGTCTCGTCCAGGTGCCGTGCATCGAACGCAACGCGCTTGGTGCCGTCAAGGCCGTTACCGCCGCCTCGCTTGCTGTCAAAGGCGACGGCCAGCATTTCGTGCCGCTCGACGCCTGCATCGAGACGATGCGCCAGACGGGCCACGACATGAACGAGAAATACAAGGAAACTTCGACCGGGGGTCTCGCTGTCAACGTCGTCGAATGCTGAGCCTGTGGACTTGCGACCGTTAGTCGCTTGACGCTGCCGGCCAAAAGGATTTCAACGACGGCATGGCATTGCATCTGATCAAATTATGCGTCGGCGCCGACTCGATCGACGATTTGCGCGAATGGGTGGCCGAGCGTTCGCTGCGGGCAATTGCGGCTGGCCTCGAGCCACATTCCGTTCACACGACGCGCATGGTTCCGAAACGCGTGGATGAACTGCTTGACGGCGGTTCGCTCTATTGGGTCATCAAGGGGCAGGTGCAAGCGCGCCAGAAGCTCTTGGACATCCAGACCTTCACGGACAGCGAAGGGATCGGCCGGTGCCACCTGGTTCTTGGGCCGGAAGTGATCGAAACTGCCGTGCAGCCGAAGCGCGCCTTCCAGGGCTGGCGCTATTATCCGGAAGAAGACGTGCCGCGGGATATCACGACGCTCGGAGAGGGTGTTGCCGAGATGCCCGCGGATTTGCGCCGGGAGCTGTCGGAGCTTGGATTGCTCTAACCTCAGCGCAGCCGCAGCATGACCGGCGATTTGCCGTCCGGGCAGGTGACGTGCAAATGGATGCTGGCTTCCGGCTGCGAGTAGCGCCAGGCGCGCGCGCCGTGGCAGAGCAACAGATTGATCAGATCCTTGGTTTTCGCCGATTTGGCTCTCGGCCGGTGCAGGCCGATCTCAGCAAGCCGCAGTGCTGCCTCGTGCAGCGGATGAAGGCCGAACCGTGCCGGCTTGCCTGGACTGCGGGGCGGAAAACCCGTTACATTTCCATTGGTTGCCATAATGATCCCCGTACGCATTACAAATCGAGGTTATGAACTGTAGCCGGCGCCGCAAACACTGATTCCGGCCGTGAACGGCGCCGTCAGGGATGCTGGCGGCACCGTATCTCTCATTGGGCTGCAGCCCAGCACTTGACGCCTGCGCGCTTCAGCGCCTTGCAGGCATTTACCGCTTCGCGCTGGTCGTCGAAGCCGCCGAAGCGGGCGCGATAGACCTGATCGCCCCCGTTTGCATAGGCGACTGCGAAGGGCTTTGCCGAGCTCAAGGCTTTGCCGCCCTTGCTCTTTGCATTTTCCAGCAGATCCATCGCCATTTCGCGGCTTGACGACACGCCGATCTGAACGACCCAGCCGCTAGGCCCCTGGTCGGCAACCGGCGCCGGCTTCGCGGCAGCGGCGGCGGGACCGACCGAAGCGGTCGTGAGAGCATCGACCGGATTGGCGGCGGGCTCTTCCGGCGGCATGTAGGCAGGCGCCGGAGAGGGGACAGCAACGGAGGCTTGCTTGAAGCTCTTAATCTTCACCTTGGTCGGAGCCGGAATCTCGGTCTTCTGTTCGGCAACGAGCGGGTTTTCGGATTTCGCAGCAGGAGCGTCGGTATAGGCGACGGCAGCGGACGCTACCTCATAGCGCGCATCCGGCGTTGGGCCCTTGCGCGGCAGGTCGACATCGGCGGCCGCGACAGGAATATCAGCTGCAGAAGCAACAGGTGACGGGACCGGCGCGGGTGCCGTCTGCGCAATCAGGTTGGAGCCGCCGCGCGTGGAAGCCTTCGGAAGATAGGTCGCAATCAGCTTACGCATCTGTCCATCGCGAGCAGGCGTGGAGGCGCCACCCATGACGACACCGACGATCGACTTGCCGTCGGCCTGCACTGAGCTCACAAGATTGAAACCGGCAGCCCGGGTATAGCCGGTCTTGATGCCATCGACGCCGCGCACCGAACCGACAAGGCGGTTGTGGCTGCGGATGACGCGTTTGCCGAACTTGAAGCTGCGCGTGGAGAAATAGCTGTAATACTGCGGAAAATGCTGGCGAAGTGCGATACCGAGGCGGGCCTGATCGCGTGCCGTGGTCATCTGTGCCGTGTTCGGCAGGCCGTTGGCATTGCGATAGGTAGTACGGGTCATGCCGAGCGCGTGCGCCTTGACGGTCATCGCCTGCGCGAACCGGCTTTCGCTGCCGGCAAGCAATTCGCCAAGCGCGGTTGCCGCGTCATTGGCGGAGAGTGTCACAAGGCCAAGGATGCCCTGTTCGACGCTGATCGAACCGCCGGCCTTGACGCCGAGCTTGGTCGGGGCCTGAGATGAAGCGTAAGCCGAGAAGGGAACACGCGTGTCGAGACGGATGCGGCCCTGCTCAAGCGCCTCGAAGACCATATAGAGCGTCATCATCTTCGTCAGAGACGCCGGATATTGCAGGCGATCGGCATTCTCGCTGTAGAGAACGTTGCCGGACTTCGCATCGACGACAATGCCCGCATATTTCGAATTTGCCGCTTCTGCTTCGGCCGTGGCCGACTCAACGAGGAAAGCCGTTGTTGCGATCGCGATCGCCGCTAACATCTTCACCAGGAAATTGCCGGATCGTGGCGATGATACGAAGGATATTGACCTTGACACTATTTCACTCTTCGCTTGCATTTCAAATATCGGCCTACACACGTGTCCTCGTTGTCTCGGCCATTGTCTTTTGAATCTAACCGAGCGGGGTTACCAATCCGTTTATGATTAATCGTTTGCTTCGCCGTACAGATGCATTTTAGCGGGGTGTTGCGGAACGGGTCACAAGACGGGCCTCCACAAATCTGCGAATAGCGGCATCAATATGGTCCCAGTCCTGCAAATGGCGGCTTGAGAAGCGGTAGAGGACGCTAAGGTCTTTGCCGACCTTGATGTCGCGCTGGCAGTCCCCGCTTGTTGGGCTAACCGCCGGGGAGGGCAGGATACAGCGAACGGCATATGTGGCCTCATTGGCGCGCGGTGCCGTCAGCAGAACCTCGCCGCCATAGCCTGCCTCGGCTTTCAGATTGCGAAGCGTCAGTCCGTTGCCATAGGGCACGGCGGCGCCTTCCATCACATGCGTATAGATGAGCTCGACGCGGCCGGACATGTCGCGCGACATCGTGCTTTGGGTGATCTGCAGAAAGATAAGATTGGCGGATTGCGAGACGTCGTCGAATCGCTCGCGGTGTTCCTTCGTGTAGCCCTGCAATTCCGGCCAGGTGAGATAGACGTCGGCGCGTTCGGCGGCCTCGCTATGCCTCTGGCTCGGGAAGCGGATCACGTTTTCGGGCAGATTGAGCGTGTCGCGGCCGATGGTGATCGTGACGATGGCGGTATTGTCGGTATTGCCCGCCAGCGTAATGTGCCGGCCAATCCAGCGGCCGCCGATGCTGATACCCAGCGTCAGCATTGCAAGAATTGCGACAACTGCGGCCAGACGGAAGATGAAGCCGTTCGACAAGAGGGGCGACGCGTCGGATGTCCCGGTGCTGTGGGCGAGGTGGCTCATGGCGGATCTTCAGTGTCTGACCGCCGCGAACGAGACTGGAGTCGCCGGTGCCTGGATGAATCTGGCGGCATCATCGGACGGATGCAGTTAAAGAAAGATTAACCCTGATTGCCGAGCGTCCCTCAGAAAGGGGCGAGCCGCTCCCGGGACAGCGGGAACGGCTCCAGGGCGCCGGTCGGGACGGGGATGTAGGGGACTGACCGGGCCGAGTAGGACCCGCCGGTATTTCGGGCGGGCAATTTGGCTTAGCGTACGCTACCAACCGCGACGGCACGGCCGTCCTGCAGCTTCATCCAGCGTGCCGGATCATCGGCGGACTGGCGCTTCAGGAAGGTATATTCGGTGTCCGCCCAGAGCATCACCTTGTTGCGCATGTTGTCGAGGATGAAGTCGCCATGGTCGGTGCGGACTGTCAGCACGGCATGGCCTTCGCCGTTCGGCTGCATGACAACCGTTATCAGCGCATCGGATGGCGAGATGCCGGCGTCTATCAGCATCTTGCGCTTCAGCAGCACGAAATCCTCGCAATCGCCGACGCTGCGTGGGTAGGCCCAGCGCTCCTCGACGCCGTAGATTTCCTTGTCGGTCATAGGCTGGATCTGCGAGTTGACCTCGTAGTTGATCTTGAGAATGGCCTTCCAACGCTCCTGGGTCAGGATCGCGGGGCCGGCGTCGCCACCGTCATAGGCGCATTCGCTCTCGTTTACCTTGCAAAATTCATAGTGGCCGATCGGGGGGCTTGTGTTGCCTGCAAGCGTCATATTGGCAGGCGTCGCTTGGCCCGAGCCCGTCATTGCCATCATCAGGATACCGGCCAGAAAGGCGCCTTTGAGTGCATTGAACATTGTCTTTGTCGTCCCCGTTTTGTGAGGATGACAATGACACGGACGTTTTTACCCAGCGCAAAATTACGCAGTAAAATTAACAGCTTAGTTGATTCAAAAGCGCGTAAAACCTGATTAAAAACAAAATCGAATACGCGTAAAACTCGTCGCAGTTTCGATGCAAATTCGAGTAAAATTTTATGTTTCGACGCAAGCTTGAAGGCGCCGCGGGTGCTGCCGTTCCGTAAAAAAGTTAACGACAGCGACCAATGCGGCTAAATACTGCAGCGCGCTGCCCGGGACGGAGACAGCTCGCGCGGCATGGAGAAGACGCGGAAATTCTGAACAGGGTTGCTCCAAACCGCGGTTGCGGCTCGTTCTTCGCAGCGATGCCTCAAAAAATTATTTTTGGGAAATTTCGCGAAATTCGTCGGTTGCGGCGATAATGGCGGAGGAGATTGCCATGTTCGACGTCGAGTGCGCAGCGTTTTCAACCACGACAAGGCGGCTGCCGGGCCACGCTTCGGCCAGTTCCCAGGCGGTCGTCAACGGCGCTTCAAGGTCGAAGCGGCCCTGTACCAAGATGCCGGGTATTCCCGAAAGCCGTCCCGCGTTGCGAAGCAGGACGCCGTCCTCAAGCCATGCGCCGTTGTGGAAGTAGTGCGTGACGATCCGCGCTCGAACCAGCAGATAGTCCGGATCGCGCCAGCGGTGGGGCAAACCATCCGGATCGGCGAGAAGAATCGGTGCAGACTCCCAGTCGTGCCAATCGCGTGCCGCCTTCATGCGGACTTCCTGATCAGGCGCATTCAGCAACTGGTAAAAGGCCGAAAGCGTATCGAGATGGCGGAGGTTTGGCGGTATCGCCTCGCGCAGCCGCCGCCATTCCTCGGGAAAGAAGCGTGCCATGCTGCGGCAGAGCCAATCTATTTCGGCATGGCGGGTCGTCGTCACTCCAGCGATCGCCAAGGCTCGCGCGCGATCGGGATGGCTCTCGGCATAGGCGAGCGCCAGCGTCGAGCCCCAGGAGTTCGCGAATATCACCCAGGTCTCGACATCGAGGTGAAGCCGAAGCCGCTCTATGTCGTCAACCAAATGCCACGTCGTGTTTGCCGCAAGATCCGTATCGAACTCGGCCGCACTCGGCAGGCTGCGGCCGCAATTTCGCTGGTCGAAGAGCACGATGCGATAGGCTGAAGGGTCGAAATAGCGTCGCGCGGCTGCAGAACATCCCGAGCCGGGACCGCCGTGGAGAACGAGCGCAGCCTGGCCGACGGGGTTGCCGCAGCATTCCCAGTAGATCCGGTTACCGTCTCCGGTCTCCAGGAAACCTGTGTCATAGGGTTCGATTTTGGGATAAAGCGAAGACATGAAGGGTCGCCTGTTCGAACGGCCTTCATCGGTCATATCCATGACATTGAAATGACAGCAGCCGCTTAGAGGAATTCGCGCAACGTCTCGCGGGACTGGAGCGAGAGGAACTCTAGCGCGACGCCCTCGCTGAAATGACGCACGACGCGGCCGCGCATGTTGCCGAGGCGGACCGGCGTGCCGAGAGCGGGGCGCACCTCCACGTCAACTGCAGCACCCGACAACGACAAGTCCATGATGCGGCAGGTGTAGCGTGTGCCGTCCTCAAGGGTTAGCTCTGTCTTCGTTTCGCGCGGGGTCAGGCGATCATGACGCCGGTCTTCCGGCAGGCCGAGCTCATGCTTGTTGGCAAGCCAGGTGAGCTGTGCGGCAAGCTTCTCCCGCTTGCGCTCGGTGGCGTTGATCGACATCGTGAAGCCACGCACGTCGACGGTCAGAACGTTGCCTTCGACCCGGCCGAGATGATCGATGTAGGCGACGACGCGCTCATTGGCGCGCGGCCGGCCGGCGCAGGTGACATACATGTCGCCGGGCGACATATCGATCACCGTGCATTCGTATTCCTCGTAGTTCGCAAGCATGAGGCGGCCCTGCATATTGATGGGCACGCGCTGGAAGACACCCTGCTCAGGGCGCGGCACTGTTGTCCGTGGCGTCTGGGCTTGCTGGAATGAGTGCATGAAAGCGCTTCTTCATAGAATGTTATACGACAATCATTACCCGCAATCCCTTAACAGAAGGTTGTCCTGAACGGAGCGACTACACCTTGCAGCATAGGATAGGGGTGTGCCGGAATGAGACGGTCAGCGCGGTGCCGCCCCGGAAAACAATGAAGACATCATGCGGCCGAGGACCACACTAAAACCATGCGGAGGTTCGGCGGCAGCTGTGTATGGCCAGCTGCTCCCACCGCCGTTCTGCCCGGGCTTGTCGCGAAGCAGGCGGCTGCGGTCGAGCGCCAGAAAATCGAGCGGCACGATTTCCAGCCAGCTTGCCGCGACGGACGCCGCAATGGCGCCGAGCAGCCGCGCGCGGCAGCCGTGTTCGCAACGCAGCGGCATGACGATGATCTCGAAGGTGGCCTGATGCCCCGCCGTGCTGTAGCCGGTCGCGTTGAGCAGCGTCGGGATGACGTGATGCATCGCACCCAGAAGCGTTGCCTCAATGTCATCGGCATGGCCGTCGCCGAAGAGCTCGGCAAAGCTCTCGTCGCGCAGATCCCGCCCGAAGAGATCGCAGATTCTGGTGCCGGCAAGCCGGAAGGTGACGGCGCCCAGCTCGTCGTTCTTTTCAAGGATGAAGAGGCTCGGCAGAAGGTGGCCAAGGCTCGACGGTTCGATCTGCGATTTCAACGGTGCTTCGCCGGCACCACGCAGGCGGTTCCAGTAATCGTAAACATCGATGATCGTTTGATGACGCACGGCACACCAACCTGTTTCATTTCGGTTCAAGTTCAAGCCCGAACGGCTCTTCTGATGCTTACCAAGCGGATTTCATGCCAACTGCGGGCAGTTAAGGTTAAGGAACGGTTTAGATTGCGACCGGTCACAAGCCGTGCAACTGTTGGGTATCGCTTCGGAAACGAAGTTCAGCACTTCACTGATCGGGCGCGGGGTCATTTTCGGGGCGCGCTCGGCAAGCCGTCCGGTTCAACCGGGCGGCTTTTTTTTTGATCTTCGCTCCTGTAAGGCTGAGACCTCAATCCGGCGAGGACGCATATGGACGATCACAGGACGGAGCCGGAAACGGTTGAGGAAATCCCGATTGAAAAGAACCGGACGCCGGTTTTCAATCTGCCCGGCATCCTGCTGGCAACACTCTGTTTGCTCGGCGCGATCTATGCGGTCCAGTCGTTCATCCTCTCCGCAAACGCAGTCGACTGGCTTTTCATCACTTTCGGCTTCATTCCGGTACGCTATGTGATCCCGTTCTCGGAACAGGGGCTGCAGTGGCTCTGGTCGCCGGTGACCTATTCTCTGCTGCACGGCAGCGTGGAGCATATCCTCTTCAATGGGCTGTGGCTGATGGCTTTCGGCGCGCCGGTCGTTCGCCGCATCGGAAGCTTGCGCTATGTTATCTTCTGGATTCTTTCATCGGTCGCCTCGGCAGCGCTTCACGCCGGATTGAACTGGGGCGATCCAACCCTGCTCATCGGCGCTTCCGGTGTCGTTTCCGGGCTCATGGGGGCGGCCTGCCGTTTTGCGTTTCCGCCGGAGCGGAAGGTGACGCGTCCGGCCCATCTCAATCCGCGCCTGTCGGTCGCCGAGTCCTTTCGCAGCGGCACGGTGGTCGTATTCACGCTCTTCTGGCTGATTGGCAACGGGCTGATCGCCGTCGGCATTCCGCTGATCGGCGACCCGAACCAGCCGATCGCCTGGGACGCACATATCGGTGGTTTCGTTTTCGGATTCTTCCTTTTCTCGCTCTTCGACCGGAATATTCCTGCGGAGCCTGAGGTTCCGGAAGAGCCGGATATATTGCAATCTTGAGGTTTGGAGTGCACCATTCGGGTTGATCCGCGTTGGGACGAACAGCCCGTCGCAGGTGCCTCTGTTCAGTTAAGTGTTTCACTTTCGACATGGGAGGTTTCGAATGTCCAACACCGTAAAAGCCATCCTCGACCTGAAGGGCCGCAACGTCGTCACGGCCGGGGCGAACACGACCGCCGGCGAAGCGGCGAAAGTGCTCAGCAGCCGCAAGATCGGCGCCGTTGTCATTGTCGGCGTGGAAGGCCGCATTGCCGGGATCTTCACCGAACGCGATCTCGTCAATGCCGTTGCAAAGTTCGGCAAGGACTGCCTCGATCAGCCGGTTGTCTCGCTGATGACCTCCAGGGTCTTCCGCTGCCACGAGGACACGACCGTCAACGAGTTGATGGAACTGATGACCAGCCGGCGCTTCCGCCATCTGCCTGTTGAAACCAATGGAAAGCTCGTCGGTATCGTCTCAATCGGCGACGTCGTGAAGACGCGCATCGCAGAAGTCGAGCGCGAGGCAGAAGAAATCAAGGCCTATATCGCGGGCTGAGGCGTTCGCCCACCATCACGCCTGGGTGGCGAACGCTTCCTGCATCCGCCGGAGTTCGGGAAGCCGCGCTCTGGCTTCCTCATATCCGCGCTCTATCGCTTCGCCAGCCCGGTGGAATTCCGACAGGCCGATGTCGCTGAGCCGCGGATGCAGCGATATGTCCGGCGGATCGCCGGCAAGGCGCGCGCGCGAAATCCTGTCCTGGATGATGTTGAAGGCTTGCACCATCACGCCGGTCATTCCAAGACGCGCATAGGGGGCTTCCTCCTGCTTCTGCATCTCCTGAAGCGTCAAGGTCGCATTGTGCTTGACGACTGCGGACCGGCCGAAGAGATCGTAGTTCAGATTGACAGCCACGACGAGCTGCTGTTCGTAGCTGCGGCAAACGGAAACCGGCACCGGATTGACCAGTGCGCCGTCGACCAGCGTGCGGCTGTTGCTGCGGACCGGCTCGAAGATGCCGGGTAGGGCATAGGATGCACGCAGCGCCGTAATCAGCGAGCCGCTGGAAATCCAGACCTCGTGGCCGGTGTTCACCTCCGCAGCCACGGCGACAAAGGGACGGTCGAGGTCCTCCACGTTCAGACCTTCGAGATGCTCCTGCATGCGCTTCGTCAGGCGCATGCCGCCGAAAAGTCCGCTGCCGCCGATGGTAAGATCAAGCAGGCTGGCAATGCGGCGCATCGTCAGCGAACGGGCGAAGGCCTCGAGCTCTTCCAGCTTGCCGGCAAGATAGCAGCCGCCGACCAGCGCACCGATCGAGGTTCCGGCGATCATGCCGACTTCGATGCCGGCCTCGTCCATTGCGCGCAGCACGCCGATATGCGCCCACCCGCGCGCCGCACCGCCGCCAAGCGCCAGTGCAATCTTTGCTCTTTTAGGGGGAAGGGTGGACGTCGGAGGAGCAGTCATATCTGGAACTGTCGAGACACCGGAACCTGAACTGCCTGCTTCAGAGCTCTGACGATGCAAACTCCAGTTCAGCATGGTAAGCCTCCTCCAGGCATAAATATTTCAGTTTGTTATAGTGTCCCCGTTCCCTTTCCAAATCGTATACAGCAGCGCTATCTGTCTCAATAGCGAACAGGTAACTGACACGCGCGCTATTTTCCGTAGACGTCTTTCGGGTCGAAATGCCGCTCGTCATCCACGATATCGAGCATTGGTTTCCCGTCCTGGAGCGTCACCGTGCGGTAGAAGCAGGAACGACGGCCAGTATGGCACGTCGCGTCGTGGCCCGCGACCTCTACTTTAAGCCAGATTGCATCCTGATCGCAGTCGGTACGGATTTCCTTCACCGTTTGGATGTTGCCGGAGGTTTCGCCCTTTATCCAGAGCTTGCCGCGCGACCGGCTGAAGTAATGTGCCTTGCCCGTCTGGATCGTCAGTGCCAGCGCCTGCGCGTTCATGTGCGCAACCATCAGGATCTCGCCGTCATGCACGTCGGTGACGATCGCGGTGATCAGGCCGCGATCATCGAAGCGGGGCGTGAAATCGCCTGCATCTTCCAGTTCTGATTTATCGTCGGATGGCGCATTGAATGCAAATGGCATCATTCGGCTCTCTTAATGGGGAGCCGTATCAGCGGCTCCGCACCATGGTCATGAATCGCGCCTGTTCGGCAGGCTCGGCCTTGAAGATTCCGGTAAAGGTCGTCGTCAGCGTCGTGGAACCCTGTTTCTGGACGCCGCGCATCGCCATGCACATGTGTTCGGCTTCGAGCATGACAGCAACGCCGCGCGGAGCCAGCGTATCATCAATCGCCTTGGCGATCTGTGCGGTCATGGTTTCCTGCGTCTGGAGGCGGCGGCCATAGATCTCGACAACACGGGCGATCTTGGAAAGTCCAAGTACCTTGCCGTCAGGCATATAGGCGACATGTGCCTTGCCGATAATCGGCACCATGTGATGTTCGCAATGCGAATAGAACGGAATATCCTTCACGAGAACCATATCATCGTAGCCGGCGACCTCTTCGAAGGTGCGGCCCAGAACGTCTTCCGGGTCCATTTCGTAGCCGGCGAAAAGTTCGCGATAGGCTTTGGCGACACGGGTCGGAGTATCGATCAGCCCTTCGCGCGACGGATCGTCACCAGCCCAACGAAGCAGAACGCGAATTGCGTCTTCGGCTTCCTTCTGGCTGGGGCGTTCGGCGTCACGGCTGGTCTGCGGAAAATTCTTTACGATGGCGTCCATACTGCTCAAGTCTCCTGGTCCACGAACGTTTGGACCGTCTTTCGGACTCGCCACTGGTATCCCTTGTCAGGAATGTTGCACCTTTGGCAGGCTCCGGGGCTTTCGGGGCAGCTTATAGCCCGTCCGGCACGGTTTCCCAATCAAACTTACCCGAGGACCATTGCATTTTCGTGGTCTTCGAACGACATACATATAGGAAGACGGCGTCTTCATGTAAGTATGCTAAGCACGACACGGTGTGTTTTTTGTTTATGATACAATGACCGCCGAATAAGCCGATCCGCGGCAATCTGGAGCGGAATTCATCATGGACGACATCTATAACAGCAAAATCCTCGAATTTGCAGGCAATATTCCGCTGACAGGCAGCTTGGCCGATGCCGATGCAAGCGCACAGGCGCACTCGAAACTCTGCGGCTCCAAAGTGCGGATCTGGCTGAAGATGGACGGCGATACCGTCATCGCGTTTGCCCATGACGTCAAAGCCTGTGCGCTCGGCCAGGCATCCTCCTCGATCATGGCCCGGCACGTGATCGGCGCAACGGCCGGCGAACTCCGCAAGGCCCGCGAGGACATGCTCGCCATGCTGAAAGCGGACGGAGAAGGTCCGGATGGCCGCTTCGAGGACATGCGCTACCTGCGCCCGGTCAAGGATTACAAGGCTCGCCACGCGTCCACCATGCTGACTTTCGACGCTGTCGTCGATGCCGTTGGGCAGATCGAGGTAAAGCGAGCCGAAATGGCCGAGGCGTAAACATTGAGCGTTCCGCTATGTGACACCCGCCTCTGTCACTTCGTGACATCGGCCCCGCAAGGGGGAAGATCGGGATCGTGCGGCACTGCCGGCGCCTCCTCAAGACGCGGAGGTTAGCCATGTGCGAATTTTGCTCTCTTCAGCAGGACGACGACGAAGGTCTGCCGAAACGCAGGGTGTCCCGGTTAATCTCCCCGGAAATGTCACGAAGTGACAGAGGGGGGTGTTCCGGGTCGGTGGCCGGATACTCCCGTAACTATACCGGCCCTTTCCGCAAGACCCCTGACCGGTTGCTCGGCATGGGATTGATCCGGCTCTATCAACTGACCTTATCCGGCTTTATCGGCAACTCATGCAGGCATATCCCGACGTGCTCGGAATATGGCTACGAGGCGATCGCACGCCACGGCCTGTGGGCCGGCGGATGGATGACGCTCTTTCGCGTCGGGCGCTGCGGGCCGGGCGGAACGAGTGGTTTCGATCCCGTGCCTGAAGGGCTGGAGCAGCGCTTCCATTGGTGGACGCCATGGCGCTATTTTGCGCTCGGACGGAAAACGGGCTGACGGCAAACCCATGCCACGTAAAACTCTCTACGTCGCGCTCCTTCACAGCATTGTGCTCGCGCCCGGTCGCCGGGTCGTGATGTCCGATCTTCGCGATATGGCTGCGGCACTCGGATACGGCAACCCGCGCACGCTGGTCTCGACCGGCAATATCGTCTTTGAAGCAGACAGTGCGCGCCTCGGTGACATCGAAGCGAAGATTGAAGCTGCCTTCAAAACGAAATTCGGCAAGCCCGTCGATATCATCGTCCGCAGGGGCGCGGATTGGCTGAGACTGGCGAAGTCAAATCCGTTTCCGGATGGCGACGGTAGCCAAGTGATCGTGCGCGTGATGCGCAAGCCGCTCGACCGGTCCGCCTTAACCACGCTTCAGAAATACGTCGAAGCCAACCAGCGCTTGGCGATTGCCAATGGCGATCTCTGGATCGATTTCGCCGGCAAACCCAGTGAATGGAAGCTGCTGTCGGCGCTCACGACCAAGCGTATGGGCGTCGGCACGCTGCGCAATTGGAACACGGTGCGCGGCCTTGCCGAAATGATCGGCTGAGCAGGCCTTGCCTTTACTCACACGCCAAATCTCGGTATCAGGCGGCAGCGCATTCGTGCCGACGAAGCGCTTCATTGCAACCACCCGCATTCGTTGGCGGGACTGGACAAGGAGAATTTCGATATGTCCCAATGCGTTTCCCTGACCTTCCCCGATGGCAATCAACGCAACTTCGAGCCCGGAACGACCGGCCTCGACGTTGCCGAATCCATCTCCAAGTCGCTTGCCAAGAAAGCTGTCGCCATTGCGATCGACGGCACCGTGCGCGACCTTTCCGATCCCGTGACGGCGGGCAAAATCGAGATCATTACCCGCGGCGACGAGCGCGCCCTGGAACTCATCCGGCACGACGCAGCGCATGTCATGGCGGAAGCCGTGCAGGAGCTCTGGCCCGGTACGCAGGTGACGATCGGCCCAGTCATCGAGAACGGCTTCTATTACGACTTCGCCAAGAACGAACCCTTCACGCTGGACGATCTGCCGAAGATCGAAAAGAAGATGAAGGAGATCATCGCCCGCAATGCGCCCTTCACCAAGCAAGTGTGGTCGCGTCAGAAGGCGAAGGAAGTGTTTGCCGCCAAAGGCGAGCAGTACAAGGTCGAACTCGTCGATGCGATCCCGGAAGGCCAGGATCTGAAGATCTATTATCAGGGCGACTGGTTTGACCTTTGCCGCGGCCCGCACATGGCATCGACCGGTCAGATCGGTTCGGCTTTCAAGCTGTTGAAGGTGGCAGGCGCCTACTGGCGCGGCGATAGCAAGAATCCGATGCTGTCCCGTATATACGGCACGGCCTTTGCCGAGCAGTCCGAACTCGACAACTATCTTCACATGCTCGCCGAAGCCGAGAAGCGCGACCATCGCCGTCTCGGCCGCGAGATGGACCTGTTCCACTTCCAGGAAGAGGGCCCAGGCGTCGTCTTTTGGCACGGCAAGGGCTGGCGTATCTTCCAGGCGCTGGTCGCCTATATGCGGCGGCGCCTCGCTGCCGACTATCAGGAGGTCAACGCGCCGCAGGTTCTTGATACGTCCCTTTGGGAAACCTCGGGTCATTGGGGCTGGTACCAGGAGAACATGTTCGCGGTGAAATCGGCGCATGCGCTGACGCATCCGGATGACAAGGAAGCCGACAACCGCGTCTTCGCGCTGAAGCCGATGAACTGCCCGGGTCACGTGCAGATTTTCAAGCACGGGCTGAAATCCTATCGCGAACTGCCGATCCGCCTGGCAGAATTCGGTACGGTCCATCGTTACGAGCCATCAGGCGCTCTCCACGGCCTGATGCGGGTGCGCGGCTTCACGCAGGACGACGCGCACATCTTCTGCACCGACGAGCAGATGGCCGCCGAGTGCCTGAAGATCAACGACCTGATCCTCTCGGTCTACAAGGACTTCGGCTTCGACGAGATTACCATCAAGCTCTCCACGCGCCCGGACAAGCGCGTCGGTTCGGATGAGCTCTGGGATCGCGCCGAGAGCGTCATGATGGACGTGCTCACCACGATCCAGCAGCAGTCGAACGACATCAAGACCGGCATCCTGCCCGGCGAGGGCGCGTTCTACGGCCCGAAGTTCGAATATACGCTGAAGGACGCGATCGGCCGTGAATGGCAGTGCGGCACCACGCAGGTGGACTTCAACCTGCCGGAGCGCTTCGGGGCCTTCTATATCGACAGCAATTCGGAGAAGACGCAGCCGGTGATGATCCACCGCGCCATCTGCGGCTCGATGGAACGCTTCCTCGGCATCCTGATCGAAAACTTCGCCGGCCATCTGCCGCTTTGGGTCTCGCCGCTGCAAGTCGTGGTCGCGACGATCACCTCGGAAGCGGACGGTTATGGCGCAGAAGTCGCCGAAGCGCTGCGCGAGGCGGGACTCAACGTCGAGACCGACTTCCGTAATGAGAAGATCAACTACAAGATCCGCGAGCATTCCGTTACGAAAGTTCCCGTCATCATCGTCTGCGGGCGGAAGGAAGCCGAGGAAGGAACTGTCAATATCCGCCGCCTCGGCAGCCAGGAGCAGTCCGCGATGCCGCTCGAGGCGGCGATCGAGAGCCTTGCCTGGGAAGCGACGCCTCCGGATATCCGCCGCAAGCTCGAAGCCAAGAAGGCAAAGGCTGCCTGATTTCTGTCAGACAGCAGTGATCTCTTTGAAATATAGCTGTCCGGTTCTTCCACCCTGAGGCCGGACGGCTTTGCGATTGAAACAACTATCCTATGCGAGCGAAAGCGATCCGCGTCTCAAGCGCTGGCTGATCCGCTCGATCGAGGGGCTCTCCGGCCGTAATCGTTACATGCGGCTCTACGATATCTAGCGCAGCGATATTGTTCCGACGCGCCAAGGCGTCTTCGGCAAACTGCTTGATCTCTTAGATGTCGGCCTCGACATCAATGGCGCTTGGCCACCGCAACTAACCGCGGATCAGCCGCTTGTCATCGTCGCCAACCATCCGTTCGGTATCGGAGACGGCATTGCCATATTGGCGCTTGCCGAACAGCTTGGACGGCCATTCCGCGTTCTCATCCATAACGAATTGCTCAAAGTTCCGGAAATGGCGGCCAATTCGCTTCCGGTATCCTTCGATGAGACGAAAGAGGCGCGTCGCCCTCAACATGGAGACGCGCCTTGAGGCGCTGGGCTTCTGAAGCAGGGCGTTGTCGTCATCATCTTCCCGGGCGGCGGCGTCGCCACCGCGAAGAACGGTTTCGGGCAGGCCGTAGATTTACCCTGGAAGATGTTTCCTGCCAAGCTCGTCCAGGCGGCTGGTGCAAGCGTTCTGCCCATCTATTTCGAAGGCCAGAACGGGCGGCTCTTTCATATCGTCAGCCGCTTCTCGCTGACGCTTCGCCTCTCATTGTTGATCCGCGAATTCCGCCGGCTGTCAGGCAAGACGATCAGAGCGCATGCAGGTCGGGTTCTGCCTTACGAAAAGCTGAGAAGGAACGACCGCAAGGCCCTGCTGGCGGCGCTTTACGATGCGGTCTTTTCGTTGGGTTCCGACATCAAACGAAAGCGCATCTGAGAATTCAATCGGTATCGGCACCCGTCGTGCCGCTGCCCGGCAGCAGTTGCTCATAGGAAGGCAGCGGCGCCTGCGCGGAACTTTGCCGCTCGCCGGCGGCTGATGGCTGCGGTTCCTGCTGCAGCGTCGTCGCCGCGCTTGCCGGTTCCTGCGGTTGCTCGTTCTTCATCAGCACTTCGACATCGGTATTCTTACCGGCCTCGACCTTGAAGTCGCGCTGATAGATCTTGTCCTTGTTGCGCGCGACGGCGGAATATTCGCCCTCGGCTAACACCATCGTCGGAAAAGCGCTGACGCTTTCGCCGACGCTGTCGCCCGCAGCCGTCAGGATCGACCAGGCCGTATCAGCGATCGCTTCGCCGCCGGCTTCGGAAACCAGCTTGAAGGTGATCTGTGCTGCACGGTGCTGAATGGTCGCTTCCGTGAGCCCTCCCGCTTCCACCTGGATATCGGCGCGGATGACGGCGTTGACGTCGCCATATTCGGAAACGATGTGGTAGGTGCCGGCGTTCAGCCTGACGACGGTGTTCGGCGAGACGTCTGCCGTCACCAAGCCGCGTTCGCCGTCGTCGCGTACTTCCGACGAGTAGATAGAGAAGCGCAGTTGATCCGGGCGGATGCGAACGTCGGAGCCGGACACAGCGTTGAGCAGCAAACCACCCGCATCGAGCACCATCACCTGCTTGTCGAGCTTGCCGCTGTCGGGAACATTCACCTTCCGGGTAACACCGGCGCGGCCGAAGGACACGTTTACCAGATAGTCGCCCGGCGCCAGTTGGAAAGCCGCCGCCCCGCCACGGGCGCTCGCCACCAGCGGCAGCTTGCCGTCAGCGCCGGCGATCGGGCTGAACACGTACCAGGAAAGGCCGTCCTCCACCGGCTGGCCGTCGGCCGTCAGCTTCGCCTCGATCTCGACCTCGTGCAACGCGGCCCCTTGCGTTGCGCTGCCGGGGGCGATGAAAGCGTTGAGCTTCGGCATTTTCGCCGTCGTATCGAGCTGCTTGAATTCCTTGAACGCTTCCTGCGCGCTTGCGCCAAAAGGCAGCCAAGCCGCCAGGACGAGCGCAAGAGCCATACGCGCAAAAGGCAAAATGCCGGGCATGTGTTTCCTGAACAAGATTGACTTCTGAAATCACAGAGGCCACTTCAAGACCAACGCGATGGCAAATTCAAGACCCATCCATCCCGCTGTCATGAAAATGAAAGTTTCTCCCGCATGAAATCCGATATCAAGCTGATCGATTACCTCGCCGTGCGCCGTTCCATTCCCGCATTCCAGATGAGCGAACCGGGACCGGAGAAGGCGGAGATCGAGGAAATCCTCCGTCTGGCATCTCGCGTTCCCGACCACGGCAAGCTCGCGCCCTGGCGCTTCATCGTCTATCGCGGCGAAGAGCGCGTCCATATCGGAAAGGAGCTTTTGAAGCTCGCGCTCGAAGCCAAGCCCGATCTTTCCGAGGAAATGATCGAGGTCGAGCGTGCGCGCTTCACCCGCGCGCCGGTCGTCATCGCCGTCGTCAGCAAAGCCGGGCCGCATTTCAAGATCCCGGAATGGGAACAGATCATGTCGGCAGGCGCCGTTTGCCTCAATATTATCTTCTCGGCGAACGCCCATGGCTGGGTGGCCAACTGGCTGACCGAGTGGTTCGCCTACGACGAGCGTGCCTATCCGCTGCTTGGCGTCCAGCCGGGCGAACGGGTTGCCGGTTTCGTCCATATCGGTTCGACAAATTTTCCGGCAGTTGAACGACCGCGTCCGGAAATATCGGAAACCGTCACTTGGGTTGGTGGGGACGCTTGATGTTCTACCCGACAGAAACGAACAGGCATGGGCTGTCGCACGATCCGTTCAAGGCGATCGTCGCACCGCGTCCGATCGGCTGGATCGGCACGAAGGGCAGGGACGGCTCGCTGAACCTCGGCCCCTATTCTTTCTTCAACGCCGTGTCCGATCGACCGAAGCTGGTGATGTTTTCCTCCAGCGGCCGCAAGCACAGCCAGCGCAACGCAGCGGAAACCGGGGCCTTCACCTGCAACTTCGTCAGCCGCAACCTTGTCGAACAGATGAACCTGTCATCGGCGGCGCTGCCTTACGGCATCAACGAGTTCGAGCTGGCAGGCCTGACGGCAAAGCGGGGTGAGCTTGTCGATGCGCCCTATGTCGGGGAGGCTTTCGCGGTGCTCGAATGCAAGGTGACCGAGCTGATCGAACCCAAGACCCTCTCGGGCGAGCCTTCAGAGAGCGTCATGGTTCTCGGCGAGGTCGTCGGCATCCATATCGACGAGCAGATCATCCGCGAGGGGCGCCTGGATATGTCGATCGCGCGGCCTGTCGCACGCATGGGGTATATGGATTACAGCGAAGGCAGTGACGTTTTCGAGCTGCTGCGCCCGCAAGTGCCGAACGATCTGATCGCGGCTGGCAAGGGTTAATGAATATAGTGAACCAATCGTAAACCATTTCTCAGTAGCCTCATTCCAAGGGTAGAGCGCGAAGGAATCGCGTTCGCAGGTTGGGGCGTAGTGTGATCGTAGAGGCTTTTCTTTGCTGGGTTGAAACTGCCAAGGCCGGAGATAGGGCTCGCGCCGCAAGCGCGCTCGGCCGCGCCTATCTACAGTCCGAAATGCTTCCCGAGGAACGCAGGGCCGCCGAAATGGCGATGACCTTCCTGCTCGACGATCCATCGCCGCGCGTGCGTCTGGCGCTGGTCGAAGCGATCGCTTGGTCTGATGAAGCGCCGCGCGCCCTCATACTTGCCCTGGCTGAAGACCAGCCGGAGATCGCCTGCCATGCGGTGACGTGTTCCCCGCTTCTTTCGGACGCCGATCTCGTCGATCTCGCAGCGCGCGGCGGCAGCGTCACCCGTATCTTGATCGCCGCACGCGCATCGATCTCACGTGCTGTTTCAGCCGCTCTTGCGGAGGTCGGCGATGAAGAGGCTATCCTCTGCCTTCTCGAAAACGAGGGAGCCGCGATTGCTCCAGTATCCCTGAAGCGCATTGCGGAGCGGCTAGGCGACTGTTGCGATATCCGCAATCTTCTGCTTGATCGCGCCGATCTGCCGGTCGATGCCCGTCAGCTGCTGACGCAGCATGTCAGCAATGCATTGGTCGCCTTGCCCTTGGCGCAGGCCGCGATCGGCCTCAATCGTCTGCAGCGCATCAGCCGCGAGGCGACGCAGGCGGCCGTCGTGTCGCTTGTCGGCGATATCCAGCCGCGCGAGATCACCGATCTCGTCGAGCATCTGCGTCTTAATGGCCATTTGACGCCGTCCTTTCTCATGCATGCCCTGTGCTCCGGCAAGGTCGATTTCTTCGCCGGCGCCATCGTCAATCTCACCGGCTGCACCGAAAAGCGCGTGCGCTCGATCCTCGCCACCGGGCGCATGCATGCGGTACGTGCCCTCTACGAGGCGGCCGGGCTCTCCCGCGAGATCAGCACAGTGTTCGTCGAGGCGACGCTTCTCTGGCGCGAAGCTTCCAGAAAGACCGCAGGCACAATGCTTGCCAACGTTTGCGGCAGGCTGCTCGAACGCTTCCGTCACCACGACGGTACCCATGGCGCCGTCAGCGAGTTGCTCGATCTGGTCGAGAAGCTTCACATCGCTGATCAACGCCAATCGGCCCGCAGCTACGCATCGCTGACGGCGCTCGCGGCAGCCTAAGCTCTGCTGACAAAGTGCGGAAGCCAGATTTTTGCGGCGGCCAGAGCGAGGAAGCCTGCATATGAAGTTCTGGTCTTACCGCAACGTGTAGCAATCCGACGAAACTGCTTTATCCTGTTGAACATTCGCTCGATGCGATTGGGGTCTTTATAAACTCCTTATCGGCGAGCATTCGGTGCGGTCGATTTACTTTACCGGCATGGTGAAAGGATCGGGAACAGCACTGTAGTCGGATGTTTCACCGCCCGTTAGGACAAAGCCGAGAGGGCGTCCCTGACCGTCTGCACCGTGCATGCAGGGGCTGGCGATGATTTGTGCGTCTTCGACTGGATTCATCGCTACGACGACGACCGTGAATTGCTCGGCAAGGGCGCGGCCCTGATCCGGTGTGCGAAGAAGCGCTGCGGCCTGGGCGGCGAGCTCGACTTGTCGCTCGGCCACGAGGACGCTGCCTATGTGGGCCGCCGTTTCGACGCCATGGAGGTGCGCATACCCGACGCTCCGGGCGCCGGCGAGATCATGGTCGTCATCATCACCGACAGCGGCCGTCCCCTGCCGCGTGTCGGGGGGCACGGCCGAGATCAAGGGCGGGGACGGACTGCGCTAAAACGAAGGACCGAACTGGGGCCGCGTACCCCTGAGGGTTCGCTCATTAGGGCTTGAATCCGATCACCATCGAATCCGGTCCCGCCAACGGCACGACGCGCGGGGACACGAAGCCCGCTTCGCGCATCCATGCCTGGCAATCGACGCCAGTATAGTCGAATCCGCCGGGGGTTTCGATCAGCATGTTCAGGCTCATCAGGAGCCCAAAGGCGTTCTCGCGGCGCTCGTCATCGATGACGGCGTCGTAGGCGATCACGGCCCCGCCTTTCGGCAGCGCGGCGAAGGCCTTTTCCAGCAGCAGCTTCTTTTCGGCGAGATCCCAGTCGTGCAGAATATGTCCCATCACGATCACATCCACGTTCGGCATCGGATCGTCGAAGAAGTTGCCGCCCTGAAAGCGGATACGGTCGGAGAGGCCCTGCTGGGCGACGAACTCCTCGAATATCGGCTGCACGGTGGGCAGATCGAAGCCGATCGCCTTAAGGTGGGGATGAGCCCGCGCGACCGCCACCGGCACCATGCCCTGCGCCGCGCCTACATCGGCGAATGTCGTGTATTTCGACCAATCGAACTTGACTGCGATCGCCTGCGCCGCCCCGGCGCTGATGCCGCTCATGGCCCTGAGGAAGCCGTGCAGCCGTTCCGGTTCTGCATAGAGCGTGGCGAAGAAGTCCGTCTTATGCTTGCTTTCGTTCTGCATTTCCCCCGTCCGCAGGGCTTCGGTGAGCGAGCCCCAGAAGCCGTAGAGCCGAGCATTGGCCATTTCGAGGATGCCGCCGATATAGGACGGCTTGGCCCTGTCGAGGAAGAGGTCCGTATCGGGGCTGTTGCGGTAGATGCCGTCGTCGCGTTCGAGCAGCTTCAGGGCAACCAGGGCATCGAGGAAATCGCGGGCCGAGCGGGGATGCAGTTTGAGCCTAGCCCGCAGTGCCGGCAGGTCGGCCGGGCCTGCGGCGAGCTCGGTGAAGACACCGAGTTCGATCGCGCTGAGCGTTGTCTTGGAGGCCCAGAAGCCCAGGCCAAGCTGCATGATGTTGTCCGGTGTCGGTGCGCCCATCGCTCGTCTCCTCGTGGATTTGTGCCGCTGAACCGGCAGCCTGGAGTGGTCTTGAAACGAAATGCTCCAAGGATGTTCCGATGCCGGGCGCGATCGGACACCGATGGCGTTCCGCGTCGTCGTGGCACCATGCGAAGAAAATAGAACGATTTTCCGGACGATGGAATCGTAAAGAATTGCAAAGATGGATGGGGGCGATCTATCTCATCTATTTAGGCTCTGCTGACAAAGTGCGGAAGCCACGTGTAGCAATCCGACGAAACTGCTTTATCCTGTTGAACATTCGCTCGATGCGATTGCGGTCTTTATAAACTCGGTAGTCGCAGGGTGGCGGGTCCTTCCGCGTTGAGCGACGACGCGTCCCATGGAACAAAAGCTCCTGGCGAATGGCGTCAGCATCGTATCCCTTATCGGCGAGCATTCGGCGCGGTCGATTTACCGGCATGGTGAAAAGATCGGGAACAGCACTGTAGTCGGATGTTTCACCGCCCGTTAGGACAAAGCCGAGAGGGCGTCCCTGACCGTCTGCACGGGCGTGGTTTTTTGTCGTAAAGCCGCCGCGTGATCGACAAAAAGCCTCCTTATGGGTCCCCTTTAGCGCCCGCAGCCTGCGAATGGCCGCGAACTGTGGTGCTGTCGATCATATGCCGCCAATCGTCGGTCAGGCCCAATTCAACGAGCGCTTCCAGAAGCGCATCCCATACCCCTTGCTCCGCCCATCGACGGAAACGGACGTAGACAGAATTCCATTTTCCGTAGCGCTCGTGCATGTCACGCCACGGGCAGCCGACCCGCAGAACATACAGCATGCCGTTCAAGAAACGCCGGTTATCATGGGAGGGCCGCGACTTACGCCCGCGTTCCTTCGGTAAAAACCGAGCAATGATGTGCCATTCTTCATCACTCAAATCGCCTCGTGCCAAGACCCCCTCCTAAAAAAGCAGGCTTGAATCATGCGCCGACCGATTTTGGAATCGCCTTCTTCACAGAGAAACGAATGTTTTGTTGAGTGGCAGTCTCTGGAGTCTGCTGAAATAGAAATTGGCTCGCCTGACTGAAGCCACTCGAAGATATTTTCATATGGCTCGGTATCATTCTCCAAATAATTGATGCTTCAAAGTCCAGCCCAAACGCATGTACTCACTCGCTACGAGGCTTGAGCAGCGCTTGGCAAGTCCGGGTCTATTCGAATTGGCCATCTCGTCGTACGGGTCGGGTCTTGCCACGAAGTAGCTGCCCGACAGGACCACCAGACTTTGTCAACAGGACCTAGTTTAATTCTTGAAGCGCAACCGCCCAGGAATAGCCATCTGAAACGAAATGCACCGGCTTCTCAAGCCTGTGCTTGACGCTTTCGCCGGTTGGCAGGTGCGTGTGAACCTGATCGGCAATGCGTATGGCGAAAGCGCGAATGCCTGTCTTCCCAGTCTCCTGAACGGGCGGCACCTGAGCGGGCAGAGCTTGGGCGACTTTGGGCTGTTCCGGCGCGATCGCGGGTTTCGGTGCTTCGCAGACGGCGATCACGGTCGGTACTTGGCATCGGCGAAGGACTTGAGCCGCTTTTCCGACTCGGCATCGCACATGGCCACCGTGTCCCAGTGCTTATCGACCGTTGCGACATAATTGCATTGCGTCACCGAATCATTGCACCCGAGAATGGTCATGGCGACGAGGATGGCTTGCATAATTGAACCCTTTGGTTATGGAAATCCACTGTCATAGACGGGGCAATTCCAACCGAATAATGGCGGCTGCATTAACCTTTGTCATGCGCCGCGGCGGCCCCGCAAACCGGGGAATGCCATGTCTGTCACCGTCGCTCTTGAATCGCCGCGCCAGCCGGAAATCATCCGCTTGCTCGACCTTTCGGATGCCTATACGCAGTCGCTTTATCCTGCCGAAAGCAATCACCTCGTCGATCTCTCGACCCTGGAGAAGTCCATCGTAAGCTTCTTCGTGGCGCGGAATGCAGGAGAAATCGTCGGCTGTGCGGCACTCCTGCAGGCGGGAGACGGTACGGCGGAGATCAAGCGCATGTTCGTCGATCCGCAGGCAAGAGGACTGAAGGTCGCAAGCCGGCTGATGGAACGGCTGGAGGAGCATGCCCGGGCGCTGGATCTCGATGCGATCCGGCTCGAGACTGGCATCTATCAGCCGGAGGCGGTCGGTCTTTATCGCAAATACGGCTATGCCGACGTCGGTCCCTTCGGCTCGTACCTGCCGGACCCGCTCAGCCTTTTCATGGAGAAGCGGCTGAAATGATCAGCCGTCGGCCGCGCGCTGCACCGGCGGCGCCTGCTCGTCGATCATGACTTCCGGGCCGAGCGCGGTCTGATCGTTCGTCTTCACTTCGTGCATCCATTCGCGCCAGATCGCGACGAGCAGTGCCATCAAGACCGGGCCGATGAAGAGACCGAGGAAGCCCATAGTCTTCACGCCGCCGACGAGGCCGAAGAAAGTCGGAAGGAAGGGAAGCTTGATCGGGCCGCCGACAAGCTTCGGACGCAGCGTCTTGTCGACGATAAAAAGTTCGACCGTGCCCCAGATGAAGAGCGCGATCCCGGCGACATGCGATCCGCTAGCGACGAGATAGATCGAAACCAAGGTGAACGAGAGAGGCGCGCCGCCGGGTATCAATGCCATGATGCCCGTCAGGACGCCAAGTGTCACAGGCGAGGGGACGCCTGCGATCCAGTAGGCGACGCCGAGCACGATGCCTTCGCCGATCGCGATCAGCGTCATACCCATAACCGTGGAACTGATCGTTGCCGGAACGACGCGTGAAATCCGCTCCCAGCGATTGGGCAGGATGCGTTCGCCAAGCATGTCGATCTGACGCGAGAAGGACGCGCCGTCGCGATAGACGAAGAACAGCGCGATCAGCATGAAAAGCAGCGTCAGAAGCAGGTGGAAAGACGCGCCGCCGGCTGCGAGAACCGCGCGGTAGATATTGCCGATATTGGCACCGCTGACCGCCTGGATGACTTCACCCACAGAGCCGGGACTGCCGATATATTTGGTCCAGAGATCGTCGAGATAAGGCCCTGCGAAAGGCAAAGCGAGGATCCACTGTGGTGTGGGCGCGCCCTGCCGGTTGGCGTGAATGATCCAGGCGACCCATTCGCGCACCTCGCCCGTCGTATAGGTGATCGCAAGCCCGATCGGGATAACGAGGAAAGTCACGATGAGGATGATCGCGATCGTGGCTGCGATCGTCGTATTGCCGCCGACGCGCGCAAGAAGTCTGCGATAGAGCGGCCAGCTCGCAAAACCGATGACGAGTGCGGCCAGAACCGGAACGACGAAGCCGTAGAAGAAATAAACGCCTGCCGCAACGATGAGGATTAAAAGCCAGCGGGCAGCGGAAATCGAGGGAATGAGCGGCGTACGTGTGGGCGCAGAAGGCCCAAGCCACCGCGGCTCGCCAGGCAGTTTCTTGTTGTTCGAGAGGCTCACGTCGCTTTTTATTCCTTCTTCTCAATCACGGATATGCGCCATTGGGAGCCCGGACGCAAGCATATCGATCGTCGAAGGGCCGGCCTCGTCCCATCGAAGGTGCGCCAAGCCGCCGGGACAACGGGATATCTTAAACCTCTGTACGCAATGTGACGGAAATTTCTTGCGAACCTTGCTCGCCGGTGCAAGTGGCCGCAGGTTGGGCATCAGGATTCATAGGGATCGCTCGGACGATGACGAAATTTTCAGCGGAAGTATCATGGCAGCGCGGCGGGGGCAGTTTCACGGACGGCAAATACAGCCGCGGCCATCTGTGGAATTTCGATGGCGGCCTTTCGGTGCCTGCTTCGGCATCCCCGCACAACGTGCCGCTTCCGTACTCGATCGCCGAGAACGTCGATCCCGAGGAGGCATATGTCGCGGCGCTCTCCAGTTGCCACATGCTGTTCTACCTGTGGCTTGCCTCGAAGAAGGGCATCGTCGTCGACAGCTATGTCGATACGGCGACCGGGATCATGGAGAAGATCGACGGGAGAATGCTCGTCAGCCGCGTCGAGCTGAAGCCGGCCGTAGTCTATGCGGACGAAGCGCCGAGCCGCAAAATGGAGGAAAAGCTCCATCACGAGGCCCATGAACTCTGTTTCCTCGCCAACTCGGTGAAGACGAAGATCGAAGTCCGCCTCGACTAACTGCACGATCTTTCGGTTGCTATTGCGGACGGCGCGGTATTTTGAAGACGTAGAACTGCGTCCTCTGGCTGGTCGAGAAGTTGTTGTCCGAGCCGAGGTTCAGCGCGTCGCTGCCGTCCTTCACCTTGCCGATCGCCATGGACTCGATATTGTCCGGCACCAGGCCGGCTGCACGCAGACCGAGAACTTGGCTCTTGCGGGGAACCACACGCTGATCGGTCTTCGCAAGCGAGGCGATCGCCGAGACGTCTGTAGCACCGTCGAGATCGATCATGAAGATCTTCACGTTATTGCCGACGCCTCGGGCATTCCCGGCCGAGCCGGATCGACTCGGGATCGACGGTGCGCCTGGCCAAGGGTTCGCCGTTTTTGTCCTTCAGCGTCACCTGCTTGACGACGGCGACGCCCTTGAGGCCATCGCCGTCGACATCGACTGCGAGCTCGTAAAAGCGAGAAGGGCCTTTTTCCGAGCGGTCGTCGCTGATGGCGATGTAGTGGCCCGTTGCCGCGTCGAAATCGAGGCCGGAAATGCCGCCGAATTCGACACCGTTTTCCACGTGGCCTGTCGGGATGACGAATTCACCGAGATGGGAGAGGGAGATGCCGGCTGCGCAGTCGCCAAAGGGGCAGGAAGTCTCGAAGGTTGCGCCGATATCGGTTGCGTGGGGAGCGGCAGCGCTGGACAGGAGCGCAAAAGCGGCAGTCGCGAGGAAACGCTTGGTCATGGCAAACATCCGGCTGGCAAGGGGTGAGGAGCGGAACGAACCGCGTGCCCAATCCCTAAAGGAACGGCGCACCGGTCGCGTCGCTTCTCGTGCACCGGTTATTTGACGGAGTTGTTACGGTTCTTCGTCAGTTCCATGAAATAGCGGAAGCTCAAATATCGAGGTTTTCGGCAAAGGCAGCACGCTCCTGAATGAAGCGGAAGCGCGCATCCGGCTTCGTGCCCATCAGGTCATCGACTGCGGTGCGGGTTCCTTCGAAATCGACCTCATCGATCACCACGCGCAGCAGCGTGCGCTTGCTCGGATCCATGGTCGTTTCCTTGAGTTGCGCCGGCAGCATTTCGCCGAGACCCTTGAAGCGGCTGATCTCGATCTTCGCCTTGCCCTTGAATTCCGTTTCCATCAGCTCCTGCCGGTGGGCGTCGTCGCGCGCATAGGCGGACTTGGCGCCCTGGGTGATCTTGTAGAGCGGAGGCACGGCAAGGAACAGGTGGCCGCCGCGCACGAGCTCGGGCATCTCCTGATAGAAGAAGGTGATCAGCAATGATGCGATGTGGGCGCCGTCGACATCGGCATCGGTCATCACGACGATGCGCTCGTAGCGCAGGTCTTCCTCGCGATATTTGGAACGGGTACCACAGCCGAGAGCCTGAACGAGATCCGCAAGCTGCTGGTTGGCGCCGAGCTTTTCGCGGCCAGCGCTCGCAACGTTGAGGATCTTGCCGCGCAAAGGCAGGATCGCCTGATTGGCGCGGTTGCGCGCCTGCTTGGCGGAACCGCCTGCCGAGTCGCCTTCGACGATGAAGAGTTCGGCCCCCTGAGCGGTGTTCTGCGCACAATCGGCTAATTTGCCCGGAAGGCGCAATTTGCGCACGGCGGTCTTGCGGTTGACTTCCTTTTCCTTGCGGCGGCGCAGACGCTCTTCGGCGCGCTCGATTACCCAGTCGAGCAGCTTTTCGGCCTCGTTGGGATTGTCCGCCAGGTAATGATCGAAGGGATCGCGAAGCGCGTTCTCGACGATGCGCTGCGCCTCGACGGTCGCAAGCCTGTCCTTGGTCTGGCCGACGAATTCCGGCTCGCGGATGAAAACCGACAGCATGCCGACGGCGGAAATCATCACATCGTCGGTGCTGATCTGCGCTGCGCGCTTGTTCTGCGTCAGGTCGGCATAGGCCTTCAGCCCCTTGGTCAACGCGATGCGCAGGCCCGCCTCATGCGTGCCGCCCTCTGGCGTCGGAATGGTGTTGCAATAGGAGTGAATCTGCTGGTCGCCGCCGTACCAGGTGATCGCCCATTCGAGCGACCCGTGGCCGCTTGCTTTCTCTGTCTTGCCGGCGAAGATTTCGCGGGTGACGGTGAATTCCTTGCCCATCGTCGCCTGCAGGTAGTCCTTCAGGCCGCCGGGGAAGTGGAAGACTGCCTTATCCGGGATTTCCGAGCCTTCCGGCAGCACGCCTTCATCGCAACTCCAGCGGATTTCGACGCCGCCGAAAAGATAGGCCTTCGAGCGTGCCATGCGGAAGACGCGCCCGGCATCGAATTTCGCATGGTCGCCGAAAATCTGCGGATCGGGATGGAAGCGCACGCGGGTGCCGCGGCGGTTATGCACATCGCCTAGCTCCTCGAGACCGCCCTGCGGCACGCCGCGCGAAAAACGCTGGCGATAAAGCTTGCGGTTTCGCGCCACTTCAACCTCAAGATAATCCGACAGTGCGTTGACGACCGAAACGCCGACGCCGTGCAGACCGCCCGAGGTCTCGTATGCCTTGCCGTCGAACTTGCCGCCGGCATGGAGCTTGGTCATGATAACTTCAAGCGTCGATTTGCCCGGAACCTGGGGATGGTTCTCGACGGGGATGCCGCGGCCATTGTCACTGACCGTCAGATAACCCTGGATATCGAGATGCACCTCGATGAAGTTTGCATGGCCGGCGACTGCTTCGTCCATCGAGTTGTCGATGACTTCGGCAAAGAGGTGGTGCAGCGCCTTTTCGTCCGTGCCGCCGATATACATGCCGGGGCGCATGCGCACCGGTTCCAAGCCTTCGAGAACCCGGATGGAGGATGCGCCGTAGTCGTCCGAGCCCGAGGCTGCCGGGGCAGGGCGCAACGCAGGGGCCGCCGCCGCGGGCCTTTCGGCAGGCTTTGCCGCCGCCTCCTGCTTCGGCATCAGGGGCATTCCGGAGAAGAGGTCGTTGCTGTCATCCATGGAGTCGTTCAGATCTTCAATCCTGTCTTGGGCCACACATACGCTTATGGCCAGACCCAAAATCACCGCATTTGATGTCACGTTAGCGAATCAGGCAGATTCTGCCAGAAAGCGTCTCGTTACGCGACGCCGCCCGATTTGGCGGAATTTCTATGGAATTGGTTTGCGTTGCCGGGCCCAGAATGGCAAGCGGCATGATGTGTTAGGAAACCGCCCGCATGAGAATGTCCACAAGTCATTGCACGATTATCGCCGCAATTGCGACCTTTTTCCTGTCGGCGGGATCCGGCAGCGCCGCAGCCGAGACGCTGCCGCCCTACAAGGACGAACTTTTCTCCAGACAGAACGTGTTGCAAACCGCCGACGGCGGCGCCTTCGAAGCCATCGAATATGACGAGATGCGCGACATCAACGGCCGCGACCAGATCCCGCAAAAGCGTGCGCAGCAGAAATACGTGTCGCTCGCTGTCCGCAAGCAGCAGCAGGACGAAACACTGTCACTCAATGGCCGCCGGGTGGATCTCACCAGGGTGGGACCGACAGACAATGCGCAATTCACCGTAATCTTTATCCACGGGCGCGATGGCGACCGGCGGCTCGGGGTCAACGACTACAGCTTCGGCGGCAATTTCAATCGGCTCAAGAACCTGGCCGTAGCCAATGGCGGCGTCTATTATTCGCCGACAGTGCGCACGTTCGACGGCGAGGGCGTGGCAGACATCGCCGAGCTGATCCGCTATGCAAGCGAGAAATCCGACGGCCGCCCGGTGATCCTTTCCTGTGCTTCCATGGGCAGCCAGGTCTGCTGGGGCATCGCGCGCGATGCAGGCAGTGTCAAATCGCTGAAGGGCATGGTCGTCATGAGCGGCGTCACGGATCCGGATTTCGCAAAGAGCGCGTTCTACAAGGCGAAGCTGCCCCTTTGGTTCGTCCATGGCAGCCGCGATCCGGTCTATGCCGCTGCCGGACAGCAGGCTTTCTTCGAAAAACTTCATGAGGCGAAATACCCTGCCCATTTCACGCTTTTTCAAACCGGCAACCACGGCACGCCGATCCGCATGATCGATTGGCGGAGGGTTTTGAACTGGATTCTCGCTTCATAGACAGTTGCGCCGCCAAATTTTAAGCATTTGCGCGGCAAATCGGCCTTATTTCCCTTACGTGAAGGTTCAAAAGCTTTTCAATACCGAATGCTTTTGCTAAGGCCGCTCAATACGGAAAAATTGGGAAGGCTGGCATGACACCTGACGTGCGCCCGCTCGTGGCGGGAAACTGGAAAATGAACGGCACGCGCGCCTCCCTCGATCAGGTCAAGGCGATTGCGGAAGGCGTGAATTCGCCCCTTGCCGAGAAGGTCGAGGCGCTCATCTGCCCGCCCGCGACGCTGCTTTATGTCGCGACCGCGCTCTGCACCGACAGCCCTCTTGCGATCGGTGCGCAGGATTGCCATCAGAGCCCGTCGGGCGCCCATACCGGCGATATCTCAGCCGAGATGATCGCCGATTGCTTCGGAACCTACGTGATCGTCGGCCATTCGGAGCGCCGGACGGACCATGCCGAGACCGACCATCTCGTCCGCGCCAAGGCCGAGGCTGCCTTCGCTGCCGATCTCACCGCCATCATCTGCATCGGTGAGACGGCGGACCAGCGCAAGGCCGGACAGACCCTTGACATTCTCAAGCGACAGCTTTCCGCCTCCGTTCCGGATATCGCGACGCCGGAAAACACCGTGATCGCCTACGAACCTGTCTGGGCGATCGGCACCGGCCTCACGCCGACGGTGCAGGACGTCGAAAAGGCGCATGCTTTCATGCGTTCGGAACTCGTCGCCCGTTTCGGCGCCAATGGCGGGAAAGTCCGTATTCTCTACGGCGGCTCCGTCAAGCCCGGC
This sequence comes from Rhizobium mongolense USDA 1844, assembly GCF_000419765.1. GTDB lineage: Bacteria > Pseudomonadota > Alphaproteobacteria > Rhizobiales > Rhizobiaceae > Rhizobium > Rhizobium mongolense. The sequence goes on along the minus strand of NZ_ATTQ01000007.1, from coordinate 325,458 downwards.
AATGCCAAGGAACTGATGGGTGTCGCCAACGTCGACGGCGCGTTGATTGGCGGCGCGAGCTTGAAAGCATCCGATTTCCTCGCCATCTACGGCGCATACGAAGCGCTGCTCGCGTGATGCCATATATATTCTGGGCCGGAGGGCTTGGAATAGCGGATCACCTCATGTAAACAGCGCCAGATTTTATTCGATGCCCGCCGCATGCGGGCAGGACTGGACCCATGCAGACAGTATTGATTGTCATCCACCTCATGATCGTGCTGGCGCTTGTCGGCGTCGTGCTCATCCAGCGCTCGGAAGGCGGCGGCCTTGGTATCGGCGGCGGGTCCGGCTTCATGTCGGCGCGCGGAACGGCCAATGCGCTGACGCGTACGACTGCAATCCTTGCAGCGCTGTTTTTCATCACCTCGCTCGGCCTCGGCATCCTGACGCGCTATCAGGGCAGCCCGACCGATATTCTCGACCGCATCCCGGCAACGAGCGGGCAGGGCAACGGCATTCTCGATTCGCTCGGCGGCAGCACTCCGCAGCAGCCCGCGAACCAGCCTGCCGGCAACGGCGTTCCGAACGGCGGCGCAGCCGCTCCCGGCGCTCAGGCGCCGACGGCGACCGCACCTGCGACGCAGCCTGCCCCGACAACGCCTGCCACTCCGGCAGCCCCGGCACAAAACGGAACCGGCGTCCCAACGGGACAATAACCCGGTCAACCAAATAAACCGCCGGCAGGCCCCAGGGTCTGCCGGTTTTCTTTTGTTCAGATTCCAAGCTGGCACCAAAAGTTCTGGAAAAGAATTTTTGGGCTGGTGGAATCGTTTTTGAAAAGGTATCCGGTGACTCCCATGGCGCGATACGTATTTATCACTGGCGGCGTGGTTTCCTCTCTCGGCAAGGGAATTGCGGCTGCGGCTCTCGGAGCGTTGTTGCAGGCCCGTGGTTATCGGGTGCGGCTTCGCAAACTCGACCCCTATCTGAACGTGGATCCGGGCACCATGAGCCCGACCCAGCACGGCGAAGTCTTCGTCACCGACGACGGCGCGGAAACCGACCTCGATCTCGGCCACTACGAGCGCTTCACCGGGCGTTCGGCGACCAAGACCGACAACATCACCACCGGCCGCATCTACAAGAACATCATCGACAAGGAACGCCGCGGCGACTATCTCGGCGCGACCGTCCAGGTCATTCCGCACGTCACCAACGAGATCAAGGATTTCGTGGTCGAGGGAAATGACGACTACGACTTCGTCATCTGCGAGATTGGCGGCACGGTCGGCGATATCGAGGCGATGCCCTTCATGGAAGCGATCCGCCAGCTCGGCAACGACCTGCCGCGCGGCACGGCGATCTACGTCCACCTGACTCTGATGCCCTACATTCCGGCTGCCGGCGAGTTGAAGACCAAGCCGACGCAGCATTCCGTGAAGGAACTTCAGGCGCTCGGCATTCACCCGGATATCCTGCTGGTGCGCGCCGACCGCGAAATTCCGGAAGCTGAGCGCCGCAAGCTCTCGCTCTTCTGCAACGTCCGTCCGTCCGCTGTCATCCAGGCGCTCGACGTCGCCAATATCTACGATGTGCCGATGGCCTATCACAAGGAAGGCCTCGATAGCGAAGTGCTCGCCGCCTTCGGCATCGAGCCGGCGCCAAAGCCGCGTCTTGAGCCGTGGGAAGACGTTTGCAACCGCATACGCACGCCGGAAGGCGAAGTCACGATCGCGATCGTCGGCAAGTATACTGGTCTCAAGGACGCCTATAAATCGCTGATCGAGGCGCTGCATCACGGCGGCATCGCCAATCGCGTTAAGGTCAATCTCGAATGGATCGAGTCGGAGATATTCGAAAAGGAAGATCCCGCCCCGTACCTTGAAAAGGTCCACGGCATTCTCGTTCCCGGCGGCTTTGGCGAGCGCGGTTCGGAAGGCAAGATCCATGCAGCCCGCTTCGCCCGCGAGCGCAAGGTGCCGTATTTCGGCATCTGCTTCGGCATGCAGATGGCGGTCATCGAAGCAGCACGCAATCTTGCTGACGTCGAGAATGCCTCCTCCACCGAGTTCGGCCCCACCAAGGAGCCGGTCGTTGGTCTGATGACCGAGTGGATCAAGGGCAATGCGCTGGAAAAGCGCACGGCTTCCGGTGATCTGGGGGGCACGATGCGCCTTGGCGCCTACAAGGCGTCGCTTAAGAAGGGCACGAAGATTTCCGAAATCTATGGCTCGACAGACATTTCCGAGCGCCATCGCCACCGGTACGAAGTCAACGTCGACTACAAGGACCGCCTGGAAAACTGCGGCCTCGTCTTCTCCGGCATGTCACCGGACGGTGTCTTGCCGGAAACGATCGAATATCCGGATCACCCCTGGTTCATCGGCGTCCAGTATCACCCGGAACTCAAGTCCCGCCCGCTCGACCCGCATCCGCTCTTCGCAAGCTTCATCGAAGCCGCAACCGAGCAGAGTCGGCTGGTCTAATTTCTCCTCTGAGACACGACGGGCGGATTGTCGTTCTCGACAATGGGCCCATTGCGGAGGAGGGCCGTCCGAGGACCTGCTTGCGCGGGCGACATCTATGCCAGCCTTTGGGCCCGGCAGCCGGGCGGTTTCCTCGGTATCGACATTGCCGAGTGAAAGCTTGCAGATCCGGCGACAGGCGTGAACCTGCCGCCGGAACTTCGTTCAAGCCGCGATCGGAAAAGGCCCGACATAGACAGACTTCGGTCTAATCAACCGGCCTTCGAGCAACTGCTCGCGCGCATGCGCAATCCAGCCGACGGTGCGGCCGATCGCAAAGACGCCGGTGAACGCCTCGCGCGGAAAGCCGAGCGATTCCAGAAGCAGCGCCGTATAGAATTCGACATTCACGTCCAAGGGACGATCCGGCTTGCGTTCCTTGAGCATTGCGAGCGCCGCCTTTTCGATCCCCTCGGCCAGAGTGATCCGCGACCGATCGACCTGGCCGGTTGCGACAAGCGGCTTTAGCGCATTTTTCAAGGCGTCGGCACGCGGGTCCCGGACGCGATAGATGCGATGGCCGAAGCCCATCAGCCTCTCGCCGCGATCGAGGGCAGCCGCGAGCCAGGTCTTCGCATGGCTTTCGGCGCCGATCGCATCCAGCATGTCGAGAACCGGTCCCGGCGCGCCGCCATGCAGCGGACCTTTCAGCGCGCTGATCGCCGCGAGCACTGATGACGTGAGGCCGGCATGCGTCGAGGCAATCACCCGCGATGCGAAGGTCGAGGCGTTCAACCCGTGATCGGAGATCGTCACCAGATAGGCGTCGAGCGCAGCCGTTTGTTCGAAGCTCGGCAGCCTGCCCGTCATCATGCGTAGGATGTCTGCGGCTTGCGATATTGAGGCATCCGGCGGAACAGGCGCTTCTCTGCGCTGCATCCGCAGAACCGCCGGCAGGAACACGGCGGGGGCCGCAAGGAGCCTGAGCGCCGTTTCGAAATCCTCGCCGTCCGGCAGTCGCGCAACCAGTGCCCGCATCGCATCGACCGGTGGCAGGGCGAGGAGGGTGGCGTCGGCCACGACATGCGCGTAGACCTCTGCGCGTGCAGCTCCGAGCCGGTCTTTCAAGCCCTCGGCATTGACGTGCGTTTCCATCAATCCGTCGAGCAGCAGCGCCGCGACGCTTTCATAGGTGCCGTCCGCAACGAGGTCGTCGAGCGACACGCCGCGGATGATCAGCCGGCCCGCCGGGCCGTCGACATCCGAAAGCCGGGTCTCCGCGGCGATCACATCTTCCAAACCGTTTTTCATAGGCATTTCTCCTTTACGGAAAAGAAGATCGGTCCTAGATTGATTGACGTCAATCTTGATGAAATTGATCAATATGAGGCTGGATGCCCTGGTTGACTGCAGAGGAAGCGCTGAACCGTCTCGGCACCAAGCCGCAGACCCTTTACGCCAATGTCAGCCGGGGACGCATTCGCGCAAAACCCGATCCATCCGACCCGCGCCGCAGCCTCTATTACACCGCCGACGTCACCCGGCTTGCCGAGCGCCATGCAGGCCGGAGGAAGATCGAGATTGTCGCAGCGGAGGCGATCCAGTGGGGCGATCCGGTCCTTCCGTCAGCGGTTTCAACCGTCGTGAATGGGCATCTCTACTATCGCGGAATTGATGCCGCCAAACTTTCCGAATATGCAACGCTTGAAGAAACGGCGGCACTGCTTTGGAACAATGGTACGCCTATCAACATCGCAACCTGCGGGAGCGAGGCATCCATTCCATCCATGGCTGCCGCTTTCTCGGCGCTCGCTGCCCGCGTGCCTCAAGACCTGCCGAGCCTCGGCCGTTCGCTCCCGGCGTTACGAGCCGAAGCGCAAGATATCATGACGACGATCGCCTCCGCGCTCGCTCCAGGCGCATCGGACCTGCCTCTCCATCTGCGCCTTGCAAAAAGCTGGCGCCGGCCAGAAGCCAGCGATGCGGTGCGCCGCGCCTTAGTGCTGCTTGCCGATCACGAGCTCAATGCATCGGCCTTCGCCGCACGCGTCACGGCTTCCGCGGGCGCGACTCTTTCCGCATCGGTGCTTTCCGGTCTTGCAACGCTGACCGGTCCGCTGCACGGCGGCGCATGGGAGGCCGTAGCAACGCTTTCCGAGACGGCAAGCCGCATCGGCGCCAAGCAAGCCATCCGCCGCATCCTGGCGCAGGGCAGCCGGCTTCCGGCCTTCGGTCATCCGCTCTACCCGGACGGCGATATCCGCGCCGAAGCCCTGCTTGCGCATATCACGCCAGCGGAGATTTTCCTCGAAATCCAAGTGGCAGGCGAAGCGATGATCGGCGAGCGCGTCAACATCGATTTCGCGCTGACGGCAATGGCGGAACGCTTCGAGCTTCCACAGGATGCGCCGCTCGTCATCTTCGCGCTCGCCCGCAGCTGCGGGTGGCTGGCGCATGCGATGGAACAGGTCGAGAGCGGCCGTCTCATCCGTCCAAGAGCCCGTTACACCGGCCCCTCTATTGAAACCTCTGGCGCGTAAGGCCGGCCGGCCTTGCCAGTCTGCGCTTTTCTGCATACGAAACCCTTGTTTTGTTTTATGGTGACGGTGCCGGGACAAGCACTTGACCGCATGGCGAACACCATGCCGGTGTTGGGCGCTTGCGCGAGGTGGGGACGTATCATGAACGTAATCTCAGCATTCCTGTGCGGTTCTACCGCAACCGCCCTTGCGGCACTTCTGCTGCCGGCGGGCGCATCACTTGCCCAAACGGGCGGTTGCACCGTCGAGAATGCAGCGGGCGGGCGTGAGATTCTCCGCTGCCCGAACGGGGTAACGGTGACGGCCGAGGCAGGTGCCGCCTTTAGGCTGAATGATCGCAACCGCGATGGCAGCCCCGATGTTGTGTCGCTGCGTGGCAAGGCAATCCTGGTCGATGTCGACGACGCTCGCCACACAGGCAGCTTTCAGGTGGTGACGCCGCAGGCAATCGCTGCCGTGCGCGGCACGCGATGGGCGGTCGACGTCGCAAGCGGCCAGACCTCCGTGCTTGTGGTCCAAGGCTCCGTTGCCGTGCGCCGTCCTGCGGGCGATCCCGTGGTGCTCGGCCCCGGCGAGGGCGTCGATGTTGTGAGCGGCACAGGCGCGCTTGAGGTGCGCCGCTGGCCGGCCGCCCGCGTCAACGCCCTGCTTGCCCGCCTCGGCCAGTAGAACCCTCATGCCGCGCCAGCGATTTCTGATCACTGCAGCTCTTCTTCTGTCCGCGCTCTGGGGAGGCTTTCTGGGCTCCCTACATCTGACCGGCAGCGCCGGATTCCTCGACCGGATGGAAGCTTCGCTGACCGATATTCGAAGCGTGCTAATCGGCGGCAAGACGCCGCCACCTGCCGTCGCGATCATTGCGATAGACGACCGCACCGCAGCTTCGCACGGTTTTCCTGTCGATCGGGCAACGCTTGCCCGCGCAATCACTGCGGTTTCCGCGTCGAGGCCGAAGACGATCGCACTTGATCTGCTCTTGCTCGATCCCGGCACCGAGGAAGGCGATGTCGCACTTGCATCGGCCCTCAGGCTTGTGCCCTCCGTCATCGCAGCCGCCGCCGTCTTTCCGGAAAGCAAGCAGATGGTGACAAGCGATCCGAACGATCCGCTTTCAGGCATTCCCGTCGCCGACAGCCTGCTCCTTCCTCTCAAGCGTTTTTCCGATATCGCCGCTACCGGCGTTGTTAATGTCGCAACGGATGAGACAGGGGTCCCCCGCTTCATTCCGCTGATCTCGCGCAGCGCCGGGCGTGTGGATCCGTCGTTTCCGCTACGCGCGGCGTCGCTGGCACTCGATCGCGATCCGGCCTTCCAGCCGGGCAGCATCTCCTTTGCCGACAGGCATATTCCGACCGATACTGGTCAGCGCCTGCCGCTTACCTTCTACGGTCCGCGCCGGACGATCCCAACTTTCAGCCTGATGGATGCGCTCGATGGCAAGGTGCCTGCAGACGCAATCGAGAACCGCGTCATCGTTATCGGCTCAACCGTCACGGCCGGTGGTGACGTTTTTCCAACGCCTTTCGATCCGGTTCTCCCCGGGGTCGAGGTCATTTCGACCGCGATCGCGCATCTGATCGCCGGAGACAGCATCGTCCGCGATCATAATATCCGCCGGCTCGACGCCACGGTCGCGGTGCTTCTGCCGCTTGCGCTCGTCGGCCTGATAGCCTGGCGGCGCAGCTTGATCGGTTTCGTCTTGATCGCTCTCGTTTTTGTGGTCTGGGCGACCATCAATCTTGCCATGTTCAAGGCAGGCTATTGGCTGAGCGCAGCCTTGCCGATCGCCGCCGCGTTGCCTCCGGTTCTCATCTTCGGCGCAGCGCAACTCCTTCTCGGACGCCGCCAGGCACGCCATTTCGCTGCCCAAAGCGAGCTCCTCCAGCGCATCGAAGCACCCGGCCTTGGAGAGTGGCTCGCACGCGATCCATCCTTCCTTGCCGAGCCAGTCCGGCAGGATGCTGCGGTGGTCTTTATCGATCTCTCGGGCTTTACCGGGCTTAGTGAAGCGGTCGGAGCGGTAACCGTGCGCGAGGTCCTGAGCGGCTTTTTCGAGATAGCCGACCAGGAGGCGCGGGCGCATGGCGGCGCGATCACGAGCTTCATGGGCGACGGTGCGATGATCCTGTTCGGGCTGCCGCACCCGGCGGAAGACGACGCTTCGCGCGCCGCCGCCTGCGCGCTGGCGCTCGCAGATCGCATGCGCTCCTGGCTCGATTCGCACACAGCTCTCCAAGGGGGACGGAAGATCGGCTTCAAGATCGGCGCCCATTGCGGGCCTGTCGTCGCCTCGCGCCTCGGCACCGGCGATCGCCAGCAGATTACCGCGACCGGCGACACCGTCAATGTCGCCAGCCGCCTGATGGAAGTTGCGGCCAGCCGCGGCGCTGAGGTCGCCTTCAGCGCGGCACTTGTCCGCGTAGCATCCGCCGGCGCCGGCCCGTCACCCGCCGGTCCGCTCGAAGGTCCGGTGGAGACGAAAATCCGCGGCCGCTCCGGCAGCATCGACGTCTGGCTGTGGCGCTGCGCCGGCTGATATTGCCGCTTTGACATTTGCCGACTTAGCGGGTAGGAACGCGCCAACCGTTCTGCCGGCAGGTTCCGGCCACGGCGCTTCGCGCCCGATATTCCGAAAGACAGACAGATGACAGATCTCAACAGCGTCGTCCCGGCGATCGCCAAGGCGTTGGCAAAGCGCGGCTATGCAGCGCTGACCCCCGTTCAGAAAGCCATGCTCGATCCGGCGCTTGTCTCCTCAGATGCGCTGGTTTCGGCGCAAACCGGCTCGGGCAAGACCGTCGCCTTCGGCCTTGCGCTCGCGCCGACGCTGCTCGAAGGCGAGGAGCGCTTTGCACCCGCCGCCGAACCGCTGGCGCTTGTGATCGCGCCGACCCGCGAGCTTGCCTTGCAGGTGAAGCGCGAGCTCGAATGGCTGTACGAGATGACCGGTGCGCTGATCGTCAGCTGCGTCGGCGGTATGGATATCCGCAGCGAGCGCCGTGCACTGGAACGCGGCGCCCATATCGTCGTCGGCACCCCCGGACGTCTTTGCGACCATATCCGCCGCAAAGCTCTCGATATGTCCGCATTAAAGGCCGTCGTTCTCGACGAGGCGGACGAGATGCTCGACCTCGGCTTCCGTGAAGATCTGGAATTCATCCTCGAAGCGGCACCCGACGACCGTCGGACACTGATGTTCTCGGCAACTGTTTCCTCCGCCATCGCCAAGCTCGCCAAGAGCTACCAGCGCGACGCCGTGCGTATATCGACACAGACCGAAGAGAAGCAGCATGTCGATATCGAATACCGCGCGCTTGCCGCTGCGCCGGCTGACCGCGAAAATGCGATCATCAATGTCCTGCGCTACTATGAGGCGACCAACGCCATCGTCTTCTGTTCGACGCGCGCTGCGGTCAATCATCTGACGGCCCGCTTCAACAACCGCAATTTCTCAGTCGTGGCACTCTCCGGCGAACTGACGCAGAACGAGCGGACGCACGCGCTGCAGGCAATGCGCGACGGCCGCGCCCGCGTCTGCATCGCAACCGATGTCGCCGCCCGCGGCATCGACCTTCCAGGCCTCGACCTCGTCATCCATGCCGACTTGCCGACCAATCCGGAAACACTTTTGCATCGCAGCGGTCGCACCGGCCGGGCAGGGCGCAAGGGCGTCAGCGCACTGATCGTGCCGCTCAATGCCCGCCGTAAGGCCGAGCGCATTCTCGATGCCGCCGGGATTGCCGCCACCTGGGCTCTTCCGCCGTCGGCAGAAGATGTGATGCGCCGCGACGACGAGCGCCTGCTTGCCGACCCGATCCTCAGCGAGGCTGGGCGCGACGAGGATCAAGCACTGGTCGGCCAGCTCATTGCAAATCACGGCGCAGAGAAGCTTGCCGCGGCCTTCGTGCGCCTCTATCGCTCCAATCAATCGGCGCCGGAAGATCTGATCGAAGTCTCGATAGAGGGCGACCGCAAGCGTCAGCGCCGCGAAAACGCCTTCGAGCCGCGGGAGCCGAGCCAGAAGGGCCCGCGTGACGACTTCGGCCCGAGCGTCTGGTTCTCGGTTTCCGTCGGCCGCAAGCAGAATGCCGAACCGCGCTGGCTGATACCGATGCTCTGCCGCAACGGCAATCTGACGAAACGGGAGATCGGTGCGATCAAGATGCAGCCGGAAGAGACCTATGTGGAAATCTCTGCCGATAGCGCCGAAGCTTTCCTCCAAGCGGTGGGGCCGAACAAGACGCTGGAGCGCGGTATCCGCGTGACGCGTCTGAACGGCACCCCGGATTTCAGCCGTCCGGTTGCTGCAAAACCTTATGCCGGCAAGAAGACGTTCGGCGAGCGCCGTGACGAGACATCCTATGACGATCGCCCTAAGGGCAAGTTCAAGAAGGATTTCAAGGGTAAGACAGCTTCCGCAACCGTCGACCACAGTGAGAAACGCGACGCCAAGCCTTGGGGCAAGGCCGCGGGAAAACCGAAATTCGAAGGCAAGGGTGGCTTCGCGCCGAAGGGCAAGTTCGCTAAGAAGAAGCAGGGTTGAGGCGAGACGGACTGACAATTGGCGCCTTCCGTTTATGCTCTCCTGAGGATGCAGCCATGACAGAGATCGTGATTTTATCCGTTCCGCTCTTCAGCACCTTGTGCAACGAAGCTTTCAAGTTGCGTCGCGCCGTCTTCGTCGGTGAGCAGAATGTGCCTGCCGATGAGGAATTCGATGAAGCCGACTTAAGCGCCCACCACATCGTCGCCATCCAGGCCGGCGAAGTCGCGGGCACGCTTCGGGTCGTCTATCTCGATGATCACGTGAAGATCGGGCGCGTGGCCGTCGGAGCGCAATGGCGCGGCCATGGTATCGCAAGCGCGATGATCCGCTTTGGGATGGAGGCGCATCACACTGCACGCGGCAATCGCTTTTATCTGACGGCTCAAAGCGACAAGATCGCGCTCTATGAGAAGTTCGGCTTTACTGCGTTCGGCGATGAATTTCTCGACGGGGGCATGCCGCACCTCGCCATGAAGAACTACTGATTCCGTGGGCGCCGGTGGACATCGGGGCGCCGCCAATGACCGGCAAAGACAGCCCGCAATATCTTGCAGCGGCAGATTTCATTTGCAAGAACCTCCGCCTTCAGCCTGTGCCGTCAATTCCCGAGATAATGCTCTATACAGCACATTCGGGAAGCGGGCTGGGGCGACTGACAAGGCTTGACGGTGCAGTTTCCGCCGCACCCTACTGGGCTTATCATTGGGCTGGCGGAGCGGTCCTCGCCCGCCATATCCTCTCGCAGCCCAAGACCGTCAGCGACCGCCATGTCCTCGATCTCGGTTCAGGGTCGGGCCTGGTCGCCATTGCTGCTGCGAATGCAGGGGCTGCCCATGTCACCGCGATCGATATCGATATTCATGCGATTGCCGCTATAGACCTCAATGCTGCTACTAATGGTATTAAGATCGAAACGCTGCAAGCCGATATCCTCGACGCTTCGCCTCCCGCTTGCGATCTCATCCTGGCAGGCGACGTGTTCTACGATGCAAGGCTTGCAAGTCGCGTCCTGCCGTTTTTCACCCGCTGCCGCGCCGCTGGCATCGACGTCCTGATCGGCGACCCGGGCAGGGCGCCTTTTCCCCGCGAGCGGCTTCGACTGGTGACGACATACGCCGTCGCAGACTTCGGGGCGGAGATGGAGAATGTGTGCGGGGTGTATTCGCTTTAGATCAGCGGAGGCGCGACGGATCGCACCTCTGCCAGAAGTCAGCCGAGGAGCTCCGGCCGGAGCAGCATCACCGGGCAGGGGGATCCCGCCGGAAGCTGCGGCGCATGGGGCGGACGGATGATCAGACAGTCGGCATGTGCGAAGACCTTCATCATCGACGAATCCTGCTTGCCGAACGGCTCCGCCAGCCACATGCCGGAGGAGGATTTGGCGAGCTTCGCCCGCACATAATCTTGGCGCTGATCGTTGGAGGCAAGGCTGACAGCCGTCTCCACCATGGCGTCGCGCTTGACCGGCGGCAGGGAGGCGAGCTTGCGGACCAGCGGCTCGAGGAACAGCAAGGCGCAGACGAGGCTTGATACCGGATTGCCCGGCAAACCGAGCACGTGCGTGCTTCCGAGGCTGCCGACCATCAGCGGCTTGCCTGGCCGCATGGCAATCTTCCAGAAATCGAGCGTCATGCCCGCAGCAACCAGTGTGGCCTGCACGAGGTCGTGGTCGCCGACGGAGGCGCCGCCGAGCGTTACGATGACGTCGGCACCGGCGGCCTGTGCCCTGCGGACCGCTGCCGTGATAGCAACCTTGTCGTCGGGCACGATACCGAGATCGAGCACGTCGCCGCCAGCGTTGTGCACCAACGCCCCGATACCGAACGTGTTCGACGCGACGATCTGCGAGGGTCCCAGGTCGCTTCCTGGCGTCAGCAGTTCGTCGCCGGTTGCAAGGATCGCCACAATCGGCTTGCGCAGCACGTCGAGTGACGCATGGTTCATCGCGGCGGCCACTGTCAGTCGCGTGAAATCCATGACGGTGCCGGCGGCGAGCACCGCCTCGTTTTCATTAAAATCCTGCCCGCGGGGACGGATATGCTGGCCCTGGCGGATGGGATATTTCGTGCGGATGCCTCCATCGATTTTCTCAGCGTCCTCCTGAAGCAGGACGCTGTCAGCGCCGGAGGGAACCGGCGCGCCCGTAAAGATGCGGATCGTTTCGCCCTTTCCCACGGTGCCATCGAAAGCGTGTCCTGCCGCAGACGTGCCGATGAGCTTGAGTTCAGCGCCGGGTTCCGGTGCGTCCTCGCGGCGCAGCGCGTAGCCGTCCATCGCAGACGCATTGAAGGGTGGCTGCGTTAGCCGCGCCGTCAAGCCGGCCGCGAGCACGCGCCGATCGCCGTCGGCAAGCGAAACGGTCTCGACATCGGAAATCGGCTTGGCATGCCCAAGCAACCTGCCTTGCGCCTCTGTGACGGGAAGGAGGTTCATCGGCCAGCCTCCGGATGGCGGAAGTCGCCGGATTTGCCGCCCGACTTTTCGAGCAGCCGGATGCCGCCGATCTCCATCGCCTTGTCGGCGGCCTTCGCCATGTCGTAGATCGTCAGGCAGGCGACGGACACGGCGGTTAGCGCTTCCATCTCGACGCCGGTCTTGCCGGTGAGCTTGGCGGTCGCAATGACGCGCAGGCCGGGCAGGGCGACATCCTCCTCGATCTCGACGCTCACCTTCGTCAGCATAAGGGGATGACAAAGCGGAATAAGGCTGGACGTCTGCTTGGCCGCCATGATGCCGGCCAGCCGCGCCGTGCCGATGACGTCGCCCTTCTTCGCGTTTCCTTCACGGATCAGCCGCAGCGTTTGCGCCGCCATCTTCACATGGCCTTCCGCGGTTGCGACGCGAACCGTATCGGCCTTGCCGCCGACATCGACCATGTGGGCCTCACCGGAGGCGTCTATATGGGTAAGTCCTGGCTTCTCGCCGCTCATGTCACTCCGCCGCGATTGCCGCTTCGCCGAAGAGCAGAGCGCGGGTCGCAGCCGTCACGTCATCCTTGCGCATCAGGCTCTCTCCGACGAGGAAGGTGTTGATGCCGGCCGCCCGCAGCCGCTTGCAGTCGGCATGGGTGAAGATACCGCTCTCGCCGACCAGCAGCCGATCGTCCGGCACCATCGCCGAAAGCTCTTCGCTGACGCTCAGGCTGACCTCGAAGGTGCGCAGGTTGCGGTTGTTGATGCCGACGAGCGGTGAGGAGAGATTCAGCGCCCGCTCCATTTCTGCGGCGTCATGCACCTCGACCAGCACGTCCATGTCGAGCGCAAAGGCTTCATCCTGCAGCCGTTCAGCCTCGTCATCGGAAAGCGACGCCATGATCAGCAGAATGCAATCCGCGCCCCAGGCGCGTGCCTCGTGCACCTGGTAGGTCTCGAACATGAAATCCTTGCGCAGCGCCGGAAGGGCGCAGGCTTCGCGTGCAGCCGTCAGGAACTCCGGCGCGCCTTGAAAGCTTGGCGTGTCGGTCAAGACGGACAGGCACGCGGCACCGCCGGCTTCATAGGCTTTGGCGAGCGCCGGCGGATCGAAATCCGGGCGGATGAGGCCCTTGGACGGGCTTGCCTTCTTGATCTCGGCGATCAGGCCGTAGTGTCCGGCATCGCGCTTGGCAACGATCGCCTTGTGGAAGCCGCGCGGCGCGGTTTGCCCTGCCTGCATCGCCTTCAGGTCGGCAAGCGAAACCTTAGCCTTGGCGGCGGCGATTTCCTCGCGCTTGTAGGTCTCGATTCTTCTCAGGATATCGGTCATCGGCCAATCCTAGTCGATATCGTTCGAAACGGCGATCAGTTTATCGAGGGCTACGGCGGTCGCGCCGCTATCAAGCGATTCGGTCGCGAGCTTCATGCCGTCGGCGATCGTCTCTACCTTACCGGCAACGACGAGCGAGGCAGCCGCATTGGCAAGGGCGATATCGCGATAGGCGTTCTTCGCACCGCTCAGCACTTCGCGAAGTGCAGCAGCATTGGCGACGCCATCGCCGCCCTTTATCGCCGCAAGTGCACAGGGCGGCACGCCGAAATCCGCCGGCGAAAGCTCGAAGGTTCGGATTTTGCCGTTTTCAAGCGCTGCTACGCTGGTCTTGCCGGTGGTGGTGATCTCATCGAGACCATCGCCATGCACGACCCAGACGCTCTCCGAACCGAGGTCGCGCATGACCTCAGCGATCGGCACGACCCATTGCGGCGCAAAGACGCCGAGCAACTGGCGGCGCACTCCGGCCGGGTTCGTCAGCGGCCCGAGCAGGTTGAAGATCGTCCGGGTGCCGAGCTCGACCCGGGACGGCCCCACATGGCGCATCGCCGAATGGTGCTGCTGGGCAAACATGAAGCCGACGCCTGCCTCCGTGATGCAGCGCGTGATCACTTCAGGCGCAATCTCAAGCTTGACGCCCAAAGCTGCCAGGCTGTCGGAGGCTCCGGATTTCGAACTCAGTGCCCGGTTGCCGTGCTTGGCGACCGGAACACCGGCGCCGGCGACGATCAGCGCCGCCAGCGTCGAGATATTGTAGGTGCCGCTGCCGTCACCGCCGGTGCCGACGATATCGATCGCATCGGCAGGCGCTTCCACCCGCAGCATCTTCGAGCGCATGGTCGTCGCAGCACCGACGATTTCATCGACCGTCTCGCCGCGGACGCGCAGCGCCATCAGGAAACCACCGATCTGCGAAGGAGTGGCCTGACCGGACATCAGGATTTCGAAGGCCTCGCGGGCCTCCTCGCGGGTCAGTGGCTCGCGGCTCGCGGCCTTGGCTAGAAGCGGCTTCAGATCGGTCATGCGCTACAGCTCCTAGCGAACGGCTGCCTGATCGGCGAGCGTCTGATTGATCGACGCACCGTAGTGCGTTTGCAGTAGGTTCACCATCTGGTCAAGAATGTCGTCGCCGGCAGCGTTCGCCATGGCAGTGATCTGCGCATCCTGATTGTTCAGCACATCACCGGTCGGCTCCGTGTTGACGCTGGTGACCTTCAGCAGGATCTGCGTGCCGGGATCGCCGCCAACGGCATTCGCAACAGTATCGACCGGGCCTGTGAAGGCAGCGGTCACGCCGGCGCGGCCGAGAACGGCATCCTCGGTGCCGCGCGTGAGGCCGCTCTTGCTTTCGACGGCAATTCCGAGCGGAGCTGCGATGTCGGCAAGCGTCTTGCCCTTCTCCGCCTCCTGCTTCAGCTCTCCGGCCTTCTTGGCAAGTTCGAGCTTCTGCTGTTCGGCGGTCCAATCCTGCACGGCCTTGTCGCGCACTTCGGCCAGCGGGCGATCGCGCTCCGGCGTGATTTCGCGCACGTCGAACCAGACATAACCGTCTTTGCCGAGTGACAGCGCCGGCGCCTGAACACCGGATTCGGTCTTGAAAGCTTCACCGATCAACTGCGGCTTCGCGGGGATGTCCTTGACCTCGTTGCCGCCCTTGTCCAACCCGCTCGGATCGACGGCGTCGATCACGACGGCCTTCAGCTTCAGCTGTTCGGCAATCTGCTCGAGTGTCTGGCCGGAGCCGCGCAGATCCTCGATACGATCGTGCACGTTGATTACCTCCTGCGACGCGTTGACGAGCGCCAACTGCTTGCGGATGTCTTCCTTCACCTCGTCGAAGTTCTTGACGCTCTCCGGCTTGATGTTGGAGACGCGGAGGATGACCGGGCCGAACGAACCATCGACGACCGGCGTCGTGCCGCCGTCCCTGGCGACTGCGAAAGCGACATCGGCGATGGCCTGGTCCGGAACCTTGTCCTTGGTGAAGTCGCCGAGCAGCACGTCGCTTGCCGTCTTGCCCTGGTCGGTCACGAGCTGGTCGAAGCTCGTGCCGCTCTTGAGCGCCGTTTCGGCAGCGGTCGCCAGATCCTTGCTGGCAAAGGTCAGCTGCTCGATCGTGCGCGTTTCCGGCGTACGATAGCTGTCCTTACGCTTGTCGAAATCCTCGCGGATCTGATCGTCCGTGATGGTCGAGGCATCCGCAATGTCTCCAGGTTCGAGCTTCAGATAGGCGATCTTGCGATATTGCGGCGCGCGATAGCGGCTCTTGACGCCATCGAACCACTTCGAAAGCAGATCCTCGGCCGGAGCCTTGATGGGCTCGATGTTCGCGTTCGTCAGCAGCAAGTAGTCGATGTCGCGGCTTTCCTGACGGTAGAGCTTCAGCGCGTCGACGAGCGTCTTCGGAGCGGTGAAGCCGTTCGACACCGCATCGACGATCTGGCTGCGCACGGCGACCTTGCTGCGCTCGCTGATATAGTCCGCCTCACGGATGCCGGCGTTGCGCAAGCGCGAGGTGAAGAGCGTGCGATCGAACTGGCCGTTGACGGCCTTGAAGGCCGGATCCTCAGCGATCAGCTGGGCGAGACGATCTTCCGAAAGGCCGAGATTCATGTCGGCGGCAAGCTGGTCGAGCGAGGCGCCGGCGACGAGCTGGGCGATCACCTGCTGCTCGACGCCGAAGGCCTTGGCCTGCTCGGGCGTCAGACGCATGCCGAACTGCTGGCTGAGGCTTGCGACCTGCCGCTGGTAGGCAAGGCGGAATTCGGTGGCGTCTACCTCCTGGTCACCGACGGTGACGACCGCCGTGCTGCTGCTGCCGGTGAGCAGCGAACTGGAGATGCCCCATATACCGAATGAAGCGACCAGGAGAAGCATCAGGAGCTTGGCGACCCAGGTCCGGGCGGCTCTTCTCAGGAAATGGAACATCGAAACGCAAACCTCGCATTATATTTCGCCCTTTCACGGGCAAAGCTTTCGACGTTCCTTAGAACAAACGCGTAAGGAAATGAAGCGTCTGCGCGTGAAAACATAGCAGGTGTCGGCGAAGGTCCCGGAAGGCGATCACGTTCAAGAAATGAAGCGCTTCAGGGAACCTTTCGGCCCTCACGTCGTTGAAGCCGCATCCGCAAAAAGAGGAGCAGACAATGGCCGAACTCAAGACCGCCTCCGGACAAACGACGGGCGCACGCGTGAAGGCGGAAATTGCAGCAGATGATCTTTCGGCTCAAGTCACCGCATTGCGCGAGGATTTGGCACGGCTGTCCGAGAGCGTCGTCGCCTTGGGGCAGGGCGCAAAGACCGCCGTTACCGACGAGGCTTCTGTCATGACCGAGCGTGTGCGCGAGAAAGTGCGTGAAGAACCGATCTTCGCACTCGCCGTAACCGCCGGCATTGCCTACGTTTTCGGCCTGATGAGCCGCCGCTGAAACGACGCGGCAATAATCGTACAATGCTTTGCGCATCGCATTGCGGTGTTACAACCACCCAATGACAAACGTGGCCGGAACATCATATCGGATGTTCCGGCCTCTCAATGTACAAGCCAGGGAGCTGTGGTCCTGGCTTTTCCGCGATTGAAATCAGCGTCGCACAAGACGTCCGAGCGCAATAAGAATGCAGGCGCCGACGAAACCGGTGATCAGGTATCCGAGCCAGCCTACGAGCGGCTGGATGTTCAGGACGCCGAGAATGAAATTGGCAACGATCGCGCCGACAATGCCGAGAACGATATTCATGAGCAGGCCCATATTGCTGTGCATGAATTTTTCCGCGAACCAGCCGGCGATACCGCCGATGATGATCGCCGCAATCCAACCTACGCCTTCGCCTTCCATGGTGATCTCCCTCCTAGAGAAGCAACAAAAATGAACGCAAAACCTGCAGAAACGTTCCTTGCCGGATCAGGGTAGCAGCAGTGTTACCGGCATGTGAAATGGACAAGCTCTCAACAACGACACACGCTGGGGAGGGCAGGAACTGCAAAACCCGGCGGCATTCTCGAACTCTCGTTGCACATTTCTACGCAGCCCTGTGATTCTGGAGGATAGATCATTCGCTTTGCGGGGCAAGCTAAATATTAACAGGCGGTTAACTGCGAAATTTGAATTAAAACGGCTGTCTCTAGTACGGACCGCTGGATAACGTCACCGCGATATGCGTGGGCTCCGTGCTGCGATCGACATCGATCCAGACTTTCTCTGAAAACTGATTCTCGGTGTCGTTGCGAATATACAGCTGTTCTCCCAGCTTCGGCTCCACGACCAGCGCCATGTAGGATTGGAGCGCTTTACGGGCGCCGGAAAAATCCAGTGCCAGTTCCTTGCGACGCTCCAGCATGGCAAGCAGCTCGACGGCTTTTACATATTCAATGCCTGACATCTGATTTTCATCGCCTGTCAGGAAGATAGAGAAGCGGTAAGTCCTGGTCGAATATTCGCAGCCGCCGCTTTCGACGCTCACATCGATATTCGGGGTGAGCGCTATGCTCTCCGAACCGGAACCCTTCTCCTTGTCGAGCTTGAAGCTGCCATTCTTCAGCACAGATTGCGGATAATCCAGCGTACAGCCATTGTCCGGCCGGTAGTTGCCGGCGGCTGCAGGCAGTGAAACGAGGAAAATCACCGGCAGTGCGGCAAGTCGATTGATCATGGGATATCCGGAAGGCGGCAGGAGCTTGGAAAATACAAGCAGATTGCACGCGCGATGGGCGGAAAAGCAACCAGATCCCGCCAGAATCGTGTTTCAGGAAAGTTGTCGCTTCCTGGTCCGTTTACCGGAAGGTGAAGCTGCGCCAGTTCGACAGGCGGGCTTTCGCGAGCACGGTTTGTGCCTCTCGCACAAAAAAGAAAGCGCCGAAGATCGCTGCGATCGTGATGAAATCCCAAAACATAGGCGCGCTCCGTTGTTGGAAAGAAAGAGCGGGTCGAAGCTTGCGCCCCCGCCGACGCTACGACCCGCTCCAATCCGAGCGCCCGCTAGGCGCTCAAGGACATACAACCCTTATAGGGCGTCAATGAGTCCGGATATCGTAAGATATAGGGATGTGGGTGGCGTGGCAAAGCAGATCCTATGTTTACGCCATAGCCCTCTCGCTCGGATGTCGCGGAAAATGAAACCTTTGAAGGCTAGGCGACGACCCCAGCGAGCATGACCGAACAGCGCGGCTGCCCGCCGCGCCAGTCGCCGCGGATATCCACCGGATGGTTCCATTCACTCGACCGGATCTCCGGCAGGAAGCGCGGCTTCACGACGTCGCGTATGAAGGCGTCACAGGCCGCCGCCAATATGGCCTGATTCTACGCCGGACCCACTTGCTGCGGACATCGAACGTCGCCTATGGCGGGCGGCGGAAATGGTTCGTCCGTCACTGCCGCCGCTCCTGTCGTTACTCGACGGACGCTGCTTTGTCCAAGCACCGAACCGCTGTTAATGAGCGCGCCATCTCGCAACCGGCATCAGGCTTCCCGAACCGGGTTGTTGCGCCGTTACGCCGCCACGGAGGCGACGCGCCTCCGCAGCTGTTGGTACCCCTGAAATCAAATGGATGCACCAGCGATACGCGGAACTACGCGCCGGAGCCTATGAGCAGCGGGGTGAATATTTCAGTTGGCCCTGAGAATACCAGATTCCTCTGCTGCTGCGATGAAAGCGGTCTGAGGATCTATGTCGGGCTTTTCGCCCTCGAGGGCTCGCAGACAGGCCTTCCGCGCTGCCGCATATGCGGGGCCTTTGTGACCGGGCCAGGACGTCATCAGAAACGCAACGGCTTCTCTCGTATTTTTTACGGTGCGGAAACGATCGTCGCAGTCGATCAACTCGATGCTGCGTTCCCAGATGTCCGAGTTCATGAAATGCAATCTCCGTTGGCGATCATCTCAACGGATAGCCATGAAGTCTGTTCCGAGAAAAAGTGTACTAGCGCTTACGGCGCAGACAGCGACGGTCGTCGTTCCCGGCGAGGTCAGAACCTATGTTATTGAGCAACAAGCGCCATCGCTCACGTTTGAAGGTGATGTTGCAATCGGTACGGCGCTTCCTGACACGGTCGAGATCTAAACGATCCCCGATCAGCCCGATTACGGTTATGTGGTCGTCAACAAAAAGCGCGTGCTCGTCAATCCGAAGACCCGCGCGGTGATCGAGGTCGTCGAATAACTTGAAAGCACTGCGGGCCTGACCCTCAATCCACCTTCGGCCAAGGTCAGAGGCCATTCGTCCTTGCCGCTGTTGAGACAACAATGCAGCGGCCGGCTATTGCGACTTCTGAGGATCGTCCGCCGGGTTGATATATTCGCGAGCCTGCTTCTGCGCTCAGCCGCGGTAAGGGCCCGGCGAGAGAGGGAGGTTTGTCATGAGAGTTGCATCGATATTCGCCAAAGACGCCGCAAGTGTCCGTACCAGAGTAGCAAGACCACGCGATCGGGCCCGGCCCAGCCGTTTCCTCGATCCCATGCCGGACCACATCGATCTATGCCTGACGCTTCTCAAGCATCAAACCACACAGGGGCGAGCAGTGGGTTTACGAAATCAAATGGGCGGGCATGACTGGACGCATCGGTTTCCCGCGATCAAGGAGGCCCGTTAAGGAGGTCGGCTCGGCGTGGCGACGGGCGAGGCGGTCGTGCTCGACGAGCAGGGCCGATCCGATTGCGCACTGCTGCAGCAATCGCTCGGCGGTCGGGGCGGCAAGCGGACCTCTCGCGAAGCGATGTTCGTGGCCTTCGATCTCCTCTATTTCGACGAGCACGATCCGAGGCAGCTCGAACTTTTTTCGCGACGCCTTACTCAAGGATTGGTCACCGATCGGGAGGACGAAAAAAGGCCGGGCGAAACTCGCACCGACCTTTCTGGATCCATCTCAATAGCAACTGTTGCAGGCGTAGAGGCAGGCCCTACTGCTGCGCCGGAGCCGCAGGAGGAGAAGCCGGCGCCGGGGTTACATTGTTGCTGGTCGGCGCAGTCGGCGTTGCCGGTGCTGGAGCAGACTGCGTGGAGGGCGTCGTTGAAGACGTCGAGATCGGATCGGTGTCGGGCGAGCCACCCCACTCGAACCATACAACGCCAGCCACCAGAATCACCGCGATAATGGCGGCCCATGCGCCCCACGAAGAGCGACTGCGGACCGGAGTAGTGCGCGGGTCTGATCTGCGATCAGGGAATTGGTCGTGAGTCATGGCAGTTTTCTCCATCTATGATGGAAGAGAAATGAGATAACTTGTTTTTTGTTCCGACCCCATCAGAACGGTTTGCGACGGTTTCATTGGTATTTCGGGGTGAGAATCCAGCCTTTGCTCGTTTCCGCGCAAGTGCTTTGATGAAGTTGAGGATGGCTTCTTGGGCTCCGGAAACGGCACTCGATAAAAAATGCCTAAACCGAGATTATGGCGGAAAAGGTGTCAGCCGAATTAGCGTTCGACGCCATTCTCATAAGTCCGTTATCCTATTGAAAATAAATGATATTATGCCTTTAAGATTCGTCGTAATCTGCTAGAATTCGCTGGCGTGGTCCACATCAAGACCAACGCGACGGCGCAAATGTAGGTCGCTGGCGCAATTAACGCCGTTGAGATCGTTCAGGAATACCAGGCAATCACCAAAACCTCGGCGGCCGCAACATCCCCCGACTCGGATCAGGTATATGCGGCCTCAATATACTGGGCGGGGGGTTTGTTGATCCGCCCGAGGTGCCGGGTGGACTGGTTAGACCAGGGGGTGCGATCGGCAAGTCCTTAGCGTGTCGGACGCCACCTGCACCTGGCGATGTTGACGGAATGGCTTTCAACACCTGCGTGAGTAGCTGAAGGGGAGCCGTGACCGCGTTGGAAATATCGGAAACAGCCTTCGCCACCGGTTGGGCTTTGTCCGCGAGCTTATTTGCCTCGTCCACGAGTTCACGAGCGTTGCGGAGTTCCGCCACCCATTTCGCCGGTGGCGGCGGCACGAGGCTGTATTGGTCTAAAACAATGACAGCGAGATAGAGGGTCCCGAAAAAGACCCAGATCTTCAAGAAGAACGTAACCAGTTCCTTGATCATGACGCATCCCCGAACTGGATGGAGATTCTGCGCCTTGGCGTGAAGTGTGTCTAGGAGTGGTAGAACCGCTTTGACTAATGAAAAACGATTAATTCGCAAACCTAGGTTGTTGTGCAGCCTACGCATCGTACGCGCCGGCACAGGCACTAAAAACTCATGTCGCAGGCTGTATGCGACTCACATCACCGAGAAATATCGCGGTCTCTGTGGACCTCGCCGGCCTTCCGCCTGGTGTGCTCACGTCCTCAGTCAAGATGTAGCCGCAGCGTTCGGCTGGCGAAGTTGAGGGCAGTGTCGCCGCCGTCCAGGAAGACATTTCGGAAATGCGACCGGTCACCGACGACCTAAAGCGGTGGAAGCCGATGGGAATCGGCGCACTGGCCGTCATCGGCACCGGCGGCATGGCGATGGGGATCACCTTTGCTGATGCCATGCGGCGCATCGGCTCGATCATTCTTGGCAGGTAGCGAGTCCGCAGAGTTGCGAGTTGCAGCGTCTATTTCGATTGCCCATCGTCGTTAACCCGAAGGCTCCCTGCCAAATTTGACCGTGCTCCAGGTACTCCATTTCAGCCGTGCTGCCTGACGCTTGCAACTCCACCGTCGCCTTCTCGCGGCACCCATTACCTCCTAGTGTGGCGCGGCAGCTGCGGTTTCACCCGGCGGCAAGATCCGGAACATAAAGGTTGAAACCTTCTCCCCTGGCTTGAAAGGACCAGGTACCTGATGGCTTACCGGTTTCAGGCTTTGAAGGAATGCTGCAATCGATGTCACGTCTTCTTCGGTGAGCTTCGCGAATGCATGCCACGGCATGATTGGCGCCAGGGCGCGACCGTCGGGCCGTTGCCCGGTCTGAATCGCAGTCACGATCTGCTCCCTGGTCCAGCTGCCGATGCCGGTCTCCTTATCAGGCGTAATGTTGGGGCTGACGAAAACACCTTCCCCCGGGATTTCAAAACCGACATCCGAGCCGCCGAGAAATCGCGAGCTGTCCGGTTTTCCGAAGAAATATCCTGGCGTGTGGCAGTCGTTGCAGCCACCGATCGTGACGAGATATTCGCCGCGCGCAATCGGCGTATTATCGGCAGCCGCTGCCATGGACGGCTGCAGACCCATTACAGAGGCGGCTAAAAACGCGAACCGAGCGCTCAATCGAAACATCTTACCCTCCGTGACTTAACTCACTGAATATCACGACGAACCTGCTCTATATATTAGCCATTTTGAATTAACGACTGCGCGCAAGAGGTCGGCTATTGCAGGCCGCGTCACGGCCATTCAGGAGGATCCTCCGGAAATGCGAAAGGTCACCGATGATGTTCAGAGTTGGAAGCTGATGGGGATTGGCGCTTGCCGTCATCGGTATCGGCGCCATGGCGATGGGCGTTATGCCCGCCTCACTTAACGAGGCGGGTTTTTGGCTTCGCGAATTGATTCTTGAGCTGAAACGATGAGCCACGTGTACGGATGATGGAGCGGCAAGGGTCGACCCGAGCTCGGTTAAAGATGACATCCCCACGCCCAGATTAAAATGGGGAGGAGCCCGTTTTTCTCTTTGAATACAGCTAAAAAACAAAGCGATAGGCGATTCCAGACCTGAGAGATAGGTGACGTTTCGTACCGGAGACATAGTGGACTGCACCCCTTTGGTGAGACAGCAATCAGTAACAGTTCTCCCGGCTGTGAATTGCGTCTGGTGTCTCTTGCCGCTGTAGCCAGAGACTGGCTTCGTAAGCGTCCGGCGCGAGATAGTCGAGGGCCGAGTGCAGGCGCTGCCTGTTGTAGACCACCTCGATGAATTCGCCGATCCTAGTCCTTGCATCGTCCAGGTCGCGATACGCCTGACCATCCACCTCCTCTTCCTTCAGGTCCTCATGAATCTCTCGGCCTTCGCATTATCGTAGGGATTGCCGACGCGGCTCATGCGCGGCTGGATGCCGTGGTCCGCAAGTCGTGCCGGATAGTCGGCGCAGGCATATTGGACGCCGCGGTCGCTATGGTGAATGACGCGATCAGGTCGCGGCCGGCGGGCCGCAACCGCCATGTCGAGTGCCTCAATGGCAAGTTCGGCTTTCAGATGGGTTGCAATAGCCCAGCCGATGACCTTGCGACTGAAAGCGTCGAGGACGATCGCCAGGAATGCGAATTCTTCGGCGAGATGGACATAGGTGATGTCGGCGACCCAGAGCTGGTCGATGTCGGTCAGCTGAAGACCTCGGGCAAGGTTGGGCACGATGCACCAGTCATGCCTGGAGTCGGTTGTCATCGGCACGAACGGGGATTTGCGCAGACACAGCAGATTATCCTCCCGCATCAGGCGCAGCACGCGCTTGTGGTTGGCACGCCAGCCTTCTCGGCTCAAAAGCACGGCGATTCTCCGGTAGCCGTAATGCCGGTTGGCGAGCGCCACCACGGGGCCGACACCAGGGATCGTCATCAGGCGCCAGCAGGTGGCATCATCCTTCACGACCGCCAGAGCTTGTCTGTCGAGGCGCGCATATTCGGTACGCAGCTTCCCTCGGGCTGCGAGCAGTGGCTTCATGATCGCTGCGAGGTCGGGCATGCCTTCGGTGAGCTCCCCAATGCGCTCTTCGAACTTCGCCGTTCCCACGGCGCCAACCTTCAGCCCAAAATTGCGAAGAAGGCCGCGGATGTCGTTCTCGATGGCGATCGCCTTTTCCTGCAGCAGCTTGCGGGCCGTTAAGAGCGCCCGCCGCTTCTGGCTCGTCAGCGTCTTCACATGCACTGGGCGTTACAGATTGACGCGCATCATCTGCGCGATGCCGCGCGCATCGTTGCGATCCGTCTTGTTGGGCTGCGCCTTCAGGAATGCCTTCACATGGCGCGTCTCGATGCAGATAGCCGGCAATCCCGCCCTGGCCAGCCCCCGAATAACCACTGCAGCTCGAAGCGCTGCACCTCCCTGCATCACCATAGAAGATGGGGCGAAAGCCGAATACCCCATCTCCGGGTCGGACACACGATCCATATGGCGGAAGAGGTGTCCGCTGATTTCCGTAAGCTATTGAAATTACGTGACGCAAGGTATTGTATTTTCTCCTATTTTCCGTATTTTCTGTTGTGAGGTTATGGCAACGGGAATCGACGATGGCGCGCAATAAGCTCTCCGAAACCAAGATTAAGAAGCTCGACAAAGCCGGTATTTACTCCGATGGCGACGGGCTGTTTTTGCGCGTCCGTTCTGGCGGAAGCAAGCAGTGGTTTTTCATCTACAAGCGCGATGGAAAGCGCACTGAGCTTGGGCTAGGGGGCTACGGGCAGGGCACGGCCCCTGTCTCGTTAGAGCTAGCCCGGGAGAAGGCGGACGGCATCCGCCAGCGCCTCGCGAGGGGCCAAGAGCTTGCCGCCCGCCCGACGTTCTCTGCCATCATGGAGGACGTGATCAAAGTGAAGACGGCCGCCGCCAAGAATGACAAGCACAAGGCGCAATGGGCCATGACGCTTCGAAAATATGCTAAGGCCCTGCACGGGAAGGCCGTTGCTGACATTACCCGTGACGACGTCGTAGAGACGCTGAAGCCGATTTGGGAATCGAAGCCGGAAACTGCCGACCGCACTAGAATGCGTATTGCCGCTGTGATCGACCATGCCAAGGCCCGGAACCTATTCGTTGGCGATAATCCGGCAGACTGGAAAGGCGGCCTGAAAGAGCTACTGCCCGCCCGAAACAAGCTGTCACGGGGCCATCATGAGGCAGTTGAGTATAAGGCTATCCCTGCCGTCATTGCGAGCCTGCGGGAAGCCTCTGGCGTTTCTGCGCGTGCCGTTGAATTCACATGTCTTACTGCGGCTCGTTCCGGCGAGACTCGATTCATGACCGTGGATGAAGTCGACCTTGATGGCGCACTATGGACGATTCCGGCGGAACGTATGAAGGCGGGCCGTGAGCATCGCGTACCGCTCTGCGACCGCGCCGTGGCGATCCTGAAAGCGCGGCTGCAAGTTATCACGGGCAGCCTCGTATTTGAGGGCGAAAGTGAGGGAAAGCCGATCTCCGACACTGGCATGACTAAGGCGCTACGGGCGGCAGGCGCAGGCGATGCGACATTGCACGGCTTCCGCTCATCGTTCCGCGATTGGGCCGGTGATGAAACCCATCATCCCCGCGATGTGATCGAGGCCGCGCTCGCCCATATAGTCAAGGACAAGACGGAGGCCGCCTACCGACGTAAGGACGCGCTCGAAAAGCGCCGGAAACTTATGGCGGATTGGGCAACGTTCTGCGGTACAGCGCCAAAAAAATAGATATTTGCAGCTCGCGAATTTTCCTCTTTGTCAAAATTGGCCAGCTCTCCCAACTGATAATTATCGGAAACGGAGAGCACCATGACAAAGACAAAATCAGAATTCGCATCCCCTTTGATGTCGCCAAAAGAAGCAGCGGCGGTCACGACAATGTCGCGGCCCTTGCTGCGCCTCATGAGCATCGAAGGGAAATTCCCCAAGCCTCGCCAGATCGGCCAGCGCCGGATCGCTTACGTAAGAGCCGAGGTAGAATCTTGGGTTGCTTCGAAGGTGTCCGCCTAATGGTCGGTTTCAAGCTCGCGAGCATCATGGACGGCGTCTCCAATGAAGACATCGCGCGATACCATGCACTGCGCCTTGAAGCGGAGGCCGAAGGGCTAGCCGCCTACGTTGCACGGCAGGCCAGCAAGCTTGCCAAGACGGCCGCAGCGCGCCGTCGCAAGTCAGTGATGGGCGCCCTTGAGGAATTCGGCTCCTCATTTATCAGCAGCTTCCGGCCGGTATGGGCAACCGACCTGCGCCTTGACGAAATCGAGATTGCTTTCTTTATCGACGGGATGCTTGCCGACGGCGGCTTTTCGGTCCTTTCTGGTACGCCGGGCAGCCTCAAGACGTTTGCCGCAATTGACCTTGCCTGCCACGTGCAAGCGGGAATGGATTGGCATGGCCGGAAGGTTCGGCAGCGGCCAGTAATCTACGTGGCGGCCGAACGCGGCGAGGAAGTCAAAAAGCGCGTTATCGCTTGGAAGCAAAAGCACGGCATCACCGATTTGGACATGCTTATCACACCTAAGCAGGTCGATTTTTTCGGGAAATGGGCTGATACGCTCGACATCGCCGATACGATGCGAGTCATTCAATACTTCTTCCAAGCCAAGGGCGGACTTGTCATCATTGATACCATGGCAATGTCGCTAGGAGATGGTGACATTAATAGCAATCAGGACGTGAAGAAATTCACTGATAGCTGCAAAGACATCATGAGCAAAACAGGCGCTCATGTGATGGTAGTGCATCACGTTAGCGACAAGGGGGAGAGCGGGAAGCCAATGGGCGCGACCGCGTTGTCTGGCGCAGTTGATGCATCCTTTGTCATCAAAGAGAAAGCTGACGATGTTCGCGAACTGAAGTGCATCAAGGCGAACAACATCGAAACTGGCGTCTATACGCACTTCAAGCCGACTGAAGTCGTCGTTGGCCGGAGCCGCGACGGGGTCGATGTCAAGACGCTGGTTGTCGATCAGTGCGAAGAGGGCAAGACCAGAGCTAAAAAGCTTCTCGACAACGCTGACAGCAGGGATGGCCACGTGTTAGCCGCGATTATGGCCACAGTCGACAGCAACAATCATGTTCCCTTAGGCAACGCTCGCACCCGCTATATTCTCAATAATCCATTGCCGGAAGACGCTACGGCTGAGGACAAGAAGAGGCTCGATAATAGATTTGATGCGGGTATCCGGTCGCTTCTTAAGGCGCTGAAGATCAAGAAAGAAGGAACGTCTTTGGTGCTCACCTGAGCATGTCCTGAGCCTCCGCCACAATCTTATCTTTCCCCGTATTTCTATATACGGGAAGAAAGATCAGATGGCGGGAGGGGAAGCTCCGGCCGGAACGACAACAATGCGAAAGGAAGCGAGTGAAATGCGTAGTAGCCCTATGAATGGACGAGACCGTGTCATCGCCATCTTTAATCATGCGAGAGTTTTCCACATCAACCATCGTGCTGAGTTAGAGTTTGCGCATACTCGTCTGGAACGCGTGGGCCCTCAGTATTCGAGTGTTATGACGCCGGAAAGGGCTTGGGCGGAGGTGGTCGCAATGTTTTTGAACCACAGCGACTGGATAACCCTTATTTCGCTACTTGATGAATTTGGCGAACCCGGCGCAGTGACTTGGTTGAAACGTGCCTTCCATGACCTAATGTTGGCAGACGGGACCCCGTTACTCGATTGAGCACGCAGGTACATCATTCTGCCCGATGGCGTAGGCTGCGGAAGCCGCTGGAGGTCATGCGATGATTGGTGGAATTGAAAAGCGCCCCGCGAGGGGCGCTCGTATTGCTGCGGTCGCTTGGGAGGGCGAAAGTTATGCGCGTTGGTACTGGAGATGACTTTCCAGCCAGTCGTTAACTTCCTTTGGCCCCCAGCCCGTGTAGGGGCGGGACAGGGTAATAATGTAGCAGTTGTCGTTGTTGTCCAAATAGGGCTTCAGGCGACTGTAAACCTGCTCAACCGTTTCATTGGTGGAGATCGCGTAGGACGACTCTGAGAGCTTTGCCCAGTTGCCGCCTTTCTTGATTTCCTTGAGGATGTTAGGGCGCTTGACCTCCTTGTTGAGGTCAAACGTCGCGATGTATGTGGTCATGTATGTACTGCCTCAGGCTTGATGTTAGAGCCCTACGGCGTTACATACTCGGTTGCGAGACGAGGTATGCTGTCCGGTCTTGCGCTTCTTAGCGGGGGCCAAATTCCGCTACAGCTCCTCAAGACAAAGGGCGTGCTAGATTTCTAGCACGCCCTTTTTTTCACACTTTTTTAACGAAGTCTACTACTATTAATAGTAACCCTCGTGCGGATGCCTGATCATACCCAGAAAAATTCAATCGTCAAGATAAACTTGACTACAAAAGGCCGCTAAACGAAGACAGATCGTCGCGGCTTGCATTGTGATTTGGGTGGTCGATTAACCGATTTCAAGCTGCCCAATGCACACAATTTTACGCACGCTTTCCGCTTTCTCACGGCAAGAACACCTACGGAATGTTAACATTCCTAGGAGTTCTTCATTGGCTAAGCCTACAACTGCCCGCTTCGGAAAATTTTCTGTGAAACTCGGCAACGATGCCGACCCAATTATTTATGCCGCCCCCTGCGGTTTTACTTCCAAGTCGCTCCAGCTCACGAAGGACTTGACGGACGTCAACATTCCTGACTGCGACGATCCTGACGCCGTTGCATGGGTAGGCCGCGATGCTGCCAGCCTTTCTGCTGCGATTACCGGCGAAGGCGTGGCCGCTGCCGAGTCTGCTGAGACTTGGCTTGACGCATGGGAAAACGTCGACTCCGTTCCGGTCAAGGTGGAGATTTTCTTCCCGGCGAAGACGATCACTTGGACTGGCCGCATGCATGTCTCGGAGCTGACGATAGGCGCAGAGCAAGGCGGCCGCGTCACTATGAACGTCTCGCTACAGTCTGATGGCGAGCTTGTGCGCACGGTTTCTGCCGGTTCCTAACCGTCTCTCGATTGGCGGCAGTGAAATAAAGTCACTGCCGTCGTTTACCTTCAGTCTTCCCAAGCCCATTTCAACATCAAGGCAACGGGAACTTTTTGCGATGTCCACCCGCTGCTCAGGATTCTCCAGTCCGACAAGGAGGCGCAGCGGTGCAAGGCCGCGTCTGGCCAACCGCACGTTGACGCGCTGCGCCTCCTACGTTCCCTCCGCCGATCCCTCAACAGCAGATAACGCGCTCTCTGGCCGTCCTCGCGGCAACCAAGCAGGTTCAGTCCGTCCAGCCAAGGTGCTCGATATAGAGTTCGTAGGGCGTGGTCTGTGACGTGCTTCCAAGGATGACTGCATCGATCAAGCGAGACGTTGCATCTTCCGAAGACATGCCCGTCAATTCCTGCAACGCCGCTGCACATTCATTGCCATCGCTCTCAATCCGATCGGGGTTGCCGTCGAGGTAGATGCAAACACAAAACCTAACATTCTCAAGCATGTCAAAACGTCCTCATTGAAGGGACTTTTTAAGTATCACCCGGTTAGCAGAATTGCCTAGCAGCGGGGCCGCGCGACTTTGCGGATTGTCATCGGCTGAGGACCGGCGCGGTGCCTTTCTACACGTGACTGCAATTCAGAATATGGGTACTCAGATACCACAGCGGCAGATCTATGTCTCTCAGCCTCGCGGCTCCCCTTCACGGTGTAGTATTCGCTAGTCAACCTGACAACGCAAAGCACTGAAAATAAAGAAAATAAAGCTGCCTGACCGATGGCCGGAAAAACTCATTTAGAGAGTCACGAATACGCTGCTCCTTGATGTTTCGGCGGCGAGTCTTTCAGGCTCGCCGCCGTATTTCCCTTGGGGCTGTGGTTCGCAATCAGTCACTCAAGGAGAAGCAGCACAGATGCATATTCACAAGATCAAAGCCGATCGGGCAGCAACCGTTTCGGAGATGCGGGCAGCCTTGTCCGCAGGCAACAACGCGGAGTTCGAGAAGCTG
This sequence comes from Rhizobium mongolense USDA 1844, assembly GCF_000419765.1. Taxonomy (GTDB): domain Bacteria; phylum Pseudomonadota; class Alphaproteobacteria; order Rhizobiales; family Rhizobiaceae; genus Rhizobium; species Rhizobium mongolense. The sequence continues at coordinate 295,654 of NZ_ATTQ01000007.1, read as the reverse complement.
GCCAAGCAGGTTGAAGCTTTCGACGCTCAAATCAACGCTGAGGAACGCATGGCCGCGTTCGAGGCCCGACAGCCCGCCAAGGATAGCCTTGAGTCTGAAATTCGCGCCTATAGCGTGTCTGCGGCCGTCACCGGCTACGCCAACGGCAGGCTTGAAGGCCGTGAGGCTGAGGTTGCTCAGGAGCTGCGTAACAGCGCTCAGACCACTCGCGGTATGCGAATCCCGCTGTCTGCCATCGCTGACTATGAGCGCCGCGAAGTTACGGCCAACCCGGCTTTCCAGAATCAGAGCTTCCAGAACCTGATTCCGCGTCTTGCACCGGCTAGCCGTGTCATTCAGGCTGGCGCAACGGTCTTGTCCGGCTTTGGCTACGGCTCGATCAGCTTTCCGCGCATGGTAGGCGGCCCGGACGCGAATATCTCGTGGGTAGCTGAATCCGGCGCTGTTTCGCAGGGCTCTGCAACGTTCGACAACGTCACGCTCGCTCCGAAGACGGCGGGCGTGTTCCTCAAGGTCAGCCGCAAGGCCCTCGTGACCAACTCGATTGGCCTCGATACGCTGCTTCGTTCGGACCTAAACACCTCCATCGGCCGCGCCGTTGACAAGACTGCTCTCGTTGGTGGCGGCACGAACGAGCCGGAAGGCATCATGTCCACCATCGCAGCTACCGTATTTGGTGATGCCAACGACGTCAGCCTGCACGCTGCCGACCTGATGAACGCTGTCGAAGTCGAAGACAACGATGGAGATGTTTTCTTCATCTCGCAGGGCGTTGCGAATCTGGCTCGCCGTTACCGCAATGCTCTCGGCATGCCGGTTCCGCTAGCAACGCAGTTCTACGACAAGAAGGTTGTCGTCACGAACAACGTATCTGGCAACAAGCTCGTCTACGGCAAGATTTCGGACCTCGTAGTCGGATTCTGGAATCAGGCCGGTACTGCGCCGTCTGTCGATATCATTGTTGATACGGCGACCTACTCCTCCGAAGGGGCTGTCAAGCTCGTTGGCTTTGTCGACGTTGACGTTGCCCTCAAGCAGGGCTCGGCATCCTTCGCTTGGGGCGAGGCAGCGGTTAGCGGCTCGTAAGGGCCATGAGGAGGGGGTTGGCTATGCGGCCAGCCCCCTCCTACCGCCACCTGACGAAAGGAGACAAGGCTTATGCAGACTGAAAAAAGACTAGCCGCTGCGCCGTTTAGCGAAATCACCGGGCGCATACTGACGGGCTACGCAGTGCTTTGGGGCGTCGAAACTCGTATCGGCGACTTCACGGAAGTATTCGAACCCGGCAGCTTTACAAAGACCCTCACCAACCGCGAGTCCAGGCATCGCGATATTCTACTCCTCACGGACCACGACGCGTCTCAGCTACTGGCACGGCAAGCCAATGCGAGCCTGCGAATCAGCGAGGACTCACGCGGGCTGAAGGTCGAAGCAACCTTGCCAGAAACGCAGCTCGGCAACGACATCAAGGCCATGGCGGAATCCAAGCTGCTTGGCGGCCTGTCGATAGGTTTCATCGCCGCTGACGATAGCTGGACCGGCAACAAGCGCACCGTACGGCAAGCAGACCTGCTGGAAATCTCGGTCATCCGGGCTCATGCCGCCGTCGAGCCTACCGCCCATACACTGAGCCTTCGCAAGCTGCATTCGGACGCTGAGGCCGACCTGCGAGCCCGTTTGTACACATATTATCTGGGAGCCTAAGCCAATGGCCAAATCTCAAAATTCCCTTCGTGGCCTGTTTGGCGGTCTCTTCCGCAAGACTCCCGAAACCCGCGCAACCGACGTGTCTGACCCCCTCGTGGCCTCTATCCTCGGCTATGCACCCACGGCAAGCGCAGCGCTCAACATGTCGACGGCTTCCCGCTGCATCAGCTTGATTACTGGCGCGTTTGCGAGCGCTGACGTCACATTGTACCGGCAGGATCGCAATGACGGCAGCCCTGAGCCGGCTGTAGGGCACGCTCTTTATGATCTGATGCTGAATGGCACGGCGGATATGTCCGCTTATGAGCTGAAGTCTGCTCTGATGGAAAGCCTTGTGTCATACGGCGAGTCATTCGCGAAAGTCAGCTTCGACAACCAAGGCAGGCTGACGAATTTGGCGCCAATTGAATGGCATAACGTCAGCGTCGAGCTGATTGGCAACGGCCGTATGCAGTATAGGGTTGTTGATCCGCTGCGGAACAATGCCGTTACCGTCCATTCAAGCAACGACATTTTCCATGCCAAGTGGCGTCCGAAGAACCTGCGCGGCCGCTCGCCGCTCGCTCTGGCCGCTCTGTCGATGGGCATTGCCAGTGATTTCGAGAGCGCTATTGCTACCGATGCGCGTTCTGGCTTCAAGGCAGGCGGCATTCTGACAGCGCCGAACGCTATTGGCGACGACACGGCCAAGCGTTTGAAAGCGACTTTCGAGTCCAGCTACATGGGTGCGGCTGGCACTGGCAAAGTCGCTGTTTTGGGCGACGGCCTCAAGTTCGACCGCATGGCGCTTTCGAACAGCGATAATGAGGTTTTGGAGAATCGCCGCTTGAACGCCTACCTCGTGGCGCAGGCCTTCGGCGTTCCTCCGGATGTTGCGGGCTTGCCTTTTCACAGCACGTGGTCATCGGCGAGCGAGGCTAACCGCCAGTTCGTGAACCTCGCGGCTGAAGTCTGGTCGCAATGCTTGTGCCATCAGTTGTGCGCATTTGTGCTTGGCTCCCGTGAGCGAAAAACGCTCTATCTCGCGGCCAAGTGGGATTCGCTTATTTCCGGCTCATTGCAGGAGCGTTCGGCAGCCTACAACAGCCTCACGTCGGCCGGAATCATGACGCTAAACGAAGCTCGCCAGACCATGGATTTGAAGCCGCTCGAAAACGGAAATCAACTCCGCGTCCCGCTCAATACGGCGCCAGCTGCGGGCGGGAAGCCGGGAGTCGTAGCATGACGAAGTTCAAACTACTGGCCGTCTACAAGGCCAGTGAGCGCTCTTGGCGGCATAGCCCAGTCAAGAATCCGGCAGCGCACGCGGAGGTGTTCTTCCCCGATCTGGCTTTGACTATGCGCGGCATTCAGCTCCTAGGGAGCGAGCGTCGAGGCTGGTACTTGAGGCTCCCAAGCCTGCTCAGGAACGGCCTGCAGACGCTCAGGATCGGGGATAAACCCATGCTTGCTGAGATGGTGAAGGAAATTGTTGCCGCGCTTCCTACTGCGCCTGAGCTTGACCTTGGCGAAGGGGAGGAGGCTGCGTTGCAGACGGTCGAAGGCGATATTATCGCGGCTTTTCCCGGCTCAGACCCTATCCGAAAATCCTAACCGCTTAGCCACGCCAACCGCGCGGCGGCTTCCCGCATCCAATCTTGCCGGGCGGGGAGAAGGCGAGATTCAGTTAGCAGTAGGGACGGCAAGTAGGGGCCTCAAGGGGCCCCTTTTTGTCTTTTTCTGGAGATAAGGACTAAGAATCAGACTAGCGTGATCCTTAACTACCCTGTGAATTAGCTGGGAAAAAAGCGGGTACTTATCAACACTTGGGCGGTCATGGCCGCGATTTTCCCCTTGACTTCTCCTTGCATCAAGGTATGCAGAGGCAACAACGTTAAGCCATTGATAGAAAAGTATTTTTTACCGAAATTGATTCGCGTCGTCGTAAGATTTGCGTCTCAGCGAACACGTTACCTGTTGCAACACATTGCAAATGCGTCTACTCAATTTACGTATCCACAGCGGATACACAAAAAAAGAGCCCCGCCTAAGCGGGGCTAAGTTGATGCTACTTCGACTGGTTAGGCGATGAACGCGGGGGAACGCGGCCAACGTCGGCAATGGGCGCGAACTTGTTCCCATTGCCCCAGTCTGAAGCGCCAGTATCGGATAACCGAAACGGGCCTACTAATCGAGCATACTATCCGCACGGGCTTTATCCTTTCTGGATAAAGGCAAGGAGAGCTTGCCACCCCTTCGGTCACTTCCGCCGAAGCTAGAGTCCTCCCACAACAGTTTGGACTAGAAAGCTCCGAATCAGGCGAGCGCGAATGCGTATGCCACCTTGCTTATCTACAAGGTGCTGAAAACCTTGGCAAGTCGAGCATTGTTCATGATTTGTTTTTTGCGTTTTATGCACATTGCTTGGGGAAAACGATTAATCGCAGTTATGGCAATCGGCACAAAGCTACAAAAAACATAACAAAATCAACGTAACTGGCGGAAGAGGTGGGATTCGAACCCACGGTACGGTTTCCCGCACGCCGGTTTTCAAGACCGGTTCCTTAAACCACTCGGACACTCTTCCTTGCGCGCCTTATGGCGCAAAGGATATGGCCAATGCAAGGGTCGGGCGCAAAAATCTACCGCCGAAGGACCCGGCTGGATGACGACTGCGCGATGCGCCGTTAGGATTCTGTAAACCATGGTTATTAAAATTGTTTCTATCACCGCGAAATCATTCGCAAATTCGCCATGATGGCCGCCAAGTTAAAGTCTCGTTAGGTGAGTGGGCGTAGGCATAACTGGCCCGTTGTCGGGCAGGTTCTTAACCATACGATCTTGGGCGGCGTGGGACATATGAGACTGGAATACGGGGCGACCTCTTTCGCAACGGGTACACGGTGGCTGGCGTTGGCGTTGATGTGCGCCACCGTCACGGCTTGCGGTACGGCTTCGCAGGTGCCGAAGAAGCGCGCTCACGGCAAGGAATATTTCTCCGAAAAAGAATATGGCGTCAAAGCCAGCCCGCGCGTTGCCAGTGGCGCCAACATACCGAAGGGCGGCGGGCGCTACATCGTCGGCAACCCTTATGAGGTCAAGGGCAAGTGGTATTATCCCAAGGAGGACTTCGCTTATAACAAGGTGGGCGTAGCCTCGTGGTATGGCTCCGCATTTCACGGCCGGTTGACGGCAAACGGCGAAGTCTACGACCAGATGCATCTTTCCGCCGCGCATCCGACTTTCCCTTTGCCGAGCTACGCACGCGTCACAAATCTCGAAAACGGATCGTCGGTGGTCGTGCGCGTCAACGACCGCGGCCCTTATCATGAAGGCCGCATCATCGATCTTTCCAACAAGACGGCGGACATGCTCGACCTGCAGCACAGCGGCACCGGCAAGGTGCGCGTGCAGTATGTCGGCAAGGCGCGCATGGATGGGCACGACATGCCCTACCTGATGGCGTCCTACGTGCCGAAGGGAAGCCGGATTCCGGGCGTCAATCCGGGAGGTCAGATCGCAACCGGGGTGATGGTGGCGTCGAACAGCAAGCGGATCACCGGCGATCAGCTGCAAAGCCTTGGGACTTTGACCGTGGATCAATCGCGTGTGCCGGTGCCTATGTCTGCGACGGCCTATGGCGGCTCGACGCCGAGCGCGCGCTACAATGCGGCACCGGTGGCGACACCAGCTTCCGTTCTCGGAAATTCAGGACAGGCTTTCGGGCAGATGGTCGTGCTTCCGGAAATCGGACCCGTTCCCTATGAACGTCCATATGGCTACGGGCAGGGCGGTTCGCTCGCGATGGGCTACCAGGACGAGGACGTGAAGACGGTGACCGTGGAGCTTGCTTTCGACGCCGTCATGGTCCGCAATGACGGACTGACGCAGGATTCGATCCTCGCCTCCCTCAAGCGCCAGCAGGCAAAACAGCTCGCGCCCTGATTGGAAGCGATTGCGCGCAGCGCGCGCTGCCTCTAACGTCCGGAGTCGAACCTTCGATCCCATGGAGCCTCGATGTTGAAGCGTCTGCTTCGTCTTTGTGCGTGCCTTCTGCCCTTCGCTTCGCCATCCTACGCTGCCGAAACCGCGCCCGCCGGCTTTGTGACCAAGGCCGCACAGGCCTACATGATCGAGGCATCCACCGGAACGGTGCTGCTTGCAAAGAACGAAGAGCAGAGTTTTTCACCTGCCTCGCTCGCAAAGCTGATGACGATGGATCTGGTCTTCGGTTCGTTGAAGAAGGGCGACATCACGCTCGACACCGAATATCCGGTTTCCGAATATGCCTGGCGGACGGGAGGTGCTCCGTCTCGGACGGCAACGATGTTTGCCGTGCTGAAATCCCGCATACGTGTTGAGGACTTGATCAAGGGCGTCGCCATCCAGGGTGCCAACGACGGATGCATCATCCTTGCGGAGGGCATGAGCGGCACGGAGGGCAATTTCGCTGCCGCAATGACGCGGCGGGCGGAGGTGCTCGGCATGCCGAAAACGGTCTTCGGAAACTCGACCGGCCTGCCGGACGGCAAGAGCAAGGTATCGGCGCGTGACTTGGTGACGCTTGCGATCGATCTGCAGCAATCCTATCCCGAATATTATCGATATTTCGCGCAGCCGGATTTCGAGTGGAACAGGATTTTTCAGCGCAACCGCAATCCTTTGCTCGGCCTTGGACTTGGCGCGGACGGACTGGCGACCGGCTTTGCAGAGGGCGAGGGATATTCGATCGTCGCCTCGGCGGAGCGAGATGGAAAGCGGCTCTTCCTGGCGCTCGGCGGCATTGCTTCCGACAAGGAACGGACCGAGGAGGCAAAGCGCATCCTGGAATGGGGGCAGACGGCCTTCGAGGACCGGCAGCTTTTCGCGGACGAGGAGATCGTCGGCGAGGCCAGCGTCTATGGCGGCCAGGCCGGAAAGGTGGACCTGGTCGCGAAGGGGGCTGTCAGCGTCTTCATTCCGGTAAGCAATCCTGACAGGCTCTCGGCGCGGATCGTTTACCGCTGGCCGCTGATGGCGCCCGTTGCTGCCGATGCCGAAGTGGGCGCGCTGGTCATATCGGCGGGCGGCCGCGTGTTGCGCGAGGTACCGCTCTACACCGCACATGGCGTTGAGCAAGGTTCGCTCACGAGCCGGGCGGTCGACGCGCTTCTGGAACTCGGCGAATCGCTGTTTTTCTCGTGGCTCTGGGACAAGGCCGAGCCCACCTGATCGCCATATTCATTGCCTAAAATACCGGGGAAGGACCGGAAGGCGCCCAGCCTGAAGGTTTCGCTTGGCCCTGTCTTCGGATAGATAGGAAGAAAGCCCGGTGGCACGGGCGCTGAAGAATACGGGAATGCATCATTGTCATCCGGTACGGGATTGTTCGTTACGTTTGAAGGCGGGGAAGGGGCTGGGAAATCCACGCAGATCCGCCTGCTGGCGGAAGCGCTGAGGGCGCGCGGCCATGAGGTTCTGCTGACGCGGGAACCCGGCGGCTCACCTGGTGCGGAAGCCGTGCGCCACGTACTGCTGTCCGGTAGCGCGGAAGCCTTCGGCACGCGCATGGAAGCCATTCTCTTCGCCGCAGCCCGTAACGATCACGTCGAAGCGGTCATTCGCCCGGCGCTTCTCCAGGGCAAGATCGTGCTGTGCGACCGGTTCATGGATTCCTCGCGCGTCTATCAAGGCGTGACGGGCAATCTCGAGGCGGACTTCATCGAGACGCTGCAGCGGATCGCCGTCAACGGCGTCGTACCAGATTGCACGCTGATCCTCGACATTCCGGCAAGGCTTGGTCTGGAGCGAGTGAAGAAGCGCAGTGCGGCGACGGCGGACGGACCGGACCGTTTCGAAAAGGAAGAACTTGAGACGCACGAAAAACGCCGCGAAGCCTACCTCGACATAGCCGCGCGTGAACCGCAGCGGTGCCACGTCGTCAACGCGATACAGGACGAAGAGCCGATTGCCGCGGAAATTCTTGCGATCGTCGATCAGCTTCTTGGGCCTGTTGCCGTCGTCAAGATGCCGGAGGCCGCGCATGAGTGACGAGCGGCCGGGGCTTCTGGACGGCGCCATCTGGCCGGCCGAAAACACGAAGCTCTTCGGGCATGACGAAGCCCAGGCTTTTCTTTCTCAATCCTATCGCTCCGGCAAGGGCCATCACGCGGTCCTGATCGAGGGGCCGGAGGGGATCGGCAAGGCCACGCTCGCTTTTCGCTTTGCAAACTACGTTCTGTCGAATCCCGATCCGGCAACAGCGCCTGCAGCGATCGGCGATCCTGATGCGGCCTCTGCTGTCAGCCGCCAGATCGCTTCGGGGGCGTCGCATAACCTGCTTTATCTTTCGCGTCCCGTTGACGAAAAGACAGGCAAGGTGAAGTCGGCGATCACGGTGGACGAGGTGCGGCGCGCCGGACGCTTTTTCTCGCAGACCTCCGGAACCGGAAACTGGCGCATCGTCATCATCGATCCGGCAGACGACATGAACCGCAATGCGGCCAATGCCATCCTGAAAATTCTGGAGGAGCCGCCCAAACGTGCGCTTTTCCTCGTGCTGTCGCATGCGCCGGGAAAACTTCTGGCGACAATCCGTTCACGGTGCCTGCCACTTAAGCTTTCGCCGCTGGATAATAGCGCCTTGGGCGCGGCACTCGCCAATCTCGGCGTAACCGGCAGCGATGCCTCGATGATATCGATCGCGAAAGGCAGCGTCGGGGAGGCGCTGAAGCTCCTGAACTACGGCGGCGGCGAGATCATCGCGGCATACAACGAGGTCCTGTCGGCTCAAGGCCCGACGGCTCGAAAGGCAATGCATCGTTTGGCGGATGCCTTGTCCGGCAAGGACAGCGACACGATATTCGAATTCTTCGTGAGCCATGTCGGCGACGACCTGATGCACCGGGCGCGCCACGCGGCACAGGCAGGCGAGGTTTCCACCGCCGAACGGCTGGCACGCCTGCAATCCGATATCAACGAGCGGCTTGCCGTTTCCAACGCTTACAACCTCGACCGCAAGCAGACGATCCTCAGCATTCTCGGCGACATCAAGCAGCCGGGCCTCTGATCAGCCCGCAAGCAGTTTCCAGGCGACGATCGCGAGCGTGAGCGCAAGCACGATGCGAATGGTGCGTTCATGCAGCTTCGGCGCCAGGAGGCTGCCGGCGATGATGCCCGGAATCGAGCCGACCAGCAGTGCCAACAGCAGGAGCCAGTCGATCTCGCCGATGATCCAGTAGCCCATGCCGCCGATGAGCGTCAGCGGCACCGCGTGGACGATATCGGAGCCGACGATTTCGCGGACATCCAGCCGCGGATAAAGCACAAGCAGTATCGTTACCCCGAGTGCACCGGCACCGACCGATGTCAGTGTGACTAGGATGCCGAGAGCCAGCCCGAGGATGACGGTGAGAACGGCAATCGTCGCCGGACGGGGCGGGGCGCGCTCGCCAGTGACCCGGCGGGCAAAGGCGAGAATCTGCGCGCGGAAGACAAGCATCACGGCCGTCATGACGAGCAGCCAGCCAAGCGCTGCGGTAATCGTATGGGCAACCTCGATGCTCTTGCGGTCGACGCCTGCCATCAGCCAGAGCATCAGGAGCGCTGCGGGAACACTGCCCGCCCCGAGCGCACCGACAACTCGCCAGTTGATACGGCCATGCATGCCATGGACCGCCGTGCCCGCCGTCTTGGTGACGGCGGCATAGAGCAGGTCGGTTCCGACCGCGGTTGCCGGATGGACGCCGAATAACAGGACGAGCAGCGGCGTCATCAGCGAGCCGCCGCCAACGCCGGTGATGCCGACAAGCGCGCCGACGAAAAAGCCGGAAAGTGAATAGAGAGGCTGAAAATTTTCGAGAAACGTCAAGCGACGGACCCCTGACAGACAGAGAAACGGCTTTTGCCCGCTGCTGGAAATCTCACGTCGGTTGCGCCCCGTCCTTCAGTTTCGCAAGGCCTAGAATGTGGCAGAAAGCGAGTCAAGCTCAGCGCTTCGGCAAACCGCCAAATCATAAGCGGTTTCGAAACTTAGTGTTTCTCTTCTTCATGACATGCGCTAAGAGCGGCTGATATTTCGAGAGAGTAAGCCCGACACGATGGCCGCCATGACAGACAAGACGCCCTTCTACATCACAACCGCGATTTCCTACCCGAACGGCAAGCCGCATATCGGCCATGCCTACGAGCTGATCGCGACCGACGCCATGGCGCGCTTCCAGCGCCTCGATGGCCGTGATGTCTTCTTTCTGACGGGCACCGACGAGCACGGCCAGAAAATGCAGCAGACGGCGCGCGCGGAGGGAATTACCGCCCAGGAGCTTGCCGAGCGCAACTCCGGCGAGTTCCAGGCGATGGCCCAGCTTCTGAATGCCTCGAACGACGATTTCATCCGCACGACGGAACCCCGCCACCACGAAGCCTCCAGCGACATCTGGAAGCTGATGGCGGAAAACGGCGACATCTACAAGGATTCCTACGCCGGCTGGTATTCTGTGCGCGACGAAGCCTACTACCAGGAGAACGAGACGGAGCTCCGCGCCGACGGCGTGCGCTACGGGCCGCAGGGCACGCCCGTCGAATGGGTGGAAGAGGAAAGCTACTTCTTCAGGCTTTCCGAATACCAAGACAAGCTCCTCAAGCACTACGAGGACAATCCCGATTTCATCGGTCCTGCCGAACGGCGCAACGAAGTGGTTTCCTTCGTCAAGTCCGGCTTGAAGGACCTTTCGATTTCGCGCACGACCTTCGACTGGGGCATCAAGGTGCCCAACGATCCGTCGCATGTCATGTATGTCTGGGTCGACGCGCTGACCAACTACATCACGGCGACCGGCTATCTCCAGGATCCGAACGGCCCGAGGGCGAAGTACTGGCCGGCCGACATTCATGTCATCGGCAAGGACATCATCCGCTTCCATGCGGTTTATTGGCCCGCCTTCCTGATGTCGGCCAGGCTGCCGCTGCCGAAGCGGGTCTTTGCGCATGGCTTCCTGCTCAACAAGGGCGAGAAGATGTCGAAGTCGCTCGGCAATGTCGTTGATCCCGTCAACCTGGTGAACCATTTCGGTCTCGATCAGGTGCGGTATTTCTTCCTGCGCGAAGTTTCCTTCGGCCAGGACGGCAGCTACAGCGAAGAGGCGATCGGCACGCGGATCAATTCCGACCTTGCGAACGGCATCGGCAATCTCGCGAGCCGCTCCTTGTCTATGATCGTCAAAAATTGCGACGGCAAGATACCGGAATGCGGACCGTTGACCGACGAGGACAAGGCGATGCTGGCGCAGGCCGATGCGCTGCTCGCGTCGACGCGCGAGGACATGGACAAGCAGATGATCCACAGGGCGCTCGCTTCCATCATCGCCGTCGTTTCGGAAACCGACCGTTATTTTGCAAGCCAGGAGCCGTGGGCGCTGAAGAAGACCGATCCGGCGCGGATGGGCACCGTGCTTTATGTCACCGCTGAAGTCGTCCGCCAGATCGCGATCCTGTTGCAGCCGTTCATGCCGGAATCGGCAGGTAAGCTGCTCGACCTCGTTGCCGCGCCAGCCGACAAGCGCGGTTTCGCGGCATTGGGCGAAGCCGGACGCCTTGTTCCCGGAACGCCGCTGGAGGCCCCAAAGCCTGTGTTCCCGCGCTATGTGGCGCCGGAAACCTGAGGGTCTGCCATGCTGATCGATACGCATTGCCATCTGGATTTCGCCGATTTCGAAGAGGAGCGAGACGATATCGTTTCACGCGCTCGCCAGGCAGGTGTGAAGCAGATGGTGACGATCTCGACGCGGGTGCGGAAACTCGAAAAGCTGCTCGCGATCACCGAGAAATATCCCTCGGTCTTCTGCTCGGTCGGCACGCATCCGAACAATGCGGATGAGGAGCTCGACATTCAGACCGAAGATCTCGTGCGCCTCGCCAAGGAACATGAGAAGGTCGTCGCGATCGGTGAAGCCGGGCTCGATTACTTCTACGACACGCAGAAGCCAGAAAACCAGAAGACAGGCTTTCTGCGCCATATCGCTGCCGCGCGCGAAACACAGTTGCCGCTTGTGATCCATAGCCGCAGTGCCGACGAGGACATGGCGGCAATCCTGACGTCAGAAACGGGGAAGGGGGCCTTCCCCTTTATTCTCCATTGCTTCTCGGCCGGTCCCGAGCTTGCCCGAACCGGCGTCGAACTCGGCGGCTACATCTCTTTCTCTGGCATCCTCACATTTCCGAAATCCGAGGAGTTGCGGGCGATCGCAAAAACAGTCCCGCACGACCGGCTGCTGGTCGAAACCGACGCGCCTTACCTTGCGCCGAAGCGCTGGCGCGGCAAGCGCAACGAGCCGTCCTATGTGGTGAACACCGCCGAGGTTCTGGCTGAAACGCTCGGCATCAGCTATGCAGAGATGGCGCGGATCACCACCGAGAATGCTTTCCGGCTCTTCTCGAAGATGCCGAAGGTCTAGCCGCGTGAGCTACCGGCGGCGCTTCACCATTCTCGGCTGCGCGTCGTCGCCCGGCGTGCCGCGCATTACCGGCGATTGGGGCGCCTGCGATCCGGCCAATCCGAAGAACCGCCGTACGCGTGCAGCCTTTATGGTGCAGCAATACGACGACAACGGCGGGGTCACGACCGTCGTCATCGACACCGGATCGGATTTCCGCGAGCAGATGATTGCCGCCAGGGTGCAGCACATCGATGCTGTGCTTTACACGCATCCCCATGCCGACCACATTCACGGCATCGACGATCTGCGCGGCTATTTCCACAACGCACAGCAGCGCGTGCCGATCTATGCCAATCCGTTCACGATGGACCGCATCCGCCAGGGCTTCGGCTATTGCATCGAAACGCCGCCCGGCAGCAATTATCCGCCGATCGTCGAACCGATCCTGATCGAGGACATGACGCCTATCGCCATCAGCGGCGCTGGAGGCACGATTTCATTCCGACCGCATCTGCAGCAGCACGGCGACATACATTCGCTTGGCTTTAGAATCGGTGATGTCGCCTATTGCAGCGATATCAGCGACTTTCCGCCGGAGACTGTCGCAAAACTTCAGGATCTGGACATCCTGATTATCGACGCGCTGCAATACCGCTATCATCCGAGCCACCTGTCGCTTGAGCAATCTCTCGACTGGATCGGGCGGCTGAAGCCGAAGCGGGCGATCCTGACGCATATGCATACGCCGCTCGACTACGACACCGTGATGGCCGAGACACCCGAACACGTCGAACCCGCCTATGATCAGATGCAGTTCGAGGTCAAAGTGGATGAGCTCCGAGCGATCTGGCACGACCTGGGCACGGATTAGTGACCGGTATTTTGCGGCACCGGCTAGCGAACCTCGGCGATAACGACATGAGCACGTAGGTTTCCCTGAATCCGTCCGCTGCCAAAGCGCTGTTCGAACGCGGCGGCGACCGCTTGAACAGCCTTTTCGTCATCGGCAGCGCGTGCGGCGATCTCCATTTTCAATGGCGTACCCCGACAGAATGCTATGGCGACGTCGCGCGGCGAGGGCGCATGCGCGGCCATGTCTATCGTTTCGATCGTCACTTTCCGGAAGCCCGCGTGCCTGAGATCGGTCTCGATCGTCTCTCGCTCGTAATAGCCATGCGGCGTTCGTTCGAGAAAACGCGTGGGGTCGTCGGGAAAGGCCGCGACGATTGCCTCGGAAACGGTGCGGGCAATTTCGTTCTCGGCAAGCGAGGCCCAGGTGTTGAAAAGAAACGTTCCTCCAGGCTTCAGCACCCTTAGTATCTGGCCATAACCGCGCTGCTTGTCCAGAAAGAACATGACGCCGAACTGGCAGGCGACAACATCGAAGCTTGCGCTCTCAAAGGGCAGCTCAAGTGCGTCCGCCTGTTTCCACTCGACCTGGCGGCCAACGCCTTTCTTCGCTGCAATATCGAGCATCGCCTGGTTTAGATCGGTAGCGACGATTTGGACCTCCGGCGCAAGCCTGGCCGCCATGGCCCGTGTCAGCACCCCCGATCCTGCGGCGACTTCCAGAACACATTCAGGATGGCAGCTCGCGACGCGGGCCGCCAAATCCGAGGCGTATCCTTCGAACAGGATCGGCACGAGGAACTGCTCGTAGATCGCGGGAATGTCTCCCTGGAAATGCGCGTCGGTCGCGGTCATTATCCTCTTCTCCTTGGCTTGCCGGCGCATCGCCCCGAGCGAGTGATCTTACCATCTGGACGCACGACGCAGCGGAGCGCTGTCTCTCGATACTTTCCTCGTTCCGAGTAAACTGTCACACTCAACAGCCAAGGCAACTAGCCCAAAAGACCTAGTCAGGATCACTACCTCGACGGTCAACCGGAGACGGCAGGCATCGCCGGTTGAACCGACCGGGAGCGTAGGCTCCCATCTTTTCGGCGCCTGGAGATCAGATGACACAGTGAGGGTCGCTGCCCCTCCGCAGCGGCATCCTGGTCGGATCCACCCATCCAAGATCTCGACAGCAGCGCAACACGACCCCAAGGTCATTCTGCCGTCTAGCGTCCCCGAGATCGATCAGCGCCCACCAGGTGGGGACTTACGTTTGGTGCCCCGTACGAACTCGCCGGCGCGGAGCAGGGCTGTCGACGGACGGCGGGGCCGCGCCGTTTGTGGCCGCATAGCTGGGCAGGTGTTTATATCCCAGTAAATGCCAACGGAGCAGTTTCCATAGTGCATTTAGACAGCAGCCAATCGGCGGCGAGCGGAGAGGGACCGAACACATATTAAAGCGGAAAGTATGACTGGCAGGCATACAAGGTAGGCTGTCCTGATACCAGCGTGCTCCGCCACAAAACCGAGAAGCGGTGGGGCGAGGAAGAACACGACAAACGACATCTGGCCCAGCGCCGCGACATTGAGGTGGGAGGCTCGGTCCGAGCGCCGCGCCGCTGCAGAAACGGCAAGGGGGTATACCACGCTACAACCGCCGCCCATGAGCGCAAATCCAACAAGGGCGACATATTGATGCGGAGCAAGCCACACCGCGCAAAGCCCGACGGCCGACACGAGGAGCAGTGTCAACGCGACCGTCCGGGAGCCGAAGCGATCGACAAACGGATCCGCAAACAACCTCGTCAAAGCCATGAAGAAGGTGAAAAGCGTGAGGCCCAGCCCTCCGACGAACGGTTCGGATTGGAAGACATCGCGCATGTAGATCGCCGACCAATCAATGCCCGCGCCCTCGACCAGGAATGCGGCGATACCAATGACGCAAAGAGGAAGCAGTGCAACTGTCGGAAGCGCGATACGCCCCGCGTCTGCATGATCAAGCGCCGCTCTTGCAGGGGCATTGCGCATGCCAGCGATTACTATCGTACCCGCGATCAGGACAAACCCGAACGTCAATCCAAGATGAAGCTGCGTTGATACGCCGGCCTGGCGGACTGCGGCCGAAACCAGGGCTGTGACGAAAAAGCCAAGGCTCCAGAATCCATGTGCCCGGTTCATCACGCCCCGTCCAAGCTGCGCCTCGATGCGGTCAATCTCGACGTTGAGATTAATCTCCAACGCTCCTGCCAGCAGTCCTTCGCACAGAAGAATGCCGAAAACTAAAGGAGCAGTACTCACCCAAGGCACAAGAGCAAGACACGCGGACGTTCCCAACACGGTAAGAAAAGCGGTGGTGCGTGCGCCGAGGCGGGCCACGATGGGGGACGAAAACGTTAGTGAAACCAACGCGCCGACCGCTGCTCCAATTAGCGTCAAACCGAGTTCAGATTTGTCAATCTGGAGGGCGTCTTGAATGTCCGGAAGGCGCGACAGCATAGCGCCCATCGAAACAGCGAACAGGAAGAAGCAGACATAAATCCGCTGCTGCGGTCCGATGTGCATGTTGTGGCTCCGGAGCTAGTGCGGTGGGAGACCTCCTTTTAGGAGAACTGCCTCCCGATAACAACATGAACGCTCGCTCTTAAGTGGCGTAGGACGCGGTTTATGGCGTTTGATTGCCTCGACGCGTCTCAACACAGACGCAAACGAGCGACCCAAGAAGCGTTGTCGCGTATACCGAGCCTTCTGGGTGCCGCTGTGGAACAGACGACTAAGCGCTTTCGGTGAATGGCCGCAGCGATCGATGCTTGTAGTTCGTGTTCGCCCGCAGTGTTGGCTATCGTAACCACGATGCAAAATGCGGGAGCGGACCTCGTTGGTGGAGCCAATCACGCTACAAGATTATTCTGGCACGACCGTTTGTGCCAGTTCTTCTTCTCCGTTCTTACAGGTGTCAGCCTTCGCTCATCGGCTCTGATATGTTCCATAATCTATCTTATGCGATCATTGGGTGTAAGGGCTATTTAGTGATGCGACACATAGGCCGGTTAGAGATGCGACGGTCTCGCCTCTCGACGCACTGGTCAAAGCCAACGTTGGGAGCAAGGATGACGACCTTAAGCCTGGTCGAGCCATGAGCGGTCGGAGTCGTCATGTCCTGTTTGATCACCATGTCGCAGAAGGAATTGCATCGCCTCGAAGTCATCCAGAAGATCCGTGACGAGCGCCTGAGCGTTGTCCAGGCCGTCGAACAACCGGATCAGTGACGGTGTTCGGGATTACGGCGTGACGCTGGTTCGCGAACGGTATGCGGACTTCGGTCCACGCTGGCGGCCGAGAAGCTTGCTGCCCGAGATGGATTGCGTGTGTCGCGCGAGACATTGCGCAGCTGGATGGTGGATGCTGGCCTGTGGCGATCACGCAAGCAGCGGCGGACGTGACCGACTGATTGAGGTGCTGCAATCCCTGCCCCATGCCGCTCGATGCTCGATCACCTTCGATCGTTGCCAATTGAGATGCAGGTAAATACCTGCGCTTGACAGGCAGGTAAACGCCTGCATATTATGGTTTTCACATTCGAGTGAGACCGATGGACGCCGACAAGGTTTTCAAAGCGCTGGGCGACCCGACACGCAGAAAGCTGCTTGACCTTCTTTGTGAGAAGAATGGGCAGACGCTCGGCCAGCTATGCGACAACCTGGACATGGCCCGGCAATCCGTCACGCAGCACCTCGGAATATTGGAGACGGCCAATCTAGTGAGCACGGTTAGGCGCGGTCGGGAGAAGCTGCATTTCATCAACCCCGTGCCGCTCCACGAGGTCTACGAACGGTGGGTGCGGAAATTCGAACATCAGCGGCTCAGCCTGCTGCATGATCTCAAGAATGAACTCGAAGGAGGGTAACAATGACCAAAGAGACGACCAGCTTTGTATACGTGACCTATATTCTCTCGACCCCGGAAAAGGTGTTCGAGGCCATAACGAAACCGGACGTCGCACGGCGATACTGGGGCCACGAGAACGTCTCCGACTGGAAGCCAGGATCGAAATGGGAACATATCCGTGCCAACGATGAACGGACTGTCGAACTCGTCGGCAAGGTCATTGAGGTCTCGCCGCCGACCCGTCTCGTCATCACCTGGGCGAATGCTTCGCAGGCCTCCGACCCGGCAAGCTACAGCCGGGTGACGTTCGCGATCGAGGAATACGACACCATGGTCCGGCTGACCGTCACCCATGACGAGCTCGAAGCCGGCAGCGGGATGGCGAAAGGTATCAAACAAGGTTGGCCGGCCGTCCTGTCCAGCCTGAAATCCTTCCTGGAAACTGGCCGCGGCATTGACCTTTTCGCCAAGCCAAAATCGGCCTGATCCCTTGCGGTGCCCATCAACAAGTCTGCCAGCGGGAGAATGACAGTGACCAAGACCTATACCGGCGGATGCGCGTGCGGCGCGATCCGCTATGAAACGAGTAGCGAACCTATCTTCGAGAACCACTGCCAATGTCGCGATTGCCAGAAACGAAGTGGCACGGGGCATGGATCATACCTGACCTTCCCCCACCGAGCCGATGTGACGATTACGGGCGACGCGAACACCTGGCGGGTAGCGGGCGACAGCGGGAACGAGAAGGTCCACGCCTTCTGCCCGACCTGTGGAACGCCGGTCCATCTGACATTTGTCGCAATGCCGGAGCTGATTGCGGTCCCCGCGACCAGCCTTGACGACCCTGGCCAATTCAACCCGCAGGTGGTCACATACACCATCCGCGGCCATGGGTGGGACACGATTGATTCCTCGTTGCAGAAATTCGAGCGAATGCCACTCGGATAAATTCGGTTGAGAGCAATACGAAATTGCTGGCAATGTTAGTGGTCGCTAGCGCCCTCCCCGAGCTGCCTTGCAACCCGGACCAGCCGGTCAGATCGAGGCGGGTCCGACCGTTTGACTTAGAGGAGACGCAGCATGGACAGATTCACTGGCGGTTGCCTCTGCGGCAACGTCCGAATTGTGGCGTCGGGACTCCCATACCGAGTCGGCCTTTGTCATTGTCTCGACTGTCGCAAGCATCATGGGGCTCTTTTTCACGCTTCCGCGATCTTCCCTCAGGATGCGGTGACGATCGATGGCGAAGCAAGAGACTACGCCGGGCGGTTTTTCTGTCCCCGCTGCGGCTCGCCCGTTTTCGCGCGCACCGCAGACGAAATCGAAGTGAACCTGGGATCCCTGGATGCAACTGACCAGCTGATGCCAACCTACGAAAGCTGGATCGTCCGTCGCGAGTCCTGGTTGCCGCCGTTTCCGATGACGAGACGATACGACCGCGATCGTGACGCCACGAGCCGCTTTGAGCAATAGGTCGCAGAACGGGTGCGCGGGCCCCGTTACAGCAGTCCTCGGATCTAATGGCCGTTTGGGAGGGTCACTCCGGAAGACCGGCCTTGCGGTAGCCATCAACGAAATGCTCGAGCGTCGCAGCGTCGCGGAATGGCTCTGTCGTGGCCCAGTGATGGGTCGTGAAATGCGGGTTGCCGACGAGGAACAGTTCGACCTCTGCGCGCGCCTCGTCGAGCCGGCCCAGTTGGGCAAGGCTTGCCGCCAGGAAACGGCGTGAGCTTGTACGATAAGTCTCTTCCCGACGCAGTGTCTCGACAGCGGCTTCGTATTCACCGGCCGCATATTGCGCCTGGCCGAGCGTCAGATAGTACCAGCTTGCCGGAAGCGGGTTCAGCCGGAACGCCTTGCGGATGTGCTCAAGGCCCTCCTCGACCCGCCCGGCCAGGACCGTAATGTCGGATAACGCGGCCCACGTGTCGGCTTCGTTCGGGTCGAGCTCGATCGCCTTGGCGAATTCCGCGTCCGCCTCGGCGAAGCTGCGCTCATAGGCAAGCAAGTAAGCAAGGATCCAGCGACAGCCAGCATCGTTGGGATCGAGTGTTACAGCTTTGCGCGCCAGCTCCAAAGCGTCGCTGCGGGCAGCTTCTGTTGGTCCGCCGCTATGTACCCATCCCATCCAGTGGTTCACGGCAAGCCAGCGATAGGCCTCGGCATATTCGGGATCGAGCGAAACCGCGCGCGTCAGCATCAGATGCGCTTCCCGCGCCGTCTGCGGCGAGTCGTCCATCAGCTTGCGCGCCCGCACGCAGAGATCGTAAGCCTCGAGATTTTTGGGTCGATTGCGCGGCGGCGGTGCGCGCAGCCGGCCGAGCAGCGCCTCGACGATCTTGCCAGTGACCTCGTCCTGAACGGCAAAGATATCGTCCAGGCTGCGATCGAAGCGTTCAGCCCATAGATGATCGCCACTCACCGCGTCGACCAGCTGGGCGTTGATGCGTACGCGCCCCGCGGCACGTCTTGCGCTCCCCTCCAGGAGGTAGCGCACGCCGAGGTCCTCAGCGATCCCGCGCACATCCATCGCCTTTCCCTTGTAAGCAAGGGCCGAGTTGCGTGCGATGACGAACAGGCCGGAGATCCTGGACAGGTCGGTAATCAGGTCTTCGGTCAACCCATCCGCGAAGAATTCCTGCTCGGGATCGTTGCTGACATTCACGAAGGGCAGCACGGCTATCGATGGCTTGTCGGGCAGCGGCAAAGGTTTTCGCTTCGCGCCACCGAGGTGTTCGATTAGCCCCGTGAAGCGGTAGCCGACCCGCGGAACCGTGGCGATCCATTCCCCCCCATTGGCGGTCGGACCAAGCAGCTTCCTGAGCTGCGCGATCTGGACGGTGAGGTTGCCTTCCTCGACGGCCGTGCCCGGCCATGCCGCGTCCATCAACTCGGCCTTGCTCAGGATTTCGCCAGGCCGTCCGACGAGCGCCGCAAGCAGCTTTAGTCCGCGGTAGCCGACAGCAACGGGATCATCATTCCGAAGGAGCGTTCCCGCACCCGGATCAAGCACGAACGGACCAAAGGCAAAGCGCGATCCCAGCATGCGGCGCATCTATAGCCCGTTTTGAAGTTTTTGGAACTATTTGGGAGAGCTTAATTACGGCGCTGTTCGTATCCTGCAGAATTCATCCTCTTCAGGTCGAGGGCTCTTGGCCGTCAAACCATATGGAGGTTGCTATGAACGATTTTCCCTCCGTGGGACTGGCGGAAGTGCGGCGTCGGACCTACAGCCTGGCAGCCCTGCGAAGCGTTATCGCGACCTGGGACGAGCGGAAACGCTTTCGCTGGCAACTTGAGCAAAAGTCGAAGGATGATCCCCACTTGATCGACGATATCGGTCTGACGAGGCGGCAGGTCGAGGCAGAGATCGCCAAGCCCTTCTGGCAACGATAAGGCGAGCGCTGCAATGACACCGGATCGCGAGTTTCCGAGGGCCGCAACGGTTTGCCGGCACTTGCACGCCACGACATCCCCGCGAGAGGATCGGATCTCACGGGCCGCGATGGCGGGCATCATCGCGACCGTCACGGTGTTCGCCGTGGCACAGGGACTGACCTATCCCCTGCTCAGCTTCATCCTCGAGCGGCAGGAGACGACGCCCGGTCTGATCGGCTTGTCGGCGGCGATGACGCCGCTGGGTTTCATTGTATCCGCGCCCTTCATTCCGACGCTGGCGAGGCGCGTGGGCGCGGCGCGGCTTGCGATCCTTTGTTCCACCCTCGCCGCGCTCATCCTGATCGCGATTGCCTGGACCCAGGAGGTCTGGGCCTGGATGCCTCTGCGCTTCCTGCTCGGCTTCTTCGCCAATCCGCTTTACGTAATCAGCGAAACCTGGCTGATCGCGATCACGCCCGCGCCACGCCGGGGCCGCATCATGGGCCTCTATTCATCGATCGTTTCGGGTGGCTTCGCCATCGGCCCGCTGTCGCTCGGCCTTGTCGGCACACAGGGCTGGCCGCCCTTCATCATTGGCATTGTGGCCTTCCCTCTTTGCGGCCTGATCGTGCTTGCGGTCGTGCCGCGCCTGCCGAAGATGCCGCATGAAGGCGAGGCAACATCGGTCGGCGGATTCTTCGCACAGGCACCCCTTCTGTTGTTCGCGGTTTTCACTGCTGCGGCCTTCGAGCAAGTCGTGATTTCCTTGTTCACGGTTTATGGTGCCGCGCTTGGCAGTGCCGATGCGCGCATCGCTTCGCTCATCGCCTGTTTCACCGCAGGCAATGCCGTGATGCAGATTTTGCTCGGACGCGTGGCCGAACGGTTCGGCTCGACGCGGACCATGTTATTCTGTGCCCTGGCTTCGCTGGCCGGCTGCCTGCTACTGCCGTCGCTCTTCAACGCATGGCTCATCTGGCCGCTCGTTTTCGTCTGGGGCGGGGTCTCGTTCGGGATTTACACCATGTCGCTGATCCATCTCGGCGAGCGTTTCATCGGTCAAGCGTTGATCGCCGGAAACGCGGCCTTCGCGTTCGTATGGGGTATCGGCGGCATCGTGGGCTCGCCTGCGACAGGACTAGCGATGCAACTGATCGGACATCAAGGGCTGCCGTCGTCCCTTGGCCTCATGTGTTTTGTACTGGCGGTGTTTCTGATGGCGCAGAGACGGCGAGGCTGATCGAGCCGCTTGCCTGTCGCCGCGTCGATGGTATGCCGGATTTCACCAAGGAGCCAGCATGACTGCCGAAGATCTCCCAATTCAAAGGGCGTGCGGCCGCGCTTGCTTCCATCGAGGCCGCCATTGCTGGCGGCACACCAACTCGCTGCTGCGAACAGAGAACGAATGACGCTTTCGCTCTTCGACACAGGTGCAAGGTGAAAGCGCAAGGATTCGACGGTGGAGGACGCCGTGCGAGCTGACAGTCTGCATGAACGCAGCAACTGCCCCACTTTCCAAATCCGCAAAGTACTCTACACTCCGCTTTATATCGCCGGAGAGAAATCCATGCGCGCTTTTTACTCGGTGTCTGCGCTGTGTGCTGCTTTGATCTTTGTATCGATACCGGCGCGGGCAGAAGATTCGGTCGAGACGACGCGGCATATCATCGAGGATCAGATTACGGCCTTCCTGAAGGATGATGCGGAGACGGCCTATTCCTTTGCAGCGCCCGGCATTAAAGCGATGTATCCGGACAAGGGCGTCTTCTTTGCGATGGTGAAGAAGAGCTACGAACCCGTCTATCATCCCGGGAACTATGCCTTCGGCCGCAGCCGCTCCATCGATAACGGCGCGATGATCTATCACGAGGTCCTGATATCCGGTCGCGACGGCAAGGACTGGACGGCGATCTACCAGATGATGCGGCAGCCCGACGGCGACTACAAGATCAACGGCGTGCAGATCGTGCCGAACACCGACAGCAAAGGCATTTGACGGCGGTTCAGCCGATCCTGTTCCAAGGCATCCGGGAAAACATGCGAGCGCGGCGTCGAGAAGGCCGGCGAATGCAAAAGCTGCCGGATGCAGGAGAAATCCGCACAGCACCGACAACAGGACCAGCATCCCGACGGTGATCTGGACCTGGCCTGAAGATCGTCAGGCGCGGCGCGCCCTGGCTCGCGCCGACAGCCGGCAGACCATCGGCCTCAAGCGCGCTCGAGATCGCCCTTTGCCCATTCCTCCTGGGTTTCCGCCATGAAATCGGCGAAGCGACCCGCGGCAATCGCCGTGCGGATGCCTTGCATCAGTTCCTGATAGTAGCTGAGATTGTGCCACGAGAGCAGCATGCCGCCGAGCGCCTCGTTGGCGCGGACGAGATGGTGCAGATAGGCGCGCGAATAATCGCGCGAGGCCGGGCAATTCGACTGCTCGTCGAGCGGACGCACATCCTCCGCGTGGCGAGCGTTGCGGATATTGACCTTGCCGCGGCGGGTAAAAGCCAGGCCATGGCGGCCGGAGCGGGTTGGCATCACACAGTCGAACATGTCGATGCCGCGAGCAACCGATTTCAGGATATCATCGGGCGTGCCGACGCCCATGAGGTAGCGCGGCTTTTCGCCGGGCAGCACCGGCAAAGTTTCCTCGAGCATCTTCAGCATGACCTCCTGCGGTTCGCCAACCGCAAGACCGCCGACCGCATAGCCCTTAAGACCAAGCTGTGCCAGCTCTTCGGCCGAGCGAATGCGGAGTGCGGGAATGTCACCGCCCTGCACGATGCCGAACATCGCCTTGCCCAGCTGGTTGCCGAAGGCGACCTTGCAGCGTTCAGCCCAGCGCAGCGAAAGCTCCATTGCGCGTTCAATCTCGCGCGGTTCGGCCGGAAGCGCCACGCATTCGTCAAGCTGCATCTGGATATCGGAGCCGAGCAGGCCCTGGATTTCGATCGAGCGCTCCGGCGACATGTGATGCAGGCTGCCGTCGACATGCGACTTGAAGGTGACGCCCTGCTCGTCGAGCTTGCGAAGACCTGAAAGTGACATGACCTGGAAGCCGCCGGAATCGGTCAGGATCGGATGTTCCCAGCGGATGAGGCTGTGCAGGCCGCCGAGGCGCGCCACGCGCTCTGCCGTCGGGCGCAGCATCAGGTGGTAGGTGTTGCCAAGAATGATGTCGGCGCCCGTTTCGCGAACCTGGTCGAGATACATGGCCTTGACAGTGCCGACCGTGCCGACGGGCATGAACGCGGGCGTGCGGATGGTGCCGCGCGGCATTGAGATCTCGCCGAGGCGGGCGCCTGCATCGGTCCTTCTGAGCGTGAACTGGAAATTCTCGGTCATCTGTCTTTCCGGAAAAGAAGGCTCGCATCCCCGTATGAATAGAAGCGGTAACCTGTCGAAATGGCGTGTTTGTATGCCGCCTGCATGGTTTCGAACCCCGCAAAGGCCGAAACCAGCATGAAGAGCGTCGAGCGCGGCAGGTGGAAATTGGTCATCAGGATATCGACTGTCTTGAAACGGTAGCCGGGCGTGATGAAGATGCCGGTGGCGCCCGCCCAGGCACGGATTCGTCCATCGTCCGCGGTCGCGCTTTCGATCAGCCGTAGCGATGTCGTGCCGACACAAATGATGCGCCCGCCCCTCGCCTTGACGGCATTCAGCTTTGCCGCCGTCTCGGCGCTGACATAGCCGCTTTCGAGATGCATCTTGTGGTCGTCGGTATCATCGGCTTTGACCGGCAGAAAGGTACCGGCGCCGACATGCAGCGTCACGAAATGGCGCTCGACGCCAGCCTTGTCGATGGCCTCAAAAAGTCGTGGCGTGAAATGCAGGCCGGCGGTGGGCGCTGCGACGGCGCCTTCCTCGCGGGCATAGATCGTCTGGTAATCGGTGCGGTCGCGCACGTCGTCCGGACGCTTGGCTGCGATATAGGGCGGCAGCGGGATATGGCCGACGGCGGCGATTGCCTCGTCCAGCGCCGGGCCGGAAAGATCGAAGGCAAGGGTGACTTCACCGCCCTCGCCTTTCTCCTCGACGGTGCAATCGAGCTGGCCGAGGAAGCAGCTTTCACCGTCGTGGCCGAAGGCGATACGATCGCCGATCTTAATGCGTTTGCCGGGCTTGGAAAAAGCCTTCCAGCGGCTCGCGCCGACGCGCATATGCAATGTCGCCGAGACCTGCTGGCCGCCTGCCCCTTCACGATGGCGGATGCCCTCGAGCTGCGCGGGAATGACCTTGGTGTCGTTGAAGACAAGCGCATCACCTGCCCGCAGGAAAGACGGCAGGTCGCTGACGGCATGGTCGCCGAGAACCGGTTGGGCATGCGGATCGATGACGAGCAGGCGCGCGCTATCGCGCGGCTCGGCGGGCCGCAAGGCGATCCGTTCATCCGGAAGGTCGAAATCGAAAAGGTCTACGCGCATCGGGCACTTTCAGGCAAAGCGAAACCCGCCCGGCGCCTTCGCGCAAGGGCGGGTTTCAGCAGAAATCACAATCAGGCGTCGGCGGCAACCCGCATAGAGACGATGGAGTCCGGATCGCTGACCGGTTCGCCCTTCTTGATCGTGTCGACCACATCCATGCCTTCGATGACCTGGCCCCAGACCGAGTATTGCTTGTTCAGCCACGGCGCATCGGTGAAGCAGATGAAGAACTGGCTGTTTGCCGAGTTCGGATTTTGCGAGCGCGCCATCGAGCAGGTGCCGCGGACATGCGGCGTCGCTGAGAATTCGGCCTTCAGGTCCGGCTTCGACGAGCCGCCCATGCCGGCGCGGCCCGGGTTGAAGCTCTCGCCGCCCTTCTTGCCGAACTGGACGTCGCCGGTCTGCGCCATGAAGTCGGGGATGACGCGATGGAAGACGACACCGTCATAGGCCTTCTCGCGAGAAAGCTCCTTAATCCGGGCGACATGCTCGGGGGCCACTTGCGGCAGCAGCTGGATGACAACCTTGCCCTTGGTGGTTTCCAGGATAACGGTGTTTTCCGGATCCTTGATCTCGGCCATTTTCATTCTCCTCGTTTCACGAAATTACTTGCCGGCGGTGACTTTGACCATGCGGTCGGGATCGCTTACTTCGCCGTTCTGGCCGGCGCCGCGCTTGATCTTGTCGACGTTTTCCATGCCGGAGACGACCGTGCCGACCACCGTGTACTGGCCGTTCAGGAAGGAGCCGTCCGCGAACATGATGAAGAACTGCGAGTTTGCCGAATTCGGATCCTGGGCACGCGCCATGCCCACCGTGCCACGCACGAACGGCTTCTTAGAGAATTCGGCCGGAATGTTCGGCAGATCGGAGCCGCCGGTGCCCGCAAGGCTAGGATCGTAGCCCTTTGACATATTGCCATACTGCACGTCGCCGGTCTGCGCCATGAAGCCGTCAATAACGCGGTGGAAGGCCACGTTGTCATAGGCCCCCTTCTTCGCCAGAGCCTCGATCTGCGCAACGTGTTTGGGAGCCACGTCAGGCATCAGCTGGACCACGACGGGACCATCCTTGAGCTGGATCGTCAGCGTGTGATTGGCCTGGGCAAACACGTCGCCAGCGAAGGAGGCGAGGTAAAGCACGCCGGCAAATGCAATATAGAAAAGTTTCATGTGAGCTCCGTTGCGGCGGAAAACGCCTCAAGATTTGCGCTTGGATCGA
Organism: Rhizobium mongolense USDA 1844; assembly: GCF_000419765.1. GTDB lineage: Bacteria > Pseudomonadota > Alphaproteobacteria > Rhizobiales > Rhizobiaceae > Rhizobium > Rhizobium mongolense. The sequence goes on along the minus strand of NZ_ATTQ01000007.1, from coordinate 269,814 downwards.
AGGGCCTTCAAAACGGCGGCCGGCACAAAGGCGCTGACGTCGCCGCCCATGGCCGCGATTTGACGGACCAATGTGGCGGTAATGGGCCGCGAGGCCGTCCCTGCCGGCAGAAAGATTGTCTGCACATCCGGTGCCATCTGCCGATTCATGCCCGCCATCTGCATTTCGTAGTCGAGGTCGGTGCCATCACGAAGGCCGCGGATGAGCAGCGCCGCGCCATGCATGCGCGCAGCATCCACGACCAGATTGTCGAAGGAGACGACGGAAATGCTGCCGCTTTTCTGCGGCATGGCCTCGGCAAGCGCGTTTCGGATCAGCTCCGCCCTCTCCTCGAAGGAAAACAGCGGCGCCTTGCCGGGGTGGATGCCGATCGCAACGATCACTCTTTCAGCGATGTTCAGCGCCTGGACGAGCACGTCCAGGTGTCCGTTGGTGAGCGGGTCGAAGGACCCCGGATAAAAAGCAGTCGTCATAGGACCCGGCCGTTTTGTTCGATGCCTTTTGTCATGGATACCCGCATCCCGCAAGTCATTTGCCGCCCTGCTGAACGGTGGATGAATGCCGCGTTCAACGCGGTTTCAGACGCGATGCGCATAATCGGAAACATCAACGCAGCCGATGCCACCAGCATCGGACACTTCCGAAAGATATCGACATGCTGATCCTGCTTCTCGCCCTTGCCGTCGTTCTCTCCCTACTTGCGGAGCTGGCATATGGCTACCTGCAGGACCGCTATCAGATGCGCTGGGTGCGCGCCGAAGTCACCGAGCATCACGCCATCATGCGGCAGCTCGGAAGGGCGCGTTGAAACCTACTCCCGAATCTGAACGCCAGATGAACAAGGCATTCAAGGTCGCTTCAGACCGGGCTTGCTAAACGACACGCCAACATCCGCCGGAACCATTTTTAGACGGATACGTTCACTTAACCGAAGCGTAGATGCGATACGCTGCACGAAGGGAAAACAAGATGCCCGACAAGATTACCATCATCAATGTATTCTGGATGGCAATGATCACGGGAATGCTTACCGCAACTGTCGCACTCTATGACCAGAAGACCGATACGTCCAAGGTATATGGTCCTTATGCTTCGGCCCGTACGGCCATCATAAGCCAGTACTGAGGAACGTGAACGCAACTTCGGAAAGGATTGCCCATGTTCACGATCTTGACTGTTCTTACCGCTCTCATCAGCGTCATGTTTATCGTGTCAGTGGCGTCAACCGTTTCCGCGCTTCGCCGCGAAAGCGAAGAAGTGAAGGCGTTCGACGAGAAGAAGCACAGCACTTTCTGAGTTGAGTTCCCCTGCCCTTGAGCGCCTTCCCCTCCAGCGCTCGGGGCCATTCAAAAAGCCGGACGCCGTCCCCGCGTCCGGCTTTTTCTTTGGATGGTTTCAGGCCGGCCGGTAGGCTGGCCAGCCGCTTTTGCGGAAACGCAGCACCATCAAGACACCGCAAGCGTAGAGCCCGCGCACATAATCAGGACTTTCGCCGGTCACGACGACGAATGCAGTGCCCAGCGCAGGATCTTCACGCTCTCCGGCCAGCGCGACCGGTCTCTCACCCGGCGGACAGAAGACCATGGCAGCCGGGGCGCCCAGCAGGAAGACCATCGCGAGGATGGATCCTGCAAATGCGTCCCCGTCTTCGAGATCCGTGAAGCCACTGCCATGGCCACCTTCCTTGTTAGGAATCGAATATATACTCGATGCAGGGATCAGCAATCGGCCTGTCGCGCAGCAATTGTGCGAGATCGGCAATCTTCAGACAAGCAGCCGGTCGCTTTCAAACCCATGCGGGAAACGCGCGATCAGCTCGCCGCGCGGTGGCCTCTGATCGTCCTGCAGCACCGCGAACGACACCACGGTTTCCTCATTGCCGGCAATTTTGCGGATCGTGCCTACTGCTTTGACGACATCCGAAAAAGTGTGGGCTGAAACGATCGTAGCGCGACGTTTCGACGAGAATGCCGTCGGAGCTTTCCGAAACGATCGGATCAGCGCAAAAAAGAACCGGGCGGCAGGGGCCGCCCGGTTCTCAACCAAAGCCTGGTTTGAATTATTCTTCCCTTGCAGGAGGCGCCTCGCCGCTTTCGATCGGCGTTTCGTTGACGATCTCGCCAACCTCCTCGCCGTCATCTTCCGGCTCGCTGATGCGCTCGACGGAGACGACCTTTTCATCCTTGGCGGTCGAGAAGATCGTCACGCCCTTGGTGGCGCGGCTGGCGATGCGGATGCCGCCGACCGGGACGCGGATCAGCTGCCCGCCATCCGAGACCAGCATGATCTGGTCGCCCTCGTCGACCGGGAATGCGGCGACGAGTTCGCCGATCTCGCTCGTCTTGGAGGTATCGGTGGCGCGAATGCCCTTGCCGCCGCGGCCGGAGATGCGGAAGTCGTAGGAAGACGACCGCTTGCCGAAGCCCTTCTGCGATACTGTCAGCACGAATTGTTCGCGTGCCTTCAGTTCCTCGTAGCGCTCGTCTGTCAGTAGTCCCTCTTCGGTGACTTCCTCGCCGACCAAGGCGATATCCTCCTCGTCGACGCCGGTGGCGCGGCGTTCAACAGCGGAACGCTTGAGGTAGGCAGCACGCTCCCAAGGTTCGGCATCGACATGGCCGACGATGGTCATCGAGATGATGCGGTCGCGGTTGCCGAGGTTGATGCCGCGCACGCCGATCGAATTGCGGCCCGCAAAGACACGGACATCATCGACCTGGAAGCGGATGCACTGGCCGAGCGCCGTCGTCAACAGAACATCGTCATGTTCAGTGCAGGTCTCGACGGAGAGGATTTCATCGCCCTCCTCCTCGAGCTTCATGGCGATCTTGCCGTTACGGTTCACCTGGACAAAATCTGACAGCTTGTTGCGGCGAACGGTGCCGCGTGTCGTCGAGAACATGACGTCGAGGCTTTCCCAGCTCTCCTCGTCCTCCGGCAAAGGCAGGATCGTGGTGATGCGTTCGCCAGGTGCCAGCGGCAGCATGTTGATCAGCGCCTTGCCCCGAGAGGTCGGGGTGCCGATCGGCAGCCGCCAGACCTTTTCCTTGTAGACGATGCCACGCGAGGAGAAGAAGAGGACCGGCGTGTGGGTATTCACCACGAATAGCCGGCTAACGAAATCTTCGTCGCGCGTCGTCATGCCGGAGCGGCCCTTGCCGCCGCGGCGCTGGGCGCGATAGGTCGTCAGCGGCACGCGCTTGATGTAGCCGAGGTGCGAAACGGTAACGACCATGTCCTCGCGGGCAATAAGGTCCTCGTCGTCCATTTCGAGGCCGCCGTCGACGATCTCGGTGCGGCGCGGTGTGCCGAATTCGTCGCGAACCGATGTCAGCTCGTCTTTGACGATCGTCTGGATGCGGAAGCGGGACGACAGGATATCGAGATAATCCTTGATCTCGTCGCCGATCTTGTTGAGTTCGTCGCCGATTTCATCGCGGCCGAGCGCTGTCAGGCGGGCAAGACGGAGCTCGAGGATTGCCCGCGCCTGCTCTTCCGAGAGGTTATAGGTCATATCCTCGTTGATACGATGGCGCGGATCATCGATGAGGCGGATCAGGCTTTCAACATCTTCCGCGGGCCAGCGGCGCGTCATCAGCTCTTCGCGCGCGGACTGCGGATCGGGCGCCTGGCGGATGACGCGGATCACTTCATCGATATTGGCGACCGCAATCGCGAGACCCACCAAGACATGCGCACGTTCGCGCGCCTTGCGAAGAAGGAATTTCGTTCTCCGACTAACGACCTCCTCGCGGAAAAAGACGAAAGCACGGAGCATATCGAGCAGGTTCATCTGTTCCGGCTTGCCGCCGTTCAGCGCCACCATGTTGCAGCCGAAGGAGGTCTGCAGCGGCGTGTAGCGATAAAGCTGGTTCAGGATGACTTCGGCATTGGCATCGCGTTTCAGCTCGATGACGACGCGATAGCCCTGGCGGTCGGATTCGTCGCGGAGATCGGAGATGCCCTCGATGCGCTTTTCGCGCACCAGCTCAGCCATCTTCTCGATCATCGTCGCCTTGTTCACCTGATACGGGATCTCGGTGATGATGATCTGCTCGCGGTCGCCTCGCATCGGCTCGATCGCGGCAACGCCGCGCATGATCACGGAACCACGGCCGGTTTCATAAGCCGAGCGGATGCCGGCGCGGCCAAGGATTTTCGCACCAGTCGGAAAATCCGGACCGGGAATGATCTGCATGAGCTCCGGCAGTTCGATCGCCGGATCATCGATCAGCGCGATGCAGCCGTTGATGACTTCGGTCAGGTTGTGCGGCGGAATATTGGTCGCCATACCGACGGCAATGCCGCCTGCCCCGTTGACCAGAAGGTTCGGGAATTTCGCCGGCACCACGACGGGCTCGGAGAGCGTGCCGTCGTAGTTGTCGCGGAAGTCGACCGTTTCCTTGTCGAGGTCGTCAAGCAGAGAATGGGCCGCCCTTTGTAGACGGCATTCCGTGTAACGTTCGGCCGCCGGCGGGTCGCCGTCGACGGAGCCGAAGTTGCCCTGGCCGTCGATCAGCGGCAGGCGGAGCGACCAATCCTGCGCCATACGGGCGAGCGCGTCGTAGATCGCAGCATTGCCGTGCGGATGGTATTTACCCATCACGTCACCGGTGACGCGGGCGCATTTGACGTATTTCTTGTTCCAGTCGATGCCGAGCTCGGACATCCCATAGAGGATGCGCCGGTGCACAGGCTTGAGGCCGTCGCGCACGTCCGGAAGCGCGCGGCTGACGATGACGCTCATCGCGTAATCGAGATAGGACCGCTGCATTTCCTCCATGATGGAGATGGGCTCGATGCCTGGCGGGAGCTTCCCGCCACCTGGGGGTGTTTGTTCAGTCAAAACAGATCACGATCTCTTTGTAGAATCACTGAAAGATTTATAGCGGAAAGCCTTGCCCGGCGCCAATTTGAGCCGGGGTTTTGAACAGACTTTGCGGCGGAAGGGCGGCAATCCGGCGATTTCGACGGCTTTTAGCGCCGCCCCACCGCCGGTCATTTGCCAAATGAAAAACCTCGCTCCACAATCGCGAATAAATCGAGCCTTCATATGGCGTTTCGGAGAGACGATGGCAAGCGCCGACCAATTGATCAACGCCTTCACGACGCTGCTCGTCACAATCGATCCTCCCGGACTTGTGCCGATCTTTCTGGGACTGACCACCGGCATGAGCCGCAGCCAGCGCAAGCAGGTAGCGCTGCGCAGCTCCGTCATCGCTTTCATCATCCTCGCCATCTTTGCGCTGTTCGGCGCAAGCGTGCTCGGGGTGCTCGGCATTTCCATCGGCGCCTTCCGCATCGCCGGCGGGCTGCTGCTTTTCTGGATCGCCTTCGAAATGGTGTTCGAGAGACGGCAGGACCGCAAGGAAAAGACCAGCGAAGTGGCGATCACCAAGGATCACATCCAGAATATCGCGGTCTTTCCGCTCGCCCTTCCTCTCATTGCCGGTCCCGGCGCGATCTCGGCGACAATCCTGCTTGCGGGCTCGCTGCCGACCTCCGTCGAGCGGGCGCAGCTTCTCATCGTCATTGCCGGCAATCTTCTCTTGATGCTGGCGGCGCTGCTGATCGCCGACCGCCTCGACCGCTTCCTCGGCGTGACCGGCCGGGCGATCCTCACCCGCCTGCTCGGCGTCATCCTGGCGGCACTTGCAGCACAGTTCGTCGTGGACGGCGTGAAGGCGGCGATGGCTGTCAGTTGAAAAGTGCGCCGCCGCAAGGCACACCAACAGCGCTTGACTTCCCGCGGGCCTGCAGCACATGATTGGGTCTGGGGTCGCGATCACCCCACGAGGCGACAGCTGAAGTATCGCGTCCGATAACCCGCACAACGGAGGACGCGTCATGCCGTCATTTCTAGAAATTTCATCCGACAAGCTCAACCGCATCATCGGAACGCCGAATGCGCCCGTCATTATCGACGTCCGCACGGCCGAGGATTTTTCCGCCGACCCACGGCTCGTGCCGGGGTCGGTCCGGCGTCGTCACACCGATGTCAGCGAATGGAGCCACGAGGTTGCCGGCACGGCTGTCATCGTGTGCCAGAGGGGGCAAAAGCTCAGTCATGGCGTGGCCGCTTATCTTCGCCATTTCGGAACGGACGCGGAAGTTCTCGAAGGGGGATTCGAGGCGTGGCTGCAGGCCGGTGGCCAGGCGGTGCCCTATGTCAAGCTGCCGGCACGCGACCCGCGGGGCCGTACGGTCTGGGTGACGCGGGCCCGTCCCAAGATCGACCGGATCGCCTGCCCCTGGCTGATCAAGCGTTTCGTCGATCCCAATGCCGTCTTCCTGTTCGTTCCGGCATCGGAAGTATCGGCCGTCGCCGACCGTTTCGGCGCGACGCCTTTCGATATCGAAGACGTTTTCTGGAGCCATCGCGGCGAACGCTGCACCTTCGACGTGATGATCGAGGAATTCAATCTCACTTCCAAACCACTGCTGCATCTCGCCACCATTATTCGCGGCGCTGATACTGCCAGGCTCGATCTCGCGCCGGAAGCCGCCGGTCTGCTCGCCGCTTCGCTCGGGCTTTCGCGCATGTTCACTGATGACCTGCAGCAACTCGACGCCGGTCTGACGCTCTATGACGCGTTTTACCGCTGGTGCCGCGACGCCACTGACGAGACCCATAATTGGCCCAACCCGAGGCGGGCGCAGTGATGTGGTCGAAATAATGGATATGGAACGGGACGCCCCGGCGAGCTGCGATATTGTCCCTCTTGGTGAGGCGGCGAAAGTGTGGGCAAGGGTTGCGGCGCTCAGTTTCGGTGGACCGGCGGGACAGATCGCCGTCATGCACCGCATCGTCGTCGACGAAAAACGATGGATCGGCGAACATCGCTTTCTGCATGCGCTCAACTACTGCATGCTGCTTCCGGGGCCAGAGGCCCATCAGTTGGCGATCTATATCGGCTGGCTGCTCAACAGGACGATTGGCGGCCTGATCGCCGGAGCTCTGTTCGTGCTTCCGGGCTTCATCTCAATCCTTGGGCTGAGCTACGTGTATGCCGCCTATGGAAACGTAAGCTTTATTGCCGGCCTGTTCTTCGGCCTGAAAGCGGCGGTGCTGGCGGTCGTGCTGCAGGCGGTGTTCCGGATCGGAAGCAGAGCGCTTAAAAACAACGTGATGATAGGCATCGCTTCCGCCGCCTTCATCGCAATCTTCTTCCTCCACGTCCCGTTCCCGCTGATCATCATCACAGCTGGCATCGTTGGCTTCCTCGCCGGCCGCGCGGGATCGCCCTTGTTCGAGGTGGGCGGCGGACACAAAGGCGGTTCAGGCGATATCCTCGAAGATCGCGATTCCCTCCTCGGCGAAGATACACCGCTCCACGCCCGGCCGAACCTCGCCTGGTCGCTGCGAGTGTCCGGCAGCCTTGCGGCTGCCTGGCTTGTGCCAGTCGCATTGTTACTGGTGACAGTGGGATCCGGCAGTGTCTTCTCGCAGGTCGGGCTGTTCTTCAGCCAAATGGCTGTCGTGACATTCGGCGGCGCTTACGCGGTCCTTGCCTATGTCGCTCAGGAAGCGGTCCAGCATTTCGGATGGCTGAAACCGGGCGAAATGCTGGATGGTCTCGGCATGGCCGAGACAACCCCGGGACCGTTGATCAGCGTCGTCCAGTTCGTCGGCTTCATGGCCGCCTATAGGAACCCTGGGTCGCTCGATCCAATGCTTGCTGCCACACTTGCCGCCGTCCTGACGACATGGGTGACCTTCATTCCGAGCTTCCTCTGGATCTTCCTCGGAGCGCCGTTCATCGAAAGGCTGCGCGGCGACCCTGCGCTGACCGGAGCGATGTCAGCCATCACGGCTGCCGTCGTTGGCGTGATCTTGAACCTTGCGATCTGGTTCGGCGTCCATGTCCTTTTTTCCGACGTGCGCACTGCCTCTTGGGGACCGGTTTCAATCGATGTCCCGGTTCCAGCCTCGCTCATCTGGCCGTCGCTGGTACTAACGGTGTTTGCCGCCTTGGCGATCTTTCACCTGAAGCTTTCGGTGATTGCGACATTGGCGATTTCTGCTGCAATCGGCGTCGCGTGGACCATTCTGACAGTTCCGGCGCAATGACGCCGTAACCGCCGGAACATCGTTCGCGCCGAACGCTTCTGCTGAGAAACTCCAATAAAAAACCGCTGACAAGCAGCGGTTCTTAAAGAGGTGCTTCTTCTCAGAACGGGATGTCGTCATCGAGATCGCGCGAGAAATTCCCGCCGCCACCGCTGCTGCGACCGGACGGCTGCGCCGGGGCGCCGTAATCGTCTCCGTAATTGCCGCCACCACCGAAATCATTGCTGCTGCCGCGTCCGCCGCCGGCACTCGCACCGCCGCCTTCGCCGCGGCCGTCGAGCATCGTCAGCGTCGAATTGAACCCCTGTAGCACGACTTCCGTCGAATAGCGGTCGTTGCCGTTCTGGTCCTGCCATTTGCGGGTCTGGAGCTGGCCTTCGATATAGAGCTTGGCGCCCTTCTTCACATATTGCTCGACAACCTTGCAGAGACCTTCGTTGAAAACGACGACGGTGTGCCACTCGGTTTTTTCGCGGCGCTCGCCGGAATTGCGGTCACGCCACGTCTCGGACGTCGCGATGCGAAGATTGGCAATCGGGCGGCCATCCTGCGTCCTGCGGATTTCGGGGTCTGCGCCCACGTTTCCGATCAGAATTACCTTGTTCACGCTGCCAGCCATACTTCTCACCTTACTGCCGCCCTGCCCGGCGGCGCTTGAAACAATCGCTGTATCTTAAACTATAGAGCCCCGACCATGCGCGTCCATCGCCGGTTCATCCACAAGGAATTTTGTTCTTTATTTGTTCTAGTTTATAGCTATGATCCTGTCAACAGAATCGAAAACCTCGCAACAGATGGATATTCAGCCTCGACTCGCCCGGCGGCATCACTAAATAAGGGGCTTACTCCAGCACAGAAGCAAAATTACGATGAGTGAACTTAAGACGATTTCCATCCGCGGCGCGCGCGAGCACAACCTCAAGGGCATCGACCTCGACCTGCCGCGCAACAAACTCATCGTCATGACCGGCCTTTCCGGGTCCGGCAAGTCGTCGCTCGCCTTTGACACGATCTATGCCGAAGGCCAGCGCCGCTATGTCGAAAGCCTTTCGGCCTATGCCCGCCAGTTCCTGGAGATGATGCAGAAGCCGGATGTCGACCAGATCGACGGCCTGTCGCCGGCCATCTCGATCGAGCAGAAAACAACCTCGCGCAATCCTCGTTCGACGGTCGGCACGGTCACCGAAATCTATGACTACATGCGCCTGCTCTTTGCGCGTGTCGGCGTTCCCTATTCGCCGGCAACCGGTCTGCCGATCGAGAGCCAGACCGTCAGCCAGATGGTCGACCGTGTGCTGGAATTCGAGGAAGGCACGCGTCTTTATATTCTGGCGCCGATCGTGCGCGGCCGTAAGGGCGAATACAAGAAGGAACTGGCGGAGCTCATGAAGAAGGGCTTCCAGCGCGTCAAAGTCGACGGCCAGTTCTACGAGATCGCCGATGTTCCGGCGCTCGACAAGAAATACAAGCATGACATCGACGTCGTCGTAGACCGCATCGTCGTGCGTCCCGACATGGCGTCTAGGCTTGCCGACAGCTTCGAGACCTCCCTGAAGCTCGCCGAAGGGCTCGCCATCGCAGAATTTGCCGACAAGCCGCTGCCCCCGGAGGAAACGTCTGCGGGTGGGTCCGCCAACAAATCGCTCAACGAGACACATGAGCGCGTGCTGTTCTCGGAAAAATTCGCCTGCCCCGTTTCCGGCTTCACCATTCCGGAGATCGAACCGCGGCTCTTTTCGTTCAACAATCCGGCCGGTGCCTGCCCGACCTGTGACGGCCTTGGCGCGCAGCAGAAGATCGACGCGGCGCTGATCATCCCCGAACCGGAGCGAACGCTGCGCGACGGCGCCATCGCGCCGTGGGCAAAGTCGAGTTCCCCTTACTATAATCAGACGCTGGAAGCGCTCGGCAAACATTACGGCTTCAAGCTCGGCAACCGCTGGAACGATCTGCCGGAAAAAGCGCAGGACGTCATCCTGAACGGCACGGACGAGAAGATCGAGTTCCACTATGCCGACGGCGCACGCTCCTACACCACGCATAAGAGCTTCGAAGGCATCATCACCAATCTTGAACGCCGCTGGAAGGAAACCGATTCCGCCTGGGCGCGCGAAGAGATCGAGCGCTTCATGTCTGCAGCCCCCTGCCCGGCCTGCAACGGCTTTCGCCTGAAGCCGGAAACACTGGCAGTGAAGATCAACAAGCTGCATATCGGCCAGGTCACCGATATGTCGATCCGTGTGGCACGCGACTGGTTCGAGGCGCTTCCCGCAACTTTCTCGGCCAAGCAGAATGAGATCGCAGTCCGCATCCTGAAGGAAATCCGCGACCGCCTGCGCTTCCTGAACGACGTCGGCCTCGAATATCTCAGCCTGTCGCGGAATTCCGGCACATTGTCGGGCGGCGAAAGCCAGCGCATCCGTCTTGCCTCGCAGATCGGCTCGGGCCTGACGGGCGTGCTCTACGTTCTCGACGAGCCGTCGATCGGCCTGCACCAACGCGACAATGCGCGGTTGCTCGACACGCTGAAGCACCTGCGCGATATCGGCAATACGGTGATCGTCGTCGAGCATGACGAGGACGCGATCCTGACGGCCGACGATGTCGTCGACATCGGTCCGGCAGCCGGCGTGCATGGCGGCCAGATCGTGGCACACGGCACGCCGCAGGACATCATGGCGAACTCGAGATCGCTAACCGGCAAGTATCTCTCCGGCGAACTCGGCGTGCCGGTGCCCGACGAACGGCGCAAGCCGAAAAAAGGCCGCGAGATCAAGGTGGTCGGCGCGCGCGGCAATAATCTGAAGAACATCACCGCCTCCATCCCGCTGGGTGTCTTCACGGCCGTGACGGGCGTTTCGGGGGGCGGCAAATCCACCTTCCTGGTGGAGACGCTCTACAAATCGGCCGCACGTCGCGTGATGGGCGCGCGCGAAATTCCGGCCGATCATGATCGCATCGACGGCTTCGAGCACATCGACAAGGTAATCGATATCGACCAATCGCCGATCGGCCGCACGCCGCGTTCGAACCCGGCAACCTACACCGGCGCATTTACGCCAATTCGCGACTGGTTCGCCGGCCTGCCGGAGGCGAAAGCGCGCGGCTACCAGCCGGGGCGATTCTCCTTCAACGTCAAAGGCGGGCGCTGCGAAGCCTGCCAGGGGGACGGCGTCATCAAGATTGAAATGCACTTCCTGCCAGACGTCTACGTCACCTGCGATGTCTGCCATGGAAAGCGCTACAATCGCGAGACCCTGGACGTGACCTTCAAGGGCAAGTCGATTTCGGACGTGCTCGACATGACGGTCGAGGAAGGTGTGGAGTTCTTCAGCGCCGTGCCGGGGGTACGCGACAAGCTGCAATCGCTATTTGATGTCGGCCTTGGCTACATCAAGGTCGGCCAGCAGGCAAACACGCTTTCGGGTGGCGAGGCCCAGCGCGTCAAGCTAGCCAAGGAACTGTCGAAGCGCTCGACGGGCCGGACTCTCTACATCCTCGACGAACCGACGACCGGCCTGCACTTCCATGACGTCGCCAAGCTGCTCGAAATGCTGCACGAGCTGGTGAACCAGGGCAATTCCGTCGTGGTGATCGAGCACAATCTCGAAGTCATCAAGACGGCCGACTGGGTACTCGATTTCGGCCCGGAAGGCGGCGACGGCGGCGGCGAGATCGTTGCGGCGGGCACGCCGGAAGCGATCGTCAAGGAGCCGCGTTCCTATACCGGTCAGTTCCTGAAGGAACTGCTGGAGCGCCGGCCGGTGAAGAAGACGTTTGTGGCAGCGGAATAGGCGTGTCGGAAGAGCTCTGGCGACGGCGGAACAACGGGAGGAACACATGAGCAAATCCGGCAGCATCCGCGTCGGCGTCGGCGGCTGGACTTTCGAGCCCTGGCGCGACCACTTCTACCCATCCGATCTCAAGCAGAAGGATGAGCTGCATTATGCCAGCCGGCAGTTGAAGGTTATCGAGGTTAACGGCACCTATTACAGTTCGCAGAAGCCGGAGACCTTCGCCAAATGGGCATCCGACGTGCCGGAGGGTTTCATCTTTTCGCTAAAGGCCAGCCGCTTCGTCACGAACCGGCGCGTGCTCGGCGAGGCGGGCGAATCCATGGAGCGTTTCCTGACGCAGGGGCTGACCGAGCTTGGCGGCAAGCTCGGTCCGATCCTCTGGCAGCTCGCGCCGACCAAAAAGTTCGATGCCGAGGATTTCGAAGCGTTCTTGAAGCTCTTGCCGGCCCAGCAGGACGGCCTGCCTTTGCGGCATGTGGTTGAGGTGCGCCACGATTCCTTCAAGGTTCCGGAATTCATCGCGCTGCTGGCTAAATACGGCGTGGCGCCGGTCTGCGCCGAGCACTTCGACTATCCGATGATCGCCGACGTCACGGCGGATTTCGTCTATGCCCGGCTGCAGAAGGGTTCGGACGACATCAAGACCTGCTACGCTCCCAAGGACCTGAAGGCCTGGGCCAAGCGCCTCGAGACATGGGCTGAAGGCAAGGTGCCGGATGATCTGCCGCTGATCGACAAGGAGCGGAAGGTCAAGAGCGATCCCCGTGACGTTTTTGCCTTTATGATCCACGAAGGCAAGGTCAATGCACCGTTCGGCGCGATCGCGCTCCAGGAAGAGGTCGGGAAATAGCAGCCGGCCTAGAACGGCTGCACATGGGCCACGAGATCTTCGGCCGTCAGGCCCTTGCCGGCGCGCTGCCCGGCTTCGCCATGGAGATAGACGCCGAATGCAGCAGCCTCGAATGCGGGCAAACCCTGCGCCAGAAGCGCCCCGATCACGCCGGAAAGGACATCGCCTGAGCCAGCGGTCGCAAGCCAGGCCGGTGCGTTCGTGTTGATCAGAGCCCGGCCATCCGGCGATGCGATAACGGTATCGGCGCCCTTGTAGACGATCGCAGCATTGGCGCGCAGTGCAGCTGCCCGCGCCTTGTCGACTTTGCTGAGCCTCTTGTCTGCCGCGATGTCCGGAAAGAGGCGTGCGAACTCGCCTTCGTGCGGCGTCAGCACGAGATGCGGCTCGCCTTCCGCAAAGAGGTTGAAAACCTCTCGCGGATCGTCCTTGAACGACGTAATGCCGTCTGCGTCGAGCACGAGATGGCGGCCGCTGAGCGCGGCGGTGAAGTCTCTTGTTTTTGCACCGATCCCGAAGCCCGGTCCGAGGACGAAAGTCTGCAGGCGCTCGTCGGCGAGCCAGTCGCGCAAGGCCACCCCGTCATCGACGACATGCAGCATGACAGCCGTCAAATGGCCGCTGTTTTCAGCCATCGCGTCGCTCGGCGCGGCGATGGTTACGAGACCGGCCCCGGCTTTCAGCCCGGCCATCGCAGACATCCGCGCAGCACCTGTTTTACCCGCGCCGCCTGAGAAAACAGCAAGGTGTCCGCGCTTGTATTTATGCGTCTCCAGTTTCGCAGACGACAGCAGGTGCGCCCATTTGGCCGGAGTGTTTTCGGCAATCATGCCGGACGAATGAGCCTTGATGATGCGCGCCGGGATGCCGATGTCGGCAACCTCGACGCTGCCGCAAAGCTCCCTGCCCGGCATTAGCAAGTGGCCGGGTTTGCGGGTCATGAACGTGACCGTGTGAGCCGCCTTGAATGCCGCACCTAGCACCTCGCCGCTGCGGCCGTCGAGCCCGGATGGCAAGTCGACGGAAATGACGGGAACCGCAGCGCCGGTCACCTGCTCGATGACGGAACGCACCTGCGGCGGCACATCCCGTCCGAGCCCCGCCCCGAAGAGCGCATCAACAACAACATCGCCCGGCCTCGGGATATAGACATTGAGCGGCTGCGAGGCGAGCGCGCATTCGGCCTTTGCCCGCGCGGCATCGCCGTGAAGCCTTGCCGGGTCGCCGAGATGGAAGACGGCAACCTCGGCGCCGCTTTCCGCAAGGCGACGGGCCGCGACATATCCGTCGCCGCCATTGTTGCCGGGGCCGCAGAGAACGGCGAAGCGCAGTGCGCCGGGATACAGCCGAAGCGCGGCACCCGCGACGGCCGCCCCCGCGCTCCACATCAGCCCGAAAGAGGCAATGCCCGATTCGGCCGCGGCGGCATCGACGGCAGCCATTTCTGCAGGCGTAAGGAGTAGGTCACCCAGTTTTTCTGCCATGCGCCATTCAATTCAAAAAGCGCCTAAAAAACAACCTGATTTACGATCTGCTATGCAGCTTAAATTTAAGTCATTTGCCTAATTTAAGGGCGCCTGAGGTGTGACGGATCCATTAAGAGCCGCTCGGCATATTTCCTGCTTTTGCGCGATTTTTGAATTTCCGATAGCAATCCCAACCTGTTTTGCTGGAAAAAATGCCTCAAAAAGCGCCGCGAAGCCGCGAATTCGGGGGGAATTGACATATTTTTCCGCTCTCCGGCGTTGCGAACTGGCACGATACCTGCATCATGTCTCGCGAGCGGCAATTTGCCCGCTTTAACGGGAGAAGCGGAGAGTCATTTTCTCATGAAAAAGATCGAAGCGATCATTAAGCCTTTCAAGCTGGACGAGGTGAAGGAAGCCCTTCAGGAAGTCGGCCTGCAGGGTATCACTGTCACGGAAGCAAAGGGCTTCGGTCGCCAGAAAGGCCATACGGAACTTTACCGCGGCGCTGAATATGTCGTCGACTTTCTGCCCAAGGTGAAGGTCGAGGTCGTGCTCGCCGACGAGAATGCGGAAGCCGTCATCGACGCGATCCGCAAGGCCGCGCAGACCGGCCGGATCGGAGACGGGAAGATCTTCGTATCCAACGTCGAAGAAGTTATTCGAATCCGTACCGGCGAGACCGGCATCGACGCTATATAAGGCGGCTCGCCCGACGCGGCGAATTTATTCATCGTCATTGCAAATGAAAGGGAGATTTCATGGCGACCGCGAACGAAATTCTTAAGCAGATCAAAGAAAACGACGTCAAGTTCGTCGATCTGCGCTTTACCGACCCCAAGGGCAAACTTCAGCATGTCACGATGGACGTTTCCTGCGTCGATGAGGATATGTTCGCAGACGGCGTCATGTTCGACGGTTCCTCGATCGGCGGCTGGAAGGCCATCAACGAGTCCGACATGGTCCTGATGCCGGACACGGAAACGGTTCACATGGACCCGTTCTTCGCCCAGTCCACCATGGTCATTGTCTGCGATATTCTCGACCCCGTTTCGGGCGAAGCCTATAACCGCGATCCGCGCGGCACGGCAAAGAAGGCTGAGGCCTACCTCAAGGCATCCGGCATCGGCGACACGATCTTCGTTGGTCCGGAAGCTGAATTCTTTGTCTTCGACGATGTGAAATACAAGGCCGATCCCTACAATACCGGCTTCAAGCTCGACAGCAGCGAACTGCCGTCGAACGACGACACCGACTACGAGACCGGCAACCTCGGCCACCGTCCGCGCGTCAAGGGCGGTTACTTCCCGGTTCCGCCGGTCGACAGCGCGCAGGACATGCGCTCGGAAATGCTGACGGTGCTTGCCGAAATGGGCGTCGTCGTCGAGAAGCACCACCATGAAGTGGCCGCTGCCCAACACGAACTGGGCATCAAGTTCGACACGCTCGTCCGCAACGCCGACAAGATGCAGATCTACAAGTACGTCGTGCACCAGGTTGCCAACGCCTACGGCAAGACTGCAACCTTCATGCCGAAGCCGATCTTCGGCGACAATGGCTCGGGCATGCACGTGCACCAGTCGATCTGGAAGGGCGGAAAGCCGACCTTTGCCGGTGACGAATATGCCGGCCTTTCCGAAACCTGCCTCTATTACATCGGCGGCATCATCAAGCATGCCAAGGCGATCAACGCCTTCACCAATCCGTCGACCAATTCCTACAAGCGTCTCGTTCCGGGCTACGAAGCACCGGTGCTGCTTGCCTATTCGGCCCGCAACCGCTCGGCCTCCTGCCGCATTCCGTTCGGCTCCAACCCGAAGGCAAAGCGCGTCGAGGTCCGCTTCCCCGATCCGACCGCCAACCCGTATCTCGCTTTCGCCGCCATGCTGATGGCCGGTCTCGATGGCATCAAAAACAAGATCCATCCCGGCAAGGCCATGGACAAGGATCTGTACGATCTGCCGCCGAAGGAATTGAAGAAGATCCCGACGGTTTGCGGTTCGTTGCGTGAGGCCCTCGAAAGCCTCGACAAGGACCGCAAGTTCCTGACGGCCGGCGGTGTCTTCGACGACGATCAGATCGACGCCTTCATCGAGCTGAAGATGGCAGAGGTGATGCGCTTCGAGATGACCCCGCATCCGGTCGAATACGATATGTACTATTCGGCTTGATCGCTGAGCGGAAGGCTCCGGTTCCGCCCGAGCCTTCCTTCCTTGTCACTGAGGCTGATGGCGACATGACACTCATGTGACGAAGACCCGCAAAAATCTTGATTTGAGCGGGCCCAATCACCAGATCAGGTGATGAAAGGAAGTCGTACCATGAAAGAAAGAGTAGCAAAGTTCAGTATCGGTGAAGTGGTCCGGCACAAGGTTTTTCCGTTTCGCGGCGTCATCTTCGATGTCGATCCGGAATTCGCGAATACGGAAGAATGGTGGAATTCGATCCCTCCCGACGTCCGCCCTGACAAGGACCAGCCCTTCTACCACCTGCTCGCGGAAAATGACGAAAACGAATATGTCGCTTACGTCTCCGAGCAGAACCTGGTGAATGACGAAAGCGGCATTCCGCTTCGCAATCAGCAGGTTTACCAGATTTTCGATCAAGCGCCGTCTGGCCAGCTCAAACCCAAGATGAGTTTCGCCCACTAAGACGCGCAATCGATTATGATTTTAAACCCCGCTCCGGCGGGGTTTTTTTGCCGTAACAACAAAAACCCGGCGCAGCGGCCGGGTCCTTGTTCATTCTCTTGCGAGCTGGCAGGAATTACTGCGCCTTAGCGGCGTTCTGCGCGTCTTCGAGCTTCTTGCGGGCTTCTTCAGCCTTCTTCTGCATGCTGTCCTGCAGGCTCTTCTGGCTTTCGGCGAGCTTGTTCGGCGAAACGGCTTCGCCATCATAGGCGCCGGTAAAGCCTTCGAGCGAAATCTTGATCGGGTTCGGCGCACGGCGGAAATTGATCGACGTGAAGATCACGTCGCTGCCCTTCTTCAGGCCGGCGATCATCGCATCTGTCAGCGGGATTTCGGCGGTGCACTTGTCCGGCAGGCAGACGGCGTAATCGAGCTTCTGGCCCTTGTTGTTATCGACCTGCATCATAATGCCCGGCGGAATCAGGCGAGCGGTCGGTACGGATACCTGCAGAATCTTGCGGTTAACCTTGCCGGAGATACTGATGAGGCCGACAGCCGTGACGAGCTGGCCGCCGTTGGCGAGGATCAGGTTCTGAACGACGCAGATATCGTTGTCTTCCTGCTTGCTGCAGGTCTTGTACCAGCCAAGGCGTGGCGCGCCGGCGGCCTGTGCGGGTGCGTTTGCATCCTGCGCGAAGGAAGATACCGGGGCCGAAGCGGCGCCGAAAGCTACTGCCAGAACGGACAGAGCTGCCCGCAGTTTCTTATCAGACTTGAACATCATAACGGATTCTGTCTCCTGATACCCATTCGGGACCGCGATCTGCCGTCCTCTCCAACCGGGGTCATTAGGCATTCCACCTCTAAAAACATTAAGGCAAATGCATGTCCCCCAAAACCCGGGACCACCTGTTACATTGAGGTGATCCAGATATCCAGTATTTCTTTGGCAATTTCTGGATGGGCCGAAAGATTTCGGCATGTGAATGTTCGATTTCCTGCCGTGCATGATAGTCTTTGGCCGAATCGTGCCTTTTGCCGGAAAGGATTTGAGCATGCTCCGGGTTGTTTTCCCTCTTGCCTTTACGCTGTTCTGCGGCGCCGTTGCTGCCAGCCCGCTGCATGGTGTCGCCATGCACGGAGAACCCGCCTTGCCCCCGGATTACAAGCATTTTTCCTACGTCAACCCAGACGTGAAAAAAGGCGGCAAGATCACCTACGGCGTCGTCGGCACCTTCGATAATCTCAACCCCTTCATCCTGAAAAGCATGCGGACGACAGCGCGCGGCATGTGGGATCCGGACTATGGCACCCTCGTCTACGAATCGTTGCTGCTGCGCTCCCGGGACGAACCTTTCACTCTTTATGGATTGCTTGCGGAAACCGTCGAATGGGACGAGGACCGCACGTTCATCCAGTTCAATCTCAATCCGAAAGCCAGGTGGTCCGACGGCCAGCCGGTAACGGCCGAGGACGTCATGTTCTCCTTCGAGTTGCTGCGCGACAAAGGACGCGTGCCCTTCGCGAATCGTCTCAATCTTGTCTCCAAGATGGAGAAGATCGGCGAGCGCAGCGTGCGCTTCACCTTCAATGACAAGGCAGACCGCGAAACGCCCATGATCTTTGGGCTTTTTCCAGTCCTGCCCAAGCATGCCATCGATCCCGATACCTTCGACCGGACGTCTCTCGTGCCGCCGCTCGGCTCCGGCCCTTACAAGATCAAGACGGTGAAGCCCGGCGAGAGTATCACCTATGAGCGCGACCCGAACTATTGGGGCAAGGATATCCCCTCCAAGGTCGGCATGGACAATTACGACCAGATCACCGTTCAGTATTTTCTTCAGGACACGACGCTCTTCGAGGCCTTCAAGAAGGGCGATATCGACGTTTATCCCGACGGCAGCCCCGGCCACTGGGCGACGGCCTATAATTTTCCGGCGGTTTCTTCCGGTGCCGTGATCAAGGATACGTTCCAGTCGAAGCTGCCGAGCGGCATGTTCGGCTTTGTCTTCAACACGCGACGGCCGCTATTCGCAAACATCAAGGTCCGGGAGGGACTCTCGCTGATCTTCGACTTCGAATGGGCGAACAAGACGCTCTATTCCGGTGCTTACAAGCGTACGCAGAGCTTCTGGCAGAATTCGAAGCTTTCGAGCTTCGGCGTTCCGGCCGACGCCCGCGAACTCGACATGCTGGGCCCGATCAAAGACAAGATCGACCCTGCCATCCTCGACGGCACCTACAAGCTGCCTGTGACCGATGCTTCCGGACGCGACCGCACTGTGCTGAAAAAGGCAGTGCAGGTGCTGAAGGAAGGCGGCTACTCGATCCAGAGCGGCAAGATGGCGGACGCAAACGGCAAGCCGCTTGTCTTCGAGATCATGACGCAGAATGCCGATCAGGAAAAACTTGCGATCGCCTTTCAGCGTTCGCTCCAAACCCTGGGCATTGGCGCTTCGGTCCGCACAGTGGACGATTCGCAATATCAGAGCCGGACCAATAGTTTCGACTATGATGTTATCCTAAAATCTTATGTGTCGTCGCTCTCGCCCGGCAACGAGCAGCTGTCCTACTGGTCCTCGGCTGCGCGCGACCGCGAGGGCAGTTCAAGTTTCGCGGGCGTTGCCGACCCGAATGTCGATACGTCGATCAAGCATATTCTTACCGCGCGCTCCGACGAGGATTTCACCGCCGCCGTCAGGTCGTATGACCGATTGCTTCTTTCCGGCCATTATGTACTGCCTCTCTACCATATCGACCGGCAATGGATCGCACGCAACAAGCGACTCGGCCGTCCCGACGTCGTGCCGCTTTATGGCTACCAGCTTCCGGCCTGGTGGGATCAGAGCGTGCAATAAGCCTGCCGGAGCTGGTTCCTTTTTCCTGCCTGGTTGAAGTCGGACGCGTCAGGGCATAGATGGCGTGCGAAGCCTCGGACCGATGAAAGGAACCACCATGGAACGCATAACCATCGACGTCGTATCGGATGTCGTCTGCCCCTGGTGCTATCTCGGCAAGGCGCGGCTTGAACTTGCTATCGCAGAAGTGCAGGACGAAGTGGGCGTCGACATCAACTGGAGGCCCTACCGCCTCAATCCCGACTATCCGCCCGAAGGCGTCGATCAGAAGGAAGCGCTGGAGCAGAAGCTGGGCGGCGCCGAGCGCGTCGCGCAGGCCCACAAGATGCTGACCGACTTCGGCCGCGAGGTCGGCATCAATTTCGACTTCGAAGCGATCAAGATCGGGCCGAATACACTCGATGCGCACCGCCTGATCCATTGGGCGATGGTCGAGGACCGCGAGAAGCAGGACCGCGTCGTCAACGCACTCTTCAAGGCGAACTTCGAGGAAGGCAGCAATGTCGGAGACCACGCCGTATTGCTCGACATCGCCGAGCAAGTCGGGCTCGACCGTGCAGTCATCGCCTCCCTGCTTGCTTCGGATGCCGACCGTGACCTGGTGATTGCCGAGATCGAGGCGGCCCAGAAGATGGGTGTCAACGGCGTCCCCTTCTTCATCTTCGACCAGCAATACGCTGTCAGCGGCGCTCAGATGCCGGACGTGCTGGCAGGCGCACTTCGCGACATCGCCAAGGCGAAGGCGGAAGCGCGCGCCGGGCTGAACTGAGCGGCCTACGGCTTTGCCATTTCGGCCAGCTGCGTCATGACGACGGCCGCGCCCTGCAGCCGCTTTTCCGGCGTCGGCAGGTCGCGGGTCAAAAACACGCTGTGGTCCGGACGGATCTTCGCCATCGTGCCCTGCTTGGCGATATACCCGACCAGGTTTGCTGGGTTCGGGAATTCCTTGTTGCGGAACTGGACGACCACACCCTTCGGGCCGGCGTCCAGCTTTTCGACATTGGCGATGCGGCAAAGCGATTTGATGTAGACGATCTTCAAAAGATGCTGCACCTCGATCGGCATCGGACCGAAGCGGTCGATCATTTCGGCGCCGAAGGCATCGATCTCCTTGAGCTCAGTGATCTCGCCGAGGCGACGATAGAGCGCCATGCGCAAATGCAGGTCCGGCACGTAGCCGTCCGGGATCATCACCGGCGTCCCGACCGAAATCTGCGGCGACCAGCCGGAATCCTGAATTTCGTCCACGCCCTTCACCTCAGCGACTGCCTCTTCCAGCATCTGCTGGTAAAGCTCGAAGCCGACTTCCTTGATATGGCCCGACTGCTCCTCGCCCAGAAGGTTACCCGCCCCGCGGATATCGAGGTCGTGGCTGGCGAGTTGGAAGCCGGCGCCGAGCGTATCCAGCGACTGCAGCACCTTGAGGCGACGCTCGGCAGTTGCCGTCAGCACCTTGTTGACCGGCAGCGTGAAGAGCGCGAAGGCGCGGACCTTCGAGCGGCCGACGCGGCCGCGGAGCTGATAGAGTTGCGCCAGACCGAACATGTCGGCGCGGTGGACGATCAGCGTGTTGGCTGTCGGGACATCGAGGCCGGATTCGACGATGGTCGTCGAAAGCAGCACGTCGTAGCGGCCCTCGTAAAAGGCATTCATGACGTCTTCGAGTTCGCCCGCCGGCATCTGACCATGGGCGACGGCAACCTTCAGCTCGGGAACATCCGACCGCAGGAAGGCATGCACGTCCTCGAGGTCCGCCAAGCGCGGACAGACGTAGAAGCTCTGGCCGCCGCGATAATGCTCGCGCATCAGCGTCTCGCGGATGACGAGGCTGTCGAAGGGCGAAATGAAGGTGCGCACCGCCATGCGGTCGACCGGCGGTGTTGTGATCAGCGACAGCTCGCGAACGCCGGTCATCGCCAGCTGCAGCGTGCGCGGGATCGGCGTTGCCGAAAGTGTCAGCACGTGGACATCGCTCTTCAGCTCCTTCAAGCGTTCCTTGTGCTTCACGCCGAAATGCTGCTCCTCGTCGATGATGAGGAGGCCGAGATTGGCGAATTTGATGCCGGCGCCGAGCAGCGCGTGCGTTCCGACGACGATATCGGTCTTGCCCTCGGCCACCTCCTTCTTCGTTAGAGCAAGTTCCTTCGCGCCGACAAGGCGCGAGGCCTGCTGGATACGCACCGGCAGGCCACGGAAGCGCTCGATAAAGGTCTTGAAATGCTGCCGCGCAAGCAGCGTCGTCGGCACGACGACGGCGACCTGAATACCGTTCATCGCCGCGATGAAGGCGGCGCGCAGCGCAACTTCCGTCTTGCCGAACCCGACGTCGCCGCAGACGAGGCGATCCATCGGGCGTCCGGCGCCAAGGTCGCCGCGCACAGCCTCGATGGCATTGTCCTGATCTTCCGTCTCATCGTAGGGGAAGCGGGCCGCAAACTCGTCGTAAAGCCCTTCCTGTGTCGCCAGCACCGGCGCGTGGCGGGTCAAACGCTCGGCCGCAATCCGGATCAACGCGTCCGCCATGTCGAGCAGGCGCTTTTTGAGTTTCGCCTTGCGCATCTGCCATGCGCCGCCGCCGAGCCTGTCCAGCTGGGCTTCGGTTCCCTCACCGCCATAACGGGACAGGAGATCGATGTTTTCGACCGGCAGGAAGAGCTTGGCGTCATCGGCATATTGCAGCTCTAGACAGGCATGCGGGGCGCCGGCCGCCTCGATTGTCTTCAGGCCGACGAAACGGCCGATGCCGTGTTCGGCGTGAACGACGATCGAACCTTCGTCGAGACCCGCAACTTCCGAAATGAAGTCGGCAGCGCGCTTACGGCGCTTCGTGCGGCGAACCATGCGGTCGCCGAGAATGTCCTGCTCGCCGATGACGATGAGGTCACCGATCTCGAAGCCCGACTCGAGGCTGAGCACGGCTGCCGCTGCCTCGCCCCTGTCCAGCGAATCGACGGCCTTCAACGCTTCGACCGGCTTGACGCGTTCCAGGCCATGTTCGTTCAGCACCTGCAGCAGGCGTTCAAGCGAACCTTCCGTCCAGGCGGTAATGAGAACCTTCGCGCCGCCTGCCCGTCTTTCGGCGATATGCTTGACGACAACATCGAAGATGTTGACGCGCTCGGCATTGCCGCCGCCTTCGGCATTCGCCCGCGCCCAGCGCTCGCCCTGGCGCGCACCAATATTGACGACGCGCCTTGCCTCGCCCTCGTGCTCGTTGAAGGGCGAAATACGTATGGTATTGAACGCATCCAGAGTCTTCGCAAAGATTTCACTGTCGAGATAAAGCTGACCGGGCGTCACAGGCTTATAGGGTGTTCCCTGCGCCATCTGGCCCTTGACGTGCTGGCCTGAGTTGAGGCGGGCATCGAAGTAGTCGAGAACGAGCTTCGAGCGCTCGTCGGCGGCCTCACGCACGGTATGATCCGTGACCATCCGAAAACCCTTCAGGTAATCGTAGACAGTCTCCAACTTCTCGTAGAAAAGCGGCAGCCAGTGCTCCATGCCGGGATAGCGGCGCCCTTCGGAAACGGCGAGATAAAGCGCGTCGTCGCGGGTCGCGGCGCCAAAGGCCGAGAGATAATTCTTGCGGAAGCGGCTGATTGTATCCGGCGTCAGCGTCACTTCGCTCATCGGGTTGAGATCGAGAGAACGCACCTGCCCGGTCGTGCGCTGGCTTGCCGGATCGAAGCTGCGGATACTCTCCAGCGTATCGCCAAAGAAATCGAGGCGGACCGGCTCTTCGGAGCCCGGAACGAAAACGTCGAGGATGCCACCGCGCACCGCATATTCGCCGACCTCGCGAACCGTCGCGACCCGGTCGAAGCCATTGCGCTCCAGACGGCCGGCGAGGTCGTCCATGCGTATCTGGTTGCCGGGGCGTGCCGAGAATGCCAGGCTCTCGATCACATCTTGCGGCGCCACCTTCTGCAGCATTGCGTTGACGGTAACGAGCACGATTGCCGCATGTGGCTTCTTGCGATGGGCGATCAGGCCGCTCAGTGCCGCCAGGCGGCGGGCCGAGGTATCGGCGCTGGGAGAAACGCGGTCGTAGGGTAGGCAGTCCCAGGCGGGCAGCGTAAGAACCGGAATGTCCGGCGCGACAAAGCCGAGCATTTGCTCCAGGTCGGCCATGCGCTGCCCGTCGGAAAGCACGTAGGCGACCGGTCCGCCAGCGCGTGCCAATTCGGCAAGCAGGAGCGGTTCCAGGCCGGACGGCACATTGCCGATCGTCAGCGGCTCGGCGGCGGCTGCGAGCTTGCTTGCATCAAATCCTGGGATCATTCCGGCTTCCTGGATGCGGTGTCGGTCGGGTATTCGAAATCCGGCCTGAAGGCTGCGAGGCGTTGGAACATCGGCGTTTGAAAGCGCTCCGGCACGGGCCATGTGCCCATAACCCAGCGCAGAAGGTCGTTATCTTCCTCGCCCATGATGGTTTCGAGCTCGTCGAGCTCTGCTTCGGAGAGCGTCGCCACCTCGGCTTCGGCGAACTGGCCGAACACCAGATCCATCTCGCGCAGCCCGCGATGCCAACAGCGGAACAATATGCGGCGGCGGCGCGGGTCGAGACCGGCACTCGAGAGTGTCACACCTGTCATGGCATCACCTTCCTGTTGATGCGCCTCTATAGCCCCTCGAAAGCGGCTTGTCAGCCTTGCCAATGCCCTATTCTTCATCGCATTTTGCAGCATGCGTCCCACCATCCTCGATCCGTTGTTTTCCCCCGTTTCGGCTCTTTCGGGCGTCGGCCCGAAGATTGCCGAGCTGCTGGTGAAGCTGCTTGGACGCGAGACACCGGACGACACGCGGATCATCGACCTGCTCTTCCATGCGCCGCATTCGCTGATCGATCGGCGCAACCAGCCGGGAATTGCGCGCGCGCCGCAAGGTGCGATTGTGACGATCACGGCGCGGGTCGACCGGCACCAACCCCCGCCGAGGGGCAAGAGCAATATCCCCTACCGCGTCTTCCTGCACGACGAGACGGGCGAACTCAGCCTCGTCTTCTTCCGCGGACAGGCGGCATGGCTGGACAAGCAGCTTCCGATCGACGAGGAGGTCACTGTCAGCGGCAAGATCGACTGGTTCAACGGCCGGGCAACGATGGTGCATCCGGACTACATCGTAAAGGCAGGCGATACGGAGAGCCTGCCGCTCGTCGAGCCGGTCTACCCGCTGACCGCCGGGCTCTCACCAAAAACGCTGCACAAAATCATCGAGGCGGCAGTGCTGCGAATGCCGGAACTGCCGGAGTGGATCGATCTTTCGCTAGTCCAGGCACAGGGGCTACCTTCGATCGCCGACAGCTTCCATATGCTGCATGAACCACGCGATGCAACGGACGTCGATCCGCAAGCCCCTGCCCGGCGAAGGCTCGCCTATGACGAGTTCCTTGCCGGACAGTTATCGCTCGCGCTGGTACGCCAGCGGCTTCGCAAGGTTTCCGGGCAGCCCGTCCATGCCACCGGCAGGATCAGCGGCAAGATCCTGCAGGCGCTGCCCTTCTCGCCCACGCGCAGCCAAACGGAAGCGATCGCCGACGTCCTGAAGGACATGGCTGGCGAAGATCGCATGCTGCGGCTGCTGCAGGGCGATGTCGGCTCCGGCAAGACGCTAGTGGCGCTGATGGCAATGGCCGCGGTGATCGAGTGCGGCGGACAGGCCGTTCTGATGGCTCCAACCGAGATCCTCGCGCGTCAGCACTACGCGACGATCTCCAAATTCGCCGCTTCTGCCGGTCTCGGTATCGAGGTCCTGACGGGCCGCACCAAGGGACGTGAGCGCGACGATATCCTGGGACGCATCGCTTCCGGCGAGGCCCAAATTATCATCGGCACGCATGCGCTCTTCCAGGAGAGCGTCAATTACAAGAACCTAATGCTGGCAGTCGTCGACGAGCAGCATCGCTTCGGCGTACACCAGCGGCTGCGGCTGACGGCGAAGGGCATCTCGCCACACATGCTGGTGATGACGGCAACACCCATTCCACGCACGCTGGTGCTCGCCGCCTTCGGCGACATGGATGTCTCGAAGCTCACCGAGAAACCCGCCGGCCGCAAGCCGATCCAGACGATCACCATACCGAGTGAACGGACCGGGGAAATCGTAGAGCGGCTGCAGAGCGCGCTTGCCGAAGGCAAGAAGGCCTATTGGATCTGCCCGCTGGTCGAGGAATCCGAAGAGCTCGACCTCATGTCCGCCGAAGAGCGGCATGCGACGCTGGTCTCAACGCTCGGACCGGGCATCGGCCTCATCCACGGCCGCATGAGCGGACCGGAGAAAGATGCCGTGATGATGGCGTTCAAGAACGGCGAACTCAGACTGCTGGTGGCGACGACCGTCGTCGAAGTGGGCGTTGACGTGCCGGATGCGACGATCATGGTGATCGAGCATGCCGAACGCTTCGGTCTCGCGCAGCTCCATCAGCTTCGCGGCCGCGTCGGCCGCGGCGACGAAGCTTCGACCTGCATCCTGCTCTACAAAGGCCCGCTCGGCGAAACCGGCCATGCGCGGCTTTCGATCATGCGGGAGACGGAGGACGGCTTCCGGATTGCCGAAGAAGACTTGAAGCTGCGCGGCGAAGGCGAACTGCTCGGCACCCTCCAATCCGGCACGCCCGGCTTCCGGATCGCAAGCCTCGAAGCGCATGCCGACCTTCTGGAGATCGCCCGAAGGGATGCCGCCTATCTGATCGAGCGCGACCCGGAACTCACGAGCGAACGCGGTTCCGCGTCCCGCACCCTGCTCTATCTATTCCGGCGCGACGAAGCGATCCGCTTTCTTCGCGCGGGCTAGCAGTCTCGGTTTTCCCGGAACCGCCGGCTCCTTGGACGGCTTGGCCGGAAAGTCTGGCGCCACGAGGCCGCCGGAGACGAGCAGCTTGGCGCCGTCTTCTGCGCTCATGTCGAGCAGGACGATCTTTTCGCGCGGCACGAAGATCAGAAAGCCCGCGGTCGGTATTGGCGTCGGCGGCAGGAACACGCTCACCATATCCTGGCCCATAGCATTGAACTTCGAAGCGATCTCGCCCTTTGCATCGGTTGCGATGAACACCAGCGCCCAGAGCCCGGGGCTCGGATACTCGATGAGGCCCACCTTCTTGAAGGAATTGCTCCGTTCCTCCAGCACCGTCTCGAATATCTGCTTCACGCTTCTGTAGATGCTGCGCACCAGCGGCACGCGGCGTACCACCGACTCGCCGAACTGCACGATGGTCTGGCCGATAAGGTTCTTGCCGAGAAAACCGATGATGGTGATGAAGATCATCGCGATCACCAGGCCGGAGCCGGGCACGGCGAAATTGAGGTAGCTGTCCGGATCGTAACGCGCCGGAATGTAGGGCTTCACCCAGCTGTCAGCCCACCGGACGACAGACCATGTCAGCCACAGCGTGATCGCAATCGGAGCACAGATGATAAGGCCCGCAAGGAAGTTGTTTCTCATGCGGGTCGCTATCGGCAATCGGGGTAGTTTGTGCGTCATCGCTCGCGATGAACTCCCTTGAACCTACCGGCTGTCGTGATCAGGCGCTCCCCGCACCTGGAACGAAGCTGCCAGAATTCGGCCCCTTTCACAAGCCTTCCGGCGGCTTTCCGATTCACTCCACCGTGACCGATTTTGCAAGGTTTCGTGGCTGGTCGACATCCGTGCCCATGAAGACGGCGGTGTGGTAGGCAAGCAGTTGGATCGGCAGCGAGAAGATCATTGGCGCGATGATCTCAGGGACGTTCGGAAGCGCGATCGTCGCCATTGTTGGCAGCTTGGAGGCAGCAGCACCTGCTTCGTCGGTGATGAAGATGATTCGGCCGCCGCGGGCTGCGACTTCCTGCATGTTCGAAACGGTCTTTTCGAAGAACCGGTCGTAAGGAGCGATCACGATGACCGGCATATTCTCGTCGATCAGCGCGATCGGCCCGTGCTTCAATTCGCCCGCCGCATACCCTTCCGCATGGATATAGGAAATCTCCTTGAGCTTCAGCGCACCTTCCATCGCCAGCGGGAAGCTGGTGCCGCGGCCGAGATAAAGCACGTCGCGGCACTTGGAGAGTTCGCGTGAGAGACTTTCCATCTGCGGCTGGACCAGGTTCAGCACGCGGCTCATGATGCGCGGCATTTCGGCGAGCTGCCGGACGAGCCCCTTTTCCTCATCGGCGCTGACGGTGCCGCGCGCCTTGCCGGCACCGATCGCCAGAGACGCGAGGACGGCCAGCTGGCAGGTGAAGGCCTTCGTCGAAGCAACTCCGATTTCAGGACCGGCCATGATCGGGAAGACGGCATCGGATTCGCGCGCGATCGTCGACTCCTGTACATTGACCACGGCGCCGATCTTCAGGCCCTGTTCCTTGCAATACCGGAGCGATGCGAGCGTGTCGGCGGTCTCGCCCGACTGCGAGATGAAGAGCGCCGCCGACTGCGGAGACAGCGGGATTTCGCGGTAGCGGAACTCGGAAGCGACATCGATCTCGACCGGCAAACGGGCATAACGCTCGAACCAGTATTTGCCGATCAGGCCGGCGAGATAGGCGGTGCCGCAGGCCGAGATTGCGAGGCCGCTGACTGTCTTGAAATCAATCTCCGACGCATTAGCACCAATCGTGTTCTCGGCAAAATTCATGTAGTGGCTGAGCGCGTGGGAGATGACCTCCGGCTGCTCATAGATTTCTTTCTCCATGAAGTGACGATGGTTGCCCTTGTCGACAACATAGGCCGTCGCCTGCGATATCTGCCGCGGGCGGTTTATCGGATTGCCGGAGAAATCGACGATAGTCGCACCGTCGTGGGTGATGACCGCGCAGTCGCCGTCAACGAGATAGGTGATTTCGTTGGTGAAGGGCGAAAGAGCGATTGCATCCGAGCCCAAGAACATCTCGCCATTGCCGAAGCCGATAGCAAGCGGCGGGCCGGAACGCGCGGCCAGCAACGTGCCCGGATCGCTCTGCAGCATGACGACGAGCGCATAGGCGCCCGTCACGCGGTTCAGCATCCTCAGCATGGCAGCGCGGGGCTCAAGCCCTTCGCGTAGGTATTTCGCCATCAAGTGGGCGACGACTTCGGTGTCGGTCTGGCTTTCGAAAACTGCACCTTCTGCGATGAGCTCGTCACGCAGATCCGAGAAGTTTTCGATGATGCCATTGTGGACGACCGCCACGCCCTCGACGAAATGCGGGTGTGCATTGGTCTCGTTCGGAACGCCGTGCGTTGCCCAGCGCGTATGGGCGATGCCGGTCGTACCGGGCAGCGGCTCGACGTCGAGGCACTTCTCGAGATTGAAGAGTTTGCCCTCGGCGCGGCGGCGGCTCATCACGCCCTCGTGGATCGTCGCGACGCCCGCCGAATCGTAACCTCGATATTCGAGCCGCTTCAGCGCATCAACCAAACGTTCCGCGACCGGCTGACTGCCGACGATCCCCACAATACCGCACATGAAAATGTCCCCAACGCTTCGAAAATAACGAGCCAGTCCTAGCGATTATCTGTTATTTCTCAATCGGTCAGCCGGTCACTTTCGATTTCCGGCCGTTACTCAGTCTTGGCTTGCTTTGCGGCCTTGATCGCCTGCGCGCGCTCGCGGATCGCCTTGGCGCGCTCCGGCTTCATTTCCTGGCGCGCCCGGCCGAAAGCGAGCGCCTCGGCAGGGACATTGTGGGTGATGACGCTGCCCGACGCAATATAGGCGCCGTCGCCAATGCTGACCGGAGCAACCAGCGCACTGTTAGAGCCGATGAAGGCGTTGGCGCCGATGCGGGTCTCGTGCTTGTTAACGCCGTCATAATTGCAGGTGATCGTGCCCGCGCCGATATTGGCACCGGCGCCGATGACCGCATCGCCGATATAGGTCAGGTGGTTGACCTTGGCGCCCTCACCGATCTGCCCGTTCTTCACCTCGCAGAAGTTGCCGACCTTCGATCTCTCGCCGAGATCGGCGCCCGGCCGCAGGCGTGCAAAGGGACCGACCGTGGCACCGACGCTCACATGCGCGCCTTCGATATGGGAGAAAGCATGGATCACCGCGCCGCCGTCGATCACCGCGCCCGGACCGAAGACGACGTTCGGCTCGATCAGCGCATCCTGGCCGATGACGGTGTCGTGCGACAGGTAAACCGTTTCGGGGGCGATCATCGTCACGCCGGAGATCATCAATTCGTGGCGGCGGCGCTCCTGCCAGAAACGCTCGATCGCCGCGAGTTCTGCCCTGTTGTTGCAGCCGGTCATTTCCACTTCCGGCGCATCGACGGCCGTTACCCGGCCGCCGAGCGAGCGGGCAATCTCGACGAGGTCTGTGAGATAGTATTCGCCTTTGGCGTTGATGTTTTCAATGCGCGCAAGGAGATCGAGCGCCTTGCGGCCGTTGATCGCCATCAGGCCACTGTTGCACCATTTGACGGCGCGCTCCGCATCGGTCGCGTCCTTCTCCTCGCGGATCGCAATCAATTCGCCGTCCTTGACGAGTAACCGGCCGTAGCCTGTGGGCTTGCTCGTATGGAAGCCGATGACGACGATGTCGCTGCCCTCCGCCAGACCCTGGCGCGCCGCCTTCAGCGGACCCTCGGTTTGTAACGGGACATCGCCATACGTCACCAGGATATCGTCGTAGCCGCGAGCGATCGCTTCGCGTGCCGCAAGAACTGCATGTCCGGTTCCGAGGCGCTCCTTCTGCAAGTGTGCCTCGACCGCGACGCCGCCGATACTGGCGGCCTTCGAGACTTCGTCGGCATCACGCCCGACGACGAGAGCGACCGACGAAATGCCGGCCTTCGCCACGGCGTCCACGACGTGTGCGATCATCGGCCGGTTGGCGACCGAATGCAGCACCTTCGATTTCGAGGATTTCATGCGTGTGCTGTCGCCGGCGGCAAGAATGACGGCAAGGCAGGTGCGTTCCATGGGCAGGCTCCGGGAATCCTTTGTTCAGCTCTGCCTCATAGCAGCAAGGCGAACCGGCGACAAAGATGAATTTGGATCAGGCGGAAACCTCGGAGAACGCCGCATAGGCGTCACGCACATGTTTGCGGCCTTCAACGATAACATCTTCCATCGCCTTGCGGGCGCCGGCAACGTCGCCGGCGACGATCGCATCGACAATGCGCATATGCGTGTCGGCGATGTTGGCAAAACCGTTCTGCGATGGCGGCGTGCTCAGGCGGAACATGCCGACGAGGGCCGCCTCGATCAGACTTCCGAGCGTGCGCATGAATGGGTTGTGGGAAGCATCCGCTACGGCGAGATGGAATTTCAGGTCGGCGAGCGCAAGGCTCTCCGTCGTGTGGCCGGGCGCAGCCATATCGAGCGCCAATGCACGCAGCGTCGCGATGTCATCGGCGTTTGCACGTTCTGCCACAAGGCCCGCGGCGAAAGGTTCCACAGCAAGACGGATGTCGTAGAGCTGCAGCAGGAATTCTTCGGTAACGCCGTGGTCGAAGTGCCAGGCGATGATCTCGCTGTCGAACATGTTCCAGAGGGTCTTCTCCGTCACACGCGTGCCCACGCGGGCCTTGGCGACAACCATGCCCTTGGCTGCAAGCGTCTTCATCGTTTCGCGAAGGACGGTGCGGGAGACCTTGAAGCGCTGGGCAAGCTCGACGTCACCGGGCAAAATCGAGCCGACCGGATAGGTTCCGGCGACGATGGCCTTGCCAAGCTCGTCCACGACCTGCGCGTGGCTCGTGCGGGTCTTCCGGCCGGTCCTTCGTGTTTCAAGCAAACGGTTGCGCAACAAGTCCTCCGTCAGGCGTACCTCTTGTTCAAACTGGACAAGAACAGGATCGCCTTTTGCATCAGGATAAACGCAAAGAGCAAAAGGCCGATCAGGATTTTCGTCCACCAGCTCGAGAGCGTCCCGTCGAAGGTGATGTATGTCTGAATAAGCCCCTGTATCAGGAGACCGATGAAGGTTCCCGCTACGAATCCTGCTCCCCCGGTCAGAAGAGTCCCCCCAATGACCACCGCCGCGATGGCGTCAAGCTCGACACCGACCGCCGCCAGGGAATATCCGGCAGACGTATAGAGCGAAAAAACGATTCCGGATAGGCCCGCCAAAAAGCCGGAGAGCGCGTAGATCCGGATGGTCGTCGGGCCGACCGGCACACCCATCAACTCCGCCGTCTGGACGCCGCCGCCGAGCGCGTAGACATTTGCTCCAAAGCGGGTGCGATGCGCAATGAAGACGCCGGCGATGAAAACCAGCAGCATGACCCCACCGACCAGCGTCAGGCGTCCGCCGCCCGGCAGGCGATAGTAAATGCCGGTCAGCGTCGAATAGTAATCGTGATCGATGGGAATACTGTCGATCGAAAGCACGTAGGACATGCCGCGCGCCAGGAACATGCCGGCAAGCGTCACGATGAAGGCCGGCATCTTCAGATAGTGGATCACCGCGCCCGTCAGTCCACCGAAG
The DNA here is from genome assembly GCF_000419765.1 of Rhizobium mongolense USDA 1844. Lineage (GTDB taxonomy): Bacteria > Pseudomonadota > Alphaproteobacteria > Rhizobiales > Rhizobiaceae > Rhizobium > Rhizobium mongolense. Next base: position 237,751 of record NZ_ATTQ01000007.1, on the reverse strand, counting down.
GCAGTGGTGATGGCGAGAACCAACGCAAAGGCTGCCAGCGGATGAATCGAGGTGTCCCGCAGCACGACGGCAAGGAACACGCCGGTAAAGGCGATGACCGAGCCGATCGATAGGTCGATACCACCTGAGATGATGACGAAGGTCATGCCGACCGCGGCAATTCCCAGGAAAGCGTTGTCGGTCAGCAGATTGCCGGCGACGCGGGTGGAGAGCATGTTCGGGTACTGCAGCGCGCAGGCCGCATAGGAAAGGACGAAGATGACGATGGTTGCCAGGAGCGGCAGGTATTTCGAGTTCATTTCAACAGCTCCGCTCTGACTTCCGGCTTGCGGCTGAAGAAGACTGCGGCGGATTGCAGCGCAGGCGACTGGATGATGAGAATGATCAGGACGATCACGGCCTTGATGATCAGGTTGAACTCCGGGGGGAAACCGGACAGCAGGATGCCGGTATTGACCGCCTGGATGATCATCGCCCCGATCAGGGAGCCGAGAATGCTGAAGCGCCCGCCGAGGAGAGAATTACCGCCCACGACGACCGCAAGGATCGCATCGAGCTCCAGCCAGAGACCGGCATTGTTGGCATCAGCACCCTTGATGTCGGCGGCCACGACAATGCCCGCGATCGCCGCACAGAGCGCGCTCAGCATATAGACCGCCATCAAAAGAACGGGCGTGCGAACCCCGGAAAGCGTGCTGGCACGGCGATTGATGCCGACCGATTCGATCAGCATGCCGAGTGCGGTCCGCCTGACGAGCAGGATCACCAACGCGCCGGCGATCAGCCAGATCACGACGGGCATCGGCAAAAAGACGAAGGAGCCGCTACCAAAGAATATCAGACCCGGATCATTGAAAGTCATGATCACGCCTTCGGTGATCAGCTGGGCGATGCCGCGTCCGGCGACCATCAGCACAAGCGTGGCGATAATCGGCTGGATATTCAGGATCGCCACCAAGAAGCCGTTCCAAACGCCGCAAAGCAGCCCGACGCAAAGCGTCGTGATCAGCGTGTAGGCCAGCGAATTGCCGGAGACGATCGACGATGCGGCCACCGCACCGCAGATCGCAATGACGGCGCCGACGGAAAGATCGATGCCCTTCGTCGCGATCACCAGCGTCATGCCGATGGCGAGCAGGGCAACGGGGGCGCCGCGGTTCAGGACGTCGATCAGACTTCCATAGAGGCGGTCATTCTGAACGACGACATTAAAGAACTGCGGAAACATGATGAAATTCAACAAAAGAATGACGGCCAGCGCAATCAATTGCGGCGCCAGGCGTACGGCAAGCGCCTTCAGCGAGGAACTCATGCATCCTCCATTTTCTGTTCGGCCGCGACGATCGCGTCGATGATGTGGGATGCCGTCAAGCGGTCTCCAGCAAGCTCGGCAATATGCTCGCGGTCGCGAAGGACGACGACGCGTGAACTATAGGCGACAAGCTCTTCCAATTCAGATGAAATCACGATCAGCGACATGCCCTTTGCACAAAGCTCCTCGATCAGCCGGATGATCTCCGCATGGGCCCCGACGTCGATGCCGCGCGTCGGCTCGTCGAGGATCAGGAAATCAGGATTGGTGGCAAGCCAGCGCGCGAGGATGGCTTTCTGCTGGTTGCCGCCCGAAAGCAGCCGGATCGGTTTCTCGCGGTCGGTCGTGCGGATATCGAGCGCCTTGATATATTGGTCCGCAAGAGCATTCTGTTCGCCGCGCGACAGCGGTCTTGCCCAGCCGCGGCGGGCTTGAAGCGCCAGCGCGATATTCTCGCGGATCGACAGATCGCCGATAATCCCGTCGGTCTTGCGGTCCTCCGGGCAGAAACCGAAGCCGTGCCTGATCGCAGCGCGCGGGCTCGACAGCGCCACAACCTTTCCATCGATCACCGCCCTGCCGCTGTCGGCGTGCTCTATGCCAAAGAAAAGTTCTGCCGTCTCTGTACGTCCAGAACCGAGCAGGCCGGCTATGCCGACGACTTCGCCCACGCGAATGTCGAGATCGAAAGGCTTTACCTTGCCGCGCTTGCCATAGCCCTCGAAGCGATATTTGACGCTGCCCGCAGCGGCCGTGCGTTCCTTTGCGGCCTCTTCCGTCTGCGCCAGTTCGCGGCCGAGCATCATCGGGATCAGCGCCTGCCGCGGCAGTTCCGCCACTTCCCGGGTGCCGACAAGCCTGCCGTTGCGAAGCACCGTGATGCGGTCGCTGATCTCGTAAACCTGTTCAAGAAAATGTGTAATAAACACAATTCCTAATCCACGCTTCCTCAAGTCATTGATGACATTGAAGAGCATCGCGACTTCGTGCGTATCGAGGCTCGCGGTCGGCTCGTCGAGGATCAGAACCTTGCCGGAAAGATCGACCGCACGGGCGATGGCGATCACCTGCTGGACGGCGACGGAAAAGCGCTCGAGCTGTGCCGTGACATCGATGTCCAAGCCATATTGCGCCAGCAGTTCGCGAGCCATCCGGTTCATTGCGCGCGTATCGACCATGCCGAAACGCCGCGGCTGACGGCCAAGGAAAAGGTTCTCGGCGACGCTGAGATTCGGCAGGAGGTTCACCTCCTGATAGACGGTTCCGATGCCGAGCCTCTGTGCCGCCAGCGTATCGGTGGGGTCGATCTCGCTGCCCTCGAGCGCAAGTCTTCCCTCGTCGCGGCGATAGGCGCCGGTCAGGCATTTAATGAGTGTGGATTTGCCGGCTCCGTTTTCGCCGAGCAGCGCATGGACTTCGCCCTTGCGAAGCGTGAAATCGACCTTGTCCAACGCCACGGCGCCGGGGAAGAATTTCGATATTCCGGACGCGACGAGAACGTTCTCGAAATCGTGAATCATGGTTCGATATTTTCCAGATATGACCGCTCATGCCCTTGCACTTGCCGGACATGATGTCCCGCTCGCACGGGCAGCGCCGCACCGGTCCATGAGGGACCAGGTGCGGCCACAGTGTCAATTAGTAACCGAGGCCCTTTTTGGCTTCGTAGACCTTCATGGGATCATCAGCCGGCGTGTAGAGCTTCGATTCCGTCTGGATCCACTTCGGCGGTTCCTTCTTGTCCTTCAGGTAGGCGTCAAGCACATCGAATGCCGGGCCGGCCATGTTCGGCGTAAGCTCGACCGTCGCGTTGGCTTCGCCTGCCGCCATCGCCTGGAAGATGTCCGGAACGGCGTCGATCGAGACGACGAGGATATCCTTGCCGGGCTTCAGGCCGGCTTCCTTGATCGCCTGAATGCCGCCGACGGCCATATCGTCGTTATGGGCATAAAGCGCGCAGATGTCCTTACCGCCGTTTTCAGCCTTCAGGAAGCTTTCCATGACTTCCTTGCCCTTGGCGCGGGTGAAGTCGCCGGTCTGGCTGCGGACGATCTTGAAGTTGTCGTGGCCGGCAAGCGCCTCCTCGAAGCCCTTCTTGCGGGCAATCGCCGGCGAGGAGCCGGTGGTGCCCTGCAATTCGACGATATTGCACTTCTTGTCGCCGGCATTCTTGACGAGCCACTCGCCCGCAACCTTGCCTTCATGGACCTGGTCGGAGGTCACAGCCGTCAGATAGAGATCATCCGGAGCCTTGATGGTACGGTCGAGCAGGATGACCGGGATTTCGGCTTCCTTGGCTTCCTTGAGGACATCGTCCCAGCCGGTTTCGACGACGGGAGCGAGGAAAATCGCGTTGACGCCTTGTGCAACGAAGGAGCGCAGCGCCTTGATCTGGTTCTCCTGCTTCTGCTGGGCATCCGAAAATTTCAGATCAACGCCGCGCTTCTCAGCTTCCTGCTTCGTCACCGTCGTCTCAGCGGCACGCCAGCCGGACTCCGAGCCGATCTGTGAAAAGCCCACGACAAGCTCAGCTGCGGATGCGGAACCGAACATGCAGGCAGCCAAAACCGTGGCACTCAAAAGTGCATTTTTCAATTTCATGATTGTCTCTCCCAAATGCCGCTCCTCGCGGCGCAGGAGTGAAAAAATCATATAGTATTACTTTTGTAAATTACTATTTTAGGATCGCTCGCAAAAAAAAGGCGCTCCGAGAGGGAGCGCCTTTTGCAACTGCGAAAGCCGGCGATTATTGCGGCAGTTTGTCGTCGACGCCCTGGACGTAGAAGTTCATGCCGAGCAGCGTGCCATCATCGGCCTTCTCGCCATCCTTCAGCCAGGGCGTACCGTCCTGCTTGTTGATCGGGCCGGTGAAGGGATGCAGTTCGCCAGACTTGATCTTGGCCTCGGTTTCTTCGGCCATTTTCTTCACGTCGTCCGGCATGTTCGTGTAGGGCGCCATGGTCAGGATGCCGTCCTTCAGGCCGTCCCAGATCTGTTCAGACTTCCAGGTGCCGTCGAGCAGGGCCTTTGTGCGCTTGGTATAGTAGGCGCCCCATGTGTCGACGATTGCCGTCAACTGGGTCTTCGGACCGGCCTTGATCATGTCCGATGCCTGACCGAAGGCCATGATGCCGCGTTCGGCAGCAACCTGCATCGGCGCCGTGGTGTCGGTGTGCTGTGTCAAGATGTCGACGCCCTGGTCGATCAGTGCCTTGGCGGCGTCGGCTTCCTTGCCCGGGTCGAACCAGGTGTTGGCCCATACGACCTTCAGCTTGAAGTCGGGATTGACGGACTTCGCGCCGAGTTCGAATGCGTTGATCCCCATCACCACTTCCGGAATCGGGAAGGAAGCGATGTAGCCAGCGAGGCCCTTCTTCGACATCTTGGCGGCGATCTGGCCCTGAATGTAGCGGCCCTCATAGAAGCGCGAATTGTAGGTCGCGACGTTTTCCGCTGCCTTGAAGCCCGTTGCGTGCTCAAACTTCACTTTCGGGAACTTCTGGGCGACCTTGACGGTGGCATCCATGAAGCCGAATGAGGTGGTGAAGATCAGCGAGCAGCCGGAGCGGGCCATGCGCTCGATCGCGCGCTCGGCATCCGGGCCCTCCGGAACGCTTTCGAGGTAAGGTGTTTCGACCTTGTCGCCGAATTCCTTTTCGACTTGCTGGCGACCGATTTCATGGGCTTGCGTCCAGCCGCCGTCCGTCCGGGTGCCGACATAGATGAAGCAGACCTTGGTCTTGTCTGCGGCTTGTGCGGCCGAGCCGACGCTGATGACAAGCGCTGCTGTTGCCGCAAGTGCGAGTGCTAGTTTCTTCATTTTAGCCCCTGTTGGTTGGGAGTTTGAAACCCGTCTGTTGTTGTGCGTCACCGGTCAGGCACGAAAGCCTTGCCAAGTGATGCCGGCGTATTGATCAACGTCGTGCGCCGATTATGGGAAATGATAATGAGAACGACAATAGTCGCGGCATAAGGCAGCATCGAAAGAAACTGCGACGGAATGCCGATTCCAAAGGCCTGCGCGTGAAGCTGGCCGATCGAGACCGCACCGAATAGATAGCCTCCCGCAAGCACCCGCCACGGCCGCCAGGACGCAAAGACGACGAGCGCAAGCGCGATCCAGCCGCGCCCCGCCGCCATGTTCTCGACCCATTGCGGCGTATAGACGAGCGATAGCTGCGCGCCGGCAAGCCCCGCACAGGCGCCGCCGAACATGACCGCCAGGTAGCGGGTACGAATGACATCGATCCCGAGCGCGTGTGCCGAACTGTGATTGTCGCCGATCGCTCGCAACTTCAGGCCTCGGCGGCTTTTGAAGAGGAACCAGTTGATTCCGATGACGAGTGCAATCGACAGATAGAACACCAGATCCTGATGAAAAAGCACCGGTCCGATGAAGGGAATGTCGGAAAGATACGGAATGTAGATCTGCGGAACCTTGATACCGGGGATGCCGACATAGCTCTCGCCGAGCATCCCGGAGGCCCCAAGCCCGAGGATCGTCAGCGCAAGACCGGTCGCGACCTGATTGGTTACCAGCGTCAGCGTCAGGAAGCCGAAGAGAAGCGAGAACACTGCCCCGGTCGCGATACCGGCCAGCAGGCCGACATAAGGCGATCCGGTGGCCTGGGCGGCCGCAAAGGCGCCGACAGCGCCCATGATCATCATACCCTCAACGCCAAGGTTCAAGACACCAGCGCGCTCTGTCACAAGTTCGCCGAATGCAGCGATCACGAGAGGCGTAGCGGCCGTGATGACGGTCAGCAAGATGGCTTCGAAGATCATTGCGCCACCTTTCCGGTGACTGTCTGCACCCGCGACCAGACGATCCTGATCCTGTAGAAGATCAGCGTGTCGCACGAGAGCACGAAAAAGAGCAGGAGCCCCTGGAAGACACGCGTCACCTTGTCGGACACCCCGATCGAGAGCTGTGCCGCCTCGCCGCCGAGATAGGTAAGCGCCAGCACTAGGCCGGAAGCGGTGATGCCGAGCGGATTGAGGCGTCCGAGAAAGGCGACGATGATCGCCGTGAAGCCGTAACCCGGCGAAATGGCCGGCTGCAGGTGGCCGATCGAACCGGACACTTCGGAAATGCCGGCGAGACCGGCAAGCGCGCCGGACAACAGAAAGCTGAACCAGATCATCCGCCTCGAGGAGAAGCCCGCAAAGCGCCCTGCCCGCTCGGACTGGCCGAGCACGACGACCTCGAAGCCCTTCAGCGTATAACGCATCATAAACCAGACGAGGATTGCCGCGAGGATCGCGAAGATGAAGGCCCAGTGCGCGCGCCCCGACTCCTCCCAGATAGCCGGAAGGACCGCCTCCGGAGCAAAGTCGCGCGAAACGGGAAAATTGAAGCCCTTCGGATCGCGCCAGGCACCACGGATCAGCCAATCGAGGAAAAGCTGGGCGATATAAACCAGCATCAGCGAAGTCAGGATTTCATTGGTATTGAAGTGCGCCTTCAAGAGTGCCGGGATGGCGGCGAAGAGCGCGCCGCCGATGGCGCCCATGAGGAGCATCAGCGGCAGCACGAGCGGCGAATGCCAATCGTAGAAGACGATCGGCAGGATCGAGCCTGCGATCGCCCCGATGGTGAACTGGCCCTCGGCGCCGATATTCCAGTTGTTCGAGCGGTAGCAAACCGAAAGGCCGACTGCGATCAGGATGAGCGGCGCGGCCTTGATCGCCAGTTCGTGCAGCGACCAGACTTCAAGCAAGGGTTCGACGAAGAAGGCGTTCAGCGCCCCGACCGGATCCTTGCCGAGCAAAGCGAACATGATGCTGCCTGCAACCAACGTCAGCACCAGTGCCAGGAGCGGCGAAATGAACCCGAAGAGTTTCGAGACCTGCGGCCGTTTTTCGAGTTCAATGCGCATCGGCGGTCTCCGCGGCAGGCCCGCTTTCATGTAGACCGCCCATCAGGATGCCGATCCGCTCACGGGTCAGTTCACCGGCCGGGAACGGCGGCGAAAGACGCCCTTCCGAGATGACGGCGATATCGGTTGCGACTTCGAATATCTCATCGAGGTCCTGACTGATGACGACGACGGCAGACCCGGCGCGTGCGAGATCGACGAGCGCCTGACGAATGTGGCTCGCAGCCCCTGCGTCGACGCCCCAGGTCGGCTGATTGACGACGAGGACGGCCGGCTGGCGGTCGAGCTCCCGGCCGACGATGAACTTCTGGAGATTGCCGCCCGACAACGCCCCTGCGGCGGGATCCTCACCGCTCTTGCGGACGTCCATGCTTTCCGAAATGCGTTTTGCCGCACTCCTCACCGCTCCGCGCCGGATGACCTTGAGAAAGCCGCCGCCAAGGAACGCCTTGCGGTCCGACTGGCTGCGCGCGAGCACCACATTATCCGAAAGCTTCATGGCCGAAACTGCGGCGTGGCCGTGTCGCTCTTCCGGGACGAAGCCTGCACCGAGCAGGCGGCGGGCGGTGATGCCCTGCGTGCCGACAGGCCTCCTTCGGATCATGATCGCCTCAGGCTGCGCCACCGGATACTCGCCGGACAAGGCGTCGAAAAGCTCGCCCTGCCCGTTTCCGGCAACACCGGCAATCGCCAGGATTTCGCCGGAGCGGACCGCAAGCGACACATCCCTGAGCGGTGTGGCAAAGGGCGTACGCGGAGCGACCGAAAGGCTCGTTACTGCAAGTTGAACGTCCCCCACATTGCCGCGATCGGGATGGCTCACGCTCGGCACCTGGGAGCCGACCATCATTCTGGCGAGGGAACCGGGAGTCTCCCGCTTCGGATCGCAGGCGCCGGTAACCCTGCCGTGGCGAAGCACGGTTGCGCGATCGCAAATGCGCTGCACCTCCTCCAGGCGATGGCTGATATAGAGCACCGAGCGGCCCTCCGCCTTCAGCTTGAAGAGCGTTTCGAAAAGTTTGTCGGCCTCCTGCGGCGTCAGAACTGAGGTCGGCTCGTCGAGGATGATCAGCTTCGGATTCTGCAGCAAAGCGCGGACGATTTCGATGCGCTGACGCTCCCCGACGGAAAGGTCGGCCACGTGGGCGTGCGGATCGAGCGGCAGCCCGTAAGCGCGCGACAATGCCCTCGCCTCTTCGGCGATCCGGCCGATCGGAATCTTGTCATCGAGGGAGAGCGCGATATTTTCGGCGACCGTCAGGGCTTCGAAGAGCGAGAAATGCTGGAAGACCATGCCGATGCCGAGCTTGCGGGCTTCTCCAGGCGCGCCAACCGCAACCGGCTTTCCCTCCCAAAGGATATCGCCGGCCGTCGGCTCCAAAACGCCAAACAGCATCTTCACCAGCGTGGACTTGCCTGCGCCGTTCTCTCCGAGAAGCGCGTGGATTTCGCCCGGAGCGATATCGAGATCGACTTCGTTGCAGGCGGTAAAGCTACCGAAGAGCTTCGTCAGTTTCTGGACCGACAATAACGCACCGGACGGCAGCGCATTCAATGACGACACGTTCCCCTCATTTCCCTCTGCCGACCTGTCCGTTCCGGATCGTTTATGGGATCAGCAGCGTAGTTCCCGTAGTTCTTCTTGTTTCTAGATCCGTGTGAGCCCGTCCCACCTCACGCAACGGATAGGTTTGGTTGATATTGATACGCACTTTGCTGCTTAGCACAATATCAAATAGCGCGTTTGCACAGGCGGTCAGTTCATCGCGCGCGGCAATGTAGGTGAAAAGCGTCGGCCTCGTTGCATAAAGCGAGCCCCGCTGCGCCAGCATCGCCATCGTGAAATTCTCAATAGCGCCAGAGGATTGACCGAAGGAGACAAACATGCCGCGCGGCTTCAGGCAGTCGAGCGATTGCGGGAAGGTATCACGGCCAATCGAGTCATAGACGACGTCCACGCCCTTGCCGCCGGTGACCTCACGAACGCGGTCGAGGAAGTTTTCCGTCCTGTAGTTGATGACGTGATCGTAGCCATGCTCGAGCGCGAGCTTCACCTTGTCTTCCGAGCCGGCGGTACCGATCACGGTTGCGCCCAGCGTCTTTGCCCATTGCCCGGCGATGAGGCCGACGCCGCCCGCGGCAGCATGGAAAAGCAGAACAGTCTCAGGGCCGACCTTGAATGTTCGGTTCAGCAGATATTCGGCGGTCATGCCCTTCAGCATCATCGCGGCTGCTGTTTCCAGGCTGATCGCGTCGGGCACCTTGACGAGGTGCTTGGTCTCCACATTCCGCTCGACGCTGTAGGCGCCGTCGGCACCGGCATAGGCAACCCGGTCACCGACTGCGAAATCGTTGACGCCAGGTCCGATCGCCGTCACGGTGCCTGCCGCTTCCTTCCCGGCGATGAACGGCAAATGCGCCGCCTTATAAGTTCCATCGCGGAAATACACGTCGATGAAATTGAGGCCTATTGCAGCGTGCCTAATCTGGACCTCGTCGGCGGATGGCGGCGGCAAATCGACATCGACATACTCAAGAACCTCAGGACCGCCATTGCGGCTGAAAGCAATCGCCTGCGTCTTTGTCATAACCGCCTCCTATTCGCTACGTCCCAGCGCCGGGAAGAACTGCAGCACGGCGCCGATGCAATAAAGATAGACACCGCTGATCACGAAGAGAATGATGGCCCACTGCGGCATGCTGAAGTGCATGAGCAGCGAATACATGCCGAGCGCCGACCACAAGAAGAAAACGCCGAGATTGATGAACCGCAGACGCTGGACGCGCACCGGATGCAGGAAATTGATTGGCAGGAAGGTAAGGATCACCGAGACGATCACTACCGTCAGGGCGGTCGCAGCGCTTGCGTCGATGACGAAGAGCGTAAAGACGATCATATTCCAGACGACAGGGAAACCGGAGAAGAAATACTCCTCGGTCTTCATACCCATATCGGCATAGTAGATGGCGCTCGACACGACGATCATGCCGGCCGCGACAAAAGACCAGGGTTCACCAATCATTCCGCTCTGGTATAGTGCGAACGCCGGCAACAGCACGTAGGTCACATAATCGATGATATTGTCGAGCGTGTCGCCCGACCAGTTGGGCAGCACCTCCTTCACCCGCACCTTGCGGGCGATCGGACCGTCAATGCCGTCGACGAGCAGAGCAAGGCCCAACCACCAGAACATGTCGATGAAGCGGTGTTCGGCGGCGGCGACCACGCCGAGAAATGCGAGGAAAGAGCCGGACGCCGTCAAAATATGGACGGAAAAGGCGCGTATCTCTGCATAAGGAACGCGCTTGTAGTTGAAAATCTTCATGTTTCCCCGTACCGCCTGCCGCCGCTTAAAACCTGCCGGCAGCGTTTTGGCCTAATATGCATCCTTTGCCTCGCTTCGCCAGCGCAAAAACATCGATATCGCGCAGGTATTGATACATGACAATGATATCCATATTTCCTACTGATAGCGTCGCAGAGAATGGAATGCCTTTCATTTCCAGCGTATTTGTAATATCTGCCTCGCATCAGACCGATCATGCGACGAATACGGGATCCGATACCGAATGAACGCTCCAGCAAAGACCGAAGATTTCGCCTCCGCCGTTCCGGCAAATGTCTATGCCGAAACGGTGCTGAGCGTCACGCACTATACGGACCGGCTCTTCCGCTTCACGATGACCCGACCGCAGGGATTCCGTTTCCGTTCCGGTGAATTCGCGATGATCGGCCTTATGGTCGATGGCAAGCCGATTTTTCGTGCCTATTCCATTGCAAGCCCAGCCTGGGCCGAAGAACTCGAATTCTTCTCGATCAAAGTGCCGGACGGCCCGCTCACATCGCATCTCCAGGGCATCAAGCCAGGCGACCAGGTTCTGATGCGCAAGAAGCCGACGGGTACGCTGGTGCTCGACGCGTTGACACCCGGGAAGCGGCTTTACATGTTCTCGACTGGAACGGGCATCGCGCCCTTCGCAAGCCTTATCCGCGATCCGGATACCTACGAGAAGTACGAGGAAGTGATCCTCACCCATACGACGCGCGAGGTCGCGGAACTGAAATACGGCTTCGATCTGATAGAAGAGATCCGGAACGACGAACTGCTGAGCGAGATCGTCGGCGACAAGCTGCGTCACTATGCGACGGTCACCCGCGAGGATTTCGAATATCGCGGTCGCATCACCGACCTGATCTCCTCCGAGAAGCTCTTTACCGATCTTGGCGTTCCGCCGCTCGACCCGGCAATCGACCGCGGCATGATCTGCGGCTCTTCCGCCATGCTGAAGGACACTAAGGAACTGCTCGAAAAGGCAGGCTTTGAAGAAGGCGCCAACAGCAAGCCGGCCGAGTTCGTCATCGAACGCGCCTTCGTCGGCTGACGGTTTTTGGATTATTGATTGAACGGCTCCGGAGACGGGGCCGTTTTCATTTGTGGCTGAGATACTCGATCAAGGCCGCCATTGCCTGCCGCGACTCGTCCACCTTGCCCTGCTGGATGGCGCGAATAACCGTGACGTGCAGCGCGATCGAGCGGTCCATCCGATCCGGAGTGGCAGTCGAATACCAAAGACGGCGTGAATGCGTCTGCACAGGCCCGAGCGCCGCGGTGATGAACGTATTCGGGCAAGCTTCTTCGAGGAGCTCATCGAATGCCTTGTCGGCAGCGAAGAAGGCGGCAAGATCGCCATCGACCGCGCAATTCGTCATTGTGCGGGCGCAGTCTATCAGCGCCGCCCGCTGCTCGTCCGTCGCATGCTTCGCGACCAGCGATGCAGCAACAGGCTCCAGTTCCCTGCGCACCTGCATGACATTGGCATGATCGTCCGGTTTGATCTCCGCCACCTGCAGCCCGACCCGCGGCCTGACGATGATGAGCCCCTGCCAGGCAAGCTTCTGGATCGCTTCGCGCACCGGCGTACGGCCGTGACCGGCAATATCGATCAGCTGCTTTTCGGTCACCAGCGCGCCCGGCTTCAACACCAGCGTCACAATCGCGTGTTCAAGTGCGAGATAGGCCAGATGGCTCTGCGAACTCTGCATTCGATCGTCCATACTTCAATTCTGATATATCAGATATTGACACGGCGCAAATCAGATGGCAAGCTGCTGTGATATATCAGGATCAAGGAGACGAACATGTAGCGCGGCGTATTTCCTGCAGTAACGCCGAAATTCACTGAGAACGGCGAGCTAGATCTTGCCGAAATGGAACGCTGCTTCGGGCTCCAGGCCGATGCCGGTGTCTATGGCATCATCGTCTGCGGCTCGCTCGGCGAGAACATGACGCTCGAGCCGGAAGAAACGCTGGGAATTCTGAATATCGCTCGCTCGGCTGCGGGTTCTAAGCCAGTACTGATGACGGTCTGCGAAAGCTCGACAAAGCGCGGCGCCGCTGCCGCCAAGGCCGCAGCAAAGGCCGGCGGGAGCGGCTTCAGGGGCTTGCCAGGCGGTGCCTTGCAAATCCGCTCCGGAAGAGACGCTGACGCATGTCCAGACAATTGCCGCAGCCGGCGGCCTGCCGATCATGGTCTACAATAATCCAATCGCCTATGGCGTAGACGTCACGATCCCGATGTTCGAAGAGCTGGCGAAGAACGATCTCGTCGTCGCCTTCCCGAAGGAAACGGTCGCGGTCTATAAGCTCGTTCAGGCGGGCCGCCTCGATGAAGCGCGCGCCATCTACCGCTGGTTCCGGCCGCTGCTCGACCTCGATGGTCTCGACCTTCCTCGTCCAGAATCAAGCTTGCGGAAGTCTATGCGATCCAGTCGAACGACTGCGTCCGCGCCCCTCGCCTGCCGCTTTCCGGCAAACAGCGCCAGCGCGTCATTGACGTAATCGAAAAGGCACTGGCGAACCGCCCGGACCTCCCGAAGTTCTGAGCAATCGGCACACGGAATGTTCCAAGGTCGGGCATCACCCGGCCTTGTTCATTCGTGCCGTAAGGCTTCGATCGGATTCAGCTGCGCTGCCCTTCGCGCCGGGAAATAGCCGAAGATCATGCCGATTGCGGCCGAGAAGACGAAGGCGACGGCGATCATCAGCGGGCTGACGACGAAGGGAACCTTCAAGAGCGTCACGGCGGTAAAGCCGATGCCTAATCCGAATACGATGCCCGTAATGCCGCCGAAGAGCGACAGCGCAACCGCCTCGACCAGGAACTGCAACAGTACCTGCGTCTCCAATGCGCCGATCGCAAGCCGGATGCCGATCTCCCGCGTGCGTTCAGTGACCGACACCAGCATGATGTTCATGATGCCGATCCCGCCGACCAGAAGGCTGATTGCGGCGACAGCACCAAGCAATCCCGTGAGCAATGTCGTCGTGCCCGTCATGGCTTCGGCGATCTGCGTCATGTCGTTGACGTTGAAATCGTCTTCGCGGCCCGGAATGATCTTGCGGCGCTCGCGCAGCAGGTTCTCGGTCTCCGTCTGAACCTTGGAGGTCGAAACGCCATCCCGGGCCGAAATGACGATCATCTGGACATTGGCGTTGGCTCTGCCGCCGATCCGACGCTGATAGATCTTCACGGGCATGATCACGACATCGTCCTGGTCAGTGCCCATGCCCGATTGCCCGCGCTTCGCCAGCACGCCGATGACGCCGCAGGACACCTTGCCCACGCGAATCTGCTGCCCTGTTGGATTGGCCGCGCCGAAAAGCTGCGATCGTACCGTCTCGCCGAGAATGCAGCGGGCGCGGCCGCGCTCTTCCGCCGCCTCGAAGGTGCGGCCGAGGGCTATGTCCCAGTCCTGCGCGATAAAATAGTCGTTGGTCGTGCCCATGACGGTAGTCGAATGACTCTGGCCACCGTAGATTGCTGTCGCCGTCGTCTGGTTGAGCGGCGCGACTGCGCGTAGGCCAGTTAGCTGATCGCGGATTGCATCGACATCCTTAACGGTGAACCGCCTCGCCTCGGAGCTCGCGCGCCCCGGACCAAACTGGCCCGGACGCACGAAGAGCATGTTGGTCCCAAGCCGCGAGAGCTCCGTGGAGACCTGCTCGGTGGTGCCATTGCCGATCGTCACCAAGGCGATGACGGCGGCAACGCCGATGACGACGCCGAGCACGGTGAGGAAGGAACGCAGGATGTTGCGGCTAATGGCGCGCAGCGCGAGTTTCAGCGTTTCAAGAAACATGATTCGCCTCGCCCTGATGCGCGACCTCTGCTTCGAGCTTTCCATCGACGAAACGGAGGATGCGCTCTGCATAGGCCGCGATGTCGGGTTCATGCGTGACCATGACGATGGTGATGCCCTGCTCCCGGTTCAGCCGCGTCATCAGATCCATGATCTCGGCGCTGGTTTTCGTGTCGAGGTTGCCGGTCGGCTCGTCGGCAAGCAGCAGAGCTGGTTCGGTGACGATCGCGCGCGCGATTGCCACGCGCTGCTGCTGGCCACCGGAAAGCTCCTGCGTCTTATGGTGCTCGCGCCCCGTCAGTCCGACCAAGCCAAGCGCTTCCTTGGCGCGCCGGTGGCGCTCGCCCGCCGCGACACCGCGGTAAATCAGCGGCAACTCTACATTCTCGACCGCCGATGTCCGCGCGAGAAGATTGAACCCCTGGAAAACGAAGCCTAGCATATGGCGTCTCAGCAGCGTCAGCTGACTGCGATCGAAACCGGTCGTGGAAATGCCCTGGAAGACGTAGTCTCCGGCGCTCGGAACATCGAGGCAGCCGAGGATATTCATTGCCGTCGACTTACCCGAACCCGACGGCCCCATGATCGCGACGAATTCATGGGTGCCGATCCGTAGATCGACATGGTCGAGCGCGCGGATCGCCGCCTCGCCGTGACCGTAAATCTTCGATACCTGCCTGAATTCGAGAAGCGGCGGACTGATCATCGTTCGCCCGCCTATCGCGTCCGTGTCGTCGCGTCGGTCACAAGCGCATCGCCTTCCTTGAGTTCACCGGCCGTGACCTGTGTGAACTGACCGTCCGAGGAACCAACCTGGACGACGAGAGGCACCTGGCGGCCCTCGCGCAACACCCAGACGCGCCGTTTGGCGCCCGTGAGCGCTTCACTGCCGTTGCCGCCGGAGCGAGGCCCCATACGCGGCGGGCGGAAAAGACCGAAGATGCCGCGGCTGCCGCGCGGTTCGGCTTCTGGTGGCGCATAGCGCAACGCAGCATTCGGCACCATCAGGGTATCCTTGACGGCCTCGACAGTGATATCCGCCGTTGCCGTCATACCCGGGCGCAGCAGGAGATCAGCGTTGTCGACCGAAAGCACGGCCTTGTAGGTGACGACATTGTTGGTCGTCTCGGAGGCGAAGCGGATCTGCTCGATCTCGGCGGGAAAGGACTTGTTCGGATAGGCGTCGACCGTGAAGGTCGCCTTCTGCCCGACGCCAATCTGGCCGACATCGGCCTCGTCCACATCAACCTGCAGTTCCATCTTCCTGAGATCGCCGGCGATGGTGAAGAGAACTGGCGCGGAAAGCGACGCGGCGACGGTGGCACCCGGATCGACAGAGCGGGTCAGGATAACACCGTCAACCGGCGAAACGATCCTGGCCTTGGCAAGGTTGACCTCGGCGAGCCGCAGGTCGGCCTCGGCAGAGAGCACTTCCGCCTCGTTGATCTGCTTCGTGGCTGCGGCCGATTCGTATTTGTAGGTCGCATCGTCAAGGCTCTGCTGCGTCGAGACGCTGCCTCTGACGAGGCTCCTCAAGCGCTCCAGCGAAACCTGCGCCGACAGCAGATCGGCATTCGCCTTCAGCACATTCGCCTTGGCCGAATCGAGCTTCGCGCGCGAGCTCTTCACATCGGCCTCCAGTTTGTTCGTATCGAGGACTGCCAGCACCTCGCCGGATTTGACCTCGCTGTTGTAATCGACATTGACGTCGCGCACGGTGCCGGAAAGTTCGCTCGATATGTCGACCTGTTCCGTCGGCTGCACCGAGCCGGTCGCCGTCACGAGAATCGTCAGGTCGCCGCGCTTTGCCGGCTGCGTCGCATAGCTGTATCCGTTGCCGCTGCGGCCGGTGTAAAAATAGGCACCGGTCCCAGCGAACGCGATCAATGCTGCAGCGGCGATAAGGCGGCCGCGCCAGCGGCGGCCCTTGCCGCGCTTGGCGGAGGCCGCCAGGACGGCAGCAAGATCGGTATTGGCTGCTGCAGCCTTCCTGCCGGTTCCGGAATCGTCCATAAAACCCTCAAGTCAAAAATAGAAGCGCCTGCTCCGTTTGCCATCCAGATAGTCATAGCGAAGATGAACCGGAAATTAGCGCAAGGGGCGCATTCGCACGGAATGACGAAAAAGTGCAATTAAATCTTGGTAATGAAAGTCCGCTTTTAGCCGGCGTCTTCCTCATACTGGTCGATCCCCGGCAGCGGATGCAGCCAGCTTTCGCGGCGTTTGATCCAGACCTCATAGAGCGGCGCGATTTCCATCGGCGCATCATCGAGAGATCCAAGCCGCAGCTCCGCCTCCTTCTCGGTAAGACAAAACAGCCGACTGCCGCATGCCGCACAGAAGCTGCGGCCTTCATATGTCGCGACCGAACCGGAATGCGTGAATGCCGCAAGCGGCCATACGGCGAACGTGACGAAGGCCGAGCCGCTCTCCTTCCGGCAGCCCGCACAGTGGCAGAGCCCGGCGCGAAGCGGCTCGCCCTTCACTTCATATCTGACGGCGCCGCAAAGGCAGCCCCCAGTGCGCATTCTCATCAGGCGTCGAAATCCAGGGGCAGCGTCGGCGGCTTGCGCTTGGCGGCCATCAGGAGATCGAGTTCGGTCGCCGACGGTCCGAATTTCTCATAGAGGCGCTTGGCCTCCTTTTCATCCAAACGGTATTTCCGGGCGAATTCGCTTATGCTGTATGGCCGGCCGCGCAACACTCTGCGCGTCGGCACCGTCTGATTGGCAGAGTCGGCCATGGCAACCTCCTTCTTACAACCCGGAAGTTAGGGCGTTCAGGGCCGTTGGGAAGCTCGCGGTAGCCCGAAAAACGACAGACTAAAAGGTCGAATCGTCGAGAAAGGTGCCGTACCCTCCGCTGCGCATAGCCAAACAGCCGCCGTCAGTTGGTGTAGGAGACTCCTTGTAGTGATGCCTCGGATCGAAACGCATACGGTGGATATTTACCGGCTATTATCCTTACCGGTTCATCGAAATGGACCGACTCAACGAAAGCCGATCAACGTTATGGGGCCGTAGGACACCCCTCCCCGCTACGGCAGGAGACCTGGCAATCGGGCTACAGGAGGCCCGCGGCTGGGTCTCCGCCATTACCGGTTCGCGGATCCGGAAAAGAAAGGGCCCACTCGACGGCGGGCCCGACTGTCAGCAATTCTGCTGCTTACTTAGCCGATCCGGATCGCGTCCATAATCTGATCTGTGGTTTCTCGAAGTCGCTGCTTGGAAGCATAGTGCTCAGCCGTCTGCAGCTTACGTGCCGCAAGGACTTCCGCAACCTTCGCAGTCTCCTTTCGTCCCGCCGTTAAATTACTGTCCAAGTACTTCCAAGCTAAGGAACAGTAAGCCGAACACGGAAAAGAAGAACAGCACTGCGTAAATGATTTGCTGGCTGGTCATTTTCTCATCGCCTTGCTGCCCGCACCCCCCAAAAAATATTTCATGTGTCACTTCCAAGTCACTCGACAATAAACGCCAAGTATGTTGAGTAGTTATTGCTCGGCTAATCAACTTTCTGGGACTCGCGATACTTGGATGACACAAATTCGAAATGCACTTCTGACCGTTGAGGCATGGGCGCGATACCCGGTGTCCGACTCTGAGGAAATGGACGCCAACTTGCCGGGTCTCAGTGAGGCGTGGGAGATGGATCTAGTTGAGGAAAACAGTTCCGGCTTCGACGGCTGCATGCATTTCTCATTGACCCGCGCTGGTGTAGAGTTCCTTCACGGCCCTCAACCTTCGCTAGGTGATGTAATATTGAGGTCGGCACGACGCCTGTTCGGCCATATCGTTGGATATCCCATCGCCTGAACGACTTGAACGCGGTCAAGATTGCCACCTTAGCCGTGCCGTTCGCCCAGTTGATATGCAGACGGCGCCGACGCGGCAGTCAGCCTGAAGACATTGCTGTCGCGGGCGGTCGAGACGATGTCGGCTGGTTCGAAGACCGGGCCGAAGTCGCCAACGCCGGACTGGCAGCGCAGCCGGCGACGGAGACGGTCAGGAAGAAAAGGACGGCCTTCATAATTTCCTCTGGCGTCATTCTTCACCGCCTTGCCGGTTGCGCCACACGCATGCTTCGTCCCGGTCCAGAATAAAGTTTCGAAGTGCCAGGTGGCGCCTATAACAGTCCAACAGTGCAGATCGGTCACAATTCCTTGAGTTGTGCCTGCGCCAGTGGTTTCTTGCCGATCTCGAGAGGCAGAGCGCACAGACGCAATAACGCGCTGTCCGGCAGCGCCAAAACTGTCGAGGTTTAACCGGCGCAATGCTAACAGATCTTGGTGATACGCTGCCAGCGCCGAGCACAGGCTTGAGGCGCGCCAGGTGACGGCATGCGGCGCAACAAAAATCGCGCTGCATTATCATTTCATTTGCTTCTAAATTAGACTTCGATAGTGTTCCCCCATGAGGCGGGAGGATTTCCATGGAACGCGTTGAGCCGGAAAATGCAGATTCCAATATGGCAACGAAGGTCTGGTCGGTGACGGAATTTTGCGCGCGGCATCGATTGGACGAGGAAGAAGAAACGAGACTACTTCAGCTGTTTGGTCCATTCGCGACTGCATTCGAACTCATGCACAACGCCAAACGGGCACCGAAGTGGCGGTAATCCGTGCGACATGGGTATGAGGCGCGTCCTGCGTCATTTTGCTTGGTTTACCTTGAGCGCGACGGGGTGCCCCAAAAGGAGAAGGCCGCTCGATAACGGCTTCTGAATCTGTTCTATATCGGATCGTCACCAGCGCCATGTGCACTACCGAGCGATCGACAGCCATTGCCGAACGCGAGCTTGTAGCGCCCGACATCGTCCCGACCTCCTCGAGTGTGGAACCGTGAATGGCTGCTTCTTCGAACCGCGCTACCAATGGCCCTAGCAAAGAACCAAACTCGCCAGCCTTTTGACTCCATCGATCCTGGCAATGACCCTGGCGTCTCCTTCCGCATGTTCTTCAGGCGTGCGCTCAGCGAGAGGCTGGCCGGGGGCTTTGCTGGTCCCGATACTATCGTTAACAGCCGTTAACTTTCCTATATTCATCCATCCTAAAATATGGTACCGCGATTCACCGTTTGGAGACTTTGCGATGCGACGTTTCAATCTTCGACATGAAGTCGATGACAAGTGGCTCGTTGTGGACGGGCTCACGATGGAGCCTGCCACGCTTGGTGACGTGAAGGTGAGTGGCATGTCTTGGGCCGAGGCCTGTGATTTTGTCGACTTGATGAACTCTCTGGACGCTATCGAACGAGATTCGAGCCGCTATGCAGCGCCTTTCGCTGCGGAGTGATTGTCGTTCGCTGCCCACGGTGCTCCGGGGTGGCTGATGCGCACCTCTTCCCGACGCCACTTTGCCGTTTCGTAGAGCGTGTCATGCACCTTCCCGGCCTGCGCCGCGTACGTGAAGCGCCTTCCGGCGGATGTTTCCATCAGCCGCAGTCAGTAAAGCGGCGGGTCCGCGCTCAGCTCAAAATCGACAGCGTATGGGTTCACACGCCCGCGCATGATACGAGGCCCAGCTTGCCGTGGGTATTCCGTGGCGACTGGAGCAGTCACCAAAGATTTGAATCTCACCAGTTATTGAGTTTTTTGGTGAGAGCGATGGGGCTCGAACCCATGTCCTATTGATTAAAAGTCAGGCCTTCTTTCATTGCTCTAAAGGGTCTGTAGCGCTTTGTGTGCCAATTATGTGCCAACGGAGGGGCAGAGGGTGCAAGCGCCCTCTCTGCGATTTTCCTACTTTCCTACTCAGGCAAGGACCGCATGAACGTGTGCTTGGCCTTAGTAGGGCCAAGCTTCGTTTGAGCGTCGATGTAGCCAACATCCACACTCAGATCCCATCGTCGCCTTCACGTCGACATTCCAGCTAAAACGCTGGGCCGGACAGAGCTGATTGCGCGTGGTGTTACCTCCAGCAGTTTCGCCAGGGAAACTGGCGACAAGCCAAGGGCGGACACATTCTTAAGTTCGTTCTTATTCATGAGAACATTGTGCGCTCCAGAGAGCATTGTGTACCCGTTTACCAAGTTAGCCCGGGGAGCCATTTCCAACCGAAGTGTTTGATATTGTTATAGGAGCTTGTTCTTGATTGAACCGGCTCTTTGGCGGGTTAGAATCGGCACTTTCTCCGCATAGCGGTAAGCCACCCGCGCCGCACGAAGACACATACGCGAGTCCAGCTTGAGGCAACCTATGTATAATTTCGCAAGGCGCGGGCTAGCGATAAGGTGCGCCATCGCCTGAACACCCCCAGTGAGGCGATCAGCGGTGCCAAGCTGCTATCGACTTCGGTGTCTCTCCACCTTTCTCACCGTGGTCGGCGGATATCGAATCCGCGTTGACCGCCTCGCAGATCGAGGCGGTCTTTTTTTGAGTTGATGTCGGCGCGTGACACACAAGAAAAAGCCGCCAACTGGTGAAGTGGACAGCTGCGCTCTGACTTTGACAAGCATGGAAGGCTATAAGCTCGGGCGGGTCTCGATAAGCTTCGGCTTCATGATTTGGCGACACACCTATGCTGGTTGGTCTTCGGGGAGTGATCATCCGTGTTTACCGCTCGAAAACAAGCTGAAGGCACGCCTGATAAATGCGACACAACTGCCCTATTACGAGTTAGCAATTGGGAGAGCACCGTCATAAATCGCGGCATTCTCCTCGGCCTCCCGCAATCCCTTATAAGACGCATGCCAGAGCTTCCGTCAGGCGTCCAGGCGCAGTATTCAATTTTGGCGATGAGCGTCGGTTGCGCCCATAAATCCGCGAGGCAGATCTTTGCGTTCTAGAACATGAACCTCTGCCGTGGCTCGGCTAGGGATAGAGCAATCAAAAGCGGCAGGGAGCCTGCATTGAAAGCTCGACCTGCCGCAGATCACCTGTCGCGGAGGAGGCGCGCCTGGGATGCGTCCACGACGCAAAAAAAAGGCGCCAACACATCTTATTTTATTTATTTCTAAATTATACTTTGGTATAGGTCTCCCCAACTGTATGGGAGGAGTAACGTATGCAGCGAGTTGAACCGAATAACGTCGGCACCGGAACCACGACCCGTGTTTGGTCGGTCAAGGATTTCTCCAAACGGCGCCGACTTAAGGAGGAGGAAGAGGCTCGACTGCTACAATTGTTTGGACCATTCGCGTCCGCCAGCGAATTGCTGCACAACGCACCACGAGAGCCGCGGTGGCGGTAGGGTTCGGGACAGTCCCAGGACAGTCCCAGCGATCTACGCGAGTTTGAACGTCTGCGGATCGACAGCGCCCCAAATGGAGAGGGCCGCGCAATGGCGGCCTCTTTCATACCTATACGTCGGATTGCGCCACGTTTTGGCACGCGGTTTGCAACTTTCTCGTTATCGTTGGCCGCTGTCAGAGTTCTGGCAGCTTCAATTAACGCAGCCTTGCCAGCTAGCGCAGCCTTGCCAGCCCGGTCAGCGTATTCTTCGGCGTATCCAAGCCGGATGCCGATTGATTTGAGTGTGCCTCGGCCGGCAACTTCTTCGATCACGGCTGCCGCTTCGCCTTGTTTGACTTCGGGGGCTCCCAAAACTGGGCGCCGCTGGACGTGTTACCCGTAGGACATGATACACCACCCAGGAAGCCCGCGCCTTTTGCTACCGCGTCCTCGCACCTCGTTGCAGGAACCGGCAGATTCTCGAACGGTACGCCACCGTCGATGCCCAATCTGAGCAATAGCCGTCTACTTTCCTCGACGCCCGTAAGCGGATCCAGCATAGGTAGGACGGATCGGTTAGGATTGCGGTGCAGACTTTTCTCCACCTGCCGGTGCTACACGATCACCTGGCCGGATTTTGCGGCCCTTTTCGTCACTGCCCATTCGACCAATCGACCACCCAGAGACTTGAGTGAGCCAAGAGAAACGCGCTCGCCGGTTTTTACATCTCTTTCGAACGTCGGCTGGCACCTTCCGCGGCGGTCATCAGTTCGCCGATCGTTGGGCGGATTTCTTGTCGGTTGTCGGCAATCTCTGCAGACCAGTTGCTCGCGGGCTTTGGCAACGCCGGGGCACGCAATCCCACGCTATCACGATGGACTGCTACGGGCACCGCTTCCCTAGCGAGAATCACAAAGATGCATTCGAGAGAATCTCAGAGGAACTCGCATAAACGTGTGCCGTGTGCCAAATCATGTGCCGGTACCTGGCACGTGTGCCGTAAAACGCCGAAAAATAGGCAATTTCGGCTCATGATTCCGCCAGCAAAACCATCCAGGGATGGCGGTAAATATCTGATTTCGCTGGTAAATTTTTGGCGAGAGCGATGGGGCTCGAACCCACCGATCTGTCGCAAAAGCTTGTAGTGCCCTTCCTCACCCTTTCCGGCGTCTTCGGCGGCAATCTCCAGATCGATTTTAAAGGCTGGCAATCTCATCCTTGGCTTCGGTCAGATTGGCTTTGAGATTGGCAATTTTGGCGTTCAGCTTCGCCACGTCGTCGGGCGGCGCGCTCCTGGCGTTCAGCAATTCCACGTCGTTATCCATGGTTCAGTTCCTCCAGTTTTGCGCCCTGGTTGCTTCCCCCGAAATCGTTCAATGCAGCGTCCGCGCCCGCTGTATTCGGTAGTACAGCAGCTTACGGCCCAATTGCTGCCGTTCGCCCGCGTCAGATCGAATGGCAGCAATGGGTGGAAAGTGGTCATCTGTTCGAGCCAGGTGAATGACGCAGATGAACAACGAACGGACATTGACGCCCCAATGGCCCCTGCGATTTGCAGGGCAAGGCTGAGGACGTCCCAAAGATTCTTGTGCTAGGTCTACTGTGCTTCATCAGCCATTGATCCCGTGCAGAAAAAAGCCCGGCTGTCGGGCCGGGCTCTCATTCAACCTTGTTGGGACCGGTTGTCGGCCGCCGAGTTTGCGATAGGACATCAAGGTTCCTGTCATTTGATCTCCCACGTCGTGTTATGCGGGATGTCCATCGCAGTATAGCCGCCGGGACCAGCCAGCGCAGGCATCGCTATACAAGCAAAGGGCTCACGCCCCGTGATGCCCGCGTACTTGCCGGTGCCGCCGGTGATAATATGGGTGCCACAATCCATTTCCGGCTGCGACTTGTCGAGATCGCGTGTATCGAAGGTCGAGAAGATCTTGTCGCCGTCCCGATCGGCCAGCACACAAGCGCCATCAATGTAGTTCTTGTCGCCCGAAGCAACACTTACCGCCGTGCAATGTGCTGACATCTTGTCGAGCATCGCCTCTCCCTTCATATTTTCGGTGGTCCCGACCGCCTCCAGCGCGGTGGCCGTACCGACTCCGGGAATGTCAATGCTCATCAAAGGCCGAAAAACGAAATGCGTGACATAGGGCGTGGTCCCCTTCTTTTCGATCGGCTGTCCGAGGACGACTCCAGGAGCTAAGCCCAGGAGTAATCCGGAGAGAAGCGCTGTTTTGACAGGTGTCATCGCTGCGGCGCATGCCGCGATTGTGGGTTTCATTGGTTCCTCCATGGTGCGAGCGATGGATCCAAGCCGATGCTCAGCGCCGCCGCAGATTTAGAGGCGACCTGCTTGCGCTCGAGACGTGTGTGGTTTCACCGAGCGCCTGTTCCCCAGATCGAGATCAAGCGTGCGGTCGTAAGTCAGCCCGATTGGCTGCGACAGCGCCTGGGACGAGGCTGCATCTTCGATCGCCGATGCCCCGGACCCCTCCAAGCTCATGCCGTAGCCGACGCATGAGCAACTGCCTCTTCAACTAAGATACCACAATTAGCGCGCCGAGCCACGTTCCGCGTGTCTCGCTCAAATGGAGTAGCCTTCCGTCGGATGGAGGATGCGTGGGCCTCCGAGGCAATGCACAGCGTCGTGCTACGATGGGCACTGAACGACCGCAACGGGGTCTGGACTTGTCGTCAACTTCTCCGCGGCAAGGTCTGAGAAGGGTCGAATCCGGCCATTTGTTGCACCTGCTGTCAATGACTGGAATTGGCGCAATACCGCCGCCCCACTTGATCGCCAGCCAAGGCCACGCCCACTCTCGCGGCGTTCGGTCTAGATCGCGGTCACCGTACTGCTGATGAGATATGCACATTTAGTATGGCTAAAAACCTAAGGCGGCGGCAATTAAATGCCACACGCTTGGTCAAATACGCGGGACGGTTGCATCCCGGGGCGGTGAGTTCGAAAAGTAGGCCATACCCGGTTCCTGACCGCCCCCTCTTCCTTTTGCGAGAACCCGCTGAAAAATTATTCGGGGTTCCTTCCAACCGAAACGCCATCGGATGCAACCCTCCATTGACATTCTCTGACTTCCTTTAGCTATGCTATAATTGCATACTGCTGGCCAAAGCGGGGAGATGATGATACAGTTTCAGGCAATTCTTCCTTGGGACGGGCCGACGGGACGGCACGAATTTCGATCGATGACGCCCCTCAATCTTTAAGGGGCATTTTTTATGTCTGACGCCATTTCACGAGCCGAATATCTCGATCTCGACCGCCGGATTGAACACGCAAAATCGGTCGGCATTCCGCGCAAAGGCAGATTGCTGGGCTACGGCAGGGAAACCGGCAGGGCCGGTCACCCGATCCCGCCGCGCAAATCATCCGGGCCATGGCGGCTTCGCTGAAGGCGCGGGTAGCCAAGCAGAATTTCCAAACCTACGTCGAAGCCAATTTCCCGGAAGCGGTCGCGAGAAGCGTTCTCGAAACCGCCGCCAATCCGAGCGCCGTTCTCAAAGCCGCAACCGCCCCGGCTCAAACAACGGTTGCTGGTTGGGCCACCGAGCTTGCCGATCACGCGATTGGGCCGGTTGCGATTTTATCACCGTTAAGCGCCTTTTCGCAGCTTGCCCGCCGCCCCGGAACGTTGCGGCTAAGTTTCAGTGGCAATTCAGCCGTAACGCTTCCGAGCGCAGCGCCGGACGATATTGCGGCGGCTTCATTGGCGAAAGCTCGGAAATTCCCGTTCGCAAGGGCAGGCTCGTTGCGGGAAGCGCCGCCCCCGGAAAAATCGGGATTATCTCGACCTACACCCGCGAAATGGCGCGGCGACCGGGGAAACTTTTGAAAATCTCGTGCGCGCCGTTACCGCCGCCGACGTGATGGCCATGGTCGATGTTGCCCTGCTTTCCGCCAACGCCGCCGCCGGGGCAACGCCCGCAGGCTTGCTTTCCAACGTTGCGCCCTTGCCCGCTTCCGCTGAAACCGGCGCGGCAGGAATCGCCGCCGATCTCGGCGTTCTGGCAGCCGCCGTTCCCGGCGCGTCCGATTTGGTTTTTCTGTCCCGCGAGGAAGTCAGAATTCGCGCTGTTCTCGCCGCGCCTGGCGTTGCGAGCATGGCGTGGCTGACAGCGCCGACGATTGCCGAAAACACGATTATCGCGCTCGACGCCGCCGCCTTGGCGATTGGCGAAGGCGATCTGGAATTTAGCGTGACCGAAGAGGCGCTAGTCGTAACCGAAGACAGCGAGCGATGATGATGCTGTCAATAACCGTGCAGAACTCGACCGGATGGATAAAGCTTGCGCAGCATGGCGTTGCAGGGGGCAACCCGTTTTTGCAGGGTTTCGAGAACAACCCAGAGGCCGCCGCATTGCTGGCACAGCATAGGGTTGATCTTGACGCACTGTCGTTGACCCCTCCGCTAAGTGTCTACGAGCGGTTCCGCCGCGCGGGCATGGAGGACATTTATCGCTCGGTCTACAACAGCCTGTGCAATGAGACGCACAACAACATCCGCGCCCTCACCAATCGGCATCTGCGCGTCGAAGGAGAAAATTTGGAGCTTGTCATCTTCGATCAGCCAGAGGCAGAAGGCCTCGCATCCACCCTAAGCAGCTTCATCGGCATTCTTGTGCGCGGCTCCTCCATCATCCACGACTACTTCGGGACTGACGCTAGGGCGGTAATCAATGCGTCGGTCGATGAGCACCAAGCGTTCATCAATCACTATGAGGAACCAATGCAGCAGGAACCGGCCTTGGTCGAGAAGAATGAGACAGGCGGTTAAAATGTGTGGGCTAGCGCTAGTCGACGCCGCGCAAGAGCTTTTCAAATACCGGCGCGACAAGGGCGGGTTTACCGGATGGCTGCGTCCCGGCTTCCCGGCATTCCACAGCGCTTCGCGTATCAGGCGATTGAGATATCAAAATCCGTCAATCCTGAATTGTTTGCGCAATGTGCAAACATTACCCCACGCGCCCTTGCTGAAATCGCGAAAACCGAACCCGACGTTCAGGCGCTTATCAACGAACGCGTCGAGGCCGGGGAAATATTCACCGCTGCCAAGGTGAAAGAGATACGCGACGAAGCCGGGGTCATTGCAGGGTTGCCCTCTCAGGCATCACGTCGCAAGGCCGGGCCAAACCGCACCAACGCGGCGGCAAATCACGGCACGCTTCAGCATCGTAGACCGGAAGGACTTCCAAGATGTCGGCACGCCGAAATCGATGCTTTACCCCGGCAGCATCTATGAACACAGACTCGCCTTGGAATGTCAGACCTGTCGCAAGGAAGTTTCGCTCGTCCCCACCATCAAGTATCGACACGACAAACATTTGATTCGCCCTATGTATTAGCTGCACGATACATACATTGCGCAAGTTAAATTTGTCCTTCCGATTTGAGCAAGTCCTAGAAATTGTAGAACAGTTTTGGTCGGCCAATGAGCGCCGCCACAGGAACAACGGCCAGCGGGCTTGTCGCGGCGATGGCGGACCCGGAAGGCCATCAAGACAAGAGAACTTCGTCAGCACAGTCGACGAAGTTGAACCAGGGCTATCTCTCAACGGCGCCACAGGCCAGGCCGTAACGCTCAGGCCCCAGCATCGCTTCGTCCGACAATATCAACTCGCTGACATGTACCGGTTGCCGGGATGATTTCCAGTCTATCGCCAATTTTGAACTTGTCGCTTGGCTTACCGATCTCGAAGGAATGTCTGCAGGACACAGGCTTCCCGTCCGCCGTGATCCTCGTAAAAGTTAGCTCCCCGAAAGTAACAACCGTTAGCCCCCTCGTGTCTGGCGCTTTTCCTGCCAGACTGCCTCTATAGTTGCGACAGTGCTGGAGAAATTATGCAGTCGCCAAAGATAGAGGCCCCCGATGAACACGAAGACCGCTACAGCGGCCAACGGGAGTACAATCTTGAGGACGGTAACCTCCCTTGAAGCTCTTTGATCATGAATAGGTTGCCCCATCGTCTCGCCCCGCTAACCCTTCGCAACCTTTTAACCTCGAAGGTGCCTCGTCCACAGCCTAAGATCACCAGTGACCGATCATGCCGCATTTGAGACCTCGGTCACGGTCGCGTCACGCCCCCAAAGCGACCATTGTGGGTTACGTTACGCACGTTCAAGGGAACTGGGGCGGCCCTTTCAAATGCAGTTCGCTGGCCTTCATCGCGATCAGAAGGAACGCGAACACGAGTGGAAAAATTGTCAGCGTCAGCCGGATTAGCACCCACTTCGGTAATTCGTTGATGGACTTATAACGAAACACATAGGGCGCCATAAGCGCTACCATCATCGCGAGAATCCCTGCCAACAGATAGAAGAAAATGTCCTCAAACCGCAGCTGAATCATGTGCTCCCCACAGTTCAAACGTTGCCAGCCACAACTTCAGTGAAAGAGAGAAAACTGACAAGTGCTTATGGTGGCATCGGTTACCGAATTGCGGAAAATCCAGCTTCACGCAATCGAGCGCGGCGGCGAGCCGGCGAACTGCTGAAGGAATTCGACGCACGGCCCGCTAATGCGCAGAAACAAAGTGGGGTCACCCCTACTTTGATTTCCCAACGGCAGGCGGCGGAAAACGCTGGCTTGTCAAAGGACCAGCAGGTCCCAGGCGGCGGCTGGCTGACGTATACTGCGCAAGAGCGCGGCGAGGTTCGCGCTCCCAACCAAGGCCGTAGCGCTTCCGCGTTGGAAGCGCCAAGTGCCGGAGATATCGGCCTCACACATAAGAAAGTGCCCGCCTCTCCCGGGGCATAGGGCGCTCATTTCCTCCAGGCGGCATCTTTCCTCAGGAAGCCCGGAAAACGCGCTGACGGCGCGCGCAGGAGGCAAACCGCGGCTTTATCGCCGGGTTGCAATGCCCCAGAGGCCGGCAAGATCGTTCAGCCCCATGCGGAGCATGTCAGCGCCCTTGCTCGCCAGGAGTTCAGTGAGCGCAAAGCCTTCACCGCAGACCGCAGACACGAGCCCATAGATGCGGACGCCGAGCAGCGCCCGGCATCTGGCAAGTTCCTTGCCCGCGTTCGCCTGCCGCTCGGAAATCGGATCGCGCGCCTTGCCGCCGTCGACATGCTCGCGACCGTAATCAAAGCACCAGCACCCTTGCCGCCCATAGCCTCAAAGAGCGCCCGGAAACGATCAGCAGCGGCGACCTGGGCCGCATCGAGTACACCGCGCGAAGCGAGCGTCGTGATTGCGCTTTCGCGAACGTTGACCATCGCCGGAATGGAGCGAGGGTTCTTCGAATCGGCTGGATGGGCGCGGGAAAAATACGGATTCTCGACAAGAGTCGGCCGGAGTCGGGCTTTCGATGGCGCTGGCATGCGGCAGAGAATGCCAGATTGTCGGGGAGACGTGAAGCCAACTTTCCCCCAGATTTTCCCCCGAGGCGATTCGTAACTGAAATCGTTTCAGATCTGAAACAATACTTATTGCTTTTGCTGGATTTTTTGGTGAGAGCGATGGGGCTCGAACCCATGACCTACTGATTAAAAGTCAGTTGCTCTACCAGCTGAGCTACGCTCTCCCTTGACGCCTTGAACTCAAAACAGCCCCCGGCCGGAAGTGCGCGGAACATATGCAGGCGACCTATTGTGGTCAACCGAAAAATCTCCCTTTTTCGCCGCGTTAGGCATATTTCTTGCCGGGGCTCGAAAAGGTGATTGGCATTCGGTGGATTGCGGCGCTAAACATCCGCCAGATTGCAGCCGGAGAGAATGCGTGTCGATTGCCGATATTTCCCTGTTGAGCGCCCTGCTTGCGGGTGCCCTCTCCTTTCTCTCTCCCTGCGTGCTTCCCCTCGTTCCGCCCTATCTCTGCTACATGGCGGGCATATCCGTCGAGCAGTTCCGGGGCGGCAATGCTGTTGCGGTTGCGCCCGATGTCCGGCGCGGAGTGCTGTTTTCGGCGCTGTTCTTCACGCTCGGGTTCGCCACGGTCTTCGTCGCGCTCGGCGCCGGCGCTTCCAGCATCGGAATGCTGCTGCGCCAGCATCTGGATCTTCTGGCAAAGGTCGGCGGCCTCATCATCATCATCATGGGGCTGAACTTCCTCGGTGTCTTCCGAATTGGGCTTTTCGCGCGCGAGGCCCGTTTCCAGAGCGGCGGCAAGCCGGCGACGCTGACAGGCGCCTATATCATGGGACTTGCCTTCGCCTTCGGCTGGACGCCCTGCATCGGGCCGGTGCTCGGCGCCATTTTGGGGGTTGCGGCATCGCGCGAGACCGTCGGCTCCGGCGCGGGGCTCCTCGCCGTCTATTCGCTCGGCCTCGCTATTCCCTTTTGGATCGCCGCCGGCTTTTCCGGTGCCTTCATGAAATTTCTGGCGCGCTTCCGCCGCCATCTCGGCACAATCGAAAAGATCATGGGAGGCTTCCTCGTGCTCACGGGGCTCGCCTTCATCTTCGGTTTCGTCAGCGATATTGCCATTTGGTTCCAGCAGACCTTTCCGATCCTGATGCGGATCGGCTGAAGGCAGCACATCATAGCCTGCAAAGAGTAAGCCGCCGTACAGATCGCGATCAGATCAGCCTTTCTTCCGGCTGAACTTTTCCCGCAAGGCAGTAGGAATATCCCGCAATCCGCGGCCCGGCTCGATGCCTTCGCGCATGACGACGCTGCGTAGCGGCGGAAACGCCGAGAGGATGTGGAGGCCCGCGGCGCGCAGCATCTGCACCGGCAGGAAACCCGAGAGAAGCGAGCGGTTCAGCAAATCGACGCTGACCGTTCGCGTCATGATGTCGGCGCGGCGCCTACGGTCGAACCGATCGCCCGAATCGGCTGGTATCGGCAGTTCGGGCCGGTCGCAGAGAATATCCGTCAGCGCCATAATATCGCGCAGGCTGAGATTGAGGCCTTGCGCCCCGATCGGCGGGAAGACGTGCGCGGCTTCCCCGATCAGCGCCATCCGGCCCTTGCCGAAGCGGTGCGCCATCATGCCCGAAAGGGGCCAAATCTGGACGCCTTCCTCGACACTCACCTTGCCGAGCAGCGACTGCATCCGCTCCTCGACGCCATTGCTCAATTCGGCAAGCGACAATTCGAGACCAGCGGCGGCATCCGACGGATCCTGTACCCAGACCAGGCTAGAGCGGTTGCCGCGCAAGGGCACCTGGGTAAAGGGGCCGCATTCGGTGTGAAATTCCGTCGAGGTGTTTTCGTGCGGCAGCGAGTGGCTGAAATTCAGCACCATTGCCGACTGCGGATAGGACCAGTTGCGTGCACCAATGCCGGATTTTTCCCTAAGCTTCGACTTGCGACCGTCGGCGCCAACAGCAAAATCTGCAGACAGCATCTCGCCGCCCGCCAGCATAATGGAAACGGCATTCTCGCCGATATCAATGCTGTCAGCAAAAGCAGTGAAGCGCTTGATATTGCCTTCGATGGCGACCGCCGCCTCGAGCACGTCGGTCAAAGCCTTGTTCGGGAAGTTGTAGCCGAAGGCATCGAGCCCGACTTCGACCGAGCGGAACGTCGTGGTTGGTGCACGCAGCAGGCGATGTGTGCCGTCGATGATGCGCATGCTTTTCAGCGGCGCGGTCTCGGGCTTCAGCTTTTCCCAGAGCGTCAGGCGATCGAGGAAGCGGATAGACTGATCCATCAGCGCCGTCGTGCGCCGGTCCTCGGTCGCGGCGGGAGGGGCAATCAGCGCCACGCTGCGGCCGCCGCGGGCGAGTGCGATCGCGGCCACCATGCCGGCGAGACCGCCACCGATCACCGCCACTTCGAAATGTTTCATTGCATCGCTTCCGTCACCAGAGACGGCGAGCCGGCATTATGCCGCCGGCTTCGCCTGACGGCGCCAACTATAGCCCTTGCCGACCTCCGCGTCACGCACAGCCGGCTGATAATGATGGGGAATTCCGGGCAGCCGGTTTTCGGAAAGGCGCTTGATTGCCGTTTCATTGGTCACGGCGAAGCTGTCGATCCCGACGCGCAGCATCAACGGGATCTGGTCGATCAGCACATCGCCTACCGCCCGCAATTCGTTGGCATAACCCAGTCGCTCGCGCAGCAGTGAAGCATGGCTGAAGGCACGGCCGTCGCTGAATGCCGGAAAAGCAACGGCGATGATATCGAGGCGATCGAGGTGAGGCTCGAGCTTGCGGACGTCGTCGGCGGGCTTGATGAGCACACCAAGCCCGACATCGTTGCTCTCTCCGGCCCTGGCGATCAGATCGTCGAGGCCGAGCAAAGGCTTCTGATCTTCGGTCGCTTTCACCTCATCGCTCTCGATCACCCAGGGATCGTTGGCGACAAAACCGGTTTCTCTCCAAATCTTCGTCATCATCCCTCCTTATGCCGCTTCCGCAGCCGCGCCATAGAGCGCATCCTTGAAAGGCTGCGGACCGACGCGGCGATAAGCTGCAAGGAAGGTTTCAGACGGGTCCCGGCGGATGCTTAGATAGGTATCGACGATCGTCTCGATCGCGTCCGTCACCTTGTCCGGTTCGAAGCCGCGGCCGATGATCTCGCCGATCGAGGTGTGTTCGTCGCCGGAGCCGCCAAGCGTGATCTGATAGAGTTCGGCACCCTTCTTCTCGACGCCGAGCAGGCCAATATGGCCGACATGGTGATGCCCGCAGGCGTTGATGCAGCCTGAGATCTTGATCTTCAGTTCGCCGATCTCCGCCTGACGCGCCGGATCGCCAAATCGCTTGGAAATCTCCTGCGCAACCGGAATGGAGCGCGCATTGGCGAGCGCGCAATAGTCCAGCCCCGGACAGGCAATGATATCTGTGATGAGGCCGGCATTGGCAGTTTCCAGACCAGCCGCGACCAGGCCGCGATAGAGGGCTTCCAGATCGCCCAGCGCCACGTGCGGCAGGATGAGGTTCTGTTCATGGCTCACGCGGATTTCGTCGAAGGCATATTCCTCGGCGATGTCGGCAACGGCATCCATCTGCGCGTCAGAGGCATCACCCGGGATGCCGCCGATCGGCTTCAGCGAGATCGTCACCATGCCGTAATCGGGGTTCTTGTGCGGCGCTACATTCTGCTGCACCCAGCGGGCAAATGCCGGATCGGCCTTCTTCCAGCGGGCAAGGTTCTCCCAGCCTTCGGCGCGTTCCGGCAGCGCGGGCGGCGCGAAATAGGCGGCGATCGCCTGGACGTCCTTCTCCGGCAGCTTGAGCTCGGTATCCTTGAGCTGCACGAACTCAACCTCGACCTGGCGCGCCAGTTCCTCGGCACCGGTTTCGTGCACGAGGATCTTGATGCGCGCCTTGTACTTGTTGTCGCGGCGGCCGTGCAGATTGTAAACGCGCATGATCGCGGTCGTGTAGGACAGCAGGTCCTCTTCCGGCAGGAAGTCGCGGATCAGCTTGGCGACCATTGGCGTGCGGCCCTGGCCGCCGCCGACGTAAACGGCAAAGCCGATCTCGCCCTTGTCGTTCTTCTTCAGATGCAGGCCGATATCGTGGACCTGGATCGCCGCGCGGTCGCGCTCGGCGCCGGTGACGGCGATCTTGAACTTGCGCGGCAGGAACGAGAATTCCGGATGTACGGACGACCACTGGCGCAGGATTTCCGCATAGGGACGCGGGTCGGCGACTTCGTCCGCGGCGGCACCAGCGAAATGATCCGCCGTGACATTGCGAATGCAGTTGCCGGAGGTCTGCATGGCATGCATCTCGACCGTCGCAAGTTCGGCAAGCACGTCCGGCATGTCGGAGAGTTTCGGCCAGTTGAACTGCAGGTTCTGGCGGGTCGTGAAGTGGCCGTAGCCGCGGTCGTAGGTGCGGGCGATATGGGCGAGCATGCGCATCTGACGCGAGGAGAGCGTGCCGTAGGGGATGGCGATGCGCAGCATATAGGCATGGAGCTGCAAATAGACGCCGTTCATCAGGCGCAGCGGCTTGAACGCATCCTCGGCAAGCTCACCGGACAGACGGCGCTGGACCTGGTCGCGAAACTGCTCGACGCGCTCGGCGACAAAGGCGTGGTCAAATTCGTCGTAACGGTACATCAGCTTCCTCAGACTGCAATGAATTCGGGATCGGCCGGCTTGTAGCCCGGCGCATATTCCATGGTCGGGCCCTGGGCGCGGATGCGCTCGCGGAGGCGCAGTGGCCATAGAACTCCGTTGGTTTCCTGAACTTCGATGACGGCAACGTCAACGACCTTGTTGTCGGCATAGGATTTCTTTCCGATCTCTTCCAGAGCCGTCACGGCCTCGGCATGGCGGGCGACGAGCGCATCCTGCAGCGAGGTTACCCATTCGCCGCCGGCGTCAAGCCAGACGGCCACGCCGTCCGTCAGCCTGTTGGCGGTCAGAACCTTGTCGACCATGTTCAGCTCCTTGCAAATTCCGGCGCGGTCGCCTCATGGCGCACCAGTGGCTCGGACAGTTCGAAATTGGCGCCTGCGACAGCATCGCCGATAATGACCATGACCGGTCCGGTCAACTCGTCACGATGCTGCAAGTCGGGAAGATCGCGCAGAATGCCGTGCAGTAGGCGACGGTCCGCACGGCTGGCATTCTCGACGACGGCAACGGTCGTCTCGGCGGGAAGCCCGGCGCTCATCAGCCGCTCGGAGACCGAGGCTGCGACGGTACGTCCCATATAGACGGCGATCGTCGCGCCGGACACGGCAAGGCTTGCCCAATCGGGCAGCACGTCGCCGGTCAGATCATGCCCGGTCGTGAAGACCAGCGACGAGGCAACGCCGCGCAGCGTCAGCGGCAGCTCGAAATCGGCCGCGGCGGCGAAAGCGGAAGTGATGCCCGGAACGACCTCGTAGCCGATGCCCGCGGCACGCAGCGCCGCCATCTCTTCCCCTGCCCGGCCATAGACCAGCGGATCGCCGGATTTCAGGCGCACGACGCGCTTGCCCTGGCGTCCAAGCTGGACAAGCAGATCGTTGATCTCTTCCTGCGATTTCGAATGGCAACCCTTGCGCTTGCCGACCGAAAGGCGCTCGGCATCGCGGCGGCCCATATCGACGATCGCCTGCGGCACCAGCGCATCGAAAACGATGACGTCGGCTTCCATCATCACGCGCTGGGCGCGCAAGGTCAGCAGATCTTCGGCTCCAGGACCGGCACCGACGAGCCAGACGCGGCCGTCAACCTTTTCCGTCGGGCGCAGGAGGCCGTTTGCGGCACGCCGCGCTTCGGGAAGATTGCCGTTTGCAACGGCGTCCGCCACTCGACCAGAGAAGAAACGGCGCCAGAAGACCCTTCTGGCGACGCCGCGCGGAACGAGATGTTCGACGGTCCCGCGGTAGCTCGTCGCAAGATCGGCCAGGCGGCCGAGCGATGGCGAAAGCAACTGATCGACCTGGGCACGGATCATCTGGGCAAGCACCGGACCGGCACCTTCCGTGCCGATCGCAACGGCGACCGGCGCGCGATTGACGAGAGCGGGGGTGAAGAAATCGCAATAGTCCGGCTGGTCGACTGCATTGGCCGGAATTCTGACCGCCCGGGCCGCTTCCACGACCGCGCGATCTTCGGCAGCATTACCGGTTGCAGCAAAAACAAGCGTCGCACCATCCACCTGCTCGGGCGAGAAAGCACCACGAACCGTTTCGATGCGATTGGAAATCAGGAACGAATGATAATCAGCCTCGGGATGGTCCGTATAAGCAACAATGCGGGCGCGCGTATTCAGCAGCAGGCGCGCCTTTGCGAAGGCCTCGTCTCCATTGCCGAAAACGGCTGCGATCCGCCCTTCCACACGGAAGAATGCGGGAAACACCGATAGCTGTTCGTTGCTGGACGGCATTATCATTCCACTTCGAAGTTGGCCGACTATGCCTTTTACGGTCAACGGATTGAAGAAACAGAAATTCGAAAGCTCCGCTGAGCGCGTATTCTTTTGCTCGCCTTCTCAAGGATTTGAGAAAAGTCGCCCGGTCGTTTGAAAATGCTGCTGCAGCGCATCATAAGCTGGTGACAAATGCGCAGATTCGGCGGGATCATGCATTCCGCTTCTCGGCGGCAATCGGTAAACTGCAAGAAACAGGAGAACACCATGCCGGAAAAGACGATTGCCTCCCGACTTCTCGAAGTCATCGAGAATCATATCCTGCCGATCACGGAACTCGGCGTTTCCGAAGGCAACAAGGTCTTCGGCGCGGCAATCCTGCGAAAATCCGACCTGGCGCTGGTCGTCGCGGAAACGAACAACGAACTCGAAAATCCGCTATGGCATGGCGAAGTCCACACATTGAAGCGCTTTTACGAGCTCTCCGACAAGCCCTCGACCAAGGATCTCATCTTTCTCTCGACGCACGAGCCCTGCAGCATGTGCATGTCGGCGATCACCTGGGCGGGTTTCGATAATTTCTACTATTTCTTCAGCCATGAGGATTCGCGCGACAGCTTTGCCATCCCGCATGATCTGAAGATTCTGAAGGAGGTCTTCGGCCTCGAACCGGGCGGATACCGCCGCCACAACGCGTTCTGGAACAGTTTTGCGATCGCCGACCTCATCGAAACCGAGGACGAACAGCTGAAAACCGATCTCAAAGCGCAGGCCGCCAGCATCAAGGCCCGCTACGATGCGCTGTCCGACATCTATCAGGTGTCCAAAGACGCCAATGCCATCCCGTTGAACTGAGATATCATGGAAGCTTCAAAAGACATTTCGCACCTGATCGAGATCATGGCTGCACTGCGCGATCCCGAAACCGGCTGCCCCTGGGACATCGTCCAGACCTTCGAAACGATCAAGCCCTACACGATCGAGGAAGCCTACGAGGTCTCCGATGCGATCGAACGCAACGACATGGACGATCTTTGCGAGGAACTTGGCGACCTGCTGCTGCAGGTCGTTTTCCATGCCCGTATGGCCGAGGAAGCCGGCGAATTCACCTTCGGCGACGTCGTCGAAGCCATCACGCGCAAGATGATCCGCCGCCACCCGCATGTCTTCGCGCGATCCGATGCCGACACGCCGGAACTCGTCAAGAAGCAATGGGACGAGATCAAGCAGGCGGAGAAACACGAACGTGCCGAAAGGCGCGCAAGGCGCGGCGTTTCCGAAGATTTCAAAGCAGGCTTTCTTGGTTCCGTGCAGCGGAGCTTTCCCGCGCTCACAGAAGCGCTGAAACTACAGGAACGCGCCGCAAAGGTCGGCTTCGACTGGTCGGCTCCAGAGCCCATCCTCGACAAGATCGAGGAAGAGATCGGCGAGCTTCGTGCCGCACTCAAGGAGGGCAATCACGCGAAGGTCAGCGATGAACTCGGCGACCTGATCTTCGCCATTGCCAATATCGGCCGGCATGTACAGGCCGATCCCGAGCAGGCGCTTCGCGGCACGAACACGAAATTCAGGCGGCGATTCAATCACATCGAGAAAACACTTGAAGCAGATGGCGAAACGCTGGAAGCGGCAACGCTGGAGCGCATGGAGGAAATCTGGCAGGCCGCCAAGGCGATCGAGCGTGCGGTCGCGGGGGAATGACATCTCCGCGGCTAGCGTCGAGGGTCGACGCTCATTCGTCGAATCTGCCGCCTTCGGCATAGCTGCGCGAAGGCGAAGCCGCAGGCTTCGAAGGATCACCTCCCCTACG
Source organism: Rhizobium mongolense USDA 1844 (assembly GCF_000419765.1). Taxonomy (GTDB): domain Bacteria; phylum Pseudomonadota; class Alphaproteobacteria; order Rhizobiales; family Rhizobiaceae; genus Rhizobium; species Rhizobium mongolense. The sequence continues at coordinate 200,717 of NZ_ATTQ01000007.1, read as the reverse complement.
TCGCCTTTGCGGTATGGATCCGCTGAATGCCTGCCCTTTGCCACCAGCGTCCATCCCATACTCTCCTCACAGGACGCCAGCTACCGGGTGCGCGGGGTGAATGACTCACATGCCACTAGAGAAGTGTCTCCTGCACCCAAGGACTTGAGCGCTGGATCCCCTCGACAGGCATAGGGATGAGGGCAAGGAGGCAAGGCGACACCAAACTGCGACAGCTTCCGCGCCGAACCGTCTTTTCATCCGCAACGGACACCGGGTCTCGAATTTGCTTAGAAGTGATCAGCGGTCAGGCGTCTGGCTATTCCCAGTCTTCCTTCTGCGGCTTCGGGCCGTCGCCCATGCGCCGTTCCAATTCGGCCGCTTCGCTTTCGGCGAGCCTTACATCGAGCGTCACCGTGCCGTCTTCATTGTCCTCGCGGCCGTCGACGATCGAATGTTCGTAAAGCCAGGGTAGCAGCGCCAGCTTGCCCAAAGGCAGCTTAATCGTCGTCGCGGTCATCACCCCGGAAAGGCGCTTGCTGATTTCCTGCATCAGGTGATCGATGCCCTCGCCGCTAATGGCCGAAACAGCGACCACGTTTTCGGCGCCTGCAACCTTCTGCACCATCGCATCATGCGTTTCCGGTTCGAGACGGTCGATCTTGTTCCAGACTTCGACGATGCGTCGTGCGCCTTCGGCATCGTCGATACCGAGATCATTCAGGATGCGCATCACGTCTGCGCTCTGCGCCTGATTATCGGCATCCGACATATCACGGACGTGGAGGATCAGATCGGCTTCCAGCACCTCTTCGAGCGTTGCGCGGAAGGCGGCGACAAGATGCGTCGGCAGGTCGGAGATGAAGCCGACCGTATCGGACAGGATGACGGTCCGGCCATGCGGCAGCTTCATGCGGCGAAGCGTCGGGTCAAGCGTGGCGAAGAGCATGTCCTCCGCAAGCACGCCTGCGCCGGTAATGCGGTTGAAGAGCGTCGACTTGCCGGCGTTGGTGTAGCCCACCAGTGCCACGATCGGATGCGGCACCTTCTTGCGCTTGGCCCGGTGCAACTGGCGGGTGCGCACAACCTGCTCCAGCTCGCGCTCCAGCTTGATGATACGATCCTGCAGCAGACGACGGTCGGCTTCGATCTGCGTTTCGCCCGGGCCGCCCATGAAGCCGCCGCCGCCGCGCTGGCGTTCAAGGTGGGTCCAGCTGCGGACCAGACGGCCCTTCTGATAATTCAGATGCGCGAGATCGACCTGCAGCGTGCCTTCCTTCGTGGAGGCGCGGCGGCCGAAGATTTCCAGGATCAGGCCCGTGCGGTCGATGACCTTGGCATTCCACTCCTTCTCGAGATTGCGCTGCTGCACCGGCGTCAGGGGGTGATCGACGATCACCAGGCCGGAATCATGCTCATCGAGCTGCGCCTTGATTTCCTCGATCTTGCCGGTGCCAAGCAGCGTGGCCGGACGCGGTTCTGAGATCGGTACGATCGCGCCGTTGACCACATCCAGATCAATTGCCTCTGCGAGACCGGTCGCTTCGTCCAGGCGGCTCTCCGGCGAGCGGGTCGCAGCTCCTTCGATGGGCGCACTCCTACTCCGCGCCTGCTTGAGCACAGGCACGACGACGGTTGCCCGCATATCATCCCGAAGTCTCTGAGCCTCCGGGATGATGGAATCATTCCTGGTATCGCGTGTCGAAATGACTGCTGCCCCTGTTAGGACGCTGCTTCTTCGCTCTCGAACATCTGCATGGGCTGACCCGGCATGATCGTTGAGATCGCGTGTTTATACACGAGTTGCGAATGGCCGTCACGGCGAAGAAGAACGCAGAAATTGTCGAAAGAAGTGACAACGCCCGTGAGCTTTACGCCGTTAATGAGAAAAATTGTGAGAGAAATCTTTTGTTTGCGAACAGTATTGAGAAATAAGTCCTGCAAATTCTGAGAACGTTCCGCCATCGCGCCGCTTCTTTCTTTATTGCCGGCTTGATCTGGCCGGTGAATATTAATCAACCTCTCCTGAAAGACGGATGGTAACCCTCATCCCTTCCGTCCAGCAAATCTTGGTATCAAATCGCAATCTTTTCCGCAACGTCGAAAAAGGCTTCTCGAATATTCTGCGAGATCGTACCGGGATGACCGTTGGCGATCGTCTGCCCGTCGATGGAAATGACGGGAAAACAAATGCTTGTGGCAGCCGTGATGAAGACCTCGCGTGCCGCCAGCATTTCGGCAACGGTGAAGTTCCGCTCGGCGATCCTGAGGTCAAGCTTCACCGCGACATCCATCAGTGTCGTGCGCGTGATGCCGCGCAGAATGCCATGTTCGGCAGGGCGCGTGATCAAGGTGCCGGCGGCGTCGACCATCCAGACATTGGTCGCGGCACCTTCTTTCACGCAGCCGTTGGCATCGACATAGATGGCCTCCTGGGCGCCGGCTTCCTTCGCCTGCTGGCGGACCAAGGCATTCGAAAGAAGACCGACCGTCTTGATGTCAACCCGATCCCAGCGATTGTCCGGAACGGTGATCGCCTTGATGCCGTTTGCGTTTTTCTTCGCGATGACCGCAGGATCGGTGCTTTTGGCCGTGATGACCAGCGAAGGCTTGGTGCCTTCGGCCGGAAAGACATGGTCGCGGCGCGCCACGCCGCGCGTCACCTGCAGATAGAACAGGCCGTTGCGTACCTTGTTTCGGCGCGCCGTTTCACGAATCACATGGATCATCGCCTGGCGGCTCATCGGCCAGGCGATACGCAACTCGCCAAGCGAGCGGTTCAAGCGATCGAGATGGCGCGTGATATCAACGATGTAGCCGTGACGTATTTCGCAGACCTCGTAGACGCCGTCCGCGAACTGGTAGCCTCGGTCTTCGATATGGACCATCGCATCGGCGTGCGGCACGTAGCGGCCATTTACATAGGAAATTCTCGGCATGGAAAACCTGGATCTAAGGCAATGAAATGGGAAACCGGCGCAGAAAACTGCGCCGGAGCAATCAGACGCCGAGCGACTTCAGCTTACGGTGAAGCGCCGAGCGCTCCATCCCGACGAATTCCGCGGTGCGCGAGATATTGCCGCCAAAACGGTTGATCTGCGCGATCAGATAATCCTTCTCGAACATCTCGCGGGCTTCGCGCAGCGGAAGCGTCATGATGTGGTAGTCGTTCTTGGCAGACACCTTGGGCAGCATGTCGCCGAGGTCCGTCGGCAGCATGTCGGCTGTGATCGGTGCATCCGGGCCATCCGAGCGTGCAAGGATCATCAGACGTTCGATATTGTTGCGCAGCTGGCGGATGTTGCCCGGCCAGTCATGAGCCTGCAGCACCGCCATTGCATCGTCGCCGATACGGCGCAGGCGGATGCCCGCCTGCTCGGAAATCTGACGCATCAACTGATCGACAAGGAATGGGATATCCTCCCGACGCTCCGCTAATGCCGGTACGCGAACGGGGACGACCGCGAGGCGATGGTAAAGATCCTCGCGGAACCAGCCTTCGGCGATGCGGCTTTCCAGATTGTAAGCCGTCGAAGAGATGATACGGACATCCACCTTGACGCGCTTCGATCCGCCGACGCGCTCGAACTGCTGGTCGACAAGCACGCGCAGGATCTTGTTCTGCGTCTCGCGCGGCATTTCGCCGACTTCATCAAGATAGAGTATGCCGCGGTGGGCCTCTTCCAGCGCCCCGGTCTTGCGCGCTTGGCCAGGGGAGCCTTCCGTCCCGAAGAGGGCGACTTCCATGCGGTCCGGCGTAATGTTCGCAGCGTTCAAGGCCACGAACGGCCCGTTGGCGCGCGCCGACTTCTTGTGGATCATCCGCGCCACCAGCTCCTTGCCGGAGCCGGATGCGCCGAAGATCATGATGCGGCTGTTGGTCGGCGCGACCTTTTCGATCGTCTGGCGAAGCTGCGAGACCGCGACCGAAGTGCCGATCAGTTCGACGGCGTCGCCTGCGCGCCGCTTCAGCTCAGATACCTCCCGCTTCAGCTTCGAGTTTTCCAGCGCGCGTTCGGCAATCAGGATCAGGCGATCAGCCTTGAAGGGCTTTTCTATAAAATCGAAGGCGCCGCGTTTGATGGCGGAAACAGCCGTTTCGATATTGCCGTGGCCCGAAATCATGACGACCGGGATGTCTGGATGGCGCGTCTTAATCTCGTCCAGCAATGAGAGACCGTCGAGTTTGCTGCCCTGCATCCAGATATCCAGGAAAATCAGGCGCGGCGCGCGATCAGAAATCGCGGCGAGCGCGCTGTCGCTGTCATGCGCGGTACGCGTCTCGTGTCCTTCATCAGAGAGGATGCCGGAGACGATCTCGCGAATATCATGCTCATCATCGACGACGAGAATATCAGAGGCCATACACACTTTCCTTGTCATTTGACGCCGGGGCGGCGGGAACCGGCTCGAGACGCGGCAGATGCACGCGGATCATGGCCCCCCTTCCCTGGTCGAAATCAGCGGGCGCATCATGCAGTTCCAACTGCCCGCCATGCTCTTCAATGATCTTCTTGACGATTGCGAGGCCAAGGCCAGTGCCCTTCTCCCGCATCGTCATGTAGGGCTCCAGGATGCTGTGCCGGTTTTCCACTGGCAGTCCCCGGCCGTTGTCGATGACGTCGACCGTGAAGCGGTCGCGGCTCTCATCCAACGACGCCCTTACGAGAACCTTCCGTTGATCGCGCTCGCCGCTCGGGACAGCCTCAATGGATTCGACCGCATTCTTGATCAGGTTTCCGAATGCCTGGCCCAGCATGCGGCTGTCGAACTGGCCCTCCAGCGGTTTGTCGCCGAATTCCTGCAGGAAGCTCACATGCGTATTGCCCATCTCACGCAGGAAGATGGCATCGCGAAGAATATTGCGCAGATCGGTCTGTTCCTTCGTCGGCTTGGGCATGCGCGCAAAAGCCGAGAATTCGTCCACCATGCGGCCGATATCGCCAACCTGCCGGATGATCGTATCGGTACACTGATCGAAGACCGTGCGATCCTCCTGATTGATCTGCTTTCCGTAACGGCGCTGGATGCGCTCGGCGGAGAGCTGGATCGGCGTCAGAGGGTTCTTAATCTCATGGGCGATGCGCCTTGCCACGTCGCCCCAGGCCGTCGAGCGCTGCGCAATCACGAGATCGGTAATGTCATCGAGGGTGATCACGTAGGAATCGCTCGTATCGCGAACTTCCTCGCGCGTGACCTGCACGCTCAGCGTTCGCACCGTTCCGCCGCGCACGAGGGCAATCTGCTTGCGGAAATCGCCGCGGTAGCGCGATGCGGCTTCGGTCAGCACCTGATCGACTTCGGGAGCAATTTCATTCAACTGCTTCCCGAGCATCTCGCGCGCCGGCAGCGACATCAGCGTCTCGGCAGAACTGTTGACGATGGTGATCCGCCGGTCGCTCTCGACGCCTATCACTGCGGCGGTGACACCCGACAGCACGGCCTCGATGAAGCGGCGGCGGTCGTCGACCTCGTCCTTCGCCTCCAAAATCTCGTCGCGCTGCGTGCGGATTTCCGAAATCATCTTGTTGAACGTGCGGGACAGGTTTGCAACGTCGCCATCGACCGCATGAACCGGCACGACGATATCCATGTTGCCGGACGCCACGCTGTCGGCCGCCGTGATCAGCAGGCGGATCGGGCGGACGATCCGGTCGGCAACGGCAATAGCCGTCCAGATCGCCGCAAGCAGCACGATCAGGGCAAAACCGATATAGAGAACCGCGAACGCAATCTGCAGCGAGACGCGGCCCGCCTCCATCGAGCGATATTCCGTCGCATTCTCCTCCATCATGCGCATTGCGCCCATGACCTTCGGATCGACGGCGCGCACGGTGTAGAGGAACGCGCTTGGAATCTGCTCGAGTTTGATGATGGCGCCGACAAGGTTGGTTACGCCCGGCGGAATGAGCGTCGGCTGGCCGGCGGCGGCTTTCTGCAGGGCATCCTGCGGGATCGCGGGTAACGGCTTCTCGGTCTTGATATCCGCCTGAACGATGACAGTGCCGTCGCTTTCAACTAGGAATGCGCCCAGCAGCCCGCGGCCCCGCGCCTGACGCGTCATCAACTCCCCGAAGCCCGTGCGGTCGAGGTTGTAAAGCACCCGGTTGCGTTCCAGGTCGTTCGCCATGGAGATGGTCTGGCCCTGCAGATAGCTGGCGTTCTCCATCATGTAGGCCTGGCCGATATTGCGCGACGAACTGACGATGGATTGCGTGCGCAGCGCGAACCAGCGGTCGAGCCCGGCATTCAGCGTGATACTTGCAAAGATCGCCACCAGGATCGCCGGCGTGATGGCGACGATCGAGAACAGGACGACGATCCGAATGTGCAAACGGGCAGCGGCGCGGCCGCGCGTGCGCGCTTTGAGCAATCGCGCAACTTCGCGTCCGATCAGCGCTATCAGTGCAAGCACGAAGAAGGAATTTACCACGACCGAAGTGATGACGACGCGGGTCGTCGGGTCGATCGGCGTCACACCCAGCAGAATGAAGAGCGTCAGCGTCGCGCAGAGCAACGCTCCGCCGGCCAGGACAAGGCCCGGCAGCGCAAACAGCGCCCGGCGATCGGTAACGGTCGAGACCGTATCGCTGTCTGCCGCAGGCGGTGCCGCATCCTGCTTCATAAAGTCATCACTCCAAGCGGCAGAAGCCGGTATGTCACGGTTCATCGACTGGATATGATCGCCATGCATGCAAAGCCCCCGGCGTCTCAGCCTTCTGCTGAAACGGCGCCGGACAGCCTGAAACATGAGCTTCAGCAGCCTCGATGCGATGGCGAAGTCCAAACCCTATGCGTGACCTTTAAGCAACGCATTGTGGCGAAAATGCAACGCGGCCCACAGCCTTGTCAAGCTGTTCGAGAGCTTCTGTAAACGGAGACGCCGAGTTCGCGGATCTTTTTGCGCAGCGTATTGCGGTTGAGTCCGAGCAAATCCGCCGCTTTGATCTGGTTGCCGCGCGTGGCCGTCAATGCGGCGAGGATCAGCGGATATTCCAGTTCCGTCAGCACCCGGTCGTAAAGGCCCGGAGGCGGCAGATTATCGCCGAAACTTGCAAAATAAGTCCGCATGTTTTCTTCCACTGCCTGGGAAATCGACATCGATCCCGCGCGGATCGGCCCCTTGTCGATCGGGCTGTCCGGCACGTCGGAACGAAGCTCGGCTTCGATTATCTCTCGGGTGATCACGTCCTGTGGATAAAGTGCCACCAAGCGGCGGATAAGGTTCTCCAACTCGCGCACATTGCCCGGCCAGGCGTAGGCCTTCATCAGCTCGATTGCTTCCTGGTCAAACCGCTTGGTACCGAGCCCTTCCTTTTCGGCCTGCTGGATGAAGTGCCGAACCAGGTCCGGAATATCCTCGGCGCGGTCGCGCAACGGCGGAAGCCGCAGCGGGACGACGTTCAAGCGGTAATAGAGGTCCTCGCGGAAGAGCCCCTGGTTGATCGCCTGCTTCAGATCCTTGTTGGTCGCCGCGACGATGCGGACGTCCGTGCGGATCGGCGTACGCCCGCCGACAGTCGTATATTCGCCCTGCTGCAGCACGCGCAAAAGACGCGTTTGTGCGTCCATCGGCATATCGCCGATTTCATCGAGGAAGAGCGTGCCGCCTTCGGCCTGCTCGAAGCGGCCGGTGGAACGGGTCTGCGCCCCGGTAAAGGCACCCTTTTCGTGGCCGAAGAGCTCGGATTCGATGAGGTCACGAGGGATGGCCGCCATGTTGATCGCCACAAACGGTCCGTTGCGGCGCTTGCCGTAATCGTGCAGCGCGCGGGCCACAAGCTCCTTGCCGGTGCCGGATTCGCCCGTGATCATCAGCGTCAGGTCGGTCTGCATCAGGCGGGCGAGGACGCGATAGATTTCCTGCATGGCCGCGGAACGGCCGACAAGCGGCATGCCGTCCTGCATATCTTCGTCGAGCTTGGCTGGCTTCTTCTTCGGCTCCGCGAGCGCGCGACCGATAATGCCGATGAGTTCAGTCAGGTCGAAGGGCTTTGGAAGATAGTCGTAAGCGCCCTTCTCAGAGGCTTTGATGGCCGTCATGAAGGTGTTCTGCGCGCTCATGACGAGCACCGGCAACTCTGGACGAGCCTTCTTGATTCTCGGCAGCAGATCGAAGGCGTTCTCGTCCGGCATCACCACGTCAGTCACGACCAGATCGCCCTCGCCAGCCGAAACCCAGCGCCAGAGCGTGGCGGCATTGGAGGTGATGCGAACATCATAACCTGCACGGCTGAGCGCCTGGTTTAGCACGGTACGGATGGCCGCGTCATCATCCGCGACGAGGATCGTTGCTGTCATCGAGAAGTTCCTGTTGGGTTTGCAATTGCCGCATCATCGGCCGAAGCATCCTTGGAAGCCGGCATAAGGACGCGGAACGTCGTCTTGTTGTTCTGGCTGTCGCATTCGATGATGCCGCCGTGATCGCCGATGATCTTGGCGACAAGTGCAAGGCCGAGGCCGCTGCCGTTCGTCTTCGTGGTGATGAACGGATCGAAGAGATGCGGCAGCAGATCGGACGGCACGCCGGGACCGTTGTCCTGGACGCAGAACTCCAGCGGCAGCGAGATTTTCTCGCGCGTTCCGGCGACAGAAAGGCGGATGCCGGGGCGATAGGCCGTCGTCAGCATGATCTCGCCGTCCTGCCGGTCTCCGACTGCTTCGGCTGCATTCTTCACGAGGTTGAGGAAGACCTGCACGAGTTGATCGCGGTTGGCGTAAACTGCTGGCAGCGACGGGTCGTAGTTCTCGGTGATGCGCATGTGCCGGGCAAAGCCTGCCTTTGCCACCGCCTTCACATGGTCGAGCACCGAATGGATGTTGACGGGCAGACGATCGACAGGGCGTTCGTCTGAGAAGACCTCCATGCGATCGACCAGCGATACGATGCGGTCGGTCTCGTCGCAGATGAGCCTCGTCAGCGCGCGGTCCTCATCGACGACCGATTGCTCGAGAAGCTGGGCGGCTCCACGAATGCCGGAGAGCGGATTCTTGATTTCGTGGGCGAGCATGGATGCAAGGCCCGTCACCGACCGGGCGGCCGCCCGGTGCGTCAGCTGACGATCGATCTTGTCGGCCATCGAACGTTCCTGGAACACCACGACGACGGAGCCGGGCTCGCTGATCACCGGAGCGACATAGATATCGACCAGCTTGTCCTGGCCAAGACGGGGCGAACTCAGGTCGACGCGGTATTCGTTGACGGGCGCCCTGCGCTCCCGCACCTGATCGATCAGGGCCAGTAGTGGGCTTCCGAACGGAATGAAGGTGGAAATCTTGTAGCGGGCAAGGTGCGACGCGCTGGCGCCGAAAAACGATTCCGCCTCCCAATTTGCGAAGGCGATCAAGCCCGCCTCGTCGACCATCACCACCGGATTCTGGATCGCGTTCAGCACTGCCATCGCAACGCCACCGGTATGATCGGCTTGAACCTTGTCCATCATGCCGCCTCCCGGCTTTTTGAAATTTCCAAACCGGCCGCCAGCGCATCGCGAAGGCGCCAGACAACTTCTGCCCGTGTATGCGATGTCATGATTGCCGCCTTCTGCGAAACCGGCAGCAACGGTGCGAAACGCTCCAGATACCAGCCCAGGTGCTTGCGGGCATGGCGGATAGCCGTCGCTTCCCCATAGAAATCCAGCATCATTTCGTAGTGCTCGACCGCAATATCCGGAATTTTCTCCGGCGACGGCGCGGCTGCGCCAGCCAGCGCGCCTGCATGCCATGGCCGCCCCTGACAACCCCGGCCGATCATCACCGCATCAGCGCCCGAGCGGCGAAGGATCTCCTGCGCATCTGCCTGTGTGTCGACATCGCCATTTGCGATCAGTGGAACCGAAATTGCGTTGCGAACGGCGCGGATCGCGTCCCAATTCGCCTTGCCTTCGTAAAACTGCATACGCGTGCGGCCATGAATGGTGATCAGCTTTACCCCTGCATCTTCGGCACGCTTGGCGATCTCTGGTGCGTTAATCGAATTGTCGTCCCAGCCGAGCCGCATCTTCAGTGTCACCGGAATACCGACCGCCTTCACGGTTGCCTCGATAAGGCTCAGCGCATGATCCGGATCGCGCATCAGCGCCGAGCCGGAATAGCCGCCGATCACCTTCTTGGCCGGGCACCCCATGTTGATGTCGATGATGTCGGCGCCGCTATCGGCCGCGATCTTGGCCGCCAGCGCCATCCAGTGCGCCTCGCGGCCGGCGAGCTGCACCATATGCGGCTTGAAGCCGGCAGCCCTCAGTCGCGACCATGATTCGGCCGTGTTATTCACGAGCTCCCTGCTCGCGACCATCTCGGTAACAACAAGGCCCGCGCCATGGCGCCAGGCGAGTTGCCTGAAAGGCATGTCGGTGACCCCGGACATCGGCGCCAGCACAACGCGGTTGCGCACGGAGACATTTCCGATCTGCAAGGGCGCCGCAAGATTTATTGGATGCAATTGATTATCTTTCAGGCACACGATACTGCTGCACTATTTTTAGCCATACTAAAGGGGCTTGCCAAGAGGCTTCGGTGAGAATTGATATTTTTTGGGCAGATGCTGGAAAGCGGACAGCGAAGGCGATAGAGCAGTCATGCCGCTCTCCGCACATTTTTAGGGATTTATGCCGCAAATGCATTCGAAGCAACCGATCTCGGCTGGAATTGTCATCGTTGCTGCCGGCCGCGGCGAGCGGGCGGGCTCGCATGAGGAAGGTCCGAAGCAATACCGCTTAATCGGCGGAAAGCCGGTTATCACGCATACGCTTGAAAACTTCGTCACATGGGAGCACGCCGCCCACATCGTCGTCGTCATCCATCCTGACGACGACGCACTGGTCGCAAAGGCATTTAGCGAGGTGTTGTCCGCCACGCCGATCGAAGCCGTTCACGGCGGTGCGACGCGACAGCAGTCTGTTCTCGCCGGACTGAGGAACCTGAAAAACAAAGGCATTACGCATGTCCTCATTCATGACGCCGTTCGCCCCTTCTTCGACCACCAGCTTCTCGATCGCATTGCCGATGCCCTGGCCGGCGGTGCGCCGGCGGTCCTGCCCGCAATGCCTGTTGCCGACACGCTGAAGCGGGCTGACGGTACGGGCACGGTTCTGGAAACGGTTTCGCGCGAGCATCTTTTCGCAGCCCAGACGCCGCAATCCTTCGTCTACGACACCATCCTGTCGGCGCATGAAAAGGCAAGCGAGATCGGCCGCACGGATTTCACAGACGACGCATCAATCGCCGAATGGGCGGGGATTCCGGTGACAATCGTCGAAGGTGCTGCCGACAACGTAAAACTGACGGTCAAACGGGATATCGCCCTTGCCGACGACCGGCTTTCGTCGTCGCAGCTGCCCGACGTGCGCACCGGCAACGGCTACGATGTGCATCAATTGGAAGCCGGCGATGGGGTCACGCTCTGCGGCGTCTTCATCCCGCACGACCAGCGGCTCAAGGGCCATTCGGATGCGGACGTCGCGCTGCATGCCCTGACGGACGCGCTGCTTGCCACCTGCGGCGCAGGCGATATCGGCGATCACTTCCCGCCTTCGGACCCACAATGGAAGGGTGCCGCCTCGCGCATCTTCCTCGAACACGCGGCGAAGATCGTGCGCGATCGCGGCGGCACGATCATGAATGCCGACGTCTCGCTGATTGCCGAAGCGCCGAAAGTCGGCCCGCACCGCGACGCGATGCGGACCAATCTCTCCGAATTTCTGGGCATCTCGATCGACCGCTGCTCAGTGAAGGCCACGACGAACGAGGCGATCGGCTTTGTCGGCCGCCGCGAGGGCATTGCGGCGATCGCAACCGCGACCGTCGTCTATCGCGGAGCAAAGGGGTAAGCATGTTCACCGCCGACATTCTCTCGCTCGCGGAGAACATCGTCCGCGATTTCACGACGGCAAAGAAAATGATCTCAACTGCTGAATCCTGCACCGGGGGGCTGATCGCCGGCGCGCTCACCGAAATCTCCGGCTCCTCGGCAGTCGTCGATCGCGGTTTCGTCACCTATACCAATACCGCCAAGATCGAGATGCTCGGCGTTCAGGAACGCACACTCGAAAGCTTCGGCGCCGTTTCCGAGGAGACTGCGCTGCAGATGGCGCACGGCGCCCTTTTCCGCTCCCGCGCCGACGTCGCGGTCGCTGTGACGGGGATTGCCGGGCCGAGCGGGGGCTCGCCGCAAAAGCCGGTCGGACTGGTTCATCTGGCGGCGAAATCGCGCACCGGCGCCCTCATCCGCCGCAAGATGCTCTATGGCGATATCGGCCGCGACAAGGTCCGTCTTGCATCCGTACAGACGGCGCTGGAAATGCTTATCGAACTCCAGGAAAACCGGGCCTAATCCTGCGCTTGGAACAAAGAGCACTGGCGCCCGTTCCTATGCCGGATTTCATTCCGCAAGGGGTTACGTCGATGAGATATCTGGCCGCAATCGGAGTTGCTTTGAGCCTGGGCTGCGTATCGGCTGCCGAGGCCCCGTCAAACTATCAGACATATCATGGTATCCGCGTCGATTCCGACCCGGTCTTGTTGGCGAAATACGACCGGGCGCTTGGATATTGCCAGTACGAGGCGATGTCGTGGCGAAGAGGGTCGCCCAACCCGTACAGCCTCGTTTACAACGCGGCCCTGAGAAGTTGCCTGTCCCGGCGCAACTTTATTGATCGGGGGGCATATGCCTATCCGGCAAATCGGTACTTCGATCACTTCTTCGATCGGTAAGGCTGTCAGGACATGGCCGTCTGACGGCTACCGGTAGATCGCTTCCGCCCTCTTTTCGAAAGCCTCGGAAAACATGCGGAAGGCGCGGTCGAACATCGAGCCCATCAGCGCACCGAGGATCCGACTCTTGAACTCGTAGTCGATGAAGAAATGGATGGTGCAGCCGTCACCGGCCTCCTCAAAGCGCCAGCGATTGTCGAGATACCGGAACGGCCCGTCGATATATTTGACGTCGATGAAGCGCTCCGCCTTGTTGACGAGCACCTGCGTCGTGAAGGTCTCGCGGATCGCCTTGTAGCCGACGGTCATGTCGGCAATCAGCAAGATCTTGCCGTCGCGCTCCTTGCTGCTGCGTATGCTCAGGGCTTCGCAGAGCGGCAGGAATTCCGGATAGCGTTCCACATCGGCCACGAGGTCGAACATCTGATTGGCGGAGTGCGGGACGCGGTGATGCGTTTCGAATTGCGGCATGATCGGCAGTTAAGCGGGAGAGCCGAGAAGATCAAGAAGCTCGCGCATCTGATGGCGTGATTTTAGCTGGAGAACCGGGAAGACATCGGGGCCGTGGGCGGCCATGGCGGCGAGAACCATGGGCGAATGCTTCTTTTCGAAATTCCAGATGTAGCGCAGGAATTCGAGATCGACCTGCTCCGGACAGCCCGGCGTCATTTCCGGCCGTGTACGCCCAATCCACTTCAGCCAGCGGCTGACGGCGCCCCAAACGCATATCAGACGCGGCATGCGGACCCACAGGACGATATCGGTCCGCGGCAGCCGGAGATCAAAGCTCGACGTATTGGTTCCGTCCATGATCCAGCGATCTCGCTTGATCCGTTCGGCTATCAACGCCCGCTGCTCCGGCCTTGCGCGTGCGACCCGGCCCGGCAGCCAGAAGAACTCCCGATCCATGGAAATGAAGGGCAGGCTGAAGCGCGTTGCGATCTTCCGCGCAAGCGTGGTCTTGCCGCCGCCGGAGCAGCCGACGACGAGTACGCGATCAGCCGTCTTCAGCCGATGGGCGGCATCCCTGACATCGCTCAACCAGGCCATGGCATCCTCCAAGGAAAAGCCGCGGGAGGTCGCCGCGGCTTTCAGAAAATGCAAGCCTTCGTTGATTATTCCGCCGCCATCAGCAGCTTCTTTTCGCGCGCCGCCCTCAATCGCGTGAAGTCGTCGCCGGCGTGGTGCGAGGAGCGGGTGAGCGGGCTCGATGCCACCATTAGGAAACCCTTGGTGTAGGCGACGGTTTCGTAGGACTTGAATTCATCCGGCGTCACGAACTTCTCGATCTTGTGGTGCTTGCGGGTCGGTTGCAGGTACTGGCCGATCGTCAGGAAGTCGACGTCGGCGGTGCGCAGGTCGTCCATCAATTGGAGCACTTCGTTGCGCTCTTCGCCAAGGCCAACCATGATGCCGGACTTGGTGAACATCGTCGGGTCCAGTTCCTTCACGCGCTGCAGCAGGCGAATGGAGTGGAAATAGCGGGCGCCTGGGCGGACCGTCAGGTAGTTCGACGGCACGGTTTCCAGATTGTGATTGAAGACATCCGGCTTGGCGGCGACCACGCGCTCCAGCGCGCCCGGCTTGCGCAGGAAGTCCGGCGTCAGGATTTCGATCGTGGTTGCCGGAGATGCGGCGCGGATCGCCCAGATCACCCTCTCGAAATGCTCAGCACCGCCGTCTTCCAGATCGTCGCGGTCGACCGAGGTGATGACGACGTGGGAAAGGCCCATCTCCTTCACGGCCTTGGCGACGTTTTCAGGCTCTGCCATGTCGAGCGCGTTCGGCTTGCCGGTCGAGACGTTGCAGAAGGCGCAGGCACGGGTACAGATCTCGCCCATGATCATGAATGTCGCATGCTTCTTGTCCCAGCACTCGCCGATATTCGGACATCCGGCTTCTTCGCAGACGGTGACGAGCTTGTTTTCCTTCACGATCGCGCGCGTTTCGGCATAGCCCTTCGAGGTCGGGGCCTTGACGCGGATCCAGTCCGGCTTGCGCATGACTTCCGTATCGGGGCGGTTCGCCTTTTCCGGATGCCGCACGCGCTTGGCGTCGGGATTGATCGTGTCGAGAATGGTTACCATTGCAGTATCAACTTTCCGCCGCTCCATGCGGCTTCGTCATCCGTCTGCACATAAGCGTTTTGCTCGAACCTTACAATTCGAGCCGTGGCGCGCATTATCGCCGCACGAGCCGGGCGATGAATATCAGCAGGCAGGCACCGAGGAAGCCGGTGACGAAATAGCTGAGCCGTCCTGCGGCCACCTCGATGTGGAATTGCGCCAGGATGGCGGTCGCGACCACCGAACCGACGATGCCGAGCACGATGTTCAGCACAATGCCATATCGCGCTTCCATCAGCTTGCCGGCGAGCCAGCCCGCGAAACCGCCGATGATGATTGCCGCTATCCAGCCGACGCCTTCCATGATTGTCGTTTTCCCTAAGCTATCGCCCTTGCAATCAACACCACGAGAATGGCGCCCACTGTGGCGTGAATGATCTGCACGACCAACGCATTTTCAATGCCGAGCGATATGCCCAGCGCATTGAACAGAAACCCGCCCACGAACGCGCCGATGATGCCGCTGAGCAGGCAGCGTATCAATCCACCTCCGCCGACGACCAAGCTCGCTAGGAAGCCCGCAACGAGGCCAATCAGGAGGAAGACAAGCCATGCCTGCGTCTCCATAGACATGATGATTTCCTTTCTTTTTTCTACCTTCGGACAGAGGGTGGAAAGGGAAATTATCAAGCGTTCAACACCCGGCCGTAAGCGTCCAGAACGGCTTCCTTCATCGATTCGGAGACGGTCGGATGCGGGAAGATCGTGTGCATCAGTTCTTCCTCGGTCGTCTCGAGGTTCATCGCGACGACGAAGCCATGGATCAGCTCGGTTACCTCAGCGCCAACCATATGCGCTCCGAGGAGTTCGCCGGTCTTCTTGTCGAAGATCACCTTGCAGAGGCCCTGGTCCTCGCCGAGCGCAATCGCCTTGCCGTTTGCGGCGAAGGAGAAGCGGCCGACGCGGATGTCGCGGCCCAGTTCCTTGGCCCTTGCTTCCGTCAGGCCAACAGAGGCAACCTGCGGCTGGCAATAGGTGCAGCCTGGAACCTTGCCCTTGTCGGTCGGATGAACATTCGGCAAGCCGGCGAGCTTTTCGACGCAGACAACGCCTTCATGTTCGGCCTTGTGAGCCAGCATCGGCGGGCCGGCGACATCGCCGATCGCGTAGATGCCGGGAACGTTGGTCTTGCCATAGCCGTCAATTACCACGCAGCCGCGGTCCGTTTTTACGCCGAGTGTTTCGAGACCGAGATTCTCGATATTGCCCTGCACGCCGACGGCTGAGATCATACGGTCCGCGGTGATCTGCCGGATCTTGCCGTCAGCCGTCTCGACATGGGCCGTGATGCTGCCGGCGCCCTTCTCGACCTTCGCCACCTTGGCGCTCGTGAAGATCTTCATGCCGCGCTTTTCCAGCTGCTTGCGGGCGATGGCGGTCACTTCCGCATCCTCGACCGGCATGATCGTCGGCAGGACTTCGACGACCGTCACATCGACACCCATCGAGAGGTAGAAGCTCGCGAATTCGATGCCGATGGCGCCCGAGCCCATGACGATCAAGGACTTCGGCATGACATCCGGTTTCAGCGCCTCGAAATAGGTCCAGATCAGCTTGCCGTCCGGCTCGATGCCCGGCAGCGCGCGCGGACGGGCGCCGGTCGCAATAATGATATGCTTGGCGGTATAAGTACCTTCCTGGCTCTTGATGTTCTTCGGCAGCGGATGCTGCGGCTCAACAACCGGCTTGGAAGACTTGGAGACGACGATCTCGCCGGGCTTGGTGATCTTGGCCTCGCCCCAGATCACATCCACCTTATTTTTCTTCATCAGGAAGCCGACACCGCTATTGAGGCGTGCGGAGACGCCCCGCGAACGGGCAACAACGGCCTTCACATCGGCACTGACCTTGCCTTCGAGAACAAGGCCGTAATCCTTCAAATGATTGGAATGGTCGAGAATTTCGGCCGAGCGCAGCAACGCCTTGGTCGGGATGCAGCCCCAGTTCAGGCAGATGCCGCCCAGGTGCTCGCGTTCGACGATCGCGGTCTTCAGACCGAGCTGGCCGGCACGCACGGCGGCGACATAGCCGCCCGGACCGGAGCCGATGATGATGACGTCGTAATTCTCAGCCATGTTTTCCTGCCTTTTTTATCCGGCGAGGCGGGTCAAAAGCACCCACTCGTGTTTCCTGCTGTTTTCGAAAAGCGCCACGGCCTCAGCGCGGGCGGCTTGCGAAAACCCATTCTTCTCGTACAGCGCGAGCGCTGCCTCGTTATCACTTGCGGTGATCAGGCTGACAGCCCGCTCTCCCGCTTTCTCGATCTGGTCGCCCAGCAATCGCTTTCCGATGCCGATACCGCGCAGATGGCGGTAGACGGCCAGTGTGCCGATGAACCAGTTTCCGGCCGCCTGCTTTTGTAGTGCTATGACCGGCTCCAGCGCAGGACGATCCGCCGTGATCGCTCTAATCTCTTCGCCAAGCGCATAGCCCACCGCCGTTCCGGCGATCTCGCCATAAGCCTCGGCAATCACCGCGCACTGCCAATTTCCCGATGCGCCATCGCGGCTCAACTTCATCCGGCCCCGCTCCAGCGGCGTGTCGGCGCGGCTGCCCGCCACCTCTGCGAACCAAAGCCAGGAAGCAACGCCGTGCGAGCCGATGTCCACGAGGATGGCCAGCTCCGCCGCGTCCCGCCGTTCTGCCGGCCGCAGCGCGGCGAAAGAGGCCATGTTCAGAGCCCCAGCATCATCCGTACAGTTGATTCCAGCCCGCGCCCGAGAGCGCGGGTATTTTCCGCATCGAGATGGATGCCGTCGACCGGTGTCGTCTTCGCGACGGAGTTGCCGTCGAAGAAGCCGCAACCGAGTTCGTCGGCAAGGTCACGATAAAGCGTTGCGAGTTTTGCCGATTCCTCGATACCGCCCGGGAATGAAGCGGCAAAAGGCACATTCCCAGTCGCGCAGATCGCCGGCGGGGCTATGATTAGGATGTCCGGCCCATCGAATTCAAAGGGCCAGGCATGATTGCGGATCAGGCGCACCAGACGGCCGATGCCCTGGCAGGCGGCAAACGCCGATCCCGCCACGACCGACTTCATGTCGTTGGTTCCGAGCATGATGATGACGAGATCAAGCGGCGCATGCGTCTGCAGGATCGTCGGCAGGACGCGCGCACCGTTGCGGTCGCAATCGGCGAGATGGTCGTCGAAAGCGGTCGTCCGGCCGTTCATTCCTTCCGGAATAACATGCGCCGCACCGCCAAGCGCTGCCTGCAGCACGCTCGGCCAGCGGTCCTCATAGGCATGCCGCCTCAGCGAAACCGGATCGTAGCCCCAGGTCAGCGAGTCGCCATAGCAAAGAACGGTCTTCGTCATTTCCGTCTCCGCTCAATGATCAGACAAGCATGCTCATCGGGTTTTCGATATAGCCCTTGAAGGCCTGCAGCAACTCGGCGCCGAGCGCACCGTCGACGCAACGGTGGTCGGTCGAAAGCGTGATGCTCATCACGGTCGCGATCGCCATTTCGCCCTTCTTGACAATGACGCGCTGCTCGCCGGCGCCAACCGCAAGGATCGTCGCGTGTGGCGGATTGACGACGGCTGCGAAGTCCTTCACGCCCATCATGCCCATGTTCGAGACCGAGGTCGTGCCGCCTTGGTATTCCTCAGGTTTCAGCTTGCGGTCCTTGGCGCGCTTGCCGAGATCACGCATCTCGTTGGAGATGGCGGACAGCGTCTTTTCTTCAGCCTTGCGGACGATCGGGGTGATCAGCCCGCCTGGAATGGAGACGGCGACGCCGACATCGGCATGCTTGTGCTTGACCATGTTGTTTTCGGTCCAGGACACATTCGCGTCCGGAACGTCTCGCAGCGCGAGCGCCATCGCCTTGATGACCATGTCGTTGACAGAAAGCTTGTAGGCCGGGGCACCATCCTTGCGAGGGGCGGAATCGTTGAGCTGGGCACGAAGCGCCAGAAGCGCATCCAGTTCGCAATCGACGGTGACGTAGAAGTGCGGGATGGTCTGCTTGGATTCCACCAGACGGCGGGCAATCGTCTTGCGCATGCCGTCATGCGGCACCAGCTCGTAGGAGCCCGGCTCGAAGAGCTTGAGGACAGCCTCTTCCGGTGTCCCCTTGGCTACAGCCGGAGGGGCCGCGGCAACCTGCGGCGCCGCCGCAGCAGCAGCGGGAGCCGCTTTAGCACCACCACCGGCGACGGCGGCCTCGACATCGCTCTTAACCACACGGCCGCGTGGGCCGGAACCGGCAATTGCGGAAAGATCTATACCAGCTTCCTTGGCCAGACGCCGCGCGAGCGGCGAGGAGAAGGTGCGTGTGCCGCCCTCGCCCTTCGGGGCCGACTGCAGCGGCACCTCAGGCTGAGCGCTCACATTGGCATTTGCGGCAAGCAGCGCAGCGGCTGGCGCGGTGCCTTTCCCTGCCTCATCCCGAGGGGCGGAAGCGCTTTGGGCTTTCGCCTCGAAGGACGAGGCAGCAGCCGAACCCGCGCCACTTGCAGCGGCAGCAACCTCCTCGCCTTCGCCGGCAAGAACCGCGATCAGCGCATTGACCTTCACGCCTTCCGTACCGGCCGGAACGACGATCTTGGCAATCGTGCCCTCATCGACGGCTTCGACTTCCATTGTCGCCTTGTCTGTCTCGATCTCGGCGATCACGTCGCCGGACTTGACGGTGTCGCCTTCCTTGACGAGCCACTTGGCCAGATTGCCTTCTTCCATCGTCGGAGAAAGGGCTGGCATCGTGATGTTGATAGGCATCGAAATACCCTCCCCTTGTTATTTGTAGCAGACGGCCTTCACCGCATCGACGACTTCGCCGACATTCGGCAGAGCCAGCTTCTCGAGGTTGGCGGCATAGGGCATTGGAACGTCCTTGCCGGCAATCGTCAGGATCGGTGCATCGAGATAGTCGAAGGCCTGCTGCATGACGCGGGTGGCGATTTCCGTGCCGACGGACGACTGCGGATAGCCTTCCTCGACCGTGACCAAGCGACCCGTCTTCTTGACCGATTCGATGACGGTCGGCAGATCCATCGGACGGATGGTGCGAAGGTCGATCAGTTCGACGTCGATGCCCAGTTTTTCGAGTTCGGCGGCCGCCTTCGTGGCATAGGTCATGCCAATGCCCCATGAAACGACGGTCGCATCCTTACCTGGACGGTGGATACGGGCCTTGCCGATCGGCAGAACGAAGTTATCGAGTTTCGGCACGTCGAAGTGCTGGCCGTAGAGGATTTCGTTCTCGAGGAAGATGACCGGGTTTGGATCGCGGATGGCTGCCTTTAGCAGTCCCTTGGCGTCCGACGCCGTGTACGGCATGACAACCTTGAGGCCCGGAATGCTTGAGTACCACGCAGCGTAGTCCTGGCTGTGCTGGGCGGCAACGCGGGCAGCCGCGCCGTTCGGGCCGCGGAAGACCATCGGTGCGCCCATCTGGCCGCCGGACATGTAGAGCGTCTTGGCGGCGGAGTTGATGATCTGGTCTATCGCCTGCATGGCGAAGTTGAAAGTCATGAATTCGACGATCGGCCGTAGGCCGGCCATAGCAGCACCGACGCCGATGCCGGCAAAGCCGTGTTCGGTGATCGGGGTATCGACCACGCGGCGCGAGCCGAACTCCTGCAAGAGGCCCTGGGTTACCTTGTAGGCGCCCTGGTATTCGGCAACTTCCTCGCCCATGACGAAGACGCTTTCGTCGGCGCGCATTTCTTCGGCCATGGCGTCGCGAAGCGCTTCGCGAACGGTCATCGACACCATCTCGGTGCCTGTCGGGATTTCCGGATCGTTCGGAACGAACGCCTTAGGCTCGGCCGGAACGGGCGCCTGGGCGGCTGGTTTTTCCTCGGCCTGAGGAGCCGCAGCCGGAGCCGGAGCCGGCTGTGCGGCAGGCGCTGCCGTGGAAATGTCTGAAGCCGACTCGCCATCCTGCAGCAACACGGCGATCTTGGCGTTCACCTTGACATTTTCGGTGCCGGCCGGGACCAGCAGCTTGCCGATCACGCCTTCGTCGACGGCTTCGACTTCCATCGTCGCCTTGTCGGTTTCGATTTCGGCAATCACATCACCGGAAGTGACCTTGTCGCCTTCCTTCTTGAGCCATTTGGACAGCGTGCCTTCTTCCATCGTCGGAGAGAGGGCGGGCATGAGGATATCGATAGGCATAGGTTCCCTCCCCGATTAGAGCAGAATGTCGGTGTAGAGCTCGGATACATCCGGCTCTGGATCGGCCTGGGCGAAATCGGCGCTGTCGGCGACGATATCGCGCACGTCCTTGTCGATGGACTTCAGGTCGTCTTCCGACGCCCAGCCCTTCTCGATGAGGCGCAGGCGCACCTGCTCGATCGGATCGGATTCGGAGCGCATCTTCTGCACTTCGTCCTTCGAACGATACTTCGCCGGGTCGGACATCGAATGGCCGCGATAGCGATAGGTCAGCATTTCGAGGATCATCGGACCCTTGCCGGAACGGCAGTGCTCGATCGCTTCATCGGCAGCAGCCTTGACGGCGCGCACGTCCATGCCGTCCACCTGCATGCCCGGAATGCCGAAGGACGCGCCGCGCTTGGAGAAATCGGCCTGCGCGGTCGCGCGGGCGGTCGAGGTACCCATGGCGTAGCGGTTATTCTCTATCACGTAGATGACGGGCAGCTTCCAGAGCTGCGCCATGTTGAAGCTTTCGTAGACCTGGCCCTGGTTGGCCGCGCCGTCGCCGAAATAGGCGACGCTAACATTGTCATTGCCGCGATAGTTGTTGGCGAACGCGAGGCCGGTGCCGAGCGAAACCTGGGCGCCGACGATGCCGTGGCCGCCGTAGAAATGCTTCTCCTTGGAAAACATGTGCATGGACCCGCCCTTCCCCTTGGAATAGCCGCCCCTGCGTCCCGTAAGCTCAGCCATCACGCCGCGCGCGCTCATGCCGGTCGCCAGCATATGGCCGTGATCGCGGTAGCCGGTGATGACCTGGTCGCCTTCCTTGAGGGCGAACTGCATGCCGACAACAACGGCTTCCTGGCCGATATAAAGGTGACAGAACCCGCCGATGAAGCCCATGCCGTACAGCTGGCCTGCCTTTTCCTCGAAACGCCGGATGAGCAGCATTTCGCGATAGGCCTTAAGTTCGGTATCGCGGTCGAAATCGGCGATAGCCCCGCCATTCGATTGCTTGCTCTGAGGTTTTGCGCTGGTTTTGCGGCTGGAAACGGTCGCGGTCTTTCGCGGCGCCATTCAACCCTCCCTATGGGTTTGTCGTTTCTTGGGTGGGGCGTACCATAGGGAAGAAATTTGGCCACAGCAATGCCATAAATGCATGGCACGTATTCTGCTTTAAATAATTGATAAAGCTACGGAATTGCCAATTAACCTATTTCCGGTTAATTGGCATAGGAATTGAAAATCACAATTTCGTCGGCCCGCGACATGTTCAATTGATAGCGGGCTTTTTCGTCCAGCATGTCCTTGTCGAGCGAGCCATCGCTCAACAGCGCGACTTGCTGCTCCAGATGTTCGCGTTTCGCCTTCAACACCGCAAGCTCACGCTCACGCGCAATTCGGCGCTTCTCGAAGCCTTCCGTGGCCCGGAGACCATAGTCGCCGTGAATGCAGTGATAACCGAAATAGGAGAGAAAAGCGACCGTCATGGCCGGAATGACGAACCGGCCGATCTTTCTCTTCTTATGATGCTTTGTCCACATACGCACACATGCTCTCAAACGCACTACCTATTTAACGAGCTTACGCCTGAGAGATTAACCGTCCGTTGACTATGAATTTAGAGCAACAAAAAACCCGCGCCGGCAAAGCGCGGGTTTCAAGGAACTGATTTTTAAAGGCTATCAGCCACGGATGATCGAGCGGCCGGCGTAGCGAGCCTGCGGACCAAGGCCCTCTTCGATGCGGATCAGCTGGTTGTACTTCGCCAGACGGTCGGAACGCGACAGCGAGCCGGTCTTGATCTGACCGCAGTTGGTCGCGACGGCGAGATCGGCGATCGTGGAGTCTTCGGTCTCGCCCGAGCGGTGCGACATGACGGCGGTGTAGGCTGCCTTGTGCGCGGTGTTGACGGCGTCGAGCGTTTCCGTCAGCGATCCGATCTGGTTGACCTTCACGAGGATCGAGTTGGCGACGCCCATGCGGATGCCGTCGCGCAGGCGCTCCGAGTTGGTGACGAAAAGATCGTCGCCCACCAGCTGCACCGTCTGGCCTGCGAGGTCCGTCAGGGCCTTCCAGCCGTCCCAATCGTCTTCAGCCATGCCGTCCTCGATCGAGATGATCGGGTACTTTCCGGCGAGATCGGCGAGGTATTCAGCCATGGCGCCCGATTCAAGCGTGCGGCCCTCTCCTTCGAGAACATACTTGCCATCCTTGAAGAATTCCGTCGCAGCGCAATCGAGACCGAGGCAGATGTCATCGCCCGGCTTGTAGCCGGCTTTCTCGATCGACTTCATGATGAAGTCGAGCGCTTCGGGCGCGCTCTTCAGGCCCGGCGCGAAGCCGCCCTCGTCGCCGACATTGGTGTTGTGCCCCTGGGCCGAAAGCTCCTTCTTGAGGACGTGGAAGACTTCCGAGCCCATGCGAACCGCGTCGCGGATCGAATCGGCGCCGACCGGAATGATCATGAATTCCTGGAAGTCGATCGGGTTGTCGGCATGCGCGCCGCCGTTGATGATGTTCATCATCGGAACCGGCAGCAGATGCGCGCTCGCACCACCAACATAGCGATAGAGCGGCAGGCCGGCAGCCTGGGCGGCGGCCTTGGCGACGGCGAGCGATACGCCGAGAATGGCATTGGCGCCGAGGCGGGACTTGTTCGGCGTGCCGTCCAGTTCGATCATGATGTTGTCGATCTGGATCTGGTTCTCGGCATCGATGCCGCCGATCGCGTCGAAGATCTCCGTGTTGGCAGCCTCGACAGCCTTTTCAACACCCTTGCCGAGATAGCGCTTGCCGCCGTCGCGAACTTCGACGGCCTCATGCGCACCGGTCGAGGCGCCGGACGGCACAGCCGCTCGGCCCATACTGCCGTCTTCGAGATAGACATCGACTTCGACGGTCGGATTGCCACGGCTGTCGAGAATCTCGCGGGCGATAATGTCGGTAATTGCAGTCATGATCTCTTCCTGCTCGGTGGGTGATAAATCGTTCGAAGCCTGTTTAATCGAAGGCACGCAAATTACAATGCCACACCGACGACACACGGCATGGCATGGCCTATAACCCGAATATGTCAGGCTTTTGAAGAAGCCGCTTCGCCACCCCATCGCTTCCCTGTCCGCGAGCTTGCTCCGGCGTTTCGGAACCTCAGGTTTTGAAAACAACACCCGTCACTTTCGATCTGGTTGTAAATTTATCGGTCAGTAACCAATCAATATTACAATTAATACTCAGTGAGGAAATACTGCCCCGCTTTCCGGCAAGTAGTATTGCATGATGCGCTTCCTCGTGCGGTCCAAATCCGCCTGATTATACGGACCTTTCCAATTTCAGGTCCCTTTGGAAATTCCAGAATAATTTTCAAACGAACTGCATCTGTTCGCTATTCAATTCATGGGGCGCAGGATGAAACTCAATATTGCACGCAGCCTTGCTATCTTCGCGATGGTCGTCGCCGCGGGATTGATCGCTTCGATCGGCATACAGAATTATGCCTTCAATAAGCTGCGGGTGAACGGCGAGATGTACAAGCAAATCATCTACGGCAAGGATCTCGTCGCCGATATTCTGCCGCCGCCCCTCTACCTCGTTGAGTCTTACATGCTTGCGCTCGAAGCGGTGCAGCGCCCCGAAGTTGCCAAGAAGAACGTCGACCGCATCGAAAATGTCCTGAAGCCCGCCTACGAGGACCGCCGCAAATATTGGCTGGCGACCGCGCTCAGCTCGGACCTTAAGCAGAAGCTCCTGAACGATGTCCTTGTCAAAGGCGACGTGTTCTGGAAGGTGATGCAGGAGGAACTCGCACCGGCCATCGTCAAGAATGACTCCGCAGTCATTCCGGCGTCCTTCGAAAAGCTTGCGACGAATTTCCATATCCACGAAAACGCCGTCAACGAACTCGTCGATATGGCGAACACCTTCCTGGCGTCCGCTGAAAAGGACGCCGCCGAACAGACACGCATCCTTTCGGCTATCACGCTCGCGGCTGCCGCAGTCTCGCTTTGCCTGCTTCTTGGCGGCCTTTACGTCTTCCGCCGCCGCGCCATCGTGCCGCTCTCGGCGATGCGCGACTATATGGCGATCCTTGCCGGCGGCGACTATTCGAAGGATGTGCCCTTCAGCCGCCGGGCCGACGAGATCGGGGAGATGGCGCGCGCCGTCACCGTCTTCCGCGAATCCGCCGAAGAGCGGAACAATATCCGCGCGCGCCAGGATGCCGAACGTCAAGCCCAAGCACAGCGCGATGCGGCGCTTGCCGCTGCCAAGGCAGACGAGGAAGCCGTCCGCGAGGGCGTCATCGCCAGCCTGAGCCATGGTCTGGAACGGCTCTCCGGCGGCGATCTCACGGTCCAGCTTAGCGAGCCTTTCGACGCCGCCTACGAGAAGCTGCGCGAGCAGTTCAATTCGAGCGTCCGCACGCTTTCCGGAGCGATGAAGGAAATCTCGACCGTGACGAATGTAGTAAGGACCGGTTCAGGCGAAATCGCATCGAGCACGGACGATCTGGCCCGGCGAACCGAGCATCAAGCCGCCTCGCTGGAGCAGGCGGCTTCGGCGCTCGACCAGATCACGGTCACCGTCAAGAACTCGTCGGAACGGGCCAATGAAGCCAACGTGATGATGACGGCGACAAAGGAAAGCGCCAGCTATTCGGCAACCGTCGTGCACGAGGCGGTCGCTGCGATGAAGAAGATCGAGACATCATCTACGCAGATCGGCGAGATCATCAACGTCATCGACGAAATCGCCTTCCAGACCAACCTGCTTGCGCTCAATGCCGGCGTGGAAGCCGCCCGAGCGGGCGAGGCCGGAAAGGGATTTGCGGTCGTTGCACAGGAAGTGCGCGACCTAGCCGGCCGCTCCGCCAATCTGGCGAAGGAAATCAAGCAGTTGATCGAGACGTCTTCCAGCCAGGTTTCAGCCGGCGTTGCCTTGGTCAACCGCACCGGTGAAGCGCTCAGCAATATCGATCAGCAGGTTCTGAAGGTCACCGCGCTGATCGAGTCGATCGTGCGTTCCTCTGCCGAACAAACGACCGCTCTCCTGGAAGTCAACGCCGCCGTCAACACTATGGACAGCGTCACGCAGCAGAACGCGGCGATGGTTGAACAGACAAGTGCCGCCTGCCGCGAGCTCGGTGACGAGACGATACACCTCAACCACCTGCTGGCCCGTTTCCTTCTCGACGACGTATCGGCATCCGCCGCGTACTCAAGCCAAAGGATGGCGCTCGCCGGTTGACGGCGGGCACCTTCCGCCAGTTTCAGGCCGCCTTGGCGACGGCGTCGATGGCCAGCAGCTTTTCCAGAAGCCGCGGCATGTCGTTCAAATACACCATGTTGGGGCCGTCGCAGGGAGCATTGTCCGGATCCTGGTGGGTCTCGATGAAGACACCTGCAACACCGACCGCAACCGCCGCCCGCGCCAGCGTCTCGACGAACTGGCGCTCCCCGCCCGACGTCGTGCCCTGGCCGCCGGGCTGCTGTACGGAATGGGTCGCATCGAAGATGACCGGAGCCCCCATGGCCGCCATGATCGGCAGCGAGCGCATGTCCGAGACCAGCGTATTGTACCCGAAGGACGCGCCACGCTCACAAAGCAGAACATTCGGATTGCCACTCTGATTTAGCTTGGCGAGAACATTCTTCATGTCCCAGGGAGCGAGAAACTGGCCCTTTTTGACGTTGATGACACGGCCGGTCTTCGCGGCTGCCACAAGCAGGTCCGTCTGACGGGAGAGGAAGGCCGGAATCTGCAAAACGTCTACAACCTCGGCGACCAGCGCGCATTGCTCTTCCGAATGGATATCTGTCAGAACCGGAATGCCGAGTTCCTTCTTGAGGTCGGCGAAGACTTCCAAGCCCTTCTCTAGACCGATACCGCGTTTGCTCGACAGCGAAGAGCGGTTCGCCTTGTCGAAGGAGGTCTTGTAGACGAGCCCGATGCCGAGCTTGCCGCAAAGCTCCTTGAGCGTGCCCGCAACCATGAAGGCATGGTCGCGGCTCTCCATTTCGCATGCGCCGGCGATCAGCGACAGCTTGCCATTGTTGGAAAATACGACGCGTCCGGCACCTTCGCCGACTGCGACTTCGGAATTCGTATTGCTCATCGGGTCTCCTCGAAGGCGAAGATTGCACCTTGGCCGGGCGCGGGCTTCACCAGGATTCTGTTGTTCTTGCGTGTATAGGGCATCCCGTTATCAGCCAAAAGCGCTTCTGTCACGGCAAGATCGGTGGTGCGGAAGACGATAGCGCTGCCTCTCAGTCCCTTATCCACGGTTAACGGCACCGAATCGAAATAAGCCTCCATCCCTTCCGGCGATAGCAGACTGATCCTGGCATTCGCTGCGGCGATCGCCACGCCAAACGGTGTTCGCTCGATTTCCGTCGTAGACGCGGCCAACTGAAGGAACGAGCCGAAGGCTTCGGGCTCCGGCGCGCTCAGCGCGATCTCCGAGATACCGGTTGCACCGTTCGCATGCTTTTCCAGCGCGCTGCGACCGGCGGGAAAGGCGTTGATGCGCTGGCAGTCAAAGAGGAAGAAATCCGGCGCCCGAAGATCAGCGGCAAAGGCAAGCTTGAAAGTGCCTGTCGATTGCGACCCGTCCGGCATCTTGATCAGGCGCGAAAACTCCAGCATGGCGCCGCCGCTCTTTCTCGCACGCACGAAATGAGCATGATCGGCGTCCGCGTCCTCCGTGCTGAATGCTGCCGCAGAGAACCCGTCATTGCCGCACCGGAAACGAAAGGCCTGGTCGCGCGCCACAAAGACGTTTCCGTGCCGCACTGATTCTTCACATTCTTTCGCGCTCGCGACGCCAAGCGGCTCGAGATAGGTCTTGTCGGAGAAGAAAACGCAAGCATTCACCGTGCCGAAAGGATGACGGCCATCGGCGGCAACCGTGAACCCCAACCGTCCCAACCGCTCCCGCGCCAGATCGATGTTGGTGACCGGTAGAACAAGATGATCCAACGGATGCAGCATGGCGTCAGGTCTCCATCTCCTGTGCTGAAGATGTGTGCCGCTATGTGGTCAATGCAAGCTGAAAGCGCTGATCCGGCAAACAAAATTTTCCGAAAATGAACGCAGTTGAGACGAAGTTTTACGAAAATTTAGGTACTTGCGGAACACATATGGAACATATAGTGTCTGTTCTGGCTTTGTTTCACGAATCTGAGGTTAAACTTCGATGCTGACACGCAAACAACAGGAGCTTCTCCTCTTCATTCATGAGCGTATGAAGGAATCCGGCGTTCCGCCGTCCTTCGACGAAATGAAGGATGCGCTGGATCTCGCGTCCAAGTCCGGCATCCACCGGCTGATTACCGCTCTGGAAGAGCGCGGTTTCATTCGTCGCCTACCGAACCGCGCCCGCGCGCTTGAAGTGATCAAGCTGCCGGAGGCCTATAGCCCGAGCATCCAGCCCCGCCGTGGCTTCTCGCCGAGCGTCATCGAGGGCAGCCTCGGCAAGCCACAGCCTGCGGCCGCCGCGCCGAAGCCGGCGAACGAAGACAATCACAGCTCTGTTTCGGTTCCCGTCATGGGCCGCATTGCGGCAGGCGTGCCGATCTCGGCGATCCAGAACAACACCCACGACATCAACGTTCCGGCCGATATGCTCGGCTCCGGCGAACACTACGCGCTTGAGGTCAAGGGCGATTCGATGATCGATGCTGGCATTTTCGATGGCGACACGGTCATCATCCGCAACACCAGCACCGCCAATCCCGGCGACATTGTCGTAGCACTGGTCGATGACGAGGAAGCGACGCTAAAGCGGTTCCGCCGCAAGGGTGCGTCCATCGCCCTTGAAGCGGCAAACCCGGCCTATGAGACGCGCATCTTCGGACCGGATCGCGTAAAGGTTCAGGGTAAGCTCGTCGGCCTTATCCGCCGCTACCATTGACCGGCAGGCGTCGCCGGCAAAGGCGCCGCTGCGCCAATCATAGCCATGACTGCTCTAGGGGCGATTGCGTTTCTCGAAGGCGATTGTTCAAAGCGCGGTTCGACGGCGCCGGTTTTCCGCAGGGTTTCATCCGCAAATGCACGGCGCCGGACCGGCAGGCGCCGAACCTAAGCCTTACCCGCGTGATGACGATGTCCTAGGTATCGCAAGCCGGGCCAAGATAGGCGGCATTTTCGAGCACCGTCAGCACGGAACCGTTTTCGACTCTTGCCGGACACCAGGCTTTCTTGACGCACGAGAAATAGCCGGCCGTCGCACTGTTCCGCATCGCATTTCTTGCCTCTTCATGCTGCTCCGGTTTAAAATTTCGCTTTCCCTCCGTCTTTCGCGGGTCGCAGCGCCTCACGGCTGCTCGCCATGTGCAGGCGGAAAGCCTGGGAATGCCGCCACAATGACTGATCGATGGCTATGGGACTGAACGGTGGCTATTGGCGGGCGAGAGCTTTGCGTTTGCCGAAGGCTTCCGCACTGCTCGTCCGCGACATCTGCTGAAGCGGAAATGCGCCGCTCGGTCGTTTTCAACTCCGGCATGCACCCAGTCCGCCGATACCTATAAATACAACCAGAATGCAGCCCTGAGGGCGTTTCAGCAACAATAATCGATTGAAAAAAGACCAAAAAATTGGATTGCAAAAAGCCGAATTAAATCATTGGCTTCCGCTATGCGCCTCCGGCATCGCAGGAGTGTCTAAAAGTTGATACTGCGATGCACAAAATGGCGCCACGGTAACTTGGCATTGGCGCCGTGATCATATAGCTATCGGAGAGGACGCTTAACCCTATGGCGCTTTTATGGCGCCGCCGCCAGTTTGGAGGATCAGCATGACGGATCAAAGCGCAACAATCAAAATCGGCGACAAAACCGCCAATCTTTCCGTGAAAAGCGGAACGATCGGTCCGGATGTCATCGATATTGGTGCACTCTATAAAAACACCGGTTCCTTCACGTACGATCCTGGTTTCACCTCGACCGCTTCCTGTGAATCGAAGATCACCTATATCGACGGCGATGAAGGTATTCTGCTGCATCGCGGCTACCCGATCGAGCAGCTTGCCGAACATGGCGACTTCCTGGAAGTCTGCTATCTGCTGCTTTACGGTGAATTGCCGACGGCTGCCCAGAAGAAGGATTTCGACTACCGCGTCACGCATCACACTATGGTGCACGAGCAGATGTCTCGCTTCTTCACTGGCTTCCGCCGCGACGCCCATCCGATGGCCGTCATGTGCGGCTGTGTCGGCGCTCTGTCTGCCTTCTACCACGACTCGACAGACATCACCGATCCGCATCAGCGTATGGTCGCAAGCCTGCGCATGATCGCCAAGATGCCGACTATCGCGGCCATGGCCTACAAGTACTATATCGGCCAGCCTTTCGTTTATCCGAAGAACGATCTCGACTACGCCTCGAACTTCCTGCGCATGTGCTTCGCCGTACCGTGCGAAGAATATGTCGTGAACCCGGTCCTCTCGCGCGCCATGGACCGTATCTTCATCCTGCACGCCGATCACGAGCAGAACGCCTCGACCTCGACAGTTCGTCTCGCCGGCTCTTCGGGCGCCAACCCGTTCGCCTGCATCGCGGCCGGCATTGCCTGCCTCTGGGGCCCGGCTCATGGCGGTGCCAACGAGGCGGCGCTCAACATGCTTTCGGAAATCGGCTCGGTCGAGCGCATTCCGGAATATATCGCCCGCGCCAAGGACAAGAATGACCCGTTCCGCCTGATGGGCTTCGGTCACCGTGTCTACAAGAACTACGATCCGCGCGCCAAGATCATGCAGAAGACGACGCATGAGGTTCTCGCCGAACTCGGTCACAAGGACGATCCGCTTCTCGAAGTCGCGATGGAGCTGGAACGCATCGCGCTGACCGACGAATACTTCATCGAAAAGAAGCTCTACCCGAACATCGACTTTTATTCCGGCATCACGCTGAAGGCGCTGGGCTTCCCCACGACGATGTTCACGGTGCTCTTTGCGCTGGCCCGCACGGTCGGTTGGATCGCCCAGTGGAACGAGATGATCGAGGATCCACAGCAGCGCATCGGCCGTCCGCGCCAGCTCTATATCGGCGAACCGCTGCGCGACTACGTTCCGGTTTCGAAGCGCTAAGCCGCTTCCGCCCGAAAAGAAAACCCGGTCAGAGACGGCCGGGTTTTTTCTTGTCCAGAATGTCGAGAACGATATCCGCCGCTTTCTCGCCCGGCGGCTTTTCCGTCTGCATGCGCTGCCAGACAAGGTCGAAACCTTCGAGCATTGCGCGCCGCTGGAGCGTGTCGCTGGAAAGGCGCTCCATCCAGCGCGCCAGGCTCGCGCCACGAACGACCTCGTTGATATATTCCGGGACGACGGCATAGTCGGCGATCAGATTCGGGATTGCGCCTGTCCACGTCTTGATGCGCCGCGTCATCATCGTGATGATCCAGTCTGTCTTATAGACTGAGACAGTCGGCACACCTGTAAGTGCAAGCTCGAGGATCACAGTCCCCGAGGCAGCCATTGCCGCATCGGCCTCTGCGAAAGCCCGCCATTTCTGTTCATTGCCAGTCAGGATCTCGGGTTTGGTTTCCCAGTCCTCCACGAGGTTGCGAACCATCGATTCCCTGCGGCTGACGGTCGGCATGAGAAACCGCATTGCGCCACTGCGGGCGACGAGCTCATTGACGGCATCGCGAAAATAGGGAAGCAGTTTTGTGATCTCCGACGAGCGCGAGCCGGGGAGCAGCATGATCGTTTTCCGGCCCTCCGCGCCGGTCTTGAGCCTTTCTGCCCGGCCGCGCCTGGCGGCAATCAATTCCGCATCCGCCGTTAGCCGGTGACCGACATAGGTCGTTTGCGGTCCGCCGAGCTGCTCCATCACCGCCGGCTCGAACGGCAGAACGGCCAGCACATGGTCGACATAACCGAGCATCTGCTGGGCGCGATATTCCTTCCACGCCCAAACGCTGGGACAGACGTAATTGACGACCGGGAGTTCCGGCAGGGCTTCGCGAACACGTTTGGCAACGCGATGGGTGAAATCCGGGCTGTCGATGATGATCAGAATATCGGGCTTTGCCGCAATGATTGCAGCCGTCGTTTGCCTGATGCGGGCGACAAGCTTCGGCAATTTTCCAAGCACCTGCGTGATGCCCATGATCGAAAGCTCGGAGAAGTCGAAGAGCGATTTCAGGCCCTGAGCCTCCAGCGCGTCGCCGCCGACGCCGACAAGTTCAATCCCGGCATGCCTGCGCTTTAGTGCTGCCACGAGATCGGCGCCGAGAAGGTCTCCGGAAACCTCGCCTGCCACGATCGCGATCTTCATCTCAGCCCCCATGACGGCAGGCCGCGATCGAGCCCGCAGACAAAAAGCCCGGCTTGGTCGGCTGCCTTGATGACAGCCTGGCGATCCAACACGAGAGCACGTCCCGCCTCGATGGCAATTCCCGCCAAGCCCGCCGCCTTGGCATTCGTCACTGTGGAGAGGCCGATCGACGGAAGGTCGGCGCGGACATCCTGCTGCGGCTTGCAGAGCTTGACCAGCACGCCACGGCGGCGCGGCGATATGCGCCCGGCGGCACGCAGCGATGCGACGCGCTCAAGCATGCCGTCGGTCCCCTCCGCGCCTTCGAGCGCCACGATGCGTCCGCCTACAGAGACTGCGCCCTGCCCGACATCGAGCGCACCGAGCGCTTCGGCGGCTGCTGCCGCCTTCAGGATATCGATCTTGTCGTCGTTCCCCGGCGACATGGCGCCGATCGGCCCGACAGCTGCCAGCAGGTCGGGGGCAATATCCTGCGCGCCGACGACGCGCCGGCCGTCATCCTCGATGAGCTTGATGACCATCTGCAACACCGTATCGTCGCCGCCCGAAAGCAGCGTACGCACCACACCCGGCATCTTTGCGACCGTCCGCCAGGTTGGCCGCACTTCCCGCCATTCCGGGCGACGGCGAACGCCGCCGGACATGACGACGCGGGTAATGTTGTTGCGCTTGAAAATTTCTGCCAGCGCCGACAAATCACCGACGCCGATGACTGCATGGTCATAGCCCTCCCATGACCGGTCGAGCTCGCCCTTCAGCGAAATCACGAATGGATCCTCGCCAGCTGCCCGCGCCGCCTCGGCGACATAAGACGGCAGAAGACCGTTTCCCGCAATGATCGCCAGACGGCCTTTGTCGGTATCATCGGCGGGAGACAAGGTCAGCCTTTCTGCCCTCGCGTCGGCGATGACAGCGCGCGGTCGCTTTCCGCGGCAATGAAATCGAGGATCTGCATCACCGGCTCGCAATCGGCATATTCGTCGCGGATCGCTGCCGCGTTGTCGCGGATCGAGCCTGATCCTTCAAAAATCGCCTTGTAAGCGCGCCGCACCGTATGGATGACAGCGCGATCAATCCCGGCCCGCGTCATGCCGACGACGTTGAGACCGCCCAGCAAACCGGGATTTCCATTGAGCATCCCATACGGAATGACATCGTAGCTGACAGCCGAAAGGCCGCCGACGAAGGCCTGGCGGCCGACGCGCGTGAACTGATGCACGGCCGATCCGCCGCCGAGAATGACCCGATCCTCGATCGTCACATGCCCAGCGAGCATGACATTGTTCGACATGATGACATGATTGCCGACGCGGCAGTCATGGGCGACATGAGAATTGGCGAGAAACAGGTTGTTGTCGCCGACGATTGTCTTGCCGCCGAAATCGGCAGTGCCGGTATTCATCGTCACGCCTTCGCGGATGGTACAATTCTCGCCCACCGTCAGCGTCGTCTCCTCACCGCCATGGTGCACGCTCTGGGGGTCGCCGCCGATGACCGCCATCGGGAAAATCCGGGTGCCTTTGCCGATCTCGGTACTACCGGTTACCACGACATGCGCCAGCAGTTCGGCATTGTCATGAAGAACAACCCTCGGACCGACATGGCAGAACGGACCGACGGTCACGCCTTCGCCGATGACCGCGCCATCCTCGACAACGGCCATGGCATGGATGCGGGCGCTCCCTGCGATCGTGCTCATGCCTCGTCCTTACGAAGAATCATCGCGCCGATATCAGCTTCCGCGGCCAATGCGCCGTCGACCTTGGCGTCGCAATGGAACTTCCAGATATTACCGCGCTGCTTCTGCTTCTTCACATGAAATTCGACGCGATCGCCTGGGATGACGGGCTTGCGGAAACGTGCATTATCGATGGTCATGAAATAGACGAGGTTACCGCTCGTTCCATCTTTACGCGCGCAGATCGCACCCGCCGTCTGCGCCATGCCTTCGATCAGCAGCACCCCCGGCATGATGGGCGACTCGGGAAAGTGGCCGGTGAAATGAGGTTCGTTGGCAGTGACGTTCTTGATGCCGATCGCGGAATCATCGCCATCGATCTCAATAATCCGGTCGACCAGCAAAAACGGATAGCGATGCGGCAGAAGCTTCATGATCTCCATGATGTCCGCCGAAGCAAGCGTCTCCTTGACCCCTTCAGTCATTCTTGATCTCCCGTTTTATGAGTCCGAGCGCTCGCGCGCGCCATTATCTCCGCCGACTCTCGAAGAAAATCCTTTACCGGACGTGCCGGAATGCCGCCATAACGCTCACCGGCAGGAATGCTCTGAATGACGCCGCTCTTTGCCGCGATCTGTACGCCATCGCCAATCGTAATATGGCCATTAATTCCTGTCTGGCCGCCGATCTGCACGCCGTTTCCAATAACCGCACTGCCGGCGATGCCGACCTGCGAAACGATCGCGCAATGACGCCCGATCCTGACGTTGTGGCCTATCTGCACCTGGTTGTCGATCTTCGTTCCCTCGCCGACGACCGTGTCGTCCATCGTGCCGCGATCGATCGTCGTGTTCGCGCCGATCTCGACATTGTCCTGGATGATGACCCGGCCGATCTGAACGATCTTGATCATCCCTCTGGGGCCCGGCGCATATCCGAAACCATCCTGGCCAATACGCGCACCGTTGTGCACGATCACGCCATTGCCCAAAAGCGCGCATATCACGCTGGCACCGCCGGCGATCGTGCAATCGCGGCCGATCTTGACACCGGGACCGATAAGCGCGCCGGCACCGATCCGTGTTCCCTGGCCGATTTCCGCATTCGCGCCGATGACAGCCAAGGGCTCGACGAACACGCCCGGTTCCAGCCGCGCCGTCGGATCGACAGCCGCAGTCGCCGCGATCTCTGCCGTCGAAGACATTGTTGCCAGCGGCTGCAGGGCAGTCGGATGGAGATGCCCGCCTGCCATCGCAAAAGCGGCATGGGGATTCTTCGACAAGAGAACCGGAATATGAGGAGGTACGGCCGACCTTATCGCGGGCTCGCAAAGAACTGCCGACGCCCGACAGGTTTCAAGCTCGGCACGGCTCCTGCGTGAGATGATATAGCAAAGATCACCGGCCTTCGCACGGCTGACCGGCGACACCGATCGTATAAGGATGTCGCCGTTTTCGGGATCGGCAAGTTCCGCCCCGAGATATTGCGCCAACTCCGAAAGTTTGACGCCGTCGCGGGGCGGAAAGAAATTGTTCTGCTCCACCGGCAAAGCTCCAGTTTTCGATTCTGGATTGCCGATATCAGAATTGGTTGTTGATGCCAAACTTGAAGTACTGCGTTTGGTCGTAATCTTCCTTCACGACCGGGATCGCGTAGTCGACACGCAGCGCGCCGAACGGCGACTGCCAGACAAGGCCAACACCGACGGACGCGCGAAGTGCTGCGCTATCGCCTCGCACGAATTCTGGCGAAGTCACGTCAACATCATTTCCAAACAATGTACCCGCATCAGCGAAGACCGCGCCACGAAGGCCAAAGTCACGCGGGAATCCGGGCATCGGGAAGGTCGCTTCCGCCGACACGGTAAAATAAGTCGTTCCTCCGAGCGGATCATCCGGTCCGCCACCAACGCGAGGACCGATACCCTTGTTTTCGAAGCCGCGGATGTCGTTGTTGCCCAATGTGAACTGGTCGAAGATGTTTAGGTCTTTGCCGATGCCGACAACATGGCCCGCGCCGGCCGCAACAGATCCAATGATATCGGCATCGTCAGCCAGCAGATGATAATAACGCGCCTTCCCGTAGATCTTGTAGAACTGCGAGTCGCCACCCAACCCGGCAATTTCCTGCGTCAACGTCGCGTATATACCCTCGCGCGGGAGCGTCATGTCATCGAGCGTGTTATAGGTCAGCGTATTGGAAATCGATGAACGGATCCAAGGTCCATCGTTCACAAGATCCTGATAGGGCGTCGAAAGATCGGACAGATCGTTGCCATCGGCATCGTAGTCCATCCGCTTGAAGTTGTAGCGGAACGTCGTCGCCAGATCCTCGGTGATCGGCGCCGTCGCGCGGAGAACGACGCTATCTTCGGTATAGTCGTAATTGTCGTTGCTCGAGGTTTGGCTGTGATTGAGGTCGAAACCGGTCGCAAGGCGATAACCGAGGAAGTAAGGCTCGGTAAAGCTCAAACCATAACTCTGCGAGCCTTCGACACCGCCACCGGCAGAAACCCTGATATACTGGCCGCGACCCAGGAAGTTCTTTTCTTCGATGGACGCTTCCAGGATCAGACCGTCGCCGCCTGCGGCGTAACCGGCACCGATACCGAACGAACCCGTCGACTGATCCTGAACATCTACGATGACAACGACGCGGTCAGGCGAGCTGCCCGGCGCGGTCGAGATATTCACCGACGAGAAGAAGCCGAGCGCTTCGAGACGGCGCTTCGCCTTGGTGATCATCTGCTGATTGAAGGCGTCGCCTTCGCTCATGTCGAATTCGCGGCGGATGACGTAATCGCGCGTGCGGCTGTTGCCGCGGATTTCGATGCGCTCGATGTAGGCACGCTCACCCTGGTCGACGAGGTATTCGACACCGATCGTATTGTTGCCGAGGTCGCGGTTACCGCGCGGCGTGACACGGGCGAACGGATATCCTGCCGAGGCAACCTGATCCGAAATGGCTTCCATGGACCTCTGGACGTCCTTGGCGCTGTAGACTTCGCCTTCGCGCGTCTCTACCAGGCCTTGAAGCTGCTCGCCGGTTACGCCTTCTACGGTCGACTGTACGGTTACCGGACCGAAGTCGTAACGCGGGCCTTCCTCGATATTGAAGGTCAGCGTGTACTTATTCGTGGCTTCGTCAAAAGTAGCATCCGAAGAGATGATCTTGAAGTCGGCATAGCCGCGGTTGAAATAGAACTGGCGCAGCGCCTCTTCATCGGCATGCAGGCGATCTTCGCTGTAAACGTCCTTGCGGGTCAGGAACGAGAGGAAGTTCGAGCGCTTGGTGCTAATGACGGCAGCTAGACGACCGGTGCTGTAGGCATTGTTGCCCACGAAATTGATGGCTGCGATCTTCGTGCGGTCGCCTTCATCGATGACGAAAGCGAGGTTGACGCGGCCTTCGCCAAGCGGAACGACCTGCGTCGTGACCTGCACTTCGCTGCGGCCCGTTGCCGCGTAAGCTTCCTTGATCGCCGCGATATCGGCCTGGATCAGCGCATCGTTGTAGGGACCGGAGGCATGCGTCTGTACAACCGAAGCCAGCTTGTCGTCCTTGACCTTGCGGTTGCCGTTGAAAACGACCTGATTGACGAGCTGGGCTTCCTCGACAGTCACTACCAGCGTGCTGCCGGAGACGGAGATTTTGACATCGGAGAAGTACCCCGTGCCGTAGAGCTGCTTTACCGAGTCATCGATGTCGGTATTCGAGAAGTTCCTGCCTGGGGCAATGGTGAGATTGGACCGGACTGCCTCAGCGCCGACGCGGCTCGCTCCACGCACATCGATCCGCTGAATAACCGCTGCTTCCGCAGCCGTCGCAGAAACGATAGTAATTGCGCTTGCGCCCGAAGCAACAATACCTGCAGACAGCGCAACCGCCGATACTGCGTTCAAAAATCTTGAACCAGCCTTCATTTCACCCATTACCTTTTTTCTCGTCCCCGTCGCCGGGCGAACCCGATTCCGGCACGTGTGTCGTTTTACCCGCTTTTGCCCTACAAGCAAGGCAGCAAGTTAATTTCTGTTTACTTCATTTCGAAGCGTGA
This sequence comes from Rhizobium mongolense USDA 1844, assembly GCF_000419765.1. Lineage (GTDB taxonomy): Bacteria > Pseudomonadota > Alphaproteobacteria > Rhizobiales > Rhizobiaceae > Rhizobium > Rhizobium mongolense. The sequence goes on along the minus strand of NZ_ATTQ01000007.1, from coordinate 162,786 downwards.
CCCATTCGCCACTACAGCTTTGAAACATCGTAAATAAACGGTAATTTCCCCTCACCGCGCGTGTTAACCTATCAACGCGCTAATGTCATTCCAGGTAGCAAAAACCATCAGTGAAAGGACCATAGCCAGACCAATGCGAAATGCAATTTCCTGGGCCGATGCCCCCAACGGTTTACCCCTCACCGCCTCAATCGCATAGAACATCAAATGCCCGCCATCAAGTACCGGAACAGGCATCAAATTCAGTAATCCGATGGAAACGGACAACACCGCGGCAAGCTGAAGCAGGGCTGCAACACCGAGCGTTGCCATCTGGCCGGATGCCTGGGCCACGCGGATCGGTCCGCCGAGCTGATCGGGTTTCATGTAGCCCGCGAAAAGATTGCCGATATATTTGAAGGTACCGGTGACGATATGCCAGGTCTGAACGGCGCCTTCCTCCAAGGCTGCGAGCGGCGTGTATGTCTGCACGCGGAAATGGCCGACCTCCTGGTTCGTCACGATCCCAATCAGACCGATCTCCATCTTGTTCCCGAACTGGTCCGTCATGTCGGTGCGCTTTGGCACCATCGGCAGGTCCATCTTCTCGCCGTTCCGCTCGATGGTAACGACGATCCGCTGTTCCGGGCGAACGCTTACATAGCGGCGCACATCGTCGAACGTATCGACCTTCCCGCCGTCGATTGCGATCAGCAGGTCACCGGGCAGGATTCCGGCCTCGGCGGCAGCGCTCTCCGGCTTCACTTCGGCGACGACCGGATCGGCGATCGAGCGGCCGTAGATCGAGAAAAGAACCGCAAAGATGATGATCGCAAGCAGAAAGTTGGCGATGGGACCTGCGGCCACCGTCGCTGCGCGCTTCCAGAGCTTCGCGCCCGCAAATGAGCGCGCCCTATCCGCTTCCGACATCGATTCGAGCTTATCCATGTCCGGCTTGCTCGAGGCATCCTCGTCGCCGAAGAAGCGCACATAGCCGCCAAGTGGGATCGCCGAGATCTTCCAGCGCGTTCCATGCCTATCGGTAAAGCCCGCAAGCTCTGGTCCGAAGCCGACAGAAAAAGCGAGCACGCGGATGCCGCTCCAGCGGCCGACCAGATAGTGACCCATCTCGTGCACGAAAACGAGCAGCGAGAGGACCAGAACGAACGGAATGATATAACCCGTCAGAAAGCCGAATATCCCGGTCATGCCTTCCATAAATCCTTCCGCTGCGCCCAGCGCAGATATCAGAACCCGAACAAAGCGGCGCCTAGCGGCGCCATGCCGTCACCCTTTATCAGGGAAAATAGTGTCGCGAGCAAGAAGGCTGCAAAACAAGCGAATATCAGCCCGTCGACGCGATCCATCACGCCACCGTGTCCCGGAATGAGATGACTGGAATCCTTCACACCGAATCGCCGCTTGATGAAGGATTCGAAGAGATCGCCTGCCTGGCTGCAGACGGAAAGAATGAAGGCGACGGCCGCAGCCATCAGCCAGTCCGCCTCGGGAATGAAGAAGTAGGCGATGACACTGCCCGCAATCACAGCCGAAACTGCGCCGCCCAAAGCGCCGGATTGCGTCTTTCCCGGTGAAATCCTCGGTGCGAGCTTCGGCCCGCCGACTGCTCGGCCGACGAAATAGGCAAGGATGTCGGTTGCCCAGACCACCGCGAAGACAAAGAGCATGGCTTGCAGCCCTGCAGCGTCGCCGCCCCGGATCTCGGCAAGTGCGATGCCGGTCAGTCCGGCATAGACGATGCCTGCCGGAAACCATCGGCTGGCGCTCTGCGCCGCCACGAATCCGACAGCGATCGCAACAAAGAAGACAAGCAGGCTCAACGCAAAATCGAAGCGTCCGAGCAGGATTGCAGCCGCGATGGCCGCCTGCCCCACCCAGCCTGCCACATTCGCGACCGGCTGTTCGGTTTGCAGCCGCGTGATTGTCGACCATTCATAATAGATAAGCAGGGCAATTACCGCCGAGAGCAGGCGGAAGGCGAGGCCACCGTACCAGGTCACCGCGAGCACGACGATTGCCAGAATGACACCGGAGATAATGCGGAGTTTCAGTTCCTGCTGCATCAATCAGGTGCCCACTGCCGCGGCCTGCGGCGACAGGCCGCCGAATCGACGGTCGCGCGCTGCGAACTTCTCGAGCGCGGCATAGAAGAGCTCCCGGCCGAAATCCGGCCAGAATTCCGGCACAAAGACGAACTCGGAATAAGCGGCCTGCCACAAAAGGAAGTTCGAAAGGCGCTCCTCGCCGCTGGTGCGAATGATGAGATCGGGATCGGGAATGCCGGCCGTATCCAGCCGGGCATTGACGAGCTCGGGTGTGATCTCCTGGGCTCGCAGCCGCCCGGCCTCGACATCCTCGGCAAGGCTCACCATGGCTCTGGCGATCTCGTCGCGCGAGCCGTAGTTGAAGGCGATGACCAGCGTCAGCGCGGTATTGTCCCGCGTCGTCTCTTCGGCTTCGAGCAGGAGGTTGAGGATATCGCTGCGAAGACTATGCCGGTCCCCGATGATCCTGATCCGCACATTCTGCGCATGCAGTTCGGCGAGGTCGCGCCGGATGAAGGCCTTGAGCAATCCCATGAGGTCCGAGACCTCCGCTTCCGGCCGGCGCCAGTTCTCCGAAGAAAAGGCAAAGAGCGTCAGGTACTTGATGCCGGCGTCGCCTGCGGCGCGCACGGTCTCGCGAACGGCTTCAACACCTTTGCGGTGACCCATCGCGCGCGGCAGCCCTCGCTGCTTTGCCCAACGGCCGTTGCCATCCATGATGATGGCAACATGTTCTGGCATACTCAAGAATACTGGTTCCGACATTTCCCGTCCGGTCTCCAGGGGCGCAGGCAAAGCCCTAGACCTGCATGATTTCCTTTTCCTTGTCGGCAAGCAAGCGATCGATTTCGGAAATCATCTCATCCGTCATCTTCTGCACACGATCTGATTGCGCCCGGCTTTCGTCCTGGCTTATGACACCGTCCTTTTCGGCTTTCTTAAGGCCGTCCATGCCGTCGCGGCGCACATGGCGGATCGCCACCTTGCTTTTCTCGGCGTAGTCATGCGCGACCTTGACTAGCGACTTGCGACGCTCTTCGTTGAGTTCCGGTAACGGAATGCGCAGGTTTTGACCGTCTACGATCGGGTTGAGTCCGAGATTCGACTCGCGGATCGCACGTTCCGTCGCGCTCACCATCGACTTGTCCCAGACGGATACCGAAAGCATGCGCGGCTCCGGCACGGTGATATTGGCGACCTGATTGAGCGGCAAGCGCGAACCGTAGGCTTCGACCGTCACCGGGTCCAAAATGTTGGCCGAGGCGCGGCCGGTACGCAGCGATGCGATATCGTGTTTGAATGCGGAAATCGCGCCGTCCATGCGGCGCTTCAGTTCCTTGATGTCTGTAGCTTCAGTCATGCTCAATACTCCTGTCAGTCGAAGACGCGCAGCCGTCGTAGCGCTGTCTCTCAATCAGTTGTCCGATACGATGGTCTTGAGGCCACCGCCCGTCAAGATTTCAGCAAAACCGCCTTTCTCGTGGATCGAGAAGACGATGATCGGAATGGAATTCTCGCGCGCGAGGGCGACAGCCGCGACGTCCATCACGGCAAGGCCCTTGTCGAGCACTTCCTGGTGCGTCAGCCGGTCGAAGCGCGTCGCAAACGGATCCTTCTTCGGGTCGGCTGAATAGATTCCGTCCACCTGGGTGCCCTTGAAGATCGCCTGGGCGCCCATTTCGGCGGCTCGAAGGGCTGCGGCAGAATCGGTCGTGAAAAACGGATTGCCGGTGCCGCCCGCAAAGATGACCACGCGGCCCATCGACAGATGGTAGAGCGTCGCGCGCTGCGAGAAGCTCTCGCAGAGCTCCGGCATGGAGATCGCCGAAAGCACGACCGTATCGATGTTCAGCTTGCGCAGCGAGGTTGCGAGCGCCAGCGCGTTGATCACGGTACCAAGCATGCCCATGTGGTCGCCCGTCACACGGTCGCCGCCCTTGGAGGCGACGGCTACACCGCGGAAGATATTGCCGCCGCCGACGACGACACCGACTTCGACGCCCATCTGGCGGGCTTCGGCGATATCCGACGCGATGCGGTCCGCTACCGCAACGTCGATACCGAATCCCTGGCTGCCCATGAGCGCTTCGCCGGAAGCCTTGAGTAGAACGCGTTTATAGACAGGCTCTGACGACATCTTGGCTCCTCGTATGTTGGCATGATTGCCGGATACACGAAGGGCACCGCGTTGTCACGCGATGCCCTGCCGTTTTCACATTATATGAGGTTTTATCAGCCCTTGGCGGCAGCCGCGACTTCGGCTGCGAAGTCGGTTTCTTCCTTCTCGACGCCTTCGCCGAGGAGCAGGCGTGCCATGCCGGTGATCTCGATCGGCGCACCGACGGTCTTTTCAGCTTCCTTGAGTGCGGCACCGACCGTCAGGTCCGGATTGATGACGAAAGCCTGGGAAACCAGCGCGACTTCTTCGAAGAACTTGCGCATGCGGCCATCAACCATCTTTTCGATGATGTTGTCCGGCTTGCCGGAAGCGCGCGACTGCTCGATGAAGACGTTGCGTTCGCGCTCGGCGACAGCGGCGTCGACTTCTTCCGGACGAATGGCGAGCGGCGAGGTCGCAGCGATATGCATGGCGATCTGACGGCCGATGGCGTTCAGCGCCTCCTTGTTGCCGGTCGACTTCAGCGCAACCAGAACGCCCAGCTTGCCGAGACCGTCGGAAACAGCGTTGTGGACGTAGGTGGCGACGACGCCGTCCTCAACGGAGAGGACAACCGAGCGGCGCAGGTTCATGTTTTCGCCGATGGTCGCAATCGCGTCCTTGATCGTGTCCGCAACGGACTTGCCGGAAGCCGGATAGGTCGCTGCAGCAACGGCCTCGACAGAACCGTTGGTCGAAGCGGCAACCTTTGCGATGCCGCGCACGAGATCCTGGAAGGCGTCATTACGGGCAACGAAGTCGGTTTCGGAGTTGACTTCGACCACGACTGCCTTGGTGCCTTCACTGGCAACACCGACGAGACCTTCGGCGGCGGTGCGGCCCGACTTCTTGTCAGCCTTGGCGATGCCCTTGGCGCGCAGCCAGTCGATCGCCGCTTCCATGTCGCCATTGGTTTCAGCTAGAGCCTTCTTGCAGTCCATCATGCCTGCGCCGGTTTTTTCGCGCAGTTCCTTCACCATTGCAGCCGTAATCTCGGTCATAAGCTTCCTCTTGTCGGTTTACGGTGGTCTGCAAAATGCTCTGCGCCACCGGATTGAGGCACGAAATGTACCTTTATGTATGACAGCGTGATGAAGACGCGCCATAACAGAACTTGTTGGGCGGATCGGCCTGAACCTACCGCCCTAAAAAGGTCAAGGCCGCCGGAGCTTCGCAAGTCTCGCGCGGCCTTTCCCAATCCAGTCAAGCTGGACGGACCTGAAGGCCCGTCCGCCTGTTTATCAGGCTTGAGCCTCGTCGAGCGTCGGCTCGATCGGAGCTTCAACGGAAGCGCCGAGGTCGCGGCCCGATGCGCTCTGCTGACGGGCGATACCGTCGATAGCGGCGCGGGAGATCAGGTCGCAGTAGAGAGCGATGGCGCGCGACGCGTCGTCGTTGCCCGGGATCGGATAGTCGATCAGGTCCGGATCGCAGTTCGAGTCGATGATTGCGACAACCGGGATGCCGAGGCGCTTGGCTTCGTCGATCGCGATCTTTTCCTTGTTGGTATCGATGATGAACATCAGGTCCGGGGTACCGCCCATGTCCTTGATACCACCAAGAGCCTTGTCGAGCTTTTCACGCTCGCGCTCGAGGTTCAGACGTTCCTTCTTGGTGAAGCCCTGGGCTTCGTTGGAAAGGATTTCATCGAGCTTGCGCAGACGCTGGATCGAGTTGGAGATCGTCTTCCAGTTCGTCATCATGCCGCCGAGCCAGCGCGAGTTGACGTAGTACTGGGCGGAACGCTTGGCCGAGTCAGCGATGAGCTCGGAAGCCTGACGCTTGGTACCGACGAAGAGAACGCGGCCGCCACGGGCGACGGTGTCGCTGACAACCTGCAGCGCGCGCGAAAGCATCGGTACGGTCTGAGCCAGATCGATGATGTGGATGTTGTTACGATCGCCGAAAATGTACGGCTTCATCTTCGGGTTCCAGCGATGAGTCTGGTGGCCGAAGTGAACACCAGCTTCCAGAAGCTGGCGCATAGAAAAATCAGGCAATGCCATGCCTTTGACTCCTTTTCCGGTTGAACCTCCGCAAGGCGAACAGCATCCTCTTCGAAGATGCCACCGGCGGAAAAATCCGGATTTCTCCCGGACGATCCCATGCCTTACGTGTGGAATGCGGCTGCCCTTACCGTCGATCCGCCGAAAATGCAAGGCGTTCGCTCAAAAAAACTGCCATCTGACCGCCCCTAGCCCTGCACTTGGATAAACTCGACCGGCCCGCCGGCCAGCGAATCTTCAAACACGGCGCAGGAAAGCGGACCGCCGAACACGCATCCGCTGTCGACATTCGTGCGGTTGCCGACGGTCAACGGATTCGCGTCCGAGGGCGTGTGTCCATGACACAAGTGCTTCCCCCAATAGTCCGCTGAATAGTCATCGGGAACTCGAAGCCAAAGCAGGTCTTGGGGGGCCTGCATCTCCAGCGGCAGATCCGGAACAACGCCGGCATGCACAAAGATCCGGTGGCTATCGGCATACATCAACGACAGCTGACTGGCCCACTGCAGATGGTTTGCGGCCACTTTGCCCCCATAGGAAAGCTCCGTTTCAAACCCGCCGTTTTCCAACCACCAGGTGCGCTCGTCATCGTTAGCGTAGGCGCGCAGCATCATATCCTCGTGGTTGCCCTTCAGGCATACCCATCGCCAGGATTCGCTGCCCGATCCGTTCATCAGGAGATCGATCACTCCCTTGCTGTCAGGGCCGCGGTCGATATAGTCGCCGATGAAAACCACCGTGCCGGCGCGTGCGTATGTCCCGATGCGATCAAACATCTCTCTCAACGGCTCCAGGCAGCCATGGATGTCGCCAACCGCAAATGTGAAATTCATGCCGGCGCCTCCCGCGGGACATTGATTTCATTGCCACCGTTTGCGCGCCCACTCAGTCCGTTGCGCAGGGCCAGTTCTTCGGCATCGTGAGACCGGAAGGAAGCTTGGTCGACGTATCGCCGCAGGCCAGTTCGATCTGCGACTGCTGAAGCCCTGTTGCAGCGGAGAGATCGAGCCCCTCTATTCTCGTCAGGAACATGAAGGCGCGATCGAAATCGATCGAACCTTCGAAGCTCGCGCCGCTGAGATCGGCGCGGGAGAGATTGGCAAGCGCAAACCTGGCTCCGGTCAATACGGCCGTTTCAAAAGTTGCGCGCCCAAGCTCGGCCTTTTCGAAGTTCGCACCTGAAAGCTGTGCGCCAGTGAAATCCGCACGCTGCAGCTCAGCGCTGATGAAGGAAGCGCGCTGCGCCGACGCATTCTGGAACACGACCCGGTAGGCTTCGATCTTGTCGAATCTGGCCTCGTCGGCCTTTGCACCTTCGAGCCAAGCGCGTATCAGGGTGGCTTTCTCTAGGTTTGCCGAGGCAAGGTTCGCATTCTTGAGGCTGGTCTGCGACAGATCCGTGCCTGCGAGACTAGCTTTTTCGAAGTCGCTGCCCTCAAGCATCAGGTTCTTCTTGGTGCATTCGCTCCAGTCAACGCCTGCGTTAGGCGTGTCGTGGCAATCGGCCGCCATCACATGACCGCCCGATACCGCGGTCGCAGCGGCAACGAGCGCCACCATAAGCCCTGAACGTGCAATCCGTGGCAAGTCCTTCATATCCCACCCCCTATCGGCCCCGCCCCGTCAACGGAGGCAGGCCCGGGCAGGACAATGTCTGTCCTGCACTTCTATTATGCACCAGAAAAAGCGAAATAGGGCATAACACGTTGTCTAAATTGCGCCTCAATGCCGCCAGCGGTTCACTTGCAGGTATCGGCCTTGTTATCCAGCATTTCCAGCTTCGCGAGCCTGCCGGTCAGAACGAAATCACCATAATCCATGGTGAGATCGCGCGTAATGCCGTTCTCATAAAGCTTGAATGACATGCGATAGACCGGTAGCGCGTCCGATTTCGTGTTCTCGTTGAAATAGGAGATCGTCACCGGCCAGACGGCCGTCTTTGAAAACGCGCCGGCATTGCCGGCATCCGCCTCGTCACCGGCAACCGGCGTAATCTGTTTGCCGACCACGGTCGTCGTCGCCAGCGGCTTGTCCCCATCGTCCGAGCCATCGAAGACGCGGGCTTCAAAGAAACGCCTGCCCGCCTTGGCATTCTCGATCACGTCGAGCATGTGCTCGGTCGGGAAGCGGCTTTCGGCAAGCTGTAGTTCCTTGCTCTGAGGGCGCGTCAGGTCGACTGTCACGCCGTCCGGCTTGTCGTTTGCCTCGCCGTTGACCTCCTTGTCGAGCTGATCGTCCGTGAAAGACTTCGTTTCGAAGGTGAAGCGGCGGTCCTTCACGTTTTCGAAGGTTTTCGTCTGCTGGTCGCTGACGCGGGTGCTGTCGCCGGTGTTGATCTGCGTCACGAAGCGGAAATTGGTGGTGAAGCCGTCGCAATAATTGCCGTTGAATTCGTAGACCATGCGGCCGTACATGCCGGCGATGCCAGAGCGCTCGGTCGCGTCCTTCAGTTCGAGATCGTAGATCGCCCGGTGAGCGACCAGACCGGAGGCGATCGCAGCGCCGGAGGCAGGCGCGGCCGCCCCGGCACTCGTTGCGACGCCGGCAAGAAGAAGGGCGGCAAGACTCGGTCGGAACATCCATTATCTCCTGTTGGACTCGGCCGCGATGTTATAAGAACGCTTTCGGCCAAATCGAGGCTCGAAACCGTCATACTCAAAGATTCTAGTCCCGATGCATGATTTTTTGAAGAACTGAAACAAAAAGCGGAGACGAAAATGTCGAATGAAATCGTGGCCCGCCTGACGGAAATGGGGATAACTCTGCCGGAAGCCGCCGCACCCGCTGCCAATTACGTTCCCTATGTGATCAGCGGCAACCTGCTCTATATTTCCGGCCAGCTTCCGCTCGAAGGCGGCAAGGTCGCCGTGAGCGGCCATCTTGGCAGGAATGTCGACGTTCCCGCCGGTCAGCGCGCCGCCGAGCTTTGCGCCATCAACATTCTCGCTCAGGCCAAGGCGGCGCTCGGCGGCGATCTCGGCCGTATCAAGCGCGTCATCAAGCTCAACGGGTTCGTCGCCTCCACCCCGGAATTCGTCGAACAGCATCTCGTCATCAACGGCGCATCAAACCTGATCGCCGGCGTCCTCGGCGAGGCCGGAAAGCATGCCCGTGCCGCCGTCGGCATGGCGGCGCTGCCGCTCAACGCCGCAGTCGAAATCGATGCCATCATGGAAATTGCGTCATGACTGCCGCCGCATGGATTAAGGAACTGCCGGTCGCCCATCGCGGCTACCACGACACCAACAAGCTCGTCTGGGAAAATACGCTCACCGCCTTTGCCCGCGCCGTCGAAGCCGGCTTCGCGATCGAATGCGATCTCCATTATGCCTCCGATGGCGTGCCAATCATCTTTCATGACGAGAACCTCGAACGTCTCTGTAACATAAAGGGCGATATCCGCGAGCGCACCTCCAGGGAACTTGGCCTGCTGTCCGTCGGCGGCACGATCGACAAGATCCCGACGCTCAGGCAATTGCTCGATCTCGTGAAGGGCAAGGTTCCGCTCGTCCTCGAACTCAAGGGCCGCGAGGCGGATGACGAGGGCTTTGCCGAAGCGGTGGTCGAAGTGCTGGAAGGCTATGACGGCAAAGTCGCGCTCATGAGCTTCGACCATTGGCTGCTGCGCGACCTCAAAGCCTCGAGCGCGCCCTACCCGCTTGGCCTCACCGCCGGCGGAAACAAGCCGGAAGAATTCGCGAACCACGAACGGGCGATGGAAATCGGCCTCGATTTCATCTCCTATTTCTTCGCCGATCTGCCGAATGCCTTCATCACCGGCCAGCGCGCGAAGGGCATCCCGGTCATCACCTGGACGGTCCGCGACGAGAAGGCGCGCAAGCACACCTTCGAGAATGCCGATCAGATGACGTTCGAAGGTTTCGATCCCCGCGTTTCGGTTTGACGCTCGCTTTTTGGACAAGATCGTGCGCAGACTGAGGGGAGCCAATAATCCTCCTCCCAAGGACCTCGCATTTGCTCCATGACAGACGAACTATCGATCCGCGTCGAACGGTCCTTCACCGCGATTTCCCCGGAGAGCTGGTCCCGGCTTTCCGGAACGTCTAAGGAAGGCAAGGCGCTCGCCTATAATCCCTTCCTGTCCCACGCTTTCCTCTCCGCGCTCGAAGAGTCAGGCTCTGCCACCGCGCAAACCGGCTGGCTCGGCCATCATCTGCTACTTGAGGACAGGGGCGAGCTGATCGGCGCTCTGCCCGGTTATCTGAAGAGTCATAGCCAGGGCGAATACGTCTTCGACCACGGCTGGGCAGATGCTTTCGAACGCGCCGGCGGGCGCTATTACCCGAAGCTGCAATGTTCGATTCCCTTCACCCCGGCGACCGGTCCGCGCTTGCTCGTTGCGGAGGGCCTTGAACGGCGGCCGATCCAGAACGCCGTTGCCGAGGGACTGAAGGAAGTCGTCCGTCGCCTCGGCGTCTCATCGGCGCACGTCACATTCGTGCCTGAAGACGAGATCGGCGTCTTCGAGACCGACGGCTACCTGCACCGGACCGACCAGCAGTTCCATTTCATCAACGAGGGCTATGCCAATCACGAGGAATTCCTCGAAACGCTGGCCTCGCGCAAGCGCAAGGCGCTGCGCAAGGAGCGCCGCACCGCGCTCGAAAACGGCATCAGTATCGACTGGCTGACCGGCAGCGATCTCACCGAACGCATCTGGGACCAGTTCTTCGCTTTCTACATGGATACCGGCGGCCGCAAATGGGGACGGCCATACCTGACCCGCAAGTTCTATTCGCTGATCGGCGAGCGTATGCCGGAAGATGTCTTGCTGGTGATGGCCAAGCGCAACGGCCGCTATATCGCGGGCGCCATCAACTTTATCGGCGGCGATACGCTCTATGGCCGCCACTGGGGCTGCGTCGAAGACCATCCCTTCCTGCACTTCGAGGTCTGTTATCATCAGGCGATCGACTTTGCGCTCGCCAAGGGCCTGAAGCGGGTCGAGGCGGGCGCGCAGGGTGAGCACAAGCTCGCGCGCGGTTACCTGCCGGTGACAACACATTCGGCGCACTATGTCGCCCATGCCGGCCTGCGGCGCGCGATTGCCGACTATCTGGAACGCGAACGCGAGGACGTCGAGCACATGAACGAGATTCTCGCCGAGCACAGTCCGTTCCGCAAAGGCGAGCGGCAGCAGGAGGATTGACGCTCGCGCCTTTGCTGCGCTACCCGATCACCGGAGAACGAGGAGATTTCGAGATGACCAGCGCCGCTTACGACGACAGCAATATCTTCGCCAAAATCCTGCGCGGCGAGATCCCGTCGCACCGCATCTACGAGGACGAGCAGACGGTAGCCTTCATGGACGTCATGCCGCAGGCTCCCGGCCATGTCCTGGTCGTGCCGAAGGCGGCGTCGCGCAATATTTTCGATGCCGACCCCACGGTCCTCGCGCAGACGATACCCGTCGTCCAGAAGATCGCGAAGGCCGTGAAAGAGGCCTTCGATGCCGACGGTGTCCTGGTCTGCCAATTCAACGAACCGGCCGCCGGCCAGAGCGTCTTCCACTTGCACTTCCACGTCATCCCGCGCCACGAGGGCGTTGCCCTCAAGCCGCATTCCGGCAAGATGGAGGATGGCGGCGTGCTTGCGGCGAACGCCGAAAAGATAAAGGGTGAGCTTGGGAACTAGTTTCAGGACCTATTAATTAGCAGCGCGTCGAATGACTGCTGCGGGCCCAGCCTTGACCGTTCCCAAGTTCGAGCAGCTGAGATCGGTCAAAGTCGGCGTACACGTGTCAGAAAGTTTTTTCAGTCCGGTGAAGGTTCACGTCGGTTTCCCGCTTATCGATTTTCGGCGGGTTCGCGACCTCCCGCCAGGCGTCCGGAGACTGCTGATCGCGCCAAAGCCTAATGATGTTAACACGCTCTGTTCGCGCGGCGTTGCGCCCCGAAAACCCAGACAAATCAAAGGCCGCATCGCTGCGGCCTTCTTCATTTACGTCACGACGACGACCTATTTCCTCCGCGGCACCTTCGGCACTGCGCTCGCCTTCTTTGGTGCGTCCCTGACCTCAGCCTTCGCCTTCCTAACCGCCGTCTTCTTGGCCTTTGCCTTCGTCTTCAGCTCGCCGTCGTCCTCGTCGTCGGCTTCCAGATGAACGGTTTCGGCTTCCGGCTTCGGCTTGATCGGCGCGGATTCGGGGATCGCTTCGAGGATGATACCAGGCGTGCCGTCTTCCTTCGGGCCGACGGTGACGTTCACGACGCCGCCCTTCTTCAGCTTGCCGAAGAGGATTTCGTTCGCCAGCGGCTTCTTGATCACATCCTGAATGACGCGGGCAAGCGGGCGAGCTCCCATCTTCTCGTCGTAACCCTTTTCCGCAAGCCAATCGATCGCTTCCTCCTGCAGGTCGAAAGTGACGTTGCGTTCAGAAAGCTGAGCCTCCAGCTGCATGATGAACTTCTGCACGACCTTGTGGATGACGGCCGTAGGCAGTGACGCGAAGGGAATGATCGCGTCGAGACGGTTGCGGAATTCCGGCGTGAACAGGCGGGTCAGCGCCTCCTCATCCTCGCCGGTGCGCTTGGACGAACCGAAGCCGATTGCGGCCTTGGCCATTTCCGACGCGCCCGCATTGGTCGTCATGATCAAGATGACGTTGCGGAAGTCGATCTTCTTGCCGTTATGGTCAGTCAGCGCGCCGTGGTCCATGACCTGCAGCAGGATATTGTAGATATCCGGATGCGCCTTCTCGATCTCGTCGAGCAGGACCACGCAATGCGGATGCTGGTCGACGCCATCGGTCAAAAGTCCACCCTGGTCGAAGCCAACATAGCCGGGAGGTGCGCCAAGCAGGCGAGAAACGGTGTGCCGTTCCATATATTCCGACATGTCGAAGCGCAGCATCTCGACGCCGAGCGACGACGCGAGCTGCTTGGCTACTTCCGTCTTGCCGACCCCGGTCGGGCCGGAGAAGACGTAGGCGCCGATCGGCTTGTTCGGCTCGCGGAGCCCGGCACGCGCCAGCTTGATCGAGGTCGAAAGGGCTTCGATTGCCATATCCTGGCCGTAGACCACCGAGCGCAGTTCTTGCTCCAGGTTGGCGAGAACGGCTTCGTCGTCCTTCGAAACGCTCTTCGGCGGAATGCGGGCCATCGTCGCGACCGTCGCCTCGATCTCCTTTTCGGTAATCAGCTTGCGGCGCCTGGATGGCGGCAGCAGCATCTGAGCGGCACCCGTTTCATCGATGACGTCGATCGCCTTGTCAGGCAGCTTGCGGTCGGAGATATAGCGGGCCGACAGCTCGACCGCCGACTTGATGGCGTCGTTCGAGTAGCGCAGGTGGTGGTACTCTTCGAAATAAGGCTTCAGGCCCTTCATAATTTCGATCGCATCATCGATCGACGGCTCGTTGACATCGATCTTCTGGAAGCGGCGAACCAGAGCTCGGTCCTTCTCGAAGAACTGGCGGTATTCCTTGTAGGTCGTCGAACCGATGCAGCGGATCGCGCCCGACGAAAGCGCCGGCTTCAGAAGGTTCGATGCATCCATCGCGCCGCCAGAGGTGGCGCCCGCACCAATGACGGTATGGATTTCGTCGATGAAGAGCACGGCCCCCGGATATTCTTCGAGTTCCTTGACGACCTGCTTCAGGCGCTCTTCAAAATCGCCACGGTAACGCGTGCCGGCAAGCAGCGTGCCCATGTCGAGCGAGAAGATGGTGGCGTCGGCGAGCGCTTCCGGCACCTTGCCTTCGACGATGCGCTTGGCGAGGCCTTCAGCGATCGCCGTCTTGCCGACGCCCGGATCGCCCACATAAAGCGGGTTATTCTTGGAGCGGCGGCACAGCACTTGGATCGTGCGGCTGACTTCCGAGTTACGGCCGATCAACGGATCGATCTTGCCGCTCTTGGCCTTCTCGTTGAGATTGACGCAATAGGCCTTCAGAGCATCCTGCTGCTTCTTGGCGCCGCCTTCATCCTCACCGCCGCGCGATGCAGTCGGCTTGCTTTCGGCTTCCTCGTCGGCGCCCCGCGGCGTGCGGACTTCCGAAGAGCCCGGGCGTTTGCCGATTCCGTGGGAGATGTAGTTGACCGCGTCGTATCGGGTCATTTCCTGCTCCTGCAGGAAATAGGCCGCGTGGCTTTCGCGCTCGGCAAAGATCGCGACAAGGACATTCGCCCCCGTCACTTCTTCGCGGCCGGACGATTGCACATGGATCACGGCACGCTGGATGACGCGCTGGAAGCCGGAGGTCGGCTTGGAGTCCTCGTCGTATCCGGTGACCAGATTGGAAAGTTCATTGTCGACGTATTCGATCAGCGTCTTGCGCAGCGCGTCGAGATCGACATTGCATGCACCCATGACAGCTGCCGCATCGGCATCGTCGATCAAGGCGAGCAGCAGATGCTCGAGCGTCGCATATTCGTGATGCCGCTCGTTGGCAAAGGTCAGTGCCTGATGGAGCGCCTTCTCAAGACTAGGCGAAAATGTTGGCACGTTGAGATCCTCACTTCTTTTCCATGACGCACTGCAGCGGATGCTGGTGCTGACGGGCGAAGTCCATCACCTGGCTTACCTTCGTCTCCGCTACCTCGTATGTAAATATCCCGCATTCGCCGACGCCGTGGTTATGGACATGAAGCATGATGCGGGTGGCACTTTCACGATCCTTCTGGAAAAAACGCTCCAGGATGTGGATGACGAATTCCATGGGAGTGTAGTCGTCATTCAGGATCAGCACGCGGTAGAGATTTGGCTTCTTGGTCTTCGGCTTTGTGCGTGTGATGACCGAGGTTCCGCGATTTCCGTTGTCCCCGTTCCTTTCGCTGTCGTTCTGCATCCGGATCGGCTTTGCGATCATTGTCATTCATTCCTCGGTCTATCCGGTGGTGCATGGGAGGCTGCTTTACCCGCCGGATATCTGAAACACTAACTTAGTTCATAATAGAGCGATTTTAAGCCCCTTGTTTGCGACTGCAATCACAATTCGCCAGGACTCGACGCAAAGACTAAAAAAGTCCCATTCGAATTCTTGAAGGGCTTCTGGAAACAAAAAAGACCGGCCGCAGATGCGTTGCCGGTCTTCGTTTTTCAAGGGGTGCGCTGTTCGCACCATTGCATTTACGCAGCTGCGGGCGTCACCTGAGGAGCCTTGGACGACTTCGCGGACGGAGCCGATACCGGCGGTTCGTAAGGCTTATAGGCGCCCTTGGCGAGATCGGCGTACATTTCCCCCATCTTCGTCGCCTCGGCGATAAAATTCTCGTAGGAAGACTTGATGAAGCCGGTCTGCAATTCGAAGACCGTTTCGAAGCTTCGGGCGCCCGAGAGCGTCTCGAAATGATTGACGGCGTCCTGGAAGGATTTCTTGGAATATTCGGCAGCTTCGGTGGCGATCGCTTGGACGCCCTTGGCCGTGTCGGAATAGCTCTTCAGCATCGTGTCCATGGCTTCCTTGCTCTTCCGGCTCGTGTCGTCGAAGTTGAACATGTTCGTCTCCTCCTTTTGGGATACTGGCTGTTGCAAAGGTAGCTGCGTCGCACAAATAGTCAAGCGATTTTGTGCATTGCACAACTACCGGGGATTGCATAACGCTGCTCTAAAGCGCCTTGAAAAAAGAGCAACGTACGTCGCCGATTGATTTTCAAAACATATATCAGGGGGCCACAACCTGAGGCTTCATAAACAATCTCGCGAAGCCACAATCTTGAGGCGGGCAGACGCTGTCTCAATCCATCAGATCTGCGGGAACCTTGCCGCCATTTTCGGACAGCTTCTTCATGAGCGCCTTGTGAAGAAACATGTTCATTTTGGCGGAATCGCCCGTGTCTCCCGAATATCCGAGCTCCGCGGCAAGTTCCTTGCGCTCGGAAAGGCTCGCATCCATACCGACCGCCTTCATCAGGTCGACGATCGAGTGCCGCCAATCCAGCTTCTGTCCGCTCTTTTTGACGGCAGCATCGAGAATCGGAACGATATCGACGGTCGCGGACGCCGTCGTTGCGGGCGCGGTCGTTGGGGTTGCGGACGGTGCCGCCGATGGCGCGGCCGGCTTCTGTGCAGGTTCCATTTTCGGCGCGGCCGCCGCCTCGGTCACCGGAGCTGCCTGCGCTTCGCCGCCGAAAATCGCGTTCTTGATTTTATCGAAAATACCCACGTCTCATCCTCCAATTTAGTTCGGTTGCATTCGCAGAAACTAAAATGGGGCGGAGGACGAACTCATCCAGCGCGGATGGCTAAATTGATGCCGAGCAGACTGGGGACGAGCCGATGCCGTCAGGCAAGGCAAGCCGCAATGATGCGGCCCGCCCTAGGATCATCAGAGATCGACGTCGAGGATCGCCATCGAAAAGTTGTAGGAACGATCGCCGTCTTCGTCATCGACATAGACGACACCCAGGAATTCTTCGCCGAGATAAACTTCCGCGGAATCATCCTTGCGCGGGCGCGCCTTGACGACGATCTGCGGATTGAGCGTCTTCTTGAAATAGGCGTCGAGCTTCTTGAGTTCTTCAGGCTTCACACTTGGTCTCCTAGCGGTCTTCGTTGGCCGCTTCTTGCACAGGAAAAGCGGAGCTGTAAAGGTTGCCGCGGCATATCTGCCCCGGCTTTCCCCTCAGGATTTTGCCAGCTTTTCCGTCCTGACAAATATATCGGATCAGATATCGGCGCCGATCACCTGGTCCATGATGCGCGACGGTTCCGAACACCCGGCCTCTCCGACCACCTTCGCCGGCACGCCAGCAACCGTCGTTTTCGGCGGGACGGCCTTTAGAACGACCGAGCCGGCCGCCACGCGCGAGCAATAGCCGATCTGGATATTGCCGAGAATCTTCGCGCCCGCACCGATAAGCACGCCGCTGCCGATCTTCGGATGACGGTCAGCACCCTCCTTGCCAGTGCCGCCAAGCGTGACGCCATGCAGGATCGAGACGTTGTCGCCGATTACCGCCGTTTCGCCGACGACGAGGCCGGTCGCGTGATCGAGGAAGATTCCCCGGCCGATGCGCGCTGCCGGATTGATGTCCGTCTGGAAGACGCTGGACGACCGGCTCTGCAGATAAAGCGCCAGATCCCGGCGCCCGTGATTGAGCAGCCAGTGGGCCAGGCGATGCGTCTGCAGCGCATGGAATCCCTTGAAATACAGCACCGCCTCCATGAAGCGCAGGCATGCCGGGTCGCGGTCGTAGACGGCCTGAATATCGACGCGCAGGATATCGCTCCATTCCGGCCAGTCTTCGAGCATTCCGTCGAAGACCTGGCGAAGCAGCGTCGCCTGCATGTCGGGATGGTCGAGACGTTCGCAGATACGATGAATGACGCATTCTTCCAGCGAACGGTGGTTGATCACCGTCGAATAAAGGAAAGCCGCCAGCACCGGATCCTTCTCGGCAGCAACCCGCGCTTCTTCGCGCAGGCTGTCCCAGATCGGATCCATGACCTTCAGCGGGTTTGATGCCTCAAAAGAACGAACGTCAGTCTTCGCGACCATTCCAGGTCTCCTCGTTTCCGTCGGAACAACATTATATAGAGCATAATGCCCAGAACATAAATGGGTGCCGGTCCTATGCTTTTTTAGGATGTTTTTTCGGTAATCACGGCACTCTGAGACGGACTGTCACCGCCCGGCGACTCTTTCATAGAACGCTAGAACCGCCTTCTTGAATACCTTGTCTCCAACCGCCAACATATGGTCGCGGCCCGGAATGTCCAGCGCCTCGGCATGCGGCATCAAGCCCGCCAATTCCTCTGCCGAACCTGCAATATCGTCTTTTGTTCCAACGCCGATCAAAGTCGGCGCATCGATCCTGCCCATGTCGGCCCGCGCCACGAGATCGCGCGATCCCCGGATGCAGGAAGCGAGCGCCTGCCGGTCGCTCCTGGTCTGCTCGGCGAAGGCGCGGAACATGCGCCCGCGAGCATGCGTGACGTCGTCCAGCGAGGGCGCGAGCAGCGCATCGGCAATCGGATCCCAATCGCCGACGCCGTCCGTCATCCCGATGCCAAGGCCGCCTAGCACCAGCGAACGCACGCGATGCGGATGGGCAAGCGCCGTGAAGACCGAAATCCGCGCGCCCATCGAGTAGCCCATGACATTGGCTTCCGGAATGCCTAGATAGTCGAGTAACGCCACGGCATCTTCGGCCATGATCCACGGCCGGTAGGCTTCGGCATCGTGGGGTTTGTCGCTTGCGCCGTGGCCGCGATTATCCATCGCGATCACCCGATAGCCTGCATCGCCCAGCGTCTTCACCCAGCCGGGATGCACCCAGTTGACGTTGGCGGTCGAAGCAAAACCATGAATGAGCAGCACCGGCGGGCCGTTGGGATCCCCTTCGTCGAAAAAGACGAGTTTCAGGCCGCGGTGGGTGAAACTGGAAAATGCGGGCGTATTCAGATTCATAATGCCGTCCTTTTTGGCCGGACCATATTTTATCGAGCAGCGGAGGTGAACCCTCGCCACGCCAAAAAACCATGTGCCGTGCGGCGCTTTGGCTCTACACATTTGAGGCGAAGGATTATAATGTCCGCGCACATTTCAAAGCATTCGGAGACAGACATGGCCGGCCACAACATTCCCCACTTCCAGAACGACGGCGGACACCGCGTGATCGAAGTCGGCGTGAAGGAGTTCATGTGCACCGGCGCATCCGTGCCTTTCGATCATCCGCATATCTTCATCGACATGGGCGACGACAACGAAAAGGTCTGCTCCTACTGTTCGACGCTTTATCGCTTCAACGGAGCGCTGAAGCCGAGCCAGACGAACCCGGCCGGTTGCGTCTTCCACGTCAAGGCAGCCTAAATTCACTCAAGATCGGACATCAGATGCCGGTCGAACACGCCGCCATCATCGGCGCCGGAACTGCGGGCCTGACCGCGGCTCTGGCGCTGGCTAAGCGCGGCATCAGTTCGGATATTTTCGAGCAGGCTGCCGCGCTTGCAGAGGTCGGCGCCGGCCTGCAAATCTCGCCGAATGCCTCGGGCATCCTCGCAAAGCTCGGCGTTCTGCAGAACATCGAAAAAGTCTGGCTCGAGCCGCAATTCATTCGCCTTTTCTCCGGCGATACGCTCCGCCCGCTTGCGGCCGTTCCCGCAGGCGACTTCGCTCGCATCCGCTGGGGCGCTCCCTACGGCGTCCTGCACCGCGCGACGCTGCAAGGGGCGCTGCTTGCGGCAGTCAAAGCAAACCCTCTTTGCACGATCCATCTCGGCCGTCGGATCGCCCCGGGCGCGCTTCCTGAACACACCCGCCAGCCGGATGTCATCATCGGCGCCGACGGCGTCTGGTCGAAGCTGCGGCAGTCGATCACGGGTAGTCCCTCGCCGCACTTTTCCGGCCACGTAGCCTATCGCTTCACGATCGCCGGCAATTCCGCACCGGCGTTCCTCGACCGCGCCAATGTCTCGGCATTCCTGGGGCCGGCGGCCCATCTCATCTGCTATCCGCTGAAGGAGACCGGCAGCCTCAATCTCGTCGCCATCACGGCCGGCAATGCTGCGCCGCAGGACTGGGGCAACCAGCCGACGGAGCAGCAATTGAAGCAGCTCTCGTCACGCTTTTCCGGATGGAGTGCCGATATCAAATCGCTGTTCGGTGACGCCCGGATTACCTTCTGGCCGCTCTACGAGGCGACGGAGGGCAACTGGCAAAACGGAAGTGACACCGTCCTTATCGGCGACGCGGCTCACGCCATGACGCCTTTTGCGGCCCAAGGCGCGGCGATGGCGATCGAAGATGCCTACGAGCTCGCGGCGCTGCTTGCAGCCCATCCTGTGAAGGAAGCTCTGCTTCGCTTCGAACAACAGCGCGCGCCGCGCGTCGCAAAAATTCGCAAGCGCGGCGCCTTCAACCGCTTCGTCTATCATGCCCGCGGTCCGGTGCGCATCGGCCGCGATATCGTTCTTTTGCTGAAGGCGCCGAAAACCCTCGCGGCGGAGCTCGACTGGGTCTACGGCTACCGTCCGATCGACTGATCAGACGGCATTGGCGGCTGCAAAACCGCGTTCGATATCGGCCTTGACGTCTACCACGTCTTCAAGACCGACCTGAAGCCGGATGACAGGCCCTTCCTGCGGCGCCTTGCGGATACGGCGATCATTGAGATTGACGTGGACTGCAAGGCTCTCGAAGCCGCCCCAGGAATAACCCAGGCCGAAGATCTGCAGGGCGTCGAGGAAGGCATGCGCCTTCGCCTTGAATTTCCCCGGCGCATCGGCTGCGAGCACAAAGGAGAAGATGCCGCTCGCACCCTTGAAATCGCGCTTCCAGAGTTCGTGCGACGGGAAGCTCGGCAGAGCCGGATGCAGGACGCGCGCGACCTCCTCCCTGCCCTCAAGCCATTTGGCGATCGTCAGCGCGCTTTCATAGTGCCGCTCAAGCCGTACACCCATGGTGCGCAGGCCGCGCAGGATCTGGTAGGCGTCGTCCGGAGCGCCGCAAATGCCGAGCGTGATATTGGCTTCCTTCAACTGCTCCCAATGCGTGGCATTGGCCGAAACCGTGCCCATCAGGATGTCGGAGTGGCCGGAGGGATATTTCGTCGCGGCATGGATCGAAATATCGACGCCGAAGTCGAGCGGCCGGAAATAGACCGGCGTCGCCCAGGTATTGTCCATTGCAACGACCGCACCATGCTTGTGGGCGATTGCGGCAATTGCGGGAATGTCCTGCATTTCGAAGGTATTCGACCCTGGTGCCTCGGTGTGCACCAGCTTCGTGTTCGGCTTGAAAAGCTGCTCGATGCCGGCGCCGATCGCCGGGTCGTAATATTCGACCTCCACGCCGAGACGCGTCAGCATCGTGTCACAGAAATGCCGCGTCGGCGTATAGACCGAATCGACGATGAGGACATGATCGCCAGACGAGAGAAATGCGAGCAACGGCACCGTAACGGCGGCAAGGCCCGTAGGAACCAGGATCGTTCCAGCAGAGCCCTCAAGTGCATTGATCGCATCGCAGAGCGCATCCGTCGTCGGCGTCCCGCGGGTGCCGTAAGTATATTTCTGCGACCGCGTCTCCATCGTCCTGGCATTGGGGAAGAGCACCGTGGAGGCATGGACGACCGGTGGATTGACAAAACCGAAGTAGTCCGAAGGATCGTTGCCGATATGTGTCAGGCGCGTATTGATGCCCGCGTTCTGCAGTAAATTGTCTCTGTCGTTCATAATCTGGAATGGCCCTTGGCGGAATGATGCAAAGCTGCACTTCTGGACCCGCCCCGCAAAACGGTCAACCCCGGGCTAAGACTATGCAAATTCCCCAGTTCGTTACTTTATCAGATATATCAGTGGATTACGCGATAATTTTCCGCAAAGGGCTGCCCATTTCCTGCTCAAATGCCTATCACGGCGGCGCATTTTACCAAAATGCCAATTTCTGCCACAATTGTGGACCGCGACACTTGACCGTGGTGATATTTGCGACTGTGATAGAACCGCTCGCGCCGGGAGGGTGTCGAGAATTGGGGGGCGAATGGTTTGCTTCAGCCGTCCCCTCCACAAAAACATAAGACAACAGATAAAGGTTGGGAAAAATGAAGATTAAGCTCCTGTCCGCCGCCGTCGGCGCAGCAGTTTTCGCCCTTGGCGCCTCGGCTGCGTCGGCAGCCACTCTCGCAGACGTGAAGGCAAAGGGTTTCGTCCAGTGCGGCGTCAACAGCGGCCTCGTCGGCTTTGCTCAGCCTGACGCGTCCGGCAACTGGGCCGGCTTCGACGTCGATTTCTGCAAGGCGGTCGCTTCAGCCGTGTTCGGCGATCCGACCAAGGTCAAGTATACGCCTCTTTCCGCGAAAGACCGCTTCCCGGCCCTGCAGTCCGGCGAAGTCGACGTCTTGTCGCGTAACACGACCTGGACGATCAACCGCGATACCGCGCTTGGCTTCAATTTCCGCCCGGTCACCTATTACGACGGTCAGGGCTTCATGGTTCGCAAGAGCCTGAACGTTAAGTCGGCTCTCGAACTCTCCGGCGCTGCCGTCTGCGTTCAGGCCGGCACGACCACCGAACTCAACCTCGCCGACTACTTCAAGGCCAACAACCTTCAGTACAACCCGGTCGTTTTCGAAAAGCTCGAGGAAGTCAACGCCGCATACGACTCCGGCCGTTGCGACGTTTACACGACCGACCAGTCCGGCCTTTATTCTCTGCGTCTGACGCTCAAGAACCCCGACGAGCACATGATCCTTCCGGAGATCATCTCCAAGGAACCGCTTGGCCCGGCCGTTCGCCAGGGTGACGACCAGTGGTTCGATGTCGTCTCCTGGACGGCCTTCGCTCTGGTCAATGCTGAAGACTTCGGCATTACGCAGGCCAATGTCGACGAGATGAAGAACTCGCCGAACCCGGACATCAAGCGCTTCCTCGGTTCCGAAGCCGACAGCAAGATCGGCACCGACCTCGGACTCACAAACGATTGGGCGTATAATGTGATCAAAGGCGTCGGCAATTACGGCGAAGTCTTCGAGCGCAACATCGGTCAGGGCAGCCCGCTCAAGATCGAACGCGGCCTGAATGCTCTGTGGAGCAAGGGCGGCATCCAGTACGCGCCCCCGGTCCGCTGATCGCCGGCCTGGAATGAAATACCGGAAAGGCGGGCAACCGCCTTTCCCACGTCCAAGAAGAAAGCCCAAAACGGGCACATAGGGGAATTGGCTCGGCATGACGCAAGAGGCTCTGGGCACGACACCGTTGCCTAAAACCGGCGGGACCTTCCGGTCCGCAATGTATGATCCCAAATACCGGGGTATCTTTTATCAGGTTCTCACCATCCTCGTGATCGCTGGAGTGATCTGGTGGATTGTGGACAACACGATCGAGAATCTCGCACGCAGCAATACGGCCTCTGGTTTCGCCTTCCTCAGGGGACGCGCCGGCTTCGAGGTCGGTCAGTCGCTGATTTCCTACTCCAGCGACTCGACCTACGGACGCGCGCTCGTCGTCGGCTTCCTGAATACTCTCCTGGTCGCGGTTACCGGTATCATCACCGCAACGATTATCGGCTTCATCGTCGGCATCGGGCGATTGTCGCACAACTGGCTGATTGCCAAGCTGTGCACGGTCTATGTCGAGGTGTTCCGCAACATCCCGCCGCTGCTTGTCATCTTCTTTTGGTACTCAGGCGTTCTCGCCGTTCTGCCGCAGCCGCGCGAATCCCTGCATCTGCCGTTCAGCATGTTCCTGAACAATCGTGGTCTCGCCTTCCCGAAGCCGATATTCGAAGCGGGCATGTGGGCGGTTCTGATCGCCTTTGTCGTCGGCATCATCGCCGCCTTTGCAACCGCGCGCTGGGCGCATAAGCGCCAGGCCGCGACGGGCCAGCCGTTCCACACGATCTTGGTCTCGATCGCACTGATCGCCGGTCTGCCAATCTTCGCCTTCCTGCTGGCCGGGCTGCCGATGACCTTCGACGTCCCGGTCGCCGGCAAGTTCAACCTGACGGGCGGCTCGGTCGTCGGCCCGGAATTCATGTCGCTCTTCCTGGCACTGTCCTTCTATACGGCAGCCTTCATCGCCGAGATCGTCCGCGCCGGCATTCGCGGTGTAGCCAAAGGACAGTCGGAGGCGGCAGGCGCCCTTGGGCTGCATGCTTCCTCCATCACCCGCCTTGTGGTGGTGCCCCAGGCCTTCCGCATCATCATTCCGCCGCTGACGAGCCAGTATCTGAACCTGACGAAGAACTCGTCGCTGGCCATTGCGATCGGCTTTGCGGATCTTGTCGCCGTCGGGGGAACGACCCTCAACCAGACCGGCCAGTCCATCGAAGTCGTGCTGATCTGGATCGTCGTTTATCTCAGTCTCAGTATTCTCACGTCGCTGTTCATGAACTGGTTCAACGCCAAGATGGCACTGGTGGAGAGATAAGATGTCCGTTTCCAACACCTCCTTTGTCAGAACGGCGATATTGGCGGCGGAACCGCCGCCGCCCGGTGAACGCGGCGCTGCCGCCTGGGTCAGGCGCAACCTGCTCGCAACGCCGAGGGACATCGTGCTGACGGTGCTCGCGATCGCCGCCCTCGCCTGGGTCGTGCCTCAGATGATCGACTGGCTGTTCATCCAGGCCGTGTGGACCGGCACCGACCGCACTTTCTGTGCAACCGCCGTGCAGGGTGGCGTGCAACCAGAGAACTGGAGCGGCGCCTGCTGGGCCTTCGTCAGTGCGAAGTTCGATCAGTTCATTTTCGGCCGCTATCCGCTCGACGAGCGCTGGCGTCCGACGCTCGTCGGCATCCTTTTCGTGCTCTTGCTGGTGCCGATGCTGATCCCGTCTGTGCCGCGCAAGGGCCTGAACGCGATCCTGCTCTTCGCTGTGCTGCCGGTCTTCTCGTTCTTTATGCTCTATGGGGGCTTCGGCCTCGAGATCGTCGAGACACCGCTCTGGGGCGGCCTGCTCGTGACGCTGGTCGTGTCCTTCGTCGGCATGGCGGTCTCGCTGCCATTCGGTATCGTGCTTGCGCTTGGCCGGCGATCGACAATGCCCGTCGTGAAGATGGTCTGCGTGACTTTCATCGAAGTGATCCGCGGCATACCGCTGATCACGGTCCTCTTCATGGCAAGCGTCATGCTGCCGCTCTTCCTGCCGACCGGCTGGAATGTCGACAAGCTGATGCGCGCGGTGATCGGCGTATCGATCTTCGCCTCCGCCTATATGGCAGAAGTCATTCGCGGCGGCCTGCAGGCGATCCCGAAGGGCCAGTATGAGGGAGCCGACTCACTCGGCCTTGGCTATTGGCAGAAGATGCGGCTCATCGTGCTACCTCAGGCGATCAAGCTCGTCATCCCGGGCATCGTCAACACGTTCATCGGCATGTTCAAGGATACGTCGCTCGTTTCGATCATCAGCATGTTCGACCTGCTTGGTATCGTCCGCCTGAACTTCACCGACGCCAATTGGGCAAGCTCTGTCACGCCGCTGACGGGCCTCGTCTTCGCAGGCTTCGTCTTCTGGATCTTCTGCTTCGGCATGTCGCGCTATTCCGTGTTCATGGAACGCCACCTCGACACCGGCCACAAACGATAAGAATGAGGGAATAAACATGGCTGAACCCAAGAAAATGACCGTCTCCGCAACGGATGTGGCGGTCGAGATCATCAACATGAACAAGTGGTACGGCGATTTTCACGTGCTGCGCGACATCAACCTCAAGGTCATGCGCGGCGAGCGCATCGTCATCGCTGGCCCGTCGGGCTCCGGCAAGTCGACAATGATCCGCTGCATCAACCGTCTGGAAGAGCACCAGAAGGGTCACATTCTCGTTGACGGCACGGAGCTTACGAACGACCTGAAGAAGATCGACGAAGTGCGCCGCGAAGTCGGCATGGTGTTCCAGCACTTCAATCTGTTCCCGCATCTGACGATCCTGGAAAACTGCACGCTGGCGCCGATCTGGGTGCGCAAGATGCCGAAGAAGCAGGCGGAAGAAGTCGCAATGCACTTCCTGAAGCGCGTCAAGATTCCGGAACAGGCGAACAAGTATCCCGGCCAGCTTTCCGGCGGCCAGCAGCAGCGCGTGGCGATTGCCCGCTCGCTCTGCATGAACCCGAAGATCATGCTTTTCGACGAGCCGACCTCGGCGCTCGATCCGGAAATGATCAAGGAAGTGCTGGATACGATGGTGGGCCTTGCGGAAGAAGGCATGACGATGCTCTGCGTGACCCACGAAATGGGCTTTGCCCGTCAGGTCGCAAACCGCGTCATCTTCATGGACCAGGGCCAGATCGTCGAACAGAATTCGCCCGCCGAATTCTTCGACAACCCGCAGCACGAGCGCACCAAACTCTTCCTCAGCCAGATCCTGCATTGAGCGAAAGAACTGCCTTGGAAAAGCCGGCGGAGAGGCCCTCCGGCGGCTTTTTTTATCGCCAGCGAGCATTCTCATCGCTCACAACAACGGTTGGAGAATTACCCGCGTGAACGGCAACGTACACTGAAGGATCGGCATTCGTTCGGCCATGGAAAAGCGGAGGGGCATACCTATCTAGGATAGCATTGCCGACCCACGCCATGGAGCATTCCGATGAAAGCCAAGTTTGCCGCAATTCTTATCGTGGGGGCATTGATCGCAGGATGTACGGCCGTAGGCGACATTTCCGGTCCCGGCTTGGAGCCCATCCCCGGCAGCATCACCTATAGCGGCCAGCCGCGTACGAAGCTGACGAAATCACCGATCGGTTCCGCATTCCCGCACACATTTTACGATAACAGGGGACGCGAGGTGGAGGAGACCTACATCATCCGGCCCGACCGCAGCCTGATGATTGCAAGGCGCGTCTACCGCCCCTTTTTCGACTGGGGTGATGACCGCTAAAAGGCGCCGCGACAGGGCATGGTGGCATCCCAGCCCATTAATTCGCCAATGCGCAGCTTGCTGAGATGTCGTCAAATGACGTCATGCAACGGTCTGCTTTAACTCTTGATTAGGCATCCATTTGCTTCAGCGTGAAGTTATGCCATGCTCTTTGCCTAAAATGGCGCCTGAAATAGCACGGGTCCAAAACACGGGGGCAGAGAGAATGATAGAAATTCACGGTTCTCAGCATGCAAATGGCAGACCAGAGCATCCTCTGAACTGCCGGACGGAAGTCGAAGCCGCGATGTTCGAAATGATCAAGCGCTTGCAGCAGCACGGCTGGACGCCTGCGGAAGTAGCGCTCGCGCTTGCGGACGCGGCCGAAGACTATGTGATGCTGCTCGCCAGCAAGAAAGCCGGAAGCCACTGAGGGTTCCACCTTCCGCCCAACCGCCCTGCGAAGCGAGCAGCGTTTGCGCGCATTCCAGGGCGGAAACGCGGGCCATATCCACCAGCGATCACCCGGATGCCCAAAGATGGCGCAGCCGCGGGAGCTGGCGAATGTCTAACGCGGAAACGAACGGATTTGCGTCCCAGCCTGCCTGCCTTGCCACCGCCACGATTTCGGGCTGGTCGTCGAAAAATATCGGGCACTCGCCAGAGCCGATGCTCAATCGGGAATTGATCGCCTCGAAAAAGCGGATGTCCTTCTTCGGGTATCGAATTTCCGCACTGTAAAACATACGGTCGAACAGCTTCGAGAAGCCGAGCTCGTTCCAGAGAAATTGCGCCCGGTGATGCTCCTGGCCAGTTGCCACGTAGAGTTCGACATCACTGCCGCTCCTTATGCTCTCGACCAGATCAAAGACCTCACTGTTGAGATTCGAATCCTTTTCGAACCAATATCTCATGAAGTCCTTCGCATCGCCGTGATATCCAACCTCCGGGAGAATCTCGGCAAGCGCCTCCGCGAGATCGCGTTTGCCGGTGATGCATTCCGCCATAAGCGAGTTCGAACGGCCGCCTCCATTTCCAAAGAAGAGATTGCCGAATGCCGCCCGGTCAACGCCGAGATCAGCCTCGATCGTCGCGTCCCAGGGCTTGCGAAGCGACGGATCTGAATGCCAGCCATCGATGAGAACACCATCAACATCAAAGAAGATTTTCACTATCCCAAATCCTGCATCGAAGCCCAGCTCATCGCAAATCAGCGGGAACGTCCCGGTACGGCACTTGTCTTGCGGGCATCAAGCGGCGCCTCGCGACGATCTCCATCGAAATACCGACCACCCTTGCGAGCCAGCTCCGCGTCGGTCAAACGGTAAAGCTCTTCAGCCCGCCCTTCAGCGGCGCGTTTGAAACCTAAGTCGAACGTCTCGAACAACTCGTTGTCGAGCTGCTTCAGAAGGCGTGGAATCCATTTTCCTTTCCCGGACCATGTGCCGCGTCCAAGAAGTATTAGATCGGCAAGAGGCTGATAAAGCTGGGACGCAATCGCGCGGATTTCAGCTCCACTGCGTTCACCGCGAAGATCGTCCAACAAATCGGTGATCTGATATCGCAGAGCATCCAGCTCCTGCCCGGCAAGCTCAGGTGGACCGTCCTCCAACAATTGCGCAGCATGGCTTTGCCAAGCTCGGCCGTTCTCCTTGCCCGGTCCTATAATCCGTCCGGACGCCACCATGTGAACAATGAGCGGGTGGCCGGAATTCAAGTCGCGCTCAAAGAACCAATTGAGCGTCTCTAGATCATGAACGAACGCTTCGAAGGGGAGACCGTTTTCAACGAACGACTCCCTCCATGCACGATCGAGCTTCTCGAACACGACCACCAGATCGATGTCGGAGTTTTCTGTACCCTCCCCGCGAATGATCGAACCAGCAGCAAAGGCGAAAGAATAGCCATCAAATCGCCCTGAGAGGACGGGGCCGGTCATCCGCAAGGCTTCGTCGATTTGCTTCGGCATCCTAACCCCATCATTGGACATTCAGAGACCAGATTGGCAACGCCCATAGGTACGGCAAATTTCACTTTAAAATCAATCTGCCGACCTGAGAGATAGTTGACGTTTTGTGCCGTCCAAGAGCACGGTGCATGCGTTTGTCGACCGGGCCGGTCGCCCATGCCCGTAAACGCCAACGCTTTCGGGCTGACGGAACGGCTCTATCTCATCCCTGTCTGCCGAACGATCTGTGGTGCGCCGACTTCAAGGGCGAGTTCATCCTTTTTGTTTGCGCGAGGATTGGTTCGGCCATGGCAGGCATTCTAACTCGCCTCCCCAGGTCTGGGCCGAAAGCGGTCGAGTGATCACTAGCGCTAACTGCCGTCATTGGCTTATAGCTGTTTTTGCGATATGAAGTCGGCATGATCAAAGCATCGAGTACCCCCTACATCGTGCTCCCGCGCTAACGCGATGAGCTTAGCGAGAGTCTGAACGGCTTCTCGCCTTGCATCCGTTTGCCATGGCGCAAGCGGTCAGGAAGGTCTGTAGAGAGAACATCGATGAACAACTATTTTGAAAGCCCTTTCAAGGGCATTACGCTCGACAAGCAGGTCACGAATCCCAACATAATCGTTGGGAGATACAGCTATTATTCGGGCTACTACCATGGCCACAGCTTCGACGATTGCGCCCGCTACCTTTTGGACGACGAGGGAGCCGATAAGCTCGTAATCGGGAGCTTCTGCTCAATCGGATCGGGCGCTGCCTTCATTATGGCGGGTAATCAGGGGCACCGTCATGAATGGATCAGCACGTTTCCGTTTTTCTGGATGCCAGAGGTACCCGAATTCAGCGGAGCGGAAAACGGATACCTGCCGAGCGGCGACACCGTGATCGGCAACGACGTCTGGATCGGTTCTGAGGTTGTCGTCATGCCTGGTGTCAAGGTTGCTGATGGTGCAGTGCTCGGAACGCGTGCAGTGGTGACACGTGATGTCGCACCGTACACCATAGTTGGAGGCAATCCCGCCAAGCCAATCCGCAAGCGTTTCGAGGATAGGAAGATTGAATTGCTACTCAAAATGAAGTGGTGGGATTGGTCTGATGCCGAGTTGAGGAAGGCGATGCCAATCTTGACTAAAGGCGACGTGGAGGCACTTCACCGCCACTGGCTGTCGCCCAATCGCCAAGGCTGACACGAAACGTCCGTCCGAAATTCAACCGGGCGGACCGTCACACTTGCCTGACAAGTTGACAAAGCGGTGCCGAACATTCCGCGGCCCTCGGCTGCACTCATGCCCCCTAGCGCGTCTGGGTGCTCGTGGCGTTTCAGAGGGGGCAATCGGTGTTAAGGCAATCGCGCCATCTCACCCGACGGCGGTGAGGGACGGAGCAACGAGCACTAAATGGGCGTAAGAAACTAATTGATCGAAGGCGTTTCCGGCACCGGCAAAACCACGGTGGCGGAAGAACTGCAGCGGCGCGGTTACCACGTCATCCACGGTGACCGGGACTTGTCTTATGTAGGCGATCCCGAGACTGGTGAACGGCTGGACGGGCTTTCCCACGAGACCGTGACGGACAGTGTCACATGGGGGCACGAACACCACATTTGGGATGTAGACGAAGTCACATCCGTGGTCGCTGATCAACGCAACGCGATCTCCTTCTTCTGCGGCGGCTCTCGAAATTTCTCCCGCTTTATTGATTTGTTTGACCGGGTTTTCGTTCTCGACGTCGATCTCGACACGTTGAACCGGCAACTTGCCGGGAGACCAGTAGACGAGTTTGGCGGAAGACCCGCCGAACGGGAGCTGATTGCGCGATTGCTTGCAACGAAAGA
This sequence comes from Rhizobium mongolense USDA 1844, assembly GCF_000419765.1. Lineage (GTDB taxonomy): Bacteria > Pseudomonadota > Alphaproteobacteria > Rhizobiales > Rhizobiaceae > Rhizobium > Rhizobium mongolense. Next base: position 132,534 of record NZ_ATTQ01000007.1, on the reverse strand, counting down.
GGATGTTCCGAAGTGTGGTGTCGTGATCGACGCCACTGCGCCGCTCGCCGTCATTGTCGACGGATTCTCTCGAAATGCAAAGAGGTCGATCAAGGGACCGGCTAGGCTCGACGGCGCGCGACAAGGCGCTAGCCCGGCGGATCCCTCCCCCGTGCGTGGTTGTGTGCGTCAAGTTCTGCAAAATTGGCGGTCATGAAGCTGGTCATGCGGCTGCTTTGAGCATGATCTCCTTGTGTTCTTTCAGGTCCTCCATGTTGATGTAGCGGTTGTCTTCGAGCCAGTTCTCGTGCGTTTCGACGGCAAGCGCCCGTACCAGACGCAGGCAACTGGCCGCATTGTGTGCCGACTGCGGAAGCTTAGCCTTGGCCGTATTGCGTCAATACCGGCCATTGCGACCGTTGCAGAATTTCCTATTCTGCGATGTCGCAACAGTCAGGAAAACAAGTGTCGTTTTTATCGGGGACTTCTGCGAGAAAGGTCATTAACCGCTTTCGGCCTTTACGGACACTCAGCACAGTCAGCCGGCACAGTGGTCTTAATTTCGGCGGAAGAGGTGTCGAAGCTCCGTAGGCGTCAAAGTCAGGGATGAATAATATGGCCACCTTTATCCTTATACCCGGAGGCTGGCAGGGCGGTTGGGTCTACCAAAAGGTGGCAGACATACTTACTGCGCACGGGCACAAAGCCTTACCGATCACTCTTTCGGGGCTCGGCGATGCTCCCGCCCCAACGGCCAATCTTGAAGATCACATCGATGAGGTCGTTCGCGCTGTGAAGTCGCATGGCGACGACCTGGTCATTGTTGGACAATCCTACGGCGGGATGGTCGTGAGCGGCGCAGCTGATGCTGCGCCATCGCAAATCCGGGCGTTGGTCTATGTAGACGCCTATGTGCCTGATTCCGGTGACTCCGTCTGGTCCCTGACGACGCCTCGCTTTCGAGATGTCTTCGTCGCGGGCGCGAAGGCTGACGGACTAACTTGCACTCCGCCTCCCAATCTTGACCCGCGATGCCGACCGCATCCGATTGGGACGTTTCTCCAATCAATCAATCTCAGCGGACGTTGGCGTGAAGTGCCACGCAAGAGCTTCATCGGCGCATTTGGATGGGAAGGAAGTCCGTTCCTTGACCTTTATCAACGCTTAAACGGCGAGCCGGAGTGGTCGACCTTTGCCTTCGATTGCGGGCACAATGTAGCACGGCTGAAGCCCGAGGCTCTGACCGAGATATTGCTAGCTCAGGTTTGACCAACCAACGACTGCAATCCACCCAAATACGACATGCCGTGTAGCGATGGCGGTTTTGGGCCGGAAGCAGTCCCTCCCAACTTCTAAAGCCTGTGTTCGCCGGATCGGATCGGAAAACCGCTGCATACTTTTGCGGTCCTATGTGGCAAGCGCGACGGTAACTTTAGCGTTCGATGATCTCGCAACATCTGGCTGTGAACGCGTCGAGCTCAGAGAAGCGAGTTCAGGAGGGTCCGTTTTTCCCCTGCATGCAAAGTCCGTCAACGGGGACATATTTGTCGCACGGCGGCATTAACATAGCCGGGGACACCGAGGATGGCTGACATTTTGATGCGGAAGCGAGAATTGATGATCGGCGTGGCCGCGATCGCGCTTGCGGGCATTCATGGAGGGCGGGTGATGGCGGGGTTGAATGAGAATGTGGATGTCGCGGCGCTCGCAGGCTAAGGCCCGGAATGCCAATGGCGAAGGTCGAGGCAGCAATGGGTCCCGCCTGGAGACCACCTGCTCCACATAAAGGCGGCAAGATCGACCTGCTCGAAAACAGCCACGGCTTCGTCGTATGGATCGATCGGAACGGGCTGATCGGCATCCTCGATTACGACCATCGCTTCCGGCACCCGGTCGGCGAGATCACCATGGAAATGACGATCGAGCAGGTGCGCGCCGCCATGCCGTCTCTCGAAATCGGAGACGACGCTCCATTGATGCGAGGCGTGCGCATGGGCGTGCGACAGTTTCCCGAGAGCTACACTCAGCGTGTCCGCCTCACCCTCGAGACCGTCAACGAAATCGGCTTCTCCAACCCTGCGGGGGAATATCCCGAACCGACGGAACCATCCTATCCGGCGGCCGTGGGCATGGCCGGAGCGCCCTTTGCGGACCCAAATCTCAAACTCGTCGTGCTGTCTTCGCTTCTCGATGCGAAGCAGATCGATCTCGGCACTCCAGCGCAGCTCGCGACCCACGTCCTGGGCCGAGCCTTCGATCTCGAGGACGAAGGCTACGAAATCTTTCCCGCGGCACAGGACTATCTGGAGCGATAACGAGCTTCTCGCTGCCGTGGAGGAGATCGAGTTCGACGGCGGAGGAACCGCCTATCCGTTTGTCTGGTATTTCTGGGACGGCGAGGACGATGTCTTCGACGTGAAGGACCTGTCAGGGATCGAGCTTTGCAGGAATCTCAAAAGCTTTTCTGCGATCTCGATGATCGAAAGCGTCGACGTGCGCGCCCTTCTGTCATGCCAGAGACTGGAATACCTGAGGCTCAGTACCGGGATAGACCACATCGAAGCTCTGCTCGACTTGCCGGCGCTGAAAGAAGAGAGAGTTCTAGACGAGGTCATGACGGCCGGCACGCAGGCCAGGCGTATCTTCGATACACTGAAGGATCGCGGCGTCTCTGTGTGGGTACACTGGGTGTCTGCCACGCAGCCCACCACCCACCCGCTTTCGAATGATCTAATTTAAAACATGGTGCGGCCGGCCTTGCATCACCCGCTACGTGAGTAATGGCTCTTTCGAATACCTGAGACCAAGTCTGTAGGCCGTCCGGTGAATGTCAACAGTCGTCTGGAAACTTCAAGCCTCCTGTTGAGCTCGGTTCCGCGGGCAAGCCTACGAGACCTCTGCCAACCTGGAATTAAGAGATCGTTTTTCTACTTCAGGTGACGTGTCCATCTTGCGCTCTAACACTGCTAAGAACCTGCCCGTCACGGTAGATGTTCATGCTGCCACCCCGAACGGCACGACTCTTGCACAGTTACCAATGTGTTTGCCGCTAGGAGTTCAAGTGTAATGAACTGGCACAAATTCGGACCGTTCGCGCCGCTGATGTTGGTGATGAATGGCTCTGAAAAATACAGGTTGGTGAAGTCGGTGGGAGACGCTGCAGAAGCCCTGTTCGCATCGTGGCCCCTAGACGATGGCGAGGAATACCTCGTGGCCGTTAAGACGTGTTTGGAGGCGTTGCACGGGACGACGTCGCCGGCAGAGGCGAGATCTGCACTCATCCGAGCGGCCGAGGAAGCTGGCATTCCGGTGATCACTGTCGTTCACTGTGGGTCGCAGGAACAAACCAATACTGGAATGGTTTGGGGTCATAGAAGGGAGCCCTCCCTGACGATCATTCCGCCTGAGCCGACGCCAAGCCCCAAGCCTGGGCCTGTTCCTGATCGGCCGCCCGATGTTCCCGATCCGCCCGTCGAAGAGCCGATTCCGGATTTGCCGCCGGAAGAAGTTCCGAATCCAACCCCGCCTCCAAAAGAGTTTCCGCCGACGATGAAGTGAGTCCAAGCGCTCCCTCATGCCGCGTTCCTCTCGTTCGGCTACTGCAGGAGCGCCAGGAACCCGGCTTGGCTCGTCAGCTTCATGCATTATGATCTGGGATATATCGACCTGGAGCAGAGGACCTTGCAAACCATCGACAACCCGTTCAGCACGAGGTTGTCACCCATGTGTTAGGTACGTTTTGTTACCGATGTCTCCGGGTCGGACACACTGAAAAGATTGGCGACCCCTGCAGGATTCGAACCTGCGACCACCTGCTTAGAAGGCAGGTACCGCATGGCAACAGCGGCTAACATCGCCTCACAATAGATATCCCCAGATTCCTTTGTTCTCAGGGCTTGCGGCCCTAATGGTTGGTGGTGTTAATAACATTTCGAATCATCACTTAACAGGCCATTTCTGTTACCCCGACGTTACCCTGAGAAAAATACCCCATGGCGAAAACACTCACGGCCAAATCAGTTGACGCTACTCGACCAGATACGCTTCGCCGTGAAATCCCAGACGGCGGCATGCCGGGTCTCTACTTGATCGTGCAGCCGAAGCGTGAGCGCGATGGCAAAGAACTACCGCCTGTCATGAGCTGGGCCGTACGCTACCGTTTCGACGGCAGGCCGAAGAAACATACGATCGGCTCCTACCCCGCTTATTCGCTCAAGACGGCGCGCGAGGAAGCCAGCCGGCTAATGCGCGGAGTCTCTGAAGGAAAGAACCCGGCCGAAGAGAAGTCGTTTCGCAAAGCCCGCAAGGTCGATAGCGTCAATGATGCGATCGACTATTTCCTGAAGCGCCACGTCACCGTCAAGAATCGCTCGACGACACTCAAGGAGCGGACGCGGCTCTTTGACAAAGATGTCCGTCCAAAGTGGGGAAAGCGCACTATGCGCAGCATAACCCGCTTCGACGTGGTCAAGCTCATCGACGATACAGCCGAGCGTGCGCCAATCGTCGCAAATCGGCTCCTCGCCCTGCTCCGCAAGTTTTTCTCTTGGGCAGTCGATCGGGACATCATCGACACGTCTCCAATGGAAAAGAAGATCGATCCGCCAGGAGAGGAAAAGACGCGAGACCGCATTCTCTCGGACGACGAGATCCGCATTGTTTGGCTTGCCGCAGGTAAAATGGGCTATCCCTTCGGGCCGATGATACGGCTACTGCTTCTCACCGGCCAGCGCCGAAGCGAGGTAGCGGGCTTCGAGTGGAAGGAACTGGAGCTTGGCGGCAACAACCAGCTATGGGTGATCCCGCCCGAGCGATCGAAGAACCGAAAGGAACATTTCGTTCCCCTCAGCTCTCTGGCCTTGGCCGAAATCGAGAAGCTTCCAAAGGTGAAGCCGAAAGAAGACCAAGATCCGATTTTCCTTTTCACTACGACTGGCAGGACGCACGTTTCCGGCTACGGCAACGCCAAGAAAAGTCTGGATAAGGAGATTCTGTCGATCGTCAAAGACGAGGCGATGAAAAGAGGCGAAGATCCCGATCGGCTTACGCCGTGGGAACCGTGGACATTCCATGATCTGCGCCGGACGGCTGCGAGCGGGATGGCGCGACTGAGTGTCGCCATCCACGTGTTGGAAGCGGTTCTCAACCACACATCCGGTTCAATCAAAGGGGTTGCAGCGGTGTATAATCGATACGATTATGCGAGCGAAAAGCGCGCCGCTCTGACGGCCTGGGCAGATTACGTGACCTCGATAACAGCCTTAAGGAAGTAAGCCGCGAGGATTACCTAATGAGCGATGATGTTGTTGGCGACGATGAACCCGTTCCCCTTCGAGACGCCGCGCAGCTCTTCTTCAATGGTCGCCTTACGAAATCGGCGCTCCGCACCGAGGCGCGTAAAGGCAATCTTGAAATAGTCCGGATCGCAAACAAGGACTTTGTGACCAGGAATGCGATAAGAAGGATGATCGAGAGCTGCACTCAAAAAACCGCACAACAGACCCCTTCAAATCAACGGGGGATGAGCGCGCAGGAGGCACTCCGCCTGAAATTGCAGCGGCGAAGAGGTGAAGGGTGATGGACCAAACGACCCATCCCTTTTACTCACTCCCGCCGCGGCCGCAAAAATACTTGCCATTTCCGTCAAGCAGCTGACCCACCTTACCGTTGCAGGCGAAATGCCCTTTGTGAACATTGGGCTCGGAAACAAGCGTCCTACTCGCCGATACCTTCCAAAAGACATTCACGAGTTCATCGCAAGGCGGCGCACGACGGCGATGCCGTTGGTCTTGAAACAGCAGATCAAGTCGGCTGCGTCAGCCACTTATGAAATTATCGACATTGAGAAACGTCTTGCTGATCTGAGGGCAGCAAGGCAGAGAGCCCGAGTTTATCGCCCGGGCAAATCATAAAGCGAGACCTTCGATGTCTATCGAAATCCGGTTCTATATCGTGGGCGATGATGGTGAACTTCAGTCCGACTCAGTCCTGCCCCTGAGTCATTTCGGCAGTTGCCCGCAAATAGGGGATGTGATTTGCGAAACTCTGCGCGGAGAAGCGGAATTTTATTCCGTCGAAGGGCGGTATTTCGTGCAGCACACGGGCAGTTTCGGTTGGGCAGTAATCCTCCGCAAGCGGGAACAGACATTGTTCGAGCGCAAGCTGCTAGACGTCTGGGCGGATGATGATGATTTTTGGGCGGAGGTGGATCGCGAGGAAGACGCCAAGAAGGAGCGCGAATTGCGCGCCATGTTGACGTCGAAAGGCAAACGGAAGGGCTGAGAGACATTAGATGATTGGTGCAGAATGCCGATAATAAAGCTCCCGCTCAAAACCGCCGATATGCTTCGAATGGCGAAAGTCGCCAAGGAGTTTGGCGTCGTGGTAGAATACGTGGACGGCGACGTCACCGTCCGTATCTGCCCCAATCACCAAGAAAATTCCGAAGCGCATCTAAATCCTATCCATCGGATCTCAGACAGGCCCCGGGAGCCCGTTGACCCACCTTTCGACTGGAGAGAGCACCAGACTATGCAACATTTGGCCACGCTTGGAGCCGAGGTTCGAACTTGTTGGCGCACGCTGAAGAACTTCGGGCCATCAACCCAAAAGAAGCTGGAGCACCGTGGCTACATCGCCGTGAGCTACGAGACCGATAAGCCGAACGTGGTTGACGAGGTGTGGTTGACCAAAAATGGAATGAAGGCGTGGAAGAGCTTGAGCAGCTACTACGATAAATACCCGTCGCTTTGAAATCAACACTGGCCAGTGCGCGGGCCAGGCTGGGCGGGTGAATGAGCGGACCTGTTGCCCGCGCCTCGTGAACGAGGGAATAGCGGCCGAACTGCTGAGGCTTTACAGGGAGCCGTAGCCTATGTGATCCTGCTCTGGGCGGTCCAATGTTCTCCGTCTTCGGCCAAACGCGAAATTGGAAAGAGCGAACATGACAGCCGAACCCCGCTTCGAAGCGCTTAAGCAAACAGACAAGACTTGGACGATCATCGATCGACGTACCGGCCAACCGGCTGAAAGGTCGGGTCTTATACTTGTGGGTCTCGAAAAAAGGGCTGTCTTGGGCCTTATCCAAATCCTTGAGCAAATCGAGGATGCACCGAAACGCATTCACTGACTGCCTTTCCATCACCACTTCCACGAAAATTCAGACGAGCCTAATGGATCCCATACAAAACGCCAATCGGTCGCCGGCCTGTTTTGACGCTCTGTGGATAAGCCGCCGCGGCCGGACTCGAAGTCGAACGGCTCTGCGCGCCAGGCTTTGTCACATCGCTACAGAGAATCGGGCACCTCCCCGCATCATGGGAAGTCACCCGGCATCAAGACCCGAGGACGGTGGAAACTTATGTTCGCCGCGCCGATCGGTTCAAAGATCATGCCGGGGATGGATTTCTCTAGCCAACTCGTGGATCACGGAGTTCTTTGAACTTATTCACCTCAGCTGTCCACAAAGTTGGAAGGCGCCACCTTTGGCCTTTGGTCGAGCTTGCAATGCGCTCCTTGATACATGGCCACCAACGAGCCAGCAAAGCAGCCTGCCCGAAACGCTTCAGCGGCTGCCAAGCGCTGTCTGGCCAAATTGAGACCAGGCCCGACTCTGTATAGGCGACCAAATTAACCGGGTCTTGAAGAATCCGATGGTCTCCGGAAATCATGCCGGAACCACCTTCGTCCTTGAAGCGAAACATCCAATCTGGATCGCTGGTGCCTGCCCCGTAGTCTTCGAGAACCGATTCTATGGCAATGCTTTTGTCGGTTTCCAGGCACCGTATGGCTTGGACGATATGCGGTGAAATGTTCTCATCGAACTTGATTTTCACGCAGAGATCCGTTGCTCGAAACCGATTGCTTGAGAAACGAGATCAGGCGTCGTGTTAAACTAATCCGCAACAGCCTCAAGATCACCTTCGGCCAAGTACGCTGACGCTAGCGTTCTTGTCGGAATGAATCCCTCATCAATAATCGGCCTACCCAATGCGTATTTCGGATCGATGATGACGTGGGAGAATTCGGGGAAGGGATGCATCCGAACCGCTATGTCATCGACATAAACGACACTGTCGAACAATGATGGCTCGATGACACTCGGAAACGCCCATTCATCCGTCATGATATCCAGCAGACGTCGTTCCTCGTCGTCAGCTATTTCCATCATGATTCGCCGACCATCCGTTCTGAATCGCGACTGGGTAGCGAAGGGGTGCAAAAGATCATGCTTCTGTCGAAGCTTCTTCGCTACCTTGCGGATAGTCTGAAGGGAAAGACCATGCTTGCGAAACCGAGCGACGAAGCGGCTTTCCACTAGAGCCAGGAACGGCATAATGAGCTGGCCTTTTACAGGCTCATATGGGGTGATGATCGCCGGAGCGAGAGTGGACTGAGAGCGCGCACGAAACCACGACGCCACACGGGCGTTCGTCATCTCAGTCATTTTTGCAGCGAAGGCGACCGGATAGATGCCTTCTTGAACTGCAGATCGCCAATCCATCTCAATTGTCAGAGCAGCACTTGACGCCGCCCACGATCAGCGCGATTTCCTCGCCCAAGGTCGAGCGGAGCCTGATCAGTTCGTAATGTGCGGGTTCGCCACGCTACTTCTCTGTTTTTCTCCTGAAGCCGTCGTTGACTACGAAGCCCTATGTGCGACTGTGCCCTGCCGGAATCACAGCTAGGACGTGGGCGAACTCATGACACCAGAACGATTTTCCGAATGCCTCCTGCATATCCGGTGGACGCCGATCAACATCGCGGTCGCTCTTCAATGCGAGTTGTCTTGGATCGAGGCGCTCGAAGCTGGGAATGAGGAAATCCCAGCAGGTCTGGCGGCTTGGTTGGAAACGCTGGCACAAGCACACGAGGCGCTGCCGCCGCCAGTGACATACCGCGGCAAGGGATCGAAGCTATGACCGAAGCAGGGATCTGGCACACTTGGTCAAAAGCGTGATGAGATACGGGAACGGATGCCAGTGGATCGACGGCGAGTCAGATTCCGCCCGAGCGGTTTATACTTCCGGGCGGATAAAATCGAGCGTTTCCGCGTCCATCACCCATAATTCGCCGGTCGAAATATCGAACCAGGTTCCATGCAGGGCAATCTCTCCTGCCTCTTCCAGCGCCTTAATATCCGGAAAACTTCTGAGGTTGTTGATTGAGTTGCGGATCGAGACGCGCTCGAGCGCCGTCTGACGCTCAGCGGCGGTCATTACCTCATTGCTCTGAATCTGTTCCGCAGCAGGCCGGACGAGCGACATCCAGCGGCCGATGAAGTCGCCGGGCGACAGTGGCTCGGCATTGGGATCAAGTGCTGCGCGGATACCGCCGCAGCGACCGTGACCCATGACGACGATGTCGGAAACCTTCAAGACCTGTACGGCGAATTCCAAGGCGGCAGATGTCGCGTGAAAATGGCCATCCGGCTCGTAAGGCGGCACCATGTTGGCGACGTTGCGGATGACGAAAAGCTCACCGGGCCCGGCATCGAAGATAAGTTCCGGTGCTGCGCGCGAGTCCGAACAGGCAATAACCAGCGTATTCGGACTCTGACCGTTTTCAGCCAGCATCTTATAACGGTCGCAGGCTTCGGCGTAACGCCCGTTCATGAAATTGCGATAGCCGTCCAGGAGGGAATTTGGAAAACGCTGCATGACTTCCGATTAGCGCGCAGACGCCACAAGATCAACCGCTGAAGTATCGCGACCTGCCCCGCATGGAGGGATGACGCGATGATCGCTGAGTTGGTTGTCTGGGCTACTATGGTCGCGGTCGACGCTGACACGGTCAAGTGCCTGCCGAGCGGTCAGAATATTCATTTGCTGGGGACGGTGTTCCGTTCGTACGAATTCCTAGCGCATTGATCCAATGAGGCGCGTGAATTCCCGTTCGGCAATCCCATAGGCGTCACCGGCGAACGCCTGTAACGCCTCGCGGTTGCGTATGGTCACCTGACCTCTCTCGGCCACAATAAAGCGGTGTCCCTCAAGAACGTGGAGCGCCGTCGTTACACTTGGGCGTCTCACATTGAGCAATCCTGCCAAGAAATCGTGCGTAACGGAAAGCCTATCACCGGCTGTACGGTCGTGAACCATCAATAGCGATCGCGCCAGTCGTTCGTCGACATGGTGAGTGGCGTTCGTAAGGGCGGTGTAGGCCGTTTGGACGAACAGCGCTTGTGCGTAGCGGCTCAAGAGCTTTCGCATGGTGCGGCTTGAGACAAGGGCCGCGAACAGGTGCTCATTCCTGATTTTGTGACCATTCCCTTCCACTTGCATGAATACTTTGAAGGGTGCTCGATCGTCTTCAAACAGACTGTTTGGAGGCGACATTCCCTCCCGCCCGAAGATGCCCACTTCGGCTGTTTCTCCTGATGGCGAGACAGCCATGATCGAGCCAATGCCAGATTCCGGAAAGTAGCTGAACTCCTGAGGCTGATCAGGCTCGGAAAGCACTGCCAGTCGCGGAAGAGCGACGGGCTCCAGATATTTTAGCAGGCGCTCGCGGTCGCTGTCTTCGAGAAGGTTGAGAATCCTATTAAACATTTCTTCCCCCGTGCGAACCCTCTCACAAGGTAATCCTTTCCCCTAAACTACCGGGATGAAACCTGTCACGTTTCGTCTCGGTTGACTAGAGAACGAGGTTTTCATCTACCGCAACATCAGCGAAACCCGTTCGTTTAAGTGTTTGGGATCGCGTGGCGCGGCTCCTGCTAAGCCCTTCCGCCCTTCGGAAGGCCGCGCGGTCCTCTGGATCAGATTGCCTCGCTGCGGCGGGACTTCTTTTTGACCAAATCGCTGGCGCACTGGAACATCATCAATACAATTCAGGTGAGATTAGTGGATTGCGTGATCTGGCACGCCCTGCTAGACGCGCGTCCAGCCAGCAATGCTGGCGACCTGGCCCTGCCCGTTACCCTCCCTAGCAGCAGGGCCTTCTTTTTGCTCCGAGCCGGAACATGGCTACGTCTTGAGGGTTGGAGCCGTTGGGATCGCGTGGTCGATCTCTCTTCCGGTCCCTTCCGTTACCTCATACGAAAGCCTCACGATTCCACCTTGGTTAGCCAAGCTGCCCCGGCGGGGCTCTTTTTGACCGTACGCTAGCGGACCGGAACGCCACAGTGCTCAGGTCGTTAGAAGGGTTGGCCGCGCGGCAGTCCTCCTACCCAACCGCCAGCGATGAAAGACCCTTCGTCCTGGGCCGCGCGGTCGCCCCCCAATTGGAGAGAAAGAAATGCGAACGCTTAACTTAATCACATTGCTGCTTGTTATTGTTGGCGGCATCAACTGGCTGTTTGTCGGCATTGCAGATGTCGATCTGGTTGCCACCCTGTTCGGCGGCGACAGCGCGCTCTCGACGATCATCTATATCCTCGTCGGTCTCTCCGCCCTTTGGCAGCTGGTGCCGTTTATCAGGGCCTTCTCGATCGGGGAAACGGCAGCCGAGGCAAATGCGAGCCGCTTTGACTAGCGCCCGAGGATAACGCCTGCGATGCGCTTCACAACATCGGCGAACGTGACGTCCATCGCCATGCCGCCAATGCCGATGACCGCAAGCGCGCCGATTCCCATAAGCTTCCACCGCTTATGGTCATCGGTAACCGGTCGAGGAGCGAGCATGCGCCGATTTGTGCGAATACTTGATTGGACGCCGGACTATATGAACGTCTGCCCGCATCACATCGACATCCTGGTGGAATGCACGGCCTGCGGTGAGACGCGGGAGTTTCAGCGGGACAAGCTGTACAATGCGGCACGCGCTTATCAGCGACATTGAGAAGCGGCTGAAATGCACGTCTTGCGGGGAGAAGGCTGGGAAGCTGCGATTTGGCAGCAAGCGGCACACTTTCCAATTTTACGTCGGCAAGGCTGAAGTACGAGCCGCAAAGGCGACTGAGGATCGAGACTTCGAACTGGCCGATCTTCTCGGCAGCCTCAGGAGCATTATCCGCGAAAAAATTCAGGAGCTCGACGATGAAATTGCTGATCAGGAGTATGAAGCGGAAGACTAGGAACATTCAGCCGCTTCGGATGTTCGGCGGATTGGATCGTGCGGCTAATCTCTCCCGTCACCGTGCTTATCCCCTAGCACGTGGTCGTGCGGTCCGCCTCGATTCTTCGCGCATCGGTCTGTTAGCGTACGGAAACCATGATTCTTGATGGCTTCGTTTGCCTTATGCAGTATTTAAGCGCATGCTTATTTATCGGCCCGACAATTTCAACCGGGTGCCCCGGGCCGCTTGAGAGACGCTTTGCTCTTGCCTGCAATAGGAGAGCTGTTATGTCTCTTTTCGAATTAATTTCCTTTACCGATGATGAGATTGAACTGGTCACGTCCGTAGTCGGCCGTTGGTCAGAGAGAAATCATGTCGATGTCAAAAGCGAACACGGCCAGGCGGCGCTAACGCAGGCCATCGCCCTCGTCAGTTCCGGCATTAGTTCGCCGGGTGCCATCGTGGAGAGGCTCGATGAGGTTTGCGCGCCGCCCGCCCCCGAGTATCCTAGGTCTCTTGTTGACGAGTGAACGCCAGTGGCGACGAGGTAGGCCTTCGTCGTATGGCACTACCGTCCAAGAATGATCGCGCCAATCCGCCGGATCGCATCGGCAAAGGTGACGCCCATCGCCATGGCCCCGATACCGATAACGGCAAGCGCGCCGATGCCCATCAGCTTCCAGCGGACAACGTCATCGGTCACCGGCTTCATTTCCTTGATGTCAGTCTGAACGGCGACGACGTTGCTCTCGACTGTCGCGACGCGGTCGACCAGCATATCCATGCGCTGATGCATGGTGGCACGACTATTGTCCGACTTGATCTCTGATTGGCGAAAGGCATCACGCAGGTTGCGGATTTCGGCAAGTACTTCCCCCATCTGCTGATGCAGGCGAGGATCAAATTCTGTCGTCACGTCGTTCCCTCAGTCTTCGATAAGTATCCGCGTTTTCAGTTCCAGCAGCCTTGCGACTTACCGAACCTGTTGTGTGACGCGACCTGATTGGCGAACGGGCGATCCGTCGTCAGGATTGTCACCGACGTCTCAAGGCTTGGCTGAAGCTTCTCGAACCCTGCGCATGCAACCGGCTTTGTCGCTGTCTGCGCCGCCAATCTTGAGCCATTCAGGCAGCAGCTTGAGCATCGGTCTTTACCTGCAGATCGAGGGCGTCGAGGCGTTCCGTCTTGCGCCGGTTGGCGTACCAGCGATACGCAAGGCCACCTATCGTCAGCACGGCGCTGATGACGATGAGGCCAGCAACCACCTTGCCGATGAGTTCGCTGCTGTAGCTGAGCGGCGCAAGCTGATCCTGAACCTGCTGAAGCGTGGCGGCCAAGCCGCCAGAGCCAACGCCGCCGCCCGTGGTGGCATCTGCAACGGCAAGCGTTGGAGCGCGCTTTGCATCGGAGAGGAACGCCTTGGCATCGCCGCCGACGATGTACTGAACCTCCGGCCCGACCGAACCAGAGGCCCAGGCCTGGCCGACAGCGCGCACGCCATTGACGCGGGCCGTCCAGCCCTTGCCAAACGTCTTCCATGTCTTCAGAGCCCGCAGAAAGACCATGCGGCGATCGAGGATGAGGCCGACGAGCGCGTCATTGTCATTGACGCCGGAGAGCGCCAGGAGCGTTCCTTGGCCAAGGATGCCGTCAATGCCGCTCTTGTACAGACCGAGAGCCTGAAGCGCACGCTGTAGCCATTTGACGGACTGAGCAACGCCGGAATTAACTGCGCCGTCGAAGACGACGTATGAGACGCCGGCGGCAGCTTGTCACCCTTGATCTTGTCAGTAAGCCATTGCCGAATGACCGGGTTCAAACCATAGGGATCGTCTGGACGGCTGCAATATTCACAGTCGTAGGTATCGCCGCGAAAATCGGTAAGGTTGAAAAACAGGACATACGAGTCTGCTTCCGCGGTTGCGCGCACCGAGTGCACTTCATTAAGCGTCAGCCTGCTCTGCGGTCCCTCCACGGCGGCTTCTTCAGCTATTTTTTCCATGTTGCTCAATCCTTTATGCTGCTCTTTCAGCAATCCCAGTTGACCCCGACCTGCCCCGGTTTCTCCACGTTCCCGAAAGGGCAGTTCCTGAAGTGTTGTTGAATGCAGACGTATCGGCGTCTAGCCGGACAGTGACGGTAGCGTTGCGTGTGCTACCTGAATCGGCTCCCGTGAACATGACCGAAGACCCTACGGGAAAGGTGGTGTTGCTGTTGCTCGTACCCGTATAAACCAGATCGCTAAAGTCCAAGACGGCGAGGCCGCCGAGGCCGAGGTTCGTTCTGGCTGCTGAAGCGCTGGACGCCCCAGTCCCGCCATCTGCTATGGCTAGGTCCGTGATTCCCGTAATCGACCCCCCTGTGATTGACACAGAACTTGAGGCTTGGGTGGCAATCGAACCAAGCCCCAGGACGTTCTTGCTGTGGCGCCGCTCTCAGCCACCCAGGTAGTGCCGTTCCCAACGATGATATTCCCGTCCGTCACAGCCAATGCAGCGATGGCGCTTAAGGCTGCATCGAAAGCTTGGACATCTGTCCCGATCACCAGGCCAAGATTAGTGCGAGCTGCCGAAGCACTGCTCGCCCCTGTGCCGCCGTCTGCCACTGCCAGATCCGTAATGCCCGCGATGGAACCACCGGTGATTGCCACTGCGCTAGCCGCTTGGGTGGCCATGGTGCCCAGGGAGTGTCGTGCGGGCGGCCGCTGCGTCAGCGTCATCGATCAGGGAACGCCCGTACGCGGTGATGGTCGCCACCGCTGCCGTATCCGTGCCGGTGAGATAGATCATCTGGTTCGCCGAGGTGGTGAGCCCGGCAATCGACTGAAGCAGGGCGTCATATGCCTGCACGTCTGTCCCTATCGCAAGCCCGAGCGCCGTGCGCGCGCCGTGCGCAAGGTCGAAAACTATGGCGGGAGGGTGATTTAATGCATGCGGTGACAATTGCGTTTAACGCCGATAGCTTCCGCAAGTTGAGCATGAAGGATCTTGGATTGATCCTAGACGGCTTAACTGCCGCGCGCGACGGTCTCGCGGGTGTACTCAACCAGCCCCGCTGCACCTCCAATGCCGAAGATGAACTCGATGACACGATCACCTCTGTCGATGGTGTGATTGATTTGTTAGCTTCACTCGCCAACGAAGCAGCGCCCATCGAACCGGACGAAGTTAAAGCGCGCGCTTGGTTGCTGCTCGGTTATCACGCGCGGCTCAGAGATGACCTCCCGCAGTTCGCCGCCTTGGCCTCTACTTTGGCTGCCGACCATTCGAAGGCTAATTTCGCGCAAACTCACAGGGAGAGAAGAAATGGAGACGTTTGATCCTGCTTACCAACTTTCGGATCTGTACTATGAGCTGCAGGATCTGCACCAACTTACCGAGACAGTCCGCGAGATTTTGTGCGAGATGGACTACGTACGGCAAGACGGAAGCAGGAACACCGATCTTGTTCGCGTGGCAGCTATGAACCGGTTTATTTCTGACACCGTGGGTCGCATGGCTGACTTCACCAGTCGATATGACAAGCCTGCTAATAATTAACTCAAACGACCTCGCACTTATGCCCGTCTCGCGAATGAGGCGGGCTTTTTTGCGCTGCCGTTACCCCATTCGTTACCCGGAGCGCGCCAGGGCGACTGAACGGCCGCGTTAAACAGTTGAAAAGATTGGCGACCCCTGCAGGACTCGAACCTGCGACAACCTGCTTAGAAGGCAGGTGCTCTATCCAGCTGAGCTAAGGGGCCATCCGGCCGCTGCGTCCGTGCAGCGGTGAGAGGCGGCATGCCTGAGCGCTCAATGCGTCCAGGGCTGCGTGCGGGTATAGCGGAAATTATCAGGATAAGCGACTGTCTGGCGAGCCGGTTCCTTTGGCGCAATCACGCGGTATTCGATGCCGTTGCGATTGGCATAGGCTTCCGCCAGTTCCTGCGTCTCGAAGGTCAGCTTCACCTGCTGGCGCATATCGCCGGAGGACGTGTAGCCCATGATGGGATCGATCTTGCGCGGCTGCTCCTGATCGAATTCAAGCACCCAAAGATGCGTCTTCGCCTTGCCGGACTGCATGGCGGTCTTGGCTGGACGGTAGATCTTGGCAGACATCAGCTGCACGCCTCCGGATATGCGGGCCTGACCCGCTGTAACTTAGCCTTCCACCCCGTCTCCGGAATGGTCTTCATCGCCTCTATAACGCGAGGAGATGAATTTTGCTTAGCCGCGAATCCCTCGACTTTCAAGAAAAAAGCCGACTGAGGGGAATGCTTGCGCCGCAAGCCAGGATCCAGTCCGCCGGACGGCTTGCTGATTGAAACAACAATGCCGTGTTGAAGACGGGGAAGACGCGAATTAGATATTGCGGGGCCGGGGTGAAGCGTGTATTGCCCCCTCTCACGGAGTGTAGCGCAGTCTGGTAGCGCATCTGGTTTGGGACCAGAGGGTCGGGAGTTCGAATCTCTCCACTCCGACCATCCTTTCAAAAAATGTTGTCTTCGCAGGCGGCCAGTGGCGCTGCGCAGGAGCCCTAAATGCAAGTTGAAGTCCCCTGCCCCAAGTGCGGCAAGACCCGGATGAACTTTCCGCGCCCGCAGCCACTCGATAGCGACATCATCACCTGCTATCACTGCGACTTCGAACTCGGCACCTACGGCGCCATAAAGCGCAAAATGGCGCTGTTCATGGAGCGACTGATCCAGGCCAAGGCCAAACCGGTAAGAAAGCAGTAATTCTAAGAGAGATCGGGCGGACGCTTCGGCTTGCCGCTACTTTTTCTTCGTTACCGTCGCGCTTGCGACCTTGTCGCCGACCTTGATTTCGAATTTCCTGACCACGCCGGCATTCAGCTCGACGACGTATTTCACCTCACCCATCGAATCAATGATCGCCCTCGAATAGGGCACGGCATTTTCCTTGATGTGGCGGATGGTGCCGCCGCTATCGATGAAGAGCATGTCGAGCGGCAAAATGGTGTTCTCCATCCACATGGTCACCCGCCGCGGCTGGCCGAAGTCGAAGATCATTCCGGCATCCTCGGCCATTTCCTTGCGGAACATCAGGCCGTACTGCCGCTGCTCATTGCTGGCGGCAATCTCCACCGTGAAATTCAGCATCCTGCCGGAGGCAGTCTGGATCACCAACGGCTCCTTGTCGAAATGCGGTTGCTGCTGGGCAAAGGCGGAGACTGCCAGGATGAAAAAAAGCGCCAGAAAGGCGCCTTTGATGGCATGTATTGCCATGCCGCGAGGCATCAATGCGACCGGCTTGCCGGGCTTGGCATATCCGGGTGGATTTCGGCCGCCATCAAGCCCTTGTCGCCGTCGCCGTAGCGGACGAGGACGACCTGGCCGGGGCGAAGCTCCGTCAGGCCAAAGCGGCGGAGCGTTTCCATATGCACGAAGATATCTTCCGTACCCTCGCCGCGCGTCAGGAAGCCGAAGCCCTTCGTGCGGTTGAACCACTTCACCAGTGCCCGCTCGAGGCCGCTCGTCGGGGTAACCTGCACGTGGGTGCGCACCGGCGGCAGCTGCGACGGATGGACAGCGGTCGACTGGTCCATCGAGAGAATCTTGAAGGCCTGATAGCCGCGCTCGCGGCGTTGGATCAGCGCGACGATGCGCGTGCCCTCGAGGATCGTCTGGTAACCGTCGCGGCGAAGGCAGGTTACGTGCAGCAGGACATCCTGCATGCCATTGTCCGGGACAATGAAGCCGAAGCCCTTGGCGACATCGAACCACTTGACGACACCGGTGATTTCAACGAGGTCGACGGCATCCCCGGACAGCTCGTCGATATCGGTGAATTCCTTCGATGAAATCCTGTCAGCCATGTCGCCAGCCCCTCAATACGCGTCACACTGTTACGGTTAACTGATTCTTGCAATCAAGATTAACATCTTGGTAACGGATAAGCGCAAGTCCTGTTTTCGGTTATTCCCAACTGCTCATTTTAGTCGCATGCCTTGCCCGAAGCTGACCCCCCGCCACATAACGAAGCAGCTCCCACATTTTAGAGAGGAAATAGAATGCGTTATCTCCACACTATGGTCCGCGTGAAGGATCTGGATGCCTCCCTGCATTTCTACGGCACGCTGTTCGGCCTGAAGGAAATCCGGCGCTCCGAAAACGAAAGCGGCCGTTTTACGCTGGTTTTCCTCGCCGCAAACGAGGATATCACAAATGCAGAGAAAAATGGCGCCCCCTGCCTCGAACTTACCTACAATTGGGATCCCGAGGAATATACGGGCGGACGCAACTTCGGCCACCTCGCCTACGAGGTCGACGACATCTATGCGACCTGCCGGCATCTGATGGACAACGGCATCATCATCAACCGTCCGCCCCGCGACGGCCGCATGGCTTTCGTTCGTTCGCCGGATGGGATTTCCATCGAAATCCTCCAGAAGAACGGCAGCCTTCCGGCGGCCGAGCCGTGGCTTTCGATGGGCAATACCGGCGCCTGGTAAGCTGAGGCTTTTGCGAGGCTTGCGGTTTTTGCGATTTCGGGCCGCCGCGCCCGCTTCGCGCTTGCCGCAAGCCCGCCCCGTAGGCACTCTCCGGCCGACTCGAAGCGGAAGACGACACGGTTGAACGTCCTTCGCACAACGGAGACCGTCGCTTGCTCATTCTCCAAAAGCGGATGCCCGCCACGGGCGCGCTTCTCATTGCTGTTGCCGCGGTTGCGCTCTCCGGCTGCGTCTCAAACCACAAGGCCCTCGATTCCGCAGCCGCCGTGGCGACCGATCCTTCAGCCGAGCAGCTTGCCGCGAACACGCTGGGCAGAACCGCCAAGGGCGCCTATCGTGATCCGATGGTCACGAATGTGTCGAGCGCGCAGCAGACGGCGGCAGCGCAGGATCCCAATGCCGCCACCATGTCCGCCGGCGCAACGGCCACGCAGCCCGCCAATATCGGCGGCCTGGCGATGCAGCCAAGCCGGATCAATGCGAACGCGATGAGTATCTTTTCAGCCCAGCCGGCGACGCCGCAGAACAACACGACCTCAACGATCATTCAGCCGGCGGACGCCAACGCCTATGCACCCGCTCAGGGCATCGATGCCGCGCGCAGCAGCGTCTTCAGCGCGCCGCCACCCGCCCAGCCGGCACAGGAGGGCGAGACGCTTCTGCCCCAGCAATCCTCCGAAAAAACCACCACAAGACTTGCGCCGGCCTCTCAGACGGCATCGCTCGCGACCGGCCGCCTTCAAGGCGGGTCGATGAATGCGCTCTATGCCGCTCCGAAGCAGAACCTCGTCGGCGGCCTCGCCGGGCTCCTTGAGAAGGCGTCTCTGCCGGGCATGACGCGCGTGGCGCCGAACGGCCTACACATCCAAAACAACAATGTCGAAGTCGGCTGCTTCAAGCCCGAGATGCTCAATGTCATCAAGGCGGTCGAAACCCATTTCGGCAAGCCGGTCATCGTCACCTCCGGATATCGCGACGCGGGGCATAACCGCATGGTCGGCGGCGCCGAAGAATCGATGCACAAGACCTGCGATGCAGCCGATATCAAGATCGACGGCGTCTCAAAATGGGAAATCGCCGCCTTTATCCGCTCGCTGCCGAACCGCGGCGGCGTCGGCACCTATTGCCATACCGAATCGGTCCATCTCGACACCGGCAAAAGCCGCGACTGGAACTGGGGCTGTGGCGCCGGACGCACCAGGACACCGAACGCAAGAGCCATCTAACGGAAGCGCGGTTTCCCGCATCACGTTGCGGCAACGCGGCCGTATCCCGTTAAAGGAACAGTCGGCAGCCTATTGATTCAGCTCGGATAATCGGTCTCTCACACAGCCTCGGATATCCTGTCATTTTTTTGAAGGAAAACCGATATTCCCGCTTGCGGGATCCAAAGCGCCTGACTATAAGGGCGCCACCACGAAGGAAGCGCCCTTCGTCTATCGGTTAGGACACCAGATTTTCATTCTGGGAAGAGGGGTTCGACTCCCCTAGGGCGTGCCATCAATCCATCGACAAAATCGGCAAGTCGGATAGTTTCGGGTAGCACCACGGGTAAACATTTACCCCGACCCGCAAGAAGGCGGGTTGCCCGGCAACCAACCTTTCAACTATCAAAAAAGCAGTTCGGAGTTTCCCCGATAACCAGTTCCGTCGTTGAGTTGGCGCCCGAATACGTCTGGACTTCTGCCACATTCGCATTCCCGTAACGGTCACGATTTCGCTCGGGAGCATCCTGCTTCCACGGGTGGGCGGCATGGCATGTCGTTTGCGTAGCTCATTTGGAGACGCCCGAAGAGCTCGGCAGCGCGCAAGCTCCTCCACGCGGGGGCGAGGAGCAGGCCAGGGCGTGCCATTTTTCTTTTCATTGTGTCTATTTATCGGTACGCTTTAGAAAGCGGGCGAGTGTTCTTATCTGCACCCGACGCAACGCGCCCTTCGTCTATCGGTTAGGACGACAGATTCTCATTCTGTAAAGAGGGGTTCGATTCCCCTAGGGCGTACCAAATTTACAAAGCAAAATCATATAGTTATTTAAAAAAATAGTTGGGTAACTATCGATGATTCGCGGCAGGCCGAGAGGTCAGCTTTGGGGCGGGCGCCCCCGCACCGAGCAAAGCAAGCGCCGACGGTATTGCAGGACAGGATTTTGCCGCCGACAAGTCCAAAATGATCGTCTCGGCGACGGTGCCACATCTAAGGTTGAACAAGGCCGCCCAGGATGATTTTGTTCGTCCCGACACGGATGTAACAACCGTCTTTTCCACAAGCCTCGAAAAAATCTGCATGATCGCAAATTTTTCGCGTTTTGCCGCTTGCGGCGCACAAAAGTGCTGACTATAAGGGCGCCACCACGAAGGAAGCGCCCTTCGTCTATCGGTTAGGACACCAGATTTTCATTCTGGGAAGAGGGGTTCGACTCCCCTAGGGCGTGCCATTTTTCTCCTCTCAAATACAGGTATGTCGCCGGGCCAGCCATGCGGGTCTCCCCTACCGCCTGGACTTCCGCAAGCCTCGCGTAAAGTCCGCGCTCTATGAGCATGGCAAGCGGGTCTGCTTCGGTCCTTCGGAGCGCCGACCATCGCTCTTGCCGGCGGAATACGAAGACGTTTCAACCGGCTTGAGAGAGGTACCTGAAGGGAGAAACATTTGCCGCGCGTGTCGATCTGTATACCGGCCTACAAGCCCGATTTCTTTGAACTCGCGCTAAAAAGCGCGATCGCGCAAAGTTTCGATGACACGGAAATCATTGTCTCTGACGATTGCCCGACGGATGCGGTCGAGAAGATCTGCGAAAGATACTCCAGCGTTGTTCAGTACAGCCGCAATCCGGATCCCGCCGAATACAAAAACGTCATACGGCTCGCCGGGCTCGCCAGCGGCGAGTACATCAAATATCTCTTCGACGACGACGTCCTCAATCCGTTCTGCATCCAGTACCTCCTCCAGGCGCTTGAAGCCACACAGAACAGAGGGACGAAACTTGCGTTTTCCCCGCGCTATTTCATCGACGAGCGGAACCAGGTTACGAATCTCGGCAACGGATTGATGGTCGAAGGTTCTCTGAAGGTGATCGAGGGCCGCGACTTCATACGCATCACCGCCGTCAAGCATCATAATCTGCTTGGCGAGTTCTCGTCGGTGCTCTTGAGAACGGCCGATTGCTTCGATGAATCCGGCCGTTTCGGTCTTTTCAAGGTCGTGGATGGCATCATTTCCGGGCCGCTCGATCTTTCGTCCTGGGTGGGGCTCTCCCTCCGCGGGGCGATCGTCGGGCATCCCATGCCCCTCTCCTATTTCCGCCAGCACTCCAATTCGCAGTCCAATCCGGCCGCCAACCGCTATTTCATCTACTCGATCACCTACTACGAGGAAGTGCTCGATCTCGCGATCGAGAAGGGCTACCTGCAGCCCTCCGATCTGCCCATCGCCCATCGGAACCTCATCAATCACTATTCCTACTGGAGAGGATTGTTCCCGGAACTGGATGAACGGATCGCCCGCATCAGCGCGCGTCTCTAAGTCCCATGCAGGCGCAATAGAAATCGTAAAGGATTAAATCACAATGGACGGAATCACGGGATCAGGGATGCAGAAGCTCATTGAAAGTGCCGCGGCGTTACGCTCCGCGCTTGCCGCGAAATCTGGAATTTACGAACTGAAATTGCGCGCGCTTCTGGAACTCGCCGACGAATTGAACATCGCGAAAGAGTATACCGCCAGCCTTCCCCCGATCGAAATCGGCAGCATCACGCTCGTCGACCAGGTTGTCCTGGTGCTGCTCGCCAAGATCGTGAAGCCCCGCAAGATCATCGAGATCGGCACGTACAAAGGTTTCACCACACGCCTTTTCATCGAAAACACGCCGGAAGACTGCGACGTGGTCTCCATCGACCTGCCGAAGGGCCTCACGGCGCATCTAGCCGAGACTGACGAGCGCAGCGCCCTGTCGTCCGCCGAGCAGAATGACGATTATCTCCGCAAGCGCCAGGAAATCGACGGCGAGGCCTATCTGGCGTCGATCACCGAGGCGCAAAGGAAGCGCCTCACGCTCGTCAAGGAAGACTCGACGACAATCGATTTCAACGAGGCCTTCCAGTCGGCCGAGATGATCTTCATCGATGGCGGGCATGAGCACCAGATCGTCCAATCGGATACGGAAAACGCATTCGGAATCGTCAAGCGCGGCGTCATCGTCTGGCATGACTACAATTCTAAGATTCACGGGGACGTCACAGAGTATTTGGCGGAGTTCTCGAAATCGCAGGTGGTCTTCCATGTCGCAAACAGCCTTGTGGCCTTTGCGCTGGTCAACATAGAGCTCTGATCATGGGTGCCAGCGAGATCAAAATCGGCAGCCTGTTGACGAAGGACGAGTTCCGGGAACTCACGGCACCGAATGACCGGATCGCTTATTCCCACCTGGCGCTCAGGATCGGCATCCAGGCCGGCCTGCTTTTCGCGATGGTCCGCACATGGGAAGGCGGCTATCCCGCGCTTGCTTTCGCAGCCTTTTATCTTAACGCCGTCCTATGGCAGTTCGCCGGCTATGCCGGCATCGGCCATGAGCTGTTTCACAAGAAGGTCTTCAGCAGGAAATGGCTGAACACTCTGTTCTTCAAGCTGTTTTCCTATGTGACCTGGAACAATCCGAGCTATTTCGAAAAAAGCCATCAGTTCCACCACGCTTCCACTTTCCATGAGGATGACAGCGAAATCTATCGCGATTTTCCGCTCGACTTGCTGGGCGCAGCGCGTCTCGTCCTGCTTGATTATCAAAGCCTTTGCAGGCGGATCCTCTATGCACTCTGCAATGCCTTCGGCTACGAAGCGTATTTCGGCAAGGGCATCCGACTGAAACTGATGCCCCCCGAACGGCGCGCGGCGCAATCCGATGCGATCTCTATGCTTGCGCTCAACGCCATCTGCCTGGTGCTGTTTTTCCTGGTGACGGGGTCCCCTGCGCTCGCTCTCATGTTTTTCGTCACGCCGTTCGCCGGATCGCTCCCGAACCGCGTCCTGGCGCTTGCGCAACACGTCGGTCTAGAAGACCACAAAGACGAAAACGCGCTTCTTTTTTCAAGAACGGTCAATCTGCCGGCACCGGTCGCATTCTTCTATGCCAACATGAATTACCACGCCGAGCACCACCTGCTGCCGTCGGTTCCCTATTACAATTTGCCGATGCTGCACGATATCCTGAATGCCAAGCTGAAAATGGAGCGCGAGGAAAAGGAATTCGGCTATCTCTTCACCCGGGACTTCTGGAGCTCGGTCGGAGTATCGGCAAAATTGGAAGGCAGTGCCGTGCCTGAATGACAGGCTGGAGCGTTTTATGCGCTCCAGACTTCTCGGCGCAATCAGCCCCTGGACGTCAAAACCATGAAGCGCATAACGTTTGGCCGCCCCTCGGAGCAAATGAGGTAGCGGTTGTCGTCGGTGAAATCGTTCAATTCCGGAAACTGCGTCAGATCCCTGACTGCAGGAGCAATGAATTCGACATTGAACAGCGCTGCGGCCGAGGTGAGGAAACGGGTGTATTTGTCCCAGAAATCCTCAATCCAATTGTGGATCTCGATGACGATCGTCGCCTGTTTCAGGGCCGCCAAAGAGTCGTCGTCGAAGATTTCGAATTCCGCACCCTCGGCGTCAACGAGGACGACTGTTTTCGCCAGATCAAGGTGGCTGAGCTTTTCATAAAACAGCCTGTCTGCGGCGCCGAATATTTCGATCCTGTCCGACACGGAATTCGACTCGGCATTCGATGCAATGGTGCGCTGTCCTTCCTCGCTCAGCTCGAAGCAGACGGCGTTTTTCACCCGGCCCGACCGAAGCATGCCGATCGCATAGTATCCATCGGCGGCCCCGACATCGACGAAACTCTCAAAGCCATCCAGTCTTTCGGAGAACAGGAAATCCAATATTTCCTTCTCATAGAGGCCCAAGAGCATCGACCCGAAGTCGCCGCCGCCCCACCAGTTGTTCTTCGCAAGCGAAAGCCCCTTGAACGGACCGTATTTCACCACGCCCCCAAGCAGGTCGTAGATCTCCGACGACACACGTCTTCTTCGCTGAAGAATCGTTTCCGCGCGCCATTGCTCTCGCATCTCCATTGTCGCGCGGGACTGCCGTTCGAACACCTTTTGGAAGAAGATGCGCTCGCCCTCAATCAGATCAGGCAGTTTTTCATTCATTGCGCGGTGTCTCTTTTCGCAGCTGCAGTCAGCATCTTGGCCGATGCGGAGGTTGGAATCACGACTGAAAGCGTATGAGATGGGACTCGGCTTAACAAGGCGGCCCGTCTGCTTCCCACAAACAAGGCAGCGACACGGGGTTGAACACAGACGCCGCCCTCCAGTCGGCAAGCCTCAGGTAACGCCCGCATCCTATGACTCTCGCTATCGCGTCCGTTTCAGTCTTTTGCATATCGAAATCGGACGAAATGGGACTGCACACCCTGTTACGGGCTGTGCCGTTCCAACAGGCCAATGTGCAGCGCATCTGACCCATCCAGGGATGCGTGGAATGGATTTGAGAATGACCAAGAGAGCATTGCTCGTCGGCAGTAACTTCAGCGCAGTTCCTCTTCTCTTCGCTTTGAAAAGGCGCGGCCTGCATATTTCCGTTTGCGGAAACCGGCCGGATGAACCCTGCCATGCGCATGCGGATCAATCGCATTTCATGGATTACAGCGATCCGAACGCGCTGCTTTCCCTCGTCGAGAACGGCGATTTCGACTTCATCGTCCCAACGGGCAACGATGTCGCCTACATGTCGACCACTTTCGTTGCCGGAAAACTCGGATTTCCGCGCTTCGATTCGATGGAAACTGCAACCATCATTCACACGAAGCAGGCGTTCCGTCGCTTTACAGAGCGCAACGATATCCCCGCCCCGCGCTCGGTGCGCCTGCAGGGCGATGCGCCAATCGAGACCGGGGCGCTGCGCTATCCGCTGCTGGTGAAGCCGAGCGACAGTTTCAGCGGCCGCGGCGTCACGAAGGTTTTCGACCGAACGGAACTTGCCGCCGCCGTCGCCGATGCCCGACGGAACTCGCGCTCTGCTGAGGTCGTCATCGAGGAATTCATCGAAGGCAGCCTGCACAGCCATTCCGCCTTCATCAAAGATCAGGAGATCGCGTTCGACGTCTTCGTCGATGAATATTGCACGGTCTATCCGTACCAGGTCGATTCATCGAACCATCCCTCACGCCTTTGCGAAACCGTTCGCTCGAAGACGCGAGCCATCATGGCGCGCGTCGTCAAGCTGCTAAGACTGGAGGACGGCCTGATCCACACGCAGTTTTTGTCGAATGGCGACGATGTCTGGATCATCGAATGCATGCGACGCTGCCCCGGCGATCTTTATGGCTCGCTCGTCGACCAGTCTCTCGGCATCGATTATGCCGATCTCGTCATAACGCTATTGCTCGGCGAGGCATTCTCGGTCACGCCGCGCTTCGAGCCGCCGCTGTTCTTTGGGCGTCACACCATCACCTCCGATACGCCGTCGACGCCGTTTTCCTTCTCGCACTTCATTCCGTCATCCGATGTCCGCATCGCGCAGCTCAAGACCACCGGCAAGCCGATGAATGCGGCGCCGTTCGACAAGCTCGCCATCCTCTACGCGCGCTTCGAGACGCGCGACGAGATGCTGAAGGTGACGCCGGATTTCAAGACATTCGTTTCGCTTCAAACGCTGCAAGGAGATCTCGCATGATCCGCTCAAGACAGGGAGTTCCGGAGAAGCTGCGCCTCGCTTTTCTAGGCGGCGCCGTCAATTCTGCCGTGGGTCGCGCCCATCGCGATGCAATCGAGCTTGATCAGAAATTCGACCTCGTCGCCGGTTGCTTCAGCCGCCACGACGACATCAATCGGGAGACGGCGCGGCAGTATCGCATCCTGCCGGAACATTGCCATGCCGACTTCGATACCCTGCTTGCCAAGGAGGCCGGCAATATCGACGCCCTTGTCGTGCTCACGCCGACGCAGCAGCATACGAAGCAGGTTGTCGCAGCACTCGAGGCGGGCATCTCGGTGATCTGCGAGAAGGCACTTGCCGGTTCCAGCGCCGAAGCCCGTATGATCGGCGGAGCCCGCGCGAACGGAGGATTTCTGGCCGTTACCTACAACTACACAGGATATCCCATGCTTCGCGAAATACGCAGCATGGTCGAGCACGGCATTTTCGGTGAGCTGCAGCAGATCCATATCGAGATGCCGCAGGAGACCTTCCTCCGTTTCCGCCGCGACGGGACGCCGATGACACCGCAGGATTGGCGCTTGCACGACGGTGTCGTGCCAACGGTCTCGCTCGATCTCGGTGTTCATGTGCATTCGCTTCTATATTTCCTGACGCAGCGGAAGCCGGAAGAAGTCTGCGCAACCAGCCAGAGTTTCGGCAACTTTCCGCAGGTGCTCGACAATGTCCACGCGCTCGTTCGATGCGCCGGCGGCCTGCATTGCAGCATGTGGTACGGCAAGACCGCGCTCGGTCAACGCAACGGCCTGCGTGTGCGACTTTACGGTTCCAAGGCATCGATCGAATGGCACCAGGAAGTCCCCGAGGTCGCCTATTTCTACGACCGAAACGGCCGCAAGCAGATCCTCGATCGCGCCAGCCCGGACATCATGATCGCCAATGATACGCGCTATGAGCGCTTCAAGGCAGGCCATCCGTCAGGCTTCATCGAAGCCTTCGCGAATTACTATGCCGACCTTGCCGATGCCCTACTGCAATGCAAGACAAGTACCACACGCCTGCCCCATCCCTACGTGCTCGGACTCGAGGAGGCGGAGGAAGGACTGCGGCTGCTGGAAGCAATCGAATGCTCGCGGCTTGAAAACCGCTGGGTCGAGATCGAGCCGCAAGGCGTACACCACCCGGTTGCGGAACGGGTCGAAATCCGGGCCCCGCAACTGGCGCTCTAGCCAAGCGCCAATGAGAGTAACCGGAAGCGGCGTGATCAATAGTCACGCCGCTTCCTTATGACCAGCCGCCAATGAAACGCGATTTTCATCTGCGGCGCCAATCGCTGAGGCCGAGCTTGCTCTTAACGTGTGAAAAAATGGGGCCACTGGCCGGCTATTGCACGCGATCTCGCGCCGCAGGTCTTTCGATCTGAAGCCGCCAGACGACAGTCGGAATATCGTGTTCTTAGGCCGACTCGATCAGCGCGCAGACCTTATCGACGATCTCCAACTCCATGTCGGGATAAATGGGAAGGCAAAGCACCTGCTGGGCGGCTTCGGTTGCGACCGGCAGGTTCGATGGGTGCGCAGACGGCAGACTGCGATACATCGAGAAGCTCGAAATCAGCGGATAGAAGTAGCGGCGCGGGTGAATGCCGTTCTCCTTCAGCCTCTCATACAGTCCGTCGCGCGAGATGGGATAGCCAGGGCGTACGAGGATCGGGAAATAGGAGAAGTTGGAGACGGTCTCGCCGGAACGGTCCAGGCATTCGATGCCTGCAACGCCGCGAAGCCGCTCGCGATAGGCGCGGTCGATCACCTCGCGGCGTTCGAGCGCGAATTTGATGTATTTCAGTTGCAGCAGGCCGAGCGCGGCGTTGAATTCGCTCATCTTGCCGTTCGTGCCCGGCGCCACCACGGTCACTTCATCGACGTAACCGAAGTTCTTCAGCTGGTCGATCCGGGTCTTCGTCTTTGCGTCCGGGCAGATGATCGCCCCGCCTTCGAATGTGTTGAAGACCTTCGTCGCATGGAAGCTCAGGACGGAAAGGTCGCCGTGATTGAGAACGCTTCCCCGCTCGTCTTCCACGCCGAAGGCATGGGCAGCGTCATAGATGACCTTGAGATTGTAGAGATCGGCGATCTTCTGGATCGCGTCGACGTCGCAAGGGTGGCCGTAGCAATGCACCGGCATGATCGCCGTCGTCTGTTGCGTGATCGCCGCCTCGATCTTTGCCGGATCGAGATTGAGCGTCACCGGATCGATATCGACAAAGACGGGTTTCACGCCGTTCCAGAGAAGCGAATGCGAGGTGGCCACGAAGGAGTAAGGCGTGGTGATGACCTCGCCGGTGATGCGGAGTGCCTGAAGCGCAGTCAGCAACGCAACGGTGGCGTTGGAGAAGAGACTGACATGCTTCACACCGAGATGGCTGCAGAGTTCCTGCTCCAATTGCTGATGAAATGGTCCGCCATTGGTCAGGATGCGGTTGTTCCAGATCGCTTCCAGCGATGGAATGAATTCCTCGAGCGGCGGCAGACTGGGCCTCGTTACAAAGATCTTCTCGTTTTTCATGACCGCCGTCCAGAGGTTGGGCATATCGCGCAAAGTGGGCTTCGTCCAACATCATGCTTCAACCTGTTCCCAGGCTGACCAGCGAAAGTCCGCGCGAACAGTGTGGCGCAAGCTTCACGTCCAATAGTCGGCACCCAAACAAGCCCGAATGCCGTTTCGTGAATCACGGACGGCAGCCATGCGCGAAGGACGATGCCTTGACGATCAATCAGCCCATTTCCGCGCTGCCGGCCGGCCTTCCTGATCTGGCGTTTCTCACGGAAAAAGCTGCCAGCACCGGATCGGTCATTATCTATCAGCCTTATCTCGATCCTTCGCAGCGCGGCCAGCTCGACAAAGCCGCAGTGCCGCTCGACATCTCATTCAATACGCAGGCTTCGACCCGCGAATACGAGCTCTTCCGCATCCTGCATCAGCATCACGAGGCGATCGGCCTTGGCGACGACGTGTTCTGGGGGCTGCTTTCCAGCAAATTCGAGATGAAGTCCGTCACCAGCTTCCCCTCCTTCGTTACCGAGGCGGAAAAGGCCAGGGCGGATGGTGCGGATGCCTATCTCTACAATCCGCTGATCGGCCATGCGGCAATCTACAGCAATGTCTGGGAACATTCTCTGCTCGGTGGTCATCCCGGCATGGAGCCGATCTTCCTGCATATCCAGAAGCTCGGTCATCCAATCGCGCTGCCGCAGGACAAGAGGGCCTTCATGTTCTGCAACTATTTCTGCGGCAACCGGAAATTCTGGTCCGGGTATTTCGCCTTTTGCGAACGCATTCTCGAATCGCTGGAAAACGAAGCGCGTCTCGGCACGGCGGCGGGCGCCGCCTATGCAGGTGCGGCAAACTATTCACGCGATGCCAATGCGAATATGCGTCCCTTCGTGATCGAGCGTCTGCTCGGGCTTTATGTCCAGCAGGCTGCCGCCTCCGGATTGAAGATCACCGCCTTCGTACCGACAGTCGCCGATTTCGAGTGGAAGTTTGGCGTCCGCCTCGGCCGTATGCTGCATAGCCTCTTCGCCGCCAAGGAAGCCTTTCTGCAAAGCCGCGACCAAGCTCTCCTGACCTCCTGGCAGGAGGGCCGCCAGCCGCTGATCAAGCAGCCGCATCTCATCTGGGGCGCCGACGACCCGCCGGCCTGGATGCCGCGCGGCCACTTCACCGGTGGCCGCGAAATGATGCGCGCCGATGCTCCGCAGCCTTCTGGCGCCGCCGCGGCCAAGCAGCAAGAGGTACATGCCGAAATGCCGGCGGCGCCTGCCGCACCGAAGATTGAGCCACTCCGCAACGCAATACGGCCCTTTGCCGGCGGATGGCAGGCGCACAAGGACCGTCATTGCATCTGGATCGTGACACCGGCCAATTACAACCATAGCCACGCCTTCGACGAGGTCGCGCTCGGCCTGCAGGGTGCCTTCGAGGAACTCGGTGGCTCGGCACCGATCGTCCGCGACATGAACGCTTTCGCGGGCCGTGCGCCGATCATCTACGGGGGCAATCTTCTCCCTGCCGAAATTGTTGGACACCTACCGAAGGACAGCGTCGTCATCAATCTCGAGCAGGTCTCCGAAGAAAGCATCTGGATCAATTCGCGCTACACCTCGATCCTGAAGTCGCTGCCGGTTCTCGACTACAGCCCGCGCAACCGGGAAAACCTCGCCGCCAAGGGAATCGAACACGCCGGTGTGCTCGAAATCGGTTACAGCCGCTGCCTCAGCCAGATAAAGCACGCCCCCGTCAAGGATATCGACGTGCTCTTTTACGGCTCGATGAACGAGCGCCGCCACCATATCCTGAAAGCTCTCGAACAGGGCGGGCTGAAGGTCGCACATCTCTTCAACATCTATGGTGCGGAACGCGATGCGGCCATTGCCCGCGCCAAGGTCGTCATCAACATCCATCATTATGCGAGCGGCGTCTTCGAGATCGTGCGCATCTCCTATCTACTCGCCAACTGCGTCTGCGTGCTGAGCGAAGGCGACATCCGCGATCCGGACCTCCAGCCGTTCATCGGCGGTCTGGCGATCGAGCCCTATGACACCATGATCGAGCGCTGCCACAAGCTGATCGCAGATGCCGATGAGCGCGATACCATTGCCGCAAAGGGTTTTGCGGCAATGCAAACCCGCTCGCAGGCGGAAATGCTGATGAGCGTCATGGAGGCCGACGCTCGATGAAAACGACAGGAAAGGTGCGTCATGCGTATTGAGACCACGGCCATCGAGGGCATCGTCGCGATCACGCCGCCACGCTTCGGCGATCACCGCGGCTACTTTTCCGAGGTGTTCAAGGACGCCTGGTTTCGAGAAAATGTGGCCGACGTCACCTTCATCCAGGACAACGAATCGCTTTCGGCTGAGCCCAGCACCGTCAGGGGACTGCATTTCCAGATACCGCCCTTCGCACAGGGCAAGCTGGTGCGCTGCGTTGCCGGCCGGATCATGGATGTCGTCGTCGATATTCGCACCGGCTCACCGAGCTTCGGCAACTGGCTCTCTCAGGAGCTCTCGCCGGAAAACGGCACGCAGCTCTGGGTGCCGCCCGGCTTCGCGCATGGATTCGCCACGCTCGAGCCCAACAGCGTCATCAATTACAAGGTAACCGCTCCCTACAACCCGCAGCATGATCGCGGCATCGCCTGGAACGACCCGGCGATCGGCATCCGCTGGCCGGTCGACGAGAAAGCCATGGTGCTGTCCGACAAGGACAGGACGCTGCCGCGGCTCGCCGACTTGCCTAACCACTTTTCTTATTCAGCAAAACAACCCAAGGATTGATCGACGATGCGCATACTGGTCACGGGCGGAGCGGGCTTCATCGGATCGGCACTGGTGCGCCATCTCGTCGGCGATATCGGCGCCGAGGTGCTCAACGTCGACAAGCTGACCTATGCCGGCAACCTGGCATCGCTGGCGTCCGTCGAATCGGCGCCGAACTACCAGTTCCTGCGCGCCGATATCTGCGACCGCGCCAAGATCCAGGAAGCATTCGTCTCCTTCCGCCCCGACATCGTCATGCATCTCGCCGCCGAAAGCCATGTCGACCGCTCGATCTCGGGAGCTGCCGATTTCATCCAGACCAACATCGTCGGGACGTTCAGCCTGCTGGATACCGCGCGGCATTATTGGGAGGACCTTGACGCCCGTGGAAAGAGTGCTTTCCGCTTCCTGCATGTCTCGACGGACGAAGTCTACGGCTCGCTTGGCGAGAAGGGTCTTTTCGAGGAGACGACGCCCTATGATCCGTCCTCGCCCTACTCCGCCTCCAAGGCCGCCAGCGACCATCTGGCGATCGCCTGGCACCGCACCTACGGCCTGCCGGTCGTCGTCTCCAACTGCTCCAACAACTACGGCCCCTACCACTTCCCGGAAAAGCTCATTCCGCTGATGATCCTGAATGCGCTGGAAGGCAAGCCGCTACCGGTCTACGGCAACGGCGCCAATGTCCGCGACTGGCTCTACGTCGAAGACCACGCCCGCGCCCTCTACACCATCGCCTCCCGTGGCCGCCCGGGCGAAAAATACAATGTCGGCGGCCGCAATGAGCGCCGGAACATCGATGTTGTTCAGCGCATCTGCGCCATCCTCGACGGCGTCTACAAGGACAACGGCCCGCATGCGCAGCTGATCACCAACGTCACCGACCGCCCCGGACACGACGCACGCTACGCGATCGATGCCTCCAAGCTCGAAGGCGAACTCGGCTGGAAGGCTGAGGAGACCTTCGAAACGGGCATCGAGAAGACCGTACACTGGTATCTCGAAAATGAATGGTGGTGGCGGCCGCTGCGCGAAAACGTCTATTCCGGCGAACGCCTCGGCGTCTTCAAGGGGCGATAGCGATGCGCATTGCCGTCACCGGCAAACAGGGCCAGGCCGTCCAGTCGCTGATGAGACGCGGCGCCGAGAAGGGCGTCGAAATCATCGCGGTCGGGCGTCCGGAAATGGACCTTTCCGATCCCGCCAGCGTTGCAGCCGCCTTTTCGGTCCTACATCCCGATGTCATCGTCTCGGCTGCCGCCTATACGGCGGTCGACAAGGCCGAGAGCGAGCCCGACCTCGCTTTTGCCGTCAACGCGGCAGGTGCTGCGGCGGTTGCCGAAGCTGCCGCGCGGATCGGTGTGCCCGTCATCCACATTTCGACCGATTATGTCTTCAGTGGCGACAAGCCGGCAGCCTATACCGAAGAGGATATGACCGGGCCGATCTCCGTCTACGGGCAGTCGAAGCTTGCGGGTGAACGGGCCGTGGCGGCCGCAAACCCCAATCACGTCATCCTGCGTACCGCCTGGGTCTATTCGCCCTTCGGCGCCAATTTCCTGAAAACGATGCTGCGGCTTTCCGAGACGCGGGAACATCTCAGCGTCGTCGCCGACCAGACCGGATGCCCGACATCTGCGCTCGACATCGCCGACGCGATCCTTGCGATCGCATCCCGTCTCGTCACGGACCCGACACCATCGCTCCGCGGCACCTTTCACTTGACCGGCAGCGGCGAAGCGAGCTGGGCGGATTTCGCCGAGGAGATATTCGCCGAACTTCACAAATCCGGCGGCAAGAGCATTCGCGTCGAACGCATCACGACAGCGCATTATCCGACGCCGGCGAAGCGTCCCGCCAATTCACGCCTCAACGGCGACAAGCTCGCCAGCATATACGCAATCCGACTACCGGACTGGAAGCAATCCATGAGGATTGTCATGCAAGTCATTTTTAACAAAGGCTCTTAGGGAGATACGATGAAGGGGATTATTCTCGCTGGGGGTACCGGAACTCGTTTGCACCCGATCACCCAGGCCGTCTCGAAACAGCTGATGCCGGTCTACGACAAGCCGATGATCTACTATCCGCTGACGACGCTGATGCTCGCCGGCATCCGGGACCTCATGATCATCACCACGCCGCATGACGTCGAAGCCTTCAGGCGCCTTCTCGGCGACGGATCGCAATGGGGCATTTCGCTGACCTATGCAGTGCAGCCGA
Organism: Rhizobium mongolense USDA 1844; assembly: GCF_000419765.1. Lineage (GTDB taxonomy): Bacteria > Pseudomonadota > Alphaproteobacteria > Rhizobiales > Rhizobiaceae > Rhizobium > Rhizobium mongolense. Next base: position 98,862 of record NZ_ATTQ01000007.1, on the reverse strand, counting down.
GCCCGGACGGCCTCGCCCAGGCCTTCATCATCGGCGCCGACTTCGTGCATGGCGACACCTCGGCTCTCGTCCTCGGCGACAACATCTTCTATGGCCACGGCCTGCCGGAAATCATGAAATCCGGCACGAGCCGCCTTCAAGGCGCGACCGTCTTCGCCTATCACGTCACCGATCCGCAACGCTACGGCGTCGTCGGATTCGACGCGAACATGAATGCGCTGTCGATCGAGGAAAAGCCCAATGAGCCGAAATCGAACTGGGCGGTGACCGGCCTCTATTTCTACGACCAGCAGGTGGTCGATATCGCCGCCAATCTGAAGCCGTCACCGCGCGGTGAATTGGAGATCACCGACGTTAACCGCACCTATCTCGAGCGCGGACAGCTCTTCGTGGAACTGATGGGCCGAGGCTATGCCTGGCTCGACACCGGCACACCGGACAGCCTGCTCGACGCCGCAGGTTTCGTCAGCACGCTGGAGAAACGCCAGGGCTTCAAGATCGCCTGTCCCGAGGAAGTCGCCTGGCGCATGGGATACATCTCGCAGGATGACCTCGCCAAGCTCGCCGAAAGGCTCGGCAAGAGCGCCTACGGTCAATATCTGACGAAGCTCTCCTCTGACTGGTGAGCTCGCTCGGTCTACCGCGCCGGCGCCGCGTCGCAGACACGCAGCTGGATGCGCCGCGCACCCTGATAATGCTCGGCCCCCAGCATTCCCGCCACATGCAGGCTCGCCCCGCGGGAATTGAGCAGAAGGTTGCCGAGCGAGGTGTCCGCGGCCCGGAAAGCGATGCCGTCGAGGCGGGAGCCGTCCATCGCCTCAAGCGTTACCTTCACATGTTTCTCGCCGACCATCCGCGCGTCGCGCAGGCGATGCGCGGGCACCGCGAAGATCGGCTGCGAATGCCCCGAGCCGTAGGGCCCGGCCGTTTCCAGCCGGTCGATCAGTTCGATCGTCGCACCGCTGGCGCCGATCGCGCCGTCGATCTTCAGCGTCTCATTGGCAACCAGCGCCGCAACGGTTTTTTCGGCACGTTCTGTAAAGAAGTTGCGCAAGGCTCCGAGCTTTTCGCGCTCGACGGTCAAGCCCGCGGCCATCGCATGGCCGCCCCCCTTGAGAAGCAGGCCTTCGTCGACCGCCGCGCGCACCATCCTTCCCATGTCGAAACCGTTGATCGAGCGGCCGGAGCCCGTTCCGCGGCCCGACGGGTCGAAGGCGATGGCGAAGGCCGGACGCTTGAATTTCTCCTTCAGCCGCGCAGCCAGCAGGCCGACGATGCCCGGATGCCACTTGTCCCGTGCGGTGACGATCACCGAAGCTCCCTCGCCGTCTCCATACTCGGCAAGCGCCTCCGCCTCGGCCTCCTGCAGCATCGCCGCTTCCATCGCCTGGCGCTCGCGGTTGAGCTCGTCCAGCCGCTGGGCGATGGCCTCCGCCTCGCCGGTATCGTCCAGCGTCAGAAGCCTGCTGCCGAGTGCCGCGTCGCCGATGCGGCCGCCGGCATTGATGCGCGGACCGATGAGGAAGCCGAAATGATAGGGCGTCACCGGTCCGGAAAGGCCCGCCTTGCGAAAAAGTGCGGTGAGCCCGGCATTGCTCTGGTGGCGCGCGGCGACCAGGCCCTTGACGACATAGGCCCGGTTCAGCCCCTTGAGCGGCACGACATCGCAGACCGTCGCCAGCGCCACGATGTCCAGCCATTGCAGCAAGTCGATCGCCAAAATTCGCTTGTCGCCCGCCTCGCGCAACAGCCTCAGCGCCGCGACCAGCACCAGGAAGACGACGCCCGCAGCGCAGAGATGCCCCTGCCCCGAAAGATCGTCCTCGCGGTTCGGGTTCACCAGAGCATGGCAGTGCGGCAGATCATGTGTCACCTGGTGGTGATCGATGACGACGACGTCGATATTTCGCTTCTCGGCGGCCCCCAGAGCTTCGTGGCTGGTCGAGCCGCAATCGACCGTCACGATCAGCTGCGCGCCGTTGTCGATCAGCTGATCGATCGCGCCCGGATTGGGTCCGTAGCCTTCGAAGATGCGATCGGGAATGTAGATATTGGCCCTAACGCCGAAATGCGTGAGGAAACGGTACATCAGCGCCGAGGAAGCCGCGCCATCGACGTCATAGTCGCCGAAGATCGCAACGTTCTCGCCGCGCCGGATTGCCTCGACCAGACGTCTGGCCGCCTTCTCGCAATCCGTCAGCGTATAGGGATCAGGCATTAGGCTGCGGATCGTCGGATCGAGAAATTCCAGGGCCTCGTCGACCCCGACACCCCGCCCGGCAAGCACGCGGGCAATCAAATCCGGCAGGCCGTGCACCTGCGATATGGCAAGCGCGCGGTTCTGTCCCGCCTGATCCAGGCGCGACACCCAGCGGTTATCGAGGACGGATTTCTCCACTCCCAGGAATGCCCGCTGTACCGGATCGGCCGCTAAATCCACAACGCCCCTCTGATCGCCCATCGCTTGTCACCGCCCCGGGACCGGGGCGCTGTCGGCAGATTTATGTGGCTTTGGTGGAGCACACAACGATTTTGGACGCGAAGGCCCATGTTAGCTGTGGACGAGAATGCCCCCCGGCCGCCTCGCTCATCAGTTCTTTTAAGGAAGACGGGTTCTCAATCTTCTTTGGGACGCTCGATGCGGATCACCTGCGGTTCGCCCACGAGGTAGCCTTCGCCCTTGATAGCAGCAACAGCCTTGCGCACGGAATCCTCCATCGTTGCATGGGTGACAAGGATGATCGTCTGGTGGTGCGACGGCGCCAGGTGCTGCTGCGACCGCTGCACAATGGATTCCAGAGAGATGTGGTTTTCCGCCATGCGCGTCGCGATGCTCGCAAAAACGCCGGTGCGGTCAAGCACCGTCAGGCGGATGAAGTAGCCGCCTTCATGGCTCTTCATCCGGGCCTTGCGATAGGATTCCAGCGCCTTTGCCGGATGGCCGAGAACCGGCACGCGCTGCGCGCCAGGCTGGCTTTTGGCGATGTCGGCGATGTCGCCAAGCACCGAGGATGCAGTCGCATTGCCGCCGGCCCCCGGGCCAACCATCAGCAATTCACCGAGAATATCGGACTCGATCGCCACAGCGTTGGTGACGCCGTCCACCTGGGCGATGACCGAATCGACAGGCACCATGGTCGGGTGCACGCGCTGTTCGATGCCGGTATCGGTGCGCTGTGCGACGCCGAGCAGCTTGATGCGATAGCCGAGCTCGGCCGCCGCATGGATATCCTCGATCGAAATATTCGTTATGCCTTCGAGGTAGATGTCGTCAGCCGCGATCTGGTTGCCGAAGGCAAGCGTCGTCAGGATCGAGAGCTTGTGCGCCGTATCATTGCCCTCGATGTCGAAGGCCGGATCGGCTTCGGCGTAGCCGAGACGCTGTGCTTCCTTCAGGCAATCTGCAAAGGAGAGGCCCTCCTTCTCCATCTTGGTCAGGATGTAGTTGCAGGTGCCGTTCATGATGCCGTAAATGCGCGAAATCGTGTTGCCTGTCAGCGATTCACGCAGCGCCTTGATGACGGGAATGCCGCCGGCCACGGCCGCTTCGAAATTCAGCAGCGTGCCCTTTTTTTCCGCGATCGTCGCCAGTTCGACGCCGTGATAGGCAAGCAGCGCCTTGTTGGCCGTCACCACATGGAGACCCCGTTCGAGAGCGGCGCGCACCGAACTGTTGGCAGGGCCGTTGGCGCCGCCGATGAGTTCGACGAAAACCTCGATGTCACCTTTTTCAGCCAGGTCTTCCGGCCGGTCGAACCACTCGACGCCGGCAAGATGAAGGCCGCGGTCCTTGGTCTTGTCGCGAGCCGAAACGCCCGTAATCAGGATCGGCCGCCCGCATGTGGCAGCAAGCTCGTTGCTGCGGCTCTGAATGATACGGACGAGCGAAGCACCAACGGTGCCAAGGCCCGCAATGCCGATTTTGAGGGCGTCTGTCATGGAACGATCCTGCGTGTTTTATGAGAGGCAGCCGCCAAAAAGCGGCTGCCGTTGAAGTGTGAAGATATCAGCGGTGCGCGTTGAGCGAGATGACGTTGTGCATCGTCTCGTCGGCCGTCGACAGGAACTTCTTGATGTTGCGGGCGGCCTGGCGGATGCGATGCTCGTTCTCCACGAGCGCCAGACGCACGTAATCGTCGCCCTGCTCGCCGAAGCCGACGCCCGGTGCGACCGCGACATCGGCCTTTTCGACAAGCAGCTTGGAAAATTCCAGCGAACCGAGATGACGGAACTTTTCCGGGATCTTCGCCCAGGCAAACATCGTGGCTGCCGGCGGCGGCACGTCGAAACCGGCCTTGCCGAAGCTCTCGACCATTACGTCGCGGCGGCGCTTGTAGACGTTGCGGACTTCCGCGATGTCGGAACCGTCGCCGTTCAACGCATGCGTCGCCGCGACCTGGATCGGCGTGAAGGCGCCGTAGTCAAGGTAGGACTTGACGCGCGTCAGGGCCGCGATCAGCCGCTCGTTGCCAACCGCAAAACCCATGCGCCAGCCGGGCATCGAGAAGGTCTTCGACATCGAGGTGAACTCGACGGTGACATCCATGGCGCCAGGAACCTGCAGGACCGAAGGCGGCGGCTCTCCATCGAAGTAGATTTCCGAATAGGCGAGGTCCGAAAGCACGATGATGTCGTGCTTCTTCGCGAAGGCAACGACATCCTTGTAGAAATCGAGCGTCGCGACAAAGGCCGTCGGGTTGGACGGATAGTTGAGGACCAGCGCTAAGGGCTTCGGGATCGAGTGGCGCACGGCCCGCTCCAAGGGCTGGAAGAAGTTCTCATCCGGCTCGACCGGGATCGAACGGATCACACCGCCCGCCATCAGGAAGCCGAAGGCATGGATCGGATAGGTCGGGTTCGGGCAGAGGATGACGTCGCCCGGCGCGGTGATCGCCTGCGCCATGTTGGCGAAGCCTTCCTTCGAGCCGAGGGTCGCGACGACCTGCGTATCCGGATTGAGCTTCACGCCGAAACGGCGGGCGTAATAGGCGGCCTGTGCCCGGCGAAGGCCGGGGATGCCCTTGGAGGAGGAATAGCGGTGCGTGCGCGGATCCTGGACGACCTCGCACAGTTTGTCGACGATCGCCTTTGGAGTGGGGAGATCCGGATTTCCCATGCCGAGATCGATGATATCGGCGCCGCCCGCTCGCGCGCTCGCTTTCAAACGGTTGACCTGTTCGAAAACGTAAGGCGGCAAACGCCGGACTTTGTGAAACTCTTCCATCTCTTTCCCCATGGAAATGCGGCCACCATGACCGCGCTCGAAGCTCGTTTGTTCCCGGCTGCCTGCGACACGAACTTCACAATCGCAAACGCCGTATTCATCAGACTTTCGTCCCGCGGCGAATCTTTGACGAAAGGCCGCGACAGACGCGCATTATCGGGAAAATTGCGTCTCCCGCCAGCTGCGGAAGGCTTTGCGTCCAAATCGCCTGAAAGGCAAGGCTTAATTGCCGATTGCAGAGAGCGCGTCTGTGCCGTGCTCGGCGGCAAGCTTGCGATATTCGGCCACCCGCCGCTGATATTCGGCTTCCGAAATCGTGCCTGCCTTGCGCTGGACGCGAAGTCCCGAAAGCTTCTGCCCCAAGCTTGCGGCTTCCTCGTTGCTCATCTGGGCGTTTGCTGCCGTCAGCGGCGCGCCGAAGCTCGGATAGCCGTCCGGATAATGGGCAAGGCTGCTTTGTGCCGGCTCCTCGCCCTTGGTCGGCGTCATGACGACGGCCGTCGGAGGCGCGCGCCGCGCCGCGGCGGCCGCCTTCTGCTCCGGCGTGTATGCGCATCCAGCAAGCGTCATCGCTGCGGCCGCGGCAGCGAGTGCCATGCGGGTTGCGAGTGCCATGCCTAAGATGCCGTTCGTCGTCATGCCAGATCTTCCAAATCCTGAAGCCTCAGCGACTGTTAAATTTGTCGCAGCAACAAAGCAATAGCACGAGTGCGCTTGCGTTGAACTTGTTTTCTCGATCCGGGACGATGTACAACTTAATATGCAAGAGAATGCTGCCGCCGGAGGAGACACGTGACCGACAGCAAGCAGGAAAATGGCGGGAAGACGAAAACCCCGGGTTTCGAACCGAATCTCGATCCTTACCTGTTGAAGGATCCCGAGGCGATGGCGATGAACATTGCCCGCGCGCTGGAAAACCTCGGCAAGGCGGCCTCCGTTTGGCTGGCGCCGCGCAAGAGCGGGGAAATCAACGACCGGCTCGCCGCGCCGATGACCGACATGGTCAAGACGCTCTCGAAGGTCACCGAATACTGGATGTCCGATCCGCGCCGGACTTTCGAGGCGCAAACACAGCTGATGAGCAGCTATTTCGGCGTCTGGATGCGTTCGATGCAACGGTTGCAAGGCGAGGCTGGCGAGCCCGAGCCGGAGCGCAAGGACAAGCGCTTTTCCGACGCAGATTGGCAGAAGAACCCCTTCTTCGATTTCCTGCGTCAGGTCTATTTCATCACCGCCGATTGGGCAGAGAAAATCGTCGCCCAGACCGAGGGGCTCGACGAGCATACAAGACATAAGGCGAGCTTCTACGTGAAGCAGATCACCGCTGCCCTTTCGCCGAGCAATTTTGTCGCCACCAACCCGCAGCTCTACCGCGAAACGATCGCAACCAGCGGCGAAAACCTGGTGCGCGGTATGAAGATGCTGGCGGAGGACATCGCGGCCGGCCGCGGCGACCTGAAACTGCGCCAAACCGACATGACCAAATTCGCCGTCGGCCGGGACATGGCGCTGACCCCCGGCAAGGTGATCGCGCAGAATGACATCTGCCAGATCATCCAGTACGAGTCGTCCACGGATACGGTGCTGAGACGCCCTCTCCTCATCTGCCCGCCGTGGATCAACAAATTCTATATTCTCGACCTCAACCCGCAGAAATCCTTCATTAAATGGTGCGTCGACCAGGGCCATACCGTCTTCGTCATCTCATGGGTGAACCCTGATGCCCGCCATGCCGGGAAGGATTGGACGGCCTATGCCCGCGAGGGCATCGATTTCGCGCTGGAAACGATCGAAAAGGCGACCGATGAAAAGGATGTGAATAGCGTCGGCTATTGCGTCGGCGGCACGCTGCTTGCGGCAACACTGGCGCTGCACGCCAAGGAGAAAAACAAGCGCATCAAGACGGCGACGCTGTTCACCACCCAGGTCGACTTCACCCATGCGGGCGACCTCAAGGTCTTCGTCGACGAGGAGCAGCTGGAAGCACTCGAGGCGCATATGCAGGCGACCGGCTATCTCGACGGCTCGAAGATGGCGACCGCCTTCAACATGCTGCGTGCCTCCGAGCTGATCTGGCCCTATTTCGTCAACAACTACCTGAAGGGCGAGATGCCGATGCCCTTCGACCTACTCTTCTGGAATGCCGATTCCACCCGCATGGCGGCCGCCAACCACGCCTTCTACCTGCGCAACTGCTATCTCAGGAACGCGCTCACCGCCGGCGAAATGATGCTTGGCGGCAAGACCGTATCGCTGAAGGACGTGAAGATCCCGGTCTACAATCTGGCGACCCGCGAAGACCATATCGCTCCTGCGAACTCCGTCTTCGTCGGCAGCCGGTTCTTCGGCGGAAAAGTCGATTTCGTGCTGGCCGGCTCCGGCCATATCGCCGGCGTCGTCAACCCGCCCGACAAGAAGAAATATCAGTTCTGGACCGGCGGCCCGACCAGGGGCGATTACGACACCTGGCTTGCCAAAGCCGAGGAAAACCCCGGCTCCTGGTGGCCACACTGGCACGCCTGGATCGAAGCCAAGGACGCTAAACGCGTGCCAGCGCGCAAACCCGGCGGCACGGCCCTCAACGCCATCGAGGAAGCACCGGGCAGCTACGTCATGGAGCGGGCATAACGGCACGGCTTGCAAGGCAAACGCGTTCTTTCAAAGGCGATGAGGCTCGCCGGCGACGGCGCCAGCTCCTTCGTTACACATCGCGAGGACAGGCAAACCGGTCCATTTCGTCCAGCCAGATAAGCCCGTAAAGGAATTAGTTACCATAGTGCGTCATGCTTCCAGGCAGTCGGCAAGCCGCATCGGGCCTCATTTTGGCCCTCTTGCTTCATTACCGGCTCCGGCAAGGGCGTTCCGCGTAAGCCGCCGGTAATGTGACGCGTTGGGAAACCGAGTAGTATGGCGTTTGCTGTTGAGACGCGTGAAAGCGTCAACCCTTTCGGCTGGGCTTTTTTTCGCTCAGCCAGACCCCTCCGGCTCATCTCCGGAACTGCTGCAATTGGTATCGCGGTCGCTCTGTCCGCCTGGACGATTGCCTCGATCGCGGCCATGCACGCCTCCGCCATGCCGCAACCCGCAGCTGCGACGATCGCCGATGTCGCGATCGCCCGGAAGCCGGCTCCACATGTTGCCACGCCTGCGCATCCGCTGATCCGCGTCAGCAAGTTCTCGCGCCTTCCGGGCCAGACGACGGTTTCGGACCGCATGGTTGCCGAACCCTCGCCAAAATCCTCCAAGGATATGGTCGCCCTCATGCAGCGCCGCGGCCTGTCGCTGCTTGCCATGCGCAACAACAGCGCGGCGATAGCCGCAGCGCTGAAGCAGCAGGCGCTGGTGCTTGCAAGCGCCGCACCAGTTCCGGCGGTCACCGCGCCTGCGGCCCTTCCGGCACCTGATTATTCGCTTCAGACCGCCTCCGCCAAGCCGGTTGAACCGGCGTCAAGCCTCGCGCTTGCGGCAACGCTTCCTTCCGCCCAGCCGATACCTGCCGCCGCTCCTGTCGAAACCGCCTCCGCCGAGACGACAACGTCCGACGAGCCTTTCGGCCTCGTTCTGGCGCCTGGCACCGATATTCCGCTGCCGATGGCACGCCCCGGCAAGCCGAAGATCGACGCGCCCGAAGCCGGACCGGCTCTTGCCTATGCGCGAACGGAAGATGACGACGAGGAGATGCCAGCATTCGCCAAGCCGGCCTTGATGCCGAGCGCCCGCAATGGGGTGGCGATCTACGATATCGAGGCCAGCATCGTCTATCTGCCGAGCGGCGAAAGGCTCGAAGCCCATTCCGGCCTCGGCGCCATGCGCGACAATCCGCGCTACGCCGATAAGAAAATGCGCGGCCCCACCCCGCCGCACACCTATGACCTCGCCATGCGAGAAGCGCTTTTCCATGGCGTCGAGGCGATCCGCCTCCATCCCATCGGCGGCCCGCAGAAGATCCACGGTCGCGTCGGCCTGCTCGCCCACACCTACATGCTCGGCAAGCGTGGCGATTCCAACGGATGCATCTCGTTCAAGGACTACCGCCGCTTCCTTGCCGCCTTCAAGCGCGGCGAAGTCAAACGCCTCGTGGTCGTGCCGCGCCTGAAAAACCCGCCCTCTCCACGTCCAAGCCTCGCATCGCTGTTTTCGAAACGAAGCTAAGCACCTGCCTCACCTCGCTGGATGGCCTTTAGTCCATCTTCCTGCGAAGGTAGGACGCGACGGGATAGCTGGCGAATTGGAGCAATGAGATGCCGGTGGGCTTCGCAAAAGGCCTCTGCCTTGATGCGAACAGGACGAATTGGGAGGGTAGCGGCCCCCGGCCTCTTTCCTGGGCGGCCTGGTATCCTGCGGATGACGGCGCAGTCGAGACGACCGTACCTGAAGCATCTTGGTTTTGGCTGAAGCCTGTTGCGCGTGACGCGGCTCTTAAACCGGCAGCGAGGCCCCATTCCCTCGTGCTGCTCTCTCATGGCACCGGGGGAGTTGCCGCCGGTCTCGAATGGCTGGCCCATCGCCTGGCGCAGCGGGGCTTCGTCGCCCTTGCGGTCAATCATCACGGCCACACCGGTGCCGAACCCTACAGACCGGAAGGCTTCCTCTGCCTCTGGGAACGGGCAAGCGACATAAGTGCAATGCTCGACGATCGCAGCTGGCGAAGGCAACTGGGCGGAATGATCAGCGCTCACGCCTGCGTCGCTGGTTTTTCCGCCGGTGCCTACACGGCTATGTTGCTGATGGGCGCACGCGTGGCCTATTCCCAGTTTGAATCTGCAAACCCGATCAAGAGCCCGCACCGTGGGCCGAGGGAGTTTCCCGATCTGGCCGACCACATATCTCCCCTGCTGGAGCGCAGCGAAGTTTTCCGCGCGTCGTGGAGCCGCAGATCAAAAGACTATAGCGACCCTCGATTTGATGCTGCCCTCGTCCTTGCGCCTGGCCGCTCGGTGTTGGGCTTTTCGGCCGAGAGCCTGAAGCGGATCGCAAAGCCGATTCGAATTGTCGGCGGTGATGCGGATACCATTGCGCCTGCGCAGGAGTGCTGCGGCTGGCTGCACAGCCATCTGCCAGGCGCCGGGCTGGATATTCTCAAAGGCGGAGTTGACCATTACGTTTTTGTGCCGGAACCGACGCCGCAAGGCCGGAAACTGGCACCGGACATATTCACGGATGCCGATGGCATCGATCGGCGGTCTATTCACGACGAAGTCGCCAGCATCGCAGCTCGGTTCTTTGGTTCCGTTGTCTGAAATCGTCTCCGCCGCCTTTTTCGCCCATTAGCTCGCAGCGAACCCGCGGTCCGACATCGTCTCGAGCCATATCACGGTATGGTGGGTCATTGCCGGAGCGTGGCGGGAATCGTCCGGTAGCTCTGCCAGTTCCGACAGCCTATGAATACCGGTGAGGATCGCGATACGGCACCGGTCGAGCGTCCGGCCCGACGCCTTTTCATAAGCCGCAGCGATCCGCTCGGTGAGATCCGGCGATATGAAGTTCGAATAGATGAACTCCTGGTGGACCGGACCAAAGCCGGAATCAGCAAAATCGTAGATGCCGTTGAGGCGGCTCCGCACACGGTCGAAAGCCATGTTCCATCCATGGCCGTCGAAAAAGCCATAGGTCTGTCCGTGGGGATCGGGCGCAAGCCGCTCGAATCCTGCGATGATATCCTCGGCCACGCCGCGAAGTTCGGCCGGAAGGGCCGGCACGGCTTTGCCGCGAAGCGTTGCAGGGCTTTGCCATGCGCCGATCGGCGCGGCGCCGGCATCCGCCATTTGCTCCTTGTCGAGCCGGTGAAGTTCGGTGTAAAACTGCCCCAATGCATCGCCAAGGCGCTGGCGCGCATCCTCCGGCAGCCTGTCATATTCGGCCGTGAGCAGATGTTCGCCCTTCAGCTTCTCATGAAGAGAAAACAGGTGCTGACCTCTCTCGAAAATGCGCAGCGCCGGGACGGCCATTGAGACCCTGGGTCGCACGACAGCAAGCAGTGCGGCCTCCCTCACAAGCGCCTTTTGTGCGACCTCATTGCGTGGAAACTTGAAGATCAGCCGGTCGTCCACGTCAACGGCGATCGAATCCCAGCCTACCGGGGCGAGCTCGAATGTCGATGCCGCCAAGTCCGGATACTCGCTGAGAATGATGTCCCGGAACTGATCTAACTTTTCCGTTGTCATGGTGCCTTTCGTCGATCATCGAGCAGCGCGGCAAGATACGCAATTCAGGAACACTGGCAACGCCCCCTCGTAGTCACGGCCAATGCGCTCGTTGGGTCAGTTTCGCATCACCCACCGAACGCCGGCAGCGGCAGCCAGGCCCAGAACTGGCCATATCGCCCAGAATATCCCGTGCCACGATAAAAGGTTGATCGCGATCATGCCAAGACCGGCGATGCCGAGGGCGGCAATGCCCCGATCGACGCGGTTCTGGTTCCGCACCCATGTCATTGCCGTCAGGACAGCAAAGGCAAGAAGCGGCCATGCCGCCCAGAAGACGCCCCGCCAGGAAAGAAGATTAATGACGACCAGCACAGCGCTCAACAAGGCGAGCAGACCAAACATCTTGCGAGCCTTTGCGCCAAGCGGCCGATTGGTCATTGCCGGAGCATCCGGGCGGTTCGCTGCAGCCTCCGGCTGCAGGGCGCTCTTTGTGCCTTCGCCGATGCGCACGGCATAACTCGGCACGGGCTCCGTGACATTCTTCACCACCAAAGGCCCGAGAAAATCGAAACCGACGGCCACCTTGTTGCGGACCTGGTCGTAGACGGTATTCGATATCACGATCCCGCCGGCGGTGGCAGACGCCTGCAGCCGCGCGGCAATATTGACGCCGTCACCATAGAGATCCTCGCCTTCGACGATCACATCGCCGAGATTGATGCCGATCCGGAACAGCATGCGACCGTCCGCTGGCCGCGTAGCGTTCATGCCCGCGAGCTCGTTCTGAACGTCGACTGCCGCACGCACCGCCTCGACGACGCTCGGAAAATCGGCGATCAATCCGTCGCCCCAGGTATTGATCACCCGCCCTCCGTGCAACGCGATTAGCCGCGACATCGCATTGCGATACCGCTTCAGCATCGCCAGCGTGCCCTCCTCATCCGCACCCATCAGGCGCGTGTAATCCTGCACGTCGGCGGAGAAGATGGTGGTCAGCTTGCGTCGCGTTTCGCTCATGATGTCCCGCCGCGTTTCCTTGTGTCCAATCAGAAAAGCTAGGGCAAGTCCTCAATAAATCCGGTTCTGTAAGCGCGATTTGCGCAATGTCCGTTTCGCTCCGAAAGCGCCGTCCGAGTGGAGCGCAAGACGCAAAACACGGGTGAAACCCACCGCGTGACTGGAAAGGCATACCGACGCACCTTGTCGAAGTGGTACAAATCTCTTGGTAGCGGTTGATCGCGATGGACGAACGCGGCATAGCTGCATTATGTACGATGAGGACAATCTCCGCTAAGGCCCTGCAATGGTGAATTATATCGAAGCCTCCTCCGCGCCGCCGAAGAATACCGGCGCCATCCGGCTCTATGGTCCCGAGGCCTTCGAGAGCATGCGCAAGGCGTGCCAGTTGACCGCCCGCTGCCTCGACGAACTCGCGGCGATCGTCAGGCCCGGGCTTCCGACCGACGCGATCGACCGGTTCGTCTTCGAATTCGGCATGGACAACGGCGCCCATCCCGCGACGCTCAATTATCGCGGCTATACCAAATCCACCTGCACCTCGATCAACCACGTCGTCTGCCACGGCATTCCGGACGCAAAACCGCTGCGCGAAGGCGATATCGTCAATATCGACGTGACCTTCGTGCTCGACGGCTGGCACGGCGATTCCAGCCGCATGTATCCGGTCGGGCAGATCAAGCGTGCCGCCGAACGTCTCCTCGAAGTCACGCATGAAGCGCTGATGCGCGGCATTGCCGCCGTCCGCCCCGGCGCGCGCACCGGCGCGATCGGCGAGGCGATCCAGACCTACGCAGAAAACGAGCGCTGCTCGGTCGTCCGCGATTTCTGCGGCCACGGCGTTGGCCGCCTCTTCCACGATTCGCCAAACATCCTGCATTACGGCCGGGCCAACGAGGGTCCGGAGTTGCGCGAAGGCATGATCTTCACGATCGAGCCGATGATCAATCTCGGCCGTCCACATGTGAAGGTGCTTGCCGATGGCTGGACGGCGGTCACGCGCGACCGGTCGCTTTCGGCGCAATACGAACACACCGTCGGTGTCACGGCCGGCGGCTGCGAGATCTTCACGCTTTCGCCCGGCGGCATCGACCGTCCGGGCCTGCCGCTCAACGGGTGAACGCAGATCGCTTCCGCCAGAACCATGAACTGCCTTTCGACTTAGGCCACCATGGCCGGTTGACGAGCGCCAATTCTTTGCCGAACAGCCGGCTAAGCCCGCTCTAATCCGCAAACAGACCGCTGCCCGGGCTCTCTCCAAGGAAGAACTATCGCGGCCATCGTGAGCGGCTACGCGGCCGCTTCCGCGACCTCGCGATACTGCACTTGCCGTTACGAATCTCGATTGCCGCTGTTTTGGCTAATCCCGCGGCACGATACGTAGCCGATCGCCAAGGCGCTGCTTGAGCGTTTCGGTTTCGCTGGCCGCCGTCTTCGGCGAAGCAGCCACCCCTCCTGCAGGAAGTCAAGGCCTCGGCGCTTCAGGAAGTTCGAGGTCACCAAGATCATCGAGACTGAGGAGCAAGTGCACCAGGGCGAGGGAACGGCTCGATTGAGCCATTGTTGAATTTAACAGTGCCGGCAATGAGCTAAAGTTCGTAGCGCGGACAACCCGTCACCTACTCTGTCCCCTGTGAGCGGTAATGATCCACGCGCGCGACTCAAACAGTACGCCCTGCGTGGTCATATGCGCCTCCAGTAAATCGCGCAGTCGCTGCAATGCCTTGTCGGGCGCTTCATCGGTTCGCGCGAGCGCGTCCTTCGCACGTCGGTAAAATCGATCGAAACAAAGCCCGCCGTGCTCAGAAGCTCTTTAGCGATGGTGGGATCGCCAAGTGAAAACGGTGTGACAGCAGCTGCGGAAACCGCGGTTCCGGGGGCCAAGGTTCGCCGAATGGCACCAGACCACTCGTTGCGCTCCTGGCTCTGCCAAACCATCCATACAAGGCGCGCGCCCGGACGCATCGCGCGGGCGACATTGGCAAACGCCGCCACCGGATCAGCAAAGAACATCACGCCAAACCGGCTGATGCAGAGGTCGAATCTGGCAGCGGGAAATGCGTGGTGCTGGGCATCACCGTGCTCAAACACAACATTTTGCAACCCCGCTTCGTTGGAACGTCGTCGCGCAACCTCGAGAATCTCCAAGGACGTATCCACGCCGAGCGCGTCGCCTTGCACCGCGACACGGGCGGCCTCACGCGTTGATTGTCCTGCCCCGCAACCGATATCGAGCACGCGGTCACGTACTCCAACGCTCGCGGCGGCGCGCAAATGCCCGTTGTGCCGCTTTAATTCTGCGTCATAGAAGTCGGCACGATCCAACGTCTCCACCTCACTTGATTTTGTCTCGGTCACTTGACGGAAGTTCGCTTTTCGTCGCTTCCGCGGCGGCTTGAAAGGCTTCCGTCAGTTTTTGCAGCACGGAAAATTCGCTCTTGGGTGAAGCCCCGAGATGCAGGACGCGCAGCTCGTCCATGAATTCTTCCCATAACTCTGGTCCGCCCTCTTCGAGCAATTGAGCCCGAATGCTGAGCTCCCTGGTCGCGGGCCGGTGCCGGCGCCCCCATGCGCCTATCGTGGCCATGACCGGAACCAGTTGGATCGCCGATTCTGAGAGCGAATAGATCACCTTCTGCTTATGGCTTGGATCGTCGCTGCGGCTGAGCAAGCCTATATCGACGAGGTGTTTGAGCCGTGCAGACAGAATATTCGAGGCGATGCCCTCCATCGAATTCTCAAGCAGTTCCCGAAAATGGCGGCGGTTGCCGAACATCATGTCGCGAATGACGACAAGGCTCCAACGGTCTCCAATAACTTCCATGGTCAGGTTGATGGGGCAGCCTGAGCGATTGTCGAGCATATCGATCCTTCCGGGAAAACCGGTTGCATAATGGGATTGGTTATGCAATAACACAACCAGTTGCATAATGCAATTGGATAGAGAAGGGCAATGGCAGGCACTTCACCACAGCCGGAACCATGAGCCTTACCCACCGCGCTCTGCTGCGTCCATCGCTAAGCGTGGCGACACTCACACCTCAGCCTTTTGCGACTTCATCCTTTGCAAGGGAGGGACCACCGAAATGAATGAAAGCATCATCATGGCTGACGGCCTGGAAATTGCCACGCAGGTTTTTGGCGACCCGACCCACGAGCCTACGCTGCTTATTATGGGTGCCATGGCCTCAATGCTTTGGTGGCCGGAAGAGTTTTGCCATCAGCTCGCCGCCCAAGGCCGCTATGTCATCCGCTATGACAATCGCGACACCGGCCTTTCGACCTTCTACGAGCCGGGCAGCCCGCCTTATACGATGGACGACATGGCCGAGGAAGCAATGCACGTACTCGAAGCTTACGGCATCGAGAGCGCCCATCTGGTCGGCATGTCGCTGGGCGGTATGATCGCACAGATCGCTGCCCTCGCCCATCCAGCGCGGGTGAGAACGCTGACGCTGATCTCTACCACGCCGATCGGCGTTGACACCTCCACTCTACCGCAAACCAGCGATACCTATATGGAGCATGCGGCGGCAGGCGAGAGCGTTGATTGGACCGACAACGCTCAGGTCATCGACTTCATCGTCAAGGATACGCGGATGATTGCTGGCACGGCGCACCGCCATGATGAGGAACGTACCCGTAATCTTGTGGAGCGCGACGTCAAGCGCGCTAAAAACTTCGTCAGTGCTACCAATCATGTCATGCTGAAGGGTGGCGATGCGTGGAAAAGCAAGCTCGGCGAGTTGGTCGCGCCCCTTCTCATCGTCCACGGTACGGCAGACCCGATCTTCCCGGTCGAGCACGGCGAATTATTGGCAGAAACCGTCGAAGGCGCAGAACTTCTCCGTCTTGAGGGCGGCGGCCATGAAATTCATCCCGAGGATTGGGATGAAATCATTTCAGCATTCGACGCTCACACCGGTGCACAGCATCCCTCAAAGCTGCCTTAGGCCACCGGCTTGGGATGCTCAGGGCGGCGGTGCCCGCGACGGCCGCTGGCTCGAGACCGCGGCATCGTGCCAGTCCATCAGCGGCCAGGCAGCGCTGAGGCGTCACGTTCATCACGCTCGAGGACAAAAGCGGCATCGCCAATCTCGTAGTCTGGCCGCAGGTGTTCGAGAAGAAAGAACCGGCGCACCATTTTCTCGGCCGAAATGATCGCCGTGCGCGGTCGCATGCGGCGCGCGGGCGAAGTCGTTCGCTTGTCGCGCAGAGCCTGACGGATCTATCTGCCGAGTTGGCGAGTGTCGGAGACCGGGACGGCGGCTTCCCGCAGCGTGGCCCGGGGCGACGAATTCCATCATGGACCGCCCGCACCCGACCCGCGCGGTTTGCCGCCCAAAGGACTGCGCACGCGCGACATCTACATTTCCGACCTGCACCGGGACACGATTAAGGTGAACACGCGGGATTTCCGGTAGTATCGTCAAATCCAGACTGCTTACGACGGGGCCCTATCAAACCGCCGCTGCATCCGGTAGCTTTAAGCCTTCGCCTTACGGGCCTTTACCTTCAGCCGCACCAGCGGCCAGATCGTGCGGACACCCGGAGAAGAGCCAATAGCAATGTGACCGTCACGAAGTCCACGAGGAGTATCGCATGAACAAGCCCCTGAGCCAGAGCGAGACGCCCTTCACTAGGCCCCCTCACGAGGCGGAACCGCACGCAGCAACCATCGCGATTCACGCGAACATGACGATCGAGCACATCCTTCAGGCTCTACCGGAAGCCGTCTATACGACCGATGCGTCAGGGCTGATAACCTTCTACAACGAGGCGGCCGCCGAGCTCTGGGGAGTGAGGCCGGAGCTCGGGAAGAGCGAATTCTGCGGCTCCTGGAAGCTATATTGGCCGGACGGCACGCCCCTGCCACATGACGAATGCCCTATGGCCGTGGCGCTGCGCGAAAAGCGCCCGGTGCGAGGGCTCGAAGCATTTGCCGAGCGACCGGACGGCCGCCGGGTCCTGTTCCGGGCCTTTCCGACTCCGATCTTCGACGCCGAGGGCACGCTGCTCGGTGCGGTCAACATGCTCGTCGATCAATCGGACGCTGCTGTCGCCGACGAAGCCGCGCAGCGGGTCGCAGCTATAGTCGAATCATCCGACGACGCCATCCTGGCAAAGGATCTCAACGGCACAATCACCGACTGGAACCGCGGCGCCGAGCGGCTTTTCGGCTATACTGCCGAAGAAGCCATCGGCCGCTCGGTCACCATGCTCATCCCACTGGATCGAGCCGACGAGGAGCCGAACATCCTCGCCCGGCTTCGACGGGGCGAAAAGATCGACCACTACGAGACCATCCGCCGGTGCAAGGATGGGAGCCTTGTCGAGATATCCTTGTCGGTGTCGCCGATCCGAAATCGCGCAGGCCAAGTGATCGGCGCATCCAAGATCGCGCGTGACATCACCGAACGCAGGCGCGCCGAAGAGCAGCAGCACCTTCTCCTCCGAGAGATGGATCACCGCGTCAAGAACCTTTTCGCGCTGGCGAGCAGCGTCGTGTCGCTGAGTGCAAAAAGGGCGACGACACCGCGCGAGCTCGCCACAGCAGTGTCTCAGAGGCTGGGAGCACTCGCCCAGGCCCACGCCTTGACGGTGACGCGGACGTCCCAGGCGTCGGACCGCATCGAGCAGGCGACCACGCTCCACACCCTGTTGCGGACGATCCTAGCGCCATATGATCGCGGCGCAGACGCATCCACACCCCATGCGGTCGTAAGTGGCCCCGACGCGACGATCTCCGGGGGGTCTCTCACGAGCTTCGCGCTGCTGCTGCACGAGTTTGCGACCAATGCCGCGAAATATGGGGCGCTGTCGACCGACAAGGGCTGCGTCGAAATCGCGTGCGAAGAGGAAGGCGACACCTTCATCCTCACCTGGACCGAGCGAGACGGCCCGCCCGTAATACAAGCCGCTGACGGGGACGGCTTCGGCACGACTCTCGGCCGCGCCACGGTCCGTAGCCAGCTTGGCGGCGAGATCCAGCGAGACTGGAAGCCGGAAGGCCTCGTCATTCGGTTGTCAGTCCCGCGCGATCGCCTGCAAGCTTGACGGCAGGCCGCGCAACGATCTCGGCCCACTTGGGCAAGCCCGAGCTGGGCTCCTTCAGCCACGCCCCGGTCACCACAGCGCGGCTTCCGCTCAGTCCTGGCATCGATGCGACATCCGATCGCCGCGGTTCACTCGAACCGCAGATCGTCGGCGCTATCGCCACCGCCTTACATGTTCAACCAAGGCACGTAGCTTCGGGGCGAGATTCCGCCGGTTGGGAAAATAGAGAAAAAAGCCCGCAAACGGCGGGGAATACTCTTGGAGGAGAGGCACCAGCTTGCCGGATGAGACGAGGGGTCTGAAGGTCTCCTCCATGCCAAAGGTTATGCCTCCCCCGGCGCAGGCCGTGCGGATCATCAACCACATATCATTGGTGGTGATCTGAGGATTGACCGCCACGTCAAACTCACGTCCATTTTCACCAAACTCCCAGCGGTAAGGCGCGGTGTGCGGTGCGGGACGCCAGCCAATACAGCGATGCTGGGCCAACTCCGAGGGATGCGAGGGCTTCCCGAAGCGCTCGATATAGGAAGGCGCGGCAACCGCGATCTGACGTTGCTCGCCCGACACCGGGATAGCGATCATATCCTGGTCGATCACTTCGCCAAGCCGCACCCCCGCGTCATATCCCTCCGCCACAATGTCGAATGCTTCGTCCGTGACGGACAGATCGATTTGGACGGCAGGGTAGGCGTCCGCAAAGCTCGACAGCAGCGGTCCTGAGATGAACCGTTCTGCGATCGAGGACACTGCCAGCCGCAAAAGGCCGCTCGGAGCGATGTCTCGATCCGCGGTGGCGTTCAGGGCCAGGCCGACCTCCGCAATGGCTGGCGCCACGCGCTGGTAAAGCTGCTCGCCAGCTTCTGTCAGGCTGACGCTCCGGGTTGTTCGCTGAACGAGCGCGACGCCAACCCGATCTTCGAGGCGACGGATCGTCTGGCTCACCGCTGGCCGCGTGACACCTAAGTGCTCGGCGGCCGCGCGGAAGCTTCGTGCCTCCGCGACGGCCAGAAAAACAGAGATGCCATTCAGATCCACAGCCATTGGTTAGTCTAACTTACCAGCGTGGTCACGATTGGGCAAGTTGTCCGCTCCTCCAGCAGCCTCTACGTTTGGCTCGGTGAATTGGAGATGGCCACAAGATGATGCTCGAAAACTACAAGCTGCTAGGACGCTCAGGTTTGCGTGTTTCGCCCATAAGCCTGGGCACCATGACCTTCGGGTCGGATTGGGGTTGGGGCGCCGACAGTGTCGAAGCCCGCCGCATCTTCGATCTCTATGTCGATCGGGGCGGCAATTTCATCGATACCTCGGTGAACTACACCAACGGCGCCGCAGAACGCTTCCTCGGGGAATTCGTCGGCGACAAGCGTGAGCGGCTCGTCCTCGCGACGAAGTTTACGATGGCCCGCGAGCCTGGCAACCCTAATTCGGGCGGCAATCATCGCCTCAACATGATGCGGTCTGTCGAGCAAAGCCTCCGGCAGCTTGGCACTGATCGCATCGATCTCTTCTATCTGCACGGATGGGACATGACGACCCAGCCAGACGAGGTGATGCGCGCCCTCGACGATCTCGTTCGGTCGGGAAAGATTCTCTATATTGGCATCTGCAATACGCCGGCATGGCGGATCGCCGAAATGCAGACGCTCGCCGACATGCGCGGTTGGTCCCCCTTCGTCGCGCTCCAAATCGAATACAGTCTCGTGGAACGCACCGTCGAGCATGAGCTCATGCCGATGGCCGCATCCTTGGGACTTGGCGTGCTCCCGTGGTCGCCGCTAGGCGGCGGCGTGCTGGCCGGCAAATACTCCCGAGCGGACGTTCAGGATTCCCGAGAAGCGGCCGTGTCTCCCAGCCGCAAGGGCGTCATCGCCTCGTCGGGGCATCTCAACGAGCGCTCGATCGAGATCGCGCACGAGGTTCGCACCGTTGCGCAGGAAATGGGCTCGACACCGTCTCGGGTAGCGCTTGCATGGACGCTTGCGAATCCCACAGTCGTGTCGCCTATCATGGGCGCCCGCACCGTCGCCCAGGCGGAGGAAAATCTGGGCGCTCTGGAAGTGGCGCTGTCGCCGGAGCAGCTCGATCGCCTGAACCGAGTAAGCGACCCAGATCCGATATTCCCTGCCCGTTTCGTAGATCGCCCATTGGTTCAGCAACTCATCTTCGGCGGAGCCTTTGTGGCTCGCCGCATCTGAACTCAGACGAAGAAGACCAACATGCGTGAAGGCGATTGTCCAGACAGCGGCCTTCTCGCCCTTCAGCAACCCAAGAAAGCAATGATACCATGACCTTTTCCTCACTGACCGGTCGCCTCATCGCTGCGGGCCGCAAACTGCTGGCCGCGTCAGCATTCTTGGCCATCATCGGACCGGCGCATGCCGAGACCAGCGCGTCGGACGCCCGTGTCGAGATCCAGGAGACCAATATCGAGACGCAGAACAAGGCCATCGTGCGCAAGGCGTTTGAGAAATGGCGTGCAGGCGGTAACGTCTTTGCAGAGCTTCTCGCGCCCGACGTCGTCTGGACAATCCATGGCTCCGGCCCGGCAGCCGGCACCTACCGCAGTCTCCAGGATTTCGTCGAGCGAGCCTCTGCCCCCTGGTCAGCCGTCTCACGACGCCTGTGTTGCCGCAGGTGCATGACATCATGGCCGATGGAGACATGGTCGTCATCCGCTTCGACGGCACGGCCACGACAACCTCGGGAGCACCTTATCGCAACCAGTTCGTTTGGATATTCCGGATGAAGGACGGCTCTGTCGTCGAGGCCGAGGCCTTTCTGGATCTCGTCGCCTACCAGCAGGTTGTCGAGAACGAGCCGCGTGCGCAATAGCTGGCGGTTATGAGTCCAGCTGTGGGTTGGCCTCTCGCATCGTCAGCCGCCAAGACGGCCGGACCTCAGACCCATGCAGAACCTAATTCGGCTCTGGCAGCCAAGATATACAATAGATGACTAGGAGCCCGATCATGCGGCATGCATTTGCAATCGTGTTAACCGCCACATTGTCGAGTGAATCCGTACAAGCCGGGGAATCCAAATTGCAGGCTAACCATTCCTATACCGGCATGTGGGTGACCGACGACGGCCATGTCCGCCACGAACTCCTGCCAAGCGGGCGTTATGTCGAGGCACGCGGTAAACGCGAACGCGCCTATGAAGGGCGTTACGAAGTGACCGGCACACATATCGAGTATTGGGACGACACCGGCTTCACCGCCGATGGCGACTTCGTCGACGCAAAAACCTTGCACCACGGCGGTATGGTTTTGCGTCGCCTTACGGATCGTATCGCAGACAGCTCCGTCTCGACCCGATAGTGGCGCAGCGCCGATCTGGTTTTGGCCGTTGCCCAATATTCTACTACATCTTACTCGAAGGCCCATTCCACTGTCGCCCAGCGACCGGGGCGACCTTGCCGTCCAGGGTGATTGCACTGTCTATCCTCCTCGTAATGCCTGGGCCGTTGGCCGGATGACGATCTCTCCGACGTCCATCGCATCGCGCTGCCCGATAGCGTATGCGATGGTGTCCGTGGGCATGGCGATCGATGCTGCGTCGCAGAAGATTAGTTTTCGTAAGCCATCTAAGCAGGTCCCGTCGTCCCACGCCCCGGCGCACGTTGTCGCTGCCATCGTTGGCAAGAGTCAAAATTTAGCCGAACAGAAGCCAATCCCGGCAGATGCCCTTGAATTGACCGCAACCACATCATTATCGGCAAGGACGGGCTTCGGCTGATCCAGGGGCAAAAGCGCCACCATTCAGGTGTCTGTCAGCTTCGGGTCGCAATGAGCGCATGCTGCCTCGCAGGTAGCGTTCCGAGGCAGAGGCATTCGATGACGATAAAATTCTTCCCACGCTACGGGAAGGCGGCGCTAAGGCTCTTCGGCCTATTCCTGCTCACCGCAGGCGGTTATTTTCTTTATCTGCAGGCAACGGACAATTTCGCAACGGTCGTTGCCGGCGAAGTTTACCGTTCGTCGCAGCCGTCCGCCCAATCAATCACAGAGCTTGAAAAACAGTATGGCATAAGGACGATCCTCAACCTCAGGGGTGAAGCCGACAGCTCCAAATGGTACGCCGACGAGGTTCAGCAGGCGAAAGCCCTGAACATCGTCCATATCAACTTCAAAATGTCCGCCGGAAGGGAACTGAGCCCGCAACAGGCCAAGGACCTCATCGCCATCATGCGGGACGCGCCGAAACCGCTGCTCATTCATTGCCGCGCCGGTGCCGATCGCACCGGGCTTGCCTCCGCTCTCTATCTGGCCGCCGTGGCCGGCAAGGGCGAAGAGGCTGCCGAGGAGCAGTTATCGCTTCTCTACGGGCACCTGCCCTTCCCGTTCAGCCGCGCTTTCGCGATGGATCGCACGTTCGAGAAAATGGAGACCTTCGTTTTCGGCAGTTCCTGACAGCAGCCCCAAAAACAATCTGTCACATTGACCAGCTACCCGTGGATGAGCGACATTTTGCGACGCAATATATGATTCCAAATTCCAATTCCGGGGCTGCGCCATGTTTCAGTACGATCTTGTTGTTGTGGGCAGCGGTCCGGCGGGACGCCGAGGCGCCATCCAGGCTGCGAAGCTCGGCAAGAAGGTCCTGGTCATCGAACAGGGCAAGCGTGTCGGCGGTGTTTCGGTTCATACCGGCACCATCCCTTCCAAGACGCTGCGGGAGACGGCTCTCAATCTCTCCGGCTGGCGCGAGCGCGGCTTCTACGGCCGTGCCTATCGCGTCAAGGAAGAGATCAGCGCCGAGGATCTGCGCCGCCGCCTCTTGATCACGCTCGACCACGAGGTCGAAGTGCTCGAGCACCAGTTCGCCCGCAACCGCGTCCAGCATATCCGCGGCAGGGCAAGCTTCGTTGATCCCTCGACGCTGCAGGTGATCAAGGATGACGGAGAGACCATGCAGGTGAGCTGCGCCAGCATCCTGCTTGCCGTCGGTACCAAGCCTTTCCGCCCGGACTACATCCCCTTCGACGGCAAGAGCGTGATCGACAGCGATGAACTGCTCGATATCAAGGAACTGCCGCGTTCGATGATCGTCATCGGCGCAGGCGTCATCGGCATCGAATATGCGACAATCTTCAGCGCCCTCGATACGGCCGTGACCCTGCTCGATCCCAAGTCGACCATGCTCGATTTCATTGACAAGGAGATCGTCGAGGATTTCACCTACCAGCTCCGCGACCGCAACATGAAATTGCTGCTCGGCCAGAAGGCGGACAAGGTGGAGACTCTCGACAATGGCAAAGTCGCGCTGACGCTCGACAACGGCCGCCACCTGACGACAGACATGGTGCTTTTTGCCGCCGGACGCATGGGGGCGACGGACGCGCTCAACCTTGCTGCCGCCGGCCTCGAGGCCGACAGCCGCGGTCGACTGAAGGTCAATCCGGAAACCTTCCAGACCTCGGTGCCGAACATCTATGCCGCCGGCGACGTCGTCGGTTTTCCGAGCCTCGCCTCGACTTCGATGGAGCAGGGCCGCATCGCCGCCCGCGTCGCCATCGGCGCGATCGCCAAGGAGCCTCCGAAATACTTCCCTTACGGCATCTATGCCGTGCCGGAGATTTCGACCTGCGGCCTTTCGGAAGAAGAGGTCAAGGAGCGCGGCATTCCCTACGAATGCGGCATCGCTCGATTCCGCGAGACCTCCCGCGGTCACATCATGGGCCTCGAAACCGGTCTCCTGAAGATGATCTTTTCACTGAAGACCCGCCGCCTGCTCGGCGTTCACATCGTCGGCGAAGGGGCGACCGAACTCGTGCATATCGGCCAGGCGGTGCTCAACCTCAAGGGCACCGTCGAGTATTTCGTCGAGAATACCTTCAACTATCCGACGCTTGCGGAAGCCTACAAGATCGCCGGTCTCGACGCCTGGAACCGCATGGGCGACATCAAATCGGAACTCTGAGCCGCCCGCCTCATTCGGCAAGCGCTGCCCAGCACAGCACTCGCATTGCCGCCCAAAGAAAAGGCCCCGCCGAACCACCCGGCAGGGCCTTAAATTTTAGACTTTGAAGAACCGATTACTCGGCGTCGCCTTCGGAGGCCTTCTTCTTCGGAGCGGCCTTCTTTTTTGGAGCAGCGGCCTCGTCGCCTTCGGAAGCTTCAGCCTTTGCGGCTGCTTTCTTCTTCGGCGCGGCCTTCTTGGTTTCCTTCACTGAACCTTCGCCTTCTTCGTCGGCGAGCAGCTCTTCCTTGGTGACCTTCTTGTCCGTGACCTCGATCTCGGTCAGCAGGTGGTCGATGACCTTTTCCTCAAAGATCGGCGCGCGGATCGAAGCGGCGGCGCCCGGCTGGCTGCGGAAGAACTCGAGGATCTGCTTCTCCTGGCCCGGATACTGGCGCAGCTGCTCGTAAATCGCGCGCTGCATTTCGTCCTCGCTCACTTCGACACCGGCCTTTTCGCCGATTTCGGAGAGGACGAGGCCGAGGCGGACGCGGCGTTCGGCGAGTGTCTTGTATTCTTCCTTGGCCTTCTCTTCAGTAGTGTCTTCGTCTTCGAACGTCTTGCCGGACTGAGCGAGATCGTTGTTCACCTGGCTCCAGATGCCGTTATATTCGGCTTCAACGAGCGACTTCGGAGTCTCGAACTTGTACATCTCGTCGAGTTGGTCGAGGATCTGGCGCTTGACCTTCTGGCGGGTCAGCGAGCCGTACTGCGACTCGATCTGGCCGCGGACGATTTCCTTTAGGCGATCAGCGGATTCCAGGCCGAGCTTCTTTGCCAGCTCGTCATTGATTTCCACGTCGGCCGGAGCAGCAACGTCTTTGACGGTGACGTCGAAGGTGGCTTCCTTACCGGCGAGGTTCTTTGCCGGATAGTCGGCCGGGAAGGTCACGGTGATGGTCTTCTCATCGCCAGCCTTGACGCCAACGAGCTGGTCTTCGAAGCCCGGGATGAAGCGGCCGGAGCCGAGGACGAGTTCAGCACCCTGATCGGTGCCGCCTTCGAAGGCTTCACCGTCGACCTTGCCGACGTAATCCATCGTGACGCGGTCGTCATTGGCGGCTTTGCCCTTCTTGGTCTCGTAAGAACGGGCGCTTTCGGCAACCTTGAGAACCTGCTCGTTGACTTCTTCGTCAGAAATATCAACGACTTCGCGGGTGATCTTGATGCCCTCGACGGACTTCAGTTCAATCGGCGGCAGAACTTCATAGGAGAGCGTGAATTCGAAGTCCTGCTCAGCAGCGAGGATCTTGTCAGCTTCGTCCTTGTCTTCCGTCATTGCGATTTCCGGCTGCGTGGCGGACTTCTCGCCACGGCTGGAAAGGATCTGGGTAGGCTGCTCGCGAACGATCTCGTTGACGAGATCGGCCATGATCGACTTGCCGTAGACCTTCTTGAGGTGGGCGACCGGGACCTTGCCCGGACGGAAACCATTGATGCGCACCTTGTCCTTTACGTCGGCAAGGCGCTCGTTCATCTTGTCTTCCATGTCCTTGGCCGGGATAACGACCTTGATTTCGCGCTTCAGCCCTTCAGCGAGCGTTTCGATAACCTGCATGTCTTCCTACCTTCATTTCGTGGCGGCCGTGCCCAGACGCCGTTCGTTTCGATGAGCACGACGCCGGAAAATTGCCGCGCGTGGCTTTTGTCAGATTCCAATGCATCCCCCCCAAGGGGGGACGGCGCCATCCTGCCGGGTAATTGGGGCGACCTATCCCGGTCTTCCCACCTGCAAGCCAGCTTTGGTGCGGGTAGAGAGACTTGAACTCCCACGCCTTGCGGCACCAGAACCTAAATCTGGCGTGTCTACCAATTTCACCATACCCGCGTTCGCAAAACCGCAATGCATTTGCCTGCACATGAGGCCTTCCGGAGCGCGGCGTCTCTATATCACCCGATTTGGTGGAGGCAAAGGAAAAATGAAGGCCAAATGACAGGGATTTTTTGGGCTGCGGAGCCCCTCTCCTGGCATTTCGCCAAAGTCAGTAAAGCGGCTCCTCATAGGCGGGCTTGCCGTCTACGAGCAAGCTGCGGATCTGAGCCGTGCCATCGCTTGAAACACGCGCAGCAATCGAGACGCTGCCGTCCTGCCGGGCCTCCTCCAGCGGCTTGCCATGGCCTTCCGGCACATAATAGCGTTCGATCCCGTATTCGGCGCGGATCGTGTCGGCCGTGCGCACACCGTAGCTGTAAAATGGACGGCTCCTGAGCACAGCGCTTTCCGCTGCCTCGGGGAGCGGGTGGAACGCCGATTCGGCGATTGCCCAAAATCCGTCCGGCTGCTTTTTCAAGCGGACCCAGAGCGTCTGCTCGCCCGGTACAGTGGGCAGTTCGCCGACCACCGTTTGTGCCGGAACCGACGAAATCGCGTAATTCAGCACGACGTAGTCGCCACGCAGGAAATCACGTGGATCGACAGGTGTCGTCTTCAGCAGGACTTCGGTGCCGCTACGCAGGATCGCCGCGCGGCTTTCGATTATGTATCCGAGAATGATGGTTTGGAGGGCGGCAGCAATGACCGCTGCAATCAGGAAACCCCTGCCCGATTGACGTTTTGAAGACAGCGCATTCATTCCGTCACCTCCGTCGACCTTGCACCGAAACGTCTCTCGAGGCGGATCACCACCCAGGCGACGATCGCCACCAGCAGACCGGACAGGAGAAAGAGGCTCGACGTTCCGAGGATCGAACCGACTGTGACGGAAGCAAGATAGAAAACCTCGGCGGCAAAGGTGGCGTAGGCAAGATACCGCACGGCGCCGTTGTCCCGGCCCTGCAGCGCAATCGCAAGCACGGCCATTGCGAGCGTTGCCATGCCGACCACAACAAGCGGCCAGCTTTCATCGTACTCTATGTTGAGCAACAGCAATCCGACTGCCGCCACCAAGAATGCGTAAAAGGCCGGCGCAGCACCCGCAGTCCTTATGAATGCAAAGCCAAGCAGCGGCGGCAGGCTGACGGCCACGAACGCGGCCATGCCGCAAAGCACGAAGGCAAACGCCACCCGGATATCCTCATGCAAGGTGTAGAGCCATGCAAGCCAGCCCACAGCAAGCAGATAGGCAAGATGCCGTGCACGATCGGCACCGGTAAAGCGCACCAGTGCGACAATGATCACGGCCATGACGGGCG
This sequence comes from Rhizobium mongolense USDA 1844, assembly GCF_000419765.1. Taxonomy (GTDB): domain Bacteria; phylum Pseudomonadota; class Alphaproteobacteria; order Rhizobiales; family Rhizobiaceae; genus Rhizobium; species Rhizobium mongolense. The sequence continues at coordinate 71,322 of NZ_ATTQ01000007.1, read as the reverse complement.
GCGCCCAGGGATCGACGCCCACCCAACGCGCGCCGTAGTCCGTCAGATAAACAGCAAATGAGGCCCAGGACAGAAAGCCGGCTATGGCAGTCACGGCACCTGAGCGGAAGAGCGCGGCAGACACAGCCGCGACCGCGAACCAGAGATACATGACAGTCTGCTCGTCACCCGACAGATGATACATCTGGCCGATGAGGGAGATCGCGCCGCCGAAGCTCAAGGCACCGATGACGAGCAGGCCGCTGGCAACCGCCGAAGCCCCTCGGGCAAACATTAGTGCCGCGCCGAGATAAACAGCCCAGATCAGGGCGAGGATCGTGCCGACTCGGACCAGCCGCGGGATCGCCTCCCAGTTGGAGGCGATGAGCAGCAGGACTGCCGCTGCAAGCAAGACCGCGGCAAGCACCATCAGCACATTGCCGAGACTGAAACTTGCAGGCCGGCTGTCATATTCGACAAGCAGCAATTCCGCCATCGCCTCGGGCAGCAGGCCCTTTTCCACCCAGAGCGACAGATCCCGCTCCAACCGTCCCCGATACATCCCTGCCTCCGTGCCGATTCCAGCGGCTTTCCCCGTCAATCTTATAGATGGAGCAGCGTCTTTCGCAATCTCCCGGACCTATGCCGTTGAAGATACTTCACTGTGCGAACTTGGCACGGGATTAACCGGGCATTAACAGCAGCGAGGTACTATAGAGTCGTTGCAGATAAGGCATGCATGAAACGCATGGCCACCATGAAAATATTGCACTGCAAAATAATCATTAGTCATACTATATTGACAATCAAGAAGCGCGGGCATGGCAGCCCGACCCGGTTTGCCGGATGCCTGCGGATATGATGTCCGTAAACGAAATTCGGAGCAGCGCACTCCTCCTCCCAGCGCCCTCCGATAGACTGACAACACTCCTCCTCCCAGTTGTCAGTCATCAACATGACGCCCACCGGATCCTCCCCCGGTGGGCGTTTTGGTTTGCGGGCATAAAACGATTAGCCTCCCGGTTTGCAGGGATTTCGCCGACAGGCTCGCTAAGTCATGAAACGCCCGGCTCCGACGGTCTGGAAAGCGCGCCGGGCTCTTGCCAATAACAAAACTGCGGCGAAGGGCGAGATGATCTTGGTTTTTAATTTGAAGGCGGCCATATCGGCAGCGATCCCGGCTGACCGCGATTTGACCAATCGAACTTAAAGCCATGCCCACCAAAAAACATTCTGCCTATTCGTTGACCAGAAAACGGCGAAATCGCGTAATTTCCCGCCAGAGACTTGCGCCGAATGCATAGGTGGAATGAAATCTTGTCTCTGTTAGTTCTTCGCGGCGCAACATATATTCTGGTCATCAAACGCAAGCCAGCGCTGATGGGCAGCAGCTGGCAGATGGCAAGCCCTCGGAAAGGGGATTAAAATGAACTTCACACGCTCTTTCAACAACTGGCGCAAGTACCGTCAGACCGTTACTGAACTCGGCCGCATGACCAACCGCGAATTGCACGACCTCGGCATCGACCGTTCGGACATCCATCGCGTTGCTCGTGAGGCTTCTGGCCGCTAATTCAGGCGATCAGCGTCCTCCCAAGCTGATCTCCTCCTTCAAAACGCCCGGTGCCTTCGGCAACGGGCGTTTTCTTTTGTTCAATTTACACTTTCGCAATAGTTGCAGCGAAAAACGCCTTCTCTTTTACCGCTCAAAAAATGGCTTCTGCGTATTTATCGTGCATTACATTGCACAAACGCATAGCAGATGCCTTTTCTTTGCACTGCACAATATGACCGGGAACCATTATATGAATGTCAACCGCAGAGACGGCGATGGCGCCGCCCGCGAGGCAACGTTCTAAGGAAGATGACAATGAACCCGATCCGCATTGCTAAGAGCTGGATTAGCTACCGCCGCACGCTCAACGAGCTGGGCAACCTTTCGAACCAGACGCTCTCCGACATCGGCATCAGCCGCTACGAGATTCGCAACATCGCATCCCGCTCGTTCCGCTAATCGCGGCAGGCGTGATACACCAAAAACGGCGCCGCTTTGGCGCCGTTTTCGTTTCTGGGCCCTGTCAGCCCAGGCACTGCGCGCCAGCGAAACGAACAGCCTCGATCTCTCCCTTTGTGGAATGTTCGTAGGCCTGATGGGAATTTCCCGATCGGCCCTCCCACCACCTAAGCACCCGCATAGCCCGCAGGGTCACCCATCGCGAGGGCGGCCCTGCCCGTCGTCGACCTCGAACCACACCCGCCCCGTCAGGCTCCAGTCGAGGGGCCAGGTACCGTTCTCCAGGCGTCTGGAACGGACGTGGCCGATAGCCTAGCCAAGTCGCGGGTCGGGATCGGCGCCGGTCAGCATCGCAGAGCAGCGGAAATAGTCGAGCGCACGCAAGACGTCGTAGCGCCAACGGTTCGGATGCAGGAAGCGCAGAAACCGCTCGTCTGCCGGCTCACCCGTGCCGAGACGGCGGAAGAGGTTACGCTCAAGCAGATATTCCTCGCCAGACCTGCGAGCCTCTTGAGATTTGCGCGTACCCCCCTGTGGCTATCTCGTATTCCAGGAGCCCTTCCAGCACGTTGATCGTGCTGGCGAATGACGAGCGGACCGAGCCGGCAAGCCTCTCACAGTTCCAGCCGCCGTCAGCGAGACGCTCGCCTATCAGCCTGTCGACAATGGACGAGACGTCAACCCCAAGAATAGGCACCATCGGCAACGGTCCGGCCGTTGATGCACTCCTAGACTTCGCCCTCCCAGTAGGGCTGGCCGCCCTCATCCCAACGTGCGTTAACGCCAATCAATTCGACAGTTCGTTTGGCCCGATCCGACGAGGGATTGAGACCAAATTCCCGGAGCTGCGACAACGAAAAGGTCGTGGCCGTCCACGGCTGACCGTGCTCCTTCCACTCGCAAGGATCAAAATCGGCTGGGACGAAGGAGCCGCCCGCCCATTGCCCGTCCTCGTCCTGGTAGGAAAGAAGTCAGGCGCCCCAGCCCTCGGTCTCCACCTTCGCCCGCTCCGCCGCCCACTCCGGTTCCGGGGCGTCAATCAGGTCGCGCATCACTTGCCATCGGATCGATGGGTCGGAGTGGAGAAGCCAGTCGATCACCGAGCCAGGCTCAGTCATGTCGGCGTGCCTATCAGCAGATCGGGGTCGATAACTCGCTTATAATCTACTTCTCCTGGCCTGCGCCAGCCCGATGCAGTCGCGAGAGACCGGGCTAGCCATCTACAGCTCTTGGTCGACGACGCCTAGTTCGTCTCGTCGCCCTTGATGACCCTCCAGTTGGGACGGCCAAGATTGAAGGGCCAGGCATGGACGTCGCGGTCGTTGAAATAGACGACTTCTTCCAGTTTCGGAAAATCGCTATGCTTCAACGTCACGGTGTCGATCCACGGCCGCATGTAGGCGTCTGTCCCCTCATAGCCCAGTTCGGCTACCCAGATGGGCTTGCCATATCCCGAGACTCGGCGGTAGCCGTCCGTCAGCGCCTGGCGGAAGTCACGCGGACCGCCATAGGCGAGCGTGTCGTAGGGCTCCAGGCCGAAGACGGAGAGGCCGACGAGATCGACATAATCGTCACCCGGATAGTAGGCATCGAGGCCGTCAAGCCCCTTCGGCGACCACATCACTTCCACCCCAGGTGCCTCGGCACGCACGATATCCATCATTCGCCGATATGCGGTGACATAGTCGCGCGGGTTCCAGCCAGCCCAGGAGAACCGGCTGTCCTGATCTTCCATTTCCTGCCCCCAGCGGACGATGACCGGGCTCTTGAGCTTTGTGATCGCCCGGGCGATCGCACGCATATTGACGTCGTAATCGCCGCGCAGGACCTTCCGGCGCAGCTCATCGGAGGTCAGTCGCCAGTCGACATCCCATGACCAGGGTTCGACGGAAATCAGCAGGTTGCGTCCCCTCGCCTGCGCATAGGCGTCTGCCGCCTCCAGCGTTTCGAGATCGACGTCTTCCCACGGCAGGAACAGGTGTTCGGTCGCGACACCCTGCTGCGACGTGAAATCGCCGTGCGGGTCATAGGCGCCGAACTTGATGCCGTCCGCATGCAGAACGGGACGCTTGTCAACGATTGACCGGCTCAAGGGTGCTGGAACTCCAGCTGCGTCCTGCGCCAGGCTCGGCGTTGCGGGGCCGGCTGCGACCGATAGCAGCAGCGCGATCGCGGTGGCCGAGACTATTCTTTCCCTTAGCTTCTTCATGGCCTTCTCCTCTTACCTCCGAGCCATCAGCTTCTGCCTGTAGGCATCCGCATTGGCGCTGACGGTGTCCGCCGGCACGAGCTTCAGATATTCATCGCCGGCGCGCGCTGAGGCGTGGCGGAAGATGTACCAATTGCCGTCGGGCTGGCGCTTCTGATAAATCACCCTGCCGATCTTGCGGTGACCGAAGCAGGTGCTGACGCGGGCCGGGCCTTGTTCGTTCGTCCAGGTAGCACGCATGCACATCTGCCCGAGATCGTCGACAGCCCACCGGCCCTCGGCCACCCATTGTTTGCCGCCATCATTCGTCCAGGCGACGAAGCGGCGGCCTTCGTCCATGAAGCGGCCGCCACCGGCGGCCCAGGTCCAGGTCTTGTCGCGATAGAGCTGGTAGAGTTCGTAGGCGCTGAGCGGCATCGGCGCTTTCTTCGCTTCGGCTCCCGCTGCCGCGCCCGGCAAGCAAAGTACGAGGCTGAGGACGGCAGCCGCCGCGCCATATGTTCTTGTTCCTATTCTCATTGCACCCTCCTTCGACCGAAGCGCACCCGCCGACATGGCTTTGACTCTACGCGCTCGGCTCCACTCTCTTTGATCCTGCGGCAGCCTGCTGCCGGAACCCGTTCCACTTGAAGCGGAATTTGACGATCCGCGTCTTGCCGCCGCCGAGACCGGCGCCTGCGACTGCGAATTTTGCTTCCGTGAAACTGACGATGCCCTGGCCATGCGACAGCGCTTCGAGACTGCCCAGGCCGTGCAGGCGGATTTCGCCGCTGCTGGCGACAAGAAGCGTCAGCGCGCTGGCCGCCACGAGCCTAAGACCATGTGTGCGGGGCATAAGCGGCAGCCCGTTTTCGCGTGCGTGGCGCGCAACGATCAGCACGGCCAGCGCGGCGTAGATCACGGCGTTGATGCCGGCGAAGATATAAAAGCCGCGGGCAGCGCCTTCGGCAGGTGCCAGCACCATCGCGGCAAGGGAAATACCCGCCAGCAGCACATAGGGAAGCAGAACGACCGGCGGCAGCGTCCTCTGCGCTTGCGTGCCCTTCGGCGTGATGCGGAAATCGACAAAGGAGCCGGAGACGTGATCGCGCAGCGCGGCCAGGCTTCCGGCAAGCGACCACGGCCAGCGCAGGAGAACGAAGGCAATGCCCTCCCAGCCGAAAAGCTTGGCGTCATATGGCCGGAAAGTTGCGCTGCGCCTCCAGAAGAGAGCAAGCGCAATCAGCACCAGAGACAGCGGCGAGAAATGCAGCAGGAAGTCCGGATAGGTGACGCCGACGAAGACGTGACCTGTCAGCAGGGCCAAGACCGGCAGGGCGAACATTAGCACCATGAACGCCGAAAACAGCGGATACCAGACCTGCGAAAACAGGAACTGGAACTTCAGCTTCAGCGGCAGCTTCGGCACGTAGTTGCGCGAGTATTGCAGCAGGATCGTCACCAGGCTCCGCGACCACTGGAATTCCTGGACGACGAGATCGGCAAACGTCGCCGGGCCGTCGCCATGGGCGATCGCATCGAGCGCATGCACGCCGCGCCAGCCGCCGGCGTTCATCATCAGCGTCGTCGAGTGATCTTCGGCGAGTTCCGGTCCGAGGCCGCCGATCTGACGCAACGCTGCGGTGCGCACGGCATAATGCGAGCCGATGCAGAGCGGCGCCCAGCCGCCGTTGTAACCAGCCTGAAGCGAACCATGGAGGCTTGCCTCGGCATAGAGCCTGCCTCTTGCGGCCCAACTGCCGGCGGCATTCGCATCGCAGATGCTAGGAGCCGAGACATAGCCGACGCGCGGATCGGCGAAGGGTTTCATGACCTCCTGCAGATAAGTCGGCTCGGGTACGTGGTCGGCATCGAACTGCGCCACGAAATCATAGCGGTCATAACCGTAGCGATCGTAAAAATAAGCAAGGTTGCCTTCCTTGCAGCGCGTCCGGCGCGGCCACTCAGTCCGGTGATAGGCGGCAACGCTTTTGCGCGTCGAAATGAAGATGCCATGCTGGGCGCACCAGCGCTTCGTCTCTTCCGCCGGATCCTCGTCGGCGAGCCAGATGTCGAACTCGACGCCTTTCTGATCCAGCATGGCGAGCAATGTCTTGCGCACCACCTCGAAGGGCTCGGACGGCGCCTTGGTGACCACCATGGCGATGCGGCCCGGGGGCACGGCAGCCGAATGCTTCATCCGCTTCGCATTGACGAAGATGAAGATGAAATAGGCCGGGATCAGCGTGAGCCAGGCAACGGTCGCCGTCGTCATGATGAATGCCGGCGTTGAGATCACATGGGAGGGCTGCAGCCACCATGTCCAGAAATAGGCAAGCGCGGCGAGCCAGCAGGCGACACCGAACCAGTAGGCGGCGCGGCTCCAGCCTGCAAAGATGGGCTCGAGCGCGTCCTGTCTAGCAGCACGAGCCGTCGTCGCCCTTCTCTGTCTGGTCACGAATGGCGCTACGTTCATGCGCGTACCTCCAGACCGAAGGTCGGGCTCGCCGTGCGGATGATCGTGTCGATATCGGAGAACTGCGGCGTGAAGCCGAGAACCGCCCGCGCCCGTGCGGTATCGGCAAAAAGCACCGGCGGGTCGCCGGCGCGGCGGATATCGTAGTGAACCGGGACCTCGTGTCCGGTGATGCGATGGATGGCGCTCAGTATCTCGCCGACGGAGGTGCCATGTCCGGAACCGAGATTGACTCGCAGCGTTTCGCCGCCGCTTGCAAGGTAGTCGACGGCGGCAAGGTGGGCTTGCGCGAGATCGCTGACATGGATGTAGTCGCGAACACAGGTGCCATCCTCGGTCTCGTAGTCATTGCCGAAAACCTCCAGGCACGGCAGACGGTGTGCAGCCGCAAGCAACGCGCGCGGGATGAGATGAGTTTCAGGTTCATGACGTTCGGCAAGATCGCCCTGCGGATCGGCGCCGGCGGCATTGAAGTAACGCAGTGACACGAAACGAAGGCCATAGGCGGCGGCATAATCCTCCAGCGCCATTTCGAAGATCAGTTTCGTTCGTCCGTAGGGATTGACCGGCTGCTGAGCCATCTCCTCGCGGATCGGCAATGCCGCCGGAATGCCATAGGTCGCGCAGCTGCTCGAAAAGACGATGCGATCAACTTGCTGGTCAAGGCACGCTTCCAAAAGCGCAAGGCTGCCTGAAACATTGTTGCGATAGTACTTGCGCGGATCTGCGACGGACTCGCCGACATACGCATTCGCCGCGCAATGGATGACGCATACCGGCTCGAACCGGCCGAGCGCCTTTTTCAGGGAGCCGACATCGGCGATGTCGGCATCGATAAGCGGACCCCAACGAACGGCATCCTGATGGCCGGTCGACAGATTGTCATATGCGACCGGCGTGAACCCCGCGCCGGCCAGCGCCTTGCAGATGTGGCTGCCGATGAACCCGGCACCACCAGTGACGATGATGTAGGGAGACATCTCATACGGCCTCCGCTACCTTTGCCGCGGAAAGACGTGCCTCGAAATATTCGATCGTCTTTCCAAGGCCGACTTCCAGCGCGACACGCGGCTGCCAGCCGAGTTTTGCCTGGGCCCGAGAGATATCCGGCCGCCGCTGTTTCGGGTCATCTGTGACCCGAGGCAGATGAACGATGCGTGAGCGCGAGTTCGTCATCTCGCGGATCATCTCGGCGAGCTGGCGCACCGGGATTTCGGCCGGATTGCCGAGATTGATCGGCCCGGTGCATTTCTTCCCGGCGTTCGAGAAACGAAGGAACCCTTCGATCAGATCGTCGACATAGCAGAAGGAACGGGTCTGCGAGCCATCGCCGTAAATGGTGATGTTCTTGTTCTGCAGCGCCTGGACGATGAAATTCGAGACCACGCGGCCGTCATCCGGACGCATGCGCGGCCCGTAGGTGTTGAATATCCGCCCGACCCGGATATCGACGCCGTAGGTTCGATGGTAGTCGAAGAACAGCGTCTCGGCACTGCGCTTGCCTTCGTCATAGCAGGCACGCGGACCGACCGGGTTGACGTTGCCGCAATAGCTCTCCCGCTGCGGGCTGTGCTCCGGATCGCCGTAGACCTCGGAGGTCGAGGACTGCACGATCGTCGCCCCGTTCCGCCGTGCGAGATCAAGCGCATTGACGGCGCCGAGCACATTGGTGAGCAGCGTCCCGACCGGATCACGCTGATAATCGGGCGGAGATGCCGGAGACGCGAAATTGAAAATCAGCGTCGCATCCACGTCAAACGGACTGCGAACATCGTGCTCGATGATCCGAAAACGTGAAAATGGCCGGAGATGGTGGACGTTGGATCGGCGGCCGGTCGAGAAATTATCCAGACAGATGACTTCGTGGCCGCCCTTGAGAAGCCGCTCGCAAAGATGGGAGCCGAGGAATCCTGCGCCTCCGTTGACGAGCACTTTCTTCGGTGTCCGGCCCGATAGGTTATCATGACCGGAACATATTTCGTTGGGAACGAAACTACGCATTACAAACCCCTTCCCAATGGGATCAAGAACACTGACCCCTAAATTTTAATAGATCTCCTTCAGTCTCCAGAATTACTCCGAAGCAAAATAGATAAATACTTGAATTATCCAAGTAGATTTTGGCCCAACCTGCTAAATCAAGTCTATCTACGGTTGATGATATTAGGCTTTTATATTCCGTCAATATAAAAACCGTGGGCTATTTCGAATTGATTACTCTTGTAATACAGTTGATGTAAGCGTGTTTAATCCTGCTTAACCATGTTGGATTTGGTTACAGAATCGACAATGCAAGCTTCGCTCAACCAATACGTTCTAGACATGGGTGGGGAAGGCAGGCAAAAGGCTGCCTTGTTGAGGGGAAAGAGCGATGCGGAACTTCGATTTCACCGGAATGCGGACGTCGGATACCGTCCGCAGGACTGCGCTGGCTTTTGGGCTGATGCTCATCGCTGCAGGACCGATCTCATGCGCGGCCGTCGATGACGACCTGGCACTTGCCTCCAATGCAAAGCCGGCAAAAACCGTGGTTACCAATGTGCCGCGCAGCAGCAAGATCTACAGCTATGCGGTGGCGAGCACCAAAGCGGCAGCGCCAGTGAGCGCGGGGTCCAAGGTTTATTATGGGTCCGCGCCCTGGATCTGCACGCCGAGCGGGTTCGGCCAGAAGTCGCGCTGCTTCGCGCGACCGGCCACCTGATGACCACGAGCGTCTAGTTTCGCCACCTGCCCGATGCATTGCCGGCTTCATTGTTGAAGAAGCGTGAAGCGGCCTCAGTGCGGTTGCGGACGTTCATCTTCTTATAGATGTTCCGTACGTGCACCTTCACGGTGTTTTCGGAAAGGTGCAGCTCATCGGCGATGATCTTGTTCTGCGTACCCTTGCAGATCAGGTCCAGGATCTGGACTTCGCGGGTGGTGAGCGCGGAAAGATCGCCTTGGCGAACCCTCAAATTGCCACCACTGGCCGCAGCAACTGACTTCGTGTCGTAAAGCGATTTCTCCGGCTGCGCGGCCGTGAGCCGGTTAAGCAGCGCCGATGGAAAATGCTCGCCGCCCTTCATCAGAAGGTCGACCGCCGCCATGAACACGTCCAGGCGGAGATTGAGCGGCAGCACGCCATCAATGACCCGCGCTTCAACCAGCCGGTTTATATAGGGCTCCAGCATGTCGATCGCCTCGACAACGAGACCGATCGACGTCGACGGGTGGTTTTCCCGCACGACCTGAAGCGCCTCGTTCAGTTCGGTGCCGGCTATATGATAGAAGAGCACAAGCTTGGCATCGTTTGCGTCGTTTTCCAGCAAGGCCTTTGAATAGCCCTTGCTGACCACTTCGCAGCCTGCAAATTTCTTCGCCAAAGCCTCTGCTAGGCATTCGGAAAACAAATCCGCATTTGCAATGACCAGTATAGTATCTCCGGCCGGGCCGAACTTTCGGCCTTGGTCGGCATCCCCCGTCTTCGACGCCGTCATGAACATTTACGCCTCCCCATAGCGTTACACGTTACAGATGCTTTGGGCGATACTGTGAAAACACCCAAAGAGGTGTGCCCTGAAAATTTCCGACTTAGTTAGTTAGCCATTTCTTAATTATGGTAATATGAACAGATACGAAAATAAATGGCCCAAATGGGTTAGTTTTTGCAGATTTAAAGTGATATTTCCTATTGTTCCGGTTGTATCGGCGTAAGTACAGCTAACTTCTGGGCTATATGTTCCAATATTTTTGTCTCGAAATGGTATTTGTGTCCCAATATAAAAGACCGACTATTTTTGGTATTTTACTATCGCGGCCGTGAACTAAGAAGTTACTTATGAAAACGTTCTGGCCGCGAATCCAGCAAGCTGAACCTTCGGGACCACCGGGCCAGCGGCCTTGCGGCATCAGGTTGCGAGGGCGAGACTGGATGCCCGAGTGCCTCGCTAGTCTATTTTCCATGACTACCTCCGGCTGTCTCCAGTAATTCCTGATTCGCTAGCCCGAATTGGTATCTATCAACAAAATATTTTCTCGGCCACAGTCGCACCGTTGCCAAATGGCGACATGGGAGGCGTCGGAATATCACCTAGTGCCTGCGGTATCGCGGCGCCTTAGCTGGGGTAACTCAAAGAAATAAGTGCATGAAGTCTGCAATGTTACAATTGCGGATCAGTTACCTGCGCCTTTGTACTTAGTAATGCGCAGTTCAATGAGGGTTTGGTCTACAAACCGGAACGTCAAATGCAGGTGACAAGGTAGTGCTTACATCTGCCGATCTGTAACAGTATCGGAGCAAGCGCGAGCAAAATCCCGTTGAGATGAAAGGGATTTCGAAAGCTGCTCCGAATTTTTTTGGAGAAATGCGAAATGAGCTACAATTATCCGAATGGCGGCGACGAAACGAATGTCGGCGCACTTGCCGACGGCTTCGCCAATACTGCAATCAACGATACTGACGTAGATGACGGCTCCACCGGCTATGTCGGCGGTGTGGCAAACGGCGACAACCGCAACAACAGCGACAGCAGCGTCGATGTCGACGTGGACTCCAAGATCGATGTCGATGCCAACAACGGCGACAACCGCGACAACTCATACGACTGGAGCTACGACAGCAAGTCGTATAGCGACAACGACAACATCACCAACACCAAGACGACCACTATTACCGATACGGACGTCAAGACCGACTATGACTGGAGCTACGACAGCAAGTCGTACAGCGACAACGACACGATCACCAGCACCAAGACGGACACCGACATCAAGACCATTACCGATACCGATATCAAGACGATCACCGATACTGACACCGATATCAAGACGATCACCGACACCAACAGCCACAATACGACGACGACCGACAGCTTCAACAAGACGGACACAGACTTCGCCGTTCTTGAAGACGTCAAGGATTTCGACAACCTCGGGATCGCCGGCGGCAACCTCAATATCGGTGACAACTTCTCGTTCACGCTTGATGTCGACAACATCCTCAACGGCTCGCTCGGTGCTGGCGGCAACGGCTTCAGCGCTGTCCAGGCAAATCATCTTGCCGACCAGGACAGTGCCTGGAACATCAAGATGGATAACGAAGGGGCCCGCAACCATCTCGAAGCGGACGGCGGCAAGGCCTTCGGCTCGGAAGGCATCGACATCGGCGGTGCCGGCTGGGCAGGCGGCGCAGGCGACGACGTCACCGGCACGAGCACGGCAGATGCTTCGGCGATCATTGCCAATTCCGGCTTCCATCTGGAAGTCGTGCAAGGCGCCAACCTGCTCTCCAACACGTTCGACAGCAGCGTCGTAGGCGGCAACCTGGCGGGGGACGACGCCGACTCTGGAGCCTGACCTCCGACCACTGCGGAAACAAACTGCACCGGCATTGCGCCGGTGCAGTTTGGCGGCTTGAGAAGCGGCTGAGAAGAATAGCTCGTCATCGATGAGTTTGCTGCCTTTCAGGCCGGACACCGTGTTGAACGGGAGGGGCTGTCATGCATGCAGAGAAGATTTCGGAAATCGTTGCCCATTTCATCGGCTTATTCGGCGCCGCAACCGACGAAGCGCGGATGCGAAGCAATTACCTGGACGGCGCCCGTCCGCGCGAAGCAGATCCTTCGCTGTCACAGGACGAGGTTTCCAGCCCGGCCTTCGCTTCGAACCTTCAGCTGAAAGATTACGATCCGGGCGTCGATTACCGCTCCGTCAGCTATGATATTAACTACGGAGATCCGCGCCACTTCGGCGGCGTATTCGAAGAGACCCTGAAGAAGCTGGCCGAGATTGCATCGCGCGATCTCAGCGCTCCACACTTCGGCGCCAATGTCTACCTTCCCGGCGAAAAGGAAGAAGAACTCGAAGTCTTCCAGGGACCAGGCTCAGTCATCAGCCATGTCGCCCAGGCGAATATGCTGATCGACGACGACCACCTGAATATGACCGGCGATCAGCCGGAGCTGCGCGACACGAGCTTCGTCACACACCGCCTCATGGAATTCAGCGAGAAAGCGGACGCCTCTACGCCCTTCTCTTCCTATGACCGCGTCGATACGCAGGAGGGCCTGCGGGCGATCGCCGACGATATCCACGAGTTTATCCAGGCGGCGCGTGAGAGCGGCGCAACGACGATGGAAAGCGGGGAACCGCAGATCATCGTGCTCCCAGACAACCAGATCGACGGCGTTAGTACTTATACTTATGTGAACGGTCAGCTCGTCGAAGACGCGCCTTCGATCGACGACTTCATGCCCGACCGCGGCATCGCAACGCCGCCCGCGGAGCCTGAGAAAAGCGACGTACCCGTGGAACAGGATGGCGGCAGCGGCAACAGCCTCGATGTGGCCGCAGGCGCCAATGTGCTTGTAAACGTGGTGGAGATCACCGAGACGGCGATCATATCGCCGGTTACCGCCGTGATGGGAAACTACCATCAGATTGATGCGATTTCGCAGTTTTACGTCTATAGCGACCGCGACGAGATCGCTTCCGTCTTCAATCATGACGACAGCGCGACGACCGTTGCGAACAACATCGCGATTTTCGAGCGCAGCACTTACGACGACGGAAGGCCGGATACCGCAGAACCGGCGGCTGAGACGATCTTTCCGACCGCATGGCGCGTCAGCGTGATCGAAGGCGATGTTTCCTTCGTGAACTGGATCGAGCAGTATCACTTCATCAGCGACAACGACACGATGACTGTGACGACGACCGGTTCGGAGGCAACCGTGCTGACGGGTGGCAATGCCGCCGTCAACCTTGCCTCCTTCCTCGGGATCGGCATGCAGTACGACCTGATCATCGTCGGCGGCGACATTCTCGACATGAATGTCATTTCGCAGATCGCCCTGCTCTACGACAACGACTGGGTGCGCGCCGAGGACGGAGCTCCGGGAGCCACCGTGCAATCCGGCAACAATCTGATCTGGAACCTCGCATCCATCCATAACGTCGGCGCAAACGACCGTTTCGAAGCGATGCCCGACTATGTGGTGCAGACGCAAAAGGCAATCGAGGACCGCGATGCAGCGATGCCGTCGGGGCTATCGCATGACGGCAATTTCGAAGGTTATATCGGCCTTAACGTCCTCTACATCACCGGCAATCTCTACGATGTGAACATCATCAAGCAGGTGAGCATCCTTGGCGATTCCGACGACGTGACACAGGCCGTATCGAACATTCTCGAGCACAACCAGGGCGCCGATATAAAGATCGACACGGGCAGCAATGCCGTCGTCAACATCGCGCAGATTACCGATTACGACAGCTTCGGCCAGACGACCTACCTTGCCGGCCAGCTCTATTCGGATGCCATCCTGATCCAGGGCGGCCTGGTGGAGCACGACACATCGCAGCCACAGCCGAACAGCGATCATCTCGCCAATGAAGTTATCGCATTCCTCGGGGAGGACGAGCCGCTTGGCGGATCCGAGGACGCGGTCATCAACGCAGGTCATGACCTTTCATGGACGCTGGCGCAACCGGCCGACGTAATGCAAACCGTCGTCGCCTAACCGGAGCCAGAGGGAGACGTTACGTGAACCATATTTCAAAACAGACGCTTGCCGCCGACCGCTCGCTCAGATTTGGCAGTACCGGCCGCGTCGACGAAACGGTGACGGGCGCATGCATGTCGGCGATCGACGAAGCCGTTGCGAGCCTGCGGAAGCTCACGGAGAACCGCACGGCGCCGGCGCAGTCCGTTTCGCCTACCGAGCCGAAGGCCGAAAAAGCACCTGAGCCGATCGAAAATCCAGCCGAGGAGACGGTCCCGTTGATCCCGCTACGCTCGCAAGCCGTCCCAGGTCCCGAGCGGTCGACGGAACAGGCGAAGGCCGGGGAAACCTTTGCCAAGACAACACCTGACACGCCCGTCGTGCCGCTCAAGACGCCGGGTGATCAGAGCGAGGCAAAGGCCAATCCCACAATTCCTTTCGGCAAGACAATCGACGGCAATCGCGGGCCAATCAGGGAGAACGAGCGCCGCCAGCGCAACGACGGCGGCAACAACGGCAAGACCCCCGATTTTGGCGGTGGCGGCGGTAGCGGCGGTGGCGGCGCCAGCTTCCACAAGCGCAGCGAGCCGGTGAACTTTGCCGTTAGCCTCGCAAGGGGTATCGCAGCTGTCCGGCGCAACATGGTCATCGTCATGGCCTTCACGATCGCCATCAACGTGTTGCTGCTTGCGATCCCTCTCTATCTCTTCCAGATTTCCGACCGCGTGCTGACGAGCCGTTCAATCGATACGCTGGTCATGCTCACGGTTGCCGTTCTAGGCGCCGTCATCCTGCAGGCCTTCATGGATTCGATCCGGCGCTTCATTCTGATGCGCACGGCGGTCGAGCTCGAAGTGCAACTCGGGGCGCCGATCCTGAGTGCCGCCGCTCGCGCATCGCTGCACGGCAACGGCAGGGACTACCAGACGTTGCAGGATCTGCAGCAACTGCGGTCCTTCCTGACCTCGGGCACGCTCATCGCCTTTCTCGATGCACCGCTGATGCCGCTCTTCGTCGTCGTGGTCTATCTGGTGCATCCACATCTCGGTCTCATCATTATGACCTGCTGCGCAGTGCTCTTCGTCATCGCCTATTTGAACCAGAAGTTCACGGCGCGGCAGTTCGCGGAGGCGAACGGCTATCTCAGCCGTGCGAACTTCCACCTCGATTCCATGTCGCGCAACTCGCAAATCATCAATGCGCTCGCCATGATCCCCGAGGCGGTGAAAATGTGGGGCCGCGAGACGGCCGGCTCGCTGAAATCGCACGTCTCGGCGCAGGACCGGAATATCGTCTTTTCCGGCGTCTCGAAGGCCTGCCGCATGATCACGCAGGTCGCGCTGCTCGGCTGGGGCGCGCATCTGTCGCTTTCGGGCGAGATGACGGGCGGCATGGTTATTGCGGCCTCGATCGTTTCGGGCCGCGCGCTGGCGCCGATCGAAGGTGCAATCGAAGGCTGGCAGCAGTTCAACAAGTCGGCGTCTGCCTTCGGCAGGATCAAGCAGCTGCTGATCACCTCGCCGCTGAACTTTCCGCGGCTGCGGCTGCCCAATCCGGAAGGCCGGCTGGATGTCGAGCGTATTCTCTTCGTACCGCCGCCGCAGAAGAAGGTGATCCTGAACGGCATCTCGTTCTCCCTGAAGAAGGGCGAGTCGCTGGCGATCATCGGCAATTCCGGCTCCGGCAAGACGACGCTCGGCAAGATGCTCGTCGGCTCGATCCTGCCGACCTCCGGCAACGTGCGCCTGGACCTCATGGACCTGCGCAACTGGGACCAACGGCAGTTCGGCGAAAGCATCGGCTATCTGCCGCAGGACGTTCAGCTCTTTCCCGGTACGATCAAGGCCAACATATCGCGCATGCGCGACGACGTCGAAGACCAGCAGATCTTCGAGGCGGCCGTGCTTGCCGACGTACATGAGCTGATCGCGAGCTTTCCACAGGGCTACGAGACGATCGTTGCCGCCGATGGTGCCCCGCTTTCCGGCGGCCAGAAACAGCGTATCGCGCTTGCCCGTGCGTTCTTCGGCGATCCGAAGTTCGTCGTTCTCGACGAGCCGAACTCCAACCTCGATTCGCAGGGCGAGGCAGCGCTGGCACGTGCCCTCATCCATGCGAAGAAAAAGGGCATCACGACGGTAACGATCACGCAGCGCCCCGCCCTGCTGCAGTGCGTCGACAAGATCCTGCTTCTGAAGGAAGGCTCCGTCGCCATGTTCGGCGAGCGTGTCGAGGTCCTGGAAGCGCTTTCCAAGAGTAACGGCCGGCAGCCGCCGCGTATCGAAGGCAACGACAATGGTGAGTAAAAAACCGCAACCGGCCGGCAACCCGATCGAATGGTACAGCGAAGTGCCGCGCTCCATCCGCTATCACAGCATCATCGGGCTCGGCGTCCTTTTCGCCTCCTTCGGCGGCTTCGGCTTCTGGGCGGCAACCGCACCTCTTGCTTCCGCAATCATCGCGCAGGGCAGCTTCGTCGCAACCGGCAACAACAAGATCGTGCAGCATCTCGAAGGCGGCATCATCAAGGAAATGAGCGTCAGCGAAGGCGATGTCGTCAAGGAAGGCGACGTTCTCGTGACACTCGACCCGACGGCCGCGCTCTCTAACGAGCGGATGCTGAAGCTGCGGCGCCTGCGCCTTGAAGCGGTGGTGGCGCGGCTGCGCGCCGAGGCCCAAGGCGCCCGCCAATTCAAGATACCCGACATCGTCATGGCCGAGGCGAGCGACCCAGACGTCAATGCGATCATCCAGAGCCAGAACGTCGTCTTCCACAGCAAGCAGATCAAGCTGGAAGAACAGCTCAACCTCATCGAGAAGAACATCAAGTCCCTGGAATACCGCTTCAAGGGATACAACGGCCAGAGGGAAGCCTTCGAGCGCCAGCTGGCTCTTCTGACCGAAGAGCGCGATTCCAAGGCGCGTCTCGTCAAGGTCGGCTATATGCGCAAGACCGACCTTCTGGCGATCGAACGCGCCATGGCCGACGCGCTGGGCGATATATCGCGGCTGACCGGCGAGCTCAATGAAAGCGAGGCGGAAGTCGCCAAGTTCCGTCAGGAAGCGGTCATCGCCGTCAACTCCAACAAGCAGGCTGCACTCGACGCCCTGGAAACTGCCGAATCCGAACTTGACAGCGTGCGCGAGCAGGTTCGCGAAGCAGCAGGCGTCCTCGAGCGCACGGTCATCCGCTCGCCGGTCAATGGCACCGTCGTGCGCACCTATTATCACACCGCAGGCGGCGTCATCACCACCGGCAAGCCGATCATGGAAATCCTGCCCGCGCATGTGCCGCTCATCATCGAAGCGCAGGTACTGCGCACGTCCATCGACCAGTTGCATGAGGGCCAGACGGCAGCCATCCGCCTTTCCGCGCTCAACCGGCGCACGACGCCGGTGCTGAACGGCAACGTCTTCTACGTTTCCGCAGACTCGATCGAGGAGAATGCCGGCCAGCAGGTGAAGGATGTCTATATCGTGCGTGTCCAAATACCCGACGAAGAGATCAGTCGGGTTCACGGCTTCCATCCGGTGCCCGGCATGCCGGCCGACGTGCTGATCCAGACATCCGAACGCACTTTCTTCGAATATCTGACGAAACCGATCACCGACAGCATGTCGCGTGCATTCAAGGAACGCTGATGGCAGCAGGCAGCAAAAGAAAACAAAAGCCTCCTACGGCGATCTGAAGTATCGTTTCACTAGAGGATCGACGGAGGGAGGCTTTCATGGCGGCGATGTCTGACGTGCTGCTGCGGGTCGGCCGCCTGAACTATGTCTGGACCAATACGGAAAGCCTGCTGATCTACATCATTGCCCACCTTCTCAAAATCCGGAAGGATGCGGCAATCGTCGTGTTCTTGACGCTCAACACGACACGGGCGAGAATCGACCTGGTCGAGCGCCTCGCAAAGCTGCATTCCACGCCCGCAGCAGACCGCAAGGCCGTTCTTCACGCCATGTCGCGCATGAAGAAGGAATCCAAGATGCGTAACAAGTATAACCACTGCATCTATTCCTTCGACGACAAGGGCCAGATCTCCGGCACGCAACTGATGCGCTTCGTCGAGGACGACAAGGAAATTAGCTACGGCAAGGTCGAGCAACTCGACGAAAAGGAGATTGCGGCGTTGGAGAAATCGATCGCCGAGATCGTCTCGATCAGCCAATCGCTCTGGAGCTTCATTAACGCAAGCTCACATGTTTCCGGCGAGCTTTAGCCCTGCTCCTAACCCCCGGCGGCTAATCATATTTAATAGAAACGTTTCATCCGAACGGCATATTTGAAGCCCTGCATTTGCCCTTAGAATGAAGCCTCCCGAATGTGTTATGGGTATTGGGAGGGGACCATGCGCATTGACGTGATCGACACCGAGGCCGGCTTCGAGGCTGTCCGCGAAGACTGGGATCGGGTCTATATGGACGATCCTCATGCGCAACACTTCCTGTCCTGGATATGGCTGAAGTCCTATCTTTTTCATCGCAAACGCTGGTTCATCCTAGCGCTGCGCGAACGCGAGGATCGCTCTCCCTACGTCGCCTTCTTTCCTCTGCGTGTCACAACCCAGCATGACAAGAAGACGGGCGTCTTTTTCGACGAAATCATCATGGCCGGCAATTTTTCGGCCGACTATACCGGCTTCATCGCGCAGCCAGACTATGAGCATCACGCGATCGCCGGATTTGCCGCCTATCTGAAACGGCAGAACTGGACGCATCTGAAGCTGGAATATTTCAGCGGCCCTCCGGAACGGCGCGAAGCACTGGTTCGCGCGCTGCAGGGGCCGGAGGTGATGTTCCGCGACAGCTCCCCGCGAAATCCCGAAAACATAGACAACTGCATCTGCCCGGTCGTCACGCTGCCACCGAGCTTTGACGACTATCTGGAACAGAAGATGAGCAGCCAGACGCGCCAGAAACTGCGGCGCTTCCTGCGCAAGGTCGAGGGCGACGACGACTATCGCATCACGATGGCGACGCCGGAAACCATCGACCGCGACCTCGATATTCTCTTCGAGCTGTGGCGCACGAAGTGGATTGGGCGGAAGGGCAAGGAACGCACCGAACGGCTGATCGGAGCGACGCGCCAATTGCTGATGGACAGCTTCAAGGACGGCAATCTCGATGTGCCGGTGATGTGGTACGGCGACCGGCCGCTCGGCGCATTGGCCAACATCATCGACCGGCAGAAGAAGTCGATCCTCTTTTACATCACCGGCCGCGACGAGACCTGGAAGACGCCTTCGCCCGGCCTCATCCTGCATGGCTACTGCATTCGCAGGGCGATAACGGACGGATTCAAGACATACGACTTCCTGCGCGGCAACGAGCCCTATAAATACATGTTCGGCCCCGACGAGCGCCGGATCAGTTGCACATTGTTCCGCACGCGCAGCGGCCGCAATCTCGGTGACGTGATCCATCCCCGCAGCATCCGCTTCGTCTACGACCAGGCGCTGCAGATGTACCGCGACGGCGCCAAAGCCTTTGCCGAAGCGGCGTTCCGGCAGCTTCTCGAAACCGTCCCCAGCCATATGGGTGCGGAGTTCGGGCTGGCGAGCCTCATGTTCGAGAAGGGCAAGCTGCACGAAGCCGAGGCCGGCTTCACGGCGCTTATCGGCCGCATCGACGACCCGAATCCGGTCTATCTGCGTCTTGGAGACACGCAACTCGCGCTCGGCAGCTACGACGAGGCTGCGAGGACTTTCGGCCGCATCATCGAACGCTCGCCCTACGACGCGCAGGCGCACTACAAGCAAGGGGTGGCACTGGCGGCGGCGGGCCGCCAGCCGGAGGCTGCGCGCGTCTTCGCCATGGTCGAGCAATATAACTACGACAATCCACTGCAGCGGAAATTCGCTGAAAAGTCGCGCGAGGCTCTGCGGCGGATCGTCAGCGAAACCGAACAAGCCGCAGCGGCGCCGGTTGCTGCAAGCAAAGGGCAGAAGACATCGCGACGGAACCAGACCGGCAGGGCTTCGGCAAAATTCGAGCGCGGAGCGGCGCAACTGGTGCCGGCTTGAGGCCATGCTTTTTCACAGAGACTGCCGAACCGATATAGTCTGGTACGCGCGGGACGAGAGCCGCGTTGCGCTCGGCCAGAGAGCCTATGGATTCGACGGAATCCACGCCAAGGAGGAAGCGCAGGGCAATTCCCCGACGACTGCGACATACGATCTTCGGTGCACTCGCCAGCAACACTCTTGGGATTGGTATCTTCTGGAATTTGCCGCTCACGTCCGCTTTTTCACACCGGGAGTTCCCTGTTCGCGCCGGGCGTGATATCAGCCGCACATGAACAAGACCTCTTCGTATTCCCCCATCCACGTCGTCGGCGGCGGGCTCGCCGGCTCGGAGGCCGCATGGCAGATTGCCAATGCCGGCGTGCCGGTCATCCTGCACGAAATGCGTGGCGTGCGCGGCACGGATGCGCATAAGACCGACGGCCTTGCGGAGCTCGTCTGCTCCAATTCCTTCCGCTCCGACGACGCGACGAGCAATGCCGTCGGCGTGATCCATGCCGAAATGCGCATGGCAGGCTCGCTCATCATGGCCTGCGCCGACAAGCACCAGGTTCCAGCGGGCGGGGCGCTCGCCGTCGATCGCGAGGCCTTTTCCGACGCAGTGACGAAGCTCATCAACGACCATCCGCTCGTCAGCGTCGTTCGCGAGGAAGTGACTGGGCTGCCGCCGAAGGAATGGGATCTGGCGATCGTCGCCACCGGACCGCTGACGGCGCCGTCACTGGCTGCGGCAATCCAGGAAGAAACGGGTGCGGACGCGCTTGCCTTCTTCGATGCGATTGCACCGATCGTTTATCGCGACAGCATCGACATGGATATCTGCTGGTATCAGTCGCGCTACGACAAAGTCGGTCCCGGCGGCACCGGCAAGGACTATATCAACTGCCCGATGGACGAGGAGCAGTATAATGCCTTCGTCGACGCGCTGATCGCTGGCGACACCGTCGGCTTCAAGGAGTGGGAAGGCACGCCCTATTTCGACGGCTGCCTGCCGATCGAAGTGATGGCGGAGCGCGGTCGCGAGACGCTTCGCCACGGGCCGATGAAGCCGATGGGGCTGACCAACGCGCATAATCCATCGGTCAAAGCCTACGCCGTCGTGCAGCTTCGTCAGGACAATGCGCTCGGTACGCTCTACAACATGGTCGGTTTCCAGACGAAACTGAAATACGGCGCGCAGGCGGAAATCTTCCGGATGATCCCGGGCCTGCAGAACGCCGAATTCGCCCGCCTCGGCGGCCTGCATCGCAACACCTATATCAACTCGCCGACGCTGCTCGATCCGTCGCTGACCTTGAAGTCGCGGCCGGGGCTGCGGTTTGCCGGCCAGATCACCGGCTGCGAGGGTTATGTCGAAAGCGCCAGCGTCGGGCTGATGGCCGGGCGTTTCGCCGCCGCCGAACGCAAGGGCGAAGCGGTATTGCTGCCGCCGGCGACCACGGCTCTGGGTTCGCTGCTTGGCCATATCACCGGCGGGCATCTCATTACCGACGAGGAACCGGGCAAGCGCTCCTTCCAGCCGATGAACATCAATTTCGGCCTGTTTCCGGACCTGCAGCCGGGCTCGATCGTCAAACCGGAGGGCGTCAAGCGCTTCCGCGGCAAGGACAAGACCATCCTGAAGCGGCAGCTGATCGCCAAGCGCGCACTTGCCGATTGCACCGCGTGGCTCGGCCAGAGCGCGCCCTTTGCAGTGAGCGCCTGAGTTTTACTGATTGTTGGCTGCCGGCCCTTCGGCCGGCGGCAGCGCAAGGTCTGCGTCGGCGACGTAATTGCCGAGCAGCCACAGCGAAACCTCGGCTGCCTCCTTGGCGGAAGCGAATTCGAAAACGCCGTTGTGATGCGGGTGATCGAGGAAATCGATGACCAGGCCCCTTCCCGTTTCCGAACTGACGACGCGCACCCTGCCCGGCTCCAGCACATGGCAGGAGAAGTGGCGGTGCATATTGCGCATGAAGCCCGCCTTGTTGTCGTGCAGTCGCACGAAAACCACCTGTCCGTCGGCCGTCGCCTGGAGCTGGCGGATCGCCTCGTGCGGGAAGGCACGATTGAATTCTAGGATCGCGAGACCGGTATCGTGAAAGCCCTCCCCATCCTTGTTCTGCGCGGCCATGCGGGTCGCGACGAAGGCCAGGAAGACCACAAGGGCAAAAATGACGGACCAGACAATCATGCTCAACGCCGTTTTCTCCGATTCAGGCTTAGCGGTTGTCCGCTTATAGTGCCCGAGCCTTGCGCGAGTTTGAACAGATTCAGATTTTCCTGCGCATCAGCGCCAGCGTCATGCCGAGCTGGCGGCGCCATTGCGGCTGTTGCAGCGATTGATCAAACAGTGCAGCACCAGCCTTCCGCGCCTTCATCAGCATTGGCTCGGCAAGCGTCACCGGCAGGAAGGCTGGGAAAATGGCGGGCGGGAGCACGACCGCACGGGCCTTTGCGAGATGATCGCGGCCAAGACCGACGAAGGCTTCGATAGCAGCGGAAATTCGCGCCTTGTCCTTGCCCGCCAGGAAGCTCTCGCGGTCGAGGCCGGTGGCGCTCAGAATTTCGAGCGGAATATAGAGCTGGCCGCGATGGCGGTGCAGCGGCATCAGCAGCAGCATGCCGGCAATAGCCTGTGCGACGCCAGCATGGCCCGCGGCCTCCGCGGATTTCGCCGCCTCTTCCGCCGACAAGACGAGGCTCGCCAGCTGGATCAGCGCGGAGGCCGTCTCTCCGGCATAGCCTTCGAGTGAGGTGCGCGTTTCCATCGGATCGTCGTAGAGATCGAAAATGCGCGCATCGATCATGTCGATGAGCGTCTGGCGCGGCAGGCGGTGGGCTTCGACCGCGCTCAGCAAGGATGCGGCAACAGGATTTGCCTCGGTCGAGCCGTGGGCGCTGCCTTCCAGCAGATCGCGCCAGTATTGCATGCGCACCTCGCCGGGCAGCGGCTCGTGTACGAGATCGCGGATGCGGGCGAGTTCGGCATTGAAGGCGTAAAGGGCGGCGAGTGCGCCGCGCTTGTCCTGCGGAGACAAAAGGCAGGCGAGATAGCGATCGCGGTCGCTGTCGCGCAGCATCGCCAGGCAGATCTCCTGGTTGCTCATCGGTTTGTCCGTCATTGTCAGACCGCGATCAGGGCCGCCGCGACGGCGCGCGATTCTGCGAGCATGATGTTGAAGGTCCGGACGGCAGCACCCGTGCTCATCGGGTCGGAGGAAATGCCGCGGGCCTTCAGGGCATTCTTCAGCTCCGGCGGCAGGCGGCGAAGCTCGGTGCCTGTCCCGACGAGCAGAACCTCGATGTCATCTGCCTCATCCAGCACTCTCTGGAAACTCTCGACGGAGAGCGCCTTCGACATATCCATGTCCCAGCCGTAGATGCCTGATGGAAGGCAGAGGATAGAGCCGCGATGCGACATATCGGCAAAGCGGAAGCCGCCATTTCCGTACGTGTCGACGGGAGCGCGGCCGGGGAAATGGGCCTCGCGGATTTCGATGCCTTTAGCCATGGCTTACACTGTGGCCTTTCCGGATTTTTCATCGGTGGTCCCATCCTCGTTCTCATCGAAGGTCTTCGGGCGAAGCCTGAAGAGGATCAGTACCGGTGCTGCAATATAAATGGAGGAGAAGGTTCCGACGGCAACGCCGAAAAGCATGACGAGCGCGAAGGAGCGGATGACCTCGCCGCCGAAGAGGTAGAGCGCGAGCAGCGCAAGCAGCGTCGTGGCCGACGTCAGGATGGTGCGCGACAGCGTCTGGTTGATCGAGGCGTCGATTAGGATCGGTAGCGGCATCCTCCTGAAGTGCTTCAGGTTTTCGCGCATGCGATCGTAAACGACGACGGTGTCGTTCAGCGAATAGCCGACGATCACAAGCAATGCGGCGATGCTCGTCAGATTGAATTCGATCCCGGTGACGACGAAGGAACCGAGCGTCAGGATGACGTCGTGCAACGTCGCGATGATGGCACCGACGGCGAACTGCCACTCGAAGCGGAACCAGATGTAGACGAGGATCGCCGCAAGCGAAGCAAGAACGCCGAGCGTCGCCGTCTTCGTCAGCTCGCCGGAAACAGCGGGGCCGACGACTTCGACGCGGCGGAAATCATACTGGTCCGCAAGCTCGCTGCGCACGAGGGTGATTGCCGACTGCTCGGCATTTTCGCCGCCGCCCTGCGCTTCAATGCGGATGATGGCGTTTGCGGCATCGCGCAGGCGCCTGGCCTGGATATCGCCTATATTCAGTTGGCTCAGCCGCGAACGGATATCCTCAAGATCGGCCGGTCCCTGCTTGGATCTCACTTCGATGACGGAGCCGCCTGTGAAATCGATGCCGAGATTCATGCCAATCGTCGTTACGGCCAGCATGGAAACGAGCGAAAGGGCCGCAAGCGCGGTGAAGCTGTAGCGGCGGATGCCCATGAAGCGGATGTTCGTGCCGTCGAAGAGATCAGTGTGGACGCTCTTCGGCAGATGCTTGAGGCGGCGGTGGCGCACCCAGGCAACGACCAGCGGGCGCGTGAAGAGGAAGGCCGTGAACGTCGTCGTTAGAATGCCGATCGCAAGCGTGACTGCAAAGCCGCGTATGGCATCGCTTCCGAGGTAGAAGAGGATCGCTGCCGCAATCAAGGTCGTGATATTGGCATCGACGACGGTCATAAAAGCCCTGGAATAGCCTACGCCGATCGCCTGATCGAGATGCGTGCCGCCTTTGACCTCTTCGCGGATGCGTTCGTAGATCAGAACGGTGGCATCGACCGCAATGCCGATCGTCAGCACTATCCCTGCAACACCCGGCAAGGTCAGCGGCGCTCCCGACAGACTGAGAACCGCAAGGATCATCATGATGTTGACCACAAGCGCAGCGCCGGCAATCACACCGAGGATACCATAGAAAGCCACCATCAGGCCGATCACGAAAACGGCCCCGACAAGCCCTGCGACGAGGCCGGAAAGGATGGATCCGGCGCCGAGACCGGGATCGATCGTCCGCTCTTCGACAATCGTCAGCGTTGCGGGAAGCGCGCCGGAGCGCAAGACTGCGGCGAGGTCCTCCGTCTCCTCCTGCGAATAGTTGAGCGGTATCTCACCCCTATTGCCGGTGACCGGTTCGCGGATATCAGGCGCGGCAATGACCTGATCGTCCAACAGGAGCGCGAAGGACCGCCCCACATTGTTCTGCGTCAGCTCGGCAAATCGCCTGGCACTCTCGGGATTAAAGCGAAAGGTCAGGATGGAACTGTCTTCGTCGTTGCCAGGCTCGACCTGGAAATCGCTCAAATCGGCCGACGACAGCACTTCCGTGCGCTCTACAAGGTAGGCGTCCGGCGGGTCATCCTGCGAATAGACGATCCGCGAGCGCGCCGGCACGGTGCTGCTCATCGCATCCTGCGGCGACATGCTGCTATCGATCAGGTGGAAGGAGAGCCGGCCATCCTGGCTCAAAAGATCCTTGAACCGCTGCGGGTCGGCGAGACCCGGCACCTGAACGGACAATCGATCCGGGCCGCGGGTTTCGATGACAGGATCAATCCCGCCCGCCTCGACGGCACGGCGGCCAACGATATCGACCGATTGTGTGAGCGCCGCCGACAGGCTTCGGCCGATCGCCTTGCCGGTGATTTGCAGCGTCAGCTGGCCGTCATTGCCTTTCGAGAGCGTGACGTCGGGATCCGGGGCTCCGGTTGCCGCAGCTGTCAGCGGCGTCAGAACGCTGACGGCCCGATCGATCTGGTTCGGATCGGTGATGCGGACCTGAATGGTCTGCCCATTGCCGGCGAGGCCCGTATAGCGAATTCCCGCTTCACGCAGCCTGCCGCGCACGCTCGCAACGGTATTTTCGAGCCGCTTCCTGACGATATCGGAGCGCTCCGCCTTCAGCACGATATACGAGCCGCCCTGGAGATCGAGGCCGAGGGCCACCCGCTTGTGCGGCATCCAGCCCGGCAGCGAGACGTCCGTGAAAAGATTTGGGGCGGCGCATAGCGCCGCCACAAAGACAATGAGCCAGATCAGAACTGTTTTCCAACGGGAAAGATGGAGCATTTCAGTCTCGACGCCTCTGATCCGGCTGATCTGCCTGCCGGAATTACGCGGCGTCTGCCTTTACGGGCTCGCCCTTCACGCGAACGTCGGCGATACCGCTGCGGACCACGCGAACGCGCACGCCCTCAGCGATTTCGACTTCCAGTTCCTTGTCGTCGACGACCTTCGTTACCTTGCCGACAAGGCCACCAGCCGTGACGACCTGGTCGCCGCGGCGGATCGCGCTCAGGGTCTCTGCACGCTTCTTGGCCTGGGCGCGCTGCGGACGGATCAGCAGGAAGTACCAGACGACCATCAGCGGCACGAACAGGATGATCATTTCGAAGCCGGAGCCGAAGGGCGACGCAGCGGCATCCGGTGCGGCCTGGGCAAATGCCGGGGTGATGAACATTGATAAGCTCCTCAACTACGGGCGGCGTATATCCGCCTCTCTTTTTCGGGTGGCCGGACTATAGTTGCGGCAAGAACGAATGCAACAAAAACAGCCTGCGGGCGTACCGATTCCCCTGTCTCATAACCTTTCCGCTGTGGAAAGGCCATGCTACTGCGCGTCGAAAAACTCGGGCGCGGATGCCGCGGCAGGAAATTCAGGAGGACATGCAATGGCCGAAGAACTGAACAGCGTCATTTTGCAGGAGCTGAGGCGGCTTGCCAATGCGGTCGAGCGGTTGGCGGGTCCAGCGCCCGGCGTCAACGACTGGAATGCCGCCGACTGTTTCGTCTGGTCGCCTGCCCGCACGCATCTGCAGCCCGTCGCGCGGCCGAACCGTATTGCCTTGAAGCTCATCCGCGGCGTCGACCATGTGCGTGACATCCTGCACGAAAACACGGTGCGCTTTGCCGAGGGATTTGCCGCCAACAACGTGCTGCTCTGGGGCGCGCGCGGCATGGGCAAGTCGTCGCTGGTCAAAGCCGTGCATGAGGACGTGCGGCGGGAAAGCGGCGTCTCGCTGAAGCTTGTAGAAGTGCATCGCGAGGACATTGCGAGCCTTCCGACCCTGCTTGATATCCTGAAGGAAGTGCCGCATCGCGTCATCGTTTTCTGCGACGACCTTTCCTTCGACCATGACGATACCGCCTACAAGTCGCTCAAGGCAGCGCTTGATGGCGGCATCGAAGGCCGGCCGGACAACGTGCTTTTCTACGCTACCTCCAACCGTCGCCACCTTTTGCCGCGGCATATGATGGAAAACGAGCAGTCGACCGCGATCAATCCATCCGAGGCCGTCGAAGAAAAGGTATCGCTTTCCGACCGTTTCGGCCTCTGGCTCGGCTTCCACAAATGCAGCCAGGAAGACTATCTCACGATGATCGACGGCTATGCCGAGCATTTCAAGCTGACGCTCGATCGCGAAAAGATGCATGCGGAAGCGCTGGAATGGGCGACCACGCGCGGTGCGCGCTCCGGCCGCGTCGCATGGCAGTACATCCAGGATCTCGCAGGGCGCATGCGCGTCACGCTCGCCCGCGCCTGAGCCGGGCCACGGCTGCCGCAGAACGACAAAAGCCCGGCGGTCAGCCGGGCTTTTGCACTTCCCCGAGACGCTTTACCTATTCGAGGAAGGTGATCGGATTGACCGGCGAGGCGTCCTTGCGGACTTCGAAGTGGACCTGCGGTTGCTTGACGCTGCCGCTCATGCCGGAGACGGCGACAGTCTGGCCGCGCTGGATCTTCTGGCCACGGGCGACGCTCAGCGTGTCGGCATTGCCGTAGACGGTCACGGTGCCGTCGTCGTGGCGGATGAGGACGGTGTTGCCGAGCTCCTTCAAACCGTTACCGGCATAGATGACCACGCCGTTTTCGGCGGCCTTGATCGGCGTGCCCTGCGGCACCGAGATGTCGATACCGTCGTTGCGGCTGCCATTGACGTTCGCGCCGTAAGCGGCGATGACGGCGCCGCGCACCGGCCAGCGATATTTGCCGATGCCGGTCGATTCCGGGGCTGCGGAGGCGACATCGGACTTCTTCTCGACTTCGTCGACGGTCTGTGTTGCGACCGGCGCCTGGTAGGAGACCGGCTGAGCGGACGCCGTTTCAACTGCGGCCGGAGCAGCAGGCTTCGGCTCGGCCTTGGCCGGAATGGACGCGGTCTTCGTCTGATCGGCGGAACTAGAACCGTTCGGGATCGTCAGCGTCTGGCCGATGCGGATCGAGCTTGCGGAAAGGTTGTTCGCAGCCTTGAGATCATCGATCTTCGTGCCGGTCGCCTTGGCAATCTTGGCGAGGGAATCGCCCGGCTTGACCGTGTAAGTGCCGCCGCCTGCATTCGGGTCTTTTCCGGCACCGGCCGCAATCTTGCCTGCGGCCGCATCCGCGCCTGCCTGCGACTTGTCGCGAGCAGCACTTGCGCCCGGCAACACCGCGAGATTCTGGTCCGGCGTCTTCGACGGCTGCGGAAGCTTACCGGTCTTGGAAAGGTCGGCGGCCTGCGCGGCAGCCTTGGCAGCATTCCTGCCGCCGTTAAAGGTCGGGATGAGGATCGTTTCGCCCGGCTTGATGGCAGCGGCCGACTTCATGTTGTTGACGCGGAGGATTTCCTTTTCGGGAACGCCGTAGCGGTTGGCGAGCGTCGACAGATTTTCGCCCGGACGCACCAGGACGGTGGGCGCGTTGGCCGCGGACCATCCGGAGACCTTCGGCGTCGTGCCTGTCGTCATCGGATCGGGCGCAGCCAGCTTCGGAGCAGCCTGCATCTGGCGGGGGGCCTGCGAGCTGGAAGGCGCTGCCGGGAACGGCTGGGCCATGGCAATCTGCTTTTGCCGCGACGGCGCTGGGGATGCGTCCGTCGGGG
Source organism: Rhizobium mongolense USDA 1844 (assembly GCF_000419765.1). GTDB lineage: Bacteria > Pseudomonadota > Alphaproteobacteria > Rhizobiales > Rhizobiaceae > Rhizobium > Rhizobium mongolense. The sequence continues at coordinate 42,341 of NZ_ATTQ01000007.1, read as the reverse complement.
CGGCAAGTTCGGTGCGCTGGACAGAAACTGGAGCAGATGCAAGGCGCGCGCTGGAGCTTGTCGTTCCGGTCGTCGCCGGATAAGGCTGATTCAGTGCGTCATTGCTGGCATTGTATGAGGGTTGCGCCATTCCGGACTGAAGATCGGCGCTCGGGACCGGATCGCCCTGTGAGCCATTCATGTTCCGCCTCGGCACAGAACCGGTTGTCATCTGATCCTGGCCCGACCCGGCAAAGAGGCCGCCGAAGCGGGTCACATCCGAACTGCAGCCCGTTGCGGTACTTGCCAGCAAGGCAATAAACAAGAGATTGCCGGCCGGCTTTCCGAACTTTGGCGAAACGCTAAAACGCATGACTCGACCCACTCATAACTCAACCATTCGTGGGTATATTAAAGCGCGTTAGTGTTACCACCCGGTTAAAGCGCTGGAATCAGTGCGATTTTTTTTGAGGAATTGATAACCATAGTCTTGCGGGTGGGAAATCATAGCCGCCGGACACACCGGAAATGCTCGCCAAAAGGCCTCAGAGCTGGGAAGCCAATCTCGGCACGATGGGCAAATAGGGTACGTCGAAAAGCTCTTCGCGCTCGAAGCGGCTGCCGGTCTTCGTCAGCCGGACCATGCGGCACTGGTCCTCGGAGATCATCAGCGGCGCGATCATCGAACCGCCGGAGACGAGCTGGTCGGCATAAAAGCGCGGCATGGAATTGAAGGCAGCCGTCACCAGGATGCGGTCGAAAGTCCCCTCGCCCTGCAGGCCGTTGCTGCCATCGGCCTGCCGGACGACGATGCTGCGAAGGCCAAGCTGATCCATGCGGCGCTGCGCATTGGCCGTCAGCGTCTTGTAGCGGTCGATCGTCAGCACGCGCTCGGCGATGCGGCCGATGACAGCTGCGGTGAAGCCACTGCCGGTCCCCACTTCGAGCACACGCTGGCCGGGCTTGACCTTCAGAAGATGCAGGATGCGAACGGCAAGATCGACGCCTTCCAGGAACGAACCGCACTCGATCGGGATCGTCCGGGTGGAATAGGCGTCGTCGGAAAATTGCGGCGGCACGAAAAGCGAGCGCGGCGTCTGCTCAACCGCAGTCAGCAGATCGATGTCTGAGATACCCTCCGCCCGCAGCCTCAAGACGAGTGCTGCAAAACCTTCCTTCTCGACCAGCCGTGCCGTCAAAACGTCCTACTCCGTACCCGAAAGCGCCCGCGCCACGCGGTCCTTCACGGAATAATCGGTCAGATCCAGTTTCAAAGGCGTTACCGAAATCTTATTATGCTTCAGCGCGTGAATATCCGTGCCCTTTGCAAAGGCGCCGGCACGCTCGCCGAACTTCAGCCAATAATAGGGTAAGCCGCGGCCGTCGGAGCGCGCATCGATCTGCAGGTTGAAGGCGAGCTTGCCCTGGGCTGTGACTTCGGCACCCTGCACATCCTCCGGATGGCAGTTCGGGAAGTTGAGGTTGAGGAAAGTGCCTTCCGGCAGGTCGACCGTCATCAGCCTGTCGAGCAGCGCGGGCGCATGCGCCTCGGCGACCTCCCACGGCACGATGCGCGCCCCGTCGGAATAGCTATAGGCCTGGCTCAGCGCAAAGGAGCGCACGCCCTGCATCGTGCCTTCGATCGCGCCGGCGATGGTGCCCGAATAGGTGACATCGTCGGCGACGTTCGAACCTGAATTGACGCCCGAAAGCACGAGGTCAGGCTTGATGTCCATCACCTGCTTGATGCCCATGATGACGCAATCGGTCGGCGTGCCGCGGAGCGCGAAATGCTTGTCGGCCACCTGACGCAGACGAAGCGGCTCGGAAAGGCTTAGCGAATGAGCCAGGCCGCTCTGATCCGTTTCCGGCGCGACGATCCAGACATCGTCGGAAAGCGTGCGCGCTATCCGCTCAAGTGCCGCGAGACCTTCGGCATGGATGCCGTCGTCATTGGTGAGCAGGATGCGCATCGTTTCAGGCCGCCCGTTCGATCTTCGTCAAGCCGCCCATATAGGGCAGCAGCGCGTCGGGGATAGCCACCGAGCCGTCCTCGTTCAGGTAGTTTTCGAGCACTGCGATCAGGCAGCGGCCGACGGCGGTGCCGGAGCCGTTCAGCGTGTGAACGAACTTCGTGCTCTTGTCATCCTTGCCGCGATAGCGCGCATTCATGCGCCGCGCCTGGAAATCGCCGCAGTCCGAGCAGGACGAGATTTCGCGATAGGCGTTCTGCCCTGGCAGCCAGACCTCGATATCGTAGGTCTTGCGCGAGCCGAAGCCCATGTCGCCGGTGCAGAGCGTCATCGTGCGGAAATGCAGGCCGAGGCGCTTCAGCACCTCTTCGGCGCAGGCCGTCATGCGTTCATGCTCGGCGATCGAGCTCTCCGCGTCGGTGATCGACACGAGTTCGCACTTCCAGAACTGGTGCTGGCGCAGCATGCCGCGCGTATCGCGCCCTGCCGAACCTGCCTCAGAACGGAAGGACGGGGTCAGCGCGGTGTAGCGGAGCGGCAGCTTTTCCTGATCGAGAATCTCACCCGAGACCAGATTGGTCAGCGTTACTTCAGCCGTCGGGATCAGCCAGCGGCCGTCCGTCGTCTTGAAGAGGTCTTCCGCGAACTTCGGAAGCTGTGCGGTGCCAAACACGGCCTCATCGCGCACCATCAGCGGCGAGCTGACTTCGCTATAGCCATGTTCCGTCGTGTGGAGGTCGATCATGAACTGACCGAGCGCCCGCTCGAGCCTGGCAAGCGGTCCTGTCAGCACCGTAAAGCGCGAACCGGAAAGCTTGGCGGCACGTTCGAAATCCATGTAGCCGAGGGCTTCGCCGATTTCGAAATGTTCCTTCGGCGTGTGGTTCCAGCGCGGCTTTTCGCCGACCGTGCGAGCGATGACGTTGTCGTGCTCGTCCTTGCCGACCGGTACGTCGTCGAGCGGCACGTTCGCAATGCGCGCCAGCGCGTCGTTGAGCTCGCTCGTCAGCTGGCGGTCTTCCTCTTCGGCCGCCGGCAGCGAAACCTTCATCTCGGCGACTTCGGCCTTCAGCTTTTCGGCAAGCTCGCTGTTCTTCTGCGCCATCGCCGCGCCGATCTCCTTGGAGGCGGCGTTGCGGCGGGACTGCAGGTCCTGCACCTTCTGTACGGCGGAGCGGCGCTTCTCATCGAGAACTATGAGGCTTTGGGCCAAGGGCTCCGCACCGCGCTTGGCCAGTGCTTCATCGAGCGCCTCGGGATTCTCACGGATCCATTTGATATCGAGCATTGTCGTTCCGGGTCGTTACGAAGGACATGACCCGGCCAAAGCCTGACCGGGCCTCGACCGGATATTTTGCATGCGTTCTGGAGGGAATTTCGGAGAACCGCTCAGACGCTGTCCGTCTTGGCAACGTCCGCAGACCCGTCCGCCTCTTCGACCGCCTGCCGGGAACGCTGGCGCTCCACGAGTCGCGCAGCGTAGATGGCAATCTCGTAGAGAAGGATCGTCGGCAGTGCAAGGCCGATCTGGGACATCGGATCGGGCGGCGTCAGCACGGCGGCGACGACAAAGGCGAGCACGATCGCAAACTTGCGCTTCTCGGCAAGCCATTGCGAGGTGAGCAGGCCGACGCGCGCAAGCAGCGTCGTGACGACAGGAAGCTGGAACACGAGACCGAAGGAGAAGACGAGCGTCATGACGAGGCTCAGATATTCCGAAACCTTCGGCAGCAGCGAGATCGCGACATCGCCCTCTCCCGGCGCCTGCTGCATGGTCAGGAAGAACCACATGACCATCGGCGTGAAGAAGAAATAGACGAGTGCGCCTCCAAGCAGAAACAGGACCGGCGATGCGATCAGGAACGGCAGGAAGGCCGCACGCTCGTTCTTGTAGAGGCCGGGGGCGACGAACTTGTAGATTTGCGCGGCAATGATTGGGAAGGCGATCACAAGGCCGCCGAACATCGCGACCTTCACCTGCGTGAAGAAGAACTCCTGCGGAGCCGTATAGATGAGCTGCGCCTTCGTTACATCGAGGCCGGCCCAGTTGACTGCCCATTTGTAAGGGTAAACCAGGGCGTTGAAGAGATGCTTGGCGAAGATGAAGCAGACGATAAAGGCGACGAAGAACGCGCCGATCGCCCAGATCAGCCGCGTGCGCAGCTCCATCAGGTGCTCGATCAACGGCTGCGGCTTGTCTTCGATATCACCGCTCATGCCTCGTCCTTCTTCTTGGTCGCCGTCTTCTTCGGAGCGGCTGCAGTCTTCTTTGCCGGAGCAGGCTTTGCCGGCGCAGCCTTTGTTGCTGCGGCCGGTTGTGTCGCGGCGGCGGCGGTCTTTGCAGCAGTCGCACGCTTCGGCTTTGCAGCGGGAGCAGCCTCGGTTGCGGCCGCAGGCAGCGCCTTTCCGGGCGCAGCGCGCGGCTTGCGCACGGCCTTCGGCTTTTCGGCGACGAGCGGTGCCGGCGCAGCTTCCGGAGCCGGCGCGACGACAGGCGGCGTTTCCGGCAGGCTCATCGACGGCGCCGGCACGGTAACCGGCGGCGCTTCGGTCTTGTTTTCGACCGCCGTTGCCTTCTGGAGGTCGGCCTTGATGTCGTTGCCCATCTGGCGAAGCGGGTTCATCGCCTCGCGCAAGCTGTTTGCCGGATTAAGACGCTGCGCATCGCTGATCGTCTGGCGCACGTCATCGAGATCCGCCTCCCGCAACGCCTCGTCGAACTGGGCGCGGAATTCGCCGGCGACCTTCCGGGCACGCTGCGTCATCTTGCCGAAAGCGCGCAGCATCGGCGGCAGGTCCTTCGGACCGACGACGACGATCAACACGACCGCGATGACAAGCAACTCGGTCCAGCCAATATCGAACATTCAAGGCTCCTGGAGGGGAAGCGGGGCAAAAGCCACCCGTTCCCGGACTTATTACTTCGGTTCGTCGGCCTTGTGATCGACGGTCTTCGCCGTGTCCGGCGCTTCTTCGTCGTTGATGCCCTTCTTGAAGCTCTTGATGCCCTTGGCAACATCGCCCATGAGCTCCGGAATCTTACCGCGGCCGAACAGCAACAGCACGATGACCAGAACGATCAACCAGTGCCACATGCTAAAAGAACCCATTACGCATACTCCCTGTTGCGATCTTTCTTCGATGTAAGAGTTTCCGACATCGTTTCCAATATCAAAACTCCCCTTGAATTGACGCTTAATGTCACGGCTTCGCCCATGATGACAAGTCGTCCGGCTATCGAATTATAGTGATCTCTATTGTTTTCGTCGTCGGTGTCAAAACAAAGACCGGATGACACTAATCTTCGGAGGCGCCGCCGGGCGCGAGAAGGCCCAATTCCTCAAGGTCCATCTGCGTGATCGGATCCTCGTCCTCGGTTAGTTCGTCGCTCATCAAGGGCGATGGGATGTTGAAATTCGCAGGGATGCGGCCGGAAAGAAGGCCGGCACCCTTCAGCTCCTCCAACCCGGGCAGGTCGCGAAGTTCCTCGAGGCCGAAATGATCAAGGAAATCGCGGGTCGTGCCGAGCGTCACCGGCCGGCCGGGTGTGCGGCGCCGACCGCGGAAGCGCACCCAGCCTGCTTCCATCAGCACGTCCAGCGTGCCGCGTGAGGTTTGCACGCCGCGGATATCTTCGATCTCGGCGCGGGTGACCGGCTGGTGATAGGCGATGATCGCCAGAACCTCAAGGGCGGCACGCGACAGCTTCTTGACCTCGTTGTCGTCGCGGCGGATGACGAAGGAGAGATCGGCGGCAGTGCGGAAGGCCCAGGCATCATCCACCTGGACAAGGTTGACGCCGCGCGGCGCATACTGCTCCTTGAGCCGGAGCATGACGGCGCGAACGTTGAAATTTCTCGGCAAACGATCAGCGATGAAGGCTTCGGAAACCGGCTGCGAGGACGCAAAGACCAGGGCCTCGGCGATGCGCTCGGCCTCCATCTCCGCCTGGAAACTCTCGTGGAAAGCACTCTCGCCTTCACCGCGACCGATATCGTCTCTGGAATCCATCAAGCGGGCCTCTCCTGCTCGACGACCTGCAGGGTCGCATGCTTCGGTCCCCGGCGCATATAGAGCGGCTCGAAGGCGGCGTCCTGGCGGATCTCCAGCTTGCCCTCGCGTACGAGTTCAAGCGAGGCGGCAAAGGCGCTGGCGATTGCCGTGATGCGCTCTTCCGGCGATGCCAGATAACGCAGCAGGTAATGCTCCAGCACCGTCCAGCCGCCGATGTCGCCAATCATGCGCGTCAGCAGTTCGCGGGCATCGGTCAGGGACCAGACGGTCCGGCGCGCGATCGTCACCTGGGTCACGGCCTGGCGCTGGCGGAGCGACGCATAGGCGGTCAGGAGATCGTAAAGGTTTGCCTCGTAAGCGGATTTTTGCCGGTCCGGAATATGCTCGGGCGCGCCGCGGGCAAAGATATCACGGCCGAGACGGTTGCGGTTGACGAGCCCGCTTGCAGCCTCGCGCATGGCTTCGAGGCGTTTCAGGCGAAAGGCAAGCGTTGCGGCCATCTCCTCGCCGGAGGGACCGTCGTCCTTGACCTGCTGCGGGATCAGCAGGCGGGACTTGAGATAGGCGAGCCACGCCGCCATCACGAGATAATCGGCCGCAAGCTCGATGCGGATGCGGCGGGCGGTTTCGATGAACTGCAGATACTGCTCGGCAAGCGCCAGCACCGAAATGCGCGAAAGATCGACCTTCTGGTTGCGGGCGAGGTAGAGGAGCAGATCGAGCGGGCCTTCGAAGCCGGCGACGTCGATCACCAGTGCCGGCTCATGGCTCGCGCGGTCGGCACCATTGTCCTGCCAAAGCTTGTCCATCGGCGTTGCCGCCGCCTGTGTCCACTCTGTGCCTTTGACCGTGTTCACCACTGCCTCTCTTCCATTGCTCAGACGGTTGCGAACATTCCGTCGAATTCGGCGCGGATCGCCGCCTCGTCCGCCTGGTCGACTTTTGGGAAGCCCGCCAGCACGGCATTTGCCCGCTCAAGCGAGGCATGCGCCAAGACCGGCGTGTTTGCCACGACCTGCTGCATCTCGTCCATATGGCCGTTGCAATGCAGCACGATATCGCATCCGCCTGCAATGATATTCGCAGCCCGCTCGCCGATTGTCCCGGCCAAGGCGTTCATCGACGTATCATCGGAAAGCAACAGGCCCTTGAAACCGATGCGCTTTCGGATCACGCCGTCGATCACCTTGCTCGAGGTCGTCGCCGGATTGTCCGGATCGATCGCCGTAAAGACGACGTGGCAGGTCATTGCCGCAAGCTCGTCCTTCATGGCGATGAAGGGCGGGAAGTCATGCGCTTCCAGTTCATCGCGCGAGACCGTGACGACCGGCAGTTCGTGGTGGGAATCGGCAAAGCCGCGGCCGTGGCCCGGCATATGCTTCATCACCGGCAGCACCCCGCCGGCCTTCAACCCCTCGGCCGCGGCACGCCCCATATCGGCGACGGTTTTCGGATCGCCGCCATAGGCGCGGTTGCCGATGACGCTGCTGCTGCCCTCCACCGGCACGTCGAGAACAGGCAGGCAATCGACATTGATGCCGAATTTGAGAAGATCGAAGGCGTGCAAGCGCGACATCAGCCATGCGGCGCGCAGCCCCTGCTCGCGATTGCGCCGGTAGATATCCCCGAGCGCCTGGCCGGAGGGATAGTGCTGCAGGATCGGCGGGCGGATGCGTTGCACGCGACCACCTTCCTGATCAATCAGCACTGGCGCGTGCCAGCCGACGCTTTCGCGCATTTCGGCGACGAGATCGGCGATTTGCTGCGGTTCGGAAATATTGCGGCCGAAGAGGATGAAGCCCCAGGGCCGCTCAGCCTTGTAGAAGGCCTTTTCTTCAGGGGTGAGTGACAGGCCGCTACAGCCCAGGATCATCGCTTTTGATTCGGTCATATCCGAATCATAGAGGCCTCATGGGGAATTGCGAGTAAGGTCAAGCGCCATTCACAGGAAAGCAGGACACAAAAAAACGGCGGGACATGCCCGCCGCTCCGGATCAACGATCAGTCGTTCACTTCGAAATCAGGCAGCTGCCGCCGGCTGAGCGATATTGCTGGCAAAGGGCTGCGGCCTCGTCCTTGGAGCCGGCCGGGATCCGGACGCGGTAGAACGTGCCCTTGCCGGCGATTTCGGCCTTTCGGATTTCAAAGCTGCGGCCGCCGAGAACGCTTGCAAACTTCTTCGACAGGCTCGCATAGGATTTGTTCGCCTCTGCTTCGGACGGCAGCGATGCGATCTGCATGCCGTATCCGCCAGCCGGTGCAGCCTGCTGCGGCTTGGCAGCGGCAGGCTCGACCGATGCGACTTCAGCCGGCTTGGGCTGCTGTTCGGCCGGGCGGACATTGCCTTTCTCGGTGACGGTTCCGACGACATTGACCGGCTGCTCGGCCGGACGGGCCGTCGGTACCGGTGCCGTATCGGCAGGCTTTTCAGCGGCGGGCGGCGTCTGAACCGGGTGGACCGGCTGATCGACCTTCGCATTTACCGGATCTGCAGCGGCAACCTTTTCCAGGGTAGACGTGGATGGCTGCTGAGAGGCCGGCAGCGGCGCGACGGTGGTCGTTTCAACAGGCGTCGCGCGGATATCGGCGGAGGCAACCTCCTTGCTCGCCGGGAAGCTTGCCGCCGAACCTTTAGAGGCGGTCACAGCGGCCGGCGGCTGAACGGCGGGCTCTTCAACCGGTGCGGCAGGCTCTTCGCGCGCAACCAGCGTTCCGTCCGGCTTGACGATCATCGTGCGGACCTTGCGCGGTGCAACAGCCGGCGGACGATCGCCATCGGGGCCGTCCTCGGCCGCAGCACCGTTCTCCGCCGTGTCCTCGTTCGGAAGCAGACGAGGATCCTGCGTATCGCCGACCGGCGTACTTGCCACATTATCGGCGATGGGTCCGTCGTTGTCTTCCGGCAGAACTTCGGGCGTCAAGGTGCGCTGAACGACATCGACAGGCTCTTCGTCGGATGAAACGAGCGCCTTCTGCTTCGGCGCCTCGGTCGCACCGGCAACACGATCATAGACCGCCTTGTCCTGGTTTGGCACAGTCTTGCCGCCCGGATTTTCCGGGACGATCTTGACCGGTTCCTTGTCGGCCACGATCACGCGCGGTTCGCCGCCAGCAATGCCGAGGCCGCCGTCGGTAACAACCGAATAGACGCCATAGGCACCGCCGGCGAAGACGACGATCAGAGCGGCAGCCGCAAGCAGCCGCTTCATGGAACGGGCACGGCCCATGTCCTCGGCCTCAGCCGCGGATTGGATACGGACCTCGGCTGGCGCTTCGGCGCGGCGAACCGGTTCACGAACGCTGCGGCGGAAATCCTCCTCAAGCGCACGCTCGAATTCGTCAAGCCCGCCGGCCGACTGCGGCCGAGCCGCGACCGGCGGTGCTGCAACGACGGCAGCGGCTGCTGGAGGAGCCCAAGCAGGTGCCGCCGCAGCCGGCTCTTTTTGGACCGGCGTTTCGAAGAGGCTTGCAATTTCCGCGTCGACGTCGAAATCGAAGTCGTTTACCGGCGCAGCCGGCGCCGGCTGCTCGACGGGCGGCAGCGACGGCACATGCATGTCCTCGACAGTCTCGGGATGATGGTCGGCCTCAGCAATCATCGAGGCATCGAAGGGCAGATCTTCATCGGCATCGGCTGCAGCGGTCTTGCTCTCCACGGCTGCGGGATGCGGCCCATCGTAAAGCGAAGCGGCGGCAACCTGCCCGACTGGCCGCGCGACGACCACGGCAGGCGGCGCTGCCGCGACGACCGGAGCAGGTTCCGGCGTCTTTGCAGGCTCGGCAAAATCTAAATCGGCGAGTTCGAGTTCGATGCCTTCGAGGTCGAGTTCGAAATCGTGGCCGGCAAACGGATCTTCGCTGTCAGCATCCAGCTTAGCAGGTGCGGCCACAGCGGGAACTTCGGCGGCGACAGGAGCAACAACCACCGGAGCGGCGACAGGTGCAGCAGCAGGCGTGACGACCAGTGGCTCCCACTCCTCGAAAGGTGCCGCCTTCGGCTCCTCGGGCGCAGAGGCCGCGCGCTGAGGAACCGGATAACGGGAGACGTCCGCCAGCAGATCATCGAAATCGAAGGCGATCGGCTGATCTTCGGGAGGTGCTTCAGTCAGCGCGGCATCCGCCTGTACGACGCCTTGCGTTGCGGCAGCAACCAGATCGAAGGGTTCAGCTTCAACCCGCGGCTCCATCGCAACCGGCGCCTCCATCGGCCCAAGCATTTCTTGGGCTGGCGCTTCATCCATGACCATTTCGTCATCCACGACCACTTCGTCATGGCGATCGAGTTCGGCCGGAAAGCCCTGCGAAGCTGCCGTTTCAAATTCCTCGGCCGGATCAAAGGCGACCGGCTCGATGCCCGGCTCCATTACCGCCTCGGGCTGGATAACGGGCTGAACCTGCGCAACAGGCTCGGGCTGCTGTTCGGCAGCAGCAACCACCTCGACAGGAGCAACGGCCTTTACGGGCACTTCAACCGGCTCGTCGCGGCGGGCGGCATGGAAGTTTGCAAGCGGAAGCTTGATGCTGGCAGCCGACCACTGCGGCGCCTTGGCAGGAGCTGACGCCTGCGGGATTTGAACCGTGGGGCCGCCGATCGAAAGCTCAAGCTCCTCGATCAGATCGCGGGCACCACCGATAACCGGCTCGGACGCTTGGGGCGCGGCCCAATCGGCGGCGGAAAGGACCTCGGCCTCTTCCAAGGCGGGCGATGCGGCAGCCGGCGGATCGACAGGCTCCGGCTCGACGATCGCGTCGGCTGCGGGATAGTCGTACTCCTCGGCGACAGGTTCGGCCGGACGATCAAGGCCGGCGAGCGGACGCGGAGCGTCGAAACGCTCGAATTCGCGGAGAAGCTCGTCCTCGAGATTGAATGCCGGCTCCTGCCGGGGCAGGTCAGGAACCGTATTGGCGGCTATGCGCGGCTCAAAGCCTACGATGCGCGCGAGCTCAGCCAGCGGATCGCCTTCATCGAAAAGCTCCGTCTTCTTTCGCGTATCATACGCCAGTTGTTTGTCAGCCATACTCATCCCACCCGTAAACCCACGCGGTCAAATGCCAGCGCAATGTGGGGAAATGGTGACGTTATCGCATTTCATCCGGTGCGGCAGTGCCTGTAATGGCGAGTCCCGACTTCAAAACCGAAGCGACAGCATACACCAGCCCAAGTCTGGCAATACTCGATTCTCGGTTCTTATCGTTAACAAATCGTAAGTCCGTTTGATCTTTACCTTTATTCCAGTGCGCATGGAAGAAACTTGCGAGATCATAGAGGTAAAACGCGATGCGATGGGGCTCCTGCGACTGTGCCGCAGATTCGACGATGCGCGGGAATTCCGCAGCCTTCGCAACCAGCTGCAATTCCGTGGGATCGAAGATCCCGGAGACCGCTTCCGCAAGATCTGCGGGCGATACGTCAAGATCCGGAAACGCCTCCCTCGCCTGGCGGAAAACCGACATGCAGCGGGCATGCGCATACTGCACGTAAAAGACCGGATTGTCTTTCGAATGCTCCGTTACCTTGGCGAAATCGAAATCGAGCGGCTCGGAATTCTTGCGGTAGAGCATCATGAAGCGAACCGAATCGCGGCCGACTTCCTCGACCACGTCGCGCAGCGTCACGAAATCGCCGGAGCGTTTCGACATCTTCACCGGCTCGCCGTTGCGGTAGAGCTTCACGAGCTGGCAAAGCAGAACGGTGAGCTTCGATTTCCCTTCGGAAACGGCGCGGGCAACGGCCTCCAGGCGCTTCACGTATCCGCCGTGGTCGGCGCCGAGCACATAGATCATTTCGTCGAAGCCGCGGTCGAACTTGTTCTTGAAATAGGCGACATCCGCGGCGAAATAGGTGTAGGAGCCATCCGACTTGATCAGCGGGCGATCCATGTCGTCGCCGACTTCCGTCGAGCGGAAAAGCGTCTGCTCGCGGTCTTCCCAGTCTTCCGGCACCTGGCCCTTCGGCGGCGGCAGCGCGCCCTTGTAGACATAGCCCTTGAAGGTCAGATCATTGATCGCGGTGCGGATCGCGGCAGCGCCGGCATCATGCAGCATCCGCTCGGAAAAGAAGATGTCGTGATGCACGTTGAGGGCTGCGAGATCCTCGCGGATCATCGTCATCATCGCGTCGATCGCGCGATCCTTGACGATCGGCATCCACTGCTCTTCCGGCATGTTGTGCAGCCGCACGCCATAGTCGCCAGCAAGGGACTTTCCGACCGGGATCAGATAATCGCCCGGATAAAAGCCGGGCGGGATATCGCCGATGCTTTCGCCGAGCGCTTCGCGGTAGCGCAGGAAGACCGAGCGCGCCAGCACGTCAATCTGCGAGCCGGCATCGTTGATGTAGTATTCCTTCTCGACGGCATAGCCGGCGAAGGCAAGCAGGTTAGCCAGCGCGTCTCCGACGACGGCCCCGCGGCAATGGCCGACATGCATAGGGCCGGTCGGGTTTGCCGAGACATATTCGACATTGACCTTCTTGCCGGCGCCAAGCTTCGAGCGGCCGTAATCGGTTCCGGCCTCGATGATCGAAGCAAGCAAGCGCTGCCAGTAGCCGATGGAAAGCCTGATGTTGATGAAGCCGGGGCCGGCGACGGAGACGTCGGCTACGTCGGCATCTTCCTTCAACTTGGCGATGATGATTTCGGCGAGCGCGCGCGGATTGGTCCCCAGCGCCTTTGCCAGCACCATCGCGGCATTGGTCGCGACATCGCCGTGGCTTGCATCACGCGGCGGCTCGACGGCGATGCGGCCGAAATCGAGCTCGGATCGCTTTTCCTTGACGATATCAATCTGTTCAAGGGCGCTCTTAATCCTGGCTTCGAAGTCGGTAAAAAGGTTCATCGCACTCTTCCATGCATAGGCTGTGCCGCAGCTCCTGCCGCGGCGCCCGCTGCCTATCGCAAATCCGGAGTTCGGTCAAACAATCGCCTGTGAGCGCTGATTGCATAGGTGTCGGTCATGCCCGCCAGATAATCGCCGACATGGCGGGCTTTCGGCGCATCGGCAAGGCCTGCAATATGATCGACCCAGTAATGGCTCTGCATCTCCTTCGGATTGGCCATGTAGGCGGCGAAAAGATCGGTGACGATCTTTGCGGCGCCTGCGCGGATGCGCATGATGTCGGGATGGCGGTAGATGCGCTTGAAGAGCATCTGCTTGATCTGCTTGTCCGTCTCCGACATCGCCGCCGAGAAGGTTGCGATCACCTTGCCGGCCTCGCGTACATCATTGACGCTTTTCGGTTTCGCCTCAGTCAGGCGCTCCTGGGCGACGGCAATGACATCCTCGACCATGCGCGTGATCTGCCGGCGCATGATCTCATGCGTGAACCGGCTCTTTTCAAGTTGGGGGTAGCGCTCGCGGACCTCAGCCATCAGACCGGCGAGGAACGGAATTTCCTCCAGCATCTCGAACGTCAGGTAGCCCGAACGCAGACCATCGTCGATGTCATGGGTGTTATAGGCTATGTCGTCGGCAATCGCTGCCACCTGTGCTTCGAGGCTGGCGAAGGTCGCAAGTTCGAGGTCGTGGATTTCGCAGTAATCGAGGATCGGCTGCGGCACCGGTCCCCGCATGCCCTGCCCGTCCTTCGTCAAGAGCGGCCCATTGTGCTTCACGAGGCCTTCGAGGCTCTCCCAGGTCAGGTTGATGCCGTCGAATTCGGCATAGCGCCGCTCCAGCTTGGTGACGATGCGGAGCGATTGGGCGTTATGGTCGAAGCCGCCATAGGGCAAGAGTACCTCGTGCAGCGCGTCCTCGCCGGTGTGGCCGAAAGGCGTGTGGCCAAAGTCGTGGACGAGCGCCACGCCCTCCGCCAGGTCCTCGTCAAGCTTCAGGGCGCGCGCCAGGGCACGGGCGATCTGGGCGACCTCGATCGTGTGCGTCAGGCGCGTGCGATAATGATCGCCATCTTGCGCGATGAAGACCTGCGTCTTGTGCTTCAGGCGGCGAAAAGCCGTCGTATGGACGATGCGGTCACGATCGCGCTGAAATTCGGAGCGTGTCGGGCTGGAGCTTTCGGCATAAAGCCTTCCGCGCGTCGTCCAGGGGTCTGCCGCATAGGTTGCCCGCTCGCCATTTCCAAAACCCAACGCCTGCCTGTCGATCTTCATTTTTCACCGTCATTCAACACCGCGCAGCACCTCGCCCATTGACGCCGCATCGCGCTCTTCATACCTATAGCCAATACAAACGGCAAAGAGGCGCTTTCTTAACTGCTTTGCCGAATAATGCGTTCCGGCAACGCCGGTGGTAAATTCTTTTGATATCAGCCGTTTGACGTTTCATCGGCCAGTATCAATTCTCTCCGGATCTTGACCCCGGCAGGAGGAAACATGACGGATACAAGTGTAACCCTTTCCGACGCGGCGGCAAAACGAATCGCGGCGATCGTCGGTGCCGAAACCGGCAAGAACGCGCTGCGCGTTTCCGTCGAAGGCGGCGGCTGCTCGGGTTTTTCATACAAGTTCGATCTTACCGGCGATGCCCGGGACGATGACATCGTCATCGAGAAGAACAACGCCAAGGTACTGATCGACAGCCTGTCGCTGGTCTATATGGCAGGCTCGGAAATCGACTTCGTCGACAACCTTCTCGGTCAATCCTTCCAGATCAAGAACCCGAACGCGGTTGCAAGCTGCGGCTGCGGCACCAGCTTTTCGATTTAAAGCTTGCCTGTCTATCCACATCGAACCGGCCGAAGTATCCCCTCCGGCTGGTTTATTGTCTTGTCCGCACCTGGGCCGGCACGATAAAGCTCAGGCACGAAGCGGCAAAAGGAACAACCTATGAAGATCGCGACCTGGAACATCAACGGCGTCAAGGCGCGCATCGACAACCTCACGCAATGGCTCAAGGATTCCGATCCGGACATCGTCTGCCTGCAGGAGATCAAGACGATCGACGAGGCTTTTCCGCGGCTCGAGATCGAGGCGATGGGCTATCACGTCGAAACGCATGGCCAGAAGGGTTTCAACGGCGTTGCGATCCTTTCGAAGACCACGCCGGACGAGGTGAGCCGCGGGCTGCCGGGCGATGCTCTCGACGAGCAGGCGCGCTTTCTGGAAGCCGTGTTCTCGATTCCCGGCAATCGCGCCCTTCGCGTGTGCTGCCTCTATCTGCCGAACGGCAACCCCGTCGACACCGAAAAATATCCTTACAAGCTCGCCTGGATGGAGCGGCTGCGCCAATTTGCGGTCTCGCGCCTCGCCTATGAGGACGTCTTCATCCTTGCCGGCGACTACAACGTGATCCCCGAACCGCACGACTGCTTCGATCCGAAGGTCTGGGAAAGCGATGCGCTCTTCCTGCCGCAAACGCGCGAGGCCTTCCGCAGGCTCGAAAATCTCGGGCTTACCGATGCCGTCCGCACCTCGACGGACGCCGTTCAGCTCTATTCCTTCTGGGATTACCAGGCCGGCGCCTGGCAGAAGAACAACGGCATCCGGATCGACCACCTGATGCTTTCGCCGGAGGCCGCCGATCACATGAGGTCGGTGGCGATCGAAAAGCATGTACGGGCCTGGGAAAAGCCGTCCGACCACGTTCCGGTCGTCGCCTATTTCGACTTCGCAGCTTAAGGTCGGAGATTAATCGCTGCCGGTCGCGATCTTGTGGGAGAGCGAAACAGCCGTGCGGCGATCACCTTCGGTCGCGACCGAGAAGGCCTGCTCCTGCAGCGATTCCATCCAGCCGCAATCCTTCGGCTTGCAGCGGTCGAGCGCCGCCGTCATCAGCGCCAGGCCGCGAGCCGACTGGCCTTCCTGGAAGAGAATATTGCCGAAGACCGACATGGCGCCAGGGTGGCCGCTCTTACGGGCCTGGTTCAGCCACTTCTTCGCCTGCTGCGGACTGCGCGTGCCGCCGTCGCCCGACAGCATCATCTGCGCGAGCTGGAACTGCGCTTCAGCGACGCCGAAGGTCGATGCGACCTGGAAATAGAGCTGGCGGGCCTGGCTGAGATCTGTCCGCACCGGGCTGCCGGGAATGCCATGCTTGTAATAGTTGGCGAGCGACAAAAGCGCGTTGATGAAGAAGCCGGTATCTTCGGAGCCGGGCTCCACGCCCTGCTGGGCGATTTCACTGTAAATCTTGAAGGCTTCGAAATCGTCCTGGGCGACGCCGTCGCCGTCGGCATACATATTGGCGAGCGCCCAGCGCGAACCGGTATGGCCCTTTTCGGCGGCGTATTTATAGGCTTCGATGGCCTCTTCCTTCTGGCCGCTCTTATAGGCCTTGAAGCCGAACTTGAAGAGATCGAAGGGACCGGATTCCTTGGTAACGCCTGCATTGATATCGAATGCCTTGGCCGGGGAGGATATCGCCGCCGAAAGCGCGATAGACAGCCCCATAAGCGTAAATCTGAAAAGTCTGAACTCGGATGTCAGCATTTCACTCGGTTTCTTTCGCTTCCATCGCAGACCGCCAGGGCAGCATATACTCCGCTGCCCGGCTTCCCGGCGTATTCCTCCAGGCGAGCGATCCCGCGGCGGGCTCAATGGCCCCTTTGCCCGCGTCGCATCCAGCCTTTGGCCCTTCTTCGAGGGCCTGAATTTTTTGCGCATCGCGATAGACCACCCGCGTTCCGGCCTGGTCCGCCTGCAATGCCTGCGGCGTCATTCCTGCGGAGCGAACAAGCATCCTTCCGCCTTTCGAATATTCGTAAACACCAAATGTGACCAAACCGGTGCTGGCGTGATCGCGGTGCCTGCGTGCGGCGACAATGGACGCCGTATCATCGGGGGAAGAACAGCTTGGGTGCGTGACTTCTGCGTGAGTTTTTTGGGCGGAATCGCCTTGCGGGAAAAGCTGAATCGCACAAGAAGCGGCATCAAAGCCGGCGCTCATACGCTCTCTGCCCGTCGCGGAAAAAACTCGACCCATCTTGCTTCTTAAACGTACCCTACGCCTGCCATTCCCTCGCCCGCAAATATCGCTGCGCCCTGTTTGTGGCGGGAAATGGACAAACTCGCCCCGCCGCCATGATATGCGAACTGTCGTAAAAATGTGTTGCTGAATCGTCACAAAATGAGATGACTTGGCGCAAGGTTAATACGGAAGGCGCAAAGAAAAGCCCGGCGTTTTTGCCGGGCTCTTCTACTTCGTTGATGCAAGATCAGAATTTGACTTTGAGTGATGTCGAGAGCGCCGTCACCAGATCGTTGTCGAACTCGTATGTCGCCTCGTCGCCCACGCCAACACCGTCAATCGTTGTCGGAGACGAATCCCCGCTCGTCAATATGCCGAGCACGCCACCAAAGCGGAACTCGACGTTCTTGTTCGGCGAATAGGAAACACCGGCACCGAGCAGCCAACTGTCGGTCTGCGAACCGAATTCCTGAGATGTGCCGCGGTCCCAAGTGACGCTGACGGCGCCGCTCCACTGATCATTGAACTTGTGACCGACACCGCCGGTGATTGTCCAGCCGTCTCGATAACCCAGATCGAGGGAGGTGATTTCGACACCGCTATTATAGAACGGGATGCGCTGCAACTGGCTCCAGTCCGTCCATTTGACGGAGCCGAAGGCAAGCCAATCTGGTGCAATCCCTGATTGGATCTTCAGTTCGACAGCATCCGGCATCGCCGTCGATCCCTCGACCGGAATAATCAGCCCTCCGAGGGGATTAAGAGCGGCCGGCACCTGCGTCAAGTCCACCGTTCCCGTGACTTCGTTGAGCTTGACTTCACTGTAGTACATCAAGCTCGCACGAAGCGCATATTCCGGAATTTCGTATGCCACGCCGGCTCGCCATCCCCAGCCGTCCCCCTCAAGATCAAGACGACCCACACCGCTTCCAGGAAGCCCCAAAAGGCCAAGGAGCTCCGGTGGAACAAGGAGGCGTTCCTTGAAACCATCCATTTCGAGGTAATTGGCGCCGCCAATGACGCGAAACTGGCCTGGCCCCATGTCGAATTTGTAAGAGCAGGTCAGAGCATAATTGTCGCTGTTGACCTTCGTCTCGATGTTATCGTTTGCGCCCGCCCAGCGAGCACCTGGATTGGTGTGAGCACCATAGGGCTGCGAATAATCGAACATGCAGTCCGCATCGCCGATTGCAGCCTTGGCGCCGATACGGGGAGACCAGTAGTCCTCGCTGTCATCCGCCGAGGTGGAATATCCCGGGATCGCGTTGAGATCGCCGTTCGCAGGGTTGATATCATCCACATTCTTCAGCTTGCGTTGCGGCATCACGAAAGTGGCGGTGGATTCGACCGCAAAGCGTGAAGGATCAAACAGAAGATCGATATTATACCCGCCGCGCTCCAGGCCGCCTGCAAACGATGGCGAGGCGATGGCCGAAAGGATGGCGAGCAATGCTACGCCTTTGGAAAACATACGAGATGCCAACTGTGTCTCCCCCACTAAAGCACTCCAATGGCGGCAGAGTGCAGGCGATCGCAATAAATGGCAACTTGCGCCATCTTGCAGCCACAATGCGGGAGAGGAGTTAAATTGACGTAAGGAATTGACGGGCACGTCAATATTTTTTGGTCATAAAATTTTATCCTAATACCCTAATCATTTATGGGTATTTTTGGATTGTCATTCCACACATCGGGTGGTCTGTATCAATCTGACAACAGTCGTGATTTTCGCCCCGAGAGGGCAGTTCATTTCATAAATTCGCAAAACTGTATGTTTTCAGCCGGGAATAATCAGCCAAAACGATCGAATCATTCCAACGGCATAAAAAAGGCGTCCGAGCAGACCGGACGCCCTAAGGTATTATACGCCCACGGGAAGCTTAGGCCTCAATGACGCGCGACAGCGCCACCTTGAGGCTTGCGATCTGGCTCTGGAATTCGGCCAGCCGCTCGCGTTCCGCTTCCACCACGTCCGGATTGGCATTGGCGACGAACTTCTCATTGGAAAGCTTGCCGTTGATGCGCGCGATCTCTCCTTCGGTCTTGGTGATTGCCTTTTCCAAGCGAGTTTTTTCAACCGAAAGATCGATCAGGCTGCCGAGCGGCAGGCAGGCGGTCGCTTCGGCGACGACGATCTGCGCTGCCCCCTTCGGGGCGCTATCGGCAAGCGTAATCGCTTCGACACGGGCAAGGCGCTTGATCGCCGCCTCATGACGGGCAAGCCGTTCGCGCGTCAGATTGTTGGCCTTGACGACCACCAGCGGCGCAGTCGCCGACGGCGGAACGTTCATTTCGGCGCGAACCGAGCGGATGCCGGAGACGAGATCGATCAGCCAGTTGATCTCGTCGGCCGCAGCATTGTCGGCATAGGACGGCGCCGGCCATTCGGCATGGCAGATCAGCGTGTCGCGCTCGACGCCTTCGCCTGCTGTATGCGCCCAAAGCTCCTCGGTCATGAACGGCATGAAGGGATGGAGCAACTTGTAGATCTCTTCGAGAACATAGGCGCTGCAGGCCTGAGCCTCCTTCTTCGCGCCCTCGTCTTCACCGCTGAAGACCGGCTTCAGCAGTTCCAGATACCAGTCGCAGACCTGATTCCAGACGAACCGGTAAAGCGCCCCGGCCGCATCGTTGAAGCGGTAGGATTCTATTGCTTCCGTTACGTCACGTTCCGTGCGGGCAAGCTCCGTCAGGATCCAGCGGTTGATCGTCAGCCCCGTCGCCTCCGGAACGAAGTTCGGGTCGCTTTTGACACCGTTCATTTCGGCAAAGCGCGTGGCGTTCCAAAGCTTGGTGCCGAAGTTCCGGTAACCGGCGATACGCGCCGGATCGAGCTTAACATCGCGGCCTTGTGCAGCCATGATCGCCAGCGTGAAGCGCAATGCGTCGGCGCCGTATTCGTCCATCAGTTCGAGCGGATCGATGACGTTGCCCTTCGACTTCGACATCTTCTGGCCGTTCTTGTCGCGGACGAGCGCGTGGATATAGACGGTATGGAAGGGCTCGACCGGATTGCCGTCCTCGTCCTTCATGAAGTGCAGGCCCATCTGCATCATACGAACTACCCAAAACGGTATGATGTCGAAGCCTGTGACGAGAACGCTCGTCGGGTAGTATCGCGCCAGTTCCGGCGTCTGCTCCGGCCAGCCGAGAGTGGAGAAAGGCCACAGCGCTGAGGAGAACCACGTGTCGAGAACGTCCTCGTCGCGCGTCAAGATTTCGCCCGGCTTGAAGTTTTCCAAGAGGTCCTCGACATAGGCCTTCATCGGGCCTTCGTGCGAGAGGTAATGCTGGATGGCAGCCTGCAGCGCCTCTTCCTCGGTTTTCTCGACGAAGACCTGTCCGTCCGGACCGTACCAGGCCGGGATCTGATGGCCCCACCAGAGCTGGCGGGAAATGCACCAGGGCTGGATGTTCTCCATCCACTGGAAGTAAGTGTTCTCCCAGTTCTTCGGAACAAACTTGGTGCGGCCTTCACGGACCGATGCGATGGCGGGCTTTGCAAGCGTCTTGTTGTCCACCCACCATTGTTCGGTCAAACGCGGCTCGATCGGCACCCCGCCGCGGTCGCCGTGCGGAACCGTATGTATGTGCGGCTCGATCTTGTCGAGCAGGCCCGCTTCCTCGAAAATCTCGACGATGATCTTCCGTGCCGTGAAGCGATCCTGGCCTTCCAGCCGGTCCCAGGCGCCATGCAAGGCGGCCGGATGGCCGAGACCTTCCAGGAAGTCCTCGTTGTCCTTGATGGTAACCGAAGCATCGGTATTGAGCACGTTGATCGCACGCAGGCCCGTGCGCTTGGCGACGTCGAAATCGTTGAAGTCGTGTGCAGGGGTGACCTTGACGGCGCCGGTGCCGGCCGTCGGATCCGCGTAGTTGTCGGCAACGACCGGAATCTTGCGGCCGACGATCGGCAGAATGACGTGTTTGCCAATGATCGACTTGTAGCGCTCGTCGTCGGGATTTACCGCGACGCCAGTATCGCCGAGCATGGTCTCGGGCCGCGTCGTCGCAACAACCAGGTAGTCGCGCGTTTCGAAGTCGGTGGGCTTACCCTCCTCGTCAAAGGCAACGGGATGCTGATAGGTAACGCCCTCTTCAAGCGGATAGCGCAAATGCCAGAGATTGCCTTTGACCTCAATCTGCTCGACTTCCATGTCGGAGATCGCCGTCAGAAGCTTCGGGTCCCAGTTGACGAGGCGTTTGTCCTTGTAGATCAGACCCTCTTTGTAGAGCGTGACGAAAACCTCGAGAACCGCCTCGGAGAGCCCGTCGTCCATCGTGAACCGTTCGCGCGACCAGTCGCAGGAAGCACCCAGGCGCTTCAGCTGGTTGAAGATCAGGCCGCCCGATTCCGCCTTCCACTCCCAAACCTTCTCGATGAAGGCGTCGCGGCCCATCTCGCGCCGGCCCGGCAGTTGCTGTTCCATCAGCTTGCGCTCGACGACCATCTGTGTGGCTATGCCCGCATGGTCCATGCCCGGCTGCCAGAGCACGTCCTTGCCACGCATGCGCTCAAAGCGGACCATGATGTCCTGCAGCGTATTATTCAGCGCATGTCCCATGTGCAGCGAACCGGTCACGTTCGGCGGCGGGATGACGATCGTGAAGGTCTCGCCGCCGGGCTTCTTGTTGGCGCCCGCGCGGAACGCATCGGCCTCATCCCATTTCGCGGCGATTTTCGGTTCGACTGCGGCGGAATCATAGGTCTTGTCGAGCATTTTATGACCAAACTTCGGGGTTTTAGGATGGGGGTTGTAAATAGGATGGCTGACGGCAAGTCAATAAAAAAGCCGCCCCGGAGACCGGAGCGGCTTGTTCGATAAAAGCGGTCCCGGTCAGCGGCGCGGGCCGCGCGCCACGCGTTCGATTTCTTCGCGCACCAGCCGTTCGACAAGCGTCGGCAGATTGTCGTCCAGCCACTCGCGCAGCATCGGGCGCAACATGTCCTCGGCAATCTCGTCCAGCGAGCGGCGCTCGGCGCCATCCATCGCAAGCGCAAGCTCCTCGAACGAACGTGCGACCTGCAGTCCGGCACTCTGCGAAATCAGGCTCTGTGTTTCTTCGGCGACATTCGGCAAACGGTCTTCTTCAGCGTCGGCCGCCAGCGGGACGGCAGCCTGCTTCTCCGCTTCTGCGGCGGCTGGCTGCGGCATGTCAACGCGTTCTGCCTGCGCAACGGCCGGGGCTGGAATTGCGGCCGGCGGCGGAGCACCAAAAGGCGCTGAAACGGATTCCACCGGATCGCGGGCGTCCTGGTCGGGGGATCCGGCCGGTTCCGGCTGGCGAAAGACCGGCGGCGCTTCGCGCTGCGGTTGCGGTGCGGTACGCTCCGAGGCGGCACGAACGCGGGCAGCAACATCGGCAAGCGACATCGCCCGCGTCGGCGCCGGCGCTTCCGCTTCGCGGCTGCCTGCCGAATTCGCCGCAACGAAACGCGGATCGGACATCATCATAGGCTCGGGGAACTCGACGTCAGCATAAGTCTCGTCGACCGTCAGATGGATGTTGGAGTCGCTCTCCTCGTCATCGGCGCCGTAGACAGGCGGTAGCGACGGCGAAATCGCCCTGCCCGCGCCCGGCTCATTGCTCTCGATGATCTGGCGGATCGACGCCAGAATCTCTTCCATGGACGGTTCACGCACTACGCTTGGCTGAGCCATATCTATCCCCGTTATCCCTGCAACAAGATCGGATTGCGTGGAGTGGGCATCCGAATCATCCAGACCTTAGAATACCCCAGACATGAAAAAAATCAGCGCGAATCAAATGAATGCGCCCGTGCACAGTTTTGTTGCGGCAGTCTAGGCCAGCGCCGCTGACGCTTTTGCGACAGGCGGAAAACAAAACGGGCGCCCCGAGGCGCCCGCTTCATAAATCCTGAAAATTGCGGTCAGAACACGAACTCTCGAACCTTGGCAAAGCCCGGCAACGGCTTGACAGAAGCATTGAAGAACACGTTTTCCGACACAGCGCCGTTTTCGCTGAAGAACACCTTGGCGCGGGCGGCGTTGCCGTAGCCCTGAACGGTGACAAGACGGCCGCCCTCGGCGAGCTGGCCGAGAAGGGCAGCGGGGACCTCCTCGACGGAGCCATTGACGAAGATCAGATCGTAGGGCGCGCCGGCACTGTTGCCCTGCTCCAGCGCGCCGGTTATGACGGAAACGTTGGCGCAGCCGGAAAGGTTCTTCTTTGCTTCGGCCGCAAGCGCTTCGTCGCATTCAACCGCAACGACCGAACCGGCAAGCATGGCCAGCAGAGCCGAGGTGTAGCCCGTGCCGCAGCCGACTTCGAGGACCGCATCGTCCGTGGTGATGGCAGCGAGTTGCAGCAGCTTTGCCAGCGGCGAAGCTTCCATCAGGAAGCGCGCCGACTTGCCGCCTGCTGCCGGCGAGATTTCGACATCGTTGTCGATATAGGCCAGAGCCTTGGATTTCTCCGGCACGAAGGCCTCGCGCGGCACCGTCAGGAAGGCCGTCAGCACGGAATGCGACGTGACGTCCGTCGTACGGATCTGGTTGTCGACCATCTTTGCGCGTGCTGCTTCGAAATCCATCATATCCTCTCGCCCGTTGAACGCGGCATTGTCACCCGTCCTCTTAATCTCCGCGGCGTGCGCTTTCAAGGCACAGTAAGCAACTGCGGCAAGAATCCTCCCGCTTGAGCCGACAGCTGTCCGACGCGGCCACGACTGCAACTCTTGTTTGGAACAAAGCGATGGTTTGTGGTATTCTTACAACCGGAGGAAATGGAGGAGGTGCAGGCCATGTCTGCCTTTTTCGAGTATCTCACGCTGTTCGACTTCTTCATCATCGCAGCGCTCATCGCCATATTCTGCTGCGGGCTGCTGGACAGCGAAACGACACGATAGCGTGAGTGCGCCCAGAGTTGTGAAGTGCAGCGCGCCGGAACGCCCACTATGCGTATATCTGCGCGCAAGCGTCGCTCATCGACCTCGACAGCGCTTCGAATTTGACGGCCTGCCATCCCCGATAATCTTCGATCAGGCGGGCGGAAATCCAGAAATTTTCGCCATATTGCGATCCGTCCCAGCCGATGTCGCCGAGGGCTCTCGCACGGTTCAACACCCGCACGGTCTGCGTGCGCGAGACATGGTAGCGGCTTGCAAGGTCTCCCGGCCTCAATTCGCCAACATAGCAGCGCTCGGAAAGCGTATTGCCCGAGGGAAAACGGGCCACCAGGTCATGAATCACATTGCTGCCGAGATTGGTGAACGTGAAGGTCTTTACGCTTTCCGGCGGATCGTTCCAGCGCGGATCGGCGATGAGTGCCCGGGCAGCGGGCGGATGGGAATAGTAAAGCAGCCGCGGGTCGGCCTGGGAAAGAGCGAGCCGCTCCCCCCCGTCCAACCTGTCCAGCGATGCCATATGGCTGTCGAACCAGTTGCGGATAAGACGCTCCGCCGTTTCGGAAAGCGCCAGCGGCCGCAGTCTCTTGTCGTGGCTCTCCCGTTCGGTGAAGAGCTTGTACTGGCGCATCTGCGCTATATAGGAAGCGATCGTATTCCTGCTTGCGAATCTATGTAGTGGCGCGAACTCGGTAAGACGCGTCACCGTCAGATCCTCGCGGCTCGCATCCGTCCGACGCTCGAAATAGAAGGCGAGCGCGGCCTGGGCGACGAGCCAACGGCGCAGATCAGACGTATAGCGCACCGCGCGCGGCGCCTGATGATAGATGGCTATGAGGCGGCTCGCCGCCTCCGTCAGCGACATTGCAAACAGCGGAGACGCCAGAAGCTCGCTAACGCTATAGCCGGACGGAATGCGCGCGTCCTGTCGAATTTCCTGTTCAATGGCCGGCATATCGGATCACAGCGGACTGATTTCGGCAATTCAGCCAGACCGCAGCGCCCGGCTTTTGCCTTGGAGGTTTACTCCTGGAGAGGCCCTCATTTTCCAAAAATATGATTGTTTGTCAAATAATTGCTTGGCGGACGGTGGATGCACCCGCTTTAAAAACCTCCGACCTGTTACGGTTTCGAGCTAATCCGATTGCGAAGTTTCCTTTGAGACCAAACCGCTATATCTATTAGCATTCACGAATGGATGGAGGGGAAAATGAAACGCACGATGAACATTCTTTGCGCATTGGCAGTTCTGTTCTCGGCTGGCTTCGCGCCGGCAGAGGCTGCAATGAAGGTCGTAAAGCAAAAACCGACCGTTTCATCATTAGCCCCAGGCGAAGCCGTTCTATACGACGACAAGAGGTGCCCGGCCGGCATGATCGCGAGATACGCCAGAGCGAAAAATCGGGATGAAATTAGACGCGGCCAATGCGTCCACCAGTGAGCCGTCACTCGCGGCAAAAGCTTGCCAACTCGCTTAGACACCTTCCCAAATTGTATCTAACGCCGAAATGTCAAAGCATTGAGAAGTTTGGAGGCCTCGCCCGGACCAGAGCACTGCCACACTTGGCCTGAAATACAATCCTTTGAGAACGGTGGCTGCCACACCCTGCCACACCTTATCGCCTATTCTATCTCGTAAAATCCCGGCATTCTCCTCCGGCTTCACCATGGGACATGGCGTTGGCCGCCCCCGAGACGACAAGGATGAAAACAAAGAGTGCGCCTACCTAAATTAGATTGCGCCATAAAGCGTATGGCGGCCATGAGTGTCATCGGAGCGGACACTCACCTGGATGATCTGCCCGAGGCCGATGGCTTCGAATGAACCCGCCTCACGCTGGGGGACGTCGAGGATCGTTCCCGGGCTTGCGGGCCCTATAGGTCTTATGCAGTAGAAACTTAGTCATAGGTGTTCCTTTCCATCGTTTCGGCTTTCGATGATACTCAGCTAAGCAGAGACACGGAGTGACGGATGGGAAACTTCGGGCCCGTGATTATCGCAAACATTCCCTATTCGGATTTGGAAAAGCTCTCAAATTCCGTGAAGAAGTGCGCCGGCGTATACATACTCAAGGCACCAAGCGGCGGACCAGGAACGCCTGCGGTCGACGCTCACTGCTGGTTCCCATCACTCGATGACAGCATCCAATTCGAGCGCGAATGGGCGGCGTCCCACGACGACTGAGGCGCAATCCTTCATTGGACGACAAAGACGACGTTGGTCACACCATCGTCATTCTGGGATCACCGTTGACGACGCGATCCTGCTTGCCATTGGCCGTGACGACGAGATCGCCGACGGCCGGTGCGATCGCGAGCCCCACAGACGAGATGTAAACCTGCACGTCTCCGGCCCGAATGACAGTCCCGTCGATCTCGCGCGCCGTATACCCCATCGGCACGCCCTTGGCCGTGGACGATTTTTTCGACCGGATCGCCGCCGACGACAGGATCTGGAGGCGTGACGCGCGTTACGGTGCCGCTCTGGCCGAATTTCGCGATGAGGCGGTCGGCGGTGCCTGCAAGCGCCTATGGTTAAACTGTTCCATATTGCACCGCATATTAAAATTAGCAGTTGCTTGTGCACCTGCGAAATTGTGGCATCCTGCAAGCGATCAAAAGGGGGTGCCATGACTGCCAAGCTATACTTTATAGGACCACAACCAACACGCATGAACTGTCGGCAGATCGTCGATGCTGCCATGCTTGAATTGATCGAAAGGCTGCACTCACAAGGCCTTGGACGAGCTGAGGTGGCCCTCGCCCTCGCCGACGCATCCGAAGACTACGTCATCAGGCTAGCTAGTGAGGCGGCTTACAGAGCCTAGACTGCGAGCGCCCCCGGCGGGATCGGGCACAGGAACGGCCAGAGCAGCCCTTCGATCGTCGTCACGACCGGTGGCGAGCGCAACGATGCCGGCGATATCCGTTGAAGCAGAGGTTGAATATTCAAGCGGGACGCGAATGAAGATGCCCTCGCCGGTGATCTCGTCTCCAGTCTGGCCTACGTAGTTTTTCCAGTTATCCGCCGGGACCATTTCCGGCGGGTGGTCATTCGTCACCGGCCGGTGACCAGCACTCTTGAGCGTGTCCTCGGCGAAGACCTCAGCGCCCGCGCGATAGACGCGGCACCGTGCGCATGTCCGGTTTTCCCACGTCGGATCCCAGATAGATCTGGATGCCTGTACTGGCGATACGAGCGTTCGGCAACAAGGTAGCCGTCGTCGCGCCGGCGCGTTCCCGCGACGGTTACAGCGTCGGTAAAATTCATTGTGGACCCGAGGTTAGCGGCGTAGCCGGGCACTATCCCAATGGATAGGCTCGATATACACACGCACGATTCATCTTTTGGTGGCGACGTGCTTTTCTATCGATGCTTCAAGAAGGAGGAATTCCCCATGGAAGCCCACAGGTATAACGTTCACAAGAATCTCAACATCTATTGGTCGGTGTTCGATGAAGTCACCGGGCAGAAAGCCGTGATCAACGGATTTGTCATGGACATGCTCACAGCCGAGGAGGCCAAGGAGTTGGTCGGAGCATTGAACCGCGAGGTAGATCAAGAATTTCTTCTGGCTGCGTGACACCGATGACACCGAGCATCAGACTTCCACTTCCCTGACGCTCGCAAGCCAGTCGTCGATCACTTCCTTAGACACCTCCGGTCCGAGCAGGATCTCGCCCTGATAGGGTTCGACGGTCGCGAGTTCCGGAGCATCGTCGTCGTAAGAGATGGTGATATGCAGCCGTACTCGGCGTAATCCCAGCTCATGTTCGACGCGAACAGCTCTCCGAACCGCTCCATCAGCCGCGGGCCCACCCCGCGGGATTTTCACTTCGTCATCCCATGCAGAGCCCATCGCCATCCAGTCGACATGGGTCCGGCTGTAGGTAATCGTCACATGCAGGTCGTCGGCCGGCAACGTGGTTTCGAAACCCTGCCCCTTTGTATACCGCATTAATGACCTTACGGCTGACATACAGCGACCGTGGAGCGGCGTCGGCGGTCTGGCGAGCGGAGACCCCACCTTCCGAGGGTTTGTCGCACTCTGAGAGGAAGCTGCGGCGGCAAGCTCTGCTCAGACGCTCCTGTTCCTCGACCGCGGCATTCGAGCCCGGGCAGGACGCCATCCACCACAAGCCGGCATTCGGATCGGGGATCGCGGTCGATCTCTCCCGCCGTCATCCTCGGATTGGATATCCTCGGAATAGACGGCGGAAGGAAAACAGTGTTCCCGTCCTTGCCGCTGCAGAAGAATTTCGCCTTGGTTTACGGGGCGGTTCTATTCGCTCATGCGACTTCTCCTTATTTGCCCGAACCCGCCGGCACGGACGGTGCTGGCCCCAGGACCGAAACAAATGGGCCTACTTCGCGTTTATCCTATACGCGCCACTCCTTACGGGGCGCCAGAAAGGAGGACATCATGTCTTCCGAAATCTCTTGCATGGCATACGACCGCCGCGCAGAAGCAGACGGCACGTGGACCGTTGTTGATGCCATCACTGGCTATCCTGCTACGATCGGGTACAAGCAGTTGAAAGACCTGACGGGCAAGGATGCCTCCGAATTCATGGACATCCTCAACCGGAATACGGTTGGATCTACATGGCGTCGTCTCCCCAGATACGCAATACAGGGACTTCCAGCACGGATAAGCGGCGTTCATCTTGCATAGCCGCGGTCACACCATTTCTGCTGAAATGAAAAGCCCGCGCACCGGTTAAGGTGGCGGGCTGTGGTGGTCAGGCCGGTCCAGGTTCGACGCGCCGCCTTCGGTTGAGTTATCCACTGGGCTCCGGAGCGCTAATCCAAGGACCAGTTATAGGGCGATGCCGGATCATTAACGCACGCATAGTCGAGGGTGCACATCTGTCCGTTGGCATCCCGCAAGCTGACGATGGCGCGCTTGTCACCCAGCCTACAGCGGGACGGCGGATAGCGGAAGCTGCGGCCGCCGAAGCCGGTGCGTACAAAAGCCGCTTTGGATTGGCGGATAATTTGCGCAATCTGGCCACACGTGTGAGCGCGGGCATTGACTTCCACGGCCTGGGCGGCAAGGCCCGACGACGGGAGCAAAAGCGTAGCTGCTAAAATCACGTTCTTCATGGGAACTCCTCCTAGAGGCGAGTTAAACAGCGCTGCCAGCGGCATTCAAAACAAATTCTGTATTGTTGAGGCATTGCCTCGAATTGGTGCCCGAGCCGGGCGAGTGAGGATGCATCCGGCGATCAACCCGGGCAGAACTTCAGACCTCTATGCCGCCTGACGCTTGCGGGCCTCTCGCTGACGGCGGCGTTCGTTCTGCTTTGCCGCCCAATCAAATCCAGCGAGATCGGTATCAAAGTCACAGGCCATGGGCTTTGCCTCTGCGGCCCGCCAGTGTGTCGCACCTTCTGCGATGATGACATGTTTGTCGCTGATTTTAGGGTCATCAGGGAACAGGCCTTGAAGGTCGATTTCGTTATGCTGCAATGGCTTGCGAGACAAAGCTAACAAAATACGCAAGATTGCCCCTCTTTTCGGCGCCGTCCGGTCTCGGGGTGGATGCCCTCTTCTTTGCACCAGTTCTTGAAGAACCCCTTCCGAGCCGGACACCACGCCCATGCTGTGAGGCAACGACGCTCGCTCTCATCGTCGACATAGGAGAGCCATGTCTGGGTTTCCTCGGCTTCGCTGATTTCGCGGGCTGACGCTATCCGGCTGAGGGTCGACCAGAAATCCTTGCGCTCCTCGGAGAGCAGTTCGCCGCCCCAGCCGTTCTTGTCGGCCTGGGTGTATGGATATTCGATCCATGCGGCACGGTTCGGAACCTGCGTCCTACTGATGAGAACGACCACATGCTGATTTCCACGGCCCGACTGAACCGCTCTCCAATTTCACGCCCTGTCATGCCGCACCTCGTCTGTCATCGAGAAGATCAGGCTGGACCGCAAAGGCTCCGAAGCGCCGGTGCATCCTCTCGTATATCATCTCGCCCAAGGCGTGTCGTTTCGATATGACGCCATCGAGGTCCAGAGCCCAGAATTGTAGCCATCCCAGCGGCAAACCATCGAAGAACGCGAACCAGGCGGAGACGTTGTTTCTCGACCAGATCGGGATAGGCCTTGGCAGCTGCTCGGACCGACACAAAGCCAATAGTTGGCTGAAAACCTCATGCCGCAGCCCTTTCATTCCGCTGCATCCGCAGCGCCATCAGCGGCTCTTGATACCGGCCGGCATGAACCTTCATTTCCTTCACCACCAACAGATCGCAAGAGCACATGCCTCCGCAGCATTGTGGGCGAGCGTTCTCCGAGACGGGAGACGGATGCCGATGCGCTCCCATCCGGTGACGGCGGCGCTCTTCCAATCCTTCTTGCCCTTGTTGTCTAGCGATGGCTTCACGGTCTGTCCGTAGAAGCTCTTGCGCCAAGTGCCTTGCGGGAGCGTGCCCTAGGGAATGCCGAAGTTGGCGATCGTCGAGACAATGGCCGTGGTCGCCACCCATGGATAAATGAGTGCGTCGGCGCTGGTGTTGCCGATCTTGGCGAGGGATTGCTCCTCCAGCACTACAAAATCAGGCTTGCCGTGCTCACGTATGAGGGCAGCGACCTTCAAGCCGATCTGGATGGAGATATGCGGCTGATCCTCCGGCCATTCCCAGGATGCCCCGAGCTCGACCATGGCCGCTATTTCAGTTCATTGGCCGTGATCAGCAGGGCCTTGTACTTTCCATCCGGTCCCATGCCTTGCATCTGGCGCGGGCCTCCGACGCAGATCTCAAGCCGTGGCGACCAGCTTTCGCCCATCTCGAGCCAATCAACCTGCGGGTACAGCCCTCATCATCTCCGCTGCCGGTGGCAGGCGGGCCAAAGATGGCATCGTGTGCATTGAGCTGTCCTTCCGATACGTTACGGTTTGGATAGGGCCGCCACCGCGGCCGGTGTGTTGAATACTGGCGAGCTTGGCATGCATGTAAGGCGCTGCATCTTTCGCGATCGACGCTGCAGCATCCCAATCCTGCTTGTCGGCGTGTTCGCGCATTGCCTTCAGCATGACCTCCAGAGGCGTCAAGCCTTTCTGACTCTCCCTATCCGCGATCTTGCGAGTTCGCTTTGTCGCGGCTCCTCTGGGGCGCCCAGCGCCTTTTCTCGGTCCACCGCGCATATTTGATTTCCGGTTGATTAAATTCAAAGGCCGATCAGGCTGTGAATATATGTAGAACACTGTGAGCAACCATGTGCAAAGCCCGGTCACGTTGCCAAACTGCACTTGCGACTCAAGCCGGTTGAGAGTTCCCTGCTCATGCAACCGCTAAGACGCGATGGAAATTACACCTGAAAATATTGCAGCTGGCGCAAGCGCGGCGTCTGCTTCCTTCAAGGCGATCCGGCAACTCCTGGGCGTATTCAGAGATGCAAAGGACATGCTGCCTGCCGACAAGCAAGCAGCGGCCTCCTTGGCCATCGAAAATTCGGAAAAGCAGCTGGCTATAGCCGAAGCTGAACTGGCAAGGTCGCTCGGCTACAAGCTATGTCATTGTCAGTTCCCGCCGACGATCATGCTCGCAGTTGGCTACGCCGATCCGAGGAGGGACGTAAAAGGCCAGGTCTATGAGTGCTCTAAGTTCGGATATGATACTGCCGCCCCGTGGGCGTTCACCCGCACGAAACCGGTAAGCGCAGAATAATCAGCCGTGCGTTTTTCAGGACTGGCATTTGGAGCTTTCGATGAAGCAGCCGTTAGATTGGGACAAAATAAGACGCCTCAAATTCATAAGAGAGAAGCCGCCGGCAGATTGGCCGCCCGGTGTCAACTCCATCTCTATCGAAGGCGTTTCGCTGCTGGGCATCGATGCGAACAATAACCTCTACTGGGACGGCAAGCTGCTGCAGACGGCAACCACCTTGGGACGCACGGAACGCCTAATTGCGCTTGCGGTCGCTTTTTCGACGATCGCAGTCGCCAAATTGAAGCAATTCGCCTCGTTCTTGGCAGATGACGCAAAATCATTTCTACTAGCCGATGTGACCTTCGCATTTCGCGATATGAATTTTCTACCAGATGGACCACACCGCATAGACGAGACAGGCGGCAGCAACAGCACAGAGAAGTGTAAGGATCGCGCGTTCTGCACGGGGACTCATAACAGCCACCACATCGGCAGAGAACCTATGATGAAGATCAGCGCCACCAGACCGAGATAGATTGCCCAGAAAAGAATGCGGCGGACACGACCAGGCAGACGAGCCACAGCCCCTTGCAGCCGATGTGCAAAGCCTGATCCTGGGCGAACGTCGTCTTGCCCCTCACCTTCGCCTCGTCGATCATCGCGTGTGCCGTCCATTCGAACAGACCTAGCCAGACATTCCCCGTGACCACTGCCACGCCGGCGCCTTGGATGCCGGAGTGTGCGATCAGATGATAAACGCGCAGCGGGCCTGATTGTTTGGCGTCGGAGAGGAACTGTCCCTGCAGCGGGTAATCGCACAGCCAATGGGCGCCGAGTAGCATCAGCGCCCGCATCAGGAAATTATCGATCATCGTCTCTCACGCTGTGGAGAAGTCGAACAATGTGCAAATCGTTACGGATTTCGCGGCACGCCCGGGGCTGTTGTTGAGCTGCACTTGCGACTCAAGGTCATCCATCGTTTCCTGCTTATGCAACCGACGCAGGATTAAACATGAACGCCAAGCAATTCGCAGCACAGATGAAGGCAGAGATTGAAGCGATAAAGCAGCAAGGAACCGCCGCAATCTTCGTCGACAACCTCATCAACTATCGGACGCCCCGTCAGCAGAACCATCAATGGCCGAGCTCGAACGCTATAAGGCTGATCTCAGCTCTCATCTTGAGGCCGCCAAACACAATTACAACGGCGAGATCGAGATGTTTAAGTCAGTCATCATGGCGGGACAGAACGCCATCCGCACGATTGTCGGTATAAACGGCGGCGCTTCTGTTGCTATGCTCGCCTTCATCGCCCACTTGGCAGTGAACAAATCCCCGTTCATCTCCACCTATGCCTCCTGCCTTCTGCCGTTTGCCATAGGCACCTTGCTCGGCGGCCTGGTCTCTGGCGGAACTTATTTAACCCAATGGCTTTACGCCGGCGGCCCGATAGCGAAAAAGGCTGGGTTCGTTGCAAACGTCGTCGCGATTCTCGCGGGTATCGGGGCATTCAGTTCCTTCGGAATCGGGGCTTGGTGGACGTACGAAGCGTTCACGCTCGCACCGGCTCAAATCCCATAGCACCACGCTGGCGTCTTGCCTTTGACGAGCGTCTGGGCGAATTTCTCATGCCGCGCATTTTGTCGGGACTGGCATGAACTAACCTTGGGGTCGTGATTGGGCAAGTTTTTCAACGTTCCCTCTGATTATGCGAAGAAGGGCCAGCACTTTGGGGTGGCCTTCCTACTGATCGGAGCGGTGACCGCCGTTGCCGCTGCAATCGAACCGCTTACAGCAACCGCTTTCTTTTCGGCATTAACTACGTTCATCGGCACCATCCTCATGATGTGGGCTACAGCCGTTCAGGAACGCCGAGCAAACGCTGACTTGGCCTCTGCCTCGTCGCGCGCTGCCCAGGCCGAAGCCAAGGCCGCCGAATCTCAATTGCAACTCGCAAACTACCGCAAGCCAAGAGCACTCTCAGAGCAGACAGCACTAGAGATCAGCAAGGCAGCGATGATCTACCGAGGGCAGATATTTTCTGGGTTGGTTGCCGACGGCGTTCCTGACGCACGTCCTCTTTGGGGCCAGCTTGTAACCACGCTTCAAGCTGCAGGTTGGAAGCTTGCGCAGCCAAGAGGTCTCTCTGTTGGTTCACCGCCCGCTGGCGTACCTATCGCGCCGGGGGTAGGCATTACCGTTTTTGCCCCAATCTATGGCGACGCAAGAGCTAAGAGCGCGGCCGTGGATGTATGCAACGCCCTTGTCGCCGCCGGGCTCGAAACCAAATTAGAGGCCCACGCTGAGAACGGTCGCAACCTAATCGTCTCAATAGAAATCGGCAGTCGGCCTCTTTAATGATCTACCTAGGGCTAGGCGGCGAGAAAACCGGGTGAGGCGACGGGCAGTTATTCGGAATTTCCGAAACACTTGACTGGAGCAGCATTCTCGCACCGGGCCCAACAGGTCCCGCGGCTGGTATTGTTGCGGAGGCAGGATTTGAACCTCCGGCCTCCAGCTTATGAGGCTGGCGAGCTACCGGGCTACTCTACTCCGACATGAATACGGGCGCCCCTAGCCGAGATGATCGGCGACCGGATTTCAGCGAGCCACGCACCTCGGGCTCTACGGCAGTTCCTCACTCGGGGCATGATGACGGGCTACCCTCCCGGCTTGGCCGACGGCACTGGTTGCGTATCCAGCACTTTCAAGGTCGGGGCGCGTCGGCTTCCCCTCGTATTACCACCCCTTACAGGGCTGGATCATAGCGATCGAGGTAGCCTCCCGACCGCAATCCCACATAAACTTTTCCGGATTTTTTGCGTTTTTGCCTCGAAGAGCATCACTCTTGTAGGAGGATGATATGAGGCTTGTGCAATTGACGCTTGTTGGACAGGCTGCAATGCCAGTTTTCGTAAACCCGGATCAGGTTGTGTCGCTGGTGGCACTCCCTGACCGGACGTCAATAGTCACGACTGCCACTGGCAACCATGGAGCGGCAATCGTTTACGATGTGACAGAGTTGGCTGCGGAGGTCGTACGCCTGCTCACGACCAATCCAGCTGTCGCCGCACCAGGGCGAGCGTGATGCCAATTCGACAAATGAAAAGCCCGCCGACCGGTTAAGGTGGCGGGCTGAAATTACGGGCGCACCAGCTCAGTTTGCGGCCTGGTGTCCTGAGCGATCTATTTGTGTAACGTCCAGTCACTTGCCATAAGGATCATCTTCGATCTTCTGACGCATCTCCGATTCAGTAAACGCGTTCTGACGCTCCATTAGATAGGCTGCAATATCGCCTCCGCATGCGTCTTGGAGATCCTTGGTGGTGAAGCCATCGGCTTCCGCCTGCGCGCGCAATATCTCAGCTTCCCTTTCGAACCCAGACGAGCTTTCTTCAAAGCCCGGCGTATTGATGATGTCGTCGACCTTGTCGTCGAGCCAGTCGCTGATGCTTTTCATTTGCTCCTCCTTTCCTAAGAAGGTGAAGGTAGGGCGCGGCAATAACCACGGCTAGTCTCAGGCGGGCCGAACTATCACCTGGAATTATTTGTCGGCTTTCCTGGCCATTGCCGGTGCTGACACCGACGATAGCAAGCGTGCCCGACGAATGTATCTGGGCGCCGGGGACCTCGTCGTTACTACGTGGAATAAAATCTCGGACCGCAGTTGGCTTTGGAGATGGTTTTCCCTAAATGCTTTCGAAGGGTTCACTGTGATCCCTTCGCTAACCGAAGGAGATTTGATGAACCTTAAAATCCACTACCGCAAACTGACTATCGAGCTCGCGATTTCCGCCGCGTTCCTCGCAATGATCTTCGCCGCTCGATAACGGCGGCCGGGGATGGTTGTCTCGGCCATCCCTTCAACCTATGCTGCCTGGCGCTTGCGTTCACGCCGGCGGTTCGCCTTCTCCAAGCGCTTAACCAGTTCCGCAAGCTCCGGGCTCAGCGGAGCGTAGACCGGGTTTGCGCCGTCCATCAGATGATGAAGATCATGCTTGGCAACAGATGTTCTAACCTTATCCAAATCAGTAGCCGAATTCGGCATCATTTGGCGACACTCTGGACCAGTCAGACTCTTGTAACGATTGAGGAAATTTAATTAGTTCGCTGGAAATACGCTGGAATTCACTTTGAAGATGGCGCTCCGACGTCCTACGAATTCGCCCTGTATCCTTGCAGAAATCCCGAAACGATCCGGCGACATGAGGGGCGGCAAGGCACATGAACCACTTGCCAAGCAGGACGCGGCGGTCCTCGTCCTTCACATATTCCAGAAGCCAACCGTGCATGACTTCCTCTGCCCTGGATATGGCGGATGCGCTCGGGCGATACCGGAGCCGCACCTCCTTGTAATCGAGAGCATGCTCCGGCCAAAAGGCCTTAAGGGCGGCCGGCCAAAGACCAGGGACATTGACATGCAGCAGTGTGTCGGCGGCCTCGACGAACCTCGCCCTCACGATAAGGCTGGCGTCGGCGATCACTGCCGCACTTTCCGTCAGGTCTTCAAACCGCAAGGCGCTGTTCTGGTTCATCGAGAATGCTCTCCAATCGATCGTAAATGTAGGTTCGGAGAGTTGCGCGTACTGGCCACGGACGGCGCGCTACGGCCTTTCCGCGCAAGATACCAAGGGGGATATTGTCGAAAGCTTCCAAGACCTCTGAGGGGCGGTCCAATGCCCAATCCTGACGCTGGATGAGGATATCGGAGACTGCGCCGATCGTCTCGCTCCAAAGCTCGTCGCGATTGTTGTTTGTCTGCTTGATGCACCGGAGAACGAAGACGAGATGACCGTCGCCATACTGGTCGCGGATCTCGTGCATGGCTTTGCGCGGCCGCACGGCGTCGATAGACCGGCACCAACTTGATGCCGAGACCGTCGAGCAGTGCGTCGAGCTTGCCTTTGCTCATTCGGCCGCCCTCTCGAAGCGTTCCGTCATCTTGTTAACGGCATGCCAGGCGGTCTTGGCGGCAACTGCTGACCATCTCGCGATAGGAGCAGCCGAACTCCCGGCATCGACGCTTGATGTAGAGCTTTAACGGCTGGCCTGTCTTCCATCGGCGGTAGGCATGAACGTGGCTGTCGAAATAAGTCTTGTGGCGCTCCCAGTAGGTGAGCGGGATCGGTGCGACAGGTTCCGGCTGCTTCGGCTTGAAGAGATTGACGACGTTCGAGCGCCCGTAGAGCCTCTGACGCACGGCGGCGTAGCTGGCGACGATCTCTGCGCCGGAGGCGCATTGTCTGACGGCGTGGATCATGCCTCAATCCCCCGGCGTTCTACCTCGATCGTGCCGCCGCCCTTCTTGAACAGACGATCAGCCGCCTTCTTCGCCACGCTCTTCTTGCTACCGCCCATGGAGGAGATGCCGGTGATCTGGCTGTAGAGGTATTTCAGGAACTCCGCGTTCGCGGCCTTCAGTGCTTCGGCTTCAGTCGCGAAGATGATGTCGTGCTTGCCGTCGCGAAGTACCCGGTTCTCGGCGTCATGCAGGCGCCGATAATAGGCGATCCAGCCGTGGCCACGCTTCGTTGCTCCTACTGCGAAACAGCTTGTCATGCGTCCAATCCTTTGCAAACGCCGATCCTCCATGGAACATTTGCCCCTCCAGGAAGGTTCGACGCCGTAAAAACCGGGGAATTCAGATGGCTGAAGTCATCAAGGTTGATTTCGGGGTCACTTGGAGTTCGCCGGTCCATGTGCGCGTCGGAAATGGCATCCGACAGGAGATCTCAGGGCCGGATGCTGCATTGGAATGTTTGAAACACCGTTGGCCCGAAAAGCGGTGCGAGCTTTACGCACAGGCGAGGCAACTGTGTTTGGCTGCCGTGTGCAAGCATGGGAGTCTTGAACTCGCGAGACAGGCTTTTGTAAACGCTGCCGCGGATGCAAAAATGCTGGCTTAGTACGATGAAGCCGCAGCCGACGGGCATGGCTCCGAGGGCGAATTCGTTCATCCTGACCTCACCTTGGATCTAGCCTGCTTGACGGCGTGTTTGAGCTTCGCGACCGCCATCATTGCCGGCTTCACCTCTGGTTCCGCCTGGTCGTATGCAAAGCCAAAGCGGCCACTGAGATGCGGCAGAACGGGTCGCAGTTCGTCTTGTCTCCGTCGAGGCACTTCAAGACATGCCCTTCAGGGATGGGACCGTCCCCAAAGCCATCGGTGCTTATGAACGGGCCTCGTCTTCGCACCTGTCCAAGGGTTTTCTTCATCGACGATGGTGACGATGTAGCCGTCTTTGCTATCGACACGCTCGTGCCCCCGCTCCTCGGAGGGTGTGCGGAATCTGACCCTTTGGGAGAAGGCTATATCAAGCCAGGCAAGCGGAAGGCTTCTTCGCCTGGGTGACGTCATGGACGGATATGCCGAGGCGGTTCGGATGGGCCTCATTTCGGCCCCACATGCCCGTGGAACGAATGCAGCCGTTTTCGAGTGGCCGACTACCGGAAAGAGCGTGACGCGCGTCTGCGATGCCCCATAGGCTAAGATCGACAGCGTCGGGTGACGAAGCCAGCGAATGCCGTTTACAGCCGATCAGCGACTGGGAGCCGCCGCAAGCTGAACGGCGGACCTGGCCTCCTCGGCAGACAGTCGGCCTTCGTGAGCCGCATTGCAGGTGCGCCACGCATGACGCCACTTTTCGCTGTTTTGATTGGGCTCGTGAATAAGCCAGTTCATAGCCTCCTCAGCCGAGCCGAGAACAATCCGGATACGGCCGTCTCCCAAGACGAGGGGCTCCTTCCAACGTTGGATCAACATGATTGCACTCCTAACGTAAGTCCATCGATCTAGGTTCGTTCCCTAGGATACGTATAGCCCATATTAGCTAGTTGCCATATATAGGGCCTTCACGCTTTATGGTTCGGTTCTCGGCCACCGCTTTGCCTTTGTCGCAGGAGGCATAGCGGTGGCCTTTCAATGACCACCTGTTCGAAGGCCCGCCAACACCCCGGCGGGCCTTTTCGATTGAGCGTGGCTTGCATTCCCTCTTTGAAGGCGTCGTTGCCGTCGCCTCACGTCGCTGTGCGACACAGGGCCCGCATTGGGCTATGAAATCAACGCGGGCCCTGTCGGGTGCTGCAGCTCTGCTCTTCTGCTGCACCGAAAACGAGTCCGGCAGAGGAAAAAGTCGCGGGATAGTAGCGCTAGTACGGTCGCGGACCTTGTGAGGCGGTTCCCGGTAAGGAATGAAAGTTCAGGAGAACATCCCCGCCGGTGTCATCATCTCGACCGCAGCGATTTCATCCTCGGTCAGAGGGATTCCGTTGAGCCAGGCGACGCTGAGCCCGACGAGAAAGTAAGACGCTTCCGGCGTATCGCCGACCCGCTTGATCGGGCGATCCGGATAAAGGTCGTTATAGCGCCGACGAGCGGCCTCAAGCTCGGCTGGAACATCAGCCATTTGCCACATTCCTCCTATCGATCACCCTCTAACCTCTCGTTAGATTACGGATGCTTCTCAGCCTCGATCGCGTTCGCAATGTAGCCGGTGACCGTGTCGTGATAGAATGAAAAATGCTGCATGTGAAATTCGCCGTCAGCCCTACCATTTGATAGACCGGCCCTCTGCAAGTAGATCAGCAAGTCGTCGGGGTCTTTGTAACAAGATAGCGTTTTGGTCCAGATGTAGAGCTCACGAAGAGAGCTACCGTCGAGGCTCTCATTGAGGTGCTCGAAGAGCTTTACGCATCCGGATGAGGTATTCGCGAGCGTCCACAAAGCATACTCAGGGGTAGCAATGACACGACCAATCCTCGCGGTGTCAGTCGTGCTGGTTTCCTTCGTGAGCCATTCAACTGCTGCCGGTGAATTTCGAGGGATACGAGCATCAAAGCTCCGCCAGAACGCTAGAACGATTTTCCAGACGAGATATGGCCCGACGACGAAGCCGCCGATGCATTGGCGTTTAGTTAAGCCATGAAAAGGACGAGGCCGCCGAGGCGCTGTGCTTCTACCGTCCAACCAGCCTGGAAGGAGTTCACGCAAAGGCCGAATACATGTTTGGCTGCGCGGACTTTGTCGACCAGGAAGCAAACGATGATTGGACACGTTCGGAATTGATCAGCGCCTTCCTGCCGGCCGGCAAGGATGTCACACCGTGGGCAGAGTCGGAGGAGGGTCGCAAGGAACTGGACTCCCGCCGCCCTCTTCACAGTACCCACGCGCCAAAAACCCAAACACATCACTTAGCAGAGACGCTTTCCTGCCGGCCGGAAAGGATGTGAAGCCTTGGGTGGATGTGGAATCGCAAGGGGCGTGATGGATGCGTCGATCTGGCTACAGTGTCGCGACCAGATGAAGAAACTTGATTCCCCCGCTGTTGACGGCAGCAATCGATAGAAGCACCAATGCTACGCACAACCACCTGGATGCATTGCCCACTCGGTGCGCGATCCGCGACCGTCGGGTTTCGGTTGAGAAGGGAAACTCCCACGTATGCTCGTGATTTTCGATCGAGTGTGAATAAGCCAGTTGACTAAAATAGGCGATACCTGGTGCGAGAACCGTGAGCAGGAGACCTGCAAGCAGCCACGCCCATGACGCGTTAAATAAGTCGAGCGCCTCCGATTTCCCGGCGAGGCGAGAGTAATTCGCGCTATAAAAGCCCAAGCTGGCCGCCACGCCGCCAGCTGCGACCAATGCCGGAGCTCGCATCGCGGCGATTGAGAAGGCCTCAATCTGCTTCTGGTGGATTTCGAGGCCTTTCATATCACGACATGAATGCGCTCAGCGCTCCTGATCCGAGCCTCGCGCTCTTTTTTGGTCCTCTCTTGCTTAGCCATCGTCATTCATCCTCGATCGGCGGCATGTTCGATAAAATCCTTGACTGTCTGATCGTCGCCCTTGGGACCGAAGAGTGACATCGTGGTGCTCATACCAGCAGGTTAGTGCGATTCATGAGCAGTGCGGACCTCAAAAGTGTGGGTTCGGTGCGACGGCTCCGACATGTCGCGTTTCATGTCGCGTGGATTTGCCGTCGCCTCAAGGAAACCGCTGGAAATCAACGAAAGCTGATTGCAACATGAACGCGACATCAAAGGGCAAAACGCTCGCCTTTTCGTCGCTTTAAGATGCTGATTTTGCTAATGAAAGCGTTTGGAGGCCTCGCCCGGAATTGAACCGGGGTACAAGGATTTGCAGTCCTCTGCGTCACCACTCCGCCACGAGGCCATCCGTAAGCGTTTTATGCTGTGGTGGCGCGGATTTAGAATGATCCTAGGAGAAGCGCAAGGGGGTTCATTCTGAATACGGTCCTTTTTTCATTCTGAATAACGGTTTTCCGAATGTTCTCGGACCCCGCAGAGTTGAACTGCGGGGTTTGTCTTTAACGGACTGCGAGATTTTTACTGGCAGTTGCCGGCCGCATTTTTAACCTGACCCGGTGCGCAGTCGGAAGACTCTTGCTTGCCTTGGGAATCCTTGTCTTTATCGGAAGAGCTCGTCCCAGAGGTTGAAGTACCAGATCCGGTACCCGAACCTGACGTGTCGCCGGACTGGCCAGAACCACTAGTTCCACCAGAACCGCCGCTGGCCTGAGCCATGGCCGAAGTTGCAAGACCGATCGAAAGTACTGAGACGGTGATGAGTTTCAGAAGCATTGGATGATCCTCCCATTAGCTTCAGTTATGATCCATCCT
Source organism: Rhizobium mongolense USDA 1844 (assembly GCF_000419765.1). GTDB lineage: Bacteria > Pseudomonadota > Alphaproteobacteria > Rhizobiales > Rhizobiaceae > Rhizobium > Rhizobium mongolense. The sequence continues at coordinate 1,350 of NZ_ATTQ01000007.1, read as the reverse complement.
CAACACCATGGCTCTCATGATGTTCCGGGTTAGTGTCGGAGATGTGATCGATGTAGGCAGCCTTTAGCCGCGCGGCTATGTCGTCTGCTTCCTCACGGGACAATCCAGTGAGCTTGCATCCGGATGCCTCGACAGGCAGGCCCGTTTCCTTGTCCAGCACTGACCATGAGCGGTCTATCAGTTGCACGGACGCGGCCTTCGGTCCCTTTGTCAATCTGCGGCGAACCATGGGAACCTCCCGTCGCCGAACTTCCGCGGCTACGACCGGGTTCCTTCGCTTTCATTCAATCGCATAAATATCCGCATCCTCCTCCGGCTCGAGCGTGGTGCGTCGACGCGCGATATTCGATCTCGGCAATCAGTGGGTCACCCAGAAGGCGTACTAAAGGCACCAAGAGTACCCAAAAGGGATAGCTTTTTTGTCCATGCTCACTGACCTAGTGTCACAATGACCGGCGATTCCCCAAGGCGACGGGCAGAGGGGCAGACATGGCACACATTCAACCTACTAGCGTTGGTGGCTTCACTCTCCGGCCGAACTGGCTATCGATCATATCGATACTATTGGTGGAGACGTTCGTCATCCTTTCATTGTTCTGGAATGTCGGGAACGAACCGGGTGAGGGTAACGCGATCATGTCGATCGCGCCTAAGGTATCGATAAGCGCACCATGACGCGCGGACATTGGGAAAGGGTCGCGGCCACGTGACATTCCCGGGCCCGTGCCAAAAACGGGACTGACTTCAGCCTCATTCGATCTCGAACATCCCGGCATTCTCCTCCGGATCGCGCAGTCCCTTATAGGACGACTGCCGCAGCTTGCCGTCATGCGTCCAGCGCGATATTCGACTTCGGCCACCAGCGTTGGCTTCACCCAAACGATATATTTTCGCCGGCCGGAATATTCCACCGGTGGCTTCTTCACCTTGAGCTTGTCGAGAGCTTCGCGGAGCTCATGCGCCGTTCGTTCATTGAAGCCTGTCCCGACCGATCCGACATAGACCAGCTTGCGGGCCTGGCGCGCTCCGAGCAGCAGTGAACCGATACAGGCACGCGCAACAAAGGAATGCTCATAGCCGACGATCGCAAAGCCGTCGCTTTGGATGCATTTGATCTTCTGCCAGTCGCCACGCCGGCCGGAGCGATACGGGCTCTCACGGTCTTTCGCGATGATGCCTTCAAGGCCGTGATCGCAGGCAGCAAAATACAGCCGGTCTCCGTCTGCCTCGATCTCCTCCGAAAGCCGGATGACATCATCCCTGCTCTTGATCAGCCCCTCCCAGGAGATGCCGTCGCGCGGTGAATTCCAACGGCCTAAGATCATGGCCGTCGAAATCGAGAAGGTCGAA
>NZ_ATTQ01000006.1 GCF_000419765.1 Rhizobium mongolense USDA 1844 | reverse complement strand
TAGGTCAACACGGTTTCAAAGCCGTACCAGCCTTGTTCGAGGATCGCCCGGTTCAGGCCCGCCTTCTGGCAGACGTGGGTTGCGGGCGCGTCCACGGTTTTCCTGGCGCTGCGCGTCATGTTGCGCGTGGCGAGGTCTTCCAGCCCGACCGTTGCGAAGCGACGGGCGATATCAAGACTGGCCTTGTGCCGCCAATCCTGCCCGATGCGGGCAGCGCGGGCCTGCAAGGCTGCAACGCGGCGGCGGGCCTTCGCGTGGCGGCTCGACCCGCGCTTGCGCCGCGCCAGAACGCGCTGTGCCCTGCGCTTCCTGCGCTCGATCTCTGCAAGGCCGGCAGGCATCCACCAATGCTCCCCGGTCGATAGCGTCAGCGTGTTCGCCACGCCCCGGTCGATCCCCACGGCGGGCAAATCGTTCGCCGCGACGGCATGGTCGATTTCGCAGGCGAAGGATGTGCCAGCCGTTCGCCGCCAGGCTCACCGTCACATTCAGGGTCTTGCCACGCAGGAGCCGCGTGGCGCGGAACTTCACCCAGCCGATCTTGGGAAGGCGCGCGGCGGACCACTTGCCGTTCAGGCGCTTGACCTCGATCTCCCGCCCCTGAAAGCGGAAGGCGTCGTTCACGCCCTTCTTGCGGGGCGAGGGATATCCTGCGCGCCCCGCCAAGACGTTGGCATAGGCCTTGTCCAGATCGCGCAGGGCCTGCTGCTGGGGCGTCACAGGCACGGCCCGGAAATCACCGGGCGCTACCACAGGGGCGTTTTGTGGTCGCCGTCCTACTTTGCGGCAAGCTGTGGCGGCGCACCGCTCTCGGTGATCGCCGAATATGTCAAATCCCAGCGGGAAGCGAACCAAGGCCTCGCGTTCCTCCCGGCCTGAACGCCGGGGTATCCCGCGGGGGTTCACGATGACGATGAATGCCGCGGGACGAACCCGCGGCATTCTTCTCAGGCGTTGCGCTTGTCGACCGAAAAGGCGCCTGCACCGGCGAAAACCAGGTACAAGAAGACGAAGCAGTAGAGGATCGCCGATTCGCCCTGATTGACGGCCGGGTAGAAACCCATCGGCACATGCTCCATGAAATAGGCAACAGCCATCTGGCCGCTCAGGATGAAAGCGACCGGACGTGTCAGGAAACCGACGAGAATCGCCAGCCCGCCGACGAATTCCAGAAGCGCCGCCACGAGCATGAGCGGCGGAAGCGGGCCGCCCTCTCCTTGCGGGATCGGGAATTCAAACAACTTCATCGTGCCGTGCTCGATGAACAGAAGCGCAGTGATAATCCTGAGAGCGGCCAGCGCGTAGGGTTGATAGGCGCTGAGACGTTCGAAACCGGACATTTGGACTCTCCCTTGAGATAAGACAGTCGAGCGTTAATTTCCTAAACGACAGGAATGAAAACACGGATCGGTGACGTGTGTTCACTTCCTGTTGATTTCGCTTAATTTTCACGAACCTCACATCTCAGAGCGGAATATTGTCGTGCTTCTTCCAGGGGTTCGAGAGATCCTTGTTGCGCAGCATCTTCAGACCGCGCGCCAGGCGGCGGCGCGTCGAATGCGGCATGATCACCTCATCGATATAGCCGCGCTCGGCCGCGACAAAGGGCGAGAGGAAGCGGTCCTCGTACATCTTTGTGTGTGCCGCTATCTTTTCCGGATCGGTGATGTCCTTGCGGAAGATGATCTCGACTGCGCCCTTCGCACCCATCACTGCGATCTGCGCCGTCGGCCAGGCATAGTTGAGATCGCCGCGCAGATGCTTGGAGGCCATTACGTCGTAAGCCCCGCCGAACGCCTTGCGGGTGATGACTGTCAGCTTCGGAACGGTCGCCTCGGCATAGGCAAAAAGCAGCTTCGCCCCATGCTTGATGAGACCGCCATATTCCTGCGCCGTGCCCGGCAGAAAGCCCGGAACATCGACGAAGGTGACGATGGGAATACTGAAGCAATCGCAAAAGCGCACGAAACGCGCGGCCTTGCGTGATGCATCGCTATCGAGCACGCCGGCAAGCACCATCGGCTGGTTCGCCACAAAGCCGACCGTCGAGCCCTCGACGCGCCCGAAACCGCAGACGATGTTCTTGGCGAAGCTTGCCTGAATCTCAAAAAAATCGCCATCGTCCGCAACCTTATGGATCAGCTCCTTGATGTCATAGGGCTTATTGGCATTGGCCGGGATGAGCGTGTCCAGCGATTGATCCCCATCCGTCACCGACTGGTAACATTCGATCTCCGGCACCGGCGAGGTATTGGAAAGCGGCAGAAAATCGATGAGGCGGCGAACCTGCAGCAATGTGTCGACATCGTTGTCGTAAGCGCCGTCAGCGATTGAGGAACGCGTCGTGTGAACAGAGGCGCCGCCGAGTTCCTCGGAGGTCACGGTCTCGTTGGTGACGGTCTTGACGACATCCGGACCGGTCACGAACATGTAAGAGGTGTCGCGCACCATGAAGATGAAATCGGTCATCGCAGGCGAATAGACGTCGCCGCCGGCACATGGGCCCATGATCACGGAAATCTGCGGAATGACGCCGGAGGCGAGTACATTGCGCTGGAAGACTTCGGCATAGCCGCCGAGCGCAGCAACGCCTTCCTGGATGCGCGCGCCGCCCGCATCATAGATGCCGACGATCGGCGCCCGATTTTTCAGCGCCATGTCCTGTACCTTCATGATCTTCTCGGCATGCGCCTCGGAAAGCGAGCCGCCGAACACCGTGAAATCTTTGGCAAAGACGAAGACGGTCCGGCCGTTGACGGTTCCCCAGCCCGTGACGACGCCGTCGCCGGCAATCCGGCTCTTGTCCATGCCGAAATCCGTCGAGCGATGCTCGACGAACATGTCAAACTCCTCGAAAGAGTCTTCGTCGAGGAAGAGGTCGATCCGTTCGCGTGCCGTCAGCTTGCCGCGCTTGTGCTGCGCTTCGATGCGCGCCTGGCCGCCGCCTTGCCGGGCAATCTCCCGCCGCCGCTCCAGCTCGTCGAGAACTTCCTTCATGAAATCTCCCCTCGCCGCGCGATCGCGGCATGATCCTCAGCCGCGGCCGGTATTGAGCTTGAAGGCCGAGCGGATTCGCGCGGCGATATCCTCCGCTAGAATCTGATCCGCCATGGCCCGATCGTTGGCAGTGCTGGTCACCTCGAACGAGCTGACGGCGATGACCGAACCCTCGTCGACGGACGCCGCATCGATATTGATCTTGGCGATATTCCTGTTTTTGTCGAAGCCTGTGACTTTCTGGAGGGAAGCGATGCGAATCGTCAGCACGACGCGCGGATAGACTTCGGTCCGAACCGTTGCATTGATGGCGGCATTGATGCGGTCGCCGATGCCTGAAAGCAGCTCGGGCGGCGTATTGGGACCGCCGAGAACCACGGCACTGCGGACATCGTAGATAGGAGCGGCGGGCTCATCGGAGGTCAGGCCCATGCAGGACGTCAGCATGGCGCAGACCAGCCCCAGCTGACAAAAAAGCGACCTAAACCGATTCATGCTGAATTCCGCACCTCTCCCGCTCGGAGTCGCAGATTTCGTCATAATGGCGGTCAAAGCAATATGTTTCAGGCCTTTAGCGCCAAAAAAACCTCCGCCGCTGCCTTCAACTCCTCAAAGCGCTTGGCGCGGCGCAGTTCGCCCTCCTCGTCGCTGCCCCAATGCTCGATCGTCCAATCCTCATCGAGATGGGCAAGCGACCAGACCTCGTCCATGGTCAGATGGTGCTCGGCGAACGCCAGCGCCAGAAGGGCCGACCCGGTGAGCGTCGTTATCGTGTGAAGAGAGGCAAGTTCCAGCGCACTGTCGTGTCTGCGCAAAGTGACGTCGATGGCTGCGACGGCTTCGTGCGGCTGCTCGTGATGCATCACGCCTTCGATCAAGATGAAGCGCGCGCCAAGATCATTCGCCGCCCAATCGAGAACCGGATCCCACTGCTCGGTCTGGCGCTGCACCAGGAGTTCCGGTCCTTCGGCGCGATAGCAGAGAAGATCGCTCGCGGAAAACCGCAGGATGTCTTCGAAGACGGCTTGCGTGTCCATCGCGACGCCGTCGAGCGCGGTATTGACGAGGCGTGTCGCGGGCATGGTCGCCGGGTCAATGATTTCCGCCTGTGCATCCCACTCGGCGGCGACGAGGTCGGCCAGAGCCTTTACCGGCACCGCCAGAACCTGTTTGGCGGGCGTGCGCACGACCCTGCCGTCAAGCTCGATCGCGAAGCCGTCGTCCCGCTCGGCAACCGTGACGTTCTTGTAGAAGCGTTTCGGCAGCGGCCTTTTCATCTGGATCTGCGCGCGGCGGATCGGATCGGGATGGCTCAGTCCTTCGGAAAGGTCGTTTAGCAGGTCGCGCATGGCGTCACCTCAAAAATGGTCAAGCACGTCATTCGGATGGTAAGCGACAGTATCGGCGCCGGCGGCAATCAGGTCGCCAATGCTGGCATAACCCCAAGATACACCAATTGCCTTTGCGCCTGCAGCCTTTGCCATCTGCATATCGTAGATAGCGTCGCCGATGACAATCGCATCAGCGGCCTTCATGCCGGCCTCGTCGCAGCATTCGGTTACCATGGCCGGATGCGGCTTGGACGGACAATCGTCGGCCGTCCGCGAGACGATGAAATGCGGCATGAAACCGTGTGTTTCGAGGACATTGACAAGCCCGCGGCGCGACTTTCCGGTGAGGGCGCCGATCAGGATGTCTTCTCGTGCGGCGAGCCTGTCTATCATCGGCTTTATCCCGGCGAAAAGCGGCACATCCATGCCGGGCTCCTGCCTGACGTCCATGTAGATCGACTTGTAGTGAGCCGTCATGGCGATCGCCTCGTCATCGACATGCAGCTTGCCCAGCATGCGGGCAATCGCGATGTCGAGGGTCAGACCGATGATCGATTTGATGCTGGAAAGATCCGGACGTGGATGACCGAATTGAACGAAGGTTCTGGCCATCACCTCATGGATCAGGGCGGCACTGTCGACCAACGTGCCGTCGCAATCGAAGAGAATGAGCTTCATTCGTCAATCCTCTCCGCACCGGCAAGATCAAGGCCGAGAAGGTTCCATGTCTGCACCATATGCGGCGGCAGCGGCGCCGTGATGCGTAGGCGTCCGCCCGCAGGATGCGGGATATCGATATGACGGGCATGCAGGTGCAGCCGCTTCTGGATGCCGCCGGGAAAATCCCAGTTCGGGTCGTCGATGAAGTATTTTGGATCGCCGATGATCGGATGGCCGATATGCAGCGCATGAACACGAAGCTGATGCGTACGGCCGGTGTATGGCTCCATCTCGAGCCAGGCCAGGTTTTGCGCCGCCGTTTCGATCACGCGGTAATAGGATACGGCATGATCCGCACCCTCCTCGCCGTGTTTGGCAATGCGCATGCGGTCGCCGTCGGCAGTCGCTTCCTTGACGAGCCACGTGGAGATCTTGTCCTCATGCTTGCGTGGCACGCCCTTCACCAACGACCAGTAGGTCTTCTTGGTGTCGCGTTCGCGAAAGGCAGCCGTCAGCTTCTGAGCGGCACCACGTGTGCGGGCAATGACGAGCACGCCCGATGTGTCGCGGTCAAGCCGGTGCACGAGCCGCGGCTTCTCGCCCTTCGGGCTCGTCCAGGCCTCCAGCATCTGGTCGATATGCCGGGTCAGGCCGGAACCGCCCTGCACGGCAAGTCCGGCGGGCTTGTTGAGAACGATTACCTTGTCGTCCTCATGCAGCACCATGCGCTGAAGAAGTTCGTAATCGCTGGAATGCTTCAGATCCTTCCCGGCGATCGGACCGCTCTTGACCTTCGCATCGACATCGAGCGGCGGCACGCGAACCACCTGGCCCGGTTGCACGCGCGCGTCGGTCTTTACGCGTCCACCGTCAACGCGGACCTGGCCCGAACGCAGGAGCTTCTGAAGCTGGCCGAAGCCGAGGCCAGGGAAATGGATCTTGAACCACCGGTCGAGCCGCATTCCCGCCTCGTCGGCATCCACCTTGATATGTTCGATTCCGGCCATTCTTGTTCTTTCGGAAAATCTTGGTCGCGCCACGCGCGGCTGTTGCGGTGGCTTTAGAGCATTTTTCCTTGCGCGGAAACTGCCTTTCAGATCAAAGCACGCACAAGCGCGAGACCAGCCATGACAGAGGCAATCGAAAGCCCGACGCTTGCGGCGACGTAAAGTCCGCCAGCCACTGCCTCGCCCCGCTCGAAAAGCGAGATCGCATCCAGAGAAAAGGCGGAAAAGGTCGTAAAGCCGCCGAGGAAGCCGGTGATGAGCAGCAGGCGCATCTCAACGGAGGCGTTGAACCGGCGCGCGATCATTTCGGCAAAAACGCCAATGGCGAAACAGCCAACCACGTTGACGATCAGCGTGCCCCAAGGAAAGCCGGGCCCCAGGAGCCGCAGCGACCATTGGCCGACATAATATCTCAAAAGCGAGCCGATAGCGCCGCCGACGCCGACAAGAAGAGCCTGGATCATCGTTCTGGTCTACCTGACGAATTGACCGATTCCAATCGGATGAGAAGAAATCCTGCCGTTCAATAAAATGCGATTGATTTCCTTAGCCGCACACGAACCGGCGATGTGTATCAAACGTCCTATGACACAGGTCGTCACCATATCCGCGAGCACGGCCGCCGCCGCTTTCGAAACGCTGAGGATTGCTCCCCGCGTGCCGACAAGCATAGCGGCAAAGGACGCGCGCCGGATCGCAGACCGTCAGCTCCGACATGACCAGGAACTGAGCGAAACGGCAAGCATCATTCAGTCCACCGAAGTGGCGCTCGACCTGATGGCCAAAGGCAACAAGCAGCCGCAGGCTGGATTGCAGCAGGCATTGAAATCCTACGAGGATTTTTGAGTTTCCTACGTTTGGAAAGCAACAGGCCCGCGGCGACTGCCGCAGGCCTGTTGCTGGTTATTTACCCTGGGCCGAGAGAACCTTCAACGCCACGTCGATGTTGCCCGCCTTCTCGAAGGTGAGCGTCACCGGTACGCTCTCACCTTGCTTGAAAGGCGCCTTCACCTTCTGGAACATCAGATGCAGGCCGCCAGGCGCTAGCTTCACCGTCCCGCCTGCCGGAATGGCAATCCCATCCTTCAGTTCACGCATCTTCATGACATTGTCTTGCATGGCCATTTCGTGCATCTGAACTTCGCCCGCAGTCGGCGAGGAAACGACGACGAGCTTGTCGTCGGTCTTGCCGCTATTCTTGACAGTAAAGAAGCCACCGCCGACCGGCTGGCCGGGCAGCATTGCCTTGGCAAAGGCGCCGGAGATTTCGAGGTCGCCGAGTATGGCACTGCCGCCTGCTGCAGCATTCATGTCCATCCCCGCCATGTCGCCATGGTCATGGCCATTGCCGCCACCGGCAACGACCTTCAGCAACGGCGCCGGGCTCTTGAGCTTATGGGGATCGCCGCCATCGATTGCGACCTCGTCCCATGCCTCGGCCGCATCGCCGCAAAGCTGCTTCACCGGAAAGGCTAGTGACGTTCCGGCATCCACGCCCGAGACCTTGCCCTGGATCACGAAGGTATCGTAAAAATCGTCCGAGAGGTTGCCGCCCTTCCAGCGGATTTCGACTGCGCCGGATTTCACCTTGGTGCCGTGATTGTCGTAACTCTTCTGATAGTCGCCCTTGATCACTTCAAGTTCCCAGCCGGCCTTCGGCTGCGGCTTGGCGAATACAAAGCCTTCCGGCAGCTTCACCTGCACTTCGTTGGTGGGCCTGCCGTCACAGCCATGCGGCACCTGCAGCGTTAAGAGGAACGTCTTTTCCTGTGGGGCTTCAGGATCAAGAAAGGTGACATGCGCCTGCGCTGCCGTGAATGTGGTTGCGGAAACCAGAGCCGCAATGCTGAGGGTCTTGATTGTCTTCATCGGGTATCTCCTCGCCGGCTGCTGCTCGCAATGGCTGGCGCACCGGCATTGTCGTGTCATTTCGGTGGTGGCTGGAGATCAGGCCAGAACCGGCGGCGCCCTGGACTTCGGCCGTTCGACGGCGTGCACCCGGATGGGGGAGTCGGCAACAACCGGCGGGTTATGCAGCGTCGCGAATTCGAGATGCAGCCAGGAGCCGTTATCCGGCACCGGCAGGATGACGAAAGCCGTAAGCCGGCAGACTTCGCAATTCTGCTTCAGAGGGACCGTCTTGCCGCTGCTGTCGGTAGCGGTCACGCAAAGCGAGGCGTAGGTGCCGTCCGGCAGGACGTATGCGGCGCTATTATAGTCCGCATTTGCCGCAGCCGCCTGCGGTGCCTGATGCGCAAGGCCAAGCATAAACAAGCTCAGCGCGCAGAGAATGCGCGTCAGCATGCCAGCGTTTCGGCCCGTTTTCATCATCTGGATCCTCTTTAGCGGATTTCGCGATTAAGCACTTTATCCGAAAAAAGCAAAAGCCCATTTGACGCAGATCACACTTTGCCGAAAGACGGCGCGACAAAAATTTGTTCGGCGGCGACATTCCCCCTTGCCAAGAGCCTGCTCCGCCGGATAATTGCCGCAACCCTGTTGGGAGAATCCGGTCTACAGACGGCCGGTGCCGAAGGAGCAACCGCCCCGGAAACTCTCAGGCCAAAGGACCAGCAAGGGGCAGACGGAACTCTGGAGAGAAGCGTTCTCGAAACGCTCGCCGAAGGGATAACAATCTCAGGCACAGGGACAGAGGGGGCTCGAAAGCAAGGCGTAGCCGCGCCTTCAGATTGAGCCCGCGCATGGAATTCCACGCGCAAACCCCGGAGGCGTCGTTGGACGATACTGCTGCCCTCAAGAAAACTCCGCTACACGCGCTGCATCTTTCGCTCGGTGCCCGCATGGTGCCCTTCGCGGGCTACGAAATGCCCGTTCAGTATCCGGCCGGCGTGCTGAAGGAACACCTGCAGACGCGCGCCGGCGCCGGCCTCTTCGACGTCTCCCACATGGGTCAGGTCGTCGTGAGGGCGAAGTCCGGCAGATATGAAGATGCCGCCCTCGCATTCGAAAGCCTCGTGCCGGTCGACATTCTCGGCCTCGCCGAAGGCCGCCAGCGCTACGGCTTCTTCACCGACGAAAACGGCGGCATCCTCGACGACTTGATGATCACCCATCTCGACGACCATCTCTTCGTCGTCGTCAACGCCGCCTGCAAGGAGGCCGATGTCGCGCACATGCAAAAGCATATCGGCGACCGCTGCGACATAACCCTTCTCGACCGCGCGTTGGTCGCGCTGCAAGGTCCGCGCGCCGTCGACGTGCTCGCCGAACTCTGGGCGGATGTCGCGGCAATGAAGTTCATGGACGTGCGCCACTGCCGCTTGCACGACATCTCCTGTCTCGTCTCCCGCTCCGGCTACAGCGGCGAGGACGGCTTCGAGATCTCCGTACCCGCTAACAAGGCGGAGGATGTCGCCAGGCGGTTGCTCGAACATCCCGATGCGCAGCCGATCGGCCTCGGCGCCCGCGATTCGCTGCGTCTGGAGGCCGGCCTCTGCCTTTACGGCAACGACATCGACACCACCACAACGCCGGTCGAGGCCGCGCTCGAATGGGCCATGCAGAAGGCTCGCAGGACAGGCGGCGCGCGCACGGGGGATTTTCCGGGCGCAGCACGCATTCTCGGTGAACTCGACAATGGTGCCGCACGCCGCCGCGTCGGCCTGAAGCCGGAAGGCAAGGCGCCGGTGCGCGGCCATTCCAAGCTCTATGCGGATGCTGAAGGCAAGACCGAGATCGGCGAAGTCACTTCGGGCGGCTTCGGCCCCAGTGTCGAAGGCCCAATTGCCATGGGCTATGTGCCGGTCTCGCATGCCTCCGTTGGAACCCAAATTTACGCTGAGGTGCGCGGCAAGTATCTCCCCGCCACGGTCGCCGCCCTGCCCTTCATCACGCCGACCTACAAACGCTAAGAATTTCCAGAGAGGATCAAAACCATGCTGAAATTTACCGAAGAACATGAATGGCTGAAGCTCGAAGACGGCGTGGCGACGGTCGGCATTACGAATTATGCCGTCGAGCAGCTCGGCGACCTCGTTTTCGTCGAATTGCCGGAAGTGGGCGCGACCTTTTCCAAGAATGACGATGCCGCCACCGTCGAATCCGTGAAGGCTGCCTCGGAAGTCTATTGTCCGCTCGATGGCGAGATCACCGAAGTCAACGAAGCGATCACTGCCGATCCGTCGCTGGTCAATTCCGACCCGCAGGGCGCCGGCTGGTTCTTCAAGCTGAAGCTCAAGAATCCGGGCGATGCCGATGGCCTGCTTGACGAAGCGGCCTATAGGGAGCTCACCGCGTAATGACGACGCCGACAGAATTCCAATTCACCGACTACCAGCCCTACGACTTCGCCAACCGCCGCCATATCGGCCCGTCGCCGGCCGAAATGAGCGACATGCTGAAGGTCGTCGGCTACAACAGCCTCGACAGCCTCGACAGCCTCATCGACGCGACCGTGCCGTCTGCGATCCGCCAGAAGGCGGCGCTTGCCTGGGGCGCGCCGATGACGGAGCGCGAGGCGCTCGACAAGCTGCGCGAGACCGCCAACAAGAACAAGGTCCTCGTTTCCCTGATCGGTCAAGGCTATTACGGCACGATCACGCCGCCGGTCATCCAGCGCACGATCCTCGAAAATCCGGCCTGGTACACGGCCTACACGCCTTACCAGCCGGAGATCAGTCAGGGCCGTCTGGAAGCGCTCTTGAACTACCAGACGATGATCTGCGACCTGACCGGTCTCGACGTCGCCAACGCTTCGCTTCTCGACGAAGCGACCGCTGCTGCCGAAGGCATGGCGATTGCCGAGCGCGTCGCGAAGTCGAAGGCCAAGGCCTTCTTCGTCGATGCCGCCTGCCATCCGCAGACGATCGCGCTCATCCAGACCCGCGCCGAGCCGCTCGGCTGGACCGTCATCGTCGGTGACCCCTTCAAGGATCTCGATCCGGTGGACGTCTTCGGCGCCATCTTCCAGTATCCAGGCACGCACGGCCACGTGCATGATTTCACCGGCTTGATCTCCCGCCTGCACCAGACGGGCGCGATCGCCATCGTCGCGGCCGATATACTCGCGCTGACGCTTCTGAAGTCGCCGGGCGAAATGGGAGCCGATATTGCGATCGGCTCGTCGCAACGCTTCGGCGTTCCGGTCGGCTACGGCGGACCGCATGCCGCCTATATGTCAGTCAAGGATGCGCACAAGCGCTCCATGCCCGGCCGTCTCGTCGGCGTCTCGGTCGACGCCCGCGGCAATCGCGCCTACCGGCTGTCGCTGCAGACCCGCGAACAGCATATCCGCCGCGAAAAGGCCACGTCGAACATCTGCACCGCGCAGGTGCTGCTCGCCGTCATGGCCTCGATGTATGCGGTTTTCCACGGTCCGAAAGGCATCAAGGCAATCGCCCAGCAGGTCCACCAGAAGGCCGTGCTGATGGCTAAGGGCCTGGAGAAGCTAGGTTACAGGATAGAGCCCGAAACCTTCTTCGACACGATCACTGTCGATGTCGGCCACATGCAGGGCCTCATCCTGCGCGCGGCCGTCGCCGAGGGTATCAACCTGCGCAAGGTTGGCACGACCAAGATCGGCATGAGCCTCGATGAGCGCACGCGCCCCGCGACGCTCGAAGCCACCTGGCGCGCCTTCGGCGGCAATTTCGCCGTCGCCGATTTCGAGCCAGGCTACCGCCTGCCGAAGGATCTGCTGCGCACCAGCGAATATCTGACGCATCAGATCTTCCACATGAACCGCGCCGAAAGCGAAATGACCCGCTACATCCGCCGGCTCTCCGACCGCGACCTCGCGCTCGACCGCGCGATGATCCCGCTCGGCTCCTGCACCATGAAGCTCAACGCCACGGCGGAAATGCTGCCGATCACCTGGCCGGAATTTTCGGATATCCACCCTTATGCTCCGGCCGATCAGGCGCTCGGCTACCGCGAAATGATCGACGATCTGACGGAAAAACTCTGCGCCGTGACGGGCTACGACGCCTTCTCCATGCAGCCAAATTCAGGCGCGCAGGGCGAATATGCCGGCCTGCTCACGATCCGCAACTACCATATCGCCAACGGCAACGGCCATCGCGACGTCTGCCTGATCCCGACCTCAGCGCACGGCACCAACCCCGCCTCCGCGCAGATGGCCGGCATGAAGGTCGTCGTCATCAAGGTTCGCGGGAACGGCGACATCGACATGGACGACTTCCGCGCCAAGGCGCAGGAGCATGCGGAAAATCTCTCCTGCTGCATGATAACCTATCCTTCGACGCATGGCGTGTTCGAGGAAACGGTGAAAGAGATCTGCGATCTCGTGCACAAGCATGGCGGCCAGGTCTATCTCGACGGCGCCAACATGAACGCCATGGTCGGCTTGTCGCGTCCCGGTGACATCGGTTCCGACGTCAGTCACCTCAACCTGCACAAGACCTTCTGCATCCCGCATGGCGGCGGCGGTCCCGGCATGGGCCCGATCGGTGTCAAGGCCCATCTGGCGCCTCACCTGCCCGGCCACCCGGAAACGGACGGACGCTCAGGCGCCGTCTCGGCAGCGGCCTTCGGCTCGGCCTCGATCCTGCCGATCTCCTGGAGCTATGTGCTGATGATGGGCGGCGAAGGCCTGACGCAGGCAACCAAGGTTGCGATCCTCAACGCCAACTACATCGCCGCCCGCCTAAAGGGCGCCTACGGGGTGCTCTACAAGTCCGAGAGCGGCCGCGTCGCGCATGAATGCATCATCGACACGCGTCCGCTGGCCGACAGCGCAGGCGTCACGGTCGACGACATAGCCAAGCGCCTGATCGACTGCGGCTTCCATGCCCCGACCATGAGCTGGCCGGTCGCCGGCACGCTGATGATCGAACCGACCGAGTCCGAAACCAAGGCCGAGCTCGACCGCTTCTGCGAGGCAATGCTGGCGATCCGCGAGGAAGCCCGCGCCATCGAGGAAGGCAGCATGGACAAGGTCAATAACCCGCTGAAGAACGCCCCGCACACGGTGGAAGATCTCGTCGGCGAATGGGACCGCCCCTACAGCCGCGAACAAGCCTGCTTCCCGCCCGGCGCCTTCCGCGTCGACAAATACTGGTCCCCGGTCAACCGCGTCGACAATGTGTACGGGGACAGGAATCTCGTTTGTACCTGCCCGCCGGTGGAGAGCTACGCAGAGGCTGCGGAGTAGAAGCGGTCGGGCAAAGGCCCAGCCGATCGACCATGAATCGATTGCAGCGAATGCCCCGAGCCTGAAGCGGGGGCTGGAAGGCTCCTCGTCAGAGGGGCCTTCGCTTCTAGGATCAAGGATCGTGCGTGTAAGAAGCGCGGGGCCGATCAGACCTCTGGCGGCCGGCTCAGGGAACGATTCCGCGGCAGGCCCATGCAACATTTGCGAACGACCTTGGACCATCGGACCGGCCCGCCTCGTATGCGTCGCGTACGGCAGCGTCTATGCGTGCCCGCTCAGCGGCGTCGAGGGTCGCCACAAATTTGCCAAGAGGCCCTTCGCCTGCCGCAATAGGTGCCCAGTAATCGTTAAAGTTTTGGTACTCCATGCGGATCACCAGCTGCGTTTCGGTAACGTCCAGCAGACCCTGCTCGACAAAAGTCCGCCTCATTTCGCCAGGTTGCATCATCGGCTGAAAGCAATATCGATTGCGCAGCTGCCGCCCGGTCTCGCTGAGTGCCGCCACCGTATCGACCATCATTCGCATGCCGGGCATGCCGCCCACATGATCCCAGACAGCTGCGGCGACTACCCCGCCCGGACGCGCGACGCGGCGCATCTCCCCAACGGCCCGGCCGGCCTCGGGCACGAAATGAAGAACGAGCAACGCGAGCGCGCGGTCGAAGCCCCCGTCATCGAAGGGCAAGGAGCAAGCGTCCGCCTGCCCGATCTTGATGCGCGGGTCGGTGTTGCGCCGAATTGCCTCTTCGACGAAGACTGGCGAATAGTCGACGGCAGCGATCTCGCTGAGATCAGCGGCCTTGGCAAGGGCAAATGTCAGGCTGCCCGTACCGCAACCGACATCAAGGACCTTCTCACCATTGGCAAGACCCGCAAACTCTATGAATGCCGGCGCGAGCTTTTGGCTCCAGCGTCCCATGAGTTGCTCGTAGCCGGCCGCGTTGTGAACGTTAAAGCTTGAGGACATCGAAAGCTCCATCAGCCAGAGGCATGGCAATTATAACTGAGCACTTGGCAGGGCGCCAAACGGTCATCAGCAATGGCCATATTGCGCCGAAAGGAGCTTAGGGCAAAGGCCGTCGCCTAGGCCTTTCCCTTCCCTAACCTCTGCGCCCTGGCTAAATCCTCCGGCGTCGCCGGCGAAGGCTGAATATTCGAGGCGAGTTCCCGACCTTGTCGTCACCGGCGTGCTTGGCACCCCGGCCGTAGTTGCGGACGTGATAGTTGCGCCATGTCGCCTCGAACGTTGCCGCGGAACGGCAGAGTTCATCGACCAGCGCCGCAATACTTCCGATGGCCCACCCTCCACCGTCTGGTGCTCAAAAAGGGACAGGCGGGCGGACTCAGTCACGGCGGCGCCGGACAAGGCGTCGCCTTCAAAGGACATCGCCGCCGTGATCGGCCGACGCCTGAATCTGCCCGTTGTCTCCAAGGTTCGCGAAGAGGCAAAGGAGCGCTTCGGCTGGTTCGCGCATTTCGCGAGGATAGACAACCGCGCCTCAAGCGGCTGCGACCTGTGAGCGGCTCGGATGGACTCCGGTCCTTCGCGTCTGCTCGAAGATTTGGACGAGCACCATTTCAACGCTTGACCATTCGCTATGCCTCGGCCGGCCAATCGAATCCCCAGGCATGACAATGTGCCATTTCCGGACGGCCTGGCGACGGCCCAATGCTCGGCATTAACGAACTGCGTTCAGCTTTCCCTAAAACCTCTGCTGTACAGCGGCTTCTATAGAGACATGAGGGGAACGGCTGATGAATGCATCGAGCGTCATGAACACCGCTCTTTCCGGCATGCGCACGCAGACCAACAAGGTCAGCGCGATCGCCAGCAACGTTGCGAATATCAGCACGCCGGGTTATGGCCGAATCGATCCCGATACACTGACTGCCGATGACGGCCAAAGTGTCGATCCTGCCATGGAACTGACAGGCCTGATCCAGGCCGAACAAAGCTTCAAGGCAAATGCTGTCGTCTTCGAGACCGGCGCTGACATATGGGACCTTCTGATGAGCATCAAGCGCGACTGACGGCCCCGCCCGTAACTCTCTACGAAAGCAGCAGCCGCGCGGCAAAGCCGAGAACGACGGTGCCGAACGTAATGATCAGCCCCCCCGAAATGCGGCGGATCAGCAGCGTGAGATCGCTTGAAATCCTGTCGCGGGCGAGGTTCACCGCCGCGCTCAGCGCCGTCCACCATACCATGGCCCCGAAAAACACGCCGATGGCGATCGATGCCACCTCGGTGACGGTTTTGCCATCGACCAAACCAAGGCCAGCAAAGAGACCCCCGAAGGACAGAAGCGCGCCTGGGTTCGAAATCGCCAGCAGAAAGGTCGAGGCGATCGTGCGCAAGAGATCGCGCGCACCGACCTGCAAGGCACCGGCTGGCGGCGTCATGAGATCTCGGATGCCGAGAAAGATCAGAAGCGCACCGCCGGCCGCCGCAATCGGCAGCGAATAGTCATCGACGATATCCGAAACCATCGCGAGACCGGCGGCCGCGACCAGCGCGTAACATGCATCGCCAAGCGCTGCCCCAATGCCGATGGCTGCACCCGATCCGAAACCACGATGAAGGCTGCGGTTGATGCAGAGCGTCGCGATCGGCCCCGGCGGCGCTGTAATGATGAGGCCGAGGAGCGCGCCTTTGGCAAAGAGCAGAAGCAGCGTTTCGATGATCATAAGGTAGAAACTGTTTCGCTGCCTGAAAGGGACAAATCAAAATAACAAAGCCGCCATCTCTGGCGGCTTTCGGTTGCGGTCTTGAAGAATTCAGTGCGCGGCTGGTACCACGGCGTCGCCGCGCGCGGCAAGCGCAGCGAGATCGGCAGGCTTGAGCTCGACGGATTCGCCGCAGCCGCAGGCCGATGTCTGGTTCGGGTTCGTGAAGGTGAAGCCCGAGCGCAGTGTCGTGGTCTCGAAGTCCATTTCCGTGCCAAGCAGATAGAGGACCGCAGAGGGCTCCACCCAGACCTTGGCGCCGTCGCGCTCGATCAGGTCGTCCTTGACATTGGGTTCGGTCACCAGTTCGATGGTATATTCCATCCCGGCGCAACCGCCTTTCTTGATGCCGACGCGGATGCCCTTGGCGTCAGGCCCGGAATTTTCAACGATTGCCTTCACGCGCGCCGCGGCGGTGCCTGTCATGCTCATCACTGCAAAGCCCATCGGCTCATTCTCCTTCCGCACCGGGGTCAAGATCCGGCGCTTCATCTTTTCAATTTAGGCAGTTATGCCTAATTCTTCAATCCCTTAATCAAAGGCGAAATTCGTCCTACGTCTTTTCATTGACATATGTCCTCTCATCGCCCGGAGTTTGGGCGTTGTGGCAAGAGCCACAAACATGAGCCAGTCTGCGCGTGAGCTTGGATAAGCCGCTCCGCGCTTTACAAGGAAGGCAATTCGGAAATTGCGACCATCCTCAAGCGAACGAATGCTCTCTGACTCGGCCTTGCTCCCATCATGCCCAATGAAAGGTCGGCCGCCCGACCCTCAATACCAGCCGACGGCCACCTGCGCCTCTTCCGACATGCGGTCCGGCGTCCACGGCGGATCGAAGGTCATTGCGACCTCGACGCCGGACACGCCTTCGACGGCGCCAACGGCGTTCTCGACCCAGCCCGGCATTTCGCCGGCAACCGGGCAGCCTGGAGCCGTCAGCGTCATGACGATCTTCACCATGCGGTCGTCTTCGATGTCGATCTTGTAGATCAGTCCGAGTTCAAAGATGTCGGCGGGGATTTCCGGATCGTAGACGGTTTTCAGCGCCCCGATGATGTCGTCGCTGAGGCGCGCCAGTTCATCGGCAGGAATGCTCGAATGCACGATGCCCTCGCGCACGTCGGTCTTCTGTTCGCTTTCGTCCAGGCTCATACGGACACTCCTCAAGCAAAGAACTTGCGCGCATATTCCAGCGCGTCGGCCAAGGCATCGACCTCGGCACGTGTATTGTACATGCCGAAGGATGCACGGCATGTGGCGGTGACGCCGAAGCGTTTCAAGAGTGGCATGGCGCAATGCGTGCCGGCACGCACCGCAACGCCCTGCCGGTCGATGACCGTCGAAACGTCGTGAGCGTGAAGACCGGCGAGTTCGAAGGCAAAGATGCTGCCTTTGCCGGGTGCCGTTCCGAAGACACGCAGCGAATTGATCGACCGCAGCCGCTGGGCAGCATAGGCCGTCAGGTCGGCTTCATGACGCGAAATCGCCTCGCGGCCGACCGTCTCCATATAGTCCAGCGCATAACCGAGGCCGATCGCCTGCACGATCGGCGGCGTCCCGGCCTCGAAGCGGTGCGGCGGGTCGTTGTAGGTGACCGCATCCTCGGTCACCTCGAAGATCATCTCGCCGCCACCCTGGAATGGACGCATCTCGCGAAGCCGGTCCTTCTTGCCGTAGAGAACGCCGATGCCCGAGGGACCGTAGAGTTTGTGGCCGGTCATGACGTACCAGTCGCAGTCGATATCCTGGACATCGACCGGCAGGTGCACGGCACCCTGCGAACCGTCGATCAAGACCGGAATGCCGCGCTCATGAGCAATACGGCAGACTTCCTTGACCGGAACGATCGTGCCAAGCGCATTCGACATGTGCGTGATCGCGACGAGCTTGGTACGCTCCGTCAGGCTCTTCTCGAAGTCCTCGATATGAAAGGCACCTTCGTCGTCCACCGGCACCCAGACCAGCTTGGCGCCCTGCCGTTCACGGATGAAATGCCAAGGGACGATGTTGGAGTGGTGCTCCATGATCGAGACGACGATCTCGTCGCCCTCGCCGATCTTCGGCATTCCCCAGCCATGCGCGACCGTATTGATCGCCTCCGTCGAGGATTTCGTGAAGACAATGTCGTCGACCGACGGCGCATTCAGGAAACGGCGCACCTTTTCGCGCGCGCCTTCATAGGCTTCGGTTGCGGCATTGGAGAGGTAATGCAGGCCACGGTGCACATTCGCATATTCGGTCGAATAGGTCCGCGAGATGGCGTCGATGACGGCATGCGGCTTCTGTGCGGACGCGCCGTTGTCGAGATAGACCAGTGGCTTACCATAGACCTCCCGCGCAAGGATCGGAAAATCCCTGCGGATGGCTTCGACGTCGTAGGTGGCTGCCGGTACTATCTTGTCCATGGCGCTTATCCGATCAGACGTGCTTTTCGAGCCAGACCGAGATGACGCCTTCCAGCGCCTCGACCAGGGCTTCGTCTTCCAGTTCTTCGATGATCTCCGCAACGAAGGCATTGACGAGCATCGCGCGCGCCTTGTTCTCCGGAACGCCGCGCGCCATCATGTAGAAGAGATGATTGTCATCGATGTCGGTAACGGTCGCACCGTGGCCGCACTGGACGTCGTCGGCGAAGATCTCAAGCTCGGGCTTTGTCGAGAAGTCGGCATCGTCCGACATCAGCAGCGTGTTGCAGGACATCTTCGCATCGGTCTTCTGCGCGTCGGGCGCAACCCGGATCATGCCCTGGAAGACCCCCTTGGCGCGGTCGAAGACGACGTTGCGGATGATCTCCGTCGAACCGGTGTGCGGAACATTGTGACCAAGCACCATCGTCACGTCGGTATGCGTATCGCCGCCGAGCAGGTTGATGCCCCGGAGCGTCAAGTCCGCACCCTCGCCCGTCACCTTGATATGCAGTTCCTGGCGCACCAGCTTGCCGCCAGCGTTGATGACAAAGAGCTTCAGTTTGGCATTGGCGCCGAGATCGATACGGATCTGGCCGAGATGCGTATCCTCCCGGCCCTGCTGCTGCAGGATGATCCAGATAAGTTCCGTGCCCTCTCCGATCGTGATGTCACTGACATGAGACACGAATGCCGCATCTCCGGTCACCGACAGGTGACGCTCGATCACGGTCGCCTTGACGTTTTCGCCGAAGGACACCGGCAGGCGTGTATGGATCTGGCCGCCGGCGTGAACGACGTCGATCTCCAGCGGCTTATCGAACTCGGTCTTTGCAGGGATATCGACGACATAGCCGTCGCGCACGAAGCTGCCATTGATGCGGCCGACGGCGTCATCCGCGCCGAGCGCGCCGAGCGCGGCGGCAGCCGAACCATCGATCAGGCGCTGCGCATAGCTGGAAATTTCGAGGTCGCCCGCTCTTGCGCTAGGGTCCGCATGGCCCTGCACGATCGAAAGAACCGAAGAACCTTCGATCAACGGCTCGATCTCTTTCGACGCGGCGTCTCCAGCAGTGGCCGGCACCTCGCGCAGCAGGTTCTTGAGGTCGGTATAGTGCCAGGCCTCGATCCGCCGTGTCGGCAGGCCGCCCTTCTTCAGGTCGTCGAGCAGCCGGTCGCGGGTCGCCGTCACGGCGCCGTCGCCTGGCAGTTCGCCGAATTGATTGTTGAACGCCTCAACGAGCGCCGCTTCCGCGGCAGTCAGGCGGCTCGTCGTCTGCATGTTCATGAGACCCGTCCTTTCCGCCTGAATCAGGCTGCCGCTCCGATGATGTCGGCGTATCCGTTGGCTTCGAGCTCATACGCCAGCGTCTTGTCGCCGGACTTGATCACCTGGCCCTTGTAGAGGACGTGAACGGTGTCTGGAACGATGTAATCGAGCAGGCGCTGGTAATGGGTGATGACGACCACCGCGCGGTCCGGCGAGCGCAGTGCGTTGACGCCATCGGCAACGATCTTCAGCGCGTCGATGTCGAGGCCGGAATCGGTCTCGTCGAGCACGCAAAGCTGCGGCTGAAGCAGCGCCATCTGCAGGATCTCGGCGCGCTTCTTCTCGCCGCCGGAGAAGCCGACGTTCAGCGGACGCTTCAACATCTCGGTATTGATCTGCAGCTTGCCGGCCGCGTCCTTGACGAGGCGCATGAAATCCGGCGTCTTCAGTTCTTCTTCGCCGCGCGCCTTGCGCTGCTCGTTCATAGCGACCTTCAAAAACTGCATGGTGGCGACACCCGGGATTTCAACCGGATACTGGAAGGCGAGGAAAATGCCCTTGGCGGCGCGCTCGGCAGCGTCCAGCTCGAGGATGCTCTCGCCGTTATAAAGAATGTCGCCTTCGGTCACTTCGTAGTCTTCGCGACCCGCGAGAATATAGGAGAGCGTCGACTTGCCAGAGCCGTTCGGGCCCATGATGGCAGCGACTTCGCCGGCTTTCACCGTAAGGTCCAGGCCGCGGATGATTTCGGTGCCGTCTTCGGCGATGCGGGCGTGCAGGTTTCTGATTTCAAGCATGGTTATGTCCCATAATAAGCAATCGTAGAAAGGCGCGCCGCGCGCGCCATCGCGTAGTCATATCGGTTGGCGTCAGCCCACGCTGCCTTCGAGCGAGATGCTGATCAGCTTCTGCGCCTCGACGGCGAACTCCATCGGCAGTTCCTGCAGGACTTCCTTGACGAAGCCGTTGACGATCAGCGCGATCGCCGCTTCTTCCGGAATGCCGCGCTGCAGGCAATAGAAGAGCTGATCTTCGGAGATCTTCGAGGTCGTCGCCTCGTGCTCGAAATGGGCCGTCGAATTCTTCGCCTCGATGTAGGGCACCGTATGCGCGCCGCACTTGCCGCCGATCAGCAACGAGTCGCACTGCGTGAAGTTGCGCGCGTTCGAGGCCTTGCGGTGCGCCGACACCTGACCGCGATAGGTGTTCTGCGACACGCCGGCGGCAATACCCTTGGAAATGATGCGGCTCGAGGTGTTTTTGCCGAGATGGATCATCTTGGTGCCGCTGTCGACCTGCTGATGGCCGTTGGACACGGCGATCGAATAGAACTCGCCGCGGCTATCGTCGCCGCGCAGGATGCAGGACGGGTACTTCCAGGTGATGGCGGAGCCGGTCTCGACCTGCGTCCATGAGATCTTCGATCGGTCGCCGCGGCAATCGCCGCGCTTGGTGACGAAGTTGTAGATGCCGCCCTTGCCCTGGGCATCGCCCGGATACCAATTCTGGACGGTGGAATACTTGATTTCGGCATCGTCCATCGCGATCAGTTCGACGACGGCGGCGTGCAGCTGGTTTTCGTCACGCTGTGGCGCCGTGCAGCCTTCGAGGTAGGACACATAGGCGCCTTCCTCGGCGATGATCAGCGTGCGCTCGAACTGGCCGGTATTCTTCTCGTTGATGCGGAAATAGGTGGAGAGCTCCATCGGGCAGCGGACGCCCTTCGGCACGAAGACGAAGGAGCCATCCGTGAAGACCGCGGAGTTCAGCGTCGCGTAGTAATTGTCGGTCGGCGGAACGACGGAGCCGAGATACTTCTGCACGAGATCGGGATGTTCCCGGATCGCTTCGGAGATCGACATGAAGATCACGCCGGCCTTCTTCAGCTCTTCCTTGAAGGTCGTCACGACCGAAACGGAATCGAAGACGGCATCGACGGCGATCTTCGGCTTCTCAACGCCGGCAAGGATTTCCTGCTCGCGCAGCGGGATACCCAGCTTCTCGTAGACCTTCAGAAGCTCCGGATCGACTTCAGCCAGCGACGACGGGCCGGATGTGCTCTTCGGCGCAGCGTAGTAGTGGATTTCATTGAAGTCGATCTTCGGATAGTCGACGCGCGCCCAGGTGGGCTCGTCCATCGTCAGCCAGCGCTTGTAGGCCTCAAGGCGCCATTCGAGCATCCATTCAGGCTCCCGCTTCTT
Organism: Rhizobium mongolense USDA 1844; assembly: GCF_000419765.1. Lineage (GTDB taxonomy): Bacteria > Pseudomonadota > Alphaproteobacteria > Rhizobiales > Rhizobiaceae > Rhizobium > Rhizobium mongolense. The sequence goes on along the minus strand of NZ_ATTQ01000006.1, from coordinate 373,600 downwards.
GGCGGAGATGAAGCGAATGATCTCTTCGGACAGGCCCTTGGGTGCCTTGTCCATCTCGATGATGGTTTCGAAACCGTATTTGTACTGGTCCACATCGATCTGGCGGACGCGTTCAACCGTTTCTTGTACGGCGGGCATGTCGTTCTCCAATCTCGCCGGGTAAAGGTCCGGCAGCTTGTCTTGGGGCAATTTTCCTTACCCCGTATGTAGGGGGCCAAAAGGCGCTTTTCAGCCCGATTGGCAAGCGGAAATTTGCGTTTCCGCAATTTAGTGAGGCCGTCAGGCCGCCTCTCCGGCCGGCCTGCACCGCCCGGCTATCTTCGCAAAGGCGGCGACCGCCCTGTCGATTTCCTCTTCCGTCGTCGCAAAACCGAGCGATATGCGCAGCGCGCCCATTTTCGGGTCGCGGCCCATGGCCACAAGAACATGGCTTTCGCCGACCTTGCCGGACGAGCATGCGGAGCCTGCCGAAAGCGCGACGCCTTCGAGATCGAAGGCGATCTGGCCAGTCTCGGCCTTGAGGCCCGGAAGCGTGAAGAAGCTCGTATTCGATACCCGCGGCCCGTCCGCGCCATAAATCAGTAAACCGGGCGCTGCGCGCCGCATTCCGGCCTCGAGACGGTCGCGAAGCCTTTCAAATCTGCTATTGCGCTCGTCGAACTCGGCAAGTGCCGCAGCTGCGGAGGCGCCGAAGCCAATGATGGCGGTGGAATTTTCAGTCCCCGAACGGTGACCTTTTTCCTGGCCACCACCGCGGATCAGCGGCCTCGGCATAAGAGCCTCACCGCGCGAAACAAGCGCGCCGGCTCCTTTCGGCCCGCCGAGCTTGTGTGAAGACACGATCAGAAAATCAGCACCGAGCTCGCTGATGTCGAGCTTCAGGCGTCCTGCTGCCTGCACCGCATCCACTATCAGGAGTCCGCCATAGGTCTGTACGATCTTGGCGGCTTCGCGCACCGGCTGGACGATACCCGTCTCGTTGTTGACGAGCATAATCGCCACCATGGGCAAGCCCGAGGCCCTGTCGTGCGCCGCAAGCAATCTGTCCAGCGCTGCCAGATCCACGACACCTGTCGACGTAACCGGAATCTCGGTCGTCTTCTCAGCAGGAAAGCGCCCGCCTTCACGCACGGCCGGATGCTCGATCGCCGAATAGTAGAGATGGTCGATCGCAAGCGGCGTGCGCCCCATGCGGAAATCCGGCGTCAGCACCATACTGGCCGCTTCCGTCGCGCCGCTGGTAAAAATCACATGTGCCGGTTCGGCCGCGGTCAGCGCCGCAATCTGGCGGCGCGCACCCTCGATCGCAGCGCGTACGGCGCGGCCTTCGCCGTGAACAGAGTTCGGATTTCCAAAGAGAGCGAGCGCGCTCAGAACCGCCTCGCGCGCTGCGGGATGCAGCGGCGATGTCGCGTTCCAATCAAGATAAAGGCGGGGCGGCGCCATGCTCTTTTTTCCTGCGCTTGATCCTGCTAGGCTGCCACGGTTCATTTTCCTTGAAATTTCCGCCGGGCTTGCCTTATGACACGTCCACGATGCGTGGATCGCATGCAAGTTTCGAATTGTTCTAAACTGCGTTTTAGAAAAGCTGACAACGTTCGTCAAGTCTAAGCAGCAGGAACGCGAAAATAAAAACCCGGAGTACCGATGCCCGAAGTCATTTTCAACGGCCCAGCCGGCCGTCTTGAAGGCCGCTACCAGCCCTCCAAGGAAAAAAGCGCGCCGATCGCCCTTATCCTGCACCCGCACCCGCAGTTCGGCGGCACGATGAACAACCAGATCGTCTACCAGCTCTTCTACATGTTCCAGAAGCGCGGGTTTACGACATTGCGCTTCAACTTCCGCGGAATCGGCCGCAGCCAGGGCGAATTCGACCACGGCGCGGGCGAGCTTTCGGATGCCGCTTCCGCGCTCGATTGGGTGCAGAGCCTGCATCCCGATTCGAAGACCTGTTGGGTCGCTGGCTATTCCTTCGGCGCCTGGATCGGCATGCAACTGCTGATGCGCCGCCCGGAAATCGAAGGCTTCATGTCGATTGCGCCGCAACCGAACACCTACGACTTCTCGTTCCTGGCGCCCTGCCCGTCTTCCGGCCTGATCATCAACGGCGAAGCCGACAAGGTTGCGCCAGAAAAGGATGTCAACGGTCTGGTCGAAAAGCTGAAGACCCAGAAGGGCATCCTCATCACTCACCGTACGGTGCCGAATGCCAATCACTTCTTCAACGGCCAGGTCGAAACACTGATGGCGGAATGCGAAGACTATCTCGACCGCCGCCTGAACGGCGAACTGGTGCCGGAACCGGCAGCGAAGCGCATTCGCTGACAATCAAATGTCGGTGGCGCCGAGCTCGAATGTCGGCGCCACAAAGCCGTCGATCAGCCGCGGCGCGACCGGCCGCATTCCGATCTTCTTCAGTACATGCTGCGAGGCGAAGTTTTCCGGATGCGTGAAAGCTATGAAACGCGTAGCGAAGCCCTTTTCGAAGAACCACATCGCAAGCGCACTGGCCACTTCCGTCGCATAGCCCTTTCCCCATTCTTCCTCGCGAAGCGCATAACCGAGTTCGAATTCGTTCTCGTCGCGGTCATGCATCGAAATCCCAGCGCGGCCGACGAAGCGGCCGTCGTCTCTGCTCAGGAGCTTGTACTTTGTCGTGCCGTCCTGTGCATTCTCTTTGAACCAGCTGGCAAGCCGCTCCTCGCACTTGTCGATGCCCCAAGGCGCGCCGCCGGACATATAACGCGTTGTGCCGATCGTCGAATGCAGCGCGAGTACGAGCCCCGCATCGCTTGCGTCCCACATCACCAGCCGCAGCCGCGACGTTTCGAGAATAAGCGTTCCCACCATCATGGCCTCGCAAGAATGCCGCCGCTGACTGGTTCCTTGACGCCGGTCGTGCCCGGAAAAGTCAGCGGCAGTCCCTCCAGCGACCGGACTGCTAGGTAGGCCCAGGCTTCAGCTTCCATGGCGTCGCCGTTGAAGCCCGCAACCTCGGCGGAGATCACGTCGGCATTCTGGCGGGCAGCGAGATCAGCAAGATCGCGCATGATCGTGCGGTTCAGCCGTCCGCCGCCGCAGACGATGTAGAGCGTCGGCGTCACCGGCAGGTGACCGGCCGATTTGATGATCGAGGCGGCAGCCACATAGGCGAGCGTCCTCGCACCGTCCGCGAGCTCGGCGTCCGCTCCGCTCGGCGGTAGAAAGTCATTGCGATCGAGCGAACGGCGTTTCCCGGCAGTAAAGAACGGGCTTTCCAGATACAGGTCGGCCAGTTCGGGGACGATCTTGCCTTCCGAAGCAATCATGCCGCCCTGGTCGAACGGAATTCCGGCGTATGTCTCGACCCATTGGTCGATCAAGGTATTTCCCGGCCCGCTGTCATAGGCGACGATCGAGCCGTCGGCGCCGATATAGGTGAGGTTCGAGATGCCGCCGATATTGACGAAGCAGACCGGCAGCTTGGCGTCTCGAATAGTCCCCGAAAGCGCCGCATGATAAGCCGGCACGAGCGGCGCACCCTGCCCGCCATGCACCATGTCGTTCGCCCGCATGTCGTAGACGATCGGGATGCCGGTCTCGCTCGCAAGCAACGGCCCGTCGCCAAGCTGGACGGTCAGCGCATCGTCCGGCCGGTGCAGCACGGTCTGGCCGTGGAATCCGACGACATCGATCGAGCTTCGATCCAGACCGCAACGATCGAGAAACTCCGTAACAGCAGATGCATGACGCAGCGTAAGCTCTCGCTCGATTGTTGCAAGTTCGCCGGGGCGTTGCTTGCGCCTGAGTATGGATTTTGCACCTTCAAGCGAAAGCTTCAGCCTGTCGCGAAAAGCCGGATCGTAAGGCACACCCAGAAACGGCCCGCGTTCCACTCTGGCTTCACCGTCCGTACGAACCAGGGCGACATCGATCCCGTCCATCGACGTTCCGCTCATCAGGCCGATTGCGGTTCTTATTTTACCCATCCATCCTCCAAAACATTCCGAACGGAATAGTGCACTTTCGGCAAAACAGTGCTAAACGCGCCGCGGCAGTTCAACAAGTATCAATCCGACACCCCCGAAGAGACGAAGTCATGTCCGAGTTCAAATCCGATTTCCTGCGCATCCTGAAAGAGCGCGGCTTCATTCATCAGATCTCCGATGAAGCAGGCCTCGACGATCTGTTCGCCAAGGAAACCGTGACTGCCTATATCGGCTTCGATCCCACGGCGCCGAGCCTGCATGCAGGCTCGCTCATCCAGATCATGATGCTGCACTGGCTGCAGAAAACCGGCCACCGCGCGATTTCATTGATGGGCGGCGGCACCGGCATGGTAGGCGATCCGTCCTTCAAGGAGGAAGCACGCCAGTTGATGACCGTCGAAACGATCGAAAGCAACATCGCCTCGATCAAGCGTGTCTTCTCGAATTACCTGACCTACGGTGAGGGTCCGAAGGACGCCTTGATGATCAACAACGCCGAGTGGCTGCGTTCGATCAACTACCTCGATTTCCTGCGCGATGTCGGTCGCCACTTCTCGGTCAATCGCATGCTGGCCTTTGACAGCGTGAAGACGCGTCTCGATCGCGAACAGTCGCTCTCGTTCCTCGAATTCAACTACATGATCCTGCAGGCCTACGACTTCGTCGAACTGGCAAAGCGCTACGGCTGCCGGCTGCAGATGGGCGGTTCCGACCAGTGGGGCAACATCATCAACGGCATCGACCTCGGTCACCGCATGGGGACTACACAGCTCTATGCCCTGACCTCACCGCTTCTGACGACATCTTCCGGCGCCAAGATGGGCAAGTCGGCGACCGGTGCCGTCTGGCTGAACGCCGATATGTTCTCGGTCTATGACTTCTGGCAATACTGGCGCAACACCGAAGATGCGGACATCCCGCGCTTCCTCAAGCTTTACACCACCTTGCCCATGGACGAGATCGCACGCTTGTCTGCGCTCGGTGGCTCGGAAATCAACCAGGTAAAGAAGATACTCGCAACCGAAGTAACGGCGATCCTGCATGGCCGCACCGTTGCCGAAGAGGCCGCGGAAACGGCTCGCAAAACCTTCGAAGAAGGCGGGATCGCCGAGAACCTTCCCTCCGTCGATGTTCCCGCATCCGAACTCGACGCCGGTATCGGCCTGCTTTCCCTGATGGTCCGCGCCGGCCTTGCGGCCTCCAACGGCGAAGCCCGCCGTCACGTTCAGGGCGGAGCCGTGCGCATCAACGACCAAGCGGTCAGCGACGAGCGTAGGCTGATCGGCAGCGGTGAAATCACCGCCGATGGCGTCATTAAGCTGTCGCTCGGCAAGAAGAAGCACATCCTGATCCGCCGCGCGGCCTGAGCCATACGGTATCGAAATCCAAAAAAGCCGGCCTTCGCGCCGGCTTTTTTATTGGAACTCGAAGATGTTGCGGAAAACGCCCGGCGCAATGATCGACAGCGGATTGATCTGCATGGACGGATGGTCGAACTTGCCGGTTAGCTTGAACGTGATGCCGATCAAACCGCGATCCGAGCCGTTCCCGAGAATGATGCCAATGACCGGCAGCTCGGCGAACAGCCGGTTCAAGCCATAGGCCGGCATGAAGGTGCCGGTCATATCCATATTGCCGCGCTGATCGCGGATCACGCCCTGGAACGTGGCCCCGATCTGATCGCCGCGCACCACGCCGTTTTCGATACCGACCACGCCGCCGCGGGACACGACGCGCGCGAAGCCGCGCTGGAAGCGCTGCGCGGAGGTGTCGATATTGCGTTTGACGGCGGAATTGAGGCTGCGCTGGTTCTCGCCGACCGGCGTTGAAACGATCGAGTGCAGGCGCTGTTCGTTGACGATGGCGAAGCGGCGTATATCGACCGAGCCATCCCAATTGCCGCCGTTGCCGAGCCTGATCGACATGTTGAGCAGCCCTCCCTGCATATGCTGATAGAGATCGGCGAAGCGCGAGACGGCACCGGCATCGCCGCTCGTGATGTTCAAGGCACGGCCTTCCCTTGTCTGACTGACGACCGCCTCGCCGCTGCCGGTGATGCCGGAAAAGTTCAGCGCCTGCAGCCGGCCGCCGCTCGATACGTATCTGGCCTCGAAATTGCCGATCTTTTCATCGTTGAAGCCAACGACGCTGTTGAGATTCGCTCGGACCGAGACGCTGGCACTGCCACCACCATCCCCGTCGCTGTCGCCCTGTCCGTTCTTCAATCGTGCAAGGATCGGACGCGCATCGGCAGTGTTCCCCGATACCGACACGTCGAAATTGCCCCTGTTGCGCCGGATCGATATCGCAAAGTCATCAAGGGACGAAAGCCTCACGCTGTCGAAATCGGCAGAATCGAGGTCTCCCTTGCTGAGGGCAAACGAGCCGCTGGCGCCAAAGCCGTCGCCCTTCAGACGGAAATTCCTGATCTGCGTTTTCTCGGGTGGTCCCGATACTTCGAATTCCGCCGTTGCGCCGATCCCGCTTCCCTTCGCCCAACCGATCCAGGGAAGCTGCAACGACGCCTTGTCGAGATCGATCTGAACATTCTGGCGTTCCTCATCGATTTTCGTCAGCTGCATCGTCAGGCTACCGTCGATGATCCCGGATAGGCCAGGAAGCACCTTTGCGCGCTGAGCGTTGTTCAGCGTCGCCGTGATGATGCGCTGCGGCTTGACGCCGGACGATTTGTCGGTCGGCTCGATAAGCTCGATCTCAGCGGGCACGCCGTCGATCTGCCCCTCGGCATCGAGCGCCACTTGCTGCGGATCGGCGTCGAGCGCGCCGTTCAGATTGGTAATCATCCGGCCCGACACCGGCTTGCCGACATCGACGCCGCTGAGCTGCATGGCCGCCTTCCATTCGGGCGGCGGAGGATCCTGCGATCTCAGGAGGCCGAGCCGCGCCTCGACGTCGGCGGTGATCTTGCCCTTCAGGTCTCCAGGCTCGAGGCCGGCGCGCTGCAGGACCTGGACCGGCTTGTAGGTCAGGAGTTCGCCCACCGCATCGGCATCGCCGGAGATCGCGAGCTTCATTTCCGCCATCAGTGGCTTCTGGTAAGTTGAGGGCAGTACGAACTGACCCTCTCCGAGGCTGACCGAACGGCCCGACGCGAAATATGACGTGCCGCTCTTGATCGAAATCGTCGCCTTCTGGCCGGTCAGATCGAAATGGGCGGATGTATCGCGGATCGGCGGAATATCGCCCGCCACGTTCATGCGCGCATTCGCGATATCGAAATTGATACGGATTTGCTCGTCGCCGAGTCTCAGCCCCTTGCCGACGGCGTCGTCCAATTTCCCGGACGGAATGAATACGGAGATCGAAGCATTCGTGACCGTGCCACCGAAGAGATTTCCCAGAACCCATTCGCGCGCCCTGGGTGCCATCCAAAAGGGCCAGAGCTGCTTGATCGCAGCCGTCTGAAGCTGCTGTGATTGTCCGACGAAGCTGATTTCCGGCGATTTGTCGCCGAATTTGACATGAAGCGATCCGAACAACTGCCCCAGAGGACTGGAAACTGTCATGCCCGCGAACTGCAGTTCCCGCGAGGCGACAAGGTAGCGGCCCGTCGTCTGGATATCGAACGGGAGCGGCTGTTCGCCCGACCCCACCGGCGCAGCCGTGCCGCCGCTGATCAGGAGATCGATGCCAAAACCCTTGCCGACGGCCGGATCGAGCTTGTCGAGGTCGATGATTGCGCCGTTGAACGGGACGGCGGTGTTGCCGAACTGCGCTTGCGATCTTGCGATCTCAAGCGTCTGCTTCGTGAAGTCATAGCCGAGATTGATGCGGCCACCGGAAAGCTGCTGCTCGTCTCCGTCGACATAAATTGACCCGGGCGCAAGATCCGCCCTGGCGGCCAGGGACGGCACAACATCGCCCGCACCGCGCACGGCGGAAACGGCAACGTCCGCAAAACTGTGCACGCCCTGCCGAATTTCCCCGAGCCCGTTCCTCTTCAAAGTAAATGGCGTCAGATCGGCATGGGTGAGCTTTGCCATGAACCGCGACGCTTTCCCGGCGCGCTTTTCAGCAAGCACGTCCAGCAGCGCCACTTCGCCGTTGATCGCCACCTCGCCCGTCAAATGCAACGAAGATGGGCCTGCATGCGCAAAGACCAGATTGTTGACCACGATCGAAAGCGGACCATTCGCGGTATCGGCGAGCTTGATGTCGATGCCGGAGAGACGCACGGTATCCGTACCCCCGCGCTCAACAAAATCGTCCAGGATATCGAGATGAGAAAATGCGGCTTCCATCGCGTGCGGAATTGCGTCGATGCGAAGCTTGCTTAAGTCCAGAGGGCCGCCGGACGGCAGAAGGGCCGTGTCGAGCGCAATATCGTCGGCTTCGATCGCCGTCACGGCCACGCGGCCGCGAAAAAGCGCAAACGGATCGAGCGCCATGCGCATCGCGCCGGTCGTCGACAGATGCTGCCCGCTTTCCTGATCGACCATATTGACGTTACGGGCTTCAAGCGCGAGCTGTGCACCGGATGTGAAACGGATGACAGTCGACCCCACCTCTGCCCGGTAGCGGGAACCTATCGCCGAATTCAATGCGGTCTGCGCCTGGCGCGACAGCGTCGCGTCGAACATTCCGCTTTCGATAATGAAGATGATCGCCGCCAGGACAAAGAGTACGGCGGCAAAGCTGCCAGCCGTCACATTGGCCGCACGCCGCATGCGTGAACGCCGCGGCGGCGGGCAATGCACGATGATGGGGTCCTCGGCCTGTGCGGAGGGAAGCTCATGCAGCGCGACGATGTCTTTTTTGCGAAACGTAACCTTTTCGCCGCGGATCACCGACATGCGCTTTGGATAACCCCGAGTTAGAATGTGGCCGCCCGGTCTAGCTGGACGGTCTGAGCTTCAATATATATCCGCGGAACATAGTGTCATCCATAAACCCGGCAAAAGAAAGGTTACCACATATGGCGGTTCTCGGCATCGGCGCCACGGCGCCGGATTTCAACCTTCCCCGCGACGGCGGCGGGCGGGTATCGCTTTCCGATTTCCGCGGAAAGCCGCTGGTTCTGTTCTTCTATCCGAAGGACGATACGACCGGCTGCACCGCCGAATCGCTGGCCTTTACCGCTCTGGCCGACGAATTCGATGCCGCGGGAGCGGCGGTCGTCGGGATGTCTCCCGATTCGGTCAAATGCCACGAACGCTTCATCAAGAAGCACAGCCTTTCCGTTGCGCTCGCCTCGGACGAGGAGAAAACGACGCTGCAGGCCTATGGCGTCTGGAAGGAAAAGAGCATGTACGGCCGCAATTTCATGGGCGTCGAGCGCACGACCTTTCTGATCCGCACCGATGGTACGGTCGCGATGATCTGGCAGAAGGTCAGGGTACCCGGCCATGCCGAAGACGTTTTGAAGGCCCTCAGGAACCTTGCCGCGTGAGCACGCTTTCGATGACATCGCTGCGCGGTGGCGCGATCGAGGCCATCCGTTCCGCCGATCTCGATCGCAAGACAGCTCTGGCGCAGGAAGCTGCGACCCGCTGGTTCGCACGAAGGATTTCCCTACGTTCGCCGCGCGATGCGTCGCTGCCGGACAGGCCGGGCCGCCCGGAAAAGCCGGCACTGGTACCCCCGACGCAGGTCGAGAGACGCTCGCTGCACACCATCAACGGCCGCATCGCGCTGCTTCACGCGATCGCCCATATCGAGCTCAACGCCGTTGACCTGGCGCTCGATATCGTTGCGCGGTTCGCCACCGAAGCGGTCCCCAATTCTTTCTTCGACGGATGGATGCAGGTTGCCTTCGAGGAGGCGAAGCACTTCCGCCTGGTGCGCGGGCGGCTTCGCGATCTTGGCGCCGATTACGGCGATATGCCCGCGCATGACGGCCTTTGGCAGGCGGCGCACGCGACCAGAAACGATCTGACGGCGCGGCTTGCCGTCGTTCCCCTGATTCTCGAGGCCCGCGGCTTGGATGTCACGCCCTCGCTGCAGGCGAAGATGCGTGAAACCGGCGATCTCGAAAGTGCCGCCGTCCTCGATGTTATCTACCATGACGAAAAGGGGCATGTGGCAATCGGCGCCAAATGGTTCCGCTTTCTCTGCGCCCGCGAGCGCCGCGACCCGGTCCAGACCTTCAAGGAGCTGGTGCGTGTAAACTTCCGCGGTCCGCTGAAGCCGCCATTCAACGACCTGGCGCGCGCCGAAGCCGGCCTCACGCCTTCTTTCTATCGCTCATTGACGTCGATGAGCAACCAATAAACCTTTGCGTGCATTAACATGCCCGCTAAGGCATTTGTTAACCATAACAGTGTGTAATCATTCCTGATCGAAGCACGGGCGCATCAATTGGGAGATTCTCCGTGACGCATGCACAGCATAATCGCGTATTCGGCAAGCGTTCGCAGGAACATATCCTCATTCTCGCCAGTGGCGACAAGGTCCGGCACGTAACCATAAAGCCGTGGATGGCAGCCCTCTGCTTCTGCTTTTCCGGCGTTTTCCTGATCGGCTATCTGCTTGCAACCTCCTACCTCGTTCTTCGCGACGACCTGATCGGCGCCACCATGGCGCGGCAAGCCCGCATGCAGCATGATTATGAAGATCGCATTGCGGCCCTTCGCGCGCAGGTCGATCGGGTCACCTCGCGTCAGCTGCTCGACCAGCAGCTGGTGGAAGACAAGGTGGACAAGCTCATGCAGCAGCAGATGGCGCTGACTTCGCGCCACGGAAAGTTTGGCTCCCTCCTCGACCGTGCGGAAAATTCCGGCCTGACGAGGAAGGATGAGATGATACCGGCTCAATCGCTCGTGCCCGAAGCGAGGGACAAGCGTGCGTCGCTTTCAGCCGGTGCCCGGGCGATCGACAAGCTCCTGGCAGGCACCGACGAACCCGCCGACGCAACGCCCGACAATTCCACGCTCGCCTATGTCCCCGCACCCGAAACCGTCGGCGATCGTGCCGACCGCCTGTTCTCGAAGGTCACGCTTTCCCTGAAAGGCGTCGAGGAAGAGCAGCGTGCCCGCGTTGAGCAGCTGACCGTGGATGCGGGCGATGCCGCAAGCAATATCGAGAAAGTCCTGACCCGCTTCAGGATTGCCGTACCGGAGCAGGCAGCCGTCAAGCCCGATGATGATGACAGCGCTGTCGGCGGTCCCTATGTCGAGCCGGAAAACGGCGACAACTTCAACAATTCCCTCGCGCAGCTCGATACCGCGCTGACACGGCTCGAAGCCGTCCGCAGTACGGCGGAATCCCTGCCGTTCCGCAATCCGGCCATCGGCAAGGAAATCACCAGTCCCTTCGGCAATCGGCGCGATCCCTTCCTCGGACGTCTCGCCCTTCATTCCGGCGTCGACTTTCGTTTTGCTGCGGGCGAAAAGATCCGCCCGACAGCCCCCGGCAAGGTCGTCAATGCGGGCTGGACGGGCGGCTACGGCAACATGGTCGAGATCGATCACGGCAACGGCATTTCTACCCGTTACGGCCACATGTCGCAGATCCTGGTGAAGGCCGGCGACATGGTCGGCCGCTCGGATGTGATCGGTTTTGCCGGAAGCACCGGCCGCTCGACGGGCACCCATTTGCATTACGAGGTACGCCAGAACGGCCGCGCGGTCGATCCCGTGTATTTCTTGAACGCAGGGTTGAAACTCGCGACTTATATCAAATAACCAATTACAGTAACCACAGTTTTACCTGTTCGAAGGCTGCAGAGCCCGTATTCCTTGACTTGCAAGCCGTTTGGGACTATGTCGCGCTGCATTGCGGCATGCAATCCCGCCGACTCAACCAGAGTATGGCCGAACCTGAACGGAAATAGTTTTCCCCTTGACGACATTCGCTGACCTTGGCCTGAGCCAAAAAGTGCTTTCCGCCGTTACCGACGCCGGCTACACGATCCCCACTCCTATTCAGGCAGGAGCAATCCCGTTCGCCCTGCAGCGCCGTGACATTTGCGGGATCGCGCAGACAGGAACGGGCAAGACGGCATCCTTCGTATTGCCGATGTTGTCGCTGCTGGAAAAGGGCCGCGCACGCGCCCGCATGCCACGGACGCTCATCCTGGAACCGACGCGCGAACTCGCGGCGCAAGTCGCGGAGAACTTCGAAAAATATGGTAAGAACCATCGCTTGAACGTCGCGCTCTTGATCGGCGGCGTTTCCTTCGAAGACCAGGACCGCAAGCTCGAGCGCGGTGCAGACGTTCTCATCTGCACACCCGGCCGCCTGCTGGACCATTTCGAGCGCGGCAAGCTCTTGATGAGCGCCGTCGAAATCTTCGTCATCGACGAAGCCGACCGCATGCTCGACATGGGCTTCATCCCCGATATCGAGCGTATTGCCAAGCTCATCCCCTTCACGCGTCAGACACTGTTTTTCTCGGCGACCATGCCGCCGGAAATCCAGAAGCTCGCCGACCGGTTCCTGCAAAATCCGGAGCGAATCGAAGTTGCGAAGCCGGCCTCCGCCGCCAAGAACATCACGCAGCGTTTCGTTGCTTCGCACGGCAAGGACTATGAGAAGCGCGCCGCACTGCGCGATCTGGTCCGCGCGCAGGAAGACTTGAAGAACGCCATCATCTTCTGCAACCGCAAGAAGGACGTGGCCGACCTCTTCCGCTCCCTCGAACGCCATGGCTTTTCCGTCGGTGCGCTCCACGGCGACATGGACCAGCGCTCGCGCACGAATATGCTTCAAAGCTTCCGCGATGGACAGCTGCAACTGCTCGTCGCCTCCGACGTCGCCGCCCGCGGCCTCGACATTCCGGATGTCAGCCACGTCTTCAATTTCGATGTGCCGATTCATGCCGAGGATTACGTGCACCGCATCGGCCGGACCGGCCGTGCAGGCCGTTCCGGCGCTGCCTTCACCATTGTCACAGGCCGTGACCAGAAACATGCCGACGCGATCCAAAAGCTGATCGGCGAGAAGGTCGAGTGGCTGAATGGCGATCTTTCCGCTCTTCCGCCTCCGGAACCCGGCCGCGAAGACGATCGTCCACGCCGCGCAGGTAGCCGGGATCGCGACAAGGGCCGTGGCCGCGTCAAGGAGCGCCGGGGTCATAAAACTGATATCGGCGCCGATGATAATGCCGCCGAAGCCATCGAAGCAGCAGCACCAGCAAAGGCCGAAAGCGTGAAGCACGAGCGCAAAACAGAAAACAAGCCGCAGAATAACGCGCGCAACTCTCGGCCCTATCCGGCAAACGACGATAATCGCGAGCGGCGCCGCTATCGCGACCACGACGACGGCCCGACGCCGGTCGGCTTCGGCGACGACATTCCCGCCTTCATGCTGATTGCGGCTAACGCCAAGATCTGATCTTCCGATGGGCAAGCCTGGCGTTCATTTTCCAGGTCTCGGCGTCGGCCTGGTGATTTTGCGCGACGGCAAGATCCTGCTTTACAAGCGCATTCGTGTGCCTGAGGCTGGTCATTGGAGCATCGTCGGCGGCAAAGTAGATCATATGGAGCCGATAGCCGAAGCCGCGCGCCGCGAAGCCGAGGAAGAAACCGGATTGACGATTGGTCGAACCGAACTTCTCGGTCATGCGGAAGTGATTTCAGGCGCAGATGCGCAGCATTGGGTCTCGTTTCTCTACATAGCTAGAGAAGTCAGCGGCGATCCGCGGTTGACGGAACCGGAAAAACTCTCGGATTTCGGCTGGTTCACGCGATCAGAACTGCCGGCACCTCTTTCCGACTTTGCCAAGGCCGCAATCGGTTATCTCGACAACGAAAACTTCCGCTGATCACTCGGCTCTCAGCGCCGCCTCATAGGCAAGCCGCACCCATTTCGCCATATCATCCGGATCGTCATAAGCCGCGTCCGGGATCGACCAATATGGCATTTTCACCGGATTGCCCTTCTTGCCCTCATAGAACCATTGGCTGGAGCCTGCTCCGGCAAACTCCGGCGAGCTCTTGTCATCGGCCTTGAGCAGCACCTCGCCACCAACTTCGACCGCGACGATACGGCCGAGGTGATAGATGCCCTTGCCGCCGAACATACGCTTGATCGTCACGGGGCCGAGCCCCTGAAACATTTCCTCTATACCGGCCGCGTCCATTGCTATCCCTTCAATATGCCGCCTGCGGCGGCGATCGCCTCCGGCGTATCCACGTCAAGATGCGCACTCTCGCCGATATCGACATCGACGACCGGCAGCCGCGCCGTCTCGACGATGTGGCGCGCGCCGACATCGCCTTCGAGTGAAAGCACTGCATGATACAATGATCGCGGCAGAATGACCGGATTTCCGCGTTTGCCTCCGGAGACCGCCCGAACGATCGCCCGGCCCTCAGTCTGCTCGAATGCGCTGATCAAATGATCGAGGTCCGCCGTCGAGACCCCCGGCATATCAGCAAGCATGACAAGGACGCCATCGGCGCCGTTCGCATGGGCATGTGCGAAGCCGGCCGCGAGAGAGCTTGCCATGCCGGAAGCATAATCGGCGTTGAAGACCGGCTGCACGCTCAAGCCTTCAAGGGCTGCTTCAATCTCAGCACGGCGATGCCCCGTTACGGCCGAAACCGATAAAGCCCTGCTGGCAACAGCAATGGATGCCGAGCGGCGCACCAGCGGCATGCCATCGAATTCCGCCAGCAGCTTGTGCTGTCCGCCCTCGCCCATGCGGCGCGCCCTGCCGGCGGCAAGCAGGACGATCGCAACGGAAGCGTCGGCACGTTTCCTGGCAGGCACATCGCGTGGCTGCGGCCGCGATTGTATCTCCATCAGCAGGCCTCCGACACCCATTCCGGTCACCTCATGCGCGCCTGGCTCTTCACCGGCCAGAATGCGGTCGAGAACCCAGTCAAAACCGTTTTCCTTCGGACTGCGGGCGCAACCAGGCGCGCCGACGACATAAGTCTCACCGATGCTGCCGAGGACCATCAGATTTCCCGGATCGACGGGCATGCCTACACTCAAGATACGCCCGCCCGCCTCGCGTATTGCCTGCGGAATGACATCCGCCGCATCGATGACCGCCGAGGCACCGAAGACGATGACGAGCTTCGGTGCCTTCTCCGGAATCGTCATAATATCCTGGATCGAAGCGGCAAGAGCCTTGGTCTCATGCGGCACGCGCCGCTCCCGCAGCAGACGATTGCCGCAAGCAGCCAACCGCCGCTCAAGGATGCGCGCCGTCTTGTCCATCACCGACACTTTCAGCGAAGGCAGTTCCGTGGCAATCAGCGAGACGGCATGATCGGCAAACGGCTTCACCTGAAATGGTCCAGTCGCGCGAAGCTCCGCACGGGCGGCATTTATCTTCGCGCCCGGAACCGCCAGGGGAATGATCTTGAAGGTCGCCACCATATCGCCGGCGCTGACATGTGTATGATCGGCAAGACAGGCGAGCGTGATCGCCGGATCGATGCGGTTCAGCCGATCGACGGCCTCCCTGTCAGCCACGAAAAGCCCGTCCGCGGCAGCATAGATGTTGACGCGGCCGGTCGCAGCCTCCGAAAAGCGGAGATGATCGGGCGCGATTGCCTCGCTCAGCCGTGCCGCCGCTTCGTCCTCGCCGAGATCGCCGTCCTCCAGGCGCGCCGCGACGATCTTCTCGATGCCCGAGCCCTTCAGCCGCTCGACGTCTGCAGCGTCAACCACATGCCCTTTGGGCAGAGACCCATCCGGCATCTTGACGGAATGGGCGAGGACGAGCCCTTCCGCACCGCCGACATCGAATTCGCCAAAGATCATGCCTTGTCACCTTTCGGAGACGCGACGTCGCGCGAGCGCAAGGCTTGGATGATCTGCGCAAGGATCGCAACGGCAATCTCCGCCGGACTGGAGGCGCCGATATCAAGCCCGATCGGGCCATTGATTCTCGCCAGTTCGCCGTCGGAAAAACCCTCCTTCTTCAGCCGGCCGAGACGTGAACCGTGGGTCTTGCGGCTGCCGAGCGCACCGACATAGAAACAGCCCGTTCGAAGCGCCTCGGCGATCGGGAAATCATCGATCTTCGGATCATGCGTGACCGCGACGACAGCCGTATAGGCATCGAGCGGTCGGTCCTTCATCACATCGACGGGCCAGTCGGCGGTGAGATCTATGCCGGCGAAACGCTCCGGCGTTGCAAAGGCGGTTCGCGGATCGATGATACGGACGTCGAAGCCGGCAAGCGCCGCCATCTGCGCCAGGACCTGGCTGATGTGGACCGCGCCGATGATGACGATATGGGCTGGCGGCAGGTGCACGTTCAGAAAGTACCTGCCGCCGTCGATGTCGCAGATGCCGGACTTGCCGGAGCGGAATGCCGCAGCGACGGTATCGCTCAGTGCGCTATCGACCGGCCCGCCTTCGACGATCACGCGATCCGTTCCATGCTCCAAGTTGGTGACCAGTATCACGGCCTTGCGTGCCCGACGGGCGGCGTTCAGCCGCTCCAGATTGGCGGCGTCCATCAGGCAAGCCTTTCGACAAAGACGCGGATGCGCCCGCCGCAGGATAGTCCGACGCGCCAGGCGGTCTCGTCGGCAACCCCGAACTCCAGCATCTTCGGCTTGCCGTCGCCGATGACATCCATCGCCTCCGCGATCACCGCACCTTCCACGCAACCGCCGGAGACCGAGCCCTCGAAATTGCCGTCACCGTCGATCACCAGATGGCTGCCGGCAGGACGGGGCGCCGAGCCCCAGGTTTCGATGACGGTCGCGATCGCCACACTGCGGCCGCTTTTCATCCAGTCCTCCGCCGTCATCAGCGGATCGAGGCCGAAAGACGTCTCGCTCATACAAAACCTCTCATTCTGTCGAGATAGCGCCGCGGATCGTGCGCCGGCGATCTGCCCGCGCCGAGCGCCGCAGCAAGGTCGCTCAAGGACGATAGATTGTGAACCGGACGGAATTCGTCAACATGCGGCAGCATGGCGCGAACGCCGCGAGCCCGCGGCTCGAAGCCCTCGAAGCGCAGAAGCGGGTTCAGCCAGATCAGCCGCCGGCAGGATCGGTGCAGCCGGTCCATTTCTTCGGCCAGCAATTCGACGCCTTCCCGCTCCAGCCCGTCGGTGATCAGCAGCACCAACGCGCCCTGCCCGAGGACGCGGCGTCCCCACAGCCGGTTGAATTCCCTCACCGTTTCGCCGATACGGGTGCCTCCCGACCAGTCCTTCACCGCGGCGGCACATTCGTTCAGTGCCTCGTCCGGATCCTTGTGGCGCATCTGCCTGGTGACATTGGTGAGCCGCGTTCCGAAAAGGAACGTATGGACGCGGCGCCGGCTCTCCGTCAGCACGTGCAGGAAATGCAGGAAGATACGGGTGTACTGGCTCATCGAGCCCGAAATATCCGCAAGCACCACCAAAGGCGGCTGGATCTCTTTCTGTTCGCGATAACGCGGCAGGATCAGCGACCCGCCGGTGCGCAGCGCCGAGCGCATGGTCGCGCGCGGATCGACCTGCCGGTGAACATGCGATTGCCTGAAACGCCGAGTTGGAACGCTGTCGAGCGGCAGTTGCAGCCGGGTCAGTTCTTTTCTCGCCAAGGCAATTTCCGCCGCCGACATTTGCGCGAAATCCATCCGGCGAAAGACTTCGTTCCCGGAGGTGGTGAACCGCGCGTCGATTTCGATATCCGGCTCATCGCGAGGGGGTCGATTGTCGCGCCGATCACCGAGAAGCGCATCGCTGGCGCGCGTTTCACCCGCCTTCGCCTTTTCCCTTTCACGGTTGTCCGGCGCCTGCGGCAACATCATCGCAATCATCTTCTCCACGAGATCGCGGGAGCGCCAGAAAAGCCGGAAGGCTTCGTCGAAGACAGGCTTGTCCTCGTGCCGTTTGACGAAGACCGAAAAGAGCGCCGCGTGGAATTCCTCGCGCGAACCCATGCCGATCGCCTCGACGGCTCCGATAGCATCGGCAATGGATCCCGGACCGATCTTGAGCCCGGCGTTACGGAGCGCCCTGGCGAAGAAGACGATATTGTCGGCAAAGCGCCCCTCGGCCGGCGGCAGCGGCGGAACGACGACCCCATCCTGCGCCGGTTGCGTTTTCATCTCTAACCCGCTGCCCTCAGCTCGTCCTTGACCTCGGTCAGGACACGAGCGCCTTCGCCGCCCTGAATGCGCGCAATGTCGTCCTGGTATTTCAAGAGCGTGCCGATCGTGTCGGAAATGGTTTCCGGATCGAGCGCCAGACGGTCGAGTTCGGTCAGCGCCGTCGCCCAGTCGATCGTCTCTGCCACGCCGGGATTCTTGAAGAGATCGAGCGTGCGCAGCTTCTGTACATAGGCGATAATCTGCTGGGAGAGAGCCTCGTTGCAGCCGGGCACCTTCCGGCGGATGATCTCCAGTTCCTGCGCGGCCTCCGGATAATCGACCCAGTGGTAGAGACAGCGGCGCTTCAACGCATCGTGCACTTCGCGCGTCCGATTGGTCGTGATGATGACGATCGGCGGCTCGCCGGCCTTGATGGTCCCGAGCTCGGGGATCGTCACCTGGAAATCCGAGAGCACTTCCAGCAGGAAGGCTTCGAAGGCCTCGTCGGTACGGTCGAGCTCATCGATCAGGAAGACCGGCGCACGGCCTTCCGCAGACGAAAGCGCCTGCAACACAGGGCGGCGGATAAGGTAGCGCTCGGAAAAGATATCGGATTCGATACGGTTGCGATCGGTCAATCCAGAGGCCTCGGCAAGCCGGATCTCCAGCATCTGCGCCGGATAATTCCACTCGTAGACGGCGGATGCGATATCGAGGCCTTCGTAGCATTGCAGCCGGATCAGCGGCCGGTCGAGCGCCTTCGACAGCACCTTCGCGATCTCGGTCTTCCCGACGCCGGCCTCTCCTTCGAGAAACAGCGGCCGCTTCATCTTCAAGGCGAGAAAGAGCACCGTCGCCAGCGACCGGCCTGCGAGATAATCCTCTCTTGCCAGCATGGCGATCGTCTCGTCGATAGACGCGGGCGGCAGCGGATGATCGGGCATATCTCCTCCCTTTTTAGGGAGTTATAGCGTGTGGTAGTCCCGGTTCATATAGAGCAGCGCCGGTTTTGTTTCGTTGAAACGCACGGCCACGACCTCGCCGAAAATGATGTGGTGAGTCGACATCTCCTTGATCTCCATCACCCTGCAATCGAAGGAGGCAAGCGAGTCCCAGAGCACGGGCGCACCGGTGACCAGCTTGTCGAATTTGCCGGTCGCAAACCGCTCGTCGTTGCTCATCGGCGTGCGTCCGGAAAATGCGTCCGCCAACGCCTGATGGTGCGCGCCGAGCGTGTTCAGCGCGAAAATGCCGCTCTGGAAGAAGATGTCGTTCTTCGGATTGCTGTTGTTGAGGCAGACGAGCACGCAGGCCGGATCGTCGGAGACCGAACAGGCTGCGGTGATCGTCACCCCGCGGCGTGTCTCGCCAAGCACCGTCGTCACGAGCTGCACATGACCCCCGAAACGGCTCATGGCATCGCGATAAAGCTTGGGATCGATCGGCTGCCTGTTCAACAAATGCGGTCTCCTGCGGCCGCGCCGCCTACTCTTGTGCCGCTAATATGGATGCCATCGGTTACCTTTTCTACAATGAAGCCGACGAAATGCGGCGCATTCCGCCTGTTTTTCTTTGACGATTGCCGCCGGGCAGCTAAAAGGGCATGAAGGGCGACAGGGAAACGGCGATTTTCATGAATATTCTGCGTGGCATAGCGGCTTTTTCGATGCTGTTTCTTGCAGCAGCCGAAAGCCATGCCGCGGGCGTTACGATCGGCGTCGTCGCTCCCCAGGGCGGCAACCTGCAGCAGCTTGGCGCGCAGGTTTTCGCCGGAGCGAACTATCAGATCACCAAGGATGGAAATACCGTCGTCACAATCGATGAGCCCTGCGAGGAAAACAGTGGTGCGGCGATTGCCGATGCGCTGGTGAACGCCAAGGTGCAAGTCGCAATCGGCTTTCTGTGCAGCGAAACCCTGGAAAGTGCACTGCCGAAGCTCAAGGATGCGAACATTCCGGCGATCACCGTGTCGGTGCGCGCACGCATCCTGATGGAAGACGCATTGAAGAACGGCTGGCCGCTGTTTCGTCTGGCGCCGGCCGATGGCGCCGAAGCCGCACGCATCATCGAAGCGATCCTCAACAACTGGGAGGCAGCGCCGATCGCCCTCATCGAGGACGGCACCATCCACGGCCGCGAACTGACCGAGGCCATCCGGAATGCGCTTGAGGAAAAAGGGCTGAAGCCCGTCTTTACGGACACCTATAGGCCGGGTCAGGACCAGCAGATCGCCCTCGTCCGCCGCCTGAAGAAGGCCGGCGCCACCAAGGTTTTCATCGGCGGCGACCGCGCCGACGTCGCAGTCATCGCCCGAGATGCCGCAGCGGAGAAGATTCCGCTCGCTATTTTGGGCGGAGATGCAATGCGCGCGGCAAACCAGCCGCTGCCGCTTCCGGACGGCGTGCGTGCGGTCACCATGCCGGAATTCGACACTTTGCGGCCCGCACAAGCCGCAGCGACGGCATTGCGCGCGCAAGGCATCGAGCCTGAAGGCTATGTCCTGCCGGCAGCCGCAGCAGCGGCCCTCGCGCAGCAGGCGGCAACGGCCGCCACGGCAGAAGGAAAGACGGTGGCGGAAAAACTCGTCGGCACGAGGTTCTCTACGCCGATCGGCGATCTGACGTTCACGGCTGGCCATGAGCTTTCGGAGAACCCTTACCAGCTGCTGGAATGGCGCCGCGGCACCTTCGCCACGCCTGCCGCGCCTGGCGATTAACCCGAGACGAGAATGCCGTTTACGCAGAGTTCACGAGTGCAGCGATGATGCGGTTGCCCGTTCGATTGAGCCCTGCTAAACCGCCGCGAGTTCCCCAAGGTGAGAGAAGAGTGCCATGACCCTGCCGATCCGGATTGCCCCCTCCATTCTGGCTGCGGACTTCGCCAAGCTCGGACAGGAAGTGCGCGATGTGACGGCGGCAGGCGCAGACTGGATCCATCTGGACGTCATGGACGGCCATTTCGTGCCGAACATTTCCTTCGGCGCCGACGTCATCAAGTCGTTGCGCTCCTATAGTGATGCGACCTTCGATTGCCACCTGATGATCTCGCCGGCCGATCCTTACCTGGAAGCCTTCGCCAAGGCCGGCTGCGACCGCATCACGGTTCATGCTGAGGCAGGACCGCATCTTCACCGCTCGCTGCAGACGATCCGCAATCTCGGTAAGAAGGTCGGAGTGACGGTCAATCCGGCAACGCCGCTGTCGGCGATCGAGAACGTTCTCGACGACGTCGACCTCATCCTCATCATGTCGGTGAACCCCGGCTTCGGCGGCCAGAAATTCATTCCCGCGATGGCCGGGAAGATTGCGGCCGCGAAATCCCTGATCGGTGACAGGCCGATCGAGCTTGAGGTCGACGGCGGCGTCACGGTTGAGACGGCGCCGATCGTCGGCAAGGCGGGTGGCAATGTGCTCGTCGCCGGTTCGGCGATCTTCAAGGGCGCCTCCGTCGAAGCCTACCGCACCGCCATCAGCGACCTGCGAAGCGCTGCAGGAGCCGGGCGCTCATGACATTGGCGTATCGCTGACGATGGACCGGATACGCGCTGCCAGACCACCTTGTTTCGAGCTGTTTGGCGGCGCCGCGCTGTGGGGCCTCATGATGATGGCCTCGGCGATGTCGGCGCTTTACATGCGCAACCGCTTCGAGACGGAACACGCGGCCGAACTGGCGCTTCTCTATTTCGCCGGCGGCCTTTTCTCCTGGCCCTTCATGCTGCCAATCGGCCGCTTCTTCGCCTACCGGCGCCGGATCGAAACGCGCTTTGCCGCCTTCTTCGTCTGCCTGACGGCGGGCACGATGTTGATGACGGCATTTCTCTTTTCCATGGACTACCGCATTTTCTATTCGCGCTGGCATGCGCCGTTCGGCAGCCTCCTATGGACCTACCAGTTCATCTTCACCGGCGCGAACGCCGTCTATCAGTTCCTGGTCCTCGGTCTGAGGCTCTTCCTGCCGTTCGGCCTCGTCTGCCTGCTTGTAACCAGCTACGCGCTTGCAAAACGCATGCGTTGAGATTACCGCGCGTCTTTGCTACAGGGGCGCCAGAAAGTCTTCCTCGCAACGAAAGCAGTGAGCCATGATCCCGCGTTACTCCCGCCCAGAGATGGTCGCCATCTGGTCGCCCGAAACCAAGTTCCGCATCTGGTTCGAGATCGAAGCACATGCATGCGACGCGCTGGCCGAACTCGGCGTCATTCCAAAGGAAGCAGCAAGGACGATCTGGGAAAAAGGAGGCGCAGCAGAGTTCGACGTCGCCAGGATCGACGAGATCGAAGCCGTCACAAAGCATGACGTCATCGCCTTCCTGACGCATCTTGCCGAATTCGTCGGACCGGACAGCCGTTTCGTGCACCAGGGCATGACCTCGTCCGACGTGCTCGACACAACGTTCAACATCCAGCTGGTGCGCGCCGCCGACATTCTGCTCGCCGATATGGACCGCGTACTCGCAGCGCTCAAGACGCGCGCCTTCGAGCACAAGGACACGGTCCGCATCGGCCGCAGCCACGGCATCCACGCCGAGCCGACCACCATGGGGCTCACCCTCGCCCGCTTTTATGCCGAGATGGGCCGCAACCACGCCCGCCTCGTCGCCGCACGCGCCGAGATTGCCACCGGTGCGATCTCCGGCGCTGTCGGCACTTTCGCCAATATCGACCCGCGCGTCGAAGAACATGTCTGCGCCAAGCTCGGCCTCACGCCTGAGCCGGTCTCGACCCAGGTCATTCCGCGCGACCGCCATGCGATGTTCTTCGCCACACTCGGCGTCATCGCTTCGTCGATTGAGAACATCGCGATCGAGATCCGCCACATGCAGCGCACCGAGGTTCTGGAGGCCGAGGAATTCTTCTCGCCGGGCCAGAAGGGCTCGTCTGCTATGCCGCACAAGCGTAACCCGGTGTTGACCGAAAACCTCACCGGCCTTTCCCGCTTGGTGCGCATGTCGGTCGTTCCGGCACTGGAAAACGTGGCGCTGTGGCACGAGCGCGATATCAGCCACTCGAGCGTCGAGCGCGCCATCGGACCGGATACGACGATTACGCTGGATTTTGCCTTGAACCGTCTGGCCGGCGTCATCGAAAAGCTCGTGGTCTATCCCGAGAACATGGAAAAGAACCTCAACAAGTTCCGCGGCCTTGTCCATTCGCAGCGTGTTCTCCTGGCCCTCACCCAGGCAGGCGTTTCGCGCGAGGACGCCTATCGCCTCGTGCAGCGCAACGCGATGAAGGTCTGGGAACAGGGCAAGGACTTCCTCGAAGAACTGCTCGCCGACCAGGAAGTCCGTGCGGCACTTTCGGAAGATGATATCCGAGAGAAGTTCGACCTCGGCTACCACACCAAACACGTCGACACGATCTTCAAGCGCGTTTTCGGCTGACCCTCGGATGCATTCGAAAACGGCGCCGGAGCTACGGCGCCGTTGTCATTTCTGCTTGCGCGGTTTCGATGGTGCAGCGCGTTTGCTTCCCTGCGATCTTTTGCGGCGTCCTTCCTCCGCCTGCGATGCATTGATCGCCTCCGTCCCGCCTTTCCCTCTGGCGGCTTTCGCCACCAGCCGGTCTAGATGTTTCAAATCCTCCTCGTCGAGGTTTTCGATACCGATGAAGCGGTTCTCGGCATGGCTGGTCAGGATGAGTTCATCGAGCTTGGCCTGGATGGCACGCGTGTCGCGCATCTGCGCGTTCTGCAGCACGAAAACCATGAGGAAGGTCACGATCGTCGTGCCTGTGTTGATGATCAGCTGCCATGTTTCCGAATAATCGAAGAACGGACCCAACACTGCCCAAACAATGACGACCGCCACCGCGAGAACGAAGATGGCCGGCTTGCCCGCCCATTCCGACACGTTGGTGGCAAAGCGGGTAAAGACGTGCCGCGATGCTGGCATGGAAGCCTCCTTCAAAGACATCTTCAGATTAACTTTGAAGGAGGTTGCAGGTTCCGCTCGCTTAGCGCACAGACTGCATCGTGCCTTATGCAGGCGTGACCAGTTTTCTATAGAGATGCCATGTCGCGTGGCCGAGGATAGGCATCACCAGTGCTAGCCCGACAAATAGCGGGATCGTGCCGATGACCAGCGCCGCAGCAATGATCAGGCCCCACAGCATGACCGGTACCGGATTGACGACAGTTGCGCGGATCGAAGCCGCCATAGCAGCCACCAGCCCTACATCGCGATCGAGAAGCAAGGGGAACGTGACCACGGTCGTCGCCAGAACCACGATGGCGAAGACCAGCCCCAGCAGATTGCCCCAGATAATTAGTTGCATGCCTTCGGGCGTACCGAAAATCTGCGAGGTGAACACTTCGATCGACCGCGGGAAAACATCGCCAAACAGGTTCGTGTAGAGCGTCTGCGCTGCGACGAGCCAGACGATGAAGAAGCCGAACAGCAGCAGCCCGCCGACGATGATCGACGGCAAGGCCGGCGATTGCCTGACTTCGAGCGCGTGCGTCCACGACGTATCGAGACCCGCCTCGCGGCGCCGGCTGATTTCGTAGAGCCCGATGGCGGCAATCGGCCCGATCAGCGCAAACCCGGACATCAGCGGAAAGATCATCGGCAGAAGGTTTGCGTCCGATGATGCAAGGGCAAGGAAAATGCCGGCGATCGGATACATGAGGCATAAGAAGACGTAATGGGAAGGCTTTTCGCGAAAATCGTCCAGCCCGCGACGTAACGCGTCGAAGACGTCAGCGGTGCTGATCTTGTTAATAGCGAGACGTGCGTAGCGTTCGCCTGATCCTGTCATAACATGAAATGCCGACATGGCTTTCTCCTCCGTAAGCCGATCGGCCGGCGGCGGAAATGCATCGGCATTGACGCAGCCGACACGAGAAACCGCAACCGGCAATGGCGCGATCATAACGAATTTCACCGCCCTTGTCGCGCTTTCCCTTGACAGAGCGGCCAAGCTTTCTCACATCGGCGGGATCATGAAAGCATCTGACGTCGATATTCTCATCATCCCTGGCTACACGAATTCCGGCCCCGACCACTGGCAGACCCGCTGGGAAGCCAAGCTCAGCACCGCGCGGCGCGTCGAACAGGCGGAATGGTCAAAGCCGGTCCGCGAAGATTGGGTCGCCCGCATCGCCGAGGAGGTGAACGCCTCGTCCCGCCCAGTCGTCCTTGTTGCCCACTCGCTCGGAATACCCTCGGCGATCCATGCGATCCCGCATTTCAAGAAGAAGGTGGCCGGCGCATTCTTCGTGGCACCGCCCGATGTCGCCAACCCGAAGATCCGCCCGAAGCATCTCATGACCTTCGGTCCCTACCCGCGCGATCCGCTGCCGTTCCCTGCGATCACAGTGGCAAGCCGCAACGATCCATTCGGCAGCTACGAGCATGCCGATGACGTTGCCGCAAGCTGGGGCTCGCTTCTGATCGACGCTGGTGAATCGGGCCATATCAACGCGGAGTCAGGTCACGGCCCCTGGCCCGAGGGAACGATGGTCTTCGCGCAGTTCTTGAGCCGCCTGAAGCCTTAGGCTCTGGAAAACCGAAAGTTTTCCACGTCTTTCAGGCACCGCTTAACAGTTATTTTATTCAATGACTTCAAACTGCCTGCACGCGAATTGGGCGAGTGCGCAGTGAAGCAGCGAAAACAGGTCGGCGCGATCAATACTGACAACAAGTTTGCGATGAAGCAGGCACCGGATACCTCCGATCTTGCGGAGCGCGAGAGCCGTTGGAACTATGCGCTCGTCGGCTCTGGCCTCGGCGTGTGGGACCACAATAACCTAACCGGCACCAAATACTACTCCGATACTTGGAAAGAAATCCGCGGCATGGCTCCGCACGAGGAAGCCGACGGAGACTACGAGGAATGGCTCAAGCTTCTTCATCCCGATGACCGCGATTTCGTCATCCGGGCCATTGAGAAGCAAATCGCAGGCGACCCGGATTATCACGTCTTCGAATATCGGGAGCGCCACAAGGACGGCCACTGGGTCTGGATCGAATGCCGCGGCGCCTGCGTGGAATGGGACGAAAACGGCGCCCCTGCCCGCATCGTCGGCACGGATACGGACATCACGGCCCGCAAGCGATCCGAGGAGATGCTCGAGCACCTGTCACGTAGGCTGGATCTCGCTCTCGAAATCTCGCGCATAGGCGTTTTCGAAGCCGATCTCAACGCCGGAACTGTCGAGTGGGACGACCGCTTGCTGGCGATGTACGGGCTTGAAGGCACGCCGCGCCTGAAGCTGAGCGAGGCATGGGAACAGGCGCTGCACCCGGACGACCGCGAGCGCACGCTGAAGAACCTGGAAGCAAGTCTCGAAAAAGACCGCGGCCTGCTGCAGGAGTTCCGTGTCATGCGCGGCGATGGCGCCGAACGCGTCATTCGCTCCCGCTCGGCTTTCTTCCTGGATGCCGACGGCAAGCGCAAGCTCATCGGCGCAAATTGGGATGTCACCGAAGAGGTCAGTCTTCGCAACGATCTGCAGAAGGCAAAGGATCTTGCAGAAGCCCGCAATCAGGAACTCGAAGCCGCCAGGGAAAGCATCGAGCATCTGGCGCTTCACGATTACCTCACGGAACTACCCAACCGCCGCTATCTCGACCGCATGCTTGACGAGCGTTCCGCCGGATGCCGCGAGAATGGCTTGACGCTCGCGATCCTGCATATCGATCTCGATCGTTTCAAGCAGATCAACGACACGCTCGGTCATCGCGCCGGCGACGCCATGTTGAAACATGTGGCCAGGGTGCTGAAGGAGAGCGTGCGCACGAGCGATTTCGTTGCGCGCATCGGCGGCGACGAGTTCGTCGTACTTTGCACGATCGACAGCGCTCCGAAGAAGCTTTCCAATATGGCAGCCCGCATCATCCGCGAACTCAGCAAGCCGGTCCGCTACGAAGGCCATGACTGTCGCTTCGGCGCCAGCATCGGCATTGCCGCGGAAAGCGGCAAGGATCTCGATGCAAAGCAGTTGTTGCTCAACGCCGATATCGCCCTTTACCGCGCCAAGGGCGCAGGCCGCAACCGCCATGAATTCTTCACGAAGGACGCCCGCCGCACCATCATCGCGGCGAAGCGCCTGTCGGACGAAATGCTGCTGGGACTGGAGCGCAACGAATTCATCCCCTTCTATCAATTGCAGTTTCATGCCCAGACCCTGGAGGTTGCCGGCGTGGAGACGCTGGCACGCTGGCGGCATCCGGAGCACGGATTGCTGACACCAGGCCACTTCCTGACGATTGCCGAAGATCTTGACGTCGTCTCAGCGATCGACGGCCTGATCCTCGAAAAAGGCCTGGCCGATCGCGCCGCCTGGGCGAGAGACGGTTTCGTCACACCGAAGCTTTCGGTGAATGTCTCCTCTAGGCGCTTGGCCGATCCGGGCCTCGCCAAGAAGTTGCGGGTGCAGAAGATCGAGCCGGGGATCCTCTCCTTCGAGCTCCTGGAATCCATATCGCTTGACGATTGCGATGATGCAGTCCTGACCAATCTCAGGCAATTCCGCAAGCTCGGGATCGATATCGAGATCGACGACTTTGGTACCGGTCACGCCTCGATCGTCAGCCTGCTCAAGCTCAGTCCGCGCACGCTGAAGATCGACCGGGAGCTGATCCGCATGCTGCCGCAGTCGGCTGAGCAGAGAAAGCTTGTCCGTTCCATCATCGATATCGGCCGTTCGCTGAACATCCTCGTCACGGCAGAGGGCGTCGAAAGCATGGATCATGTCCGCATCCTTAGCGATCTCGGCTGCGACATGCTGCAAGGCTATGCGCTGGCGCGGCCGATGCCGGCCATGCAGGTTCCGGCTTTTGTACGCAATGCGGGCTGGCGGCGGCACGACGGCGGTGCCCACGCCCTTCAGGGCGTTCTTCGCCAGCAGATCAAAAGCAACCGCAGCAAATAAAGCCTGCATAAGCGGCTGTGCTGGCGGCTTTGATTCCACTGCATCACAAAAAACTGTAAGCTTATCTCCAGAAAATCTTCGATTCTCTTGCGCCGCGTTCCTACATATCTGGAATCCGGGGAAGGAGTGACAGGCGCATTGTGAAACTCTCTCTTTTCCTTTATGGGGACGCCACGAGATCCATCCACTCGCGCTATCCCAAGAGCGCCAACGACAGAGAACAACTAAAATGAACCGTCGCCGCCGTATCTACGAGGGCAAGGCCAAGATTCTATATGAGGGACCGGAACCGGGGACTTTGATCCAGTTCTTCAAGGATGACGCCACAGCCTTCAATAAGAAGAAGCACGAAGTCATCGATGGCAAGGGCGTTCTGAACAACCGCATTTCGGAATACATCTTCAGCCATCTGAACAAGATCGGCATCCCGACGCACTTCATCCGCCGGCTCAACATGCGCGAGCAGCTGATCCGGGAGGTGGAGATGATCCCCCTCGAGATCGTTGTGCGCAACGTCGCTGCCGGTTCGCTGGCCAAGCGCCTCGGCATTGAGGAAGGCGTGGTTCTGCCGCGCTCGATCATCGAATTCTACTACAAATCCGATGCTCTCGATGATCCGATGGTCTCGGAAGAACACATCACCGCCTTCGGCTGGGCAAACCCTGCCGAGCTCGACGACATCATGGCGCTCGCCATCCGCGTCAACGACTTCATGACCGGCCTCTTCCTTGGCGTCGGCATCCAGCTTGTCGATTTCAAGATCGAATGCGGCCGGCTGTTCGAAGGCGACATGATGCGCATCATCCTTGCCGACGAGATTTCGCCCGATTCTTGCCGCCTCTGGGACATCGAAACCCACGAGAAGATGGACAAGGACCGCTTCCGCCGCGATATGGGCGGGCTTCTTGAAGCCTATTCCGAAGTTGCGCGCCGCCTCGGCATCATCAACGAAAACGAGCCTGTGCGCGGCACCGGCCCGGTTTTGGTCAAGTAAGACGTTCTGGTCAAAGACAGGGAAGAAGAAGTGATCAAGGCTCGTGTAACCGTCACGCTGAAAAACGGCGTTCTCGATCCGCAGGGCAAGGCAATCGAAGGCGCGCTGAGCGGCCTCGGCTTCACAGGCATCGGCCATGTCCGCCAGGGCAAGGTCTTCGACCTCGAGCTCGAAAGCGCCGACAAGGCCAAGGCCGAAGCCGACCTCAAGGCTATGTGCGAAAAACTCCTCGCAAACACGGTGATCGAAAATTATAGTATTTCTCTCGACTGACGGTTGCGGAGAAGGTGATTGCTGACCTGACGTAAGAATTGCTGTTTGAAATCTTGAGGAAAATCCAGTCCGATGTCCCTCCATTGAAGGAAGGACAGAGGGACATTCGGCAAGATATCAACAGCCTGCGCAACCATATCCACGTCATGCAGGGCGACATCAACAATCTGCATGGCACGATGAGCCAGGTACTTGATCGCCTTGGCCGCATTGAAAATCGTCTCGAACTTCGAGAATTGGCAGAAGCACAAGCAAGGTTTGAACCGCACCCATGAAATCAGCCGTCGTTCAACTTCCGGGCCTCAACCGCGATCGCGACATGATTGCAGCGCTGACGAAAATTTCCGGCCACGCGCCGCTGACGATCTGGCAGACGGAAACCGACATTCCCGACGTCGATCTGATCGTCATTCCGGGCGGCTTTTCCTATGGCGACTATCTGCGCTGCGGCGCGATCGCGGCCCGCATGCCGGTGATGCAGGCAATCGTCGACAAGGCTCAGAAAGGCGTCAAGGTTCTTGGCGTCTGCAACGGCTTTCAGATCCTCGTGGAAGCCGGCCTGCTGCCGGGTGCGCTGATGCGCAACGCCTCGCTGAGGTTCGTCTGCCGCGAGATCAAGCTTGAGGTCGCCAACGCCGATACGGATTTCACCCGCGCCTATGCCAAGGGTCAGGTCATACGTTGCCCGGTCGCCCACCACGACGGCAACTATTTCGCGGATGTCGAGACGTTGGCTGAGATAGAAGGCAATGGCCAGGTGGTTTTCCGTTATGCAGAGGGCACCAACCCGAACGGTTCGATCAACGACATTGCCGCGGTGATGAACGCCAGGGGCAACGTTCTCGGCATGATGCCGCATCCGGAAAACCTGATCGAAGCAGCCCATGGCGGCTCCGACGGCCGCGGGCTGTTTGCTTCGGCTCTCGACGTAATCGCTGCTTAACCTTCGCCGGGTAAGACGCACTCAACAGGTCCACCGGAGCAAGATTGATGCGCCCTTCCACGAATATCGCAGCGGTTGCGGCGGCAATCACGCTCTGCATTTTGATCGCGTCGTGCCAGTCCAGGGCGCCCGCCTCCGGCCCGGATCGCAGCGCGCTTTCCACCATGGAGCGCGTTGCCGTCGGCGCCAATTCGTGCTGGTTCAAATCCGGCGATGCTGCATTTTCGGCCTACCGCCTGGCGCCGGAACTCAATTCCTTCTCCGGGCGCCCGCGCATCCTGGTTGTCCACAAGAACAGCCCGGAAGGCAGGCCGCTGCTCGTCGTTCAGGCCGAAGGCGACCCCGCCCGCCTCCAGGCCTTCGGACCGATGATGTCCGAGCCGGTTTCCACCCGCATTGCTAGCGACGTGACCCGCTGGTCCGGCGGCGGCAAAACCTGCCGCTGATCAATCCCAAAAACGCGACTTGCTGATTTCTTTCGCTGCGTCGGCAGGCGAGAGCCCGATGTCGCGCAGCTGCCAATCCGCCATCTCGCGCAGGGCTCGCCGCCCTGCGCGCTTCATGCCCCAGCAAGACAGCATGTCCTGAATCTTGGCAAGGAGCCCTTGCGTCGGCCCGGGTTGCAATTTGTACCGTTCGCTAATCGCAACAATTGATACAATATCCTGATCGATCTTCTGATTGATAGACATCGTCATGAAGGTCCGCTTCGTTACTGACGATTGTTCATACTCTTGACAGGCAAAGGGTGACAATCTATCAAATTGTTACCATGACAAATTGGCTCCCTGATCTTTCGCGCGGTTCCGGCCCGGTCTATATGCGTCTGGCGGACAGCATCGAGTCCGCCATCGCTAGCGGCGCCCTCCCCGCAGGCAGCAAACTGCCGCCGCAGCGGAACCTTGCCTACGATATCGGCGTGACGATCGGCACAATCGGCCGGGCCTATGCTTTGGTGCACGAACGTGGACTGGTGGCGGGCGAAGTCGGGCGTGGAACCTATGTGCTTGATCGCGCGGAGACGGCGCCGGGCGAACAGGCCGATCCGCTGACGATTTCGCTTGGCGGCACGCGGGTTCTCGACGCGCCGGCAAACAAAATCCGCTTCGACACCACCGCGGCTCCCGATCTTGGCCAGGGCCGCATTATCGGTCAGATCCTCGCCGAAATCGGGGAGCAGAACATTTCGGAGATATCCTCCTACTCCCGCAATTTTCCGCGAAACTGGTTCCTGGCCGGGCAGAGGTGGCTGGCGCGAAATGGCTGGACGCCGGAGACGGAGAATATCGTTCCGACGTTGGGCGCCCATGCGGCCGCGGTGTCGATCATCTCGGCCGTGTCCTCGCCCGGAGATAAGATTGTCTTTGAGAACCTGAGCTACACGCAGGTGAGCCGCAGCGCCCGCCTACTGGGTCGACGGACGATCACCGTCGATTCTGACGAGAACGGCGTCCTTCCTGATGACTTCGAGCGGCTATGCCAGCAGCAGCATCCCAAGCTCGCCTTTCTGATGCCAACCGCGCACAACCCCACGCTCGCAACCATGCCCTATGAACGCCGCGTCGCAATCGCTGCGACGGCCCGCAGGCATGGCGTCTGGCTAATCGAAGACGACCTTTATGGCGGTATGACGGGTGACGAAATCCCTTTGCTGTCGTCGCTGGCACCCGACCGTACCTTCCTCGTCAACGGGCTTTCCAAATCGGTCGCTGCCGGTGTCCGCGGCGGATGGGTCGCCTGCCCGCCGCATTTTGCCCAGCGGATCAAGGTCACGCACAAGATGATCACGGGCGGCTTGCCCTTCATTCTCGCGGAAACCTGCGCACGCCTCGTCGAAAGCGGCATCGCCCATGCCATGCGCAAGGCAAGTATCACCGAACTTGCCGCACGCGAGCAGCTTGTCCGCGAATTGCTGGACGGGTTCGATTTCGAATCACATCCGCATGTTCCCTTCCTCTGGCTGAAGCTTCCCGATCCCTGGATGTCCGGCACCTTCAAGAACGCCGCGTTTCGCGATGGCGTGCTCGTCGATGACGAGGATGAATTCAAGGCAGCCCGGGCCGACAAGGTCTATCACCGCGTGCGCATCGGCTTCTCATCGCCGAAGAGCAAGGACGCGCTTAAAAACGGCCTGATCATTTTGAGAAGCCTGCTGGAAGGCGGCGGCTCGGCCTATGTCGGCGAAATTTAACATCTTCCCCGCCCGAAAGGACGTGGATTTCAGGGGCGACTCAGGCCGCCCTTTGGCGTTCTCGGGAGACGGGTTTAACCGCCTTCGATGGCCGTGTTCCGACCACCAGGATGTCGACCGCCGCGTTGACGTCGGCATGAACATAAGACAGCGTGCTGGCTTGGCAGCGACTCATGCTACCAATTCTCCTGTTCTGCCCTTGGCGCGGAACAGGGAGGACACCGGATGACGATGCCTAATCGCGGGTTGGTGCTGCGTTCCTTGAGTATTCTGCTGGCGTCATTGATCGCCGACGTCTCGGACGTCTCGGCATCCGCTCATGCGGAGGAACGGATTTTCGATGAACTGCGTTTTGGCGCGTCAACCTCGACCCAGGGCGGCGGCGAGCGCGAGGACGGCGCCTTCCCCGAAGTTACGGTATTCTTCGATCCCTTCGGCGCCGATTCCGCTACCGATTGGAAGCAAAAGCTGGTGCGCCCCCGCATTCACCTCGGAACCTCGATCGGAACCGGCGGAGAAGCGAGCCAGGTCTTCACCGGCCTTTCCTGGACCGTCGATATCAATGACACGCTTTTTGCCGAAGCCGGTTTTGGCGGCCTTATCCACACTGGCGATCTCGATGACGACGGCGACGGACCGGCACTTGGCTGCCGACTGCTATTTCATGAATATGTTGGCCTGGGGTACCGTTTCGACACCCACTGGAACGTTACGGCACAAGTTGCTCATTCCTCGCACGCAGATCTTTGTGACGGTCCGAACGACGGCATGACGCGCGCAGGCGTCCAGATCGGGTATAAATTCTAGGCCAACGCCTGGCCTCAAAGGCACTTCGTCCGCTCTTTGTTGACGGTGGGCATTTTCCTGTCGCGTGCCGCCCTTACATAGGTTAAAGACACCGCAAAACGCGCAACGGCAGGGACTTCCGAGAGCTCATGACCATATCCAATACCCGCCCGATCACCCCCGAACTCATCGCCAGCCACGGCCTGAAGCCGGATGAATATCAGCGGATACTGGACCTGATCGGCCGCGAGCCGACCTTCACCGAACTCGGCATCTTTTCGGCCATGTGGAACGAGCACTGCTCGTACAAATCTTCCAAGAAGTGGCTGCGCACGCTGCCCACCAAGGGACCGCGTGTCATCCAGGGCCCAGGCGAGAACGCCGGCGTTGTTGATATCGACGACGGCGATTGTGTGGTCTTCAAGATGGAGAGCCACAACCACCCCTCCTATATCGAGCCGTATCAGGGTGCTGCGACTGGCGTCGGCGGCATCCTGCGCGACGTCTTCACCATGGGCGCCCGCCCGATCGCAGCGATGAACGCTCTTCGTTTCGGCGAGCCGGATCATCCGAAGACCCGCCATCTCGTCTCTGGCGTCGTCGCTGGCGTCGGCGGATATGGCAATTCCTTCGGCGTTCCGACGGTCGGCGGCGAGGTCGAGTTCGACGCCCGCTATAACGGCAACATCCTCGTCAACGCCTTTGCAGCGGGGCTCGCGAAATCGAACGCCATTTTCCTGTCTGAAGCCAAGGGCGTCGGCCTGCCGGTCGTCTATCTGGGCGCCAAGACCGGCCGCGACGGCGTCGGCGGCGCGACGATGGCCTCCGCCGAATTCGACGAGTCGATCGAGGAAAAGCGCCCGACCGTCCAGGTTGGCGACCCCTTCACCGAGAAGTGCCTGCTGGAAGCCTGCCTTGAACTGATGCAGACCGGCGCCGTCATCGCCATCCAGGACATGGGTGCGGCCGGCCTCACCTGCTCGGCAGTCGAAATGGGCGCCAAGGGCGATCTCGGCATCCTGCTCGAACTCGACAAGGTTCCGGTCCGCGAAGAGCAGATGACCGCCTACGAGATGATGCTCTCGGAGAGCCAGGAGCGTATGCTCATGGTCCTCGAGCCGGACAAGGAGGCGGTTGCCAAGGCGATATTCGTCAAGTGGGGCCTCGATTTCGCGATCGTCGGCAAGACCACCGACGACCTGCGCTTCCGCGTCGTGCATCAGGGCGAGGAAGTCGCCAACCTGCCGATCAAGGACCTCGGCGACCAGGCGCCGGAATACGACCGCCCCTGGCGGGAATCCGGTAAGCGCGCTCCTCTCCCCGCTGAGCTCGTAGCAGCACCGGACGACTATGGTAAGGCGCTGCTGCAGCTCGTCGGCTCGCCGAACCAGTCCAGCCGCCGCTGGGTCTACGAACAATACGATACGCTGATTCAGGGCAATTCGCTGCAGCTTCCGGGCGGCGACGCCGGCGTTGTCCGCGTCGAAGGCCATCCGACCAAGGCGCTCGCCTTCTCATCCGATGTCACGCCGCGTTATGTCGAGGCCGATCCGTTCGAAGGCGGAAAGCAGGCCGTCGCCGAATGCTGGCGCAATATCACCGCGACGGGAGCCGAGCCGCTGGCTGCGACCGACAACCTCAATTTCGGCAATCCGGAGAAGCCGGAAATTATGGGCCAGTTCGTCGAAGCCGTAAAAGGCATCGGCGAAGCCTGCCGTGCGCTGGATTTCCCAATCGTTTCCGGCAACGTCTCGCTCTACAACGAGACGAATGGCATCGCGATCCTGCCAACCCCGACGATCGCAGGCGTCGGCCTGCTGCCAGACTGGCAGGCGATGGCGCGCATCGGCGGTGCATCCGAAGGCGATCAGCTGATCCTGATCGGCACCGACGGCAGCCATCTGGGCTCCTCGATCTACCTGCGCGATATCCTCGGCAGCATCGATGGTCCGGCGCCGGAAGTGGATCTCGTCGCCGAGCGCCGCAACGGCGATTTCGTCCGTTCCGCAATCCGCAACGGCCAGGTGACCGCCTGCCACGATATCTCTTCCGGCGGCCTCGCTCTGGCGCTCGCGGAAATGGCGATGGCATCGGGCAAGGGCCTGATGGTGACGCTTGCCGAAGGTAAGGGCGCGCCGCACGCCCTCCTCTTCGGGGAAGACCAGGCACGCTACGTCATCGCTGTCAAACCCGACGTCGCCGATTTCGTCTGCGCCAATGCGGAAGGCGCCGGTGTGCCCTTCCGCCGCCTCGGCACGCTTGCCGGCAGCGACCTCGTTGTCGATGATCTCTTCTCGCTCCCCATTCAGCAATTGCGCAACGCCCATGAATCGTGGTTCCCTGAGTTCATGGATAGCGCAGAGGCACTTGTCGCTGCGGAATGATGTGCAAGGAGTTAAGATCATGGCCATGAAACCCGGCGATATCGAAGACATGATCAGGGCCGGGATACCCGGTGCCAAGGTGACAATCCGCGACCTTGCCGGCGACGGTGATCATTACGCCGCTGAAGTCGTGGCCGAAGCCTTCCGTGGCAAGAGCCGCGTCCAGCAGCATCAGATGGTGTATGAGGCCCTCAAAGGAAACATGGGCGCCATCCTGCACGCACTGGCGCTGCAGACATCGGCCCCGGAATGATGCGTCGATAATTGGGAATGCCCGGTCACAAGCCGGGCATTTTTCCTTGAAATTGTTGCATTATTTGGATTTTTCTAAGCGAAGATTCGCCCTTATCATAACGCAAGGTCTTTTCACAAGAAGGCTGATGCGCAGCTTTGCGTCAGCTGCCCTCCGGAGCATGGCCACCTACGGCAGTTTAGCTCGAGACAACCTCCGTATAATTTCGCAAGGTGCCGTCTGCTGATAGGTTCTCATTGCCTCATCGTACCCCAGCCCCCCCCCGATGAGGCGAGCAAGCAGCGCCTCGGTGGCCTCGGCGTCCACACACCGTGGCCGACGGATAACGCATCCGTCTTGACCGTCTCGACTGGCCAGGTTGAGACGGTCTTTTCTTTCGCGTGTGCCACCAAGAAAAAACCCGCCGGCTGGTAGACCGACGGGCCGGGTGCTGCTGTGGTGGCAAGGTTGATAGACTGGATTGATTTCAGATCGTAGTTAAGTTTCTATCTCGCTCATGGGTAGAAACGTGAAAATAACAGTAATTGCATTGCTGATCACTCTTATCCTCGGTCCGTCGGCAAGGGCGATGGATTATCCAACGTACGATTCGTTGGTCGACTTATTAAAATCCTCGATGGTCAAAGCATGCGAGATTGATCCAAGCTGCGTTCAGAGGGTCACTAGTTTCGCTTACTTCCCTTGGAACAATCGAGACAAGGCAGACATTCAGTACAACGCGATGAAATGTCTCGGCTACTCTGCAGTCAAGCGCGGTTATTTTTGGTCACCGACTAAAGTCCTCGACGACTTTGACGCCAAAGATGTCGCAAGAAATCGCCTATGAAGTTTGCGATTGTGTCGTCGGATATTGGGGAAAGGATTGGGTTTGTCCGATTCCTAGATAAGTCTATTATGCCGCCTCTCCGGCTCCGACTCGATCTCAGAAGAACCGCCGACCGCCCTAGAGCGGGCTAGCCGACGGTCAGCGCTAGCCTCTAAGGTCCGCGCCGAGGCGCGCAGGGCGACGCGCACTCAATTAATTCCCAGAGTTCTCCACGACGGTACGTCGTATAGAGCAACCAATCCATTCCACCGCGCTCCTCGTTGCAGCGCTTGCACGCCAAGGCGATGTTGTCGCGATTGTTGCGGCCGCCTTCCGAGCGGCGGCGCAGGTGTTCCATAGTTTCAGCGTTTGGTGGCTGCTTGCGCGGCGGCTTGTCGCTCAGCACCATCAGTCCCCCGCAGTAGCAGCAGCGTATCTTGATGCGGTTCTGGACGTGGCGTGTCATGTGGTCAGCCATTGAGCGGTTCCAGGGCGCCGGCCATTACGGTGCGCAGAGGGCGCCCGTAGGCATCGCCGATAACTTCAATGTCGTATAGCTCGAGGCCTCGAGCTGTGCGTCTGCGCCAAAGCACTCTAGCCTTCATTTCACTTCCAAACTGGACGTCGGCGCCGATCCTGAACTTCCAAGCTGCGCGATAAACGCGCCGTGGTCTTCTGCCTGAGCGATCGGCCATGGTAATTGCCTGCGTTACGGGCAGGGCCACGGAGCGTCGTCTTGCGATGAGACCGCGCGGCAACAAGGTTCTGTCGGCGGGATTGATCTGCGTGTGCATGGTCATGGTGGCGCCTCGTTGTGTTTGTATTCGAAGTGTGCATAATAAATGCAACATCGCGCAAACCATGTCAACATAAAAAGTGCAATAAGGGTTATTTTATGATTACTCCCTCTCAAAGCCGCGCCGCGCGGGCACTCGTGGAATGGTCCCGTGAGCAGCTAGCAGAGGTCTCTCGCGTGGCTCTTCGAACGATTGTTGATTTCGAGCGAGGGGCCAGGGCGCCACGCGAAGTCACGCTTCTCGCTATCGAGCGGGCATTTTCTGACGCCGGTATCGCCTTCCTAGACGGCGATTACTCGGGCTCCGGTGGCCCTGGCGTTCGGCTCGTGGCGCCCGCTGGCAAGTCGATCGACGCGGACGATACGCAGACGGTTCAATACCGCGAGCACCTCGTGAACGACGCGCCTCCTGGCGCGGGTGGTTGAAGTCAGCGGAGCCACCTTGAATAATATTCCCGATCTGATGGCTTCCGCTAAAACCGTTCACGCCCGATACAGCGCGGGCCGCATGGGACGTGAGACCGTGAGAGAATGGATTGGCAGGCTTGGTGCTTACGACGGCCCGACCGGCGATCGCGTACGGGAGGCAGCTGAATGGTTTCGTGCCAATAAAAGCGAACCGGTATCTGAGGAAATTAGACGAACTGATCTTGAGCGCATCGCTGCAATTTTTGCACCTTGACCAGAACATTATCTCTCAATAATTTCTACCTGCGGCTTCACCAACCGCAGCGGCAACTAACCGCACACCACCACATCGAGGAGACCGAAAAGAAGCTCTCCGGCATTCGTGCCGCCGGCAGGTCTGTAAACTCGTAATGTGGAACAAATGGATAAATCTAGACTTCAACAAGCCCGATCCCGATATGGGATGGCGCCGGGAGGACGTACAAACAGCATTTGTGGCCGGCATGGAGACTATACCGGTGCGTCGGCTCCTATCGCTGCCGGAGGCGGCTAGCGTCTTAAGCGTGTCTCCTTCTACAATCCACGGCCTTGTGCGCCGAGGTCAGCTCGCTTTCGTTCATGCTGGCCAAGGTACGATCAGGAAGCACCTGACATTTAGCGCGGACGAAATCGAGAGCTTCATCAAGCGCCATACTGAACGGCTGAGCTATTCGCCTACGCCAAAGACGGCGCGGCGAAGTGGTGGCACTGAACTCGGCTTTCTTGCCCAGCGACAGGCCAGAATTACGGCGCGCGCGGAGGCTCGGAAAGCCAAAAGCAAATGAGAGAGGAACTGGAAACTGGCATTGGCCAAATGCCCGCGCAAAAGAGCATCGGACAACTGTATAATGAGCTGGCTGAGCTGACGAGTACCTCCGCCGACGAGCCTCACGTCGGTGTGTACAAACGCGCCGCAACTGGCGAGATCAACCGTATCGCTGGATGCTGCCTTTCAGACTATGGCGGGATCCTTCCGGCTCTCGCCGATATCCTGAGCATCATCGGGTCCGACGGTTACAACCAATTCGTCGTTAAGCAGAGAATGCACATTGGCACGCCGGAGCGCCAAGGATGGGCACTGATAGTCGAGCCAATCGAAGAACTCATTCCTGGCAGCACTTCCCGAGAATTGGGTCTTTGATGCCGATACTTTCGATCAGTCGTTCGAGGATTTGGCTGAAGAAATTCGTGAAGAGATAGCCGAGGCTGACCGGCACGAAGAAGAGAAACACATTGCCGCCGAGAGGGCAAAGGCAGAACGCCGCGAGGCGCGGCTAGCCGCAAAGGCCAAGAGAATCGAACGACGAGAGGCTATGCGCCAAGCAAAAGCGCGAACTGGAGAGGGGGAATGACAGAAGCCCCCCGCCTTATCGGCCGCAAAAAGGCCGCCGCTTATTGCGGCCTGACGTCTCCGGGCTTTCGGCGTGGGTCGAGACGGGCCCTGGAAGTTCCTCAATGAAAATGCCGCGTGAGTTGACGTTGGGTAAAACCCGTGTGCAGCAAAGTTAGAGCTTCCTACGTGGCCGCCTGTCTTTGGCGACCAGGGTTCGTGGCCAGAGCAAACTCGTGCTCGTCTCTTCCCTGATCGCTTGGCGATCAGGCTTGATCTTTCTCGGTCGACGGCTTTTCACAAGCGCAGCGTTTTTCATGCCTATTACTCTAACATTCAGCAAGGCATTGGTGAAGCGTAGCGATATCGTGCCGCGCTCGATCATTGGGCTTTTCACCGCTCTTAGAGAAGCCCCTTCCACATACCCATTCACAAAGTCCCATCTCATGCCGAGGTCCTGCCTAACCAAGTCGTAGTGCTCGTTGCAGTTGAAGTTGCAGGTGGGCGAGAAAATAGCGGCGCCCGGCAAGCTTTACAGGAGCCGTCGCCCGTGTGATCCTGCTTGCGCGGCGTCCCTGTTCTCCGCCATCGGCCTAAATTGGAGTGAGAGCATGCCAGCAGAACCGCGCTTCGAAGCGCGAAAGCAAGCGGATCAGACTTGGACCATCTTCGATCGTCGCACCGGCCAAACGGCTGAAAGGTCAGGTCTTATACTGGCGGGTCTCAATAAAAGGGCCGTTTTGGGGCTAATTCACATCCTTGAGCAAATCGAGGATGCGCCGAAGCTCGTTCACTGACTCAGCGATGAATCGGACGCGTCACATCGTGCTGGATGGCCCACACATATCGACCGAGCCGGCGTCGGAGCGGAACAAACACGCCATCGCTTCATTTCACTACCACCAGAGATGAGGAAAGTGGCATGACATACGACCCGAACAACCCAAACGACCCGAACCGCCCGCTTAACCCGACCAGCGAGCCTGACCTACGCACGACACCACTTCGCCGGCCTTCGTGGGCCGCTTGGATCGCCGGGATCGCAGTCTTCGCGATTGCGGCTTTCGCAATCGTAGAGTGGCTCGATGAGCCGGATACGGACCCTGCGACAACCGCTTCAACGACGAATTCGGAGCCTGCTCTAGCACCGGCGACGCCGTCCCCGCCGGCTGACAACAATGCAACTCCGGCGCCGGTCACTCCTCCGGCAGCACCATCAGCACAGTAGCTCTTGTGACCGGCTGTATGACCGTTGTCATTGAGATCGATCGAGAAGGTCGGTGCGAGTTTCGCCCGGCCTTTTCTCTTGGCGAACGACTGCTTCTGGCGCTAACGTCAGTTGCAGCCGTGGATAAGCCAACTCAACCCTACATTACCCCTTTTCAAGCAAAAGCGCTGTATGCATAGTCTGGGCTTGAGTTAAGAGTCTTCCTGAAGGGGCATTATGAAAATTCGTTACGCTTCGCTGGCAATCTTGCTGGCCGCAATCTCGTGCGCCAAACGACCGGATGCAATTGTACCGGCCGACATTCCGATGGCGGCCTATACCGGCTCGCCATGTCCCGTGCTCGCAACCGAGCTCGTGAAAGAGCAGGAGAACCTGGCAGCGCTGTCTAAAGCCCAGAACCAGGCCGCCACTGGCGATGCGGTCGGCGTTTTCCTAATTGGTGTGCCAGCGTCCAGCACGTTCGGCGGCGACAAGGAAGGGCAAGTCGCTGTGTCGAAGGGCAAGGTGCAGGCGATCCAATCCGCGATGCGTAGCAAGAACTGCGCGAGCTCTTAAGAATGAACACAAATGCGCCGTCAGGCGACGAGTTTGAACTGCCAGAAGTTATTGATAACTTGGTCGCCGCACATAAAGCTGTCGTAGAACATTACGCCAAGACTGGACTGAGCTTCACATTAGACGGCAAGTTCATAGGGGATATTGGCGAAGCTATAGCCGCCGAACTTTTTGGGATCGAGCTATGTGAGACGAACGGCTCGGGAATCGACGGCCACGCGCCTGACGGTCGATCTGTGCAGGTTAAAGCAACCATCACCGGACGAAGCCCAGTGTTTCGCCCCGTGGAAAAGCGCGCGGATCACCTGCTTTTCTTTAGCTTTAACCTGGAGAAGAGGACTGGAAAGGTGCACTACAACGGTCCGGAGGATTTGGTACTCCGCGAGATGCCAGAAGGGTGGCGCGACCAACGAGCCGTCTCCAAGCGAGCACTCCATAGGGCCATTAAGGACGCGCCCGACGGGTCGGGGTTACCTCGCATCGACAGGTAGTTGTTTTCTCGCAACGTCGATCAACGTGGTGAGGAATCGACGTGAAGGCCTCACTCAATCTCATAAATCTCCACATTCTCGTCAGCCTCACGCAGCCCCTTGTACGACGACTGCCGCAGCTTGCCGTCATGCGTCCATGCGCGATATTCGACCTCTGCCACCAGTGTTGGCTTCACCCAGACGATATATTTGCGCCGGCCGGAATATTCCACAGACGGCTTCTTGACTTTCAACTTGTCGAGAGCTTCGCGCAGTTCATGCGCCGTTCGTTCATTGAAGCCGGTCCCGACCGATCCGACATAGACCAGCTTGCGGCCGTGGCTCGCCCCCAGCAGCAATGAACCAATCCCTGCCCGCGCAACGAACGAATGCTCATAACCGACGATCGCGAAGCCGTCGCTCTGGATGCATTTGATCTTCTGCCAGTCGCCACGCCGGCCAGAGCGATACGGGCTCTCACGGTCTTTCGCGATGATGCCCTCAAGGCCGTGCTCGCAGGCAGCGAAAAACAACCGGTCTCCGTCTGCCTCGATCTCCTCCGAAATCCGGATGACATCGTCCCGGCTCTTGATCAGACCCTCCAAGAGATGCCGTCGCGCGGTGAATTCCAACGGCCTCAGATCATG
The DNA here is from genome assembly GCF_000419765.1 of Rhizobium mongolense USDA 1844. GTDB lineage: Bacteria > Pseudomonadota > Alphaproteobacteria > Rhizobiales > Rhizobiaceae > Rhizobium > Rhizobium mongolense. The sequence continues at coordinate 331,704 of NZ_ATTQ01000006.1, read as the reverse complement.
GCCGTCGAAATAGAGAAGGTCGAAGGCCATGAAGATCGCTTCGGTTGAGATGCGCTTGCCGCCCCGGTCGCCGAGCGATTGCTGCAGCAGTCCGAAATCGGACCGGCCTTGCTCGTCGAGCACGACAGCCTCGCCATCAAGGATCGCAGTCGCCACGTCGAGCTTTTTCGCCGCTTTTGCGATGGCCGGAAAGCGATCCGTCCAATCATGGCCGCTGGTTACAAATGCGAACGCCTTTCGGCTCGATATGGATGGCAATGCGATAGCCGTCCCATTTGATTTCGAAGGCCCACTCCGCCCCCTTGGGCGGTCTGGGTTTCAACAGCGCCAGGCACGGCTCTATGCGGTCTGGCATGGGATCGAGGGGAAGGTTCGGCTGCGCCGGATCGCGTGGCTTGCGTGCTCGGGAGCGAAGCGGCTTATCGGTGGCGAGCAGAGGCTTTGAAGGTGGAGACTTTGCCATCTGATGATTACATCAGGGAATACTTAAAAAGAAAACGAAATTTGAGACAATGACGACGGGAGAATATCAGCCGAAATACAAATGGCGCGAGACATGGCCCGGCGAAGGCCACCAAGACTTTGTCTCTGTGGATGGCGATTTGCAGTTCGGGCGCATTTATCTCGATCTTACCAGTGGGTCGCCCGCCCGCCAGTGGCGATGACGCTGACGATTCTGCGAGCCTTCGGATTTGATTACGTTCTAGAATTTGTAGCCCAGCTGCAGCCCGGCGCGCGTCATGCCGTCGTTCGGACCGGCACAAAGATCTGCGTTCGAGGAATGTGCAACTTGCGCCGTGACGTTCCAGTGGGCGTCGAAACGGTACCCCAGGCCAACATATTCATGAAACAGCAGACGGCAGCCGAGTGCCGGCCCGTCGCCGTCGTCATCGAGGTCGCCGGTGTGGATAAGGCCGCCAAAACCGGCTTCGGCAAAAAGCTTGTCATTGATATCGGCGGTCCAGGAAAGGCCGGTGAAGACTTGGGTCGCTTCACCGCCGGTTCCGATCGACGTGCCAAAGTGAATGCGGGGGCGCACCAGCTTCTGGATGCCAATGGCTTCATTGTGCCCAAACGGGTCAAAAAACAGCGTCACCTCCGGGAAGACGCCGTCCTCGTGCTCGTCGCCGCTCTGTATTGAGGCGGACGCGCCAAAACGCAGTTCGTCGAATAGATGGTCTTCCGCCTGGGCTGCTGCTGAGGCTGACAGCAACAGCGCCGCCGCGAAAACTAACTTCATCAACGCCCCCGAATCGCTTGTTGTGGATCTAACGTGCCAGCATCGGCCACGTGCAGTAAAGCGGGAGCCGCATGAAATGTTTTTTGAGGCTTTACCTTTTTGCCGGGGCTATCCCACGTCACCCCGGCCAAGGAGCATGGCCCCTTGCGCCGCGGTAATCAGCCGTTGATCGACGCGGAATAATGATAGGATGCGCCGATCTCCGATAATATCTGCAAGTTATCGTGGATTTTGGTAAAAAAGCGTCGCTGGAGGCGACGGACAAGGGAAACATTCAACCGCCTCGGATGTTCGGCGGAATGGATCGTACGGCCAAGATCTCCTGCAACCGTGCTTTAACCCCGCACGTGGCCGTGCGGTCCGCCACAGGGGACGAACTATCGTGAATTGCCACCGCATGACGGTGAGCGATCCTTGATCGGCGAATAGGCTGCCCTCATATGACGGGTCCCACTCTGCGGCGGCTGTCATATCCAGCGAAGTTTTTGGGAGGGACGCATAATGGGTGATCCCGATCGATATTCCGGAAAGCCCCCGAAACGGGGCTGCGGCGTGTGGATCCTGATAGGGATGGCAGTGGCATTAGCGCTTCTTAGTGCGTTGGTCTTGGGCTTTTTGGGCTAGCCTCGTCCGCGCATCAGAGTGCCGGTGGATTCTTCAGCGTCGTGTGACCGTGAAAGCGGCACATTTGTCCCGAGGCGCGGGCCGCAAAGGCTACGGAAGATCGTGATTTTGAACTGGCTGATCTTCTCGGCAGCCTTAGCAGCATTATTCGCGAGGACATTCCGGCCCTCGACGATGAAATCGCTGATCAGGAGTATGAAGCGGAGACGTAGCCGCCGTGCGTTAAGGACGGAATCACTATCCAGTGCGAAATGAAAGGCTTGCACCTATCGCAAGTTGAAGATATATATTAGCCATTAATCAACTAATGCACCTCAGGCAATCCCATCATGCTCTCCAAAGAGCGAAAAATATCCAATGCTCTAAACTTAAGCATGAGAATTATTTTTTTGTGGAGCGAGATCCATGTCCGAACCTCTGGATTCCAGTGCGCCCGTTGGCGGCGAACAAACAGCGAAGCTTACCTCTAAGAGGAGCTTTCCGCGCCGAACAACGGTCGGGAGCGATGAGCCTGCCTTCCGTCAGCCGGTCTGCCCAGCTTACATCGTCGATACCGCACCGGGAGGTGGCGGGCTAGGTGTATGGGTGCTTGCAGAACAAACGGACAGCACCTGTGACTACGTGTATGTAGGAAGCCCAAGCTGACATTCCCGGTCCAGCGCGAGATCCGCGCCCTAGAGTGACCGCGCTGACCTGCCGGGTGGCATCCGCGAACGTCACACCCATGCCGTCGATGCCGATGACGGCACGCGGGCCTATTTCCTAGGGGGCGATAGGCACATAACAAAAAAGCCGCCTCCCCGATTAGGGAGAGGCGGCTGGAATACGGCTACTGGACGACGGGAACTGCGCCCTGGTGGGCCGCTATGATGGCGCGGAAGCCCTCATCGCTGTCGTACATGCCGCGCAGGTGGTCGGCTGGATCCTCGTGGCCAAGCCACGAGGCCCAGTCAGCCAAAACAATGCAGCAATCGACGTGGCCAGGTCGCCATGGGCGCGCGTTGTTGTCGGCGAGGAAGGCTGCCAGGTCATCTGTCCGCGTCACCAATTCGGCCACTTGATCGTCTGGTCGCGCATCAGCGGCACGCGCTTGCAGAACTGATCATCTGCCGCCGACGGATTCAGCACGGCCGAGCGTGCACGCTGGTCGACGTCCGACAGAACGGAGCCGTTTGTCACGGTGCGCAATGTGAAGCGGTTCGTAATCTCAATGTTGACAATCGATTTGATGCCATCGGCACCGGCCTCGTCGGCGACATCGAGGTTGTCGATCTCGCCAGTGAAAACCACGATTGGGTCGCCGTCGGGCTGCTCGAATTCGTCCAAAATCAGAATCCTGACGATGAAGGGCGAGCCCTGAACCGAGCTCGTTTCGTCGTAATCCCAGATGCTATCGGCTGCTGATTGGCTTACTGATATGAGCGATAGCGCCAGGGTATATGCCTCGCCGTTGATGGCGGCTTCGACCGATTGCAGCGCGTCTTCTGTGAATTGCGCTGGCCGATAGATGTTGCCGTCGCCATCGACGAACCTGCCGCCGGAGCCATCCCAGATGCGAATGGTCTCTTCCGGCAAAACGGCATCGCAAAGGATGCGCAGTGACTTAATAGCCATGTCGCCCTAACTTCATTTTTTGGGTATTGCCGCTGCCCGTATGTGCCGCGTTACGACCAGTAATCCACAGCCTCAACGAAGCTGACGGACGGCCCCGCCTGCTTGGAAACGGCGTTCTGGTCGACGTCCATCCCGCGATCCTCTACCAAGTGGCAAAGGCACGTCGGACGGTCGAATTCCAGATCCGAGCCGGCAGGGATTAGCTCGCGCACGGTCGGCGAAATCGGCACGGTCCAGATGTCTCCGTCGACTTCCGTAACCGGTCCGGTCTCGTAGAGCGCGTGCTGATATGAAAAGCGCACGCCAACAAGGTTTGCGTCGGCGTTAATGATGCGTAGCCGGATCGATGTTGCGCCAACCGCAGTCACGCCGTCGGTCACAACGGAAATGGCGCCCTGCACATACGGCGTGTCGTCATCAAATAGGCTGTCGTCGCTGTGCTCCGTGTCGATCACTGGCTCGAAACGTCCGGAGACGTAAGGCGCGGATAGGCTGGAACGAACCGGTACGGCGATCAGTCCCGAGTTGCCGCCCAGCTTCTGCCGGATGGCGTTCCACGTTTGCCAGGATGCGCGCGTCTTGTTGCGCATGACGACATTGCCGTAGTCGATGCTCCAGAACCCGAGATCCGTCCGAGTTGCAGGCTCAACGCCGCCTAGCGTTCGCCCACCGCTGCGGGTGTAGGGAACGAGGTTCGCGCTGACGACTTGCGGGCGGAGCGTGCAGATGGGCCATTCAATAATTTCCGCCATCAGCGCCACTCCCCTCCCGCTTTGTTCGCTTGGTATTTCGCCATCGTCGGAACAACATTTTGGTTCGCAGCGGCCACGATCTTGGGGCTAGCCGATGCGATGTTCTTCTGGCTGACGTCTTGGACAAACGGCATAAGGTTGCCGTTGTTGTCTGCGGAGACGCCGACTGTTACGTGGACGTTTTGCTGTCCCGATGCGGCCCGCTTCGGAATCGAAGGCGTCTGGAACTCGTATGTTCCGTAAAAATGCCCGTTAGCCCGGTCACAAGCCGGGCATTTTTTGCAGTCCGCCATTGGCGACTAGAGCGGCGGGCAACGGTCCGGCCGTCAGCAGCGTGAAATCGAAGGTTGCGCGCAGGTCCGGCCCCAGCACGTATTGTCGGTGCACCCGCAGGAAATCCAGCTTGATCTTCTTGTAGTGTTCCGGCGTCAGCATCTGCTTGACGCGGATGAACTGCATTCTTGCCTGCGGCGCGTCCTGATGGCCCGCTGCGGCGACAACCGGCACCTTGTAGAAATGGATGGCGTCCGTCAGGCAGTGCACGTCGAGCCAGAAGACGGATCGGCAGCACGCGATCAGCCCGACACGGGCGCGCAGCGCTTTTGCGGGTGACAGCAGCGCGCATTGCAGCACAGCCGAACCAAGCGAAGCAAAGACGACCTGCTTGCCGTCGAAGAGTGCCGGCTCCTTCTCAAGCAGCAAACCGACGACATGCGCGGCAACGCTCGAGCCCATGCTGTGCGACGAGATCACATATTCGTCAGCATCCTCCAGCAGCGCCTGGCGCGCCGCAGTCGCACAGCGCTCGAGCCATGCGTCGACCTCGGGGCGATCCATGCGCCCGAGCGCAACCGCCATTTCCCAATCCGCGAAGAGATGCAGGGTGTAAAAGCGTTCGGCGAAAGGCAGGAAGAGATAGACGAAGAAGGCAGCCGCTGCCGGCACGCTCCAGACGATATGCCAAACCCCGAGACCGAAGCCCATCGGCACCGAAGCGATCGTGGCCATCAGCGTGAGGCCGAGCAGCATCAGCACGAACGGAAAGATGAAGAAAAGGCCGAAGCGCCAAGCATGGCGGAAATAGCCGGCCAATCCCCCGTCCACGATGATGCGCCCGCAAGCGGCAAAGCCGGCGACGATGCGCTTTGCCGCCGGTTTGGCGCTAAGATGCTGTACCAGCACGTCATGATCGAAAACATGGACCCTGCTTGCGGTCTGCCAGAAATCGGAAGCGGCGAGTACGTCGAATTTCACAAACTCGTGGCAATCGTCTATTTCGCCTAACTGCGCCTGGAAGGCCCAAACCTTTCCGCTTTGTCTGGCTGTTCGCTCGTAGCGCGCCCGGTGGGCCTTCCCGTCCAGCGGTTCGAAACCCGGGAAGTGAAGCACCACCCTCTTCTTGATCAACTCCATAAATATCTTTCCGGCGAGCTCGGTCCGCCAATTCGCAAAACGCGCATGCATGTGAAATGTGGCGGAAAAAGCTCTCGTGCTGTTGAAGAGCGCTTGCTAACCGAAAGCATCCGGAATTCAATAGCCACGAAGCGTTTTGTGTGCTGGAGGGCTGAATGGCTGATTTCGTGAAGGAACTCGTGAGCGGCGTTGTCGAGACCGTGCTCAAGGAAATCCTCAAGAAGACTGCGGTCCGAACCACCACCAAGCGAAAGAAGCGTCAGACACGTTCTTCCTCGACCGGGCGCTTCACCCGCACTGCCTCAACGGCGAATAAGCCCGCCCGCAAGCAGGTCAGCAAACGCCGCACCGCCACTGCCCGCAGCAGGCAGCGCAGCCGCTAGGGCGTTCCGGCATCGTGCCATCATCCACCGTAAGCATGCTTATCTTTTTTTGATTTTGGCGGCTGGAATTTGAGCCGTCACATGCTATCTAAGGCTCACGATTGAAACGGCAGGCCTTTAACCTGCCTGTTGAAAGGATTAGGTCCCATGAGCGGTATCAACGAATTCATCGACAACGAAATCAAGACGAACGACGTCGTCCTTTTCATGAAGGGCACGCCGCAGTTTCCGCAGTGCGGTTTCTCCGGCCAGGTCGTCCAGATCCTCGATTACCTCGGTGTCGACTACAAGGGCATTGACGTGCTCGCCGATTCGGAAATCCGCCAGGGCATCAAGGACTATTCGAATTGGCCGACGATCCCCCAGCTTTACGTGAAGGGCGAGTTTATCGGCGGCTGTGACATCGTGCGGGAAATGTTCCAGGCCGGCGAGTTGCAGCAGCACTTCCAGGAAAACGGTGTGACGGTTCGCGCCGCCTGACAGGTCACCGGGCGTTCGTCCGGTTTCCAAATCTGTTCTAATTCGAGTTCAAGGCGCTGTGCTCAACAGCGCCTTGACCTGTTTATGGGATTTTCATTGTGACAGATTCATCTCAAGCCGTGTCCGCGGGCCAGACGCCCATGGGCAAGCGTGAATTTATCGCGCTCGCCGCCTTTTTGATGGCAACCAATTCGCTGGCAATCGATATCATGCTGCCGGCTCTGCAGCAGATCGGCGCCAATCTGGGCGTCGAAAGCGAAAACCACCGGCAATTCGTCGTCTCGTCCTATCTTCTCGGCTTCGGTGGCGCTCAACTCTTCTATGGCCCGATTTCCGACCGCTTCGGCCGTCGCCTGCCGCTTCTCGTCGGTCTGGCGATTTACATCGCTTCGGCGATTGGGATTGCTTTCATACCCTCGTTTGCCGGCTTACTCGTCCTGCGTTTCATCCAGGGCATCGGCTCCGCCGCAACGCGCGTCATCACGATTTCGATCGTCCGCGACATCTACGGCGGCCGGCAGATGGCCGAAGTCATGTCGCTGATCATGATGGTGTTCATGATCGTGCCCGTCGTCGCGCCCGGGAGCGGCCAGATCATCATGCTCTTTGCGAGCTGGCACATGATCTTCGTCTTCATCGCCGCCATGGGGGCGGCAATCGCCGCATGGACCTTCTATCGCCTGCCAGAGACGCTCGATCCACGCAACATGCGCCCCTTCACCGCGCGCTCGATCCTCAGCGGCTTCCAGCTCGTTCTGACGAATCGCATCGCACTTTGCTATACGCTTGCGACCACCTTCATCTTCGGCTCGCTGTTCGGATTCATCAATTCCGCGCAGCAGATCTATGTCGGCATCTACGATCTCGGCGTCTATTTCCCCTTCGCCTTTGCCGCTGTCGCGGTCTTCATGTCCATTGCGTCGTTTCTCAACTCGCGCTTCGTCGGCAAGTTCGGAATGCGGCGGCTGTCGCACGGATCGCTGCTCGGTTTCGTCGCCGTCAACACGCTCTGGATGATCGTGCAGGTCGTTGGCCCGCAGCCGATGCCGTTCTTCCTATTCATCGGCTTCTTCGGCATTGCGATGTTCCAGTTCGGCTGGATCGGCTCGAACTTCAACTCGCTCGCCATGGAGCCGCTCGGCCACGTGGCGGGCACCGCCTCCTCCGTCCTCGGCTTCATGAGTACGATCGGCGGCGCAATCATCGGCGCGGCTATCGGCCAGGCTTATGACGGGACGGCGCTGCCGATGGTCTCCGGTTATTTCGCCGTGTCGATCATCGGACTCGTCTTCGTCCTGATCGCCGAGAAGGGCCGTCTGTTTCAGCCTCACAATCCGCGTCTGTGAGCGGGCCATCGAACCATTTTACATTGACTGGATTTGAAGAATGATCCCGCAGCATAAACCGCACACTGAAAATCAGGGCTCCAGCCGCATCGGCATGGGCTTTACGGAATTCGTCATAACCATCGCGATCATGACCGCCAGCATCGCCATGGCAATCGACAGCATGCTGCCGGCGCTTCCCGCCATCGGCCGCTCGCTGAGCGTGACGAGCACCAACGATGCGCAACTCATCATCGGTGTCTTCTTCTTCGGCTTTGGTGTCTCGCAGATCATCTTCGGCAGCCTCTCCGACACCTTCGGCCGCCGTCGCATCCTGCTCGGCGGCCTCGCCGTCTACGTGCTGGCGATGTTCGGCGCGGCACTGACCGGCAGCTTCGAGATGCTGCTCGTCATGCGCTTCGTCCAGGGTATTGGCGGTGCCGCGGTGCGCATCACCACGATGGCGGTTGTCCGCGACTGCTTCGGCGGCCGCGAAATGGCCCGCGTCATGTCCTACGTGATGATCGTCTTCATGATCGTGCCGATCGTCGCGCCTTCGGTCGGCCAGCTGATCATCAGCTACGCCGACTGGCACTGGATCTTCATCCTGCTCGGCATCGTTGGCGCTGTCCTCTTCCTCTGGGCACTGCTACGCCTGAAGGAGTCGCTGCCGGTCGATGAGCGCATCCCGCTCTCCGTTGGCTCGATCGTCGACGGCTTCAGGACGGTTCTCACCAACCGCATCACCTGCGGCTATATGATCGGGCTCACGATGTTCACGGGCGTGATCAGCGCCTATGTGATCTCCGTCCAGCAGGTTTTCGGTGAAGTCTACGGCCTTAGCGATTGGCTGCCGATCGCCTTTGCTGCAACGGCAGGCGGCATTGCCATTGCCAACTTCGCCAACGGCTTCTTCGTGCGCACCTTCGGCATGCGCCGCATCTCGCACACCGCAATGATCCTCTTTACGGTGATTTCGGCATTCGGTTACGTCATGGCGCTCGATGCCAACGTCAATTTCGCGCTGGACTACGCTTTGTTCTCCATTCTGCTGATGATGTTTGCGGTCATCGCCACGAACTTCACGGCAATCAGCCTGGAACCGATGGGCAATCTTGCAGGCACGGCGACCGCCATCACCGGCTTCGTCTCGACCTCTGTCGGCGCGCTGCTCGGAGGAGGCGTCGGCCAGCTCTTCAACGGCACCGTCCAGCCGCTTTTTGCAGGCTTTGCGGTCTTCGGCGCGGTCACCATCGTCGCCACGCTCTTTGCCGAAAAGGGCAAACTCTTCACCCACCCCGGCGACAGCCCGCAACTCGACCCGGGTGCTGCGCATTTGTGATGGTGTGCCATGTCAGCCTGCCCCTTGGGCCGGCAGGGGGAACGTCGATTGGGAGAATTTGCGATTGGCGCGCGATCAGATATCTGACCAACCCGCGTCAGCCATGCGTATCAGTTCGTCTTCTTCCTTCGAAACTCCCTCTGCCAGCCGGGCCGCGGCAACAAAGGGCAACCAGGCGAAAATATCGCCGAGCGCAAGGCCGCCGGCTCTTGCATAGGTTTCGACATAGCAAGCGGCTATTTCGGGCTCTGCATGACGTATTAGGACATAGGTGCGACAAACATCGGCGGCCGGGCTGCCGGCGCATGCGTCCAACCAATCCACGACCATCGCCTGACCAGGGGAGCCGAGGATGTTCCAGGGATGAAAATCTCCGTGACAGAGAACGTTCCCGTTCGGCAGGGTATCGAGCCCCCTCAGAAGCCTTTCACGATGTGCTGTATTTAAGGATGGCGCATGCCGAATATTCGAGGCCAGTCTCGCCTTAAGCCCCGGAAGGGCGTGCCCGGATTGGCGGTGGATTTGCCTGTGCAGCCGCACCATTTCATCCAGGTATTTTGGAATCAACGCGGGCTGAGAGATCATCGCGTCGGCAAATGGCTGACCGCAGGCCCGGGTCATCACCAGTCCCCAGCGGTCTCCGTGCTGTCTGACGTCTGAAACCTTTGGCGCGGGCAGGCCAAATGGCTCAATGAGCGCCAGAACCGCGGCTTCCCTGAACGCAGCGCCTTTGGACGCGGTGACCCTGTAGAGCTTAAGGACCAGCGCTCCATGCTCGTAGACCTCCGCCTCTTTGCCCGTACCGAGCAGATCGCCAATATCAGTGGAGCTCATCACGCCGAATCAGACAACATATTCCAGGTGCGCCTCGGTGGCCGCGACCAGGAACTTCTTCCGCACCTCAGCGGCCGGCGTCGCATCGTTGAAGGCATCCAGACATGTAATCTCGGCGCGGTAGAGCGCCGGGCCATCATGGATCGGCCATTCGGTGACCATCAGCCTATAGGCATCGTGAACTGTCCTGACGACGCGATAGCGCCCGCCGAGTTTGATCCTGACGGGCGGGAATTTCCGGATATCCTCTTTCACCATGACGCGATACCTCACGCAAAACATTCGACTCAACGAATCACCGGGCCACTCGTTCCAGCGCATTCGCTCGGGTACCGAGCAACATGACGGCACGCCGCTTGCGACGATGCGGAGACTTTCCATGACGTTTTGTTCATCTGGCGTTCATATTTCTTGTGGCCATCGCCCTTTCGGGCTAATCTGCCGTGGCAACGATGGAGCAAGAGATGATCAAGACCACCGTCGCGGCTTCTGTATTTGCCGCTTATGCCTTTGCGATGTTCGCAATCGCATCCCTCCCGCAAAACTCGCCCGGCGTCCCGGTCGATCAGGTGACGACAAGTTCGACGAACTAAGCCCGGCCTGACACGAAAAACCCCGCTTAGAAGCGGGGCGGTATCGTGATCAAAACAGCTTGGGAGGAAATATGCATTTCCCCTATATGTCGGGCATGGATCGAGGCTTACGCCCTCAGTCCTCAGACCGTGAAAACCTCCCGCCGTAGCAACTCCCACGACGCCCTGTCCGGAGCGATCAGCAAGCCGCCGCCGACGTGATGCGGCAGGTAGGCCGTTCCATCGAAACGGGCCGCATGGGCGCCCGCCTCCTGGCAGATCAGCGTTCCCGCCAGATGATCCCAGGGCATCAGCTTATTGTACATCAGGTAATGCACGTGTCCCGACGCGAATGTCCGGTATTCATGCGCGGCGCAGCGGTAGTTCACGAGGAAGCGTACCTTTGCGAGATTTGCGAGAATTTCCGGACGCTTCTCCTTGGGCAGGTAGCCGGTCGAAGCCATGCCGACCATCTGTTCCAATGCCACCGGCGCTGCCACCGAGAGCCGCTCCGCCTCACCCTCCGGCCGTCGCAGCCAGGCGCCCCCTCCCTTTTCCGCCATCACCCAGTCGTCGCCCATCGGATCGTAGATGATGCCGGCAACGGTTTCACCCTTCGACACGACCGAAGCCATGACGCCGAAGGCGGGAATGCCGGAAGCAAAATTGAAGGTGCCGTCGACCGGATCGACGACGATCGCAAGATCTGCTCCATGCAGCTTGCCGAGCAGCGCAGGGTCGGCAGCAACCGACTCCTCGCCGATGAAGACTGCGTCCGGCCAGCGTTTTGCCACCTCCGCCTTCATCATCCGCTCAGCCTGCTCGTCGGCTTCCGTCACCAGGTCAGTTGCCTCGGTCTTGACCCGCACGTCGCCGCTGCCGAGCCGCCGGAAGCGCGGCAATATCTCGGCCTTCGCCGCCCGCCTGAGGAGATCGGAGAGCGTCGTCACATCAACTGTCGAAGTCATGGCATGTCCTTACTTTTGAGCGTTAACCCAGTTATGCGCTCTTCGATGACGGCTCTGTGACCATCAGGCTGGAAAAATCGAAAAGCTGCGGATCGAGCAGGTGTGAGGGGTTCACATGCGCGAGCGCCCGCAGCATCGTGTCCTTGCGCCCCGGCATGCGCCGCTCGATATCCGCAAGCATATCCTTCATCGCATTGCGCTGCAGGCCGTCTTGCGAGCCGCACAGATCGCAGGGGATGATTGGAAAACGCATGGCCGCCGCAAACTTCGCCATGTCGTCCTCCGCGCAATATGCAAGCGGCCTGAGCACCATGAGGTCGCCTTCGTCGTTGAGCAGCTTCGCCGGCATGGAAGCGAGACGCCCGCCATGGAAAAAGTTCATGAAGAAGGTCTCGAGGATATCCTCGCGGTGATGGCCGAGCACCAGGGCATCACAGCCCTCCTCCCGCGCGATGCGGTAAAGGTTGCCGCGGCGAAGACGGGAACAGAGCGAGCAGTAGGTCGCCCCCTCCGGTACCTTCTCCTTCACGATCGAATAGGTATCTCGATATTCGATGCGGTGCTTCACGCCGATCTTCGTCAGATAATCCGGCAGGATATGTTTCGGAAAGTTCGGCTGGCCCTGGTCGAGATTGCAGGCGATCAGCTCGACAGGCAGCAGTCCGCGCCATTGCAAGTCGAGCAGCATCGCCAGCAAACCGTAGGAATCTTTACCGCCGGAAATGCCGACCAGCCAGCGCTTCTGGCCCTTCAGCATGCCGAAATCATCGAAGGCTTGGCGAACCTGCCGGAGCAGGCGCTTGCGCAGCTTGTTGAACGAGACGGAAGGCGGAGCATCGGCAAAGAGCGCATGGCCGATCACGCCCTCTTCCGCAGCCTCCCCGAATGCCTCATCAATGTTGGCTGCGATATTCATCGTCCTACCCAATCCAATAACTCTGCCTTAGCAGAAAGCCGTGCGTCAACGAAGCATCAATCGCCGAAAACCGACCAGCCTGTGCGCGCTGCAAGCATCTCCAGCGCCACGGCCCCAAGCTGCGAATTGCCCACCTTGTTCAAACCCGGCGACCAGGCGGCGATCGAGGCGACCCCCGGAGCAACGGCGAAGATGCCGCCGCCGACGCCGCTCTTGCCGGGAAGACCGACATGATAGGCGAAATCGCCCGAACCGTCGTAATGGCCACAGGTGAGCATCAGTGCATTGATGCGCCGCGCGCGCTTCGGCGAGACGACCGAATGGCCGGTCATGGGATTGCTGCCGCGGGCTGCAAGGAACAGCCCGGCCCTTGCCAGTTGCTCGCAACTCATAGACAGCGCGCATTGATGGAAATAGACGCCAAGCACATGTTCGACCGGATGATCGATGTTCTTGTAGGCGCGCATGAAATTGGCGAGCGCGAAATTCCGGTAGCCGGTCTGGGTCTCGGAGCGCGCCACCTTCTCATCGATCGTCACCGACTCGTCGTCCGCCAGATAGCGAACGAAGCGCAGCAGTTCGCCGATCGCCTCGCGCGGCGCATGACCGGCCATCACGACGTCGGTGACGGCGATTGCCCCGGCATTGATGAAGGGATTGCGCGGGATTCCGTGCTCATGCTCAAGCTGGACAATGGAATTGAAGGCTGACCCGGAGGGTTCGCGTCCGACGCGTTTCCAGAGTCCCTCGCCGACCTTGCCGAGCGCTAAGGTCAGCATGAAGACCTTGGAAATGCTCTGGATGGAAAACGGCACGTCGGCATCGCCGGCGCGATAGACCTTGCCGTCGACCGTCACGACCGCCATGCCGAACTGGTTCGGATCGATCTTTGCAAGCTCAGGGATATAGTCCGCGACCTTGCCCTCGCCGATGCGAGGCGTCAGCTCCTTGTAGATGCTGTCGAGGACGGCCTGCAAATCCACCATAGCTTCTCTCCAGAGAACAAAAAAGCCGCCCAGGAGGCGGCTTTTCCGTATGCGAAAACGCCTCGCGTTGATTAACGCGAATAGAATTCGACCACCAGATGCGGCTCCATGACGACCGGATACGGAACGTCGGACAGCGAAGGAACGCGTGCGAAGGTCGCAACCATCTTGTTGTGATCAACTTCGATGTATTCCGGAACGTCGCGCTCAGCGAGGCCGATGGATTCCAGAACGGTTACGAGCTGCTTCGACTTCTGGCGAACTTCGATGACGTCGCCGGCCTTGCAACGGTAGGAACCGATGTTGACGCGGACGCCGTTCACGGTCACGTGGCCGTGGTTCACGAACTGGCGGGCAGCGAAAACGGTCGGAACGAACTTGGCGCGATAGACGATCGCGTCCAGACGGGACTCCAGAAGACCGATCAGGTTTTCCGAGGTGTCACCCTTGCGGCGGTTGGCTTCGTCGAAGATCGCACGGAACTGCTTCTCGCGCAGGTCGCCGTAGTAACCCTTCAGCTTCTGCTTGGCGCGCAGCTGCACACCGAAGTCGGAAAGCTTGCCCTTGCGGCGCTGACCATGCTGGCCCGGGCCGTATTCGCGGCGGTTCACCGGGGATTTAGGACGGCCCCAGATGTTTTCGCCCATACGGCGGTCAATCTTGTACTTGGACGATTCGCGCTTGCTCATCGTATTTCCTTTCAGAGTGTTAGGACGGTTTGTTACCAAACCGCGCGAAGGAAACACGCCCTCCTTTGGCTTTCTTCCGAAAGCCCGACAGGACTATCCCATTACGCGAACAGGATAAATCCACGGGACATGTCAAATGAAACACCGGACATTGCTGCCCGGTGCTCACGCGGTCTTTAGGGGCTCGTCGTGAAAATGTCAACAGCGGAGCGCGTTGAGGGATATCGCGTTTATCGCTGTGCTCAGCTGCCCGTTGATCGCTATCGCGAACATCACAATGCCGCACATCGGTGGCTCGAAAATTCTCAGGTTGGTTGGCACATGTGCAATGACAGAAAATGGCCTCATAAGAATGATTGCCAATCACGCTAACGGTGCGAATTCTCCGCTGATGTTGTGAAAATGCCAGCCGAACTAGAATTTCATCCGAGATATGAGTTTTGGCCTGAGGCGGTCAGTCTTTGGACAGCCGCTTTTCAGACCAAATCGCTTACTGTCGTCGCGACAGATAACAGATACATTCTGTTAGGATTGCCCCGATATGGCGGCTACCTTGCAACGTTCGACCGACGCATCAGACCGATGCCGTCATCGGCGGTGCCGAGGCCCTCAATCTGATTGAAGCTTGACTGGCGCATTACTCGGCCGCTTGTCGGGCATCATCAGGCGCATTCGCATCGCCTGGCGCAGTCTGGCAGTTCATATCTGGGAAAGCCACAATGCGTTTGCCCGCGAAATCAGTGTGCACGACGATCGTACCCTGCTCCTCGAAATAGCCGAGGAGACGCCTGGCCCGGCGAGCCGAATGCGTGCCGTAGGCGCGCGCTATCCGGGCGTCGGAGGGGCAAGGCTCGCCGCAGACCGCGGCCTTGGCCAGCATCAAGAACACGCCCTGCAGATCGTCGGTCACGCCGGTTGAAAGCGACAGCGCCGTCGTCCAGGCTTCCGTGCCGGCCGTTGCGGCATCGACGCCCGACCGCGAGATTGCCACGTGCCGGCGGAACTCCGGCAGCGACATCGGCGGTCCGGGCACGCGGCGCATGCGCAGCCGCACCAGGAATTCCTGATAGAGTACCGAATCCGTCCGGAAACCCGAAGCCGGATCGTCGAGAATTTCCAAAAGCACGGCCGAAAGCCGTTCCTCGCGCTCCTCCGTGGAGAGATCCGGATGGTTTGCACGCGGCTCGGCCGGCGTTGCCGTCGCAGCGGGCGCGGAGCGCGAAAGTTCTGCCAGAATGTCCGTCGTCGGCCGTGGCGCCGGAGCCGTTCGGCGCATGATTGGCCGCTGGAACTCCTCAGGGTCAGGCGTGAAGATCAGATCCTCGACATCCCGCGGCGCATTCGGCAGCGGCATGAGCTTCGGGCTCGACGAGCGCGCTGAGGTTTCCACGGCGCCGATCTGGATCGGCAGCGGACGGCGCGACAGGGCCGGACCGAGGGCCACGAAGTTACCACGCTTCAGATCGCGGAACATTTCGGCCTGGCGCCGGTCCATGCCCAGAAGGTCGGCGGCACGCGCCATGTCGATGTCGAGGAAGGTGCGGCCCATCAGGAAGTTCGAGGCTTCCGCCGCAACGTTCTTGGCAAGTTTCGCGAGGCGCTGCGTGGCGATCACGCCCGCCAGCCCGCGTTTGCGGCCGCGGCACATCAGATTCGTCATGGCGCCCAGCGACATCTTGCGGGCGTCTTCGGAAACATCGCCACCGACCGACGGGGCAAACATCTGTGCCTCGTCGACGACGACGAGCACTGGGTACCAGTATTCGCGATCGGCATCGAACATACCGTTGAGAAAGGCGGCCGCAGCCCGCATCTGCTGCTCGATGTCGAGACCTTCCAGCGTCAGGACGCAGGAGACGCGATGCTGGCGGATACGGTTGGCAATGCCCGCAAGCTCAGCCTCGGTCCGTTCGCCATCGACGACAACATGGCCGAATCGGTCGCTGAGCGTGACGAAGTCGCCTTCCGGATCGATGATGACCTGCTGGACCCACTGCGCGGACTGTTCAAGCAGCCGTCGCAGCAGATGCGACTTGCCGGAGCCGGAATTGCCCTGGACGAGAAGACGGGTCGCCAGTAGCTCCTCGATATCGAGCGTCGCCGGGGTGTTCCCTGACGCCATTCCCATATCGATACCAACCTGCAATGCAATGACCTATTCAGATGAGACTCAATGATGCGAAGCGCCATTGTCCTGAAACGGCGCGCTTCCGTATATCAAAGATTTCCAGGCATTTCGCCCACGCGTTTGCAAAACCCACAGCGAATGCGGATATTCCGCCTACGCGGTCTGGCGTTCATCGCCGGGCCGGCTTCCCAGGCTGCGCATGCGCCCACGCCATGCGCAATGCATTCTCGAGATCCTCCTCGCCCAGCCGCGACAGATCGGTGGCCGTCCAGCCCCGCCTGCCCCAGGCATTCGGCACCGGCGAGAAGGCATCCGGCAACATCATGCAGTTGAATTGCTGTTCGTCGGGCGTGAAATTGAAGTTTGCCGTCCGGCCGTCGGCGGCGAGTGTGACGTAGATTCGCGCGACCTTGAATGCCATTCGGTCGAAATGCGGGGCCACAACCGTACCCTCAAGTGATAGCGCGATGCGCCGCAAGTCATCGCCCGTCGCCATTGCACGCCACCTTTGACGTTGATCCGATCGTGCACAGTATCCTATCACGATTGAGCACCAGAAGCGTCACCTGACTGTCAGCCCGAAGCCTTGCATCAAGCGCGTTGTGGCGAAATCCGGATTGCCAGAGGTGAAGACCGCAAAGTCGAAATTGTCGGGGTGAACGCCATCGGCCACCTGCGGCACAAGGCTGCGCGCCCGCCGAGCGATTGCCTCCGCCGGATCAAGCCAATCCACGGGCCATGGCGCCAGCCTCCGGAAAAGGTTCGCCATGAAGGGATAATGCGTGCAGGCAAGAACGACGATGTCCGTCTTGCGGCCGTCCTTTTCGACGAAGCATTGGTCGATTTCCGTCATGATGGCCTCGTCCGAGACGGCATCACCGCGGATATAGGCCTCCGCCATGCGCGCCAGGTTTTCCGAGCCCACCAGGCGTACGTGGCATTGCTGCGCGAAGGACTGGATCAGATCCCGCGTATAGGCGCGTTTAACCGTGCCGGGCGTGGCAAGCACGGAGACGAGGCCGGAGCGCGTCCGCTCGGCGGCGGGCTTGATCGCAGGCACCGTACCGACGAAGGTCTTCTGCGGAAAGGCGGCGCGCAGATCGGCACCGGCCAGAGTGAATGCCGTATTGCAGGCGATGACGCAGACTTCCGGATCGTATTCCCCGAGCAGTTTGCCAAAGAGCGTGATGATACGCTCCTTCAGCGCCTGCTCTTCCCAGCCCCCATAAGGAAATCCCGCATCGTCGGCGATGTAGATGAAGCCGCGTTCCGGCATCAGCACGCGCGCTTCGCGCAGCACAGTCAGCCCCCCGATGCCGGAATCGAAGATCAAGACCGGTTTCAGCTCATTCGCCGCTGATGTCATCTTTTGGCTATTCCTTGGCGTCTGCAGGCGGCCGGCTTCCGCGCGGATACTTGCGCGAGAAGCGGTCAAGGGAGGATATCACACCGCGCAGCACGCTGATTTCCTGTTCCGTGAAGGCGCGGCGGGAAAGGACTGCACGCAGATTGTCCACCATTTTCGGCTTTTTCCCGGCAGGATGGAAATAATTGCGTGCCTCTAGCGCCTCTTCCAACTGGTCAAAAAGGCCGAAGAGCTGCTCCTTCGTCGATTGCGTCTGCGACGTCGCCTGGAACGGCACGGCACCTTTATCCTCCATGCCGGATTTCATCCACTCGTAGGACATCAGAAGCACAGCCTGCGCGATGTTCAACGAGGCAAAGGCGGGATTGACCGGGAAGGTCACGATCTCGTCGGCGAGCGCTACTTCCTCGTTGGTCAGGCCCCAGCGTTCACGGCCGAAAAGGATGCCAGTGCCCTCGCCCGAGCGAAATTTCGCCCGCAGCGTTTCGGCGGCTACCACCGGGGAACGCACCGGCTTGAAGCCATCGCGTTCGCGCGCCGTCGTCGCATAGACGAAATTGAGGTCGGCGACCGCCTGCTCCAGCGTCTCGAAAACCTTAGTGCCTTCGACGACGTGATCGGCCTTCGAGGCGGCGGCCTGTGCCTTTTCGTTCGGCCAACCGTCGCGCGGATTGACGAGGCGCAGTTCGGCAAGGCCGAAATTCGCCATCGCGCGCGCCACCATGCCGATATTCTCGCCCATCTGCGGCTCGACCAGAATGATGACCGGTCCTTCGGTTAAAAGTTTACGCTCGCTGTTCGTGCCCGCCATGAATTGCTGTCCTTGCTTTCATGCGGGGAATAGCTTTGCATAACCGAAACGGCAAGGCCCATGCCGCAGGATAGACCTGTCCGGAGTACCGCCGATCAAATCGGACGTCGCCTTCACTCGCCCTTGGCGATGGTCACCATTTCCGCCTTCAGCGAGCGCATTTCCTTTGTCTCGGCACTCTCCATCACGATGTCGTCGATCAGGGGCTTGCCGCCGTCAGTGACCATCTCGAAACGCACGGTCGAGATCGTCTGCGCCTCCGGGCCATCGCTGCAGGCCATTTTGCGGAAGCTGACGACGACCTCCTTTTTGCCGTCCGCAGCCGCCTGAGGTGTCAGCGTCAGGTCTTGGAGCGGGCATGCGTCCTGGGCATTGACGATCACGTCGTAGTCGAAGGGCGAGATGCCGTCCTCCATCGCCGGGTGCTTCTCAGCCTCGTGATACTTCGCGACAAAATCCTTGCTGTAGAGTTTGTCGAGCTTTCCGGGGCCGAAGATGTCGATCCATTCGGTGTCATTGCCCGACCAGTTCTTGACGGTCGCATCCATGATTTCCCGCACCGGCGCCGGAATCTCCGCTCCATCGCAGACTGTCGGAAGACCAGCAAAGGCGAGAAACAGAAGCGCGATCGTCTTCATGATGAAACATCCGGTTCGAAAGGCAATGGCGACGGACACTAGCCGAATCTTCAGACTTGGCAAAGGCACGCCAAAATGCGCTTTGAACGGCGCTTGCGGCTTTGCGTTCCCGGCTCGCAATGCTATAGCGCTCGGGATTTTTTCGTCACTCACCCGGGACGTGCGTCCCCATCCAGCTTACGAGGCAGATACATGAAGAAGATCAAGGTCGCCAATCCCGTCGCCGATCTCGACGGCGATGAAATGACTCGCATCATTTGGCAGCTCATCAAGGATAAGCTGATCCATCCGTATCTCGACCTCGACATCGACTACTACGATCTGTCGGTCGAAAACCGCGACGCGACCAACGATCAGGTCACGGTGGACGCCGCCAACGCCATCAAGAAATACGGCGTCGGCATCAAGTGCGCGACGATCACGCCGGACGAAGCCCGCGTGAAGGAATTCAGCCTCAAGGAAATGTGGAAGAGCCCGAACGGCACGATCCGCAACATCCTGGGCGGCGTCATCTTCCGCGAACCGATCATCTGCAAGAACGTTCCGCGCCTCGTTCCGGGCTGGACCAAGCCGATCGTCGTCGGCCGTCACGCCTTCGGCGACCAGTACCGCGCAACCGACTTCAAGTTCCCGGGCAAGGGTAAGCTCACCATCAAGTTCGTCGGCGAAGACGGCCAGGTCATCGAGAGGGAAGTCTTCAACGCGCCGGGCGCCGGCGTTGCCATGGCCATGTACAACCTCGATGAATCGATCCGCGAATTCGCCCGCGCCTCGATGATGTACGGCCTGATGCGCAAGTGGCCGGTCTACCTCTCGACGAAGAACACCATCCTCAAGGCCTATGACGGCCGATTCAAGGATATCTTCGAGGAAGTCTACGAGACCGAGTTCAAGGATCAGTTCAAGGAAGCCGGCATTACCTACGAGCACCGCCTGATCGACGACATGGTCGCTTCGGCGCTGAAGTGGTCCGGCGGCTACGTCTGGGCGTGCAAGAACTATGATGGCGACGTCCAGTCCGACACCGTTGCCCAGGGCTTCGGTTCGCTCGGCCTGATGACCTCGGTTCTGCTCACGCCGGACGGCAAGACGGTCGAAGCCGAAGCCGCACACGGCACGGTCACCCGCCACTACCGCCAGCACCAGAAGGGCCAGGAGACGTCGACGAACTCGATCGCCTCGATCTTCGCCTGGACCCGCGGCCTTGCGCACCGCGCCAAGCTCGACGACAATGCCGAGCTCGCCCGCTTCGCCTCGACGCTGGAAAAGGTCTGCGTGGACACCGTCGAAGCCGGTTTCATGACCAAGGACCTGGCGCTGCTGATCGGCCCTGACCAGCCGTGGCTCTCAACCACTGCCTTCCTCGACAAGATCGACTCCAACCTGCAGAAAGCCATGGGCGCCTGAGGCACCCGAAGACATCGAACAACGAAACGGCGGGTTCTTCCCGCCGTTTTCATTTGAGCGACAGAATGGGGAGCATCAGAATGACCACGACCATCCGCCCGCTGCAGCCGTCTGACCGCGCCGCCTGGGAGCCTCTGTGGGCCGCCTACCAGCGCTTCTACGAAGTCGTTATTCCGCTGGAGACCACCGACCTGACCTGGGGCCGCTTCCACGACCGGGCCGAAGAGATGTACGCGCTGGGCGCCTTCGATGGCGATGGTCGCCTGACCGGCATCGTGCACGCCATCTTCCACCGCTCCTGTTGGCTGCCGCAATGGACCTGCTATCTACAGGACCTCTATGTCGAAGCCGACCAGCGCGGCCTTGGAACTGGAGCGGCCTTGATCGAGGCCGTTGCCGACCTTGCGCGTAAAAATGGCGCCGGACGCCTCTACTGGATGACACATGAGACCAATGCGACGGCGCGGCGCCTCTACGACCAGATCGCCGAACGCTCCGGCTTCATCCAGTACCGCAAGGCGCTTTGAGCGGAAGGCTTGATTTTGCTTAGGCGCACCCTAAACCGGAATTAGGAATAAGAGGAGGAGAACATGGCGGAAGAACTGGTATTCTATACGAACCCGATGTCGCGCGGCCGCATCGCCCGCTGGATGCTGGAGGAGACCGGCGTTCCCTACCGCGCGGAAATCATGACCTTCGGCGGCACGATGAAGGCACCGGAATACCTGACCGTGAACCCGATGGGCAAGGTGCCGGCGATCCGGCATGGCGATACGGTCGTCACGGAATGCGCCGCGATCTGCGCCTATCTTGCCGATACCTTTCCGCAAAAGGAGCTCGCTCCTAAACCGGATGAACGCGGCAGCTATTACCGATGGATGTTCTTCGCCGCCGGCCCACTTGAGGCCGCTGCCACGAACCGTGCACTCGGCTTTGTGACACCCGCCGAAAAAAGCAGGATGGCTGGTTACGGCAGCTTCGGCGACGTCATGGACACCCTCGAAAAAGCTGTCAGCGCCTCGCCGTATATCGCCGGCGACCGCTTCACGGCGGCCGATGTCTACGTCGGTTCGCATATCGGCTGGGGTATGGGCTTCGGCACGTTCGAAAAGCGCCAGGCCTTTGCGGATTATCTTGGCCGCGTGACCAACCGCGAAGGCTACAGGCGAGCCACCGCACTGGACGATGAAGTCATGAAGAAGATGCAATAGGCTTCATGCGAGCGGCATGTAGATATCCGTCAGCAACTCGGTCGGCGGAACGTCGCGGGGATTGTTGAGATATTCCTCGAACATCCCGCTATCCTTGATCTGCCTGCCGGATTTCGGAAGCCATTCCGCGTAGAGCCATTGATAGGCCTTATGCATATCGGCGTAAGGCCCGTTATGGCGCAGAACGGCATATTCGCCGCCATCGATCGTCTGCCGTTCGAACGGTGGCTCTTGACCCGCCAGTCGCACAGGCGATGGAGCGCAGCTTTTCCGCCGGCACGATATCCGGATCGTCGAAATAGACACCGATCATCCGCATCTCCGGTTTTGCCAGGCCGCGGGCATGGAGCGCGCCGAAGAGCGTCTCGAACGCCTTGCCGATCTGCATATAGGAGCCGGTATGGGGAACGCCGATCAATTCGATCGGCTCTATCTTCCGTATGCGAACATGGGCGTTGTCTTTCCGTCAGGTGAGGATTCAAAGGCTTTATGGCTTCCCTCTTTGCGGTAGCGCGCCGGCGGCATGCCGTAGACCGACTTGAAGATGCGGTTAAAGGATTGGAGATTGGGATAGCCGGATCGCTTCGCAATCTCGCCGACGGTGAGATCCGTGCGGACGATATCGCCCGCCGAACGATGCAGCCGCAGCCGCTTGACGGTCGCCGCCAGCGTCTCGCCGTAAATCGCGCGATAAATCTTATGCCAGTGATAGCTCGACATGCAGTCAATTTCGGCAAGGCGCTCCATATCCAGATCCTCGTCGAGATGATCGTGGATATAGGCCGAAACCCGCCACAGGCGGCTTTCATAGAGTGCCCATGCCGTTTCGCCATTCATGTCAAAGCCTCGTGCAAATCGATCGGCTGCAGAAAACCATGAACCGATTTGACAAATCCTGCGGAATTGCGTGGATCAGGGGCACGCACACAAGGCGGAGGACTAGCCCCGCCTTTCAAACCTGATCGGCGGATGAGTCAGCTTGCAAGTGCTGCCGCCACCGCCTCGATCGCCTCGTCGGCCTTGGAGCCGTCTGGGCCGCCCGCCTGTGCCATGTCCGGCCGGCCGCCACCGCCCTTGCCGCCAAGGGCAGCGGATGCGACGCGCACAAGATCGACGGCGCTGAAGCGCGCCGTCAGGTCCGACGTTACGGCAACGACTGCGCTCGCCTTGCCGTCGTCGGAAACGCCGATCAGCGTTACGACGCCCGAACCGATGCTGGATTTGCCATCATCGGCAAGGCCCTTGAGATCCTTCGGATCGACGCCGGTAACCGCCTTGCCGAGGAATTTTACGCCGGCAACCTCACGCGCCGCGTCCGTCGAGCCGCCCTGCCCGCCGCCCATGGCAAGCTTGCGCTTGGCATCGGCGAGTTCCCGCTCGAGCTTGCGGCGCTCGTCCATCAACGCTTCGACGCGCGAAAGTACGTCGGCAGGCTGAACCTTCAGCGACGAAGCAAGCGCTTTCACGCGCTCGTCCTGTTCGGCCAGATATTCGCGGGCGTTCTCACCGGTGACCGCCTCGATGCGGCGGACACCCGCGCCGACGGCACTTTCGCCGAGGATGCGCACAAGCCCGATCTGACCGGTCGCGGCGACATGCGTGCCGCCGCAGAGTTCGATCGAATAAGGCTTGCCGGCCTTCGTGCCGCGTACGCCCTGCCCCATAGCGACGACGCGCACTTCATCGCCGTATTTCTCGCCGAACAGCGCCATCGCGCCTTCGGCAATCGCATCGTCCACGCTCATTAGCCGCGTCGTTACCGCCGCGTTCTGCAGCACGATCTCGTTTGCCATATCCTCGACGACCTTGAGCTCTTCGGCGGACATCGGCTTCGGATGCGAAACATCGAAACGCAGGCGTTCGGGTGCGACCAGCGAACCCTTCTGCGCCACGTGCGTACCCAGCACTTCGCGGAGCGCCTCATGCAGCAAGTGCGTTGCCGAGTGATTGGCGCGCAGCCGCGACCGGCGGGCATGATCGACGGTCAGCGCGACGGCCTCGTCGGCCTTCAGCGAACCTTCGACAACAGTCCCTGAATGCACGAACAGGCCTTCGCCCTTCTTCTGCGTATCGGTGATCTCCACTTTCGCATGGTCCGAGCTGATGATGCCTGTGTCGCCCATCTGGCCGCCGGATTCGCCATAGAACGGCGTCTGGTTAACGACGATCTGCACCTTGTCGCCGGCCGAGGCGGATGTGACGGCGGCACCGTCCCTGACGATCGCCTGGACGACGCCTTCGGCGGTCTCCGTGTCGTAGCCCAGGAATTCGGTCGCGCCATGCTTCTCCTTGAGTTCGAACCAGATGGTCTCGGTCGCCTTGTCGCCCGAGCCGGCCCAATGCGAGCGGGCTTCGGCCTTCTGACGCTCCATGGCATCGGTAAAGCCGGCGAGATCGACGCCGATTTCGCGGGCGCGCAGCGCGTCCTGCGTCAGGTCGAGCGGGAAGCCGTAGGTGTCATAGAGCTTGAAGGCCGTCTCGCCGTCGAGCATATCGCCCTTGCCGAGCGTCGTCGTGGCGTCGGAAAGCAGCGACAGGCCGCGCTCCAGCGTCTTGCGGAAACGGGTTTCCTCAAGCTTCAGCGTCTCGGAGATCAGTGCTTCGGCACGTGCGAGTTCCGGATAGGCGCGGCCCATCTGCTGGACGAGCGCCGGCAGCAGCTTGAAGATCAGCGGTTCCTTGGCACCCAGGAGCTGCGCATGGCGCATGGCCCGGCGCATGATGCGGCGCAGCACGTAGCCGCGGCCTTCGTTCGACGGCAGCACGCCATCGGCAATGAGGAACGCTGACGAGCGTAGATGGTCGGCGATGACGCGGTGGCTCGCCCGGCGCTCACCCTCGGCCCTGACGCCCGTTGCCTCCTCCGACGCTTCGATCAGCGCGCGAAACAGATCGATATCGTAATTGTCATGCTTGCCCTGCAGCACGGCCGCCACGCGCTCCAGTCCCATGCCGGTATCGATCGAAGGACGCGGCAGGTCGACGCGCTCTTCTTTCGTCAACTGCTCATATTGCATGAAGACGAGGTTCCAGATCTCGATGAAGCGGTCGCCGTCTTCCTCCGGAGAGCCGGGCGGGCCGCCCCAGATCTGATCGCCGTGATCGTAGAAGATTTCCGAACAGGGACCGCACGGGCCGGTATCACCCATCGCCCAGAAATTATCGCTGGTCGGAATGCGGATGATCTTGTCGTCCGAAAGCCCGGCGATCTTCTTCCAGAGCTTAAAGGCTTCGTCGTCCGTGTGATAGACGGTCACCAGCAGGCGCTTGGCGTCGAGACCGAATTCCTTGGTGATCAGGTTCCAGGCAAGCTCGATCGCCCGTTCCTTGAAATAATCGCCGAAGGAGAAATTGCCGAGCATCTCGAAAAAGGTATGGTGGCGCGCGGTATAGCCGACATTGTCGAGGTCATTGTGCTTGCCGCCGGCGCGGACGCATTTCTGCGCCGTCGATGCCGTCTTGTAGGGGCGTTGTTCCAAGCCGGTGAAGACGTTCTTGAACTGTACCATGCCGGCATTGGTGAACATCAGCGTCGGGTCGTTGCGCGGCACGAGCGGGCTCGACGACACGATCTCGTGGCCGTTCGTCTTGAAATAGTCGAGGAAGGTCGACCGGATATCGTTCACGCCGCTCATGCTATGCCCTTCAATGCTGCCCAAGGCAGGTCAAACTCAAATCCAGTGGCTTTTATCGTCCGCATTAACCACTGTCCAGCAGACAAAGAGAACCGGCCGCATTCTGATCAAGGAATGCGGCCGGTTTCGACACATCAAAACTGAAGCTGCAAATTACATATCTGTGTCTGTATCGCCATCGTTGGCGTCCGGCCCGCCATTCTGCAGGAAGCGGTCAGCAATCAGCCCCGCATTCTGCCGAAGCGCCATCTCGATCTCGCGGCCGAGATCCGGGTTGTCGCGGATGAACAGTTTGGCATTCTCGCGGCCCTGGCCGAGGCGCTGGCTGTTATAGGAGAACCAGGCACCGGACTTCTCGACAATGCCGGCCTTGACGCCGAGATCGATCAGTTCGCCGGTCTTCGAGACACCCTCGCCATACATGATATCGAATTCCACCTGCTTGAAAGGAGGCGCCATCTTGTTCTTGACGACCTTGACGCGGGTCTGGTTGCCGACAACCTCTTCGCGCTCCTTGACCGCGCCGATACGACGGATGTCGAGGCGGACGGAGGCGTAGAACTTCAGCGCGTTGCCGCCTGTCGTCGTTTCGGGCGAGCCGAACATGACGCCGATCTTCATGCGGATCTGGTTGATGAAGATGACCATGGTGTTCGACTTGGAGATCGACGCCGTGAGCTTGCGCAGCGCCTGGCTCATCAGGCGCGCTTGAAGGCCCGGAAGGCTGTCGCCCATCTCGCCCTCGATTTCGGCGCGCGGCGTCAGCGCTGCAACGGAGTCGACGACGAGAACATCGACGGCGCCGGAGCGCACCAGCGTATCGGTGATTTCGAGCGCCTGCTCGCCGGTATCCGGCTGCGAGATCAGGAGGTTCTGGAGATCGACGCCGAGCTTGCGGGCATAGACCGGATCAAGCGCATGTTCTGCATCGACGAACGCGCAGATGCCGCCCTTCTTCTGCGCTTCGGCGATCGTCTGCAACGCAAGCGTCGTCTTGCCGGAGCTTTCCGGTCCGTAGATCTCGATGATGCGGCCCTTGGGCAAACCGCCGATGCCGAGCGCGATATCGAGGCTGAGGGAACCGGTCGAAATAGTTTCGATCTCGACAACATTCTCGTTGGAGCCGAGTTTCATGATCGAGCCCTTGCCGAACGACCGCTCAATCTGTGAGAGTGCCGCTTCAAGCGCCTTGCTTTTGTCCACCGATTTGTCCTCTACGAGCCGCAATGAATTTTGAGACATCCGATCCACCTTTAGGTTATTGAAGCCGCTTGAGCAATGTCTGGTTTGTACCCTATTTGTTCCAGTCGCGCAATAGGTGCCCAAACAATTGAAAGAAAAAGGTAAAACAGCCCGTGTTCTATATATGTTTTATCAATGCAAAGCAACGCCTTAGGAGGCGTCACGCCAAGGCTGTCGCATCCGGCGCCCTGCTACGATTCGTTTCTTCCATCGGCTGGGAGCATTAGGGCGATGAAAAGAATCCTCGTTCTCGGCGGCGCGCATATCGATCGGCGCGGGCGCATTTCCGGCGAGACGGCGCCAGGCGCCAGCAACCCGGGCGCTTGGTTCGAGGAACCGGGCGGCGGCGGCTTCAATGCTGCGAGAAACCTTGCACGGCTGGGCGTGGACGTCACCATGATCTCGCCGCGCGGCGGCGATCCGGCGGGCGAGCTGGTGACGGAGGCGGCATACGCAGCCGGCATCAATGATCGGCCGTTCGTCTTTCTCGATCGCAAGACACCGAGCTACACGGCCATTCTGGAGCGGGACGGCAACCTGGTGATCGCACTCGCGGACATGGAGCTTTACCGTTACTTCGTCCCGCGCCGGCTGGCGATCCGCTGGGTGCGCGAAGCCTTCGCCGCAAACGACCTCATCCTTTTCGATGCGAACCTGCCGGAAGAGACGATCGCGGCAATCGTCAGCCGCGCCAATGCGCTCGCCGTACCCGTGGCCGCGATTGCGATATCGCCGGCAAAGGTAGTCAAGCTGAAGCCCTGCATCAGCGGGATCGACCATCTCTTCCTCAACGAGGCGGAGGCCGCAGCCCTGACCGGCCAATGCCCGGACAAGCCGGAGGATTGGGTGTCACTGCTCGGTGATATCGGCCTGAAGAGCGGCGTCATCACACGCGGGCAGCGCGAACTGATCGCCTTCGGCGAGGGTGGCACCTTCTGCCTGCAGCCGCCGGCGGTCGAGACCATCGCCGACGTAACGGGCGCCGGAGATTCGCTCGCAGCCGGCATCCTCTCCGCCTTGATGCAGGATCTGCCGCTCGAGGAAGCCCTGCGGCACGGCGTGGCCGCTGCTGCACTCACGGTCCAGTCGCCCTATGCCGTCAACGAAAAACTCTCCGCGGACCTGCTTGCGGAAACGCTTGCCCTTGTTCAGCGTGCCAGAATTCTGCATTGAAGCGGCAACATCGATGAAACGGAAGAGACAATGACGAAACCGATCTCCCCCCTCCTGCCGGTCTCCTATTCCAAGGAGGTTGCCGCCGCAAAGCAGCGCGGCGCGCCGCTGGTGGCGCTTGAATCGACGATCATCACTCACGGCATGCCCTACCCCGGCAATATCGAAATGGCTCGCAGTGTCGAGGCGATAATCCGTGAGCAGGGTGCCGTTCCGGCAACGATTGCCGTCATTCACGGCGTCCTGCATATCGGCTTGGAGCCCGAAGAGCTTGAGAAGCTCGCCAAGGAAAAGGACGTGATGAAGGTCTCGCGCGCCGATCTCGCCTTCGCGATCGCCGAGCGCCGCACCGGTGCCACGACGGTTGCTGCCACGATGATCGCCGCTGCCCGTGCCGGCATCAAGGTCTTTGCGACCGGCGGCATCGGCGGCGTGCATCGCGGTGCCGAAGAGAGCTTCGACATCTCGGCCGACCTGCAAGAGCTTGCCCGCACCGGCGTCATCGTCGTCTGCGCCGGCGCAAAGGCGATCCTGGATATTCCAAAGACGCTGGAAGTGCTGGAGACCAGCGGCGTTCCTGTCGTCACCTACGAGAGTGCCGAGTTCCCGGCCTTCTGGTCCCGTTCCTCGGGCCTGCGCAGCCCGCTGACGTTGAACAGCCCGGCCGCCATCGCGAATTTCCAGATCACCCGCGAACAGCTTGGCATCGAGGGCGGCATGCTGATCGCCAATCCGGTTCCGGAAGAAGATGAAATTCCCCGCGAGGAGATGGAGATCTATATCGAGCGGGCACTCGACAGCGCCGAGCGCGACGAAATCAGCGGCAAGACCGTGACACCTTATCTTCTCAGCACGATCTTCGATCTGACCGACGGACGGAGCCTCCAGACGAATATCGCGCTCGTCGAGAACAATGCCCGCCTGGCGGCAGAAATTGCCGTGGCGCTCGACGATTGAGATTTTGACGGGAGGCGCTTGCCGCCTCCTTATTCGCCTTCCAGGGTTTCCTTGACGACAACGGCGAGCTGCTTCAGCGAGAAGGGCTTCGGCAGGAACCCAAACTTCGCGTCCGGCGGCAGGTTGCGGGCGAAAGCGTCTTCCGCATAGCCGGAAACGAAGATGAATTTCAGGTCCGGATACCGCTTGCGCAATTCGCGCAGCAGCGACGGCCCGTCCATTTCAGGCATGACGACGTCAGAAACGACGATGTCCACCTTGCCGTCCAGCTCGTCCATGATGTCGAGCGCTTCGACGCCTGAGCCGGCCTCGTGCACGGTGTAGCCGCGCGTTTCCAGCATGCGCTTGCCGCCGCGGCGCACCGCCTCCTCGTCCTCTACGAGCAGAATGACGGCGTTGCCCGTCAGATCTTCCGGTTGTTCCGGCTGAGCTGCGGCCGGCATTTGTGAAGCCGCACCGGCCTCGGCTGCGGCAACAGCGTCCGCCTCGGCGGCGACAGCCGGGTCGATGGCGTGGCGCGGCAGGAAGACCCGGAAGGTCGTTCCCTTCCCGACTTCGGATTCCGGCTGAATATAGCCACCGGACTGTTTGACGATGCCGTAGACCATCGCCAGCCCGAGACCTGTGCCCTTGCCCACCTCCTTGGTCGTGAAGAAGGGCTCGAATATCTTGTCCATGATGTCGGGCGCAATGCCGGTGCCGGTATCGGCCACCTCGATCAGCACCATGTCCTCATGCGGCATGTAGGAATAATTGAAACCGGCCACTTCCGCCGCCGTCACGTTGCGGGTGCGCAGCGTCAGCTTGCCGCCCTCGGGCATCGCGTCGCGCGCATTGACGCAAAGATTGATCAGCACCTGCTCGAACTGCGACAGGTCGGTCTTCACCGGCCAGAGATCGCGGCCGTATTCGACATCGAGCTTGACGTTGGTGCCGGATAACAGCCGGTCGACCAGCATGCGCAGATCGCCGACGACATCCGTGAGGTTCAATACCGTCGGACGCATCGTCTGCTTGCGCGAGAAGGCAAGCAGCTGGCGGACGAGAACCGCGGCGCGGTTCGCATTGCGCTTGATTTCCATCAGGTCCGCAAAGCTTGCATCGGAGGGCCGCGCTTGCAGCAGCAGATGGTCGGACGACAACAGGATCGCCGTCAGCACGTTGTTGAAGTCGTGCGCGATTCCGCCGGCAAGCGTGCCGACCGCATTCATCTTTTGCGTCTGCGCCATCTGCGCTTCCAGCGCCTTCTGCTCCGTCATCTCGACGGCATAAACGATCGCGGCCTCTTCCGGCGCCTCGTCGCTCTGGTCGATGACAGCGTTAACGTAGAAGCGGAAATGACGCGCTTCATCGTTCGGCATGCGCGAGTCGATCGGCGGGATATCGCCCTGGCGATCCTTTGCCGCCACCAGGGCATCCTTCAGCCTCTGTCGATCGCTTTCTTGAAGGATGACTTCGAGCGCTGCGCCATTTTCGACGTCATCGCGCGAAACGATGCCGGAGAAGAGCTTGAGGAATGGCGCATTCGTGCGCAGGATTCGGCCGTCGCCGTCGACCGAGGCGATCGCCATCGGCGTGTTGTTGAAGAAGCGCGTGAAGCGCATCGCCGCGGCAGAAGCGGACTGCTCGTTCTCGCCGCCCGATTGCCGCCTGAGCACGATCGTCCGGCTCTCGCCCGGTGCGCCGTCGCGCATGGACGTCACGCTGTGTATGATCTGCACGGGCAGGCTCTGTCCGTTCGCCTTCTTGAGGTCGAGGTCGAGCGTATCGGTTTTCTTGAGACCGGGCTCGGCCTGCACCGATTGGATCAGTGCCAGCCCCCCGCCCGCCACGAGATCTCCGATCGTCATCGAGCCGGGCACGAACTTCGTGAGATCGAGCCCCAGCCATTCGGCAAGTGTTGCGTTCAGGTAGAAAATTTCGCCCTTGCGCCCTGCCGAGAAGAAACCTGCCGGCGCATGGTCGAGGTAATCGATCGCGTTCTGCAGTTCCTTGAAGAAGCGCTCCTGGTCATCGCGTTCGGCGGTGATGTCGCTGATTTGCCAGATATGCAGCGGCTTGCCGGTACCTTCCTCGGTTGGCAGGGTTCGCGCCTTGAGACGGTACCAGTGAGCGCCCGAATTGTTCGTTGCCGGGCCAAGGCTGCGCAGCAGACGGAATTCCTCCTGGCCTTCCTTGCCCTCGCGCAGCCCGTTCGACAGACGGTAAAGCGCCTCGTTCGATTCCCGGTGGCGCGAAAGCAGTGCTTCGAGCGTCTGCACGTCGATAGGTTTGCGGGCGCCGGTCAGTTTTCCATAGGCCGCGTTGGCATAAATGATCCGGCCCTTCCCATCGGTAATCAGCGAACCGTCCGGATGGCTGTTGAGAAATGACCTGGCGAGACTATCCGATTGCCGCTGGGGCATGACCTCGATGAAGCCGATGACCGAGGAAACGAGGAAGAAGATCCCGACCATGGCCAGCACGCCCAGCACGCCGAGGACCATTTCGTTTTCAAGCGAATCCTTGAAGTACACAAAGCTGCCTGCGGCTGCGACAAGCACAAGCGCGAGAAGAATGATGCGAACAGCCGTTCCCGAGCGTCCTCCGCGGTCCACGATCGGGGCGTTGTAGTCGTCAGCCTGACGTGGTGTCGTCATCTATTCCTCACATGAGCCTGTCCAACATTCGCTTATAATCTCAAGACAAAGCAGGAATCAGGCGTTCGTTCCTTCTTAGCAAGTTGCTGCGTCCGCAAAAACACTGTGAAGAGCCAAGAATGCTTGAATTCACAACGAACGGCGCCACTTTCGACAACCAGGCGCCGCAGAAACATGTCCTGGCGTTCGGACATGACTGGACAATCAGGCTGCCTATTGCCTAAGGAGCTGAAAAGCCGTCATGTTATGGCGAACGCGGCAACCGGAGTAGAAGATCATGTTCGACGAAGTAATGGGCGCCTATGGCAGCCGTTTCCTCCTCGCAGCGGGCGGCGTCGGCATCGCGCTGGTGCTCCTGATCGGTATCTTGTGGATCCTCCGCAGCCGAGCGCCCTCACCCTTTGTACGCGGCGGAAAGAACCGTCAGCCGCGATTGCAGGTGCTGGATGCCGCAGCCGTCGATACGCGCCGTCGGCTGGTGCTCGTGCGCCGTGACGACGTTGAGCATCTGATCATGATCGGTGGTCCGACCGACATCGTTATCGAAAGCCGCATCCTGCAGGAGAAAGATGAGGGATCCGACCACGCCTTCATAGCCCCCACGGCCCCGCCGGCGCCTCGGCCGGAGCCTGTCGTCTCGACGCCCGAGCCGGCAAGACCCGTCACAGCTTTCGAGCGCGAACCGGAACCTCACGAACCCTATGCTCCGGCTCCGGCCCCCGCGCCTGTCGTCGAGCCGCGTCTGCATCCCGTAGCAACAGCTCCTGCCGCAGCGCCCGCAGAACAAGCGCCCGCAGCGCCGTCCGCGGCAATATCGGCCGTGGCGGAAAAAATCGAGCGGGAGCCCGCCAGCCCTGCTGCTTTGCCGCCGATCATTCCGAGGCCTGCGGAGCGGCCCGCTGCCGCCCCGGTGATCGAGGCAGCCAGCGCCGCCGACATCCTCGACGCGGCGCGCCAGCGCGTTCTGCCTCAGCAACGGATGGAGCCGCAGGTCTCGACGCCGCCAGCACAGAGCCTTCCGACCGTTGCCGAAGGCATACCTGTCGTGACGGGCGACGCGGCCACCCCCTCGAAGGCAGCGCCCAGCGACTTCGAGCGCATTCTTCAGGAAGAGATGAACAATACGCTTGCGGCGCAGCGCATTGTTCCCGCTGCGAGCGCCCCTGCCCGTCCGGTTCCGCCGCAGCCCGGCAACCCGCAGCGCCGCGATCCGGAAATGGCACCGATCACCGGCGCCGATGCCGACCTTCAAAAGGAAGTGGCCCGCATCTTTGGCGAAATGAGCGTCAATCGCGAAAAGTAAGCCGCCCTGCCTGCAGGAAAGCTCCCGCAAGAAAAAAGGCACCGCAGACTGCGGTGCCTTAAATTTCTATGAAGAACTTTGAAAGCTCACTCGTCGCGATAAACCTTTTCCCGCCGCTCGTGGCGCTCCTGCGCCTCAATCGACAGCGTTGCGATCGGACGAGCGTCGAGACGCTTGATGCCGATCGGCTCGCCGGTTTCCTCGCAGTAGCCGTAGGTGCCGTCTTCGATCCGCTGCAATGCAGCATCGATCTTGGAAATCAGCTTTCTCTGGCGGTCGCGGGCGCGAAGTTCGATCGCCCGGTCCGTTTCGGAAGAGGCTCGGTCCGCGAGGTCCGGATGGTTGGCGCTTTCTTCTGCGAGATGATCAAGTGTCTCGCGCGCTTCTCTAAGGATATCGTTTCTCCAGGCAACAAGTTTGGCTCTGAAGTAGGCCCGCTGGTTTGCGTTCATGAATTCCTCGTCTTCCGAGGGAACGTAGCTGCTAAGATCGATCTTCTCACTCAACGCGATTCTCCTGAAGAACATCTCATATGGCGGGGTGTATATCCCAAGCGCTATCGCGGGTTCAAGCCAAATACGACAGGTAAACAGATTTTTAAATCTGTCATATTTTTAAGCTAACAGTTTATTTTCGCATCGCTATTACGAATGCTGGTTTTTGCTTCCCGTTCAAGAACGCGTGTTGAGCTTACTGTTTTGCGCCATCGCTATGCCGATGCGGTTGACGGCGGTGATCCGCGGACGCTACTGAAAAGGCTCCTTCGCTCGTGGAATCTTCTATGGCCGCAACCTTGCCTTCGCCCTCACGAATCTATCTGTTGCGGCATGCAGAAGCCGCCTGGGCGCAGCCCGGCGAACGGGATTTTGACCGGCCTTTGAATGAAAAGGGCTATGACGACGCGGAACTCGTGGCAGACCGCGCAGCCGACAAAGGCTACCGGCCGGAGCTTTTGATAAGCTCCACTGCGAGGCGCTGCCGCGAGACCACGGACGCCGTGCATCGCGCTATGGGATTGTCGCTCGACATCCGCTACGTCGACCAACTCTACAACGCCACCCCCGAGGTCTATCTCGACATCATCGACAGCCAGACCGTTGGCTCCGTCATGCTTGTCGGTCACAACCCGACAACCGAGCAGACGCTTGAAGCGCTCATCGGTCACGATGCCCTGCTCCGTGCATTGCCGGACGGCTTTCCCACGGCGGGCCTTGCAGTCCTTGATTTCGACGGCGCGTCCGCAGGGTGGAAGCTTATCGACTTCGTGCACGACTGACGTCTTTCGCGCCGCTTCTTTTTCGGACAGCATCCGCGTCCTATATGCTTGAGCACTGACAATCGGAAATCCGCCTTGCCGCCAAGCTTGACATCCCTTACCGGCGACGCGCGTATCGCGCTCGACAACCTCGCAGACCGCGCCTCGAGTCTCGTCAAACCGACTATCCGCCTCGGCGTCACCGGGCTTTCCCGGTCCGGTAAGACGGTCTTCATCTCGTCCCTCGTGCATAATCTGCTGCATGGCGGACGCCTGCCGCTTTTCGAGCCGGTTCAGTCCGGCCGGGTGTCGGCCGTGCGACTGGAACATCAGCCGGATGACGCTGTGCCGCGCTTCCAGTACGAGGATCATATCCGGGCGCTGGTGAAGGACCGTGTCTGGCCGGATTCGACCCGCGCCATATCCGAACTGCGCATCACGCTGGATTATCAGAGCGCCAGTGGCTGGAACCGTCTGTTCTCGCCCGGCCGTCTCTCGATCGATATCGTCGATTATCCCGGAGAGTGGCTGCTTGATCTACCGCTGCTGGCCAAGGACTACCGGACATTCAGCGAGGAGACGCTGGCGCTCGCCCGCAGCGGCATCCGCGCGGAACTTTCTCGCGGCTGGCTGGCACTGACCGGAGCCACCGATGTCAAGGCGCCCGCCGATGAGATGCAGGCGCGCGATCTCGCGACGGCTTTCACCGATTACCTGAAAGCCTGCAAGGCCGACGAGCGCTCGCTGTCGACATTGCCGCCCGGCCGCTTCCTGCTTCCCGGCGACCTTGAAGGTTCTCCCGCGCTCACCTTCGCGCCGCTCGCTTTGCCTTCCGAAGGCAAACCGCCCAAAGGTTCGCTCTGGGCAATGATGGAGCGCCGCTACGAGGCCTACAAATCCGTCGTCGTCAAACCCTTCTTCCGCGAACATTTTGCCCGGCTCGACCGCCAGATCGTTCTCGTCGACGCGCTGCAGGCGATGAACCGCGGCCCGGAGGCGATCCAGGATCTGGAGCGCGCGTTGACGGATGTGCTTGCCTGCTTCCGTCCCGGTACGAACTCGCTGCTTTCGTCGCTCCTCGGCCGCCGGATCGACCGCGTTCTCGTGGCCGCCACGAAAGCCGATCATCTACATCACGAAAGCCACGACCGCCTCGATGCGTTGACGCGCCGCCTTGTCGAGCGCGCCGTCCACCGGATCGGCATGGCAGGCGCCGGCATCGACGTCATGGCGCTTGCCTCGGTGCGCGCCACGCGGGAGGCGACCGTCAAGCGCGACGGCCACGATCTGCCGGTGATCGTCGGCACGCCGATCGATGGTGAAACGATCGCCGGCGAACGCTTCGACGGCATAAGGAAGACGGCGGTCTTCCCGGGCGACCTTCCGGAAGACCCCGAAAGCCTGTTCGACGGCATTGAATCTGCCAGCCGCGATGTCCAATTGCCGGATGTAAACATTGTGCGCTTCCGGCCGCCGCAACTCGAGGAAACCGGCAGCGGCATCAAGCTTTCGGTCCCGCATATCCGGCTCGACCGGGCCATGCAGTTTCTGTTTGGAGACCGCCTCGCATGAGCAAACCCGCTTCTGGAGATTCGGACCGGCCGCGCCGCACCCCGGCGGCCTTCGCCTATGAGGACGATCCGCGCGCCGTCGAGACGGACAGGAAGCAGGATGCCCGCAAGCCGGCAAGCTTCGGCGGCGAAGTCGTCCTCACATCGGACGAAGACGACCCCTTCATCAATTCGGACAAGGATATCGCCCCCTTGCCGGTCGCAGTGCCGCGCAAACGGCGCACCTCCTTTGCCAAGATCGCACTAACTGCTTTCGGCGTCCTGCTTTCGCTCGCCTTCGGCCTGTGGACCGACAGTCTGATCCGCGACCTCTTTTCCCGCGCCGACTGGCTTGGTTACACGGCGCTCGCGGCGCTCGCGATCGGCATCCTCGCCGTCGTCGCCATCGTGATCCGCGAAACGGCGGGTATAATGCGCCTCGCGGCGGTGCAGACGATCAAGGCCGAGGCCGAGGCCGCCATACTGGAGACGAAGCCCGCAAAGGCACGCGCCCTGGTGAAGAGCCTTTCAAACCTGCTTGCCGGAAAGCCAGAAACCGCCAAGGGCCGTGCAACGTTGAAAGCCGCCGAAGGCGACATCATCGACGCGCCGCATCTCGTCGCACTCGCCGAACGCGAATTGCTGGCGCCGCTCGACCGCCGGGCAAGAGCGCTGATCGTCAATTCATCGAAGCGCGTTTCGATCGTCACCGCTGTCAGCCCGCGCGCGATCGTCGATCTGCTCTACGTGCTTTTCGAAGCCTCGCGCCTGATCCGCGCCATGGCGGACCTTTATGGCGGCAGGCCGGGCACGCTTGGCATGATTCGCCTGATGCGGGACGTTCTGGCGCATCTCGCCGTCACCGGCTCGATCGCCGTCGGCGACAGCCTCGTGCAACAGGTCCTGGGCCACGGCCTTGCCTCCAAGCTCTCGGCCAGGTTCGGCGAAGGCATTATCAACGGGTTGATGACAGCCCGTATCGGCATAGCTGCGATGGATCTGTGCCGTCCGCTTGCGTTCCGCGCATTGAAGCGGCCGGGAATCGGCGACTTCATCGGCGATCTGGCGCCCTCCGTAGTACCGCGCACCGGTCGCAAGTAAACATTTTCGCACCTGGGCGCCTTCCGTAACGGAGGGAATTGCAAAACGCAGGAAATTCATGGCACTGGCACTATGAATTGAATTTGGCGAACCTTCCGAAAGTCCATCGTCTCCGTGCATTTCGGCGCATTGGAAACCAAGCATTAACCATTATTCGGCAAAACTGCTGGCCAGTAACGGGTGGTGTTTGCCAAGGAAAATCCATGTATTCGCGCAAAGTTCTCTTCGTATGCGGGCTCGTCGCCGCGGCATTGTCTCCGGCGGCCGATGTTGTCCCTGCTGCAACCGCCGCCACACGCGACAAGGCTTTCTTCGAGTCTGTTGCGGGCAACTGGAGAGGTCCGGGCGAAATCGTCGCCGGCAAATACAAGGGCACGAAATTTAGCTGCAACCTCATCGGTTCTGCCGTAAGCGACGGCGGCGCCGGCATCAAGCTCGACGGCTCTTGCCGCGTGGGCGTCTTCAAACAGCCGATGTCCGCCCTCATCACCCAGTCGCGCGGCGGCTATAAGGGCAAATTCCTTGATGGCGCCGCCGGTAAGGGTCTCGATGTCGTCTCGGGCACCGTCACACAGGACACCGTCGTCGTTGGCCTCAACCGCGCCAAGCTGAACGGCGCGATGATCGCCCGCGTCCGCGACGACAAGACGATGAATGTCACCGTGTCGGTAAAGGTCGAGGATCGCATGGTCCCGGTAATCGGCCTGACGCTGACCCGCCAGATCGATGAAATGACGGTCGGCTCCGTCGAGTAAGAGCTGTACGATAGCAGACACCCCCAAGCGGCGGGTTTTCCGCCGCTTTTTCATTTCACGCGCGGTGCCACCACTCGCGATCGGCATCGGCGATCTCGATGCCTTGGGTATCTGCTCGGGAAAGCCAATCAGCGACGGTGCGGCCCTTGACGATGACGTCCGCGGCAAAATCCGCAAGCGGCATCAGAACGAAGCCTCGCTCGGTCATGCGCGGATGCGGCAGTTCCAGCCTCGGCGCTCCCTGTTCGATATCGTCGAATGTTAGCAGATCGATGTCGAGCGTGCGCGGTCCCCAACGCTCGATGCGCTCGCGTTTCATGTCGCGCTCGATGCCGAGACAGACGTCGAGTAACGCCTCCGGTTCGAGCATCGTATCGAGTGCCGCGCATGCATTGAAGAAGAAGGATTGGTCCGTCTTGCCCCAGGGCGGCGTGCGGTAGAGCCGCGACACGGCGGTGACCCGGCAATCGTCACGGCCGTCGAGCTTCCGCAGGGCGGCAGCCATCGATTTCACGGGATCGCCGAGATTGCCGCCGAGACCGAGCGTGGCGGGCCTGAAACGATCAACCGGCAAAGTGTTCAACGCTCACCTGTACGAAATCGAGGACGCCGGGCACTGGCGCATTCGGCTTGCGCACCGTGATCTTGGCGCGCCTGACCTGATGAAACTTTTCGCAGAGGCCCTTGGCGATATCGAGCGCCAGCGCTTCGATCAGATTGCGGCGCTTGCCGGTGACGATCTCCTCGATCACGGTGAAGGCAATCCCGTAATTCACGGTATCGTCGATCGAGTCGCTTTCGAGCGCACCCGCCGCGACGACGTCGAGCTCGGCATCGACGAAGAACCGCTGGCCGAGGAACTCCTCTTCGTCGTGAACCCCGTGACGTGCAAAGAAGGCGCAATTCTGCAGCGTGATTGTATATTTCGTGCCCATCAGCCTTCTCTTTGCTCGAAATCCCGGCGCGCCGCCAGCATAGCATCCGCGACCGCCAGCGCATCCCTGTTGATTGCGACATTGTGCACCCGGAAAACCGCAGCACCCTGTAGCCTGAGCAGGGCGCTGCTCGCCGCCGTCGCAACGTCACGCTCAGCCGCATCCCGTCCTGTGACCGCACCGACAAAGCGCTTTCGCGACGTGCCGGCCAGCAGCGGCAATCCGAAACGCTGCAATTCGGCAAACCTCGCCATCAGCTCCAGATTCTCGTCGGCATCCTTGGCAAAGCCGAATCCCGGATCAAGTACGATCCGCTCGCGCATGACGCCTGCTTCCGCGGCGATCTCCAGGGAGCGAACCAAGAAATGATATTGGTCCGCAATCACGTCCGGAAGCTTCTCGCGTTCGCGGCCCGTATGCATGAGGCAGAGTCCGGCACCGGTATCGGTCGAAACCTTGGCGATCTCCGCCTCCTTCTGCAATCCGAACACGTCGTTGATGATATGCGCGCCGGCCCCGACGGCGAGCCGCGCCGTCTCCGCTCGGTAGGTGTCGATCGAGATCAGCGCATCGCTCCTGCCGCGCAGAGCCTCGATCACCGGCAGCACGCGGGACTGCTCTTCCGCACGGCTGACTTCGGCAGCACCTGGGCGTGTCGACTCCCCGCCGATGTCGATGATCGCGGCCCCCTCGCTGACGGACTGAAGAGCATGCTCGACGGCGGCATCCACGCTTTCGTAGCGTCCGCCATCCGAAAATGAATCCGGCGTCACATTGATGATCGCCATGATTACGCCGCGCGGCCCGAGTTCTATTTCGCGGCCATGCGCCACGCGCCAGAAACTGCTTCGAAGCTGTAGCATCGGGGTTTATCCCATTGATAATAAAAAAGCCGACGCCCTATATTGCGCTCGTGATGGCTATGCCCCAAGCTCCGCCGAACTTCAACACAGGTAGCGTCAAGAATGCCTTCCGCATCGCGTTATATGCGTTTCGTCCTTGCTTTTTCCATGACGGTTGCCCTCTGCATTCCCGCCTCGGCTCAAGTCGTTGCGACCAAAAGCTACTCCTATTTCGACATCCGCGGAAAGAGCGCCGGCGAGCTCGATGAGGAACTGAGCCGCCGCGGGCCGACGGCGAGCGGCTCGTCCTCGCGCCACCCCGGCGCCACGAAAATCCGCTTCGGCGGCGAGGCGACCTACGTGCAGAGCAACGGCCGCTGCCGCATCGCCAGCGCAAAGGTGACCGTTCACACGCAGATCATCTTGCCGCGCTGGCGAAACCGCAACGGCGCCAGCAAACAGCTGTCGACGATCTGGGATGCACTCTCGAGCGACATCAAGAGGCATGAGGAGCGGCACGCGGAAATCGCCCGCACACAAGCACGTGTCATGGAGCGACGGATCCTCGCGCTGCCCGCCCAGCGCAGCTGTGGAGCCATGCAGGAGCTTGTCACGGAAGAATCGAATCGCGGAATAGAAGAACACGATAGGTTGCAGGCGCGTTTCGACCGCATCGAGGCTGTCAACTTTCAGAGCAGGATGATGCGCTTGCTCAACAAGCGAATCACTTCATCCGGCAGCGAAAGATAATCCAACTTTCCGAATAAGCACGCGATATCGTTAGCTGAGCAACGAAACTCATGCGAAGCTTTCTCCCTCCAAAGCCTGTTAATGATGAAAATTAGCGATATGCGACTCAACCCGCACGCGCTAATATGAACACATTCGGAAGTTCAGGTGGGATTGACCTGATCTTTTGTTACTGGGTTCTCCTGGCGCGTTCTAAGCCGCGGGCGGTCCTCCCTCGCCCGATGGTTATGCGCCCGCCTCGCCTCGCACGTCATCCGGCGCGCGAGGCTTTTTTTGCGCAGATCAGGCCTGGCGCTCGGGCACCTGGACGATAAGTCCGTCGAGCGCCGCCTTCATTCTGATCTGGCAGGAAAGCCGCGAAGTCGGGCGGACATCGAAGGCGAAGTCGAGCATGTCTTCTTCCATCGCTTCCGGCGGGCCGACGCGTTCGGCCCATTCTTCGTCGACATAGACATGACAGGTCGCACAGGCGCATGCGCCGCCGCACTCGGCTTCTATGCCTGGCACCGAGTTGCGCACGGCATTCTCCATCACGGTGGAGCCTTGATCGACATCCAGATCGAAGCGCGTGCCGTCGAAGGCAACGATAGTCAGTTTGGGCATGATGCTTTCCGGTATTACGTGAAGAGGGAGGATCGAAATTTTTCTTCCAACAAATCCGATGGGCAGTCAACATCGACCGCCTTCACGGTTTCATTCCATATTTAAAAGCGACGGGCTTTTCCATTTGCGTCATACCGCTGGCCACAAAAAGACCCGCTGTTCCGGAATGGAGCAGCGGGCCGAGTGGCTTAAAATGCTCGGCTCTAGCGGCTGAGCTTGAGAATGAAATTTTCGGCTTCGACGACGGCGGCTCCGACCGCGGCCATGCACGCTGCATCGCCGCAATTGTTCTCGAGCATGTCTGCGGCTTCGGATACCTGGAAGGCCCCAACCGCGCTCGCCGCCCCTTTCAGCCGATGGGCAGCGGCTTGCATCTTCTTTGCATCGCCCGACGAAACCTCCTGCAGGCAGGCGCGTGCCTGGCGCGCAAATATCTTCAGGACCTCGACTTCAAGCGCCTTGTCGCCCATCGTCTGCTTTGCCAGATGAACAAGGTCGATCGGGCGACCCTTCGAGGGGCAAGGCCCGTTTGAATTATCCGGCGCCTCGAACGCAATACTGACTGCTGCCATGTGCCAATTCTCCCGTCTTTACCCCGCAGGTGGATTCACACTGCGGTTGGAGAGTGGCGATCGCGTTAAATTCTGGCACATTGAGGGCGGAATTCTATCGCTATGGTTAACAATCACTTAACGCCCGTAAATTATTGGTTTTTCGACGTCCCGCTGCGTTAAATTATGTTAACAACGGATTAATGGATGGTGATTAGCAAGGCTTCATTAATTGTCTCGGAAGCCCGGATGTGTCACTACGATACTAGTAGACTAGGTTTATGGTACGCGCCTTTGCTGGCCAAGTGGATAGTGGTAATGTTTTGATACCGTCCGTTTGAAAAAGCGGCTATCTACTCTGAAATGACATGCTTATCCGTCCGTCGGCTCGGATGGGAAGGTCAGAGGCAAAGGTTGGCATCCGGACGCGGCACTGTCCGGGAAATGCGGCTGAACCGGCTGAGATGTAACGAGGCGTAACCGAATGGCGAACAACAAGTACAGCGAGTCGATCGAGGACAAGGCGTTCAAAGCATTGGACGAAGCTCTCCAGATCGATTTCAGCCAGCAGAAGGCGCCGTCTCGCGGCGCTAAAACGCCTGACGCCCCGGAGGCCAAAGTGTCCGATACGCCATCTGCCCGCAGCAATCAGCAGGATCAGGATGAGAGCCAGCGCCGCCGCGGCCGCGGCGCCAGGGCGGAGCAGGTGGCCCGCGCCCCGGCGCTGGCTGCGGCGAACGATGCAAACCGCATGACGGCGGCCTCCATTCTGAAATCGCTGGACGGCGGCTCGACGCGTTCGGCCGTTCGCAACGCCACGCTCTTCTCGCTGCTGTGGATCGTCGGCGGCGTCGGCCTGATGGCCCTGCTCTACTCGCCGCAGATCTGGCAGATCCGTTCCGTCACCGATGTCGTGGCCCTCCCCGGCGTCATTGCCGGCATCATCGGCATCATCGTGCCGGTGCTTCTGTTCTATGCCTTTGCAATCATGATCTCGCGCGCTCAGGACATGCGCAACGCCGCCCGCTCCATGGCGGAAGTGGCACTGCGTCTCTCGGAACCGGAAACGATCGCATCCGAACGCATCATGACGGTCGGCCAAGCCGTTCGCCGTGAAGTCTCCGCCATGAATGAAGGTATCGAGCGCACGATCGCGCGCGCTTCCGAGCTTGAGACCCTGGTTCACTCCGAAGTCAACGCGCTTGAGCGCAGCTATGCCGATAACGAACTGCGCGTGCGCGGCCTGGTTCATGAACTCGGCTCCGAGCGCGAAGCGATCGTCAATCACGCGGAGCGCATCCGCAGCTCGATCGTCGGCGTCCATGACCAGTTGAAGGAAGACCTTTCGCTCGCGACGGAAGAGATCGCCGTGCGCCTTGCGACGTCAGGCGAAGCCTTTGCATCGATGATCGACACCCGAGCTGCGACGCTGACGGAAAAATCGGAAACCGCAATCCAGTCGCTCGGCTCGCTTCTTGCAGCCAAGACCGACTCGCTGCTGCAGACGCTGACCTCCTCCGGTTTTGCACTGGCGCACGAATTCGACACGCGCCTGGAATCGCTTACCTCCAACCTCAATGATCGCGGTGAGCAGCTGCTCAGCCAGTTCGAAACGCGTGCGTCGACTATGGACAGCAGCGCCGAGAAGCTGAATGCGGCGCTGAACGACCGCGCGCGCCAGCTGAACGAGATCCTGATTGCCCGCACCCGCGAAATCAACGAAAGTCTGACCGGCGGCGAACGCGAAATCACCGGCACGCTCGACGACGTGCTTGCCAAGCTCAACGCGTCGCTCGACGATAAGAGCGCAAGCTTCCGTCAGAGCCTGCAGTCCAGCGCCGACGACGCCATCATGGACCTCGACCTGCGTTCCGGCTTCTTCGATGAGCGCCTGCAGGCAACCGTCGCCCAGATGTCGACCGCGTTCGACGAGCGTGTGGCGGAATTCGCAAACGCTTTCGACAAGCGCGCTGGTTCGCTCGACACCAAGCTGATGGAAAGCCTCGCGCGCATCAACGAGACGCTGGCCGGCGGCTCGGAATCGATCGACGGCATCCTCAATTCCAGCATCGAGCGCCTTGGCGCCTCGATGACCGACCAGTCCTTCGCGCTGGCGACTGCGCTGAGTACGGGTCAGGAGGTTCTCGAAAGCTCGCTCGGCAGCAAGGTCGACGAAATCTCCAACGCCCTTTCGGCCCGCACCAGCGAGATCACCTCTGCCCTGCAGTCTGCGAGCGGCGGGATTTCTGAGGCGCTCGCCACCGGCGTTTCCGAGCTGCATGTCAGCCTTTCGGCCCGCAGCAGCGAGATCACGTCTGCCTTGCAGTCCGCAAGCGGCGAGATTTCCGAGGCGCTCGCCTCGGGCGTCTCCGATCTGCATGGCAGCCTTTCAGGCCGCACGAGCGAGCTCACCTTCGCGCTGCAGAGCGCAAAGGATGAAATTTCTGAGACTCTGGCGTCCGGCACGACCGATCTGCGCACGAACCTTTCGAGCCACACCGGCAAGCTGACCTCCGCGCTGAAGAATGCTAAAAGCGAGCTTTCCGAGGCTCTCACATCCGGCACTTCCGAGCTGCAGGCGAATCTTTCGGGCCGCACCAGCGAATTGGCATCTGCTCTGCAGAACGCCACGGGTGAAATTTCGCTGGCGCTCGCAAGAGGTACGTCCGAACTCCACAACAATCTCGCGGCGCGTTCGACGGAATTCCGCGAGACCCTGCTGTCGACCACGTCCGACCTCACCGCTGCCGTCTCGTCCGGCACGGAGCAGATAACCTCCGCATTCGGCCGCGCCGACGAACTCAACAACGTAATCTCCCAGCGCGCCACTGCGATCACCCAGGCCCTGGATTCCGCCCATGAACGCATCGACGGTGTCATGGCGGAACGCAGCAGCGCACTCGTCAGCGCGCTCACAAGCAATCACGACCGCCTGGCCGACGCCCTCGACGAAAAGACGATGGCGCTCGCCATATCGCTCGACGATAGCCAGAGCCGCTTCGACAGCGCACTTGAAGCCCGCACCAACGCACTCCTCGATACCGTTGCAGGTGCTGAGGCCCGGGTTGCCGGCGCCTTCACCGACAAGGCAGAGGGGATCCGCAGCGCTTATGCCGACAACCAGGAACGGCTCGAACGGTCGCTCGGCGAACACGTCGCAGCGCTCTCCTCGACACTCTCCAGCAGCAACAACCGCCTTGAGACGCTGACGGGCGAAGCAGCCGCACGCATGGAATCGCTTACCAGCGAAGCTGCCGCCCGCATCGACGGCGGCCTTGCCTCTGCTCATGATCGCATCCGCGCAACGCTGGACGACCGTGCGAACGCGATCAGCCTTTCGCTCAGCGACGCACATGCGCGGCTCAGCAATACGCTGTCCGAGCAGGCGACGACCATCGGCGCCTCGGTCGCCGCAAGCGCCAGCATGCTCGAAATGTCGCTGGAAGATCATGAAGCCTCCATCCGCCAGACGATCGACGGCAGCGCCAGGTCCCTCGAAGAGCGCCTGCGTGAAGGCGCCGGCCAGATCGCCGGCCGCTTCCAGGATGCGGCAAGCGAAATCTCGCGCTCGGCCGAAACTTTCTCCACGCGCCTCGATCAGTCGATCGACGGTATGACCGGCCGTTTTGCTGAAACCGGTTCGCGCGTCGAAGCGGGCCTTGCCGCTCTCGAAAACCGCATCCGCGACGGCGTCGGCGGTGTCGCAACGCAGGTGGATGCCGCAGGCAGCCGCCTTGCGGAAACACTTAACGACAGCATTTCGCAACTGCGCGAACTCGGTGACGATGCCGCCTTGCGCGTTACGACTGTCCTGGAAAGCACGAGCGATACGCTTACCGGCGCGATCGATGAGCGCACAGCAAGTCTCGCGGCTGCGATCGGCGAGCGGACCTTGGCTCTGACTACCGCTGTCGATGAACGCGCTGCAAATCTCACGATGACGATCGACGATCGTGCCGCAAATCTCGCGACG
Organism: Rhizobium mongolense USDA 1844; assembly: GCF_000419765.1. Lineage (GTDB taxonomy): Bacteria > Pseudomonadota > Alphaproteobacteria > Rhizobiales > Rhizobiaceae > Rhizobium > Rhizobium mongolense. The sequence continues at coordinate 286,741 of NZ_ATTQ01000006.1, read as the reverse complement.
TCCATCGACGACCGCACGGCAAACCTTGCACAGGCGATGCATCGCGGCAGCGAGCATATCGACGAACGCCTGTCCACCATGGACCGGGCGCTCACCCTTGGCCTCAACGCCGTCAATCAGACGATCGAAGGCAAGGCCGCCGGCCTCGCCTCGACGTTGCGCAGCGCCGTCGCCGATGCTGCCCAGGGCATGGATGCTGAAGCCGCACGCACGGCCGAACTGATGGCCCGCACCGGCCAGCAGTTCACCGAAGGCCTCGACCAGAAGAGCGGCGAGTTCGCGCGTGCCATGGACGAGCGCTCCGAACAGATCGTCGGCCGCGTTTCTGAGGCGCAGAACCGCCTCGCGAGCCAGGCAGCCGCCGTCGCCCAGACCTTCTCCGAAGCGGGCAATGCGATCGTCAATAAGGTCGCCGAGGCCGAAACGCTCGTCAGCGGCCAGGTGAATGCCATTTCGCAGGCTCTCTCCGAGGCCCAATCCTCGCTGGAGAGCCGCGGCGACGCAATCCGCTCGACGATCGCAAGCGCCAGCGAAGGCATCGCCACGACCATGTCGGACGTCGACAGGGCTCTTGAAGCCCGCAGCAGCGCGATCCGCTCCGGTCTGGAAGAGCGCGCACGCGAAATCGATGCGACCTTGACCGACGTCGAAAAGGCGCTCGAAGCCCGCGGCCAGACGATCCGCTCGACGCTCGACGAGCGCACCCGCGAGCTCAACTCCATGCTCGCCGGCCGCTCGTCCGAGCTCTCGCGCCTGATCGACGAAACCGCGCATCCGATGATCGAGCGCTACACGGAAGCCGGCAAGGAGGCTGCGGCCCGCATCGCCGCCGCCGCCGAACAGAGTGCGGACCGCCTGCGCGCCGAAAACGCAGTCCTGGCGAATGCGATCGCGGCCCGCACCGAGAGCGCTTCCACGGCGGTCAATGCAATTGAAACGAGCCTGCTTGCCAACGTCAACGCCCTCATCGAGCGCCTGTCCGAAAACAGCGCCTCGATGGCGATGATGATGAACAGTGCGGCGGAAGATCTTGCCAATGTCGACGGCCGCCTCGGCGAGACCACCTCGCGCTTCACCGACTCGGCGTCGAAGGCGGCGGAGATGGTTTCCGCCTCGACCCGTCTTCTCGAAGGCAAGGTGGACCGCCTCTCCGACATATCGGGCCAAACGCTAGCGCAGGTCGGCGGCATCATCGGCCGCTTCGACGAGCACTCAAAGGTCCTAAGCCAAGCTTCAAACCTGCTCGCAGCTGCGCAGTCGAATCTCGTCTCGACACTCGAGGAACGCGAAGGCGCCCTGCAGAACCTCTCCGTTGGCCTCGTTCAACGTTCCGAAGAGATCGAAAAGACCATGCGTGCCCTCTCCAGCATGGTCGAGAATGCCTTCGAGCGTGCCGAGCAGCGCTCCAACCAGGTCACCGGCAATCTGCGCCAGGGCGTGCAATCCTCCTTCGCCGATATCGGCCGCGTGCTTTCGGAGACGGAAAAGCGCGCCGAGGAAGCCGCCGAGACGATGCGCAGCTCGATCGTCAAGGCTGGCGAAGAAGCGAACGCAACGATCGAAGGCACCTTCGACAATGCCGAACGTCGCTCGAACGACCTAGTGAACCGCCTGCGCGGCGGGCTGACCGCGTCGCTTTCGGATGTCGAGCGAATGCTCGGCGAGGCAGGCCGCGCATCGGACGGTGCTGCCCAGCAGCTGCGCGAATCGCTGCGCGAAGCCGTCGAGGAAGCGGTTGCCCGCTTCTCCGGCGCCACCGACGAAATCCGCCGTTCGGCCGGCGATATCCGCAAGGAACTCGACATGACGCGCAGCGAATTGAAGCGCGGCGCATTCGACCTTCCAGAAGAAGCCAAGGAGAGTGCGGCCGCCATGCGCCGTGCCGTTGCCGAGCAGATCAAGGCGCTGCAGGATATTTCGCAGATCGTCAGCCGCTCCACGCAGCAGCTTGAAGTTTCCGAGCCGGTCGCCCGCGCCGCCGCACAGGCCCAACCCGCTCCGCGCCCGGCGCCTGCGGCCCAGCAGCCTGCTCCGGCGCCCGCCCGCCAGCCCGCCGTCGAAGACGGCCTTGCGCTCCGAGGCACGATCGCTCCGCCGGCGACCCCTGCGCCGCAGCGCGCCGCGCCTGTACCGGGCACGCCTGCCCGTCAGGAAACCGGCGGCTGGATCAGCGACCTGCTGCGCGGCGCCTCGCGCGATGAAGCCGCCGAGGAAGCGCCGACTGCACGCACGCCGGCTCCGAGCGCCCAGCCCGCGCCGGCACAGCGCAGCGCCGATACCCGCAATCCGCGCCACGTCGTCGAATCGTTGAATTCGCTCTCGGTCGATATCGCCCGCGCGATCGATCACGACGCCTCGGTCGATCTGTGGCGCCGTTATCAGCGCGGTGAACGCGACGTCTTCACCCGCCGCCTCTACACGCTGAAGGGCCAGCAGACCTTCGACGAGATCAAGCGCAAATACGATCGCGAACCGGAATTCCGCACCGCCGTCGACCGCTACATCGCCGATTTCGAGAAATTGCTTGCCGACGTCGCCCGCACTGACCGCGACCGGACGATCACGCAATCCTACCTGACGTCGGACACCGGCAAGGTCTACACGATGTTGGCCCACGCCGCAGGCCGCCTGAGCTAACGGAAGCAAAGCAGAAGATACTGCATGAAGGGCCGCCCAAAGGCGGCCCATTTCATTTGTTTCTACCAGACGGAACGGACCGTTCTGTTGCAAAGCGGATATCTGATCGTCTGGCCACACCCTGGCCTGATGGCTGAATGTGATGGCGATGGGAGGAGGGATCTATGCGCGTCCAACTCGTCGTATTTGCCGCCGCCGCGATGACAACCAGCATGGTCCCGGCAGGAAGCCAATCGTCGAACACGAGCTCGAACAGATCATCCAACAGCGGCGTCGTGCGCGAGCGGATTGTCGATAGCTACTGCGAAGACGGCATTTGCCAGCGCTACGTCCGGCACCGTGTATATCGCGACGACTGGCAGAGTGGCCACGAACGCGGAACGGCGCCACTATCGCGACCCCTATAATGACGATGATGACGATTAAGCTCACGTGAAACAGCATGATGGTTCCAGGCGAGCACATTCATGCTTGCGAGGTGGAGATCGATCCGCTCAGCAAGGTATTCCCGCAATCTTCACCAGCCCGGCGAACTCCTCTCCAGGCTTTGAGAATATCAACGGCCTCATGGCAGTTGAGAATATGTCGCGCCAGCAGCGACTTAATGGAGCGGGTTGACCACGACATGGCATCTTCGCCGACTTGAAGGCCAATTGGGCGGCCCGAAAACCGGCTCGGTCAGATCGATCGCAGCGTCCAATCGACGATGTCACCAGTCACCGCTGCAAATGCGCGGTCGAGCGCCTTGACGTAGCCCTCGCTCGATCCGCCACCGGCGGGAACGGCTACGCGAAAAACCTTCTGGGCGCGGACCGTACCATTGCGATCGTTGAGGATATTCGCGGAGATTTCGACGACCGCCTGGCCGCCGGCGCTGTTGTCGATCTCGAAGGAGCGGATGTCGGTCACGACCTGGTAGTCGATTGCAAGGCCCTGCCCCGGCTTGCCGACGCCACCGAGCTTGCCGGAGTTTTCGAAGGCCTCGACCAGCTTCGACTGCACGATGCGGGGCAGCCTGTCGCTCCATTGGGAACGCGACAGATACTGGATTTCGGAGGGCGAAACGCGGACAACGATCTGTTCGCTGTCCAGCGCCTTCAGCGCCGTCGGCGCCGGCACGAGGATCTGGCTGCGCTTCGCAGCCGGGCCATCAACGCTGACGGAGGCGGAAAGATCAAAGGTATCGTTCTTGGCCGCCGTGCCGCAACCGGTCACTGCCAGCGCCATAAGCGGCAAAAGGAACGCCGTCCTTGCCAGCGATGAACGGCGTGCCAACACATGCGATACGGCCATATTTTACTACCCCTGCTTCTCAAATATACATGTCAACGGCGCGTCCGGCCGTCATATTGTTTCACCGTATCGCCACCAAAAATCAGCCGCTGCGGATTTTGATCGAAGTTGCTGATCGCGCTGTTGAGATTCTGCATGGTCCGGCGGGTATCCTCGACGAGCGACTGCACGTCGCGCAACCCGCCGCTTGAGAATCGCTGCAGATTGTCCGCGATCGGACCGATGCGGGCGTTGAGGTTGTCCGCCATCTTCTTGAAGGAATCGAGCGTCGCGCGCGCTTCGGTAAAGAGCGACTGCGAATTGTCGGTGCCGAACAGCGCGTCGAGCTTGATCAGGATGCCATCGACGCGCGTCGAAGCCGAGTTCAGCTTATTCGCCATTTGCGAGACGTCCTGGATCGTCTGGTCGATATCCTTCTGGCGCGCCGAAACCGTATCGGCGACGTCGCGAATGGAGGCGACCGCGACGCGCGCATCCTTTGTCGCCTGCGCAATATCGTCGACCGACCCCTTCACCTTGGCGGGATCGATCTGCGCCACCAGCGTATCGACGCGATCGAGCGTCGTCTGCGCCTTCTTGCCAAAATCGTTGAAAGTCGTCGCCGTGTCGTTGAATCTCTGGATCGCACCCTTCAGGTCGCCGGAGGCATTGGCGATATCGCGGCTCACCTTCTCGGCATTGCTGAGGATTGTATCGATCTTCTTCGCATCGACCGCACGCACCAGCGCCTCGACGGCCTCCAGCGTAGAATCGACTTTGCCGGAAACGTTGCGCACTGTTTCGGAAAGCTGGCCGACGCTCTGTAGGAAGGAATCGATGTTGCCGGAATTCTTCGCCAGAGCGTCGGAGAAGGTCTCGGCATTCTGCAGCGTCTTCGTCAGCGGTCCGCGCGCGTCGCGGACAAAACCCTGAACCTCTCCCACCGCATCGTTCGCCCGCTCGAGGATCCTGTCGGCCGTCGCCAGGAGGTTCGTCACGCTCGATTGATCCGCGACGATGACCGCGCGCTTGCCGGTCTCGATGGACTTCTGCAGGATGTTCTCCTCACCCACCTTGCCGCCCGAAAGCTCGATATAGGCCGCACCCGTCAGGCCCTGGATTTCAAGGATAGCCCTGGTGGAAGGATAGATCGGCGCATCGACGCGCACCTCGGTGAAAGCCAGCGAATATTGCGGGTCGTCGGCATCGATCGACAGGGACGTCACCGAACCCACCTGGATGCCGTTGAAACGCACCGGCGAGCCGACGCTGAGACCGTTTGCCGAGCCCGGAATGCGCACGACGAGTTCCGCCATGGGACCGCTGCGTCCGTACTCGGCCATCCAGTAGACGAAGCCGAATGCGGCTGCGATCACCAGAACAGTGAAAAAGCCGACGATCGTGTAGTTCGCTTTGGTTTCCATCGTTTCCGGTCACTTCCCGCGGCTGTCGCCAGTGCTTTCGGCACGGCCGGCAGCTGTTTCTTCTTGCGGCACGATCGAGCGCGCGCGCTTGCCCTTGAAATAGGCCTGAACCCACGGGTCATCATAGGCCAGCATATCGTCGATCGTTCCCTCAACCATTACTCGCTTGTGTCCAAGCACGGCAATACGGTCGCAGACGGAAAACAGGCTGTCGAGGTCGTGGGTTACCATGTAGACGGTCAGCCCCAGCGTATCGCGCAGCCGGGCGATTAGTTCATCGAATTCGGCAGCCCCGATCGGGTCGAGGCCCGATGTCGGCTCGTCCAGGAAAACCAGTTCCGGATCGAGTGCCAAGGCCCGCGCAAGAGCAGCGCGTTTGATCATGCCACCGGAAAGCTCGGAGGGATACTTGTCCGCCGCATCGGCAGCAAGACCCACAAGCCGGATCTTCAGGTGCGCCAACTCGTCCATCAGCGATTTCGGCAGATCCAGATATTCGCGCATCGGCACCTGGATATTCTCCCTCACCGTCAGCGAGGAAAACAGCGCGCCCTGCTGGAAAAGCACCCCGAGCCGCATGTCGAGCGCGTTGCGCTGGTTTTCATCGAGCTTATCGAAATTCTGCCCCAGAATCTCGATCGTGCCGGAGCGGCGCGGCAAAAGGCGTAAAATCGTCCTCATCAGCACCGATTTGCCGGTACCCGATGCCCCGACGAAGCCCAGGATCTCGCCGCGGTAGATATCCAGGTTGAGCTTATCGAGCACAACCTTCGGGCCGAAGCCGACGGTCACGTCCCGCGCCGAAAGCACGATGTCCCGCTCCTTCTTCTCACCCGGCTTTGACTGCTGCCCGTCCACGCTGAACCCTTAAAAATTGATGGCCGCATAGAACATGGCGAACAGCCCGTCCATGAGGATGACGACGAAAATCGACTTCACCACGGAAGCCGTCACGTGTTGGCCGAGCGATTCGGCGCTGCCACCGACCTTAAGGCCTTCCACGGCCGCGACAATACCGATGACGAGCGCCATGAACGGCGCCTTGATCATGCCGGAGAGCACCGTCGACAGCGTGATCGCCTCGTGCAGGCGCGACAGGAAGGTTGCGAAGGTGATGCCGGAATAGGCCCAGGCGACCGCGGCCGCGCCGAGCAGCGAGGCGAAGTTCGCCAGCACCGTCAGAAGCGGCAGCGCCACCGTCAGCGCCACAAGCCGCGGGAAGATCAGCACGCCCACCGGATTGAGGCCCATGACCTTCAGCGCGTCGACTTCCTCACGCATCTTCATCGAGCCGATTTCGGCCGTGATCGCGCTGCCTGAACGGCCAGCGATCATGATCGCCGTCAGGAGCACGCCGATTTCGCGGAGCTGCAGGATGCCGACGAGGTCGACGACGAAGACTTCGGCCCCGAAATAGCGGAGCTGGAAGGCACCCTGCTGCGCGATGATGGCGCCGATCAGGAACGACATCAAAAGGATGATCGGAACGGCGCGCACGCCCATGTGGTCGATCTGGTTGACGATCGATGCCGGAGAAACGCCGCTGCCGCGCCCGAACTTCATCTGCGCGCCGCGCACCGCCGAGCCCAGGATATACATCGCGGCCGTGAGGTCATTCCAGAGGTCCATGGTCATCTTGCCGACCGGCGCGAAGATGCGCTCGGCAATGCCGCTTTTCATCGCAGCCTCAGTCACTTCCTCCTCCGGTTTTTCGGAGAACTCCTCGATCATCTCGTCGATGTGCGGATTGGTGCCTTCAAAACGAACCTGACGCCCGGCCGCCTCTTCCTGCAGCTTGAGCCGGCAAAGCAGCCAGACACCGGCCGTGTCGATATCCGTAACGCCCGACAGGTCGAGCGTCAGATCACCTTTAGCACGGGAAATCTTCTCGAAGTCGTGGAGGACGAGGTGGATGTTCGCGCTGCGCCAATTGCCTTCGAGATGAACGCGGCGTCCTCCACCATCGGCTTGGTCGTCCACGTGCAGTGAGGCGGCTTTGCGGGTGTCGGGCTTCAAAATGCTTGTGTCTTTCAAGGCTTGCGGCGACATTGCCGACTCGCGAACAAATCGCTCACGCCCGGCGCGTTAATATACCGAAGACACATAGAATTTCCATGCTCGCAGGATTGCAATTATGCCACGCTCGCTCGAAATCCAGATGAATTCCTTTCCCATTGCGGGCACTTTCACGATCTCGCGTGGTGCAAAGACATCGGCGGACGTCATCACCTGCATTCTGACGGAAAACGGCAGGCGCGGCTGGGGCGAATGCGTCCCCTACCGCCGCTATGGCGAAACGATGGAAAGCGTCGCCGCGCAGATCGAAGCCGCCCGGCCGCTGATCGAACAAGGCATTTCAGGCGAAGAGCTGCTTTCTGCCATGCCGCCCGGCGCAGCGAGGAATGCCGTTGATTGCGCGATATGGGACCTCGAAGCCAAGCTCGGCGGAAAGAGCGTTGCCGAACGCATTGGGCTTGCGTCCGCAAAGCCGCTCACGACCGCTTACACGATCTCGCTCGGCGAACCGGAGGTCATGACAGCGCAAGCGCGCGAATATTCTGCAAGGGCGCTGCTCAAGGTCAAGGTCGGCACCGGCGACGATGAGAGCCGCATACGCGCCGTGCGCGAAGGCGCGCCTGACAGCATCATCATTCTCGATGCAAACGAGGGCTGGCCCGAGGAAACGCTGGAACATCACTTGCGCATCGCCGCCGAGATGAACATCGCCCTCGTCGAGCAGCCCCTGCCCGCCGGCCGGGACGAAATGCTCGCCGGCATCGCGCGGCCGGTCCTCATCTGTGCCGACGAGAGCGTCCATCATACCGGCGATCTTGCAAGCCTGCGCGACCGCTACGACGCGATCAACATCAAGCTCGACAAGACCGGCGGCCTGACGGAGGCACTAGTGATGAAACGGGAGGCGCAGCGCCTCGGCTTCCAGATCATGCTCGGCTGCATGGTGGGCACATCGCTCGCAATGGCGCCCGCCGTGCTCTTGGCGCAGGACGCGGAATTCGTCGATCTCGACGGGCCGCTGCTTCTTGCCCGCGACCGGGAATGCGGCCTGCGCTACACCGCTTCCCTTGTCTGGCCGCCCGAGCCCAGCCTTTGGGGCTGAAGGTAGTAGGCGACGAAGACAAGAGACATCCCCAGCAGGGCGACGAGTGCCATGACGTAGAAGCTTGCGAGGCCGAGCCAGGCATAGATGTAGCCGGAGGCGAGCGTCATCAGCGCCATGAACATGCCGTTATAGAAGAAATAGGCGCCCTGGGCCGACGATTCCTGGGTCTCCTGTACCGTTGCCACGATCCGCCTCTGCACGCCGGTATGCACGAAGGCGAAGCTGCAGGAATGGAAACATTGCAGCACGAAAAAGCCAACGAATCCCCAGTGCATCGGGAACAGGATCCAGCGGCAGATGCAGACCGCGCAGCCGATGCGGATGAGCGTCCAGGCGTTGAAGCGGCGGTTCAAATGCTTCGAGACGAAGAACACCATGACCTCGGAAGCGACGCCCGCACTCCATAAAATGCCGACCTCCGTTCCCGAAAAGCCGAGGTGATGCCAGTAAATCGAGGCGAACGCATAAAGTAGCGCATGGCTCGACTGCTGGATTGCCACGCCCCAAAGCAGCACCAGCAGATGCGGCTGCCGCAGCGAACTGCCGGTGGCGGCCGGTATGTCGACCGGGGTACCGCGTCGGCGCGTCGGCCCGATGCGCGGACAGTAGATCGCCATCAGCATCGTCGTGACGAAACCGAAAATCATCACCGGCAGCACCATCGAGCCACCCCAATAGCCGATCATCTCGCCGCCGATCAGGGTCGATGCGATGAAGGCGATCGAGCCCCAGACGCGCATCGATCCGTAGTCGAGTCCCCATCGGCGAACGCCGGAAATGACGATCGATTCGACGACCGGCAGATAGGGCGCAAAGGTCGCCCCCTGCATGCTGAAAACGATCAGGACCGGCCAGAAACTTGTCGTCCAGCAGAGCGCGACCGCCGTCAGCAACGACAGTCCGCCGGACCACAACAACACGTCGGCGCGCTCCTTCATTCGGTCGGCATACATGGCGACGATCGGCGCGACGAGGACGCGCACCACCATCGGCACCGCCAGGATGATGCCGATTTCATGATCGGTGAATTCGTGGAACGCGAGCCAGACCGGAAAGAAGGGAAGAACGACACCGTTGACAGTCAGCGGAGCGCAGTAGGACAGGGCGCTGAGCAACCGGAAGCGCGGTGGCGCCCCCTCGCCTGTCGGGGCATTCTGGGCGGGAATCATCGGTGGACCTGCAGGAAACTAGACGTTGCCTAGCACATCAACCCAAGGGCGACTATGGCCAGAAATAGCCTTTCTGAAACGTTTTAAGAAAAAGCTATCCCTTTCGCTCACAACCCATCGTAATTAAAAGCCACTAACCTTCCCGTAGATTCCACCAAGTGCGGGGCGGCGCAGAGTGTCGTGGATTTTAAGCCAAGCGTCATTCGGCCGTTACCGTTACGTGGTTCGGTCGCCCATCCAAAAGAGAAAGGGAACATACCGGTGTGCCCATATAAAATTCGCCGTCTCGACCGGAATGATGCGTCGTCTTTTAGGGAAATTCGCCTGGAGGCTCTCGCGAACCATCCAGAGGCATTTGGCGCGTCATGGGAAGAAGAGCAGAGCCAATCGGAGGCCCACTTCGCTGACAGGCTCGAGAACGGTCTTGTGATCGGAGGGCTATCCGATGACGGAATGCTTGCCGGAACGGTCGGTGTGTCGAAATCCAAAGGCATCAAGACGCAACATATTGGATCGATCTGGGGAATGTATGTCCGCCAAACGGTACGGGGCACAGGACTTTCACGCTTACTGCTGAGTGCTGCCGTCGACGAAGTTGGCACGATCTTACGCTCGCTCCGGCTTAGCGTCGTATCGTCAAACGTTCCAGCCATCCGGCTTTACAAATCCCTAGGCTTTGAAGAATGGGCCGTCGAGGTCGAAGCTCTAAAGGTGGGCGATATTTATTATGATGAAATTCTCATGCGGCTGGAACTAGGCCCACGATAATTGACGCCACGAGCCAGTACGCTGCATCGCACAGGCTCCGTGCCATATCGCTTCAGTATTCACACAGAAAATCAGGCGGCCTGCGGCTCGAGTTCGCTGTCGCGGTGCTCGATCGCCAGCGGGATGGCTTGAGCGTCGGCTATCGTGCTCCAGGTGATGAGCTCGAACGTGCCGTCCTCATGCTCGGCGATCGCCGTACAGCTCTCCACCCAGTCGCCGGTGTTGATATAGCGCACGCCGTCCATGTCCTCGATCACGGCATGGTGGATATGGCCGCAGATGACGCCGTCGGCGCCATGCTTGCGGGCTTCGTCGACCACGACGCGCTGGAACTCGCCGATGAAATTGACGGCATGCTTCACCTGAAGCTTCGCCCAGGCGGAGAAAGACCAATAAGGCATGCCCATGCGGCGGCGGATTGCGGCCAGTACGACGTTGATCTTGATCGCCGTGTCATAGGCCCAGTCCCCGAGATAGGCGAGCAGGCGCGCATTGCGGACGACGACGTCGAACTCGTCTCCATGCAGGATCAGGTATTTCTTGCCGTCCGCGCCGTCATGCATCATGCGCTCGGCGACTTCGATGCCGCCGAAATGCATGCCGGGGAAGTCGCGCAGGAATTCGTCGTGATTGCCCGGGATATAGACGACCCGCGTGCCCTTGCGCGCCTTGCGCAGCAGCTTCTGCACGACGTCGTTGCAGACCTGCGGCCAGTACCAGCTGCGTTTCAGTCGCCAGCCGTCGACGATGTCGCCGACAAGGAATATCGTATCGGCGTCGTGGTAGCGGAGAAAATCAAGGAGGAAGTCCGCCTTCGCCGCCTTCGAGCCGAGATGCACATCGGAAATGAACAGAGTACGGAAGTGTCGAGTATCCATATTGTCTTTCACAAGCATCTTGCCTGCGTCCTATCGTTCATCTCGCCTTCCAAAATCAGACTCGTGTTTCAGGAAGATGACAGATGCGCGAATTGGCGCATCGCAGCGCTCACGAGTTTTCCGCCCGGATGCGAAATTCTGACTGTCCCTGCCAGCCGATTGATGTATGGAGAAGTCTTCAAAAGATGTGAGTGCGGCAGCGGAGACGGCAATGGATCATCAGGAAGAATCCAAGACGGAGAAGAACGAGACCGGCGCAAACCTCGACGAACAGGCGCTTTTCTTCCATCGTTATCCCCGTCCCGGCAAACTTGAAATCCAGGCGATCAAGCCGCTCGGCAACCAGCGCGACCTGGCACTCGCCTATTCGCCCGGCGTCGCAGCGCCTTGCCTTGCGATCCGTGACAATCCGGAGACGGCGGCCGATTATACCTCGCGTGCCAATCTCGTCGCCGTCATCTCCAACGGCACAGCGGTTCTCGGCCTCGGCAACATCGGCCCGCTCGCCTCCAAGCCCGTCATGGAAGGCAAGGCCGTTCTTTTCAAGAAGTTTGCAGGCATCGACGTCTTCGACGTCGAAATCGAGGCCCCCACCGTCGACCAGATGGTCTCCACCATCGCCTCGCTCGAGCCGACCTTCGGCGGCATCAATCTCGAGGACATCAAGGCGCCGGAATGCTTCGAGGTCGAGCGCCAGCTTCGCGGGAAGATGAAGATCCCGGTCTTCCATGACGACCAGCACGGCACGGCCATCATCGTCGCCGCCGCGATCCTTAACGGACTGGAACTTGCCGGCAAGAAGATCGAGGATGTGAAGATCGTCGCCTCCGGCGCGGGTGCGGCAGCACTCGCCTGCCTCAACCTCCTGGTGACGCTCGGCGCGAAGCGCGAAAACATCTGGGTCCACGATATCGAAGGCCTTGTCTATGAAGGCCGCAGCGAACTGATGGACGAATGGAAGGCTGTCTATGCACAGAAAAGTAAGATGCGTACGCTCGCCGACAATATCGGCGGCGCCGATGTTTTCCTTGGGCTTTCGGCTGCCGGTGTCCTGAAACCCGATCTCCTGTCACAGATGGCGGACAAGCCGCTCATCATGGCTCTCGCCAATCCGACTCCTGAGATCATGCCGGACCTCGCGCGTGCCGCCCGCCCGGACGCAATGATCTGCACCGGCCGCTCGGACTTCCCGAACCAGGTGAACAACGTCCTCTGCTTCCCCTATATCTTCCGCGGCGCGCTCGATTGCGGCGCCACCGCCATCAACGAAGAAATGAAGATGGCGGCCGTCAAGGCCATCGCAGGGCTTGCCCGCGAGGAAGTGTCGGACGTCGCGGCCCGCGCCTATTCGGGCGAGACGCCTGTCTTCGGTCCGAACTACCTCATTCCCTCGCCCTTCGATCCGCGTCTCATCCTGCGCATCGCCCCGGCTGTCGCCAGGGCCGCCGCCGAGACGGGCGTCGCGTCGCGGCCGATTGCCGATTTCGACGCCTATCTCGATCAGTTGAACCGCTTCGTTTGGCGTTCTGGCTTCGTGATGAAGCCGATCTTTACCAGCGCCAAGCTTTCTGAGAAGAAACGCGTCATCTTTGCGGAGGGAGAAGACGAGCGCGTCCTGCGCGCGGCTCAGGTTCTGCTGGAGGAAAAGACCGGCGAGCCGATTCTGATCGGGCGCCCCTCGGTCATCGAAGCACGCCTCAAGCGGTTCGGCATCCGCATTCGCCCGAACATCGATTTCGCCGTGGTGAATCCCGAAGACGACCCGCGCTACCGCGACTATGTCGACGACTACTTCGCCCTCGTCGGCCGCGCCGGCATCAATCCGGAAGCCGCCCGCACGATCGTGCGCACCAACAACACGGTTATCGGCGCCTTGTCGGTGAAGCGCGGCGAGGCGGATGCCCTCATCTGCGGCGTGGAAGGCCGCTTCGACCGCCACCTGAAAGACGTGGGCCAAATCATCGGCAAGCGGCCAGGTGCCTGCACCTTCGCCGGTCTCAGCCTATTGATCACCCAGAAAGGGCCGGTCTTTTTTGCCGATACCTTCGTGAACTACAATCCGACACATGAGGAAATCGCCGAGATCGCCGTTCTCGCGGCCCAGGAGGTTCGCCGCTTCGGCATTACGCCGAAGGCCGCGCTGATCTGCCATTCGAATTTCGGCTCCCGAAACTCCGAGAGCGCACGCAAGATGCGCGATGCCCTGCAGCTCGTGCGCGAACAAGCCCCCGATCTGGAGGTCGATGGTGAAATGCAAGCCGGTTCTGCACTGTCCGAAGTGCTGCGCAAACGCGCCATGCCCGATAGCTCGCTTGCCGGCGAGGCCAACCTGTTGCTCTTCCCGAACCTCGATGCCGCCAACATCTCGCTCGGCCTCGTCCGCACCATGATGGATGCGCTCCATGTCGGCCCGATTCTGCTGGGAAGCGCACAGCCTGCGCATATCCTGTCGACCTCGGTCACCTCGCGCGGCGTGGTCAACATGGCGGCGCTTGCCGTCGTCGAGGCTTCTCAGCCGGCGTAAGTTGTCGCAAAATGCGAAAATGCGTTACAATTGCGTCGCCAGCTTGTTAACGGAAGCAGGTTAGAAAGCCGGGATGCGGCGAACGTCACGCCGCGCTCTGGCCTGACATTGCTGCGGAATGATGCCGTGAAACGCCGAAACCTGACCCTTGCGATCCTGCTTGCCTTGGCCGCGCCTGCTGCCGCGCAGACGCATGCGATCTGCGACGACCTGCGCGGCCGCATCGCCGATCTGCCCCATATCATCGGCAACGGCCCCGAAGTCCGCCAATATGCGAGCGCAATCGCCGAGCAGAATCTCGAGCTTCGTAAAGTCCGCAACGATCTGCGCGGCTACGGCTGCTCGATGGACAGCATGGTCGTGATCGGCGGCGAGAATGCGGATTATTGCAGCGAGCTGCAGCAATCCGAGGCGCGCATGGTCGACAACATTCGATACCTGCAGGAGCGGCGTAACGAACTGCGCAATCAGGGCGGTGCCGATTATCGCGTGCGCCGCGAGCTGATGGCGGCGCTCGAAGACAACGGCTGCAACGACGAGCTCGACTATGCGCCGGATCCGCAGGCCTATGGGCCGGCGCCAAGTCCCGAAGAACAGGCGATGCGGAGCGATACCTTCATTCCGCTTGGAGAGGACGAACAGGGCGACATGCAATATGGCGTGCCGCGCGGCGAGCTCATGTCGCATGTCAGCACCATGTGCGTGCGCACCTGCGACGGCGGCTTCTTCCCGATCACCACGAATGCAACATCGATCGATTTCAACCGCGACGCAGCGACATGTTCGAAAATGTGCCCCGGTATCGAGACGGAGCTTTTCTATCAAGACATCTCGAATACCGAAGCCGCAAACATGATCTCGGCCTCGACCGGTGCGCCCTACAGCGCCATGCAGAATGCCTTTGCCTACAAGAACCGCCCGCCCGGCCAAAAGTCCTCCTGTTTCTGCAATCTTTCCGCCTATTACGAGAACATGCGCAAGAATCAGGCGATCAGCGAACCGCCGAGGAAAGGCTCGATCACCAATATCAAGACCAAGCCGCCATCGGACGCCGCCTCCACGCCTGCCCCGCAGCCGCAGGTGCCGGACCGCACCTATGACCCGGCGAACAGCAAGGTCCGCCAGGTCGGTCCGCAGTTCCTCGCCGGGGATCAGGGCGCGATCGATCTCAAGAACCCCGCAGCGCCCGGACCGCAGCCGCAGCAGAACTGACGCGGCGTTACTGGCTTCCCCATCGGTCGGAGAAGACCAGTTCTTCCAGCGGCAGGCGCTGGCGCCAGCCTTTCACGGCCAGTTCCGGCGCGGTGTAAAGCTGATCGACATAACCGACGCAAAGCCAGGCGACGATCTCGATCCGCTCCGGAATTCCGAGCAGTTCCCGAATGTCCGCATCGTGGAAGATACTGACCCAACCAACCCCGATACCTTCGGCCCGGGCGGCAAGCCACAGGTTCTGCACGGCGCAGACGGTCGAATAGACATCCGTACGTGGATTGTGGGTGCGGCCAATGACCACCGGCCCTGCCCTGTCCGGATCGCAGGTGACGCAGATGCTAAGCGGTGCCTTGCGGATGCCTTCGAGCTTCAGGCTTCTGTACATATCCCGCCGCTCCCCTTCAAACATCTCGGCCGCTTCCTTGTTGGCACGCGAAAACGCCTGCCACGCGGCCTGGCGCACCTTCGAATCGCGGATCACGATGAAATTCCAGGGCTGCATGAAACCGACCGACGGCGCGGCATGCGCCGCCCCAAGCAGCCGCGACACCAGATCGTCAGGCACAGGATCGGGCAGAAACTGATCGCGCACGTCGCGGCGCGTTTCGATGGCTCTATAGACCGAGGCCCGGTCCTGTTCGGAAAACTCGCCGGCCGGCACCAGGGCGCGGGCGAAAGGATCAAGTTGCATCGTCAAATCCCCAACAATGCTTGAGCACCCGCGCCGCAGCGCGTGAAGCGTCAAAACCTCGCCGCCGTCCGCGCGGTTCAGTCTATCTTGCCAGGCCGGTCTTCTGACTTGGCGTCACCCGCTTTCTGCAGCCTTCCCGGCAGATGCCAGTGGCCATTATTGCAGCAAGCGTCAGCCTCACAGCGTTGGGCACGTTCCGGTCCTTCACCGGATTCCCGATTCTCCTGCTGGATGCAGGCACCTGACGGCAGTCTCTATCTCCTGAGTCGCCGCCTCGTTCAAGTCTCCGGGAAATAACGCACATAGGCAAATTCATCACCATCCGGTGCCCAGCAGGGAACATTGATCGTGCCCTGCCCGCCGAAGAGCTCGAACAGCGTAGTCAGGTTGCCACCGTCCATGTCCATCAGCCGCAGCCGCACATCAAGATCGCGCGGATGATCGAAGACCTCCGGATCGTAGGAAAGGATCAGCACCTTGTCGTTTTTCGGTGAAGGATGCGCAAACCAGTTGCCGTAATTGTCGTGCGTCACTTGCTCCAGGCCGGTTCCATCCGGATGGATGCGCCAGATCTGCATGAGACCGGTGCGGCTGGAGTTGAAATAGATCCATTTCCCGTCGGCCGAATAATCCGGCCCGTCGTTTCGCCCCTCGCCATGCGTCAGCCGCTTTTCGGGGCCACCATCGACGGAAATCGTATAAATGTCGAAGACGTCGTCGCGAATGCCGCAATAGGCGAGCTCCTTCCCGTTCGGTGACCAGCCGTGCCAATAGGAGGGCAGATTGTCGGTGATCAGCCGCGGCGTCCCGCCAGCCGCCGGCAGAATATAGATCGCCGACTTGCCAAATTCCGTCTTGTCGGAAATGACGATTTGTGTCCCGTCCGGCGAAATGCCGTGATCGTTATTGCACGTTCTCGCAAAATCCGTCTCGACCTGCTGGAGGCCGCCGGAGCCGTCCGGCCGCAGTCGGTAAACCAACCCCTCGCCATTCAACAGCATATAGGCGCCATCAGGCGAAAAATTCGGCGCCTCGATCAGCTTTTCCGTCTGGACGACAATC
This sequence comes from Rhizobium mongolense USDA 1844, assembly GCF_000419765.1. Lineage (GTDB taxonomy): Bacteria > Pseudomonadota > Alphaproteobacteria > Rhizobiales > Rhizobiaceae > Rhizobium > Rhizobium mongolense. Next base: position 269,980 of record NZ_ATTQ01000006.1, on the reverse strand, counting down.
CGGCTTTCGCCGGTCCGGATATTATAGATCTCGACCGAACTGCGCATTCACCCTCCCGGGTTTTGGGTTACCGGTCGCGGAACCGGTTGGTGATCGGGTAGCGGCGATCGCGCCCAAAGTTCTTCTTGGTGATCTTCACGCCCGGAGCCGACTGCCGGCGCTTGTATTCGGCAAGATAGAGCAAATGCTCGACGCGATGGACGGTTGCCACATCATGCCCACGCGCGAGGATCTCCTCGACCGCCATCTCCTTCTCGACGAGGCATTCGAGGATGTCGTCGAGCACTGGATAAGGCGGCAGCGAATCCTGGTCCGTCTGGTCTGGGCGAAGCTCGGCGGACGGCGCCTTGTCTATGATGTTCTGCGGGATCACCTCGCCCGACGGCCCCAGCGCGTCCGGCGGCACATGACCATTGCGCCAGCGCGACAGCGCATAGACCTGCATCTTGTAGAGGTCCTTGATCGGATTGAAGCCGCCGTTCATGTCGCCGTAGAGCGTCGCATATCCAACCGACATTTCCGACTTGTTGCCGGTCGTGACCACCATGGAACCGAACTTGTTGGAAATCGCCATCAGGATCGTGCCGCGCGCCCGGCTCTGCAGGTTCTCCTCGGTAATGCCGCTATCGGTTCCTTCGAACAGCGGCGAAAGCGCCGAGGTGAAGCCCTTCACCGGCTCCTCGATCGGCACGATGTCGTAACGGCATCCGAGCGCCTTGGCGCAATCGGCAGCATCCTTCAGCGAATCGGTTGACGTGTAGCGATACGGCAGCATCACCGTTCGGACGCGCTCCTCGCCGAGCGCATCGACGGCGATCGCCGCGCAGATCGCCGAGTCGATGCCGCCGGAGAGGCCGAGGACGACATTCTTGAAGCCGTTCTTATTCACATAATCACGGAAACCGACCAGGCAGGCGCGATAGTCGGCTTCGTCGGGCTCGGGAATACGTGACGTCGGGCCCTCGCTACAGCGCCAGCCGTTTTCGCCGCGCTTCCAGGTCGTCACCGCCAGCGCGGTTTCGAACTGGCTCATCTGGAAGGCCAGCGATTTGTCGCCGTTGAAGGCGAAACTCGCACCGTCGAAGACGAGTTCGTCCTGGCCGCCGAGCTGATTGGCGAAGATTAGCGGCAGGCCGGTTTCGATCACCTGCTTAAGCGCCACCTGATGGCGCACGTCGACCTTGCCGCGATAATAGGGTGAACCGTTCGGCACGAGCAGGATTTCGGCGCCACTTTCGGCGAGTGTCTCGCAGACGCCGAGATCGTTCCAGATCTCTTCGCAAATCGGCACGCCGATCCGCACGCCGCGGAAATTCACCGGCCCAGGCATCGATCCTTCGGAAAAGACGCGCTTCTCGTCGAACTCGCCGTAGTTCGGCAGGTCGATCTTGTCACGCAGCACCAGGATCTGGCCGCCGTCGAGAACTGCAACCGAGTTATGCCGCCCCGTCTTTCCCTGGCGCGGGAAGCCGACGATGACGCCGGGGCCGCCGTCTGCGGTATCGGCCGCGAGGTCCTCGACCGCCTTCAGGCAGGCCCTCAGAAAGGCCGGTTTCAGCACGAGGTCTTCCGGCGGATAACCGGAAATGAAAAGCTCCGTCAGAAGCAGCAGATCCGCGCCTTGGCGGGCCGCATCGGCGCGTGCCTCACGAGCTTTGGCAAGGTTTCCGGCGACATCGCCGACTGTCGGGTTCAACTGGGCAACGGCAATCTGGAGTGTATTCAAAGGAGCGTTTTCCTGTGTCATGTCATCCATTTAGCGCGGGCCGCGCGCCGCTTCAATTGCCCGCGCCATGAAAAGCCGCGGGGTCTGCCGGGCGAAAAACTCAAACCATAGGGAAAAGCCGGGAAACCGAGAAGTTCATCTAGCGTTCATGACAGGCATGTGACACTTCGGTGAAGATTTTATGACGTCGGAGTATGCCGTTGATCGCGTTGATAATGAAGTCCGTACCGGCCAGAAAAGCAGCACTGCTTTCCGCCGGTTTCGGGTCGAATGTACAGTCTCCGGCAGCGCGCGCGGCAATCGGCATCGTATTTTCGTTTTCTTTCGCTCTCCTCAGCGTTATCGCCGTCGAGTGGATTGCGCGCGGCACGTTGACCGATGTCGGCGAGTTCCTGACATCGACGGTCAGGCCCGGCATGACGACCGTCGCCATGCTGGCGATCGTGATGTTGACTCTCGATGCCGTATTTGGACGACGCTACCAGTCGGCATTTGTATTGATCCCGCTTTTCCTGATCCCGGCCTTTGTCTCCAATCAGAAGCAGCACTTTCTCTCCGACCCCTTCTATCCGTCCGACGTACTCTTTACCCGTCAGATCATGGAGCTGCTGCCGGTCATGGTGCGAGACAGGCCGTGGACGGCTGCAGCGCTTCTCGTCGGCATCGTGCTTTTCACCGCAGGCATCGTTTTCGCATGGCGTTACGCCTGGCAGAATTTCCCGAAACTCTCCCGCCAGGCGCGCCTGCGCCACCTCTGCCTTGGGCTGCCGGTGATCGCGGCCTTCGCCTCGCTCATGGACTATTCGCAATATTCCTACATTCGCGACCGCCTGCAGGTGGTACCGATGATGTGGGACCAGAAGGAGAACTACCGCAGCAACGGCTTCATATTGGCCTTCCTCTTCAACATCCCGATGGCCGATGTCGCAGCGCCCGCCGGTCTCAACGCCGATGCGCTCGACGCGATCCCCTCGCGCAACTACGGCTATCTAACAGGCCCGGAAGAAAAGCCGGACATCATCATGCTGATGAGCGAGTCCTTTTGGGATCCGATGAGGTTGAAAAACCTCTCCTTCAGCGCCGATCCGATGCCGAACGTCCGCGCCGCGCAGTCCGGCTACGTCTTCTCTCCGGAATTCGGCGGCATGACCGCCAATGTCGAATTTGAGGCACTGACCGGCTTCTCCAACGCCTTCCTGCCTTATGGCAGCATTCCTTACCAGCAATATGTCCGCAGCGACGTGCCCTCGCTTGCCACCTTCTTCCGCGGCGAAGGCTATATCGCCCGCGCCCTGCACCCCTTCAGCGGCTGGTTCTGGAACCGAAACCAGGTCTACAAGGATTTCGGTTTCGAGGAGTTCCGGACCGAAGAAACGATGCCGCCGATGGAAAAGCGCGGCATCTTCGCCTCCGACGATTCCCTGATGAAGGAGATTATGCGCGAGGGCGACGGCCTCGATAAGCCGTTCTTCTTTTTCGCTGTCACCTTGCAGGGACATGGTCCCTACGAACCGTATCGCTATGCACGCAATACGATCGGGATCCGCGGCAACATTCCGGAGGCCGACCGTGCGACGCTTGCGACCTATACGCAGGGCGTGAAGGAAGCTGACGACAGTCTCAAGATGCTGATGGATTGGGCCTCGAAGCGTGGGCGCGAAACGATTATCGTACTCTGGGGCGATCACCTGCCGCCGCTCGGCAACGTCTATATGAGCGCCGGCTACATGGCGGACCAGGTCGCGACCCGCAGGGCGCCGCTCGACGTGATGAAGCGCGAGCATGAAACGCCGCTGGTCATCTGGTCGAACAAGAAAGGCGTGAAGGAGAACGTCGGCACGATTAGCCCGTCGCTGATCTCCTACAACCTCCTCAAGTTCGCCGGTTTCGAACATCCCTTCTACACCGGCTTCCTCGGCCGCGTGCAGAAGAAATACGACATCATCGACCGTTACCAACTGGCGGCGCGCAACAACAAGGCGACGCCGGACTGGGTGCGCGACCGGAAAAAGCTCGATCCTCTTGTGCGTGATTACGGCTACCTGCAGCACGACATCATGTTCGGCAAGGCGCGGACGCTAGAGCGCTTTTTCCCAAGGCACGACCTGCTTGCCGAGGGCTACCAGGGCCATTGAGGGCAGTCGGCGACTGCGTCCCACATTCGCAGACGCTTGCTGCCCGTTGGTGGTGTGGAGCTTGACATTCCACCGCGCGAGCCGATCCGCGACCCACCGGATTTCGACAAGTGATCGTCTCGATACCAATGCCATTTCGGAACCGGTGATGCCGTCACCGAACATGGACGTCGTGACTGGCTCTCGGGATGCATCAGATGTCTTTGCGACCAATGCCACGAACCGTCGCAAAGCCGGCCGACCGATCAGCCAACGCTCAGGCTCCATTGCCATCTCACGGGGCCTCACTTTGCAACCCGCAACATGACCGGCTTCGACGGAATTGGCCCTGATGGTATCAATCCCTGGGGGATTGGGTGATGGTGGCAAAGGCGCAAGCTTTAGCGCACCGTTCGCTGACGAAAAAGATCTTCCGCCCGTGGTGCCAGATATCGGAGCCAGTCATGCATAATATCTCGAATTTCGTTCACCTGCATTTCGACAGGCCGACCGAGGAACTCGGCGACATCGAAAAACGCGTCCTCAGGAGGACACACGAACGCAAGGTCATCTCGACCGACGTCAACGAAGCCTTTGCCGCCGAGGCGACTTTCGGAGCGCGCATCGCTGACGGTATCGCAAGGGTCGGCGGCTCCTGGTCCTTCATCATCGCCTTCCTCGCATTCCTTGCGATCTGGGCGGTAGTCAATACGATTGTCCTCGCGACGCGCGCCTTCGATCCCTACCCCTTCGTCTTCCTGAACCTGATCCTCTCCATGCTCGCCGCAATCCAGGCGCCGATCATTATGATGTCGCAGAACCGGCAAACCGAGCGCGACCGCTTCGAAGCAGCCAAGGATTACGAAGTAAATCTCAAGGCCGAGCTCGAGGTCCTGTCGCTGCATCAGAAAATCGACATGAACGTCGTGACCGAACTCGCTGCACTGCGCGAAGAGGTCGGGCGCCTGAACGCTTCGCTGGCCGCCAAAGGGGCTTAAACACCTTTGGCGTATTGCGGCGCGCCATCGTTGATCTCATAGAAATCGCCCTTGTCGGCACAGTAGATATGATAGCCGAAGGAAAGCCCGCTCGGCAGGTTGAAGGCGCCGGCCATCACGGAAACTTCTGGCGATCCCTTCCGCTGCCAAAAAAGCGCCGAGCCGCAGTTTGCGCAGAAGCCGCGCTCAGCAGTCTCGCTTGACCGGTACCAGCGGATCGAGCTCTTGCCCTCGATCGTCAGGCTATCCAGGGAGACATCGCAAGACGCGTAGTAGAGCCCCGTCTGGCGTCGGCACTGCGAGCAATGACATGCGACGACCGGACCGGGCTCGCTCTTGCTCATAAACCTCACCGCCCCGCAGGCGCAGCCGCCCGTATATTCCTTCGTCATTCGGACCCCGTTCTTGATGGACTGCGAGATTGGCCGCTTGCCTGGGGCTGCGTCAAATCCAATTCCTTGAAGCAGAACGTCAGAAATTTTGATGCCGAGCGTCTTGAAATATCACGACCGATCGGTGCACGTTCAATCAAAAAGCCCGGCGCTGGGCCGGGCTCTCGATTTCAGTTTTTCGGCTAGATCAGCCGTTGACGGCCATGCGCTTCTCGTCGCGGCCACCCTTCATGCGCTCGGCGAGCAGGAAGGCAAGCTCGAGCGCCTGGTCGGCATTGAGACGCGGATCGCAATGCGTGTGATAACGGTCCTGCAGATCCTCGGCGGAAACAGCGCGGGCACCGCCTGTGCATTCCGTCACGTCCTTGCCGGTCATCTCGATATGAATGCCGCCCGGATGCGTGCCTTCGGCGCGGTGGATCTGGAAGAAGCTTTCAACTTCCGACAGGATGCGCTCGAACGGACGCGTCTTGTAGTTGTTGAGCGTGATCGTATTGCCGTGCATCGGATCGCAGGACCAGACGACCCTGCGGCGTTCGCGCTCGACCGCACGGATGAGACGCGGCAGGTGGTCGGCGACCTTTTCGTGACCGAAACGGCAGATCAGCGTCAGGCGGCCGGCTTCGTTTGCCGGGTTCAAGATGTCGATCAGGCTCAAGAGATCGTCAGCCTGCAGAGACGGACCGCACTTCAGGCCGATCGGGTTCTTGATGCCGCGGCAGTATTCGACATGCGCGTGATCGGCCTGGCGCGTGCGGTCGCCAATCCAGATCATGTGACCGGAGGTCGCGTACCAGTCGCCGGAAGTAGAATCGACGCGCGTCAGCGCTTCTTCGTAGCCGAGCAGGAGCGCCTCGTGGCTGGTGAAGAAGTCCGTCTCGCGCAGGCTCGGGTGGTTCTCGGACGTGATACCGATCGCCTTCATGAAGTCCATGGTTTCGCTGATTCGGTCGGCAAGTTTGCGGTAGCGCTCACCCTGCGGGCTGTCCTTGACGAAGCCGAGCATCCACTGGTGCACATTCTCGAGATTGGCATAACCGCCCATCGCGAAGGCGCGCAGAAGGTTCAGCGTCGCTGCCGACTGGCGGTAAGCCATGGCCTGGCGTTCCGGGTTCGGAATGCGCGCTTCCTCGGTGAATTCGATACCGTTGATGATATCACCACGGTAGCTCGGCAGTGAGACGCCGTTCTGCGATTCGATGCCCGAAGAGCGCGGCTTGGCGAACTGGCCGGCAATACGGCCCACCTTGACCACCGGCAGCTGTGCGCCGAACGTCAGCACGACGGCCATCTGCAGGAAGGCGCGGAAGAAGTCGCGGATGGTATCGGCGCCATGCTCGGCGAAACTCTCGGCGCAGTCCCCGCCCTGCAGCAGGAAACCGTTGCCTTCGGAGACATTGGCGAGATGCTTCTTCAGACGGCGCGCCTCGCCCGCAAAGACGAGCGGCGGATAGGTAGCGAGCTGGGCTTCCGTTGCCGCCAAAGCGGCCTGGTCCGGATAATCCGGGACCTGCTGGATCGGCTTTTGCCTCCAACTGTTCGGGGTCCAAGTCTCTGCCATTTTAGTCACCTTTGTCTCGCCGGGATCACTGCCCGGCGCCTGTCGTCAACAATAACGGCGGCTTATAAACCTTTAGCATCCGCTTGCCTAGCGCCGTTCGACACGTTCTGAACGGGTCGCGAAGCCCGCCGCGCTTATAGGGAAAGCCTCTGATGCGCCGTCAGTCCCACCCTCCGATTTACGTTACATATACCATGAATTTTGGGGGGTAATTCAGCAATTTGTGTCAAACCCGAACCTGAACTGCACGCCATGAAGAGCGCGCTTTGTCTTCGCCGATGATCGGCCCGATCCTGGGGAATGGTATGAAGAAGCTGGCGCGCCGCCTTGTGGGCGATCGTTCGGGAAACTTTGGAATAATGACAGCATTGCTTGCCGTGCCGGTCCTCGGAGCGGCGGGCATGGCAGTCGATTTTGCCCACGCGCTCAGCCTCAGGACCCAGCTCTATGCGGCGGCGGACGCAGCCGCTGTGGGTGCCATTTCCGAAAAATCGCCGGCGGTGGCAAAAGCCATGACCATGCAGGGTGATGGGACCATCACCGTAGGCTCTGAAGACGCGCAAACGATGTTCATGGGCCAGATGGCCGGCGAAACGAGCAAGTTACCGATCAACCTTGAGATCAACGTTACAAAGACCGGCAGCGTCATCGAATCACGCGTGGCCTTCAGTGCTGCTATGCCGACCACCTTCATGCAGCTTCTGGGCCGCGAAAACGTCACGATCGGCGGCACGGCGACGGCGCAATACCAGACACCGTCCTACATGGACTTCTACATGCTGCTCGATAATACTCCTTCGATGGGAGTGGCCGCGACGCCGGATGATATCGAGCGAATGAAACATGCCACCCGATTTGGCAACGCTAAGGGCAAGGACGCTAAGTGCGCTTTTGCCTGCCATATCGTCTCCGAGAAAGGTGTCGAAGACAAAACCAGCTACTACAATGTCGCACTGAACAACAACATTCCAATCCGGATCGATGTGGTTGCGCAGGCGACGAAGGCACTTATGGAAACGGCCGAACAAACCCAGACGGTTAAGGGGCAGTTCCGCATGGCCGCCTACACCTTCGGCAAGACGGCCCAGGATGCGCAGCTTTTCAAGGTCGCAGAACTGGACGAGAATCTGTCGACAGTCGGCGAAGCGACTAAGAATATCAAGCTTATGAGCATCCCCTTTCAGAACTACAACCAAGATCAGCAGACCAGCTTCGACGATGCGCTGACCAAAATCGAAAAAGAGATCAAAGAAGTTCCCGGCCAAGGCACGAGTAGCGCGGACCGCCAGAAGATCGTCTTCTTCGTCTCAGATGGTGTGGCTGACCACGCCAAGCCCACAGGCTGCACCAGCCCGAAGGGCCGGGTCAACAGCACTCGCTGCATCGAGCCTATCGATACGAAGTTCTGCGAATATCTGAAGAATAAGAATATCAAGATAGCCGTTCTTTATACGACCTATCTGCCCCTGGAGGACAACGGCTTCTGGAAGGACTGGGTTAAACCGTTCGACGGCAGCATCGCCACCCGAATGCAAGAATGTGCGAGCCCCGGCTACTTTTTCCAGGTGTCCCTGACGCAAGGCATTACCGAGGCTATGGACACCCTCTTCCACAAAATCGTCAGCACGCCGCGCCTCACCAGTTGAGGTGCGGCGCCACCCAACGCGAACCTTAAATCCGCTCACCACCCCGAATTCGATAGCTCGGCACATACATCGTCACGAGCTCTTCCGCCGCCGTCGGGTGCACTGCCATGGTGCGGTCGAAATCCTCCTTGGTGCACCCCGCCTTCAGCGTGATCCCGAGAATCTGCGCCATCTCGCCGGCGTCGTGCCCGAGGATATGTGCGCCGACGACCTTGCGGCTTCCTGCATCGACGATCAGCTTCATCAGCATCTTTTCGGACCGGCCGGAAAGCGTCGCCTTGAGCGGCCGGAACTGCGCCCGGTAGACCTCGAGCTCCCTGTAGCGCTTCGCCGCCTCCTCTTCCGAAAGGCCGACCGTGCCGATCTCGGGCTGGGAGAAGACAGCCGTTGCGATCTGCTCGTGATCCGGCTTCGTCGGATTGTTCTTGTATTCCGTCTCGATGAAGCACATCGCCTCGTGGATCGCGACCGGCGTGAGCTGTACCCTGTCGGTGACATCGCCGAGCGCGTAGATATTGTCGGCGCTCGTGCGCGAATATTCGTCGACGACGATCGCGCCGCGCTCGTTCGTTTTCACACCTGCCGCCTCAAGCCCAAGCCCCTCGGTATTCGGATCGCGTCCGAGCGCGAGCAACACGGCGCCGGCATTCAGCGTGCCATTATTCAAGGTCTCGACGGCAAGCCCTTGCTCGCCCTTCGACACCATTTCCAGGGTGTCGCGGCACAGGATGCGGATACCCTTGGCAACCATCGCCTCATGCAGACCGCGGCGCAGATCCTGGTCGAAGCGCGAGAGGATTTCCGCCCCGCGGTAGACCAGCGTCGTCTCGACGCCCAGTCCATGGAAGATATTGGCAAATTCCACGGCAATATAGCCGCCGCCCGCAATCACGATCGCCTTCGGCAGGTCTTCGAGATGGAACGCCTCGTTGGAGGAAATGCAAAGCTCGTGTCCCGGAAGGGCCGCATGCGGGTTCGGCCGGCCGCCGGTTGCAATGACGATGGTCCTAGCGGTCACGGTCTCGCCGGTCTTCACCAGCCGGATCGTATGCGCATCGACAAGCTCGGCGCGCGTCTCGAGGATTTGCGCATTCGCGCCGGAAAGCCCCTTCTTATAGAGTCCCTCCAGCCGCGCGATTTCGGCGTCCTTGGCAGCAATCAGCTTCTTCCAGTCGAAAGAGCTTTCCCCGACCGTCCAGCCGAAGCCGGCGGCATCCTCGAAATGCTCCTGATATTGCGACGCATAGACGAACAGCTTCTTGGGCACGCAGCCGCGGATGACGCAGGTGCCGCCGTAGCGGTATTCCTCCGCGATCGCGACCTTCTTGCCGAGCGACGCGGCAACGCGCGCGCTTCTCACGCCCCCCGAACCGCCGCCGATGACGAAGAGGTCGTAATCATAGGAAGACATGGACGGGCGCTCCGTTAGGGATCGGCAGAAATGGTTCGATGGATATAGTATCTATGCCTGCAAAAACAAAAGCCCGGACGATGCCGGGCTCTTGCGATCACATCAGCCGTGTCAGGGCTTTGCAGCCGGAGCAGGCGCACCTGCCGGCTTGTCGCCAGCCGGCGGAGTTTCCGGCACAGGCTCTACCTTGATGACCTTGCTGAGTTCGGTATTGGCATTCTTCTGGAGATCGCGGGCAATGCCCTGCGCCCAGATATCGGCTGCCCTGTTCGTCTCGCGCGAAGCGATGGGGCCGTCCTTCAGAAGCTTCTTGCCGACCGGCGAGTTGTAGAAGTCGGCGATGGCCTTCAGCTCTTCAACCGTGAATGCCTTCGCATAGTTCGTTGCGGCTTCCTTCTCGAGATCGGAGCGGCGCGGTGCGAGCGCCAGAGCCTGCGCGTCGACGGTGGCGCTGATTACGTCTTCGTAGTTCGGCGAATCCTGAATGAGGCCGGCCTTCAGGCGTTCGGCGAGGCCGGGCAGGATATTGTCGAACTGCGCCGTTGCACCGATGGCGGCAACGGCTGCACGCGCGGCCTTCAACTGCTCGTCGGAAATTTCCTGCGCCTGCGCAGCTGAGCCGAAAGCGATGCCGGAGAGAATAACCGTCGCGGCGGCAAAACGGCCAAGACCTGCAAATTTCTTCATGAGTTTCTATGCTCCTATTATCTGTTCGCCTGCAGCGTGCGCGCACCCGCTGGACCCGCGATGATCGCAAGTGACGCCATATTGAGAAAAAGCCCGTGCTCAACGACGCCGGGTATCGAATTCAGCTCGTTCGAAAGCGCGTCTGCATCAGGAATGCGGCCAAAAGATGCGTCGATGATGTAGTGGCCGCCGTCCGTGGTAAATTCTCCGTCACCGGATTGGCGAAGTGTCAGGCCGCCGGTCAGGCCGAGCCTGGCTGCTTTCCTTTCGATCGCGATGCGTGTGGAAACCAGACCGAAGGGATTGACTTCGATCGGCAGCGGAAACCTGCCGAGCGTCTCGACCAGCTTGCTCTCGTCGGCAATCACGATCACGCGGTCCGAAGCCGCCGCGACGATCTTTTCGCGCAGCAACGCCCCGCCGCCGCCCTTGACCAGGCGCAGGCTCGAATCGATTTCGTCGGCGCCGTCGACCGTCAGGTCGAGTTCCGGGAGTTCGTCGAGAGATTTCAGCGGCACGCCGAGCTCGACACAAAGCCGCGCCGTGCGCTCCGACGTCGGAACGCCCTCGACCCTGAAGCCACCGGCCACCTTCTCCGCTAGCAGGCGAACGAACTCCTCTGCCGTACTTCCCGTTCCGATCCCGAGGCGCATTCCACTCTCGACGTGGGTAAGAGCCGCCTCAGCCGCCTTGATCTTCATTTCGCGGGCGTCCATGCGCCGCCTACTCCGGTTGTTTCGTTGGATGTGCTGTTTACACGGCTCGTATGGCAAACGAAAGCCAAAATAATAACAGGAAACCGAAATGCGCAAGCATCGCGCTGCGGCGTTACGGCCATAGTCTTGGCGTTGCTTTTTCAATGCCCATCACCTACTCCGGGAAGACCGGATTTCATGAAGAGGCGATTTCCTTGACCCCTGCTCTTGTCGTATTCGATCTCGACGGCACGCTGCTCGATACCCATGCCGATCTCGTCGAGAGCCTGAATCTCACGATCGCCGCGCTCGATCTTGCGCCCGTGACTTATGCCGATCTGACCCATCTTGTAGGCCACGGCGCCAAGGTGATGATTGAGCGCGCCTGCACGCTGCGCGGCCACCCGCTTTCGGAGACCGAGCTGCCGCCGCTGCTGGAACGCTTCATCGCCCATTACACCGATAAGATGCCCGGCCATACACAGCCATATCCCGGCCTGATCGCCGCCATGGATACCCTAAAAATCAAGGGGTACAAGCTCGCCGTCTGCACCAACAAGCTGGAATCGCTGGCGCTGACGCTTCTGCGAAAACTCCACCTCACCAGTTATTTCGACGCCATCACCGGCGGCGACACCTTTCCGGTCCGCAAACCCGATGCGCAGCACCTGACTGGCACGATCGAACGCGCCGGCGGCACACTGGCACGCAGCATTATGATCGGCGACAGCCTCAACGACATCGCCGTCGCCAGAAACGCCAACATCCCATCGATCGCCGTCCCCTTCGGCTATTCCGACGTGCCGGTCGAAACGCTCCGCCCGGACCGGATCATCCTGCATTATGACGAACTGACGCCCGAACTCGTTGAAACCGTCATCCGCGATTTTTCGCGGTCGAACGCAGTGGCTGCTTCTCGCTGAAATTCGCGATCAAGCGCGCGGCAAACTCATTTGGCACGCGACTCCAACATTTGCCGAATGGCGGCGATCCCGAAGACCGCCGCCGCATCCATTCCGGATCGAAAACACTCAGATCTGGGCGTCCCGCGCCTTCGTCGTCGCCTCGAATGCCTTCTCGACATAGGCATCTCGCCCATAGACATCGTCGAAATATTCCACGACGCCGTCCTTGTTCGGCCATGCCGTGAAGTAGGACACGTAGACCGGAACTTTCTGTGGAACCGAGACCGCCTTGTTCTGGCCGGCGGCGATCTGCCTTGCCACATCGGCGACGCTCGTGTTGAGCACGGCCGCCGCCATCGCGCGCGGATCGGCAAGACGCACGCAGCCATGGCTCAGCGCCCGCATGTCGCGCTTGAAGAAGCTCTTCGACGGCGTGTCATGCATGTAGATCGCATGGCTGTTTGGGAACAGTATCTTCAATTCGCCCAAGGCATTGTCGCCGCTCGGCGGTTGGCGCACGGAGACATTCGAGGTTGAGCCGTACCAATCGACGCTGGAAGACGGAACCGCATGGCCGTTGATCGCCACTTCATAGCCGAGGCGGTCGAGATAATTCGGATCGGCGCGCAGCTTCGGCAGCATCTCGTTGATGATGATCGACTGCGGAACGCCCCAGAACGGATTGAACTCGACGGTCTCGATCTCGTCCTGGAAGAAATAGGTCTGGTTGGACTTCTGGCCGACCACGACGCGCATCGACAACTGTTCCTTGTTGTCGTTGTGGTAGTAGACCATAAAGGCCGGCTGGTTGATGAAGACGTAGCGCGAGCCGAGATCTTCCGGCAGCCAGCGCGCCTGCTCCATCGCGACGGTGAGCTTCTCGATCTTCGAAGCGTTGCTATCGCCGCCGGTCATGATGCGGACGGTCGCTTGGCCGATTACGCCGTCCGGCTTCAGATTGTGTTCCTTCTGGAAATCCTCGACCAGCGAAACCAGCTCGGGCGAGTAGACGAAGCCGCCGCTATAGGCGGCGAGCGTTGCCGCATGCTGCGCCTTCAGCGCTTCCGAGCCGTGCTTGCCGATGGCCTTGACGATATTGGCGACTTCCGGCGAGCTGTCGCCCGGGCGCAGCAACCGATCGAGCGAGATCGTGATCGGCTCGTCGCCAGCCGTCTCGGCCTTGAGCTTGGCAAGCTCCTCTTTGAGTGCTGCGAATTGCGGGCCATCCGGCGTGCGGCTGGTAAGATAGGCGCCGATATCCGGGCTCATGCGTGCAAGCTTCAGAACCGGACCGAGGTTGACCTGCTTGCGTCTGAAATCGTGGTAGCCCGAAATCTTGTTCGGATCGATGCGTCCGCGCACCGTATCTTGGACATAGGCGAGCACCTTCGAGGAAAGCTGCAGCTCGAACTGCGTAAGAGCGCGGTCGCGGGCGGCCGGATCCGGATTGGCCGGGTCGACGGCCGGCGGGTCGACGGCGTAGTCGGCCGGGTCGAGGCCGACGGAACCGACACCAGAAAGGAAACTCATCGCCGCCTTGGCACGATCGTTGACCTCTGCACCGGTCAGCCAGACAAAGGGGTTCTGGGAGCTGCCGTAATAGGTTTCGAGAGCCTTTGCGACATTTACGTCGGCGCGAACCTTCGCTTCGGCGAGGAACTGGCGTTCGACGACGACGGGCGCCATGGCCGCTTCAGAGGTCGCAGACGCGATCGCGCCCGTCACCGTCGGCTCGGAAAACTTGGCGATATTGACGTAGCGCATCGCGTCCGGCTTGTAGGTATAGTAGCGCGGACCGCTGACCTTCGGTAGCGGCATCGCCGGCATTTCGCCGAACTCGCCTGGATTGGCGGGATTGATGATCGGGGTCCGCTCGCGGTGGCCGCGGATCATGTCCATCAGCGTATAAGCATGCGCCGGCGCGGCCATCGCCGCAAATCCGCAGGAAAGTGCCAGTGCGGAGACCGCACCCTTGAAAAACGATGTCATGCTTTTTTCCAGTCCCAGTATCACGCTGTCCTTGGCATGGGCCAAGCCCATTTCAAAATTCAAATAGTCTGGCTTTCACGGTCCATTGGCAGAAACCGGCTCCGAGCGCCAGAAGCACCGGCACAACTTGTGTGACGCCGTCAAAGCGTGCCGCCGGCAAGCAGTTCACACAAAATTATGAAATTATTAGTTAATTTTTTACCGAATTTCGCGCGATTGCCACAGTGGTCAAACGCGCCCTCCGGGCATAAAGTTTCCGGCGTGTCCTAAAAACCACGAAGAACACCCTAAAACATGAATAACGCTCTCATATTTCGTCTCCGGCCCGGTTTTCTTGAGGTCCGTTCGGACCTATAAGACCGACCTGAAACGAACGCGCTTCGGCGCATGCGACAGGAAGGCATGGCTATGACCTCGACCCGTACCGAAACAGATACCTTTGGCCCGATCGACGTGGCGGGCGACCGATATTGGGGCGCCCAGGCGCAGCGCTCGCTCGGTAATTTCAAGATCGGTTGGGAAAAGCAGCCGCTGTCGATCGTGCGCGCCCTCGGCGTCGTCAAACAGGCAGCCGCCAGGGTGAACATGGAACTCGGCCAGCTCGATCCGGTAATCGGCAATGCGATCGTCGACGCCGCTCAAGAGGTCATCGACGGCAAGCTCAACGACCATTTCCCGCTCGTCGTCTGGCAGACAGGCTCGGGCACGCAGTCGAACATGAACGCCAACGAGGTGATCTCCAATCGGGCGATCGAAATGCTCGGCGGCGTCATGGGGTCCAAGAAGCCGGTGCATCCGAACGACCACGTCAACATGAGCCAGTCTTCGAACGACACATACCCGACGGCCATGCACATCGCCTGCGCCGAGCAGATCGCCCACCACCTGTTACCGGCCCTGAAGCACCTGCATGCGGCCCTCGACATGAAGGTCGTCGAGTTCAACCACATCATCAAAATCGGCCGCACGCATACCCAAGACGCGACGCCGCTGACGCTCGGGCAGGAATTCTCCGGCTATGCGGCACAGGCAGGCTCGGCCATCAAGCGCATCGAGATGACGCTTCCCGGCCTTTGCGAACTGGCGCAGGGCGGCACCGCCGTCGGCACCGGGCTGAACGCGCCGGCCGGCTTTGCGGAAAAGGTGGCGGAGGAGATCGCGAAGATTACCGATATGCCGTTTGTCACCGCGCCCAACAAGTTCGAGGCGCTTGCCTCGCATGACAGCATGGTTTTCAGCCACGGCGCCATCAATGCCGCAGCAGCCGCCCTCTTCAAGATCGCCAACGACATCCGCCTGCTCGGCTCCGGCCCGCGTGCCGGCCTAGGCGAGCTGTCGCTGCCGGAGAACGAACCGGGCTCGTCGATCATGCCGGGCAAGGTCAACCCGACGCAGTGCGAGGCGCTGACGCAGGTCTGCGCCCACGTCTTTGGCAATCACGCCGCCCTCACCTTCGCAGGCAGCCAGGGTCATTTCGAGCTCAACGTCTATAACCCGATGATGGCCTATAATTTCCTGCAGTCGGTCCAGCTTCTCGGCGATGCGGCTATTTCCTTCACCGACAATTGCGTCGTCGGCATCGAGGCCCGCGAAGACAATATCAAGGCCGGCCTGGAGCGTTCCCTGATGCTCGTTACCGCGCTTGCCCCGACGATCGGCTACGACAACGCCGCCAAGATCGCCAAGACGGCGCACAAGAACGGCACGACGTTGAAGGAAGAAGCACTCGCAAGCGGGCTCGTCACCTCCGAACAGTACGACGAGATCGTCCGCCCCGAGCAGATGATCGGCCCGAAATAAGCCGGCGAAAGTTGATGAGCGATTCGTGAAACCGCCTTGTGATCGGTATTACGCTCGATCACCAGATCGTCGACAACCTTTCGACGAAGCTGACCGCCACCTACGTCAGCCGTGATCACGAAGCCGCTGAAGACATCGACTTCATGCTGCGATTGTTTCGCCTGCAGCGTGCGTTCTAATCTCCTCTGACAAGATTCGCCCGGCTGCGCGTGCCGGGCGGGTTTCTACTGACGTGCTGCCGAAAGCTCCGGCCCTTCAAGGAACCGGCATAGAAAACCTCGGCAGGATTAGGCATTGCAAGGATTTCCGTGTGGAAGGCGCCGTTCAGATAACCACTGCCTTTGCTGAAGCCGTTTGCAGCGCTGCTGACGATGACGAGAGCCATCGCTGACGACAAAAATGATGATGCTGAGATCTTTGTATCGTTGCATCTCTTTGCTCGGCCTGTTCGGCGTTCTGCCTGGCCCGCTTACTGATATCTGTGCTCGCTGAAGTCCGGTTTAAAGCGGGTATAATTCACCATCCATGAACGCCGAATAACCACGCCGCTGTGGTCGTCGTGCGATGGGGGCAACGATGCCTGCTTGACGATTGCATTTGCCGTTCGGCCGATTTAGATCGGTTCCAAACTGTGCGATGCCAATTCTCAAGAAAGGTCACATCGATGGCTGACGATCTCTTCCCGCTCGGCAAGGACACCACCCCTTACCGCAAGATCAGCAGCGACCACGTCTCTGTCGACAGCTTCAGGGGACAAGAGATCCTGACGGTAGAACCAGAGGGCATGCGCCTGCTTGCCGAAACTGCCTTTGCCGACATCAACCATCTGCTGCGGCCCGGCCACCTGAAGCAGCTTGCCGCTATCCTCGACGATCCGGAAGCAACCGAAAACGACCGTTTCGTCGCCTACGACCTTCTGAAGAACGCCAATATCGCTGCAAGCGGCATCCTCCCCATGTGCCAGGACACCGGTACTGCGATCATCATGGGCAAGAAAGGCCGCCGGGTGTGGACCGAAGGCGGCGATTACGCAGCACTCGCAAAGGGCGTGATGGACGCCTACGAGAAGAAGAACCTGCGCTATTCGCAGCTCGCGCCTCTCAAGATGTTCGAGGAGAAAAACACCAAAAACAACCTGCCCGCCCAGATCGACATTTATGAGGAAGGCACGGATTCCTACGATTTCCTCTTCGTCGCCAAGGGCGGCGGTTCGGCCAACAAGACCTTCCTCTATCAGGGCACGCCCTCGCTTCTGACGCATGACCGCATGATCGACTTCCTCGAGGAAAAGATCCTGACGCTGGGGACGGCAGCCTGCCCCCCCTACCATCTGGCGATCGTCATCGGCGGCACCTCGGCCGAAATGAACCTCAAGACCGTCAAGCTCGCATCGACACGCTACCTCGACAACCTGCCGAGGGAAGGCTGCGAGAGCGGCCACGCCTTCCGCGATGTCGAGATGGAAAGGGAAATCCACGAGCTGACGCAGCAAATGGGCGTCGGCGCCCAGTTCGGCGGCAAATATTTCTGTCACGACGTGCGCGTCATCCGCCTGCCCCGCCACGGCGCATCGCTGCCGATCGGCCTCGGCGTCTCCTGTTCTGCCGATCGTCAGGCCAAGGGCAGGATCACACGCGACGGCATTTTCGTCGAACAGCTGGAAACCGATCCGTCGAAGTATATGCCGGAGATCGACAAGACGAAGCTGTCGGAATCGATGGTCCGCATCGATCTCAACCAGTCGATGGCCAACATCCTTGCCGAATTGACCAGGCATCCGGTCAAGACCCGCCTATCGCTGACGGGAACGATCATCGTCGCGCGCGACCTCGCCCATGCGAAAATCCGCGAACGCCTCGAAAAGGGTGAAGGCATGCCCGACTACATGAAGAACCACCCGGTTTATTATGCCGGTCCGGCAAAGACGCCCGCCGGCTACGCCTCTGGCTCCTTCGGCCCGACCACCGCCGGCCGCATGGACAGCTATGTCGACCAGTTCCAGTCATTCGGCGGCTCGATGGTGATGCTTGCCAAGGGTAACCGTTCCCGTGCCGTGCGCGAAGCCTGCAAGGCGCACGGCGGCTTCTATCTCGGCTCGATCGGCGGTCCGGCCGCCCGCCTGGCGCAGGATTGCATCAAGAAGGTCGACGTCCTGGAATATCCAGAACTCGGCATGGAGGCTGTCTGGAAGATCGAGGTCGTGGATTTCCCGGCCTTCATCGTCATCGACGACAAAGGCAACGACTTCTTCCAGGAGCTCAATCTCGGCTGAGTGCCATCAGTGAACCGCCGCGGTCTTGCGCGGATCGATCCGCTGGGTGCTGGCTCGACTATTCAAAGCCTGAAAATCGGCAGCGCCCAGCGATTCCTCGGCGCTTACGCTGGCGAGGATATCGGTGCGGAACGCGCCGTCGAAGAAGCCGCGGTCCTGCAGCAACAATGCCGAGCCGGCGACAATGGCGGCCGCAAGAATGACCGGGGACGTATGACGAGAGGTTTCCATAATCTCATGCCTTCTGTTGGACCGCTCCAGGTCCATTGAGAAGGAATGTGCACCTCGTCCACCGTTTACAAAAGAGCACAATTTCGACACCAACTGTCAACAAATCGAAGACGATTAAAGTCGTCGGAAATGCCTGCATAATTTGGGGTGTCTTTCGCGGCAAATGCGCCAAAAAATGATGAAGACTCAGGTTCTCGCCTGATTTCAATTGCCTAGTATTTCATTGTCGAGGAACCAGAATACTCACATCTAATCTTTAGTATATATGCCTTTAATCCTTTCCCAACGAATTTAAGCTAATCAATAGAAGATTGCCTTCGAAATCTCATTGAGGAGTATGCCGAATGACTGCGGCTGCAGCGCCAAAGGCGCAGATTCCCGACGTGGCAGGTCAGATCACCTATGCCATGCGCTCGATGGGGGTCGCGCCAATCCCGCGCAATTACGAGCTCTTCTATGAGGCCTATATCGGCTCCAACCCCGCCTTGACGCGCGATCTTGCTGCGCTTGGCAGCCAGGCGACGCAGCAAGAACTCGACGCGCTCGGCGCGCAGCATTTCACCCATTCGCCCGCCCGTGTCTTCGATGACGCTCACACGCGCATCGCCGCCGAGCTTGAAGGGCTCCTGCGCGTCCTGCGCCAGGAGCAGACCTCGCTCGAAAGCTACAACAAGCTGCTCGGCGAAACCTACAAGCGCATCAATTCCAAGAGTGCCGCCAGCGTCGAACTCATCGAAAACGCCATCACGATTCTGACCGAGGCGACCGGCGATACAATGGCGCATGGCGAAAGGACTGTCGAGAACGTCGCCCAGCGCTCGCAGGAGATGGACCGGGTCCGCAAGGAACTCGATGAATACAAGCGCATAGCCAATACCGACTCGCTGACGCGCCTTTCCAACCGCCGGGCCTTCGACGATCGCCTCGCCGCCGTCTTCGACAATCCGGCACTGAAGCCCCTCACCGCGCTGGTACTTGCCGATATCGACAATTTCAAAAAGATCAACGACACCTACGGCCATCCGGTCGGCGACAAGATCCTCGCGACCGTCGCCTCCGTCATCCGCGCCAATGTCCGCCGCGATATCTTCGTCGCCCGCACCGGCGGTGAGGAGTTTGCGCTGATCGTCGACGGCAATACGCCGGAGGAAGTGATGAGCATGGCGGAGCGCATCCGCCGCACGCTCGAGGCGACCCCCTTCAAGAATTCCCGCACCCGCGTGAATTATGGCCCCGTGACCGTCTCCATGGGTGTCTGCATGGCATCGAACGCCGATGATCCGGGCGAGCTTTACTACAAGACCGACATCGCTCTTTACGGAGCAAAGAACGCCGGGCGCAACTGCTGCACCCTCTACCAGGATGGTATGCAGAAAGACTTCAGCAAGAGCTGGCTGATCTACAAGTCGTAGCATCACCATTCGGTGACAGCTGCCTACCACATCGTCTTTGCCGCACGGCCCGCCCACTCCCGGTCGTAGGTTTCGTGATCGAAATCTTCCGCCGCCGCCTTGAGCATCAGGCCGGGCGTCGGCAGCTTTGCCGGATCGGCAAAGTTCTCCGGGTTCCAAAGCTGCGCTCGTATAAGAGCGCGGGCGCACTGGAAATAGACCTCGTCGATGGTGATCACCACGATGGTGCGCGGATGCTTACCATTCATCTCGAAACTTTCGAGCAGCGCCTCGTCGTTCGACACCACCCCGCGGCCGTTGATGCGCATCGTCGTGTTCGAACCCGGCACCAGCAACATGAGCGCAAGGCGCGGATCGCGCACGATATTTGAAAGCGAATCAACGCGGTTGTTGCCGCGCCAGTCGGGCAGATGCAGCGTCTTTTCGTCGATCACCCGCACGACACCGCCGATGTCGCCGCGCGGCGAGCAGTCGAGCCCTTCCGGCCCGACGGTCGCCAGCGCCATGAAGGGCGCAGCTTCGATCATCTGGCGGTAGAGCGGCGTCAGCGCCTTGGTCACCTTGGCAAGGGATGCCTGCGTCAGGCCTCCCTCATAGATTTTGCCGAGTTCCTCAACCGTCCTGATAACTTTCATGATCGTCCTGCCACGTTCCAAAGACCGAATTGACGCTACAATGACGCCCGTTTGCCCGGAAGCTCAAAAAGCGGAATGATCTCAGCATCTTTCTTGATGGGATCATCGGCAAGGAACCGCTGGATCTCCGCAAGCACCGGCTCGGCGCTGACGATCCGCCGGTGACCGAAGCCGTTGGCCCAGAAAAGCCGCACGCTCCCGCCCGAGGCGGCGTAGCGCCGCGCATGATTAGCGCTGACTTCCTTGTCGTCTTGCGCGTGGATCACCAGCATCGGGCGCGCCATTCTTGCAGCCGCCTTCCCCGCATCGAAATCCTCCAGTCTCCGGCCGGTCAGCCGGTGCACCTCACCCTCAAGCGCCGCCTGAGCCGCCTTTTGGAGGCCGACCATCCTGCCGAAGCCGGCAAACAGCCATTTCATCTCGCTCGGCGAGCCGATCGTGACGATCTTTCCGGCCGACAGCGCTTCGATTTCGGGCAGCAGGCCCGCCGCCGAAACCATCAGGGCGGCGCCGCCGAAGGAATGGCCGACTGTCGCGTCGAATGGCCCAAACCGCGCCTCGGCTGCGGCGATCGTCTGTACGGCAAGCCCCATATGCAGGAAGCGTCCGCCTGCCCGTCCGTGGCCCGGAAAATCGACGCCGATCACCTCCGAGCCGCTCGCCGCAAGCGCACCGATCAGATCGGTCATGTATTCCATGCTCGATCCCCAGCCGTGCGTCACCAGGAAACGCTGCCGCCTGCCGGCAGCACCGCCGTTGATCCGGTAGGCATGCGCCCGCCTCCCACCCGCAAGGCGAAGCTCGATTCGCTCCGCCGATTGCAGGAACGCCCGGCCAGCCGCATGCGCCGCCCTCGCCTTTGCGCCCTTTGGCTTTGCGGACGGCGTCAGGCAGAACAGCCGGAATGCCGTCTTGCCCGCAAGAAGCGGTGAAACCGCCTGCAACAGCGAAAATCCGAGGCGGGTGACCTTCAGTGCAAAGTTTGGCATAGTGGGAATCCAATAATGTTCAACACTGAACAATAAAGTACAACGATGAACAAAAATCAATCCCTTCCTTGGGATCATCCGCGTTTTCGCAGCTGGATCGCCGTCGCCCGCGCCTGCCAGTTGATGCAGCAATCCTTGGGCCGCTCGCTGGCAGAGCTCGATATCAAGACCCCGCATCTCGATATTCTGATCAATCTTTATCGCTTCGAGGGCATCTCGCAGCAGGAGCTTGCCCGCAAGCTCCTCGTCGGCCGCTCCAATATGAGCATGCTGCTGCCACAGATGGAAAAACGCGGCCTGATTGAGCGCCGCGGCGACGACAAGGACAAGCGCGTGCTGCGGCTCTACCTGACATCCGAGGGCCGCAGCGTCACCGAGCGCGCCATGGTGATCCAGACCGACCTGATCGAACGGGTGCTGTCCCCCGAGCCGATCGAGCAGTGCATGGCCATGGCAAGCGCGATGGAACGCATCATCGGCGTGCTGCAGCAGGATCTGCGCGACGAGGATTGATGTCAGTGCAGCGTGCGCTCCGCCGGCCGGCCGGCAAGCGATCTGTATTCCCATGCGGCAACGACGATCAGCACCAGCGTCGCCAGAATGCCCATCACATAGACTTCGAGCACCGGTGCCAGGAACGCCAAAAGGACGAGCAGCACAAGACCCGCGATATGCGAAAGCGGCGCTCGCCCGCTCGTCGCGCCCTTGAACCAGAGATTGCCGACAAGGAAAAGTCCCGAACCACCGAGGATCGCAGCCATCACGCCGACATCGCCGCTGTCGTGCGGATGCGAGAACATGAACTCGACGGCCACCGCATGCACGATGATGCCGGCCAGAATCGGAATATGCGCATAGGTGAAAGCCTGCCGCGCAAGGCGGCCCGGCGTCTCGTCATGCTCGATCCGGTGTGCGGCCCGCTGATGCCCGAACCGGAAATAGAGCCACCACATCGCGACGGTTCCAACAAAGCCCGTGACGAAAACGACGGTCGTTAGACCGGAAAACGGCAGTTCCGAAAAGGTGCGGCCGGAAACGAGGATCGCTTCGCCGAGGCAGATGATGATAAACAGCGCGCAACGCTCCGCCATATGGGCGCCCGAGACATCCCAGTCCGCCGCCGTCGACTTACCCAGCCCCGGCACGAAGAAACCTGAGGCCGGACCTGCATAATCGATGAGGAGCGCGATAATCCATGTAATCAACCGCCCCTCATGCTCCAGAAAACCGCCGGCGATCCAGAAAACGCCGGCAACCGCAAGCCATGTACTGATGCGGATGAAGTTCAGATAGTTCGAGCGGCCGGCATCCTTCATCGCATAGAGCGCAAAGAACGACCGTCCGACCTGCATCAGCACGTAGGCAGCGGCAAAAAGCAGTCCCTTGTCGCCGAAAGCTTCGGGAATCGAAGCCGAAAGCACCAATCCGAGCAGCATCAGAGCAACGAGCATGCCGCGCACCGGCATCTTTTCCGGATCGAGCCAGTTCGTTACCCAGGCGGTAAAGACCCAGACCCACCAGACGGCGAAGGTCATCAGCGCCGCTTCGACTGCGCCGAGCAGCGTGTAGTGGGCCGCCAGCGCGTGGGAAAGCTGGGAAATGGAGAAGACGAACACCAGGTCGAAGAAGAGCTCGAGATAGCTGACCTTGCTGTCGGCCGGACTTCCCTTCGAACGCAACCAGTTTTTACCTGTGGTCCCCGCCATTTTCCCCCCTTTATGGCTGTTGATCGCTCAGCGCGGCTTTTCCGCGAGGTCGCGGCTCATGCCCTTTTCCCCGAGTTCCTTCTCGTATTGCGCAAACAGCTCGTGCCCACGCTCGCCGAGCTCGCGCAGATAGATCCAGGTGAAGATGCCCGTATCGTGCATGTCGTCGAAGCCGATGCGCACGGCATAATTGCCGGTCGGCGTCATCGAGATGATCGCCACGTTGCGCTTGCCGGGAACCGTCAACTTCTGCCCCGGCCCATGGCCCTGTACTTCTGCCGAGGGCGAAAGCACGCGTAACATTTCGGCCGAAAGGTCAAAGCTCTGGCCGTCGTTGAAGGTCACGGTCAAACGCTGCCGATCCTTCGAGACACGCAGTTCAATAGGCCAGATATCGCTCATCGCTCCCTCCAATTGTCACAGAGCAGTAGGCAATCGAGCATTTCGAGGCAAGCTCAATTTACCGTGCGTCCCCCGCCTTTCCCTTGACGGTGCAGCTACATCTGTCCACATTACCATGACGACGGAGGTATTGGTGAACAGCAACGTTGGAACGATAGCAAGCGCATCGCCGCTAGTGGCAGATGCAGCCCCGATGATCGACCCCTTTGGACGGGCGGTCACTTATCTGCGCGTCTCCGTCACCGACCGCTGCGATTTCCGCTGCACCTACTGCATGGCGGAAAACATGACATTCCTGCCGAAGAAGGACCTTCTGACGCTGGAAGAGCTGAACCGGCTCTGTTGCGCCTTCATCGCCAAGGGCGTGCGCAAGATCAGGCTGACCGGCGGCGAGCCGCTGGTGCGCAAGAACATCATGTTCCTCGTCCGCGAGCTCGGAAAGCGGATCGGCTCCGGCCTCGAGGAGCTGACGCTGACGACCAACGGCTCCCAGCTTGCCCGCCATGCGGAGGAGCTCTACGACTGCGGCGTGCGCCGCATCAACGTCTCGCTCGATACGCTCGACCCCGACAAGTTCCGCAAGATTACCCGCTGGGGCGATTTCGCCAAAGTCATGGAAGGCATCGACGCGGCGCAGAAAGCCGGCTTGAAGATCAAGCTCAATGCGGTCGCGCTCAAGGATTTCAACCAGGCCGAGATACCGGACATGCTGCGTTTCGCCCATGGCCGCGGCATGGATCTCACCGTCATCGAAACCATGCCGATGGGCGAGATCGACGAGGACAGAACCGACCAGTATCTGCCGCTCTCTAAGCTTCGCGCCGATCTCGAGCGTCAGTTCACGCTAACCGATATCGGCTACAAGACCGGCGGTCCGGCACGCTATGTCGAAGTCGCCGAAACCGCCGGCCGTCTCGGCTTCATAACACCGATGACGCATAATTTCTGCGAAAGCTGCAACCGGGTCCGCCTCACCTGCACCGGCACGCTCTATATGTGCCTCGGCCAGAACGATGCCGCCGACCTCCGCTCTGCACTGCGCGCCACGGACGACGACGGCCTGGTCTACGCCGCGATCGATGAAGCGATCACCCGCAAGCCGAAAGGCCACGACTTCATCATTGACCGAACCCACAATCGCCCGGCGGTATCCCGCCACATGAGTGTCACCGGCGGGTGACTGCCTCCATTTGAGTGCCTCAAGCAGCGCCGGCGGGATCGCCGATCGGCAACAGAGCCGGATCGACAGGCGACGGATCGTTGGGATTCTTGTCGTCTGAGGGGTCATGAGCCGGTTTTAACGGCGGCTTTTCCTGAACGCGATCGGGCGCGTCCGGTATCGGTGCGGGACCACGCTGCGGCTCAGTGGAATTTGGAACATCTTCCGGCATGATGAGTCTTCTTTTCTGGAGGAAGCCCGGCGAGAGCCGGGCTAATGCTCAATGCCAGGTCTGGCGCTCATACCAGTCGTCGACCTCGCGATGGATGCGATCCTTGGCAATGCCATAGCGCTCCTGAAGCTTGCCTTCAAGCTGCTCGCGGCGGCCGGCAATCTGGTCGAGATCGTCGTCAGTGAGCTTGCCCCACTGTTCCTTGATCTTACCCTTCATCTGCTTCCAGTTTCCTTCGACACGATTCCAATCCATCTTCCTTCTCCTCTTTACTTGGACATGAATGGAAAACGCCAACAGCCCCGGTTTGTTCAAATTTTTGGACAGGCAGACGTTACGTGCGAGTGATCGAAACGCCGCCGTCGGCGAGCATTGTGGACCCGGTGACGAAGCTCGCCATATCCGAGCCCAGGAAAAGCGCCACCTTGGCGATCTCTTCGGGCTGGGCGACCCGCTTCAGCGCGTGCAAAGCTTTGACGAAGGCGATCGTCTGCGGCGTTGCGTCCGGAAAGTTGATCGGATTTGCCTGCGTATCGACGCCACCCGGAAGCAGCGCGTTCACGCGCACATTCTTTGGCCCCAATTCAACCGCCAGCACCTGCACGAGCCCCATCAGCCCCGCCTTCGCCGCCGCATAAGCGCCCATGCCGGGCATGCCCACCGTATGGCCGACGAAGGTCGAGGTAAAGATGATCGACCCGCCGCCGCGCTTCGTCATCGCCGGCGCCTGATGCTTGGCGGCAAGAAATCCGCTCGTCAGGTTGAGGTCGACGGTATCGCGCCAGTCGCCGAGCGAGATATCGGCAAGCGACCCATAGGCGCCGGTGCCGCCCGCATTGTTGAAGGCGATGTCGAGGCCCCCGAAACGCCTTGAGGCCGTTTCCACAAGGGATCGATGCAGTCCTTCGTCGCGTATATCGCCTGCAACGGCAACCGCCTCTCCGCCGTCTGCCTCGATCTCTTCGACGAGCATCCCCAATTCCGCCTCACGCCGTGCTGTGACGACGAGTTTCGCGCCCTCGGCGGCAAAGAGTTTGGCCGCGGCGCGGCCGATACCGGCGCTGGCGCCGCTGACGATTGCGATCTTTCCATTCAGGCTGTTCATGTCGGACTCCGTTTGTTGCTGAAGATCAGGTTCGGCAATCAGATCGCAAAACCGTGCGGCTGCATCCACCCGTTTCCTGCACCCTGAAGAAACAAAAACCACGGACGGTCGAGGGCGGGCTCCAATTCTGCCGGTGGCGATCTTATCATGCGGCCCGGCCGCGTCCCCAGCCGCCTCTCCCTCCGGCTCACGCGTCGGGAACCGCTCGATCTTGTCCGAAAGCATGTCGAGGCGCTGGCGCAGGCGTGGATCGAGGCATTGTTTTCCTCGACCATCGCCGCGTTCTGCTGCGTGACGAGTTCGACGTCGGGCACCGCCCGGCTCACGTCCTGGATGCCGGTCGATTGTTCGCCGACCCCCCGCGATCAGGACGACCAGCGGAACGACGAACAGAAGAACTTTCGTGACAATGCGGCGGCAAAGGCCGTGGCAACCGAAAGGATTTTCCTTGCAAAACCGGCGCTTGCGCCCACCAAACTCGGCATCGCGCTGCTTATTGTGCACCGCGCAATCGATTTATTTTGGATGTGACTTTCATTCGATTCCCTTGATGCGCGATCCCCTTTAAAAGGACGGCACGAAAATCGGGAATCTCTTTTCATGCCGCGGTCTCGCAATACCCAGGGCGCAATCTTCATGAGCTTGGCCATGGCCGGCTTTTCCTCTAGCGACGCTCTCTCCAAGTCGGTCATCAGCTATATGAACGCTGGGGAAATCATCTTTATCCGTGGCGTCTTCACCAGCATTCTCGTCTATCTGATCGCCCGCCATCTAGGGGCGCTGCGCTCCTGGCGCATCGTGCTGAAGCCGATCATCATCCTGCGCGTCATCTGCGAAGTTCTCGCCGCGGTCTTCTATATCACGGCGCTGGGCATGATGCCGATCGCCAATGCCTCGGCCATCCTGCAGTCCCTGCCGCTCGTCGTAACCTTCGGAGCAGCACTCTTCTTCCGCGAGCCAGTCGGCTGGCGGCGCTGGTCGGCGATCCTGGTGGGCCTTTTCGGCGTCATGATCATCATCCGTCCCGGTCCCGAAGGCTTCACACCCGCAGCTCTTCTCTGCGTCGCCAGCGTGCTGGTGACGGCGGGGCGCGATCTTGCAACCCGCTCCATCGATCCCGAAATTCCCTCGCTCATGGTGACCGTCGTCACCGCGATGTCGGTCGCCTTCTTCGGCGCACTCCTCATGCCGGCGCTCGGCGGCTGGCAGCCCGTCAGCCTCACTTCGCTTTCGCACCTGCTGCTCGCTTCCGTCCTGGTGCTGATCGGCTATCAATCCGTCATCCTCGCAATGCGCACCGGCGAAGTCTCCTTCGTCGCGCCCTTCCGCTATACAAGCCTGGTCTTCTCCGCACTTCTCGGCGTCTTCTTCTTCGCCGAGGTGCCGGATTTCTGGACGCTCTGCGGGGCTGCGGTTGTCATCGCGTCCGGCCTTTATACTTTCTATCGCGAGGCCAAACGCCGCGTGCCGCCGATGGCGCAGGAATCCGAGCCGAGAAGCCCCGTCTGAGAACCACCATGGCCGATTTTTCCCTGCAGAATACCAATATCCCCGGCGTCATCCTTGCCGGCGGCCGCTCGACGCGCATGGGGCAGGACAAAGCCTCCGTCATGCTCGGCGGCCGCTCACTGCTTGATCATGCCATCGCGCGGCTGGCCCCGCAGGTCTCTACAATTGCGGTGAATGCCGACAGCGAGCCGCAATGCGGCCTACGCTTCATTCCGGATATCGTCCCCGGCAAAGCGGGACCGATGGCCGGCATCCATGCCGCAATGGCGCATGCGGCCACGCTTCCGGGCGTCAGCCATGTCGTGACCGTTTCGATCGACAGTCCCTTCTTCCCGGCAGAGCTCGTCGCAGATTTCGCCGCCGTAATCGATTCCCCGGCAAAGATCGCGATCGCCGCCTCCGAAGGCCGCCCTCATCCCGTCTTCGGCCTTTGGCCGGTTTCACTGGGGGACGAACTCGCCGGCTGGATCGCAACGGACGAAAAGCGGCGCGTGCGCGACTTCCTGTCGCGGCATAACGTAGCGGAAGTTGCCTTCCCGCTGCATCCGACGCGCGCCAGCCTGCTCGACCCTTTCTTCAACATCAACACGCCGGACGACTTGGTGGAAGCCGAGCGCTGGCTGCAGGTGCTGTCATGACCGGACCACGCATATTCGGAATCGCCGGCTGGAAGAATTCGGGCAAGACGGGCCTTGCCGTGCGTCTCGTCGAGGAGTTCACCCGCCGCGGCTACCGTATCTCGACGATCAAGCACGCCCACCACGATTTCGATATCGACAAGGTCGGCGCCGACAGCTACCGCCACCGGCAGGCTGGTGCGCATGAGGTGACGATCGTCTCCGGCACCCGTTACGCCATCATGCATGAGTTGCGCGGCGCCCCCGAACCCGCCTTCGAGGAAATCCTCGCACGCCTTGCTCCCTGCGACCTGGTACTGATCGAAGGCTACAAGCGCGAACCGATCCCGAAGATCGAAGCCCGCCGCCTGGAAGCGGCCAGACGCGATCTGCTGGCGCCGACCGATCCGCATATCTGCGCCATCGCCGCGGACCATCCCATCACGGACACGGACCTGCCGGTCTTCAATCTCGACGACACGACAAAGATTGCCGATTTCATCGCCGCCAAGATCGGACTTTCTCCGGCTTGCAAATAGAAAAAGCCGCCGCGCTAGCGACGGCATTTTCTCCTCGATCTGATGACCTTACTGGTTCGACGCGACCGGGCGCACCAGAGCCGTGACGCGGCGGATGGTCACGCGGCGGTTTTCCTGTTCCGGACCATCCACATTGACCTTCAGATAGCGCTCGCCATAACCCTGCGTCGCAAGGTTTTCCGGCGGAATGCCATAGACATCCGTGAGCACGTTGGCGACCGATTCGGCACGCTGGTCCGAAAGGACGAGATTGCTCTGGTCGGAGCCGACCGCATCGGTATGTCCTTCGATCAGGAAGGTCTCGCTCTGATCCTTTTGAAGCACCTCGTTCATTGCATCCGCAACCTTGCGCAGGCTCTGGGCCTGGCTCATCGGGATCTCGGCGCTACCCGTCGCGAAAGTGATCGTATCGAGGTCGATACGACGGACCTTGTCGCGGATACGGGCCGAATACTTCACCTCGTTCAGCGAATAGACGCGCTCGACGGGTTCCACGGGCGGCTCGCTCAGGAATTCGTAGTAATCGCGATCCGGATTGCTGCTTGTGTCGATGATGTAGTCGCGGACCGGGATCCCCAGCCGCATCGGCGGCAAATCAGCGCCCGGATCCTCGAAGTAGCCGCGGTCCGGATCATCGTAGAGTTCCGGCGAATAGTAGAGAACATATTCGCGGCCGCCGCTGTCGATGCGCGAGCGCTGGATGATATCACCATAGCGGTTGCGGATGGTCACGATGCGATAACCTTCCGGGCGCTCGATCGTCTCGCGGTAACGGTCCCGCGAAAGCTGCTCGTAAAGCGGCCGTTCGCCGTCCCTGAGGAAGCGGCGGTCGTCATCGCTGCGCACCACGATCCGGTTGTTGTACTCTATGATGGTACGGTTGTCGTCACCCTCGTAACGCTCGACGCGCGCACCTTCCGGGCTCATGAACTCCGGCCTGCGGTCAAGCCTGCGGCCCTCTTCGCTCGTCACCGCCTCAAACTTGACCGGTGGACGGCGCTGGCCTTCGGGCGCGAGCTGCGCATCGGCATCGGATTTCGGGGCGGCGATGACCTGCTGCTCTGCAGCGCGCAGGCGATCACGTTCACGCCGTCCGCCCCGCCCGGAAGTCCGGTCCGCATCCTTGTCGCTGTCGAGCACGGCGGCACCGTTCTCGACCGGCAGGACAACGGTCTCGTTGCTCTTGCTCGGATCCTCGGCGATCTGCTTGCGGCGATCGAGTTCTTCCGGCGTCACCTTCTCAGGAGCAGGAATTGCCTGTTCTGTCGGCTGCGCATCACCGGTCGGCTGTTCGCCAGTCGGGGCTGCGGGCTGGACAGGAACCTGCTTGCCCTGCTGTTGCAACGGCTGTTCGCCACCTTCGGCAGGCTTCTGCGCCTCGCCCGGCTCTGCGGGAACCGGCGGTTTTTTGGGTGCCGGCGATTCGGCGGGCACAGGAGCCTTCTCGGGCGCCGGTGATTCCTGCGGAACGGCTGCCTTGTCTTCGGCCGGCTGTTGCTCGGGCTGAGCTTCTTTCACGGGCTTGCGGCCGGGTTTTGCCGCGGGCTGCTGCTCACCTTCGGTGGCTTGCTGCTGCTGCCGCTTGCGCGGACGCTGCTGCTCGGGCTGCGCCTCTTCCGTCTGCTGTTGCGGCTCATCGGCCTGCGGCTGGGCTTCACCCTGCTGGGGCGCTGTTTCCTGCTGTGCAGGCTGCTGCTCGCGCTGCTTGCGGCGCGGCCGCTCGCGATTCTGCGCGGGCTGCTGTTCCGGCGCAGCCTCAGGCGCTACCTGCTCCTGCTGTGGCTCGGGCGCGGCCTGTTCCGGTGCGGCTTGACGCTTCTTGCGTCGGGGCTGCTCCTCGCTCGGCTGAGCCTGCTCGGCTTCCGGAGTCTGCTCGGCTTCGGGTGCTGCCTTGCGCTGCTTGCGGCGCGGCGCTTCCTGTTCGGCCTGCGGCGCCTCCTTCTGGGGTTCTGCCTCGGGCTGCTGCTCCTGGGCAGGCTGCTCTGCAGGCCGCTTGCGTTTCTTCTTCAGAAGCTCTTCATCGGAAGGCGCCGCATCTTGCGCGACCTCGTAGCTGCCGCTGATCACCTGCGGAATGGGCCGCACCCCACTTCCACCGGCTGCGGTCGCTGCATGGGCCGGCGACATAGCCAGCGACAGCGAAAGCAGCGGGAAAGCGGCGCTGGCAAACAATCTTGATTTCATGCCCATAGGGGTTCCTCGTCTTCTTGTTGAGCCTTTTTGGAACACCCGCAGGGCGTCCCGGCGTTTGTGGGCGGACTCAGGATCAAATCGTCCAAATCCGGATTTGTTCCCCTCGTTTTAGGAAGCCCGTTATTAACCCGGTATGAATGCTGCGGTTCGGTTCCGTTCATCTTTGCCACAGTTTGCGCCGCACCATTCCCGCGCGATTCCAGTTGCAATTTGCAAAAAAAAGGTTTGATTATCGCGCCAAGGCGGTGCCCCGTGCCCGCCGCATTCAGGTCGCTGGCGGATAAGAAGAAGACGCAGCGGCCAACCAACAGAGAGGATCCTCATGCGTATCTCCACCCGCCTTCTCGCAGCTGCTTCACTCGCAGCGCTGTCGCTTTTCGCAGGTTCGGCAATGGCCGACGGCGAGAAGTACGTGATCGGCACCGACTCGACCTACCCGCCCTTCGAATTCGTTGACGCGAGCGGCGAGATCAAGGGCTTCGACATCGACATCGCCAAGGCGCTCTGCGCTGAAATGAAGGCCGAATGCACCTTCGTCAGCGCCGACTGGGACGGCATCATTCCGGCGCTGCAGGCCAAGAAGTACGATATGATCGTTTCGTCCATGTCGATCACGCCGGAGCGTCTGAAGCTCGTCGACTTTACCAACAAGTACTACAACACGCCGCCGGCTGTCGCCGTGCCGAAGGACTCGACGATCACCGACGTCGCCGGCCTGAAAGGCAAGACGATCGGCGCACAGACCTCGACGACGCACGCCAACTACGCCGAAAAGCACCTTGCCGACACGGAGCTCAAGCTCTATCCGACCGCCGACGAGTATAAGCTCGACATCTCGAGCGGCCGTATCGACGCCGCCATCGACGACGTCGTCGTTCTCTCCGAATGGATCAAGTCGGAAGCCGGCGCCTGCTGCAAGATCCTGACGACGCTTCCCGTGGACAAGGAAATCAACGGCGAGGGCGCCGGCATCGCCGTGCGCCAGGGCGACCCGCTCAAGGACAAGCTGAACACTGCGATCGCAGCGATCCGCGCCAGCGGCAAGTACAAGGAAATTCAGGACAAGTACTTCGACTTCGACGTTTACGGCGAATAAGAAAACTTGTAACTGACCGGCAAAGATGGTGGCGGAAGGCTTGCTCTTCCGCCATTTTTGTTTGACAACCATGGAAAGATCGAAACGGCATAAGCCGTGAGGGGAAAGTTGGCATGGGCGGATTGTTTTCCGCGCCGGGCTCGTTCTGGGCCTGGATAGGATATATCGTTGATCCGCTCTGCGGACCTGCCGGCGTTTTCACCTGGTTCGGGCAATCGACCATCCTCGCCTGTGGCAATGCAGGCTGGGGCGACGAAATCGCGCTCGGCCTGAAGACCACCGTCAGCGTGGCGCTTCTGACGCTTCCCGTCGGCCTCATCATCGGCTTCTTTATCGCGCTTGGCCAGCAATCGGAAGAAAGGTCGGTGCGCCTTGCGTCGGGCATCTACACCACGATCTTCCGCGGCCTGCCCGAGCTCCTGACACTCTTCATCATCTATTACGGCCTGCAGATCCTGATCCAGTCGGTGCTCACCTCCTTCGGTTACGAACAGCGGGTGGAGATCAACGCCTTTGTCGCCGGCATGATCGCTCTCTCGGTGGTCTTTTCCGCCTATTGCGCCGAAGTGCTGCTGTCGGCCTTCCGCGCCATTCCGAGGGGCCAGTACGAAGCCGGCTATGCGCTCGGCCTCCATCACGGCCGCACGCTGGGCCTGATCGTGCTGCCGCAGTTGATCCGCATCGCCCTGCCCGGCCTCACGAACCTGTGGATGATCCTGCTCAAGGACACCTCCTACGTCTCGATCATCGGCCTTGCCGACATCCTGCGCCAGACCGGCGTTGCCGTCCGCGTCACCAAGCAGGCTTTCTTCTTCTACATCATCGCCTGCGGCCTCTATCTCGCGCTTGCGATCATCTCGTCGATCGGTCTCAGCTATATCGAACGCTGGGCGAAGCGCTCCGAGGCCCGCCGATGAGCTATGCGCAAACCCTCATCCCGCCGCAGCCGGCGCCGAAGGTAATCGTCAAGCCGATAACGGGCACGCGCGTCGTCGGCTCGCTCCTCGTCCTCCTGTGGGCGCTGCTTGCCGCAAGCCTGTTGTACATGGTGATCGCCGGCTGGGACGTGGACAAGTTCACGCACTACGGTCCGCGCTACCTGCACGGACTGATGACGACGGTCGTCCTGGTGACGATCTCCGTCATCTTTGGCGCAGCGCTTTCCCTGCCGCTCGCCTTCGCGCGTATGTCGAAGAACAGGATCATCAGCACGCTTGCCTATTGCTACGTCTACGTCTTCCGCGGCACGCCGCTCTTGGCACAGCTCTTTCTGATCTACTACGGCCTCGGCGGCTTCCGCGTCCAGCTCGAAGCCGCCGGCCTCTGGTGGTTCTTCCGCGACGCCTGGTATTGCGGTCTTTTCTCGATGACGATCAATACCGCCGCCTATCAGGCCGAAATCCTGCGCGGCGCCATCGAAAGCGTGCCGCGCGGCCAGCACGAGGCCGCGTCAGCACTCGGCATTCACAAGGCCGTCGCCTTCCGCAAGATCGTTCTGCCGCAGGCGCTCATCGTGGCGCTGCGCCCCTACGGCAATGAAATCATCCTGCTGATCAAGGGATCTGCCGTCGTCGCCATCATCACCGTTCTCGATCTGATGGGCGAAACCCGCTACGCCTTCTCGCGCACCTTCGACTACCAGACCTATCTCTGGGCGGCGATCTTCTATCTTTCGATGGTGGAAGCGCTTCGGCATTTCTGGAACTGGATCGAGCGCCGCCTGACACGGCATCTGAAGCGCTGACCGCTTGGCAGCACTCCCATATGATCGCTGCCAAGCCATTGAAATCAAAAACAAATAGCCTTTTCTTTCGACATCTGTCAAGCTTGCGTTAACCGACGCGTGTTTCCATTCATATAATGTTCACAAACGTGACATGGGAACGAAACCGAGGCTGAGATGAACAAGGATTTCGAAAAGCAGATCCAGGGATATGGGCTGACGACCGCCCACATCCTCTACCACCTGCCGGATCACCCGGCGATCCTCCAGACCTACATCTGGCAGGAATACGATCTTGCTCCGGACTTTCCCGAAATGCGCGGCTTTCTGAAGTTCTGGCAGGAGAAACTGGACGGCCCGCTGCATTCGGTGCGCTACATCCACCGCAAGCTGATTTCGGCAACGGAATGGCGCGCCCTCAAGGGCGAGTTCATCCTGCATTGAGGCCGCTAGACATGCGCCTCGCCATGAATGAACTCGCCTTTGTCGGGTTCCCGGCGTAACACGCCGTAGAGGATGGCGAGATAGAAGGCCAGCACGAGGCCAAT
The DNA here is from genome assembly GCF_000419765.1 of Rhizobium mongolense USDA 1844. Classification (GTDB taxonomy): domain Bacteria; phylum Pseudomonadota; class Alphaproteobacteria; order Rhizobiales; family Rhizobiaceae; genus Rhizobium; species Rhizobium mongolense. The sequence continues at coordinate 235,688 of NZ_ATTQ01000006.1, read as the reverse complement.
CACCACGAGCCCCGGAAGTGGCCCGAGCACGGCATTGTCGATCACATAGGTCCAGGAGTGTGCCTGTGCCAGCGCGCTGCCCTCGGTCTGCAGTTTCGGCGTCGTGATTTTCAGCGCCCAGGCAAGCAGCATGATGAGATACATCCAGCTGTAGTTGCGCCGCAGCCGACGCTGGACGGCATCCGGGTAGGTCAGCAGGAACGTCGGCTTGCGCAGGCTGCTTGCGACCACCGGGCCCCAATCGCGCGCGGAATTCGCCTCCGGCGACAGGATCTGCGCGAAATAGTTTTTTTCGACCTGCCGGACGCGGGCCCGATAGATATCAAAGAACCGGTAGCGCCTCGCCTCGATCAGCAAGAGCAGCGAGATCAGCATGATTCCGAAGAGAAGCACGCCATGATGCGCGGTCGGCGTCGACAGCGAGAGGGAGAGCAATGCCGCGACCACCGTGATCGCCCAGTTCGACGTCCGGTCGATGCGATCCCGCCAACTCGTCATGCGTCCGAGTTCGCCGCGATAATAGTGCGCGAGCGTATTGGTGATTTCGACCGGCGTCAGCGGCAGCGGCGGCGTCGCCTGCTTCCGGGCGCTCTCGTCAAGGCCGGGTTTGCTGATGTCCGTCGTCATGGCATTCCTCCCTTTCCTTCTTATTGAGATCTCCATTTCGCATTCTGCGCCTCCAAGGCCGCCATTGCAAAAGGCGGCAAGCCGCCTTAGAGCCTTGCCTGAACTTCAAAAGGTGGTGATGGCAATGGCAAAGAAGATCGACGAGGAAGCGCTTGCGGAAGCCTATAACCGCGCCCTTGCCCTAGAGAAGGCCGGTGACATCGACGCGGCCGTGAAGGCCTATGAGGAAGTGCTGGCGATCGACCCCGAAGACCACGGCGGCGCGGCCGTCCGCATCGCCTCGATGGGCCGCGGCGAAACGCCGGTCAGGGCGCCGGATGCCTATGTCGAAACCCTTTTCGACCAGCATGCCGAAGTTTTCGAGGACGTGCTCGTCGAGCAGCTCAGCTACCACGTCCCCATGCTGGTCCGCCAGCGCCTTCAGGAACTGAAGCTCGACCCTTTCAAGCGCATGCTCGACCTCGGCTGCGGCACGGGGCTCACGGGCGGCACGCTGCGCGACCTCTGCGAGGAGATGACGGGCATCGATATTTCCGAAAACATGGTCGAGATCGCCCATGAGAAGGATATCTACGAGACCCTCTTCGTCGCCGAGGTCGAGGACTTCCTCGACGACAACGACGAAGACCCCTTCGACCTCATCACCGCGACCGACGTGCTGCCCTATCTCGGCGCCCTGGAGGCGCTCTTCTTCGGCACCGCCGAAAACCTGACGCCCGGCGGCCTCTTCATCTTCTCCTCCGAGACGCTCCCGCCAACCGACGGCCGCCTTTACGCCGTCGGCCCGCACCAGCGCTTCCTGCACGCCGAAGCCTATATCCGCGACCGCCTGACTGCGACCGGCTTCGACCTCGTGGAGATGACCGAAATCAACGTCCGCATGCAGGAAGGTCAGCCCAGTCCGGGACATCTGGTGATCGCGCGGTTGGCCGGCTGAGCGCACGATCCTTCAAGGTAACTGCGTTCGCTTTATGAGCATCTAGCCTCCCGGGGCGACATAGGGAACAACGGATCGGCGCACTGTACCGGATACTTACCCAGTCAGGAAACCATCTCTTGCGGCCCGCCCCGCAACCTGATACTTAGCCATTCAGTAAACTTTCCGATCACTGAAGGCTCGATCCATGTCGCTCGTTCTTTACGGACATCCCCTCGCCTCCTTCTGCCACAAGGTGTTGATCGCGCTTTACGAGAACGGCACACCTTTCGAAAACCGCACCGTCGATCTGGCCGATGAAACGTCGAGCGCCGATCTCTTCCGCTTTTGGCCGGTCGGCAAGATGCCGGTCCTGCGCGACGAGGCGCTCGACAGCACAATCCCCGAGACGAGCATCATCATCGAATATCTCGATCGACATTACCCCGGCCTTATCCGCCTGTTGCCGGACGATATCGACCGGGCGCTTCGCGTCCGCCTCTGGGACCGCTTCTTCGATCTCTATGTGCAGACGCCGATGCAGAAGATCGTTACCGATACGCTGCGGCCGGACGGCGGCAAGGATCCGCACGGCGTGGAAGAGGCACGCGGCACGCACGCGACGGCCTACGGCATGATCGAGCAGCAGCTTGGCAGCAACCAGTGGATCACCGGCGACAGCTTCACGATGGCCGATTGCGCCGCGGCACCAGCCCTCTTCTATGCCGAAACGCTCGTTCCCTTCGGCGACGACCAGCCGAAGCTCCGCGCCTATTACGAACGCCTGCTCGAGCGGCCGTCCTTTGCGCGGGTGCTGAAGGAGGCGCTGCCCTATTTCAAGTTCTATCCGTACAGGCACCAGCTCCCCGAGCGCATCCGCAGCGAAATGCCCTCCGAATGATCATGGAACCTGCCGCCCTCGACCGGATGTTTCACGCTTTGTCCGACCGCAGCCGCCGCGGCATGGTCGATCGCCTCGGCCGCGGCCCTGCCTCCGTCATGGAGCTGGCAAAGCCTCTCTCCATGACACTGCCGACAGTCATGAAGCATCTGAGCGTGCTGGAATCGAGCGGCCTCGTGCTGTCCGAAAAGGCCGGCCGCGTCCGCACCTACCGCCTGCAGCAGGAGGCGCTTGGCCATCTCGATCGCTGGATTTCCGAGCGAAATCGACAAAGCTAATCTAACGCACCGCCTGCTTGCCGAGGATCGCCGAAAGCAGCTTCCCCTCCAGTTCGGCGAGTTCGGCATTGCCGTGCCTGCGCGGATGCGGATAAGGGATCGCCAGATCGAGCGCGATCCGCCCCTCGTCGAGCACGATCACCCGGTCGGCCAGATGCACCGCCTCGCTGACGTCATGCGTCACCAGTACGGCGGTAAAGCCGAGTTCGCGCCAGACGCGATTGACGAGTTCCTGCATGCTGATGCGCGTCAGCGCATCCAATGCCCCGAGCGGTTCGTCAAGCGCCAGCACACCGGGCTTGCTCACCAGCGCCCGGGCCAGCGCGACGCGCTGCCGCTGGCCACCGGAAAGCCGTGACGGCCATTCCGACGCCTTCTCGGCAAGCTGCACTTCGGAGAGCACCGCCGCTGCTTCCGCCAGTGCCAACCGCTTCTCCACCTTGTCGCCGAGCCCGACGGCGACATTCTCCGCCACGCTCAGCCACGGCAGCAAGCGCGGCTCCTGGAAAACGATGCGCGCGTTCGGCTGGCCCTCGGCACCGGCGGTATTTTCGAAGCGCAACTCACCGGCCGTCGGCTGATCGAGCCCCATGAGGATCCGAAGCAGCGTGCTCTTGCCGCAACCGCTCTTGCCGATCACCGCGACGAACTGGCCCGCCGGAATGTGGAGGTTGATGCCGCGCAAAACCCGGTTGCCGCTGAAACTCTTCTCAAGGCCCGTCAGCGTGATCGAAGCGGCACCTTCTTGCGCAACGGCCGCTTCCGTCTCGTATTCCGGCTCAGCAGCCCCCTGGAAGCGCTCATGCGTGATGACGGTCATTGCGTTCTCCTATTTCTGATAGACGGGGTTCCAGGTCAGCGCCCGCCGCTCCAGCGCCCGCGCCACGACATCCGCCAGCTTGCCGAGCACGGCATAGATCACCAGCGCCAGCACCACGACATCCGTCATCATGAACTCGCGGGCATTGTTCGCCATGTGGCCGATGCCCGAAGACGCGGCGATCGATTCCGAAACGATCAGCGTCAGCCACATGATACCGAGCGCATAGCGCAGCCCGACGAAGATCGAGGGCAGCGCGCCTGGAAAGATCACCTTGCGAAACAGCGTCCAGCCGCCCATACCGTAGACCCTGCCCATCTCGATCAGGTCGCGGTCGACGTTGCGCACGCCGTGATAGGTATTGAGATAGACCGGGAAAAGCACGCCGAGCGAAGTGAGGAAAAGCTTCGATTCCTCGCCGATCCCGAACCAGAGAATGACAAGCGGGATCATCGCCAGATGAGGAATGGTGCGCAGCATCTGCAATGTCGTATCCGTCAGCTGCTCTGAAATTTTCGAAACGCCGTTCGCAATGCCGAGCAGGAAGCCGATTGACCCGCCGACGATGAGCCCCGCGAAAGCCCGGCCCGCACTGACGAGAACGTCATGCGGCAACTGCCCAGATCGCGTGGTCGACCAGAAGGCGACAGCCACATCCGCCGGTGACGGCATGACACGCGAGGAGATAAGCCCTGCCGACGACGCCGCCTGCCAGGCGAGGATGATCGCGAGCGGTACCAGATAGGGCAGAAACGCTTCGCGGCTCGGAAGCGACAGTCGAGAGCGCACCTTGCGGCTCTCTTGCCCGGCGATCGCTCGCGTGAACGGCGTTTCGAAAACCGACATGCTTACCTCCTTGCGTGCTTTGAAATCAGGAGCCGGAAACGACCTTCAGGTTGCCGCCATGGCTGCCGCCGCCGAAGACCCGGTGACGGCCGAAATCGCTCTTGAGGCCGTGGTGCTGCTCCTCGCGCTCGAGCCCGAGTTCGGGAAACAGCAGTTCGGCGACGCGGTATGCCTCTTCCAGATGCGGATAGCCGGAGCCGATCACCGTCTCGATGCCGAGGTCCTGGTATTCGCGAAGCCGTGCGGCGACCGTCTTCGGCGAGCCGACCAGTGCTGTCCCGGCACCGGCGCGCACAAGGCCGACGCCGGCCCACAGGTTCGGCGAGACCTCCAGCTTGTCCCGGCGTCCGCCGTGAAGGGCCGCCATGCGCGCCTGGCCGACGGAGTCGGACTCCTTGGCGAAACGCTGCTGCGCTTCCTCGATCGTCGCATCGTCGAGCCTGGAGATCAGCCGGTCGGCCGCCGCCCATGCTTCCTCATCCGTTTCGCGAACGATGAAATGCAGGCGGATGCCGAAGCTCACGTCACGGCCTTTCTTGGCCGCGGCGGCGCGCACGCGCTCGATCTTCTCGCCGACCTGTGCCGGCGGCTCGCCCCAGGTTAGATACTTGTCGACCCGGCCGACCGAGAAATCGATCCCGGCATCCGACGAGCCGCCGAAATAGAGCGGGGGGCGCGGGGTCTGGACGGACGGAAAGCCGAGCTGCGCATTGGTTGCCTTGATATATTTGCCGTCGAAACTCGCGACACCCTTTTCCAGCAGCTCTTCCCAGACGGTGAAGAACTCGTCGGCATGCGCATAGCGCTCGTCATGCTCCAGATGGATGCCGTCGCCGGCAAGCTCGCCCGGGCTGCCGCCGACGACGATGTTGAGCAGCACGCGGCCGTTCGAGATGCGGTCGAGCGTCGTCGTCAGCCGCGCATAATAGGCGGGCGACGCGGTGCCCGGACGGATCGCGACGAGGAACCTCAGCTTCTCGGTCTTGGCCGAAAGGGCTGCGGCCGTCACGAAGGACTCCTCGCAGGCGACGCCCGTCGGCAAAAGCACGCCGGAATAGCCGAGCCGGTCGGCGGCCTGCGCGATCTGCGTCATGTAGCCGATATCCGGCGCGCGGGTCAGCTCGCCCGAGCCGAGATAGGCCCCGTCGCCGGAGGTCGGGATGAACCAGAGGAAATCGATAGGCTTGGATGAAGCGCTCATGGGTCGGAAATCTCCATTGAAAACCGGAAACAGAAATCAGCTCGCCTTCGGCCGCCAAACGATGTCGCCGGTGGTCAACTGCTTCGGCACGATGCCGAGCTGGTAGAATTCATCGGCAAGCGCCTGCTGGTAGGCCACCGCATCGTCGGTGATGGTCGTCACGGCGCCGAGATCGGCGCCCGGCCGCGACAGCGTGACGCGGGTCACCTCAGCCGGCACGCCGGTGATTTCGGAGAGCTCCTTGACCGTATCGTCGAGCTTGCCCTGCGCCGACTTACCGACCTTGCCGAGTTCATCGATCACGTCGACGATCACCTGACCGTTGGCATCGGTGAATTCCTGGTTTGCGAGGAAATAGCTGTATGAGGGAACGATGCCCTCGGCCGTCGTCAGGATACGGGTCTCCGGATCGGCCTCGGCGATTGCAAGGTAAGGATCCCAGATCGACCAGGCATCGATGCTGCCGTTCTTGAATGCAGGGGCCGCATCCGGCGGCGCAAGGTCCAGCGGCTGGACATCATCGATCGTCAACCCCGCCTTGCGTAAGACTTTTACAGTAACGTTATGCGCGCTCGACCCGCGCTTAAACGCGACCTTCTTGCCCTTCAGATCTTCGAGAGTCTTGATCGGAGAATCTTTGCGCACGAGGATCGCCGAACCCGCCGGGCTGCCATGATAGGTGCCGACATAATAGAGATGGCCGCCTGCAGCCTGCGCAAAGAGGGGCGGCACGTCGCCGGTCGCGCCGAAGTCGAGCGCGCCGGCACCGAGCGCTTCGAGCAGCGGCGGGCCGGAGGTGAATTCTGACCAGCTAACCGAAATGCCACGATCGGCAAGCCGGCTCTCCAGCGCCCCGCGGCGCTTGGCGAGCGCCAGCACGCCGTTCTTCTGCCAGCCGATCCGGAATTCGGTGGCTGCAGCGCGCGTGGGTTTGATGGCCGGCAGAACGGCAGCAGCAGCAGCAGCACCGAAAAGTCCGAGCGTCTGGCGTCGAGAAATCATGGCAATCCCCTTTCCTTCGCGGCAGCATCCTTGAATCTGCCGGTCGTTGCGATGACTTTGATAATGATAATCTCTATGTATTATATCGACAATTTTATTTGTGAGTTTTGCCGCCCCCGGCAATTTTCCTGACCGGAATGTGCCTGTTCCGCGAAATTTTATTCCAAAGCACGCTGCCGAGGATTTTTCGCACGGCAAACCGGACCGGCGTCACTTTGGCTTTCCTGCCGCGGCACTTTCGGCTAATCATGCCCCGAATTCAGGAGAAGGATCTGGCATATGGCAAAAGTCGCGTTCATCGGTCTCGGCGTCATGGGCTTCCCCATGGCAGGTCACTTGAAGGTGAAGGGCGGCCACGACGTCACGGTCTATAACCGCACGGCATCCAAGGCCTCGGACTGGACCGCCAAGTTCGGCGGCAAATCCGCCCCGACGCCTGCAGAAGCTGCAGCAGATGCCGATTTCGTCTTCACTTGCGTCGGCAATGACGACGACCTGCGTTCGGTCACCATCGGCAAGGGCGGCGTGTTGGAAAGCATGAAGAAGGGCGCCGTGCTCATCGACAACACCACCGCCAGCGCCGAAGTCGCCCGCGACCTTTATGACGCCGCCAAGGCAAAAGGTAGCGATTTCATTGACGCGCCGGTTTCCGGCGGCCAGGCGGGTGCGGAAAACGGCCTGCTCACTGTCATGTGCGGCGGCGATGAAGCCGTCTTCGAAAGGGCAAGGCCGGTCATCGACGCCTATGCCCGCATGGTCGGCCTCATGGGTCCTGCCGGTTCCGGCCAGCTCACCAAGATGATCAACCAGATCTGCATCGCCGGCATCGTCCAGGGGCTCGCCGAAGGCATCCATTTCGGCAAGCGTGCCGGCCTCGACATCGAAAAGGTTATCGACGTCATCTCCAAGGGTGCCGCCGGCTCCTGGCAGATGGAAAACCGCCACAAGACCATGAACCAGGGTAAATACGATTTCGGTTTCGCCGTCGACTGGATGCGCAAGGATCTCGGCATCGTGCTCACCGAAGCACGCGCCAACGGCGCGAAACTGCCCCTCACTGCCCTCGTCGACCAGTTCTACGGCGACGTCCAGGCGATCGGCGGCAACCGCTGGGATACGTCCTCCCTGCTCGCGCGCCTGGAAAAATGATCGGCCCCTCGGCAAGCGCGGCCGAGCTGATCGCGCATCTGCAGACGCTGCGCTCTAAGGAGAACATTGCCGGCATGACGCGCTTCGGCATCGTCACCGGTACCGCGCTCGGCATCTCCAATCCCGATCTTCAAAAAATCGCCCGCCTTGCGAAGAAGGACCACGCCCGCGCACAGGAGCTCTGGCAAAGCGATATCCGCGAGGCACGCATGCTGGCGCTCTATACTGCCGAGCCGAAGAAGCTCACGCCGGCGCAAGCCTGCCGCTGGGTGGAGGATTTCAACTCCTGGGAAATTGTCGATTGCGCCGCGGACCTTTTCGTCGAGGCGAGGCTCGATGACGTGATTTTGCAATTCGCCGCCGACGATCGCGAATTCGTCCGCCGCACCGCCTTCGCCATGATCGCCGGCGCTGCTGTCCACCGCAAGCAGGACGCGGACGAAACTCTCCTCGCCTGGCTCCCGCTGATCGAGGCGCATTCCGCCGACCCGCGCAACTTCGTGCGCAAGGCCGTCAACTGGGCGCTGCGCAACATCGGCAAGCGCAGCCGCGCCTGCCACGCCCCGGCTCTGGCTCTCGCCGAACGCCTCGCCGCAAGCCCCGACAAGATCGCCCGCTGGATCGGCAAGGACGCCGTCCGGGAGTTGACCAATGAGAAGGTGATGGGGCGATTGACGTAGGAGCCCGGCGAGTGCGAGGATGGGGAAATGCAACAGCACACGCGACGTTCGCTAATTGCAGCATCATTGCCCCCAAACTCCCTCATTCTTGTGCCTGTCATAGGGATCCATTCACGGCGCGTCTGCGCTATCAATGGCTGATGGGACGTTTAAGTGTCTTGTGCGCCCAAGGAGTTGGGCGCACTGGATGCCTGTGACGAGCACAAGGCATGAGACGGGGCAATGACAGCGCAAAACAGCAACGTTGCCGGTGCGGCCTTGGCAGCGATAATAGGCGGCACGTGCCATCCTTGCTCTTTCCGCAGAATGGCTAGACCTCAATCCTCGCTGGACTTCGCATTATCCAAGACCATGTAATCAAGCGGCAGCTGCGTCGAATACTTGATCTGCTCCATGGCGAAAGCCGAGGAAACGTCGCGGATTTCGATCTTGGCGATCAGCCGCTTGTAGAAGGCGTCGTAGGCGGCGATATCCGGCACGACCACGCGCAGCAGGTAATCGACGTCGCCGCTCATGCGGTAGAATTCGACCACTTCGGGAAAGTCCGAGACGACTTCGGAAAAACGCCTCAGCCACTCAATCGAATGCGTCGCCGTGCGGACCGAGACGAAAACCGTGACCTTCGTGTTGACCTTCTCGGGGTCGAGGATGGCGACGCGGCGTTTGATCACGCCGTCCTCTTCCATCTTCTGGATACGGCGCCAGCACGGCGTTGTCGAAAGCCCCACCTTCTTGGCGAGATCGGCAACAGCCAAAGTCGAATCTTCTTGCAAAAGACGCAGTATCTTGCGGTCGAGACGGTCCATATGCGAAAGCCCTTTTCGAATTATTTTCTCTATATAACGCGATTCCGGCGCCAGAAAAGAATTTTGTTTCAGGATATGAGCAATTTTACTCTGTCCCGCAGCACCGGAAGCAGTTCCTCTTCGAACCAGGGATTGCGCTTCAGCCAGCCGCTGTTGCGCCAGCTCGGATGCGGCAGCGGCAAGACCGCCGGACTGCGGTTTGAAAACAGCGTCTCGCGCCACGCCTTCACGGTTTCGGTCATGGTCGGCTTGCGCAATCCGCTCATATGCCATGCCTGGGCATATTGGCCCACGGTGAGCACAAGCTCGATCTGCGGCATCCGATCGATGACGCTCTGGCGCCAGAGCGGCGCGCATTCCCGTCGCGGCGGCAGGTCGCTGCCCTTGGGGTCGTAGCCCGGAAAACAGAAGCCCATCGGCACGATCGCGAACCGCTCTACATCGTAGAATGTCTCGCGCTCCACCTGCAGCCAGTCGCGCAGACGGTCGCCGGAGGCATCGTTGAAGGGAATGCCGCTTTCATGCACCCTGAGGCCTGGCGCCTGGCCCGCAATCAGGATGCGCGCGGTGGACGACATCACGACGACCGGCCGCGGCTCGTGCGGCAGCCGATCGTCGGCCCGCAGCGGCCGATCGCGGCAGATGCGACAGTGCGCAATTTCGCTGTGCAGCGCGGCAAGCGCCGCTTCGCCCGTCACTGCCATCCCGTCACCTGCCCGCCAAGCCGCCTCGCATCCTCGAATCCCGATTGCCTGCGCTCATGGTCGCGCACGTCGCGCGGCCGCTCGAATGTCCCCGCCCAGAGACCTGCCCTTTGCGCCCGCGCCCTCTCCTCTTCCCGCTCGTAGTTCCCATAGGCGACGGCCATGCCCCTTACCACCATCTCTCCGTTAAGATCGATGCCGCCGCTCCGGCAGACGACGAGCAGCCGATCGTACTGGTCCCGTCCAGCGCCGCTGCATCGGGTATCGCGTCGAGCCACCAGACCCTGCAATGCCTCTTTTGCCTCCCGGCCGCAGGCCCATCGCCTTCCGCCCCGCTCGCAGCTCTGGTTGAGCTCCGGCGCATCGATGCCCTTCAGCCGCATGCGTTCGGCACGCATCGTCAGGCTATCGCCGTCTGCCGCATGAAATTCGCCGGCGTGCACGGTATCGGGCTTGTCGTTGAGCTTTGCGGCGACCAGCCAGATCAGCGCGAGCATTGCGAAAGCGGTGACACCATCGCGTATCGTTCTGAAACCACGCGCCACGCTTTCGCCTCCTTGAAAAACAAACCGTTGGCAAAAATGGCAAACAACTTCTTAAGAATTGCGGGTTACGGTGGAACCATCCGCGGATCAAGTATCATTGTGCACATGAGTACCGGCGTTAGCACATCGACCGATAAGATTATCGTCGACAAATCCCGCAGTCACCGCAACAAGCCTGTCTCCAGGGCTGTGCGGCAGACGCGCGAGCGGCTGCAATCCGGCCATTCCTCCGCCGCCGCCTTCGATCGGGACGCGCTCAGGATGTATATGAGCGCCTTCATTCAGGGCGCGTCGATCATGCCGCTCTTCGTCATCATCATTGCGGCCCTCGGCATCTATTTCACCGGCAACACACAAATCTTCCTCTGGGCCGTACTGACGCTGACGGCCTATGCGGCAAACATCTTCCTCGTGCGCCGCGCCCGCAAAAAGGAGATAACTGTGGAATCGGCGCGCAAATGGCGCCGCGTCTTGCTTTTCGGCCAGCTGATGATCGGCAGCTGCTGGGCCGTTTTTGCGCTTCAGGAGTGCGACGCCTGCGATCCCTCCGGCTTCATCCTTTTTAAGGGCGCGACGCTTCTCATCGCGCTTTCCGTTACGGCAATGTCGAATTTCATGCTGACGCCCGCCGTGCTCGTTGCCTTCGCGCCCTCCGTCGTAGCACTCGCCGCAAAGGCCGGCATCTCGCGCGACCTCCTTGAGCTGAGCCTCGCTGCCGTTTTCACGACGACCATCATTTTCTTCAACTACATCAGCGACCGCCTCTTCCAGTCGAACCTCAAGATCCTCTCCTTCCAGTCGGAAAAGGACGACTTGATCGCCGAGCTCGAAGTCGCGAAATCCATGTCCGACGAAGCGCGCCGGCGGGCGGAAGAGGCAAACCTTGCCAAGTCGCGCTTCCTCGCCTCCATGTCACATGAGCTGCGCACGCCACTGAACGCCATCCTCGGCTTCTCCGAGGTGATGTCGGCCGAGGTCATGGGCCCGCTGAACAACCCGACCTACAAGGAATATACGAACGACATCCACCGCTCCGGCCAGCATCTGCTGAACCTCATCAACGAGATCCTCGACCTATCGCGCATCGAGGCCGGGAAATACGAACTCATCGAAGAAGCGATCTCTCTCCTTGATATCGCGGAAGATTGCATCGGCATGGTGCAGTTGCGTGCCAGGGGCAAGAACATTTCCATCACCCAGCAGTTCGAACCGGAGCTGCCGTCTGTCTGGGCCGACGAGAAGTCGTTGCGCCAGGTGGTGCTGAACCTGCTGTCAAACGCAGTGAAGTTCACGCCGCAAGGCGGTGAAATCCATGTCAAGGTCGGCTGGACGGCAGGCGGCGGCCAGTACATCTCCATCAAGGACAACGGCCCTGGCATTCCCGAGGACGAAATCCCCGTCGTGCTCTCCGCCTTCGGCCAAGGCTCGATCGCCATCAAGAGCGCCGAACAGGGCACCGGCCTCGGCCTGCCGATCGTCCAGGCGATCCTTGCCAAGCATGACGGCCAGTTCGTCCTGAAATCAAAGCTGCGCGAAGGCACCGAAGTGATCGCCATCCTGCCTGCCAGGCGCGTGCTGCAGAGCCTGCCGGCCGTCGAGGAAGCGCAGCCTGTTTCTCGCAAGCGCAAGAGCTTCGCTTAATCTCGGCAGTCTGCACGAAACCAGGTGGACAGATCAGTGCAAACGATGTTGAGCGTCAGAGAAGAAAGTCCGCGGCAAGATGACGTGGCGTCGCTTCTCTTGCTGTCCGATACGGTTGCGGCCTCGCTCTATCCCGGCGAGTATCGCAGGCCGCTCAATCCGGAAACATTGTCCGCACCACATATTTCCGTCTTTGTCGCACGCACTGGCGATCTTTCCGCAGCAGGGTGCTGCGCGCTCTTCGACGATCATGATGGCACGGCTGAACTCAAGCGGATGATCGTGGATCAGAGATTCAGACAGCGGGGCGTTGGAAGAGCCCTGTTGCAAGCCGTGGAATCAGCGGCCTTGTCCAAAGGAATTCGCCTTATCAAAATGGAAGTCGGTATCAGGAATACGGATGGACAAAACCTGTATCGTTGGGCCGGATACAAGGAGCGCGGGCCCTTCGGCGCCTACAGGCCGTCACCGATCAGCCTGTTCTTCGAGAAAGCGATCAGAGAAAATCCTGATGCCTGACGCCATCCGCCTCAGGCAAAGACGATCGCAATGAGATGCGTGCCGATCGTGACGAGAAGATAAAGCCCGCACGCCGCAATCGCGCAGAGGACGGCAAAGGAGCCAAGATCCTTCGCATGTTTGCCGACCATCGAGATTTCCGGCGAGATGCGGTCGATCACCTCCTCGATCGCCGTATTCAGCGCCTCGACGGCAAAGAGCACCAGAAACAGCACGACGGCAATCATCATTTCCCACAGAGATGCACCGACAGCGGCAAGCAGGATCAGCGAAACGGCGGCAAAAAGCAGCTCCTGCCGGAAAGCCGATTCCTTGATCAGGCGCTGGAAGCCCGCCCAGGAATAGACGGCGGCAGCGAAGAAATGGCTCACACCCGTCAATTTGCCTATGGCAGGTTTGGTCAAAGCACGCCCTCGTCTTGCAGTCGGCGGCGGCCGCAGCCGCCGTCCATCGATCAAAATGCGAATACCGGTTCCAGGCTTACGCCGCAAGCACCCGTCATCCGTCTGACACAAAGCTGCAGCGCTCAGTGTTTGTTGGTAACGCCCGCCTGTGAGAATGTCGCCATTCCGGAATGGCAGGCCGCGGCGGCCTTCACGATGCCGGCGGCAAGTGCCGCACCCGTCCCCTCGCCAAGCCGCATGCCGAGCGCCAGAAGCGGCGTTTTGCCGAGCATCTCGATCGCCCTGAGATGCCCCGGTTCGCCGGAGACATGACCGATCAGGCAGTGGTCGAGCGCCGACGGATTGGCCGCCTGCAGGATGGCGCCTGCCGCCGTCGCCACATAGCCGTCGATCAGCACCGGTATCTTTTCGACGCGCGCGGCAAGAATGGCGCCAGCCATTGCCGCAATTTCGCGGCCGCCGAGGCGGCGCATGATTTCCAGCGGATCGTTCAGATGGTCGCGGTGCAGCTCGACAGCGCGCTCGACGGCTGCCACCTTGCGCTCCAGCATCTCGCCCTCGGAACCGGTTCCCGGGCCGACCCAGTCGCGCGCCGAGCCGCCGTAAAGCGCGTAATTGATGGCCGCAGCGATCGTCGTGTTGCCGATCCCCATCTCGCCGATGCAGAGCAGGTCCGTGCCGCCCGCAATTGCCTCCATGCCGAAGGCCATGGTCGCCGCGCAGTCGCGCTCGGAAAGTGCTGCCTCTTCTGTGATGTCGCCGGTCGGATAGTCGAGCGCCAGATCGAAGACCTTCAGCCCGAGATCGTAGGCGACGCAGATCTGGTTGATCGCGGCACCACCGGCGGCGAAATTCTCCACCATCTGCTGCGTCACCGCCGGCGGAAAGGGTGTGATGCCCTGTTTCGCCACGCCGTGATTGCCGGCGAAGATCGCAACCAGCGGCCGGTTGACGGCCGGCGCCCTGCCCGTCCAGGCGGCCAGCCAGAAAGCGATCTCCTCGAGCCGCCCGAGCGCGCCCGGCGGCTTCGTCAGTTGCGCGTCGCGCTCGCGCGCTGCCACCAGCGCCCGGGTATCCGGTCCCGGCAGATCGCGCAGCAGCGCACGGAAATCGTCGAACGGCAGGCCTGAAACGCTCATGAATGCGGCTTCCTTGTATTTGCTTCTGTCCGGAGATCCGGGGCCAACTTGTCTTTTGCAGACAAATCGGCTTCTTTCGTCGCGACTCTATTAAAGGCAGCGGCCAGGCGTCACAACTCCCAAAGCGTCGCACCTTCATGCATGAAGTTGAGGACATGAACATCAAGGCCTATGCGCTCGACACCGCCCGCGCCGTCGCTTTCCTGAGCCGGCTTCCCGTGCCGCAATGGGTCTTTTCCGCAGACGACGGCAAGCTCAGCCGCACGGTACGCGCCTTCCCGCTCGCCGGGATTCTGATCGGCCTTCTTCCGGCCCTCGTCTTTCTCATTCTCCTTGGCCTGCGCGCAGACCGTCTGATGGCGGCATTCGTCGCATTCGCCGTCCAGACGCTCATCGGCGGCGCGCTACACGAGGACGGGCTCTCCGACACTGCCGACGGCATCGGCGGCGGACGCGACCGCGATCACGCGCTGGCGATCATGAAGGACAGCCGCATCGGCAGCTACGGCGCGATTGCCCTCGTCTTCTCGCTAGCACTTCGCGCCGCAGCGCTTGCCGCCATCGCCCGCGAGGTCGCCCCGCTTGCCGCCGCCTTCGCTATCCCCGCGGCCGCCTGCCTCAGCCGTGCCGCCCTCGTCTGGCACTGGCACCGTCTGCCGCCCGCAAAGACGGACGGCATCGCCGCCTCCTCGGGACAGCCCGGCGAAAGCGCAATGCATGTCGCGGTCGTGTCCGCCTGCCTCTTTTCGGCCCTTCTCGTCTGGCCGGCGCTCGGCCTGCTGGCCCTTGTCTGCAGCCTGCTTGCAACCGGCATCGCGGTCATCGCCTTCACGCTTTATATCCGCCGCAAGCTTGCGGGCCATACGGGGGACACGCTCGGCGCCGCCCAGCAGATTTCCGAAATCGCAGCCTTCTGCGCCCTTGCCACGGCCTTGTGAAATCACGATATTCCGCTCATGCAAACGCCCTGCATCCACGTATGCTCGATCGATCCCGCAACCGGCTTTTGCACAGGTTGCGGCCGCACGCTTCAGGAGATCGGCAACTGGATGTCCTATTCGGATGAGGAAAGGCAGCGCATCATGACTGTCCTTGCCGCGCGCCTCTTTGCCGAACCGGCGGCGCTGGTTCGCGAGGCGGCCCCAATGCCGGAGCACCGCTCATGAACCGGCTCGGGCTCTTCCTTCTGATCCTCGCGATCGGCCTTGCGGTGCTCGTCTACAACCACGACAGCGACCGCGTGCTCGGCATGAACATCGACGATTTCGGGCGCATGGTCTATCTCTTGCCGATCGTGCTGATGCTCTCTGCCGGCATCTGGGCAAGCCGCCGCAGCGCCGGCGAAACCATGCGCAACCTGATGATCTGGCTGGTCATCATCCTGGCCCTCGCAACCGTCTATCTCTACCGCCAGGACCTGTTTGGCGTCGGCAACCGTCTGCTTGCCGGCCTCGTGCCCGGCCGTGCCGTCGTCGTCACCACCAGCGAGGGCAGCAGCGAGATCATCCTGCACAAACTGCTGAACGGCCATTTCGAGGCCGACGTCTCCGTCAACGGCCAGACGATCCCGATGCTCGTCGATACCGGCGCCAGCATGGTGGCCTTGTCGCATACGGATGCCGAGCGGATCGGCATCATCCCTGAAAACCTCACTTATTCGATGACCGTCATGACGGCGAACGGCCGCGCCCGCGCCGCGCCCGTGACGCTCGACCGCATCGCCATCGGCCCCATCGTGCGCACCGACGTCGCCGCTAGCGTCGCCGAAGACGGCGCGCTCGACCAGAGCCTGCTCGGCATGAGCTTCCTCCAAACGCTGGGTTCCCTGCAGATGCAGACGGATGAGCTCAGGATGCGCGACTAGGCGGCGCAATAGCAGCAACGGGACGCGCTTCGCCTCATTGCCGCGGCCATGTATCATCGGTGACGACAATGCACAACGCATAGCCAACGGGGTATGGTAAATTCGCGGATGCCTATTCGGCGATCGGCATCCCGCCTAGCGTTTCGGCTTGACTCACTCATACCTCTGCGACTATACGTCAATCAATAGTCAACGGGGTATAGATCCCAAATGTCGAACGCTCCCGATATGCTCTTCAGAACGCTCGCCGATCCGACCCGGCGGGCTCTCTTCGAGCGGCTGTGCCGCGAGGGAGAAAAGACGGTCGGGGCCTTGACGGCCCGGGCCGGGGTCTCCCAGCCGGTCGTCTCAAAGCATCTGGGCGTCCTGAAGCAGGCCGGGTTGGTGCGCGACCGCCACGAGGGCCGCCATACCCATTATAGCGCGCAGCTCAGTGCCTTGGCTCCGCTGATCGACTGGACAAGCCAGATGGCGGGCTTCTGGCAGAGCCGGTTCAACGACCTCGAAGATCTGCTCAAAAGGATGGACCAGTGAACAAAGCCGCGACCGAATCGCTTTCCGTCATTGTCGAACGGGAGCTTCCTTTTCCGCCGGAAAAGATCTGGCGCGCGCTCACGCAACCACACCTGATCGAGGAGTGGCTCATGAAGAACGACTTCAAGCCTGACGTGGGCCACCGTTTCAATCTTCGCGGAGACTGGGGCGGCGTGCTGGACTGCGAGGTCCTCGCCGTCGAGCCGAACAGAACGTTGTCCTACACTTGGAATTTTGCGCACAACGATGCGGCCTATAGTCTGCAGAGCGTGGTGACCTTTACGCTCACCCCAACGAGCACGGGGACCCACCTGCGCATGGAGCAGTCGGGCTTCCGGCCGGATCAGAAGCAGGCTTACGGGGGCGCAAAGGCAGGGTGGCAGCAGTTCTTTGCAAACCTGGAGCAGGTCTTGGCGCTGGCAGACTGATGTCTTTCGCGTTGCGCTTCGACTGATACTCAGAGGAGGTACCATTGAAATGGAATAATTGGATTCGGCAGTTCCACCGCTGGGTGTCTATCGCCTTTACGGCGACCGTCATCGCCAATTTCGTCGCTATGGGAATGGGAGAACCTCCCAGCTGGGTCGTCTACGCGCCACTGCTGCCGCTGTTTTTGCTCCTGTTCACCGGTCTCTACATGTTCGTGCTGCCTTACGCCACGAAGTGGCGCAGCGCGCGAAGCGTCAGCGGAAAGGCATGAACAATGGACCGCAAGAAGTCAGCGAAGGCCGCAAAGGAAACCACAGCCAAACCGGCCTCCACAGAACCAGTCCTCCT
The DNA here is from genome assembly GCF_000419765.1 of Rhizobium mongolense USDA 1844. GTDB lineage: Bacteria > Pseudomonadota > Alphaproteobacteria > Rhizobiales > Rhizobiaceae > Rhizobium > Rhizobium mongolense. The sequence goes on along the minus strand of NZ_ATTQ01000006.1, from coordinate 218,335 downwards.
CTCAGGCGGCAACCCTCAGATCGCCAAGGGCTACGGCGACGCCCCCGTGCAGGCCTACGTCGCGGCCATGCCGGGCTGGAAGAGCGATGTCGGACGCCGCCTCGACGCGCTCATCGAGCGCACCGTCCCCGGCGTGCGCAAGGCGGTCAAATGGAACTCGCCCTTCTATGGTGTCGAGGACCATGTCTGGTTCCTCAGCTTTCATTGCTTCACGAAATACGTGAAAGTGACGTTCTTCCGCGGCGCATCGCTGCGCCCTCTTCCGCTCGGCCAGTCCAAGCATAAGGACGTGCGCTATCTCGACATCCATGAGGACGAACTGGACGAAGCTCAGTTCGCCGACTGGGTGAACCAAGCCAGCCAGTTGCCTGGCGAACGACTGTGAGCGAACACCATGATGAAAGCGACAACCACCATGAAGAAGAACGCCGTGAAGGAAGCAGAACCAGAAGCCTCTCCGTCTCAGCTGATCGATGCGAAAGTAGCGGCGCTGGGCGATTGGCGGGGCAAGACGCTCGCCAGGCTCCGAAGCCTCATCAAGGAGACCGACCCCGATGTGGTCGAGGAGGTAAAATGGAGAAAGCCCTCGAACGTGTTCGGGGTTCCCGTGTGGGAGCATGCCGGCATCATCTGCACCGGCGAGACCTATAAGAATGCCGTGAAGTTGACCTTCGCCAAGGGCGCCTCGTTGGAGGATCCTTCAGGCCTCTTCAACTCCAGCCTCGAAGGCAACACGAGGCGTGCCATCGATTTCCATGAGGGCGACGAGATCGATGAAAAAGCGTTGAAGGCGCTCGTCCGCGCCGCCGTGGCGCTGAATACCTCCCAGAAGAGACCAAAGAGCGCTTGAGGAGCAGCACATAGCGTCAACGCCCGGCTCTATATTCTTCAACCCATGGAACCTTGCGTCCCGCATCCGGGTTGAAAGGATTGAAAGGAGGCGCTGTTCATGGATAATCCCTCGAAGCAACTCGCGGACGAATATTTACGCCTGGGCGGCCATCGCCGCGCGGTGATCGACGATAACATCGTATCCACCCGCTGCTGGGAAAAAGATACACCCGAGGCCGCTCAATTCTGGAAAGACCGCATCGACACGCTGGATGCCGCCCACCGCAGGCAGGTCGTATCCTTCCTGCCGACCATCAACAGGATCTGATTGCCGGCCGGCGCATTCTTGCAAAGGACGCCGATCATGTCGAACAGCGCCAAGACCGGCGGCACGCCGGCGTTTACCGGCATCAGCCGCGCACGCTTCGGTAAATCGGTCGAAAGCCAAGCGCAAATCGATGATGCTGCGACGGAAGCTTCCGCCGCAGCGGGCGATGGCGAAGCGTTCAATGTCTGTCTCCTGGTCCTGCTCGCCGCCGGCCAACGATGTGAACTGACAAAATTTACCCTCGCAGGGCGAGGTCGTGGTCGTAGCCCGTGAGCATGGCAGGCGTGACCTAGAGCGTGGCGTATCGAAGGCGACGTCGCCGTCAATATCATCCGCCCGGCGCAGGCACTCAGTTCCGCAGCCGGTATCCCGTCTTGAAAATCCAGCCAAGTGTCGCAAGGCAGATCGCCAGGAACATGGCGATCATCCCAAGGCTGAGCAGCGGATTGACGTCGGCGATGCCGTAGAAGCTCCAACGGAAACCACTCACCAGATAGAGCACCGGATTGAAGTGGCTGACGGCCTGCCAGAAGGGCGGCAGCATGTTGATCGAATAGAAGCTGCCGCCGAGGAAGGTCAGCGGCGGCACCACGAGCATCGGGATCAGGTTCAATTGCTCGAAGTTGCCTGCCCATATGCCGATCATGAAGCCGAACAGGCTGAAAGTGACCGCCGTCAGCAGGAAGAACAGGATCATCATGAAGGGATGCTCGATCCTGACCTCCACGAAGGCATTGGCCGTCAGAAGGATAATGAGCCCGATCAGCAGCCCCTTGGTGGCCGCAGCTCCCACATAGCCGAGCAGGATCTCCGTCATCGCAACCGGCGCCGACAGCACCTCGTAGATCGTGCCGGTGAATTTCGGAAAATAGATGCCGAAGGAACCGTTGCCGATGCATTGCCCGAGCAGCGTCAGCATGATGAGCCCCGGCGTGATGAAGGCGCCGTAGGAAACGCCCTCCACCTCTTGGATGCGCGAGCCGATCGCCGCGCCGAAGACGATGAAATAGAGCGAGGTGGAAATCACCGGCGAAAAGACACTCTGCAGCAGCGTGCGGCGCGTGCGCGCCATTTCGAAGAAATAGATCGACTTGATGGCTTCGAAGTTCATTTCGTGCCTCCCACGAGCGCCACGAAGATATCCTCGAGCGAACTCTGCCGCGTCGAAAGATCCTTGAAGTGGATGTTCTGCGCCGCAAGCCGGGTGAGGAGCGCCGCGATGCTCTCCTGCTCGCTATGCGCATCGAAATCGTAGATCAGCCGGTTTCCGTCGGGTTCCAGCGACAGGCCGTTTCCGGAGAAACAGTCGGGCAGCTCGTCCAGCGGTTCGGCAAGCTCGAGGATCAGCTGCTTGCGGCCGAGCTTCGTCATCAGCGCGGTCTTGTCCTCGACCAGCAGCAGTTTGCCGCCGTTGATCACGCCGACGCGGTCGGCGATCTCTTCGGCCTCTTCGATGTAATGCGTCGTCAGGATGATGGTAACGCCGGACTCGCGCAGCCTTTCCACGACGCGCCACATATCCTTGCGCAGCGTCACGTCGACGCCTGCCGTCGGCTCGTCGAGGAAGAGGATCTCCGGCTCGTGACTAAGCGCCTTGGCGATCAGCACGCGCCGCTTCATGCCGCCAGAAAGCTCCCGCAGCATATTGTCCTTCTTGTTCCACAGCGAAAGGTCGCGCAACACCTTCTCGATGTGCGCCGGGTTCGGCTTCTTGCCGTGCAGCCCGCGCGAAAAGCTCACCGTATTCCAGACGGTCTCGAACTGATCCGTCGTCAGTTCCTGCGGCACCAGCCCGATCATCGTTCGCGTCGCGCGGAAATCCTTGACGACATCGTGACCGGCGACCAGCACTTGGCCGCTGCTCGGATTGACGATGCCGCAGACGATCGAAATCATCGTCGTCTTGCCCGCGCCGTTCGGCCCGAGCAGGGCAAGGATCTCTCCCTTCTCGACATCAAGATCGATGCCTTTCAGCGCCTCGAACCCGTTGGCGTAGCTTTTTTTGAGATTTCGGATGGAAATGATGGGTGCCATTGCGGATTTCTTGAGTATTTCCTCGTTTTTCGTCCGCTATATAGCCCCTTTGTTACACTTTGACATCCTGCCGGCGCTGAACAGACTATTCAGCGAAAGCCTCTTTATCCGTAGATGCTGATGAGGAACCGCGCAGCAGTTACGATCAGGAAGATGCCGAAGCCGATCTCCAATTGACGCTTGCTCATCCGGTGGGCAAGCCGCGCGCCGATCGGCGCAATATACATCGTCAGCGGAATGATGAACGCCACGGCGATCCAGTTGATGAAGCCGGTCGAAAACGGCGGCGGGCCCGATACACCCCAACCGGCCCAGACATAGCCGAACAATCCGGGCAGCGAGATCAGCACGCCAACGCCCGCGGACGTCGCCACCGCCTGGTGCATCGGCCGCGAATAGAGCGTCATGAAGGTATTGTTGAGCACGCCGCCGCCAATCCCCATCAGGCCGGAAAGAATTCCGATGCCCGTCCCGACCAGGAACTTGAATGGATTACCCGGCAGATCGCTGCCGAGCCGCCAGCTCGCGCGGTTGAACATCATGCGGAAGGCGACGAGCAGTGCGATGGCTGCAAAGATGAACCGCAAGGTCACGCTCGACGCTTCAGAGGCAATCACCGCCGCGATGATTGCGCCGAGCGGCACGGCGATGATCCAGCCGCTCAGGAGCTTCTGGTCGACCGCCCCGTGACTGCGATGCGCCATATAGGACCTGAGCGACGTCGGGACGATAATCGCAAGCGAGGTGCCGACCGAGAGGTGCATGCGCACCGCCTCCGGCACATCGAGCCATCCGAACACCTGATAAAAGACCGGAACGAGGATCGCGCCGCCGCCGATGCCGAAGAGACCGGCAAGCAGGCCCGCAACCGCGCCCGCAGCCGCCAGCATCAGTGCAAAGAGGGCAAGCTCAGAAACAGCCGGCACGCTATCTCCCCCCCTTCGAAGCAGGCCGGATTACGGAAAAGAAAATCAGCCGCAGGTTTTATTTGTCATCAAGCGGTGATCTTCTTCGCAGATAAGAAGTGTCGAGGCAAGCAACGGCTTCCGCGCCGCCGCCCATCCCTTTGCGGAACCGTTTCCAGGGCGCTCGTTACGTCCGGTTTTCGCTGCCTCGCGTATAGTAAGCAGTCATTGCCAGTCACGAACTCCTAAGAATCCGGCCTCGCGTTCCCCTGCCCGGCCGGCCCAGCTTGAGCCGGCTCCTGAGCCGGCTTTCTTTTCTTCCGCTGGAAAAGCATCCGATTCCTGCAATGCAGTGAAATTACACGTGCCTCAGGATATTCACCAGGCGGCCGAAAGGATCGCGCACGTAAAAACGCCGCACCCCCCAAGGCTCGCTCGCCGGACCATATTCCACCGCGATACCTTCGCGGATGACCCGCTGATAGACCTCATCGAGATTGTCGACTTCGATAGAGAGGTCAGGCACCGGCGTCCCGGAGCCGCCTTCGGTCGCAAAGCTGACCTGCGGCCTCGCGCTCGCATCCGCCGCATAAGTTACGATCCATCCATGATCCATGATGACATCCATGCCGAGGATGCCCTGATAGAACGCCTTGGCGGCTTCTATATCGGAAACCGCGATGTTCGCGACAATGCGTTTGACGGTCATGTCATCCTTCCTTTTGAAAAAAGCAGCCGCAGCTAAACTGCAAACCCGGCGCGGCTCTAGGGCTTTTCCTGCTGGACCAAACCTAACCTCGCCCATCTGATTCCGTATAGCGTGAGGTCTGAGTAATTTTTTACCTCAATAACAGATCGATCCGGTGTCGGGTTGGCAAAACCTCGTTCGTCCTTAGGATCGTCAATTCCATCAATTCAAAAGGATCACGACCATGCCGAACACCATACGCTTGCATCGCGTCCTGGCAACCAGTCCGGAGAAGGTCTATCGCGCGTTTCTCGAAGCGGATGCGCTCGCCAAGTGGCTTCCCCCTAACGGCTTTACCTGCACTGTGCATGACTTTGAACCGACAGTCGGGGGAAAGTTCAAAATGTCCTTCCGGAACTTTACAACGGGCAGAAGCCACGCGTTTGGTGGCGAATATGTCGAGCTCGCCCCAGGCGAACGCCTGCGCTACACGGACAAATTCGACGACCCCAACCTGCCTGGCGAAATGGAAGTCACTGTGACCTTGAAGAAAGTTTCGGTCGGGACAGAGCTGGAGATAACGCAGGCAGGTGTGCCCGACGTTATTCCACCTGAGGCTTGTTACCTCGGATGGCAGGAGTCGCTGCGAAACCTGGCACGCCTCGTCGAGCCGGAGATCAATGAGTAGCACTCAGGATCGAGCAGCTGTCGGGATCGGATCGCGTCGACGATCTTCGCGATTCCGATCTGAGGTTACGCTTGAGTTGGCATTGCCAATGCGAGCGGTCCGCTTGGCTCTTGGCGCCAAGCTGCCCGCGCCCGACCGGTCCCTCACCAGGCTTAACTGCAATAAACCCTGCCGCCTTTGCGGGATCTGAGGTCGAAGTGAAAATGGTTCCAGTGCTCCGGGTTGCTGCCGGGGCCGAGCACGGTGTTGAAATACCGGCAGCTGTCGGAGCGCACGGCCTTGAGTAGCCTGCCCTCGCGGAAGGAGAAGAGGCCCTTCCTGCGCACGTCGATCTGGTGGCCGTTCTTCAGCACGAACTTGCCGACGTCGATCGCGTTGCCGCGTGCGTGTTCGGACATCGGATTGTATCTCTGGCGGCTGTTGTTCATGCGTCGGCAGGAATAGCCGCCGAGCGGCTGGATCGTCTTGACACCAGACCAGTAGCGAAAGCGGGCCGATGGCGCGAGTTCGTTCTTCACCCATTTGGCGAAGGCAAGTGTCACCTGGCAGTTCAGCGTCACCGCAGGCCTCACGCCGATATTGCCGGAGAGCCCCTGCAGCGAGACCGGATAAGGCACCTGGCAGGACGGGCCGTCGTTGATCGCCGGCTTATCGGTGAAGATCACGCCCATGCGCTTCAGCTCACGGCGGCAGGCAAGCTCGGAGGCCGGCATCACGTTCGGGTCCGGGGCGATCGGCCGGCTCATCATCGGGTCGTTCGGCCTGAGCATCGCCACTTCCTGGCTCTCGTCCTCTTCCGGAACGCGCGACGGCTCGATCACCGAACTGCCATCGTTCCACACGGGGGCACGGCTCATCTCGGCCTGCGCGGCGGGCCGCGGCATTGCCGTCCGGTTCAATTGCGTCGGATTGTCGGTGCCGATCCCGTCGACCACAGGTTCAGCCGAATTTCCTTCGGCGATCTGCATCTGCTGTTCCTGCGCCAGCCCGACGACGGGTTCCGCGCCAAGCTCCGCATCCATGTTGACGCCCCCGGAAGGCACTGCAAGCTGCTGGGTGCCACCCCAGTTCTGCGGCTGCCCCTGCCCTTGCGCCAGCCCCTCATCGCTGTCGATCATCGGCAGCTTCTTCGGCATCGGCTGGCTGCCCGCGCGCGCAGAATGCCCAGCGCCTGCAAGGTTCGGCGTGTCGAGATAATCGATCGAGCCTTCCGTGTTTGAAACCGGTGCGTTGGAAACAGGATAAGACGGCTGCGCGTCGGCGGGCGCCATGCGCATCGCGCCTTGCCCCGGCATAGGCGAGATCGAACTCACCTTCGTGCCCCGGTCGACGCTTGCCGGCGGTATCATACCATCGCTGATGGAACAGGTCGCAAGGCTGGTGGATATCAGGACCGGCAGCGCGACGCGTCGGAAAAGGGAGGTAGACACAATACTCTCCATCGCCCCCGCAGCCCTGCTTGCATTGAAGAATTTGACTCGAATTTAGCTAGAAACGATGAATGAAAGCTTACCCCTTGGAGCGGAGCCGGGCGAGCCCGGCTCCACCGCTGATCAAGCTGCGTGCCGTGCGTAATGCTGGGACGTGCGCGAACCGAGGCGGAACTTGGCGAGAAGCGTCCGAAGCTGGCTGCTCTCTTCGGCAAGCGTCTGGCTCGCCGCCGTCGTCTCCTCCACCATGGCAGCGTTCTGCTGGGTCATCTGATCCATGTGGTTTACCGAGGTGTTGATCTCGTGGAGGCCCGTTGCCTGCTCGCGCGCCGCGGTGGCAATTGTATTCACGTGGTCGTTGACCTTGTTCACCAGCGTCTCGATCTCGACCAGAGCATCGCCCGTCGAGCGCACCAGCGCCACGCCGGATTCGACTTCAACCGCCGAGTTGCTGATCAGCGTCTTGATCTCCTTGGCGGCATTTGCCGAACGTTGCGCGAGTTCGCGAACCTCTTGCGCCACGACCGCAAAGCCCCGGCCGGCCTCGCCCGCGCGTGCGGCCTCGACACCGGCATTCAGCGCCAGAAGGTTGGTCTGGAAGGCGATCTCGTCAATCACGCCGATGATCTGGCCGATCCGGTTGGAGGAGTCCTCAATCCGGCTCATTGCGCTTACGGCATTCCGCACGATCTCGCCGGATTTTCCAGCACTCGCCTTGGTCTCGGCGACCATCTCGCGGGCTTCGGTCGCCCGTTCGGACGCGGTCCGCACCGTTGCGGTTATCTCATCGAGTGCGGCTGCGGTCTCTTCGAGCGCAGCAGCCTGCTGCTCGGTGCGCTTCGACAGATTGTTGGTAGCCTCGCTGATACCCGATGCGTTGTCGTTCACGACATTGCTCGATTCGGCGATCGCCTGGATGACGTCGTTGAGCGCGCCGACGGCGGCATTGAAGTCGGAGCGCAGCTTTGAATAGTCCTCGCCGAGATCGCCGATCGTGACCGTGAGATCGCCGGCCGCAAGCTTCTCGAGGCCGGTGCCCAGCGTCTGCATCGCGTGGTTCTGGCGCTCGGCTGCGGCACGCAGGCTCTCTTCATTGCCGCGGCGTTCGCCGTCGATCTCGCGCTGGCGCTCGTCTTCACGGGCGCGCATCTTGCTGCGGTCGAGCATCGAGTCGCGCAATACCAGCAGGGCCTTTGCCATGTGGCCGATCTCGTCACGCCGATCGCTGTCGGAGACTTCGACCGCCCCGTTTTCGCCTGCGATCTCATGCATCGCCGCGCCGATCCGTGCGACAGGTGCGGTAACGCTCTTGACGATCGCATAGGCAACGGAAACGATGATCGCCGCCCCGATCGCGCAAAGGATCGCCGTCCAGATCGCATTCTGCCAGTAGAGCGCTGCAAGGTCGTCGGAATAGACGCCGGTGCCGACGATCCAGCCCCAGGGCTCGAAGCCAGCGACGTGCGAGTATTTCAGGACTGGCTGTTCAGCACCCGGCTTCGGCCAATAGTAGTCAACAAAACCCTCGCCATGAGCCTTCACGACATTGACGAATTCCATGAAAAGGAATTTGCCGGCCGGGTCCTTGTTCTGCGAAAGGTCGGTGCCGTTCAGCTCCGGCTTGATCGGGTGCATAACCATCACCGGGTGCATGTCGTTGATCCAGAAGTAGCCGCTGCCGCCGTAGCGCATGGCAGCGATCACGTCTTTCGCCGCCGTTTGCGCCTCATCGCGTGTCAGCGTGCCGGCCTGTTCCATCTTGTAGTATTTCTGCAGGATGTTGACCGCCGTCGCGTCCATCTGCGCAAGACCGGATTTTCTTTCCATTTCCAGTTCGGAATAAGAATAGTTCAGAAAGAAAACCATCGTCGCCACAAAGATCGCCAGCGTCAGGCCGACGAGACAATAGAGACGCGTTGATATCTTGATGTTACGCATGAATTCCCCCGGCATTCCCATGCAGAATCGATCCTTGAATGATGAGGGGGATCCATTACTGGACGGTGAACTAATATTAGAGTGAGGCGACATAACGTAACGGAAGGGGCGGATGCCGGCGATCGGGCTCCCGTTGCAACAAACTGAATTATCTTAGGATTTTATATTAGAGAGATTTATTCAGTACCGGCGGCCCCTAGCGCGCAAACGCCGGCCGTTTGCATGTTCATTTCGCTTGCGCTTTGCATTACCGTGCGGGCGTAATCGAAACCGCAAATATCGCGAAGGAGGACCATGACCGAGACCCCGAAGCCGAAAGGCGAATTGACGCTCCGCACGCTTGCCATGCCTGGCGACGCCAACCCCGCAGGTGATATCTTCGGCGGATGGGTCATGGCACAGATGGATCTGGCAAGCGGCATCCGCGCCGCCGAACGCGCCAGAGGCCGCGTGGTCACCGCCGCGGTCAAGGAAATGGCCTTCCAGTTGCCGGTGAAAATCGGCGACACACTTTCGGTCTTTACCGACATCGACCGCGTCGGCCGCACCTCGATCACCCTCTGCGTCGAGGCCTGGGCGCACCGTTCGCGCTACAACAAGATGGAAAAGGTCACGGCCGGCACCTTCATCATGGTGGCGCTCGACGAAAACGGCGCGCCGAAGGCAGTCCCCGAGGAGTGACGTCATGCAGGCGGCGGCGACACCGGAGGTCTTCGTTTATATCCGCGCCATAATGGCAATGATCATCGGCCTCAGCCTCACCCGCCTGCTCACGGGTCTCGCCGGCATCGTCCAGTCGCCTAAGAAACACCGCGTCTACCACGTCCATCTCGGCTGGGTCGCGTCGATGTTCCTCTTCATCATCCATTTCTGGTGGTGGGAGTATCGCCTTGGCTCGCTGGTCGTCATCACCTTCGGCGTTTACCTCTTCCTCATCAGCTTCTGCTGCCTGTTCTATTTCCTTAGCGTCCTGCTCTTCCCGACCTCGATCGAGGAGTATGGCGACTACGAGGACTATTTCATCTCCGGCGCATATGGTTCTTCGGCATGCTGGCGCTGACCTATGCCGTGGACCTCGGCGATACCTGGCTCAAGGGCCAGACCTATGTCCATGCGCTCGGCCGGGAATATCTCATCCGCAACCTCGCCTATATCGTCCTCTGCGTCGTCGCGGCTTGGACGCGGAACCGCCGCTTTGAACCGCACGAAGGTTGCCCGTCTTCCTGTAAATCTGCGCGGCCTTAGTCCTCCTCATGGAGTGCGTGCCGTAGCCGCTGGTGTCGAGGCCGATGCAGGCAACCCATCGATGGACAATCCGAGCGTACTGTCTGGTCGAAAGGTGCTGCGATGTCTTGGGGCGGCTCGGAAACAGATAGCCGCCGCCGTTCCTTCGAACGAATGGAAGCCGAACTTCCCGACCATAGGTGTTCGACTCTCAGTCTGACGAGGTCGCATGCACGGAGCTTGCTATTGATGGCGAGATTGAAGAGCGTTAACTCCCGGGTTGCGCCGCTTGCCTCCGGCACACTTCGAAGAGAGCTTGTGCCGGGGACGAGATACGCGCGAAGCACTCGTCATCAACAGGGATGGGAAGCATTGAGCCGCCGCCTACGCTGCTGGTGGACGATACCGAATCGACTTCGCCTTCTCCAAGGCTTCGATCGTATCCTCGACGCTGAGGAGGACCGTGGTCTCAATAGAGCTGAGCGCGCCTCCTGCGCCGATAGCAAGCGCGACAGCCGCCATCGATACGTTATCAGGTGCCTCCCACAGATTCCAACCATCATGTTCGCCAAAGGCGTACCAGAACCCATGGAGCTTTCCGCCCACGGATTCAATGTACGTACGTGCCGCCTCCCGGCGATCTTCGGGGCACTCGATCATGCGCGCCCATGTCTCGGGCGTGTAGCTGAAGCGCGTGAGATACATGGCCATGGTTTACCTCCTCCGTCAGAACAACAGTTAACGCTCAAGCCGGGGAGAACTCCAGTCATTTCAGCATACACGCATGCCGACTTGGAAATCGCGCAATGTGGCTTGGTGTCCCGGAACCTTGTGAGTTCGAGCGGCGACTGCATCATTTTCTCGACAAGCCCTCCGATGCCATGTTCGACACTGCATCATGAAACCTTTTGAATTTTAAGCCGTTGTCGTGCTTATGACCGACGCAAAATTCAATCCGAAATCGGTCGACGGCACCAACTCGCACGGTGCCGAGAAGTCGCGCCAAGAGAAGGCATCGACTGTCGAGATCGCGCCGCCCCCAAATGGAATCGAACCCGATACAGAGTTGACGCTTGAGGAGGCCGAGCAGGCGCGCAAGAGGTATTTGTTAACGCGTTTCTGGATCAGCGCACGCGGTTACTGGGGCCGCGGCGGCGACAGGCTCGCTTGGCCGTGCTCAATCGGGCTATTGACCCTTATCGGCATCAATGTCGGCTTCCAATATGGAATCAATGTCTGGAATCGCGCAATTTTTGACGCCATAGAGCAACACAATGCCCGCACCGTATATTTTCTGAGCGCCGTATTCCTGCCACTGGTGCTCGGAACCATCGTCCTTGTCGTTGTACAAGTCTCTCTTCGTATGGCGATTCAGCGTCGCTGGCGTTGCTGGCTCACTACCGCAGTCATCGCGCGCTGGCTCGCAAACGGCCGTTACTATCAGTTGAATCTCATTGGCGGCGACCACAAAAACCCCGAAGCGCGCGTCGCGGAAGATTTGCGGATTGCCACAGAATCACCCGTCGATTTTATCGCGGGTGTCATTTCCGCATTTCTGTCGGCCTCGACCTTCATCGTGGTGCTTTGGACGATTGGCGGAGCCCTCAGTCTGACAATCGCAGGTTCGACCGTCACTGTTCCTGCCTTCCTCGTCATTACCGCGGTCCTCTACGCCGCGATCACATCGAGCTCGATGGCGGTCATCGGCCGCCATTTCGTCCACGTCTCCGAGGTCAAAAATCAAGCGGAAGCCGAATTTCGCTACACGCTGACGCATGTACGGGAAAACGGCGAGAGTATCGCATTGCTCGGCGGTGAAGAGGAGGAGCGTAACGACGTCGAGAAGACGTTCGCCAAGGTGCTCAGGCAATGGGCGCTCCTTGCGCGCCAACACATGCGCACAGCGCTTGTGTCGCAGGGGTCGAGCTTGTTTGCGCCAGTCGTGCCGGTTTTGCTTTGCGCTCCAAAGTTTCTCGAAGGCAGCATGACCCTTGGACAGGTCATGCAGGCTGCCTCTGCCTTCGCCATCGTTCAAAGCGCGTTCGGATGGTTGGTCGACAACTACCCCCGTCTCGCCGATTGGAACGCCTGTGCACGCCGCATCGCTTCGCTGATGATGTCGCTCGACGGGCTCGAGCGCGCGGAACAGAGCAACGCCTTGGGACGCATCAAGCGCGGTGAAACTGAAGGCGATACGATGCTCAGCCTAAACGATCTCTCCGTGTCGCTTGACGACGGCACCGCCGTGGTCAAGGAAACCCAGGTCGCGATCGAACCAGGCGAGCGGGTGCTCGTAGCCGGAGAATCCGGTTCAGGCAAGAGCACGCTGGTGCGGGCCATCGCAGGTCTTTGGCCGTGGGGTGACGGCAGCGTCAATTTCCACGCCGAAAGACGACTGTTCATGTTACCACAACGGCCTTATATCCCTTCCGGGACGCTTCGCCGTGCCGTCGCCTATCCCCGCGCCGCCGATAGCTGGACGCTGGATGAGATCAAGGCGGCCCTCGAGAAGGTGGGACTCGATTATCTGAACGACAAGATCGAGGACGACGCGCCATGGGACCAGACGTTGTCGGGTGGCGAAAAGCAGCGGCTCGCGTTTGCGCGTCTCCTGCTACACACTCCCGATATCATCGTGTTGGATGAAGCAACGTCAGCACTCGATGAGAAGAGTCAGGACAAGATGATGGAGATGCTGATTTATGAATTGCCGAAGGTCACCATCATAAGCGTAGCACATCGAGCTGAGCTGGAAGCCTTCCATAGCCGCAAGATCACATTGGAGCGGCGCGAGGGCGGCGCAAAGCTCGTCAGTGATATTGATCTTGTCCAGCGCAAGAGAAAACGGAACTTGCTGTTGCGCCTTTTGGAGAACCGGCGCTCCCCACCGAAAGGGCGCACGACTTCGAGTAATGCGGCGCTGCCCCAGAACAGAAATTGAAGTCCGCCTTCCTTTGTCGGCGCAACGAGAGCCTCCCTGCGCTCAATGCCGGGGCGGGCTGGATGCCGGTGACAAGCACAGGCATGAGCGAAGGCAATAGGCATACCTCCGTGGGCATCGGACTTCATTGACAGGATCGGGCGCCATTGCGCCCGTATCGCCGCCCATGGCATTGTCCTGTCCCGCCATGTCCTTCGGCGGGGCCATCACATCGTCGTCGTCTTCCTGATCGGCCTTCATGAAGTCGCCAGCAATACCGTTGCCGCTGCCGGCGTTCAGCGCCCTCAAGCCCGTCACTACATAGTCGAACGGCTGGCGCGCCTTCGCGCCCTCGTCGCGCCGCGCTGCGGGATGGTCGAGCATTGCGCCATAAACGGCCGTCAGGTCGCCGTCCATCCGAATCGCCGTCACCATCTCCTGCGGCGGCTGATCGGAGACGAAGTGAGCGGCGAGCTTGCGGCTGATATGCTGCGCCGTCTTCGGGTGGACAGCGAGATCGTCGAGCAGGGCCAGATAGTCTTTCCGCGACCGTTTCGCGCCGCCATAGCTGACACCGAGAACCGTATGTCTGCCGGGCTCCGAAATGCCGGGACGGAAAGCCACATCCATCTCCTTGCGATCGATTGTCAGCCCGGTCAGCACCATCGCCGCGGCGCGCACGTCGGCCTGCGTGTAGCCACTTCCCGCACCCAGCGTATGCAGTTCCAGCAGTTCGCGGCCGAGGTTCTCGTTGAGACCCTTCTTCTGCTTCATGCCGCGGGCCGATTCCGGCCCCTGCGATTGCGCCTGATCGAGATAGATGAGCATCGCCGGATGCTCCGTCGCGACCCGCAGCAGGTCGCGGAACGATCCGCCGATATTGGGCCGGATCGCCTCCGCCTCGTAAAGTGGCACGATCATCCGCATCGGCAGGCTTTTGTTCGCTCTCGTCGAGAAATGATTGGTCCAGAAGGTCGCAAGCCGCTCGTAGAATCCGTTCGGCGAAAGCACGGCCTGCATCAGCCGCGCGTTGGCGTCGCGCTGGAACCCCTGCTGCACCTGCTTCTGGATCGCTTTGCGCCTTTTTCGGCGCAACTCATCGTCGCTGCCGCTCTGGCGCAGCTCCCGGAGCCGCTCCTGCAGATCGACAATCTGCTGATGGCGTCCATCGATGCCGCCGGCCGGAAAGGACGGCGCGCGAAGCGCGGCGTCCTTCACCTGACCAAACAGCTGGTCCTTGTTCTGCGGCGGCGCCTCGCCCGGTCGGAATCCATAGCCAAACCGGATCGCCGCCATCGTCTGGAAAGAGAGGCTCATGACCGGTCACCTCCCGATCACTGAATGGTGACAGCCTCCGAGCCAAATGCGTCAGCAATTCGGTAAATTTCCCGACATGGACTATTTGTAATCCATTAGAAAGGTAGCGTTCATGCGCGGAAGATGAAGGAGGCGCCGACGGCGATCAGCGCAAAGCCGATGGCGTGATTCCAGGTCAGGTTCTCGCCAAGCCAGAAAACCGAAAAACCGGAGAAGACCATCAGCGTGATCACCTCCTGCATCGTCTTCAACTGCGCCGTCGTATAGACCGCCGAGCCGATACGGTTCGCTGGCACCGCCAGGCAGTATTCGAAGAAGGCAATCCCCCAACTCGCGACGATGGCAAGGGCGATCGCACTGCCCTTGTGCTTCAGGTGCCCATACCAGGCAAAGGTCATGAAGATGTTGGAGGCGAAAAGCATGACGACAGGCCAGATGGCGGCGGGGCTTAGCGAAAAATACATGGGCGAATCCGATGGGAGAAAACTGGCGCCAGCTTGTATCTCCAAATGGCCAGGGCTCAAGGGGCCATGGCGACATGCCGCAGCCCTTCCCCACCGAAGACGCCGGTATAGCGGTGCGAATGCCACCGCCGACAGCTCGGGCGCTAACCTTCGTCCCGCGATGCCAGTGGCGCACCAGGGAGATAAAGCGAGATCGGCCGGATTTCATAGACTGCGGAGGGATTGGCACGGCGCAGGTCGCGCGCTGCGGCGACGGCTGCCTCAAGCGTTGGATAATCCACGACGTAGAAGCCGAGCAATTGCTCCTTGGTTTCAGCAAAGGGGCCGTCGGTGATCATGCCGGCACCCGTCCCCCGCAAGGTCACGGCGCGCCCCGTCGGGCCAAGCCGCGCAGCCGGTCCCAAATGCTTCTCCTCGACGAGGCGATCATTGACCTGGAGCAGTTCGCTCATCAGCGCTGCATCCTCCTCTTTGGTCCAGGATTCGACCACTTTCTCTTCGTGATAGGCCAGGATGGCGTAAAGCATGGAATGTCCCTCCTTGTGCGTCATTTTCCGCCACTCGAACGTCATCGCACACAATCCTCACAGTCCAAGCGGATACAACTGAAACCAACTGAAAGCATGCGTTGATTACATAGGATTGATACCTGGCGAGCAAGTTCGCCCGATTAAAATACTGCGGTCCTGTGGCGCAAAAACCCGTCCCATCGCAAGCCACCCAACAATACATCATAATACACTAACAGGTTGCGATCGATATATTCCAAATCGCCGTGAGATATGGATTGGCATGCCTGCTTGAAGGAGAAGACAATGACCAGATTTTCGGCCGTGCCGTGGTGCGCTTCGCGCGATCCGAACCGGGCGACGAGCAGGAACGTGCAGCCGAACGTCAGCATCATGACCGGCAGCAGAAAAGCGAAATTGTCGGTGGAAGCCATCAAACCCTCGCGGCGGGACGCAGTACCTGACCTCCCGGGCGAAAAACATTAGCGTCGGGCGGTTAAGAAGGGCCTGTGGCAAGACGATGAGGAACCCGGCGCACATCGCGCCAGGTCCTCGCCGTTCAGCTGTGCAAAACGCCCTGCGGCGTTTCGGCCTCCTCCGTGCCGAAACGCACGTCCTTCTTCTCGTAACCGAAGCCGGAAAGAAGTGCCACGGCTACCGCCACCGTGCTGGCGACGATCAGCAGCGCCGTCGCATAGTCGCCGTTCCAGCGCGCCGCGAGCTCCGCCTGCATCGTGGCATTGCCGGAGGCAAGCAGGTTGCCGAGCTGGTAGGCGAAACCGGGGAAGGTGCCGCGCACCTCGTCGGGCGACAGCTCGTTGAGATGCACCGGCACGATGCCCCAGGCGCCCTGCACGAAGAACTGCATCACGAAGGCGCCGACGGCGAGCAGCACCGGCCCCGGCGCATGGACCCAGATCGGCGCAACGGCCACGGCAAGCAGCGCGGCGATGACGATCGCCCGCTTCCGTCCGATCCGCTGGGATAGCTGGCCGAAGAACAGCCCGCCGCAGATCGCGCCGATATTGTAGACGATGGCGATCGCGCCCGTCGTGTAGCTGTCGTAGTTGCGCTGCGTTTCCAGGAAGGTCGGGTAGATGTCCTGCGTGCCGTGGCTCAAAAAGTTGAATGCCGTCATCAGCAGTACCGACCAGACGAACAGCGGAATGTTTTTCGTGAGGATGGTGAGGAACGGCCGCCGTCCCTGCGCCTGCCGCTTCAGGAAGACCGGGCTTTCGGCGACATTGCGGCGGATATAGAGCACGAGAAGCGCCGGCAGCGCGCCGACGAAGAACATGCCGCGCCAACCGATCACCGGGAAGAGCAGGAAGAAGACGATCGAGGCGACGAGATAGCCGGAGGGATAGCCCGCCTGCAGGATGCCGGAGACGATGCCGCGGCTCTCCTCCGGCACGGTCTCCATCACCAGCGAGGCGCCGACGCCCCATTCCCCGCCCATGGCGATGCCGTAGAATGCGCGCAGCACGAGGAACATGGTCAGGCCCGTCGAGAATCCGGTCAGGAATTCGAACAGCGAATAGAGCAGCACGTCGGCCATCAGCGTCACGCGCCGCCCGAACCTGTCGGCCGCAAGCCCGAAAATCAGCGCCCCCACCACCCGCATCGCAAGCGTCAGGAAGATCGCCACCGAAACAGCCGGGACGTCGGTGTGGAACTCCTCGGCGATATGCTTGAGAACGAACACGAGAATGAAGAAATCGAAGGCATCGAGCGTCCAGCCGAGATAGCTGGCAATGACGGTGTTGCGCTGCTGCTGGCTGAGCGCCCGCAGGCTTTCCAATGCGGACATTATGCTTCCTCCGTCCGAAAGCGGCGGCGAGGCGGGCAATGTCCCGGTGCCGTCGAAGAGAGGTTGGCCCGGAACCGGGGTTGCCGGATGGCAACGCCGGACAATGGCAGCACTCCTGCCCTTGTTCCGCGCCTGCGACAGTTTGACCGCCACAAAGCACCGGCCTGGCCGGCCGCGCCCGTTCGCCTCAGCTCAGGTTCCTGCGCCGCTCAAGCTCCGCCGCGGTCGGCTGTTCGAATTCGAATGAGCCGGTGACGACGTCGCCGTCGCGGACGTATTTGTTGATCATGACACCGGATCCGGAGACCTTCGATCCGACGAGTTTCAGGGCGCCCGCAAAGGTACCGTCGCCGAACAATTTCTTGCCCTTCCCGAGCACGACCGGAAAGAAGAAAACATTGATTTCATCGATCAGGTCGTTTCTGAACAGGGTCTGCAGAAGGTCGGTCGAGCCCTGAGTCAGCAAATCCGGCCCCTCCCCGCTTTTCAGCGTCGTGAGTGCGCCGACCACGTCGGCGCCGAGCACCTGGCTGTTCTGCCAGTTGAGCTTGAAGTCTGGATTGCGGGTCGCGACATATTTGGTGATGCGGTCGAACAGCGGGCCGATCGGGTCGTCGGCAGCGACATAGGGCCAATGCGCGGCGAAAATATCGTAGGTCTTGCGTCCGAGCAGAAGATCGAACGGCCGGGCGAACATCTCGCCCACGGACTTTCCCATCGCCTCGTCGAAATAAGGGGCAACCCAGCCGCCGTACTTGAAGCCCCCGACGGGATCTTCGTCCGGGCCGCCCGGGGCCTGCATGACGCCGTCGAGACTGACAAATGCACCGGTGATGATCTTTCTCATATCTGCTCTCCTTCGTGGCGCCCCGGAGGCCCGTTACATGCCCCCGTTACAACGCAAGGACGTGGCGCAGCCGTGCGCGCCGACAACGGCCGGAAAAAAATGGCCCGGAAAAAATTGATCGGCACTATTCACCAAATCCGAACAATTCATTCGTTTCCCTTTTGTACTCTTTGCCTCTTCCCTTTAGCGCTGACTCTCTCCATATTCCGCGCATGGCCAAATCGACGAAGAAATCCCCCGCCCCGAACGGCTTCGAGGAAGCCCCGCAGTCGTCCTTTGAAGGCGCTCCATTGGAGGGCTCCGTCGCCGACTGGGTGAAGCAACTCGAGGCCGATGCCGAGGCGTCGAGCGTCGAGACGCAGCGCGAGATAGCCTCCAAGGCCGGCAAGCACCGCAAGAAGGTGGAGATCGCCGCCTCGAAATCTGCGCGCGGCACCTCGATGGGCGGCTCGACCGATCCGAAGACTCGCGCCGCCGCCGGCCTCAATCCGGTCTCCGGCATGGATACGACGCTGGAGGAGGCCTCGCAGCTTTCGGCCGGCACCGCCGTCACGGCCACGGTCGAGGCGCTTTCGGCGCTCATCGAGTCCGGCAATCCGCTGCACAAGAACGGCAAGATCTGGACGCCGCACCGCCCGGCCCGGCCGGAGAAATCCGAAGGCGGAATCACTATCCGCATGGCTTCGGACTACCAGCCCGCCGGCGACCAGCCGGCCGCCATCAAGGACCTCGTCGAGGGCCTGCTAAACGGCGATCGCTCGCAGGTGTTGCTCGGCGTCACCGGCTCGGGCAAGACATTCACCATGGCCAAGGTAATCGAGGCGACGCAGCGCCCCGCCGTCATCCTGGCGCCGAACAAGACGCTCGCCGCCCAGCTCTATTCCGAGTTCAAGAATTTCTTCCCGGACAACGCCGTCGAATATTTCGTCTCCTACTACGACTACTACCAGCCGGAAGCCTACGTCCCGCGCTCCGACACCTATATCGAGAAGGAATCCTCGATCAACGAGCAGATCGACCGCATGCGCCACTCGGCGACGCGCTCGCTGCTGGAACGCGACGACTGCATCATCGTCGCCTCCGTCTCCTGCATCTACGGTATCGGCTCGGTCGAGACCTACACCGCCATGACCTTCCAGATGTCGGTGGGCGACCGCCTCGACCAGCGCCAGCTGCTCGCCGATCTCGTCGCCCAGCAATACAAGCGCCGCGACATGGATTTCCAGCGCGGCTCGTTCCGCGTCCGCGGCGACACGATCGAGCTCTTCCCGGCGCACCTCGAAGATGCCGCCTGGCGCATAAGCATGTTCGGCGACGAGATCGACGCCATCACCGAGTTCGACCCGCTGACCGGCCAGAAGACCGGCGACCTGAAATCGGTCAAGATCTACGCCAATTCGCACTATGTCACACCACGCCCCACCCTCAACGGCGCCATCAAGGCGATCAAGGAGGAGCTGAGGCTCCGCCTCGCCGAGTTGGAAAAGGCCGGCCGCCTGCTGGAGGCCCAGCGCCTGGAGCAGCGCACCCGCTACGACATCGAGATGCTGGAGGCCACCGGCTCCTGCGCCGGCATCGAGAACTATTCGCGTTACCTGACCGGCCGCGCCCCCGGCGAGCCGCCGCCCACGCTCTTCGAATACATCCCCGACAACGCCCTGCTCTTCATCGACGAGAGCCACGTCACCGTGCCGCAGATCGGCGGCATGTACCGCGGCGACTTCCGCCGCAAGGCGACGCTCGCCGAATACGGCTTCCGCCTGCCGTCCTGCATGGACAACCGCCCGCTGCGCTTCGAGGAATGGGATGCGATGCGCCCGGACACCGTCGCTGTCTCCGCCACGCCGGGCGGATGGGAGATGGAGCAGGCCGGCGGCGTCTTCGCCGAACAGGTCATCCGCCCGACCGGCCTCATCGACCCACCGGTGGAAGTCCGCTCCGCCCGCTCCCAGGTCGACGACGTGCTCGGCGAAATCCGTGAGACTGCCGCCAAGGGCTACCGCACCCTCGTTACCGTGCTCACCAAGCGCATGGCCGAGGACCTCACTGAATACCTGCATGAGCAGGGCGTGCGCGTCCGCTACATGCATTCCGACATCGACACGCTTGAGCGCATCGAGATCATCCGCGACCTGCGCCTCGGCGCCTTCGACGTGCTGGTCGGCATCAACCTTTTGCGCGAGGGCCTCGATATCCCCGAATGCGGCTTCGTCGCCATCCTCGACGCCGACAAGGAGGGCTTCCTGCGCTCCGAAACCTCGCTGATCCAGACGATCGGCCGCGCCGCGCGCAACGTTGACGGCAAGGTCATCCTCTATGCCGACACCGTCACCGGCTCGATGAAGCGCGCCATGGAGGAAACCAGCCGCCGCCGCGAAAAGCAGGTGGCCTACAACGAGGAACACGGCATCACCCCGGAATCGGTGAAGGCCCGCATCTCCGATATCCTCGATTCGGTCTACGAACGCGACCACGTCCGCGCCGACATCTCCGGCGTCTCCGGCAAGGGTTTTGCCGACGGCGGCAACCTCGTCGGCAACAACTTGGCTGCTCATCTCAGCGCGCTGGAAAAACAGATGCGCGACGCTGCCGCCGACCTCGATTTCGAAAAAGCCGCCCGCCTCCGCGACGAAATCAAACGCCTCAAGGCCGCCGAGCTGGCGGTCATGGACGACCCGATGGCCCGCGAGGAGTCGAGGGCGATGGAGGGCGGACGCAAGGATCCTTCGAGGCTCCGGTCTTCGACCTCCGCGCCTCAGCAAGGGGGTGGAGCAAGCCGTGCCGCAACCGGCGCCAGCAGGAGCCCTCATGGGGAGGAGGCTCAAAGGACCGTCTCGAACCAAGAGGGCGGGCGTGGAACCTCCTCCTTCGCCAAACCCAGCCTCGACGACATGGGACCCGGCACCGATACCGCAATACCGCTTTTCCGCAAGCCCGATCTGGATGAAATGGGTCGCGACGTCGCCGAACCCGCGAGGAAGCCCCTCTTCCGCAAAAATACCCTCGACGAAATGACCGTCGGCCGCACCGAAAAACCGGTCACCGGCAAGCTGCCGGTAAAGCCGGATGCCGCGAAGAGCACGAAGCCCTTCTCACCGCTGCAAGAAGGCCAGCCCGAACGCGCCGACGCGCCATCCTCTCCGTCATCTTCGGGCTTGACCCGAGGATCCAGCGACGACCCCCGCCCCCTTGTCCGCGGCAAGACGGGCGCCGGCTCCTACGAGGACCCTGCGGATCAGAAGCGCAAGGGCCGGACGAAGGGCAAGACCGGGCGTCCGGGCCACTGAACTTCCTCCCCATCCCGGCTTCGGTCCGGGATGCTGCCATCGGGCGTCGGCGCGGTGAATGACCCTTTTCTATGCAGCCTTCAGTGTAACCGGTGTTCTGCTCCCACGTTGTCCGTCGCGGCCTGATCTGTGAGCGGCTTTCCATGATGAGTCGGCCGAATGCGGACATGTGGCCACCAGGTGGGGAACGGCTGTATCCGCCAGTCGGACGGATATCCGCGACGCTGGACTCGTTGCCATGAACAAGGCTTAATGCCGCGCGGGGATGGCTGGGGGATGCCGATCATGAGATCATCGCGGCAACTGAATGGTAGTGCCGATGTTCTCGATGCTGTCGTCGTCGGGCCGGCTGGGCGGGCCTCGGCGTCAGCTATCGGCTGGCACGAAGGGGCCTGCACCATAGCGTCCTAGAGCGGGGTCGCATAGGACAGACCTGGCGCACGCAGCGGTGGGATTCCTTTCGTATGAATACGCCCAACGTGCAGACCGTCATGCCCGGCGACCGCTACGAGGGTCCGGATCCGTATGGTGTCCACACGCGCGACCAGTTCGTCGCTCTCCTTGAGGACTTCGCCGGGAGAAATGGGCTGCCGATCGAAGCGGATACTGCGGTGAGCGAACTCGCGCAGGAGAATGGCGCCTATCGGCTGACCACCTCGCACGGCACGCTTCGAGCGCGAAACGTGATCGTCGCAAGCGGCAACCTGAATTGTCCTGTGCGCCCGATCTCATCAGATGCGTTGCCGCCTGACATTTGCCAGATCGACGCTTCTGGCTATCGCAGCGCTGCCCATCTGCCCGGCGGAGCGGTGTTGGTGGTCGGAAGCGGTCAATCAGGCGCCCAGATCGCGGAGGAACTGGCGGAAGCGGGCCGGACGGTCTTCCTTGCGACCCGTCGCGTCGGGGCGGCTCCCACGGCGCTACCGGGGGCGCGACGTCATGATCTGGCTCGAGGAAAGCGGACTTCTCGACGTGCGGCGAGAGGAGGTCATTCGGCTTGCGGGACGCATCCCGCCGCGTGGTGTGTTCGGGTCGGAGCACACGATAAGCCTTCAGGCGCTCGGCGCCCAGGGTATTGTGCTTCTCGGGCGATTGTCCGGCGTTGCGGATGGCGGCCGCCTCTCGTTCGCCGACGATGTCGAAGCAAATGTTCGCTTTGGGGATGAAGCCTCCGACAATGCCAAACGCCATATCGACGATTATATCGACCGAGCCGGGATCGACGCACCCGTTTCGGACCCCGACCCGGCGGAGACGGTCGCGTGGAGTCAGCCGGATCCCGCCATCGGTTCGCTCGATCTCTCCCGCCCGCTCAATCTCGTGGCGCACAAGCTTGGCCCCGATGCGAAAATGTGGCCGAGCCGTCCGAAGGCGGTGACGACCTCATCCGCGATAAAGAGGATGTCATTTTCTGCGCAGAGCGCGCGCATGCGCTTGAGATAGTTCGGTGGCGACATCAAGACTCCGCCGCTTGCCTGAATCGGTTCGGCAACAAAAGCGGCGATTCGCCCAGCCCCCTCATGCGCAATGAGCGAGCGAAACTCATCGACGAGGAAATCTTCAAAGGTCTCCACTGACAGGTTGGCCGGTCGGTGGAAGGGATTGGGGCAAGTCAACTTTCTTACGAGTTCGCTTGCGCCATCCATCCAGTCGTGATCCCGTGGGCGGCCGTTCAGCGATGCGGTCAGGTAGGTCGAGCCATGGTAGCTTCCTTGACGGGAGACCAGCAATTTCTTCTGCGGCTGTCCGCGTACGTTGTTGTAGAACTGCACGAGCCGTATGGCTGTTTCGACCGCGGAAGAACCGCCTGTTGTAAGAAACACATGGTTGAGATCGCTCGGTGCCCGCTCCGCAAGCATCTGCGCAAGCTTCTCCGCGGGCGCGTTACTTGTATACCATGGTGTCGAGTAGGTCAGGGACATCGCTTGGTCGTGCAATGTATCGGCCAGGGCCTGGTTGCGATGCCCGACATTGATGCACCACATACCTGCCGGTCCGTCGATCAGTTTTCTGCCGCTCTGGTCAAAGACGAAGACATCTTCGGAAGAAGTGATGAGCTCGCGGGCTTCAGCACCGATACTTCCGGCTACCGGGGCGGCCTGAATCAGATGAAACCGGTCGTTACGGAGGGCATCGGTCTCCAGTTGCGAGAGAGCTGGTTCAACCATAAAAATTCTCCACGTCTTTAATGCTAAGCTGTAGGATAATCGAGCATGAAAGACGGTGTCGCTCTAGCCACCGCGATTGCCTAAATAATGGACATTATCCTCTTGGCCGACGCGAAGCGTTTCGCCGGGAGCCGAACCTTTTGGGACACGGGCGGGTAGCTTTAAAGCTGCCAAAGTGGGCACTTCCAATGGTTTCGAGAAAGGCTGGCCCCGCCACAGATGTCGTAGCTGGTGGGCGATTGCGTCGAATTTGTCAAACCGCGCGCAATTGATTGCCTCAGGCGGGCGCCTCGGCGCCTCCGGTATTCTCCTCAGAGTCCAAAGCCGCCATTGCTTGCTAGCTCGGCAGATATTCCGCGCTCCATGTCTCGCTGACCGTCCCGCAAGCAATCAGCCTTTCGATCTCAGCCTCGCTATGGTTTAGGGATTTCAGGACGGTGCGTGTGGACGCTCCGTACTTCTCGGCCGGCGCGACGGCCGTGACCTTGCCGACCGTCGTACGAATGGCAAAGGGATCGAGCTGGGTGACGGTGTGCCCGCTCGGATGGTTGGGGAAGATCGAGAAGGAATAGCTGCCACGATCAATTCCTGGCGTACCGTCGGCAATGCGGGCACTCCGGCTCCGGATCGTTTCGATATTCTCGCAGATCGATACGCCGATATCCGCTTCGTGTAGCCGTTGCCGCCAGGTCTCCGCGGACGCGGTCATGAAAACCCGTGCGAGATGGGCCTCGCGATCCGATCCTGCCATCTCTAGTATTCCCCTCATACCCTCGACCTTGTCGAAGCGCGGCAGGTCGGTTTCTGAAGCGCATAGCAACAGATGATCGCCTGAGGACGTTTCGTAGAGCCGCGACAAGGCATCATACCCCTTGGTTTCGCGGCCAGACGGCTCGTCGAAGGGGCCGCGCCCGGCATAGTCGTAGCAGAACGGTATCTGCGCGAGCCCGGTCAGCGCCGAAAGCGACGTGCGCGGACGGCCCGCGATCCCTGTTCTCGATTTCTGGTAGAGTGCCGTGGCAATGCCGAGCGCCGCGCCGAAGCCGCACATGACATCGATGGTGCCCACATGGGCATGCTCCTCCGGCGTTTCCATCGATCCGCCGAACCGCAGCATGATGCCGGTTGCCGATTGCACCAGGTCGTCATAGCCGAGATAGTCGGTGCGCGGGCCGGTGCGCACGCCGCCGAAGCAATCGAGCTGGCAGAAGATCACCTTCGGATTGAGCGTCTTAAGGCTTTCGGCATCGAGTCCCATCGTCTTGACCTGGCGGTCGGTGGCGTTCCAGACCACGACGTCCACAGAGCGCACCAGTTCCTCGAACACGACACGGCCATCGGGCGAACCGATATTCAGCAGCACGGACTGCTTGCCGCGCATGTGCGACATGCCGAAGATCACGGTGTTCCAGCAGTCGTAGAGCGGCTTGGCAGGATCGATCTTGATCACCTGCGCACCGAAGCGGGCGAGATAGGCGACCGAGTGCGGGCCGGCGATCACATTGCAGAGATCGAGCACCCTGACCCCGTCCAACCAGCCACCGGGGGCGTCAGTCGCGGGAACTGGTAAGGAAGGGCGCTCCATGTCCGCAAGCATCGCCAAGGCATCCTTGGCCGTTCCCCAACGCCGTGGGCGCGGCATCAACATGGCTTCGGCGCTCTCTTGCAGCCAGGCCATCGGCCCCGGCTGGGTCATACGGCCGAGGACCGGATCGTCCACCTGGATCATCAGGCCGGCAGCCCTGGCGTGATCGTCGGCGATCCATTCCTTCAGCCAGCGCTGCGGTGCGCCCGGAAACAGGCCATCCCCGAAGATACGTTCCCATTCGGCCGCCGTCTTCGTGAGGAAAACTTCCTTCATGCGGGCCGCGATCTTGTCGGCCCAGAATTTCGGGAGTGGATAGACGCCAAGGGAAACGTCGGACGACCATTGCGAGACCGGCAGATAGGTGTCTTCCTCCTCACGCAGCCCTTCAGCGACCAGTTCGTCATATAGACCGAGCGTTTGCAGGCAGCGCTTTGCATGGTTTTTGTGGCTGGGGCAGACGACGTAGAACATCCGCCCATCGGCGCACATATAGCTGCGATAGAAGGGATCGAGGAACTCCTGAAGGTCTTCATAGGACATATCCATCGCCAGACCTTCCCTGCGCCGCCGTTCGATCTCCCGCTCGCGCTGGGTCTGGTAGCGCACCGGATAGTCGTCGATCAGGATCGAGTTGTAGGACAGGCCCTCCATGACGGCGCTTGCCAGCGGCACCTCGATATGATCGCCGTGCCCGGTGCGCTCGCGCGCCTGAAGCGCCAGCACCGTTGCTGACGCCGCAAGCATCGTGCCGTAGGCGGACGAGAGCGGCAGCGGCGAGAAAGAGGGGTTGATGCCCATCAGGACGCGATTGAGACCCATATCCGTGAAGACGCCGGAGGAGGCCGCGATCACCGTCTCAAAGGCCCGCCAATCGCGGCGAAGCTCGTCGTCGGAAGCAAAGCCGGGGATCGACAGGGTGATCAGCTCCGGCCGCGCCTTGCGGAGAGCCGCAAAATCGATCCCGAGCCGGGCGAGCACGCCGGGGCGGAAATTCTCAACAACAATATCGGCCTCGGCGACCAGTGCCTTTGCCTGCTCCACCCCCTCCTCCGTCTTGAGGTCGAGGTTGACGATCAGCTTGTTGCGATTGAGGATGGCATTGGCGGGATTGTCCCACAGCGGACCGCTGGGCGGATCGACATGCACGACGGTCGCGCCAAGATCGCCAAGAATCATGGCGACCGCCGGGCCAGCAATATACTGCCCAAAATCAATCACCCGGACGCCTGAAAGCGGAAGCGCGGAACGCGCGATCGATGTCATTGCTACCTGTCCTCCCAGAAATCATTTATGTCCGAGCATCGGCGACGATCCAGCCGGCTGCTTTTTCGGCGATCATCAGCGTCGGTGCGTTGGTGTTGCCGCTGGTGATCTTCGGCATGATACCCGCGTCGACAACGCGCAGGCCCTCGATGCCCCGCACTCTGAGATGGCTGTCCACCACCGCCATCGGATCGTCGTCACGGCCCATCTTCGTCGTCCCGACGGGATGAAAGATGGTGTTGGCGATATCGCCCGCGAGCCGTGTCAGCTCCTCGTCGCTCTGGAACTGCATGCCGGGGTTCCACTCCTGCGGCTGGTATCTCGCCAGCGCTGGCTGTGACACGATCTTGCGCACCTGCCGAAGGCTCTCGGCGGCAATACGGCGATCCTCTTCTGTGCTCAGATAGTTCGGCGCGATAACCGGCGCGTCCGACGTCTTATCGGAGCGAATGCGCACGCTTCCGACACTCGTCGGGTTGAGGTTGCAAACGCTCGCGGTGAAGGCGGGTATGCTGTGCAACGGCTCGCCAAAAGCGTCGAGGCTGAGCGGCTGGACGTGATACTCCAGGTTGGCGTGGGCCTGGCTGTCATCCGAACGGGTGAAGGCACCGAGCTGAGAGGGCGACATGCTCATCGGGCCGCTGCGCTTCAGCACATATTCCAGCCCGATCATCGTCTTGCCGAACAGGCTGTTGGCAAGCGTGTTCAGCGTCTTCGCGTTGGTGATCTTGAATACCGCGCGGATTTGCAGATGGTCCTGAAGATTCTCCCCAACGCCAGGCAGGGCATGAGCGACCTCGACGCCATGACGCTTCAGGAGGCCGCCCGGCCCGATACCCGACAATTGCAGGATTTGCGGAGAACCGATCGCGCCGGCGGAAAGGATGACTTCCCTGTGCGCCCGGACCTGCAGACTCCGCCCCTGCCGCTGAAGCATAACGCCAACGCAACGTTTGCGGCCGGAACCCTCGGTTTCAACGATTAGCCGTTCGACATGGGATTGCGTCCAGACCGTCAGGTTCGGGCGGTTCTTTGCCGGGCGCAAGAAAGCCTTTGATGTATTCCAGCGCCAGCCGGAGCGCTGGTTGACCTCGAAATAGCCGACACCCTGGTTGTCGCCGCTGTTGAAATCGTCCGAGCGCGGAATGCCGGCCTCGACGGCGGCCTCGGCGAAGGATTCGAGGATGTCCCATTTGAGACGCTGCTTCTCGATCCGCCATTCGCCGCCGTGGCCGTGCATGTCGGAGAAACGGCTGTTGCCGCCAGTCTTCGGGTCCGCGCCGTTGTCCAGCCGGTAATGATCCTCATGCGCCTTGAAATCAGGCAGGCAGTTCTGCCAGGACCAGGCGTCGTCGCCGGTTGCCGTCGCCCAGCCGTCGAAGTCGCGCGCCTGGCCGCGCATATAGATCATGCCGTTGATCGAGGAGCAGCCACCGAGAGTCTTGCCGCGTGGATAGCGCAACGACCGGCCATTCAGCCCGGCATCCGGCTCGGTCTTGAACAGCCAGTCGGTGCGGGGATTACCGATGCAATAGAGATAGCCGACGGGAACATGAATCCAGGGATAGTCGTCCTTGCGGCCAGCTTCCAGCAGCAGCACGCGCATCGCCGGATCGCGGCTAAGGCGATTGGCAAGCAGGCAGCCTGCGGAGCCTCCGCCGACGATGATATAATCAAAGCTATCGTCGGCGAGGTAAGAAGCGCGGCTGGTCATAGGCTTGCCCGCCTGCTGCGATACAACACCGCGCAATCATAAGAATCGACGATTCGCCCTGGCATTTTAGCCTCCTCCTCATCTCAATTTTTATGAATAGCGGAGGAGCGGCGCAGAAATCCAATGACAAATAGCACAAGGCATTATAAGTGAAGTTAATATGTTCCAATCAGTTGACCTGAGAACGTTGAGGGCATTCGCTACTGTCGCGCGCGAAGGCAACGTCACGCGCGCCGCGGAGCAACTGCATATCACCCAACCTGCCGTCACGCTGCAATTGAAGCGCCTTGCCGCCGATACGGGCCTCACCTTGTTCCGGCGGACGTCCACGGGTCTGGAACTGACGCAGGAGGGAGCTCTTCTTGCCGCCAAGGCGGAGCAGGTGTTGGCGACACTTACGGATTTTGGGCAGACGGCCGGGCACCTGGCAACGCGCGTGCGGGGGAAACTTCGGATCGGCACCATCATCGACCCGGAGTTCACACGTTTGGGTGCATTTCTGAAGGCGCTGATCGAAAGCGGACCAGGCATCGAGACGACGTTGCGCCATGGCATGAGTGGAGATGTACCAGAAGGGCTTCGACGGAATGAGCTGGATGCTGGATTTTTTCTCGGAGATCCAAGGGACTACGATCCTGCAGCCGAGCTTTCGGATGAAACTACCACGAAACTGTTTTATGTCAGAGAACTGGCACAACTGACCTATCGCGTCGTCGCCCCGCCGTCGCTTGCCAGCTTCGTGCGTGGCGCGGATTGGGTACAGCTAGCATCCCTGCCCTGGATCGGTACACCACCCGCTTCGGTGCACAACCGACTGTTGGCACGCCTGTTCACCGATCTTGGCCTGCGCCAAAACATCGTCTCCCAGGTTGATCAGGAAGCGTCGATGGTCGCCATGGTCCGCACGGGCGTTGGCTTGAGCCTCTGCCGTGAGTCGATCGCTCTCCATGAACAACAAGCCCACGGGCTCTTCATCGCCGATGCGGTGAAAATTTCGACGACATTAAGCTTCATATGCATGGAAGCTCGTAGGGATGACCCCACTGTTGTGGCCGCTTTTGATGCAATCAAACGTGTTTGGGGTTAAGCAGATCAAATTCGCTCAACATCTTGCACACGGCCTTGGGGTGAACCCAGGAAAGCTGATAGGCTCTGAGGGCTTCACTCGGAGCAGGCTCATGAAGTCCCGAGGACCATATCGACGGCACTCGACACCGTTCGAGCTGCAGCTTTGCCCTGATACTCGAGACGCCCGGCCGCGGGCGTTTAGCGCGATGCAGAATTGCCTTGATCTCGATTCTTTACGTTAGCGGCGCTGCAGAGAAGAGACGCAGGCACGGCCTGAGCCTCATTCCGCTTCCTCATGCAGGCTCAACGGTTGGCGACAGATAGTTGGCCGGCGGCGGGCAGCCGATGAGAGAGATAGTCGCGCATCTGGCGAAGCGCATCTTCCCGCGTCGGGCCCGCCGACTGCAGAGCGAGACGCAACCAAAGCCCGTCGATCAGCGCGGTGACGCCAAGAACGACTGACTCGCATTCGTCCTCCGGCAGGATGTGGACCAGCGCCGACATCAGGTTTGATCGCATCCGCGCATGAATTACCTTTTGGATACGCGCCAGCTGCGGCTCCCGCGGCACCTCGGCGCAGAGCGCGAGCCAGGCGCGGCAAATCGACGGCTGGAAGAAGCGATCCTCGAAGTTGCCTTCAATGATCGCTTCCAGTCTCTCGAACGGGGTGGTGGCTCGGTTAAGGCGCGCCACCACAGCATCCCTCAAAGCCGCGTTCGCCTCGCGCATCGCATGCTCGAACAGTTCCTGCTTGTTAGCGAAGTAGTGCAGCACGATACCTTTCGATGCGCCTGCTTGAACGGCCACCTTCTCCAGCGTCGCCCCCGCCATGCCTTCGCGCTGCAGGACCTCGAACGCCGCCCGTCTGAGTTCACGTTTCCGGATATCGCTGATCTTGGTCAGATATCCGGACTTCGGCATCACCATGTCCAGCCCCGCCGCAATGAACACCGCGATCTTTTCGGCCTCCGTACCATAGCGGTCAAAAAGCTCGGCGGCCCGTTCGCTGGAAATTCCGGTTCTTCGGGCCAGCGTCACCGACCACACGGTCTTGTCGGATGGATACTGCCGGCCGCCGCCGATCGGTCGCTCCGACGTCTCGATGCGGCGTTTTCTGCCGAGCCGCTCCAGTGTCATGTCGGCGGCAAGCTCGCCGAATGACCGGAATGTCGTCCACTTGCCGCCGATCATGCAGAGCACAGGCGGATCATCCTCGGCCTGCTCCAGCACAGTGCAGAAGTGATCGCGCGGGATGCGTCCCGTAAAACTGTCGCTACTGGCCGGCAACGGTCGTACGCCGGAAAACTGGAAAACGATTTGCTCCCGCCGGATGGCAATGCCCGGCAGCACGAAGGCGAGCGATTGCAGGATATATTCAAGCTCATCCGCCTCGCAGCGCACTGTTGCCGGATTATCGACGCGGATATCGGTGGAGCCGACGAGAACCTTGTCCAGATAGGGAAACGCAATACAGATCCGCCCGTCCTCGTTCTCGTAGTAGATCATGTGACCGGCAAGAGCGTCGCGCAGGTCCGCATTGTCGATGATGAGATGCGAGCCCTTGGTGCCTCCGATCAGCGGCGCCGGCCGCGCTTCCGGTGAAAGCAGGGTTTGATTGACGATGTCGATCCAGCCGCCGGTGGCATTGACGATCAGCGCTGGTTCGAGGGCAAAGGATGCGCCGCCTATACGGTCCGCGAGGCGACACCGGCCGTCTTCCGCCCGCCGCAGTTCGGCGTAGTTCAGCGCCACTGACCCGGACTCTGCTGCAAGACCGTCCTGCAGAAGCTCGATGCCCAATCGCTCCGGATGGCTGACCCAGGCGTCGAAGTACGTGGCGGAACTCTTGATACCGGGGTTAACCGCAGGCCACTTGCCGAGCGTCGCTCGCCGGCCGCGAAACTGGTGGCGCGGCATCAATGTCCGCTTGCGCGTCAAGAAATCATAGATGCTGAGCCCGGCTTTGACGGCGACAGCGCCGCGGCGGCTCGGCCGATGGCTGAGACCCAGGAAGCGGACGATACCGTTGCCGAGGCCGGAAAAATATCGAATATCGGCACCGTCGTCGGCAGCGGCGCTATATAATGGGGCGCGTTGCGCAACAGCCGATCCCGCTCGACCAGCGATTCCTGCACCAGCTTGAATTCGCCGTTTCAAGATGGAACAGTGATGACCTTGCTACCGCTGCGGGGATGTCACGAAGCCATTTCATGGCAATGTTTCGCGACGTGGTCGGCACCACGCCGCAGGCTTATCTGACCGGATGGCGTCTGATTCTCGCTCGGCGGAAGCTCGCCAGAGGAGCGAAGGTGAAGGCAGTCGCGCGTCAGGTCGGATTTGGCAGTGCGGCCGCATTCTCGCGCGCATTCTTTCGAAAATTTGGCGACTGGCCATCGGTCAGATCGTAGCGGGCGATCGACGTTGCCCGCCGATCTTGATAGCCTCCGCGTCAGCTGGAACCGGGTTGCAGATGCCGCGTTCCATGCCCGCTCCCGTCGCCTTGAAGGGACCCGAACCCACGACCCTGATATTACGATTTTCCTTGTGCAACATCGCGGATCAAAGAAGCCGATAGCAAAGCATGAGCTGTTGCACTTAATTTGAGATTCCCCTCGCCAGGAGTCTTAAATTATCTGCCAAAGGATTTCTCAAACGGGTTTTCCTAGCAGTGACTCGGTCAGTTCGAGGTGAACTGACCGGGTTTCCGGTAGAGGCACGCTCATGGTCGAGGACAGAAATATCATCCGAATGCGCAAATGGCTTGCCCCGGTGCGGGATATTGACGCACAGCGTCGGCGGCCCTGAAGTAGATCAGGCTCCATGTGAGATGCTGCTTGGCAACGCCATTCTTCGTGTCGCCAGGTTGGATCAGTCTGTTCGCAGCACGGCGGCTGCGACAGTCACACTCGATGGCATTGAGCTTGATTGCGAAGATTGCAGGTGGCTCGCTCTCAAATACGGAGACCGTCTCGAAGTTCGCGAGTAACGACATCCCACTGTCATATCTGAGGTCGGCACTCCCGGCGGACGACGCGTAGAGTGTAGTGGCGAAGGAGCTTACCAACGTCGACGATCCGATGGCCAGCATAGCAAGGAAATAAAACGCTGAACGCAAACGACGGGTTGCTCGCCTGCAGTATGCGCTGGCAGGCGAGCAATAGGAGCGATGATCACCCCTGCTTTCTGAGGGCCGCAAGCAACTCCTGCGCCAGAGGTCCAGCGGAAGCCGGATTTTGACCAGTGATGAGGCGACCATCGACGACGACATGAGGCTCCCAGTTCGCCGCAGACGAATAGATAGCACCCTCGCCCGTCAAGGCATCTTCAAGCTCGAACGGCACATCCTCGCGGGCGTAGTCGTATTCCTCCTTTTTCGAGAAGCCCGTCACCTTTTTGCCGCGTACGAACGGTGTTCCGTCGCCAAGATCAACGCCAAGTAACGAGCACGGTCCATGGCAGACCGCGCTGACGATCTTGCTCGTCGTCCAGGCGCGCACGATCGCACTCTGGACCTCACGATTGCGTTGGATGTCGACCATCGGCCCCAGGCCTCCGGGAATGAGGATCGCATCATAATCCGCGGCGTTCACTTCGCACAGCCGACGACTGCGGTTCAGTCGGCGGAAAGCCTTGCTCCCACGAAACTCTTTCTGCGCGGCGTCTTTCTCGTCATAGGCGTCAAACGGAGTCCATCCGCCAGCAGGTGACGCGAACTCGACGGCGACGCCCGCCTTGTCGAGGACGTCAAACGGATGAGCAACCTCCGCGAAGAAGAAACCGGTGGGACGATTGTGCGGACCGATCACTGCTGCATTTGTGACGATGAATAGAACGTGCTTTGTCATTTGCTTCTCCGTTTGTTTATACTTGGCATACGGGAATCTTGCTCGTTGGCGGACGCCACCCGCGTACTTAAAGTGTCACGGCCGGCTCGGTGGAGCGGCGTCTAGAGTTTGGCCAATTTACGATCCAGGAAGCCGCGAATTAACGGAACCATTTCATCCAACTTGTCTTCGAGCGCGAAGTGTCCGGAATCGAGCAAGTGGATTTCGGCCTGTGGCAGATCCCGAAGGTAGGCACGCGCTCCTTCCTCAGGGAAAACCTTATCGTTCTTTCCCCAGACGATTAGCGTCGGCGGCTGATGGTCGCGGAAGTATTTCTGGAATGCTGGATAGAGCGGCACGTTGGTACGGTGGTCATAGAAGAGATCCATTTGTATATCTTTGTTACCGGGCCGATCCAGGAGCGCTTGGTCCTGGACCCAGTTGTCAGGACTTATGCGGCTGACGTCCGACACTCCGTCGGTATATAGGAACTTGGTCGCCTCGAGGGTCACCAGGCCAGATAGCGCGTCCCGGTGTATGCTCGATCCGTCCGCCCAATAAGCCTTTATCGGCTCCCAGAGTTCTCGCAGACCCTCATCGTAGGCGTTTCCATTTTGGATAATCAACGCGGTGACACGATCGGGGTGTTTCAGTGCAAGCCTGTAACCGACAGGTGCGCCGTAATCCATCACGTACATCGCGTAGCTCTGGACACCGATACCGGACACCAGCTCGTCGACGATGTCTGCATACGCCCCAAAGCCGTATTTGAAATCCTTGTGATCCGGAGCGTCGGAATGCCCAAAACCGGGAAAATCGGGGGCGATAACGTGGTATCGATCCGCCAGTTGGGGAATGAGATTTCGGAACATGTGTGAAGAGGTTGGGAACCCGTGAAGCAAGAGCACGACGGGAGCGTCCGCCGGTCCAGCCTCCCGATAGAAGACGTTCAAGCCCTGGATCTTGGCTGACCGATAGTGCACGGTGACGACCGTAGCGTGCATCTCTGGGGCGGTCGGCGCACTGGCATTCGCAGTCCGCGCAATAGGTGCCGCGGAGACGATAGCTAGCAGCAAGGCTAAGACAAAACGGCGCATGCACGTTCTCCCTTCTTACGATCGGACAGTGCTCATTTCGTTGCTGGATATTGCCTGACCGCAGAACCCCGAACGAGTTAATCGTCGTAAATCCCAGGGAAACGAGCATCGCGATTGACCTAGGGCGTAACATCGCTGGCGCTGGATGGAGCGTTGGTCCGGCGAAGACGCCCAGGCGCGGCAACTGGACTGCGACAGTCAAACCGCAGTTACAGCGACGTTGAGCTAGCCAAGTAACAGGGCGGGCCAAAAACGGGGTGTTGAACACCGTCAAATCGTGAGAATGTTGCTATCCCCACTCGCGCGCAGCCGCCGCGTTTCACGCATGTTTACATCATTTCACCTGCGTTGCGGCCACTTCTGTCGTATTGCTCGATTAAGTCGAAAGCCCGCGATGGCGGAACGTGCCGCCAAGCAACGGCCGGGAGACGCGAATGCCATCCGTTCTGACCGATTTGTGGATACAGTTCGCTATACTGTTCGGAGCCAGAGCAGCCGCCCATATAGTGTCTCCTGCTCCTGGAACCCGTCGATTGATCATCGACTGCGTGTTTTTCTTGGCACTGACTGCCTTACTGCTTTGGAACGGCATACCGCCCTACTCTGTGGAAGACCTGGGGTCTGCGGTAACGTTGCGCTTCGTGCACGGGAGCCTCAAGACCATATGGTGGCTGGCGGGTGCAATGGTTTTAGCGAATTGCGCGCGCGTCTTTCTAATTCTTGAACACAAGCCTCGCGAAGGCAGACTTCTTCAAGATCTCGTCGTAGCAATTATCTACGTAAGCGCAGCGTTATGCATCATAGCCTATGTGTTCAGCCTGCCGGTCGGAACAATAATTGCGACATCCGGCGTCTTCGCCATCGTACTCGGCCTTGCCCTTCAAAGCACTTTAAACGACGTGTTCTCGGGCATCGCGCTCAACCTCAACAGGCTCCTTTCTGTGGGGGACTGGGTCGTTCTGGACGATGACGTTCAGGGCAAGGTCGTGGAGACCAACTGGCGGTCCACACAGTTTCTCAACAAAACTGGCGACCTCGTTGTTGTCCCCAACAGCATCTTAGCGAAGAGCCGCATAACAAATCTGAGTGTGCCAGACATCTCACATGGAGCCAGCCTGACTGTTAAGATGCAAGCGAGTGTGCCACCCAAAGCCATCGAAGACACGATGCATCAGGTGCTGCTTGGTAGCAGGGAGATATTGAGATCGCCAAGCCCATCGGTCTCGATAACGGGTATGAGTCGAGACTGCATCGAAGTGGAACTTTCATTCCGTGTACCCACCTTGTTATCTGTTGCGAAGGCGAGGAACGAAATATTCGACCTGATTTATCGCCACACCTTCGCTGCCAGCTTGCCACTTGCTTCAGATCCTCCCGCGGAAAAAACGGCGGCGGGTGCTGGAAAACCTGATTTTGTTAAGAGCCTCATCAGCTTGGCACCGATTTTCGCCAATCTCACGAACGACGAAGCGAACGCACTGGCCTCTTCCGCCGAGCGCGTGGTGATGAAGCAAGGAGCGGTAATCGCTAGGAAAGACTCGACGACTAGCGCACTTATGATGTTGGCACGTGGCGTCGCGATTGTCGAAGACGGTGTTGATGACGGAAGGATTGAGTTCGCAAGGCTCTCGCCTGGAGACGTTCTTGGAGAAAGAGGCGTTTTGCTGGGTAGTAAGGAAGTGGCCGATACCATATGCCTTACGGATGTGACGCTATATCAGATAAGCAAAGGCAAGATTGCAGAGATACTTAGAGAACGCCCCGCCATCGCTGAGGACCTCGCAGCTTTGCTGCTTACGCGCACAAAGGCGGAGGACGCGCTTCACCAAGCCTGCAGTGACCGCGCTTCCACGACAGCCCCCGACCTGAGGATGCGGATCCTTAGGCTCTTCCATCTCTAGGAATTCCCGTGCTTTAGCAGGATTTAACGAGATGCGTGACCTCGTGTGTTCTAGCCTGGATGTCGTGGGAGAGCATCCCACGCAAAAATAACGATCGACGGCCAATGCTGCCACTTTCCCACTAGGCGGCCTCTCATCGACGCCGCCCGGATGCAACGGGAAAGTCAAACAATCGATCGAGTTTTCACGCCGAAAATCGGCAAAAAGGAGACTTCAGATGATGACGATTTTGTCGACCGCAGCACTTCTGCTTTCAAGTTTGGCGTTATCGACCGCGGCCTGGTCCGCGGATGGGGCTGCAAAAACAGTCGTACTTGTCCACGGCGCTTTCGCCGACGGGACATCGTGGCAAAAGGTAATTCCGCGCCTGGAGAAGGCTGGCCTCAAAGTAATAGCCGTACAAAATTCTCTGGACTCGCTTGAAAACGATGTCATCGCTACCAAGCGCGCGATCAAGAACGCCGAAGGCCCTGTAGTTCTCGTCGGCCACTCGTGGGCAGGCGTTGTCATAACGGAAGCTGGAACTGATCCGAAGGTGAAGTCTCTAGTCTATGTGGCGGCCTACGCGCCCGATAAAGGGCAGTCGTTAGAGGACGTTACGTCAAAATATCCCCAGCTGGAAAGCCGCAAGGAATACGTGAAGGACGACGACGGCTTCTTGAGGATCAGCGACCAAGGCATCAAGAAGTACTTCGCAGCTGATCTCGACCCTGAATCTAAAGCGGTTGTAGCTGCGACGCAGGGTCCGTTCCACGTCAGATGCCTTAGCGCAAAGGTCTCGGAAGCGGCGTGGCGCGAGAAACCGACTTTCATGGTAGTGGCAACCAAAGACCAGATCATCCCGCCACAGCTCGAGAAGGATCAGGCTAAGGCGGCCAACGCCAAGGCGATCGAAATACCTTCAAGCCATGTCGCGATGCTATCGCATGCCGAGGAAGTATCGGATCTGATAATTCAGGCGGCAAAGTAAAGTGGATGGGAGAAGGCGCGATGACGAGCTATTACGAAATGACCTACCGCCGGCTCGCCGTCGAAGACACGGAGATCTTCTATCGCGAGACGCATCCGAAAGATGCGGCATCGACTTCTCCTCCCATTTTGCTACTGCACGGGTTTCCTTCAACGTCGCATCAATACAGAGCACTTATGGAGCGACTTGGAGGAAGCTTCCGCATGATCGCTCCCGATTATCCCGGGTTCGGTCAAAGTACCGCTCCTGTCAGCAATAAGGAGGGAGGAACATTTGAATATTCATTCGACAACCTTTCACGTGCCATCGAGGCTTTTATAGATACCCTTGGCCTAACCAGGGTGATCCTCTACATTTTCGACTTTGGTGCCCCAGTGGGGATGAGGATCGCAACCAGAAGGCCGGAACTCATAGCCGGCCTGATCATTCAAAACGGAAACTGTTACGACGCCGGATTGTCGGAGGCAGCAAAGAGGCTAATGTCGGCTCGACCAGAGGATCCCGCAGTCACCGCCGAACTATCAGGGCTGCTCACAGCAGAGGGAGTTCGCTTCCAGTACCTCACGGGAACATCGCGGCCGGAACGTATAATGCCGGACAATTACGATCTCGATTTGCACTACATCGAGCAGCCGGGTCGCAAGCAGCCACAACTTGACCTGCTTCTCGACTACAAGAGCAACCTGCCCCTTTACCCGCAATGGCAGGAATGGCTGAGAGCCAACGTGCCGCCCGCACTGATCGTCTGGGGTAAGAACGACCCCTTCTTCACACCGGCAGGAGCACAGGCATACCTGGACGATCTCCCCAATGCTCACCTACAATTTCTCGAGACTGGACACTTCGCGCTCGAGGAATGCCTCCCTCAGGTCGCGTCCCTGATCGGCCAATTTTTGGCTGGCTTCAACGCTCGCACCCTCCAGACGTGAAGCTTAGCGTGCGAACTCGGAGAATTTCGAATTTTGCGAGGATGCGCGATCATCGATGAGTACTTCAACGATGGAGAAATTGCATGCTAATGTTTCCTACGTTCGCCTTTGCCGCCATCGCCCTCGGCATCTGTGGATAGCGGTTCGCATCCGTTTGTCTCCGAGACCGCCAAGACGGACTCGACCCTGGTTCTGGCCACCGCGACCAGCGAAGATTCAAACCAAAGCGGAAGTGACGCTGCCGTCAGTTCGATGCCAAGAAATGCGTTTCCGTCCTCGCGGAACGCCAGAGGAGAGCACTGCGCAGGTCAGCCGACCGGGTAACCAAACCTATACCTCGGCTCAATTATGTTCTTTCTAATATTGGGGTTGCATCATGTCCGTCACCACCTCCTCCCGAGGCGACCGAGGACCAAGGCTTGCTGGTCTCCCCTCCTCCGCCGCCTGCGATACGGTCCAAGAGAGCCGCCCCCCGCCGGGGCGGCTCGCCTTTCTAGTTCATCGCAACGGATCCAGCCACCTCTCTCGAGGAGCTACCGCTCGAGACGCGTTGCCTCGAACAGGAACCACAGCCTGCCTTCCGCCTCGTCGATCCAGTTCTCGGTGAGGCTCGTTGTCGCATGGTCATCATGTGAAGAGGTCAGCTCATGTAGCTGACGTAAGGTACCGACAAGCAGCTTGTTGTCGTCACGAAGCTCGGACAACATGTCTCTTGGCGTCACGAAATCCGCGTCGTTATCGAGGATCCTTTGAAGTCGCGAGATATGACCTATCGATTTCAGCGTCGGCCCGCCAACCTTTCGAGCACGCTCGGCGATATCATCCGTCATCGCGAAAATCTGGGCTCCTTGCTCATCAAGCATCAAGTGATAGTCGCGAAAATGCGGTCCGGACACGTGCCAATGAAAGTTCTTGGTCTTGAGGTAGAGTGCGAAAACGTCCGCCAACAGAGCCGTGAGCGCTGCCGCGATATCACGGGTTGCGTCCTCCCCCAGGTCCGTCGGCCTTGAAAGCGGAAGGCTTCGGTGTTGATGCGCTACTTTTCTGTCCATGGCGTTATCCTTTGATGGGGAGGAAGCTCAAGAGAACCAGCGCAAGTTTACCCGCTGGAACGCCCGCAGAGAAACTTTCGATGGTTTAAATACACTATACTCGAGTGCAACGAGAGGCTTGCAGGCCTTATACCGGGGTATAGTCATGGCTTGGCCCAACCGCGCGGACGCGCAGTAACGATGACCTCATGCAACCGGCCCTGATTGAAACGACATCGGATCAGCTGGTTTGGGAGGCGTTCTATCGCGACAATGCCGCATTCAGGCAAAGATCGGCATCAAGAGGCTCCGAGCGTCGGTTGTTCGCTCCCGGGTGTCCTTGAAGGCGCTGTCGTCCGCGTTCGCAAGAGTTTGGGACCGTTCGAAGGAAAGGTGCAGCGAGACGTCCTTTACCAACTCTGCCAAGGTCCTCGCCTGCATCTTTTTCATCAATTTTGCACGATGCACTTTCACGGTGATTTCGGTGATTCCAAGGAGGGCGGCGATCTGCTTGTTCAACAGTCCGTCGACAACGCCTTCCAAGACCTCGCGCTCTCGTGACGTCAAGGAATGAAAACGCCGGTCAATCGCAGCCTTGGAACGATTGATGCTGGCACGCTGCCTATACGCCAGATCAGCGGCGCAAACGGCGTCGAGGACTTCCTGCTCCCGGAAAGGTTTCTGGATAAAGTCGAATGCGCCGGCCTTCATCGCGCGCACGCTCATGTTCACATCTGCGAAGCCGGTCATGAACACGATCTGGGACTGCGAGCCTCGATGCGACAGGCGCTGCTGAAGATCAAGGCCACTCATCCCCTGCAGCCTTACGTCCAGCAAAATACAGCTGGGTTCGACGGTAAGTGGAGATGAGAGAAACTCGGAGGCTCCGACGAAAGTCACGACCGGAAACCCAACGTTCTCGATCAGGCTCGATACCAGCATGCGAGTGTCGGGATCATCCTCGATGACTGCAACGCACCCCACATTATGAAGATCGTCATCCCGAGCGCAACTCGTTGCTCGCCTTGATGTAGAAATCATCATTGACATTTCCTCTCGCGTTTCGACACGTTAACTTTACGCGTGTTTCCTCATGACAAACCGTTGAAGTCAGTGAAATGGTGTCAAACGGCGAGAAAGCCGAGGGAAACCCGCTCCTCTCACTATTGCCCGCCGTAGCCCCTCCCACCACGGCCGTATGCCCTGATGAAGGCTTGCACCGTCAATGCAAGATCAGCAACGGCCTGGTCCAATTCGTCGCCGGACTTTGGGAACGGCATGGGTAGATCCCCCAATGTCCAAGTCCTGAGCTGCATCTCGAGAACCGATGACATGGCTTCGTAGTAGTCGGCTCGCTGTGTATCGACCTGAGGATCGTGGTCTCCGAGAGTTTCGAAGACTGTAGACGCTCCGCATACATTTCTCAGCGCCAGGAGAACACTATTCAGAGCATCTGAGCTGGCTATGGCACCGTTGCCGAGACTTAGTCCCATCGCCGCAACCTCAGCCCTGGAGCTGCCGACACCCGCGTCCGCCTGTGCTTCGCAATCTCCGCCGAATGCGGCCCGTGGCGCGACCTTCGCACGCTGGACGCAAATGACAGGTTTGCGGATACGGCTGTCCGGAGAGTATCGGAAATCGCGACACGATCGTTGGTCGGGAATATCAATATGCTCGCAACCACACCGAAGAGAGCACCAAGACTCTCGTTCACCGCTCTTAAAAAGATCAGATCGTCTGCGGGTCTGATGAGGTCAGAGAGCAACATGAACATCGGCGTCAGGAAGATCGTGAATAGCGCGTAATTCACCGTGCGTAAGGCAATGACCGCGGCCGCGAGCGGAACGATCGTTAGAGCCATCGCAACGTCGCCAGGGCTGTTCATGAGCAACCCCGCGGCGACCAACCCGCCGAGGAGAGTGCCTGTTGCTCGCTCCAACACCCGGGCCCAGGTGTTCCCCAAAGCCGGCTGCATCACGACCAAAGTCGCAATCGTTCCCCAGTATGACAAGGTCACTCCAAGCCACCCCTCCACGAGATGGCAAGCGGTCACAGCTGTGGCCACCCGCAACGCTTGATGCCACACAACAGACGGCATCGCAGGCCTCTCGAAGATCGTCGCTAATAGGCCCGTGGATAAAACATCTTGCCGTTGTTCCGGGCTTGTTGTTCCGCCCAGAGACATCAGTGCGATGGCCGCGCCCTCTATGCACCTGCCGAAAGCCCTGTTTTGGTCTTCGGCCGCGCGGTGGAGAGACCTTGCGTCTTCGTTGATTCGAGCCGAGGTCATGGCTCCTGAGTCCAAGCAATCGATCACTTCCCGCAACAGCTCGTCTAAATCGCGAAGTAATGTGACATTATCTTCGCTGAACACCCCGCCTGACCTGCGTAGGTGCCCGAGAGCGATCAGATTACCTAGTAACCTCGAGGCTACGTCAACCGCGTGACCGTGCGGCTTGCTCCCCAAAAGACGTCGCGCAACGATTTGGCGACCTCGCTCAATAGCGATCCTCACGGCCCTACGGGTCAGCGTCTCATATTGCAGCCAGGCCGCGCTGTCGGCAACTGGAGATCGGTCGAGATCGATCAGCGCGCTCAGCATCGTCCGCAACCGGCTGTAGATCGTCACGAGCAACAATCTGCCCGGGGCATTGGTGTGGTTCGGCCATATCAAGGTCGATATGAGGATTGTCGCCGTCGATCCGAGCAGGAAGCAACCGCCAAGTTGGAGCGCTCCCTCGAATGGACGCGGTGTCGACACACCGATCACAACTGCAATTGCGGAGATGAAGCTACCTTGGGCGGGTCCGGGTCCGAACGCGGGCGCGTAGGATCGACCTAGACAGCACAATGCGACGAGAGTGAAGAGCGTTGCGGTAGCAGCCACGGTGCCGAAGTGAGCACCGAAGGATGAGAGGGCAAACGCGATCGCGCCTAGGATCGCAAATTTCGCCATGACACGGAAGCGAGACCGGGCTCCGCCGAACGGGTCGCAAAGGGAGGTCCAAAATGCGGCGACAACGCTGAATGCCAAGTCTGGTATATCAAGGCGGATTGCACCGGCTAGCAAAAAAGCGATCGAAATTGCCGCTCGAACCCCATCGAGAATGTCCAACTGTTCAGGGACGACAGCATAGACCTGTCCTTCAGACCACAAGGTCGCGAAACAAATGACACGAGCCTCGAAGTTAGGCGCATTTGTTGTGTGCTCTTCCGGTAGAGGTGGCGGCCCATCGGCACCACAGCTGAGGCAGGTGATCCGGCGGCAGCGAATGGCCTTGGCGCATACGCTAGCGGCTGCTTCGAGCGCCCGCGAGTTGAGCCTGGTTATTTCGCGGGAAATCACGTTCAGCTTGCGAGCGCCGTGTCTAGGCGCTGTCGTAGAAGCGAGTTGGCTGTTCGTAGGTCGGCGGTTTCGGAACCGTCCTGAAAACTTCGGACGATTTCCGCAAGCTTGCTGAAGCCTTCTTCCGTCGTATTAAGACCCATCGATCTGTCGGCTTTTATGCGGGCGAGGTGTAATCGAAGCTCCCACCCTAGCGCCGACGTTCTGCGCGCAATTGCGGTACCATCGTTTAAAAGACGATGTACCACATTGAAGTTCGAGTGTGGCGACGACAGGAGGATCATGGCCTTCGTTCGTAAAAGCTCCGGCAGAAGGTAGGTCCCACCAGCGCGTTCGCACAGACCCAATGCAGTATCGACGGCCGAAACCGCTTCGGTATGCTCGCCAGCGATGGCAAGTCCCTCTGCAAGGGCACGAAGGGTTCCGAATATCAAACTCTGAAAGCCGATCGAACTCACCGATCGTAATTTCCCGCGCAACAAATCTATGCTCTGTTCCGCTTCGCCACGAAGGACCAGAAGCTGGCCGCGCACCGCCATGCCAGCTTCACGGTATCCGGACAGATTGCCATTTGTCGCCGTTAGTTCAGCCAGTTCATCGGTCAGGATATCCGCTCGATCTAGCTCGCCGCTGTCCAGAAAAACGGTTATGCCCATTAGGAGGCTCAAACATAAAGCGGCTGGTTGGCTTCTTGCCTCCTCGATGGCACTCTCGGCCATCTGCAACGCTGTTTCCGGCGAGC
Organism: Rhizobium mongolense USDA 1844; assembly: GCF_000419765.1. Lineage (GTDB taxonomy): Bacteria > Pseudomonadota > Alphaproteobacteria > Rhizobiales > Rhizobiaceae > Rhizobium > Rhizobium mongolense. The sequence goes on along the minus strand of NZ_ATTQ01000006.1, from coordinate 175,474 downwards.
CTCGGAGCCACGTGACGCGCGCTTGGGCGATCTTCGCTAGCGCAAGGTGGGCCTGCTCGAAGTACCCCAATCTCGACGGAGAAAATCCGGTGGCTCGCGCGAGACTATAATCGTAAGTGGCCGCAGCCTCCAATTGCTCTCCGAGCATGTGGTACATCGTTCCCAGCATCCAGCCCGCCACAAAATTGTCATTCGAGCTACTGTGGTGATCGACCTTGTTCGCGTAAGCTTCTGCAACGTTGAGGCCCGAACGGAAATCGCCCTGCTTCAGATGATACATTCCCAATCCCGCCAACAGGTGAGATTCTATGCGATGGTTTTTGAGGCGACGGCTGAGCGGCAGTCCGACATCGAATAAGTTCGCAACCCCCGTATCGCCGCCATGCCCAAAGAGCGTTGCGATCGTGAGACTCTCCAAAAGCTTGAGGTGCAGCTCCGTGTTTTGATGTTTGGGCGGCAAAAACTCTAACGCGCGTTGGCACCATCTTCTACACTCATCGAACTGCATCAAATCTTGGAAGGTTTCGAGCAGGAGACAACATGTCTCAACTCCGATCTCGGCGTCTCCGCCTTCAGAGAACGCCCACTCAAGCGCAGTGCGCACGTTTCCAATGTCGAAATCGTGCAGCGAGGTGTTTTTGCCCGATCTGCCCTCGCGGGCGCGCATTCTTCTTAGGTACAAAAGGGCATGTCTTCGTTGAGTTTCGTGCCGCCCGGGTTCGCGCGTCAGCCTGAAGGCCGCGTATGTTCTGACGATCTCCCGGAGTTTCAACGCGCCGGTTGTCTCATCCACCCCTCCCGACGACACCATGGATTTGTCGACCAACTCACTTATCGCCATCGAAACATCGGCGTCACTTATGCCGGATCCAGCAACGACATCCGTCGCCGCACCTATCGTGAATTCGCTGGCGAACACAGATAGCCTGTTCAAGACCGTTTGGGTGTTCTTCGACAGAAGAACGTAGCTCCAGTCGAGCAGCGATTGAACAGTCTGGTGCCGAGGTGTCGCGTCCCTGTCGCCGCGCCAACGGAGCGTTAACTGATTATCCAGCAGCTCCAATACTCCGTCCAATCCATACATGCCAACGCGGCTGGCCACCAATTCTATCGCGAGGGGATTCCCGTCCAACCGCCGGCAGATAGCAGCGACTATGGCGGCCTCCTCGTCAGCGAGGGCACCTTTGTGGCCACCGTCAACGGCTCGGCTCATGAAAAGCTCAACCGATGGCCATGCCAGAGCGTGGTTCGCAGTCATCCGTCCCGTATTGGGGGGGGTTCCCAAGGGCCGCAAGAGATACACCGCCTCCCCCGTGACCCGTAGTGCCTCGATGCTCGTCGCAAGCACATGCGTAGAAAGTGAATGTTTCAGGACGAACGAAACCGCATCGGCAACCCCATTGATGACATGCTCACAGTTGTCGACGATCAACAGGCTCCGCCTTTTAGAAAGCCATGTAACCGCGTCACGAAGCGGATCGCTGCTTCGGACACTTGAATTGACCGATGATGCGACGGCGGCCTCGACTAGAGCGTCATCCGTGACAACACTGAGATCCACGAACCTGATCTCATCGAAGTTCCGGAGGCTACGCGCCAAGGCTGTGACAAGAGTGGTTTTACCAACCCCACCTGGTCCCACCACCGTGATTAACCGGCGCTCTTGGACGGCACGCTCCAGTTCTTCAAGATTGGAAGCCCGACCCAAAAACTTGTCCGAGCGAGACGCGATCGGAATCTTGATCTCGCGTTGAATGATGACGGGATCGTCGAAAACTGCTTCGTCGGAGATGCTGTGGGAATGCGCAGAGGATACGTCCTGTTGCGTTTTGACAGGCATCACGAAGCTGTAGCCCCTGCCCGCGATGCTGGCAATATATCGGTCGCCGTTGACGCCGCAACCCAACTTACGGCGAAGGTGGGCCATCTGAACACGTATATTGGAGTCCTCAACACTCAGGCCGGACCAAGCGCAAGCCATCAGTTCGCGTCTCGAAAGGATCTCACCTTGTTTATTAACGAGTGCTACCAACATATCAAAAGCACGGCTGCCGATCGGCAGCTCACGCCCGTCCCGCATGAGTTTCCGCGAGACCGGATTAAGGCTGAAAGGGCCAAATTTGAAAACAGCGTTCACGTCACGCACCCCCGTTGGTGACCGCAACTGTGTGGCGACCGAGGCTTTGCACATTTATCACTATCAGTAGTCTATACGATGTAAGAAAAGCCGGGGGTTAAAACCGGTAAATAGTAGCGGCTGCTACCCCAGCGAGCACGAAATGCCGACCGTTGGGAAGTAACTCTCCATTCGTGGAAACGACGGACTTGTCGGCTGGATGGCCGACGATGGTGAAGCGGTTGTGATCATGACAGCGAGCAATCCTGTTTTGCGGTTTGGGCATAAACCGATCGAGCACGTCATACCAACGGCACTCGGACGCTATCGCAAGGGCGGCGATGGCGCATGCTCCGCTATTGCGGAAGGATTCTCAGATATTGCTCTTTTGCTTCGGCGCGATGGGATGGGAAACGCGCGCCGGGAACGTTGACGGGTCGCCACGCAGTTGCGCAGCGTCCGGCGGGGGACTGGTCTACATCGCATGCTGCGGGCAGCGGACCGCCACCTGACGCAACGGCGCACCCGATCTTCCGTCGGTCGCTAGTCAGAGGACGGATGTTACGTGGCGTCGGCTGATGTCCTGGGTGGCCGCGTACGAGTCCTTAAAAAGCGCCATGCGGACCTCGTGATAACCTCTGCGAGCCGGATCAGGCCGGAACTCTCTTTCGAATTGGACAATGCGGCTGGCGGCATCGGCGATCGAGCCCGCTGCACCTATTCCTGCAAGGGCCATGGCCGCAGCCCCGGTCGCCGCCGCATCCGCGCTTCGTACACATCGAAGCGTGCGACCGAGCACGTCAGCGCGAATCTGGTTCCAAACGTCCGAAGCAAATCCGCCGCCGCCGCAGTTCAGGATCGACGGAGAGCTGTCGGCGGAGCGCTCAAGCGTCTCCAGCGCCCATTGCGCCGAATATGCAACGCCTTCCATAACCGATCGCACCAAGTGGGCGGGACCCATGGAGGAGTCGAGTCCAAGGAATATACCTCGCGCGAATGGGTCCCAGAGCGGCGCCCGCTCGCCATCCAGATGGGGGATGAAAAGCGGAATGCGTTCCTGTCCACTCATGGCGGCTGCCAGAACACAGAGTTCGTCGATGCTTCTACCCAGGAGACGGCTGAGCCACGCTAGCGACGCGCCTCCGGATTGTATCGGCGCGGCATGCAGTGTGATTTCCTGATAGGTAGGAAATGCTGCAACTCCCGGCGTCGGAACGCGCTTTGGCGATACGATCCCCAGCACGTCACTCGTACCGCTGAGATACATTGCGCTTCCAACTTTCCCGACATCGACGCCAAACATGCCACTCCATGCGTCCATAGTCCCGACAATGACGGGCGTACCCGCACAGGGCAACCCCGGCAAGACGCGTCCCACGACATGTGTGAAATCACGCAGTGGAGGCAGGCGTTGCACTGCATCCGGCACGAGATCAAGAAGCGCCTTAATGTAATTAAGTTGTCCGTCAACCAGACCAATAGATGCTATCGCGTCCGCCGCAACCTCTCCCGTCAATCGTGCGATGCAGTAGTCCTTCGGCAGGATGACGGCTCGCGAGCGGCCCCAGATGTCCGGCCTGTTGCGTCGCATCCATTCCATACGGCTGAGACAATGACTGGCGTCGATAGGCAATGGAGCACCCCACCATGCAATCCGACTCTCAGCGCCCACTTGCCCATCCAGTTCGGCGGCGATGTCGGCGCATCGCAGGTCCTGCCAGACAATCGCCGGAGCGAGTGGCGTTGCGTTGCGGTCAATGAAGACGTGAGTATTTGCCTGGGAGCATATGCCGATAGCCTGTAGCCCCCCGAGGTCAAAATCGCGCTCGAAGCCGGCAAGAGCCTGAATGGCCACCCTGATCCAGTCATCAGGTTCCTGCTCGACGATCCCTGGAGCGGGACGCGCGGTGGGATACGACTCGACATAGTGCCCCAGTTGAGTGCCCGCCCCGGTCACCAGCACCGCCTTAATGGCGGTGGTGCCGATATCGATGCCGATAACAGTTTTATCACTCATGTCCGTTCAACCTGCCTTTCACGTCGGCTCGGACGCTCACTGACCTCACGGCGGATAGACTACTACTTGCCTCCCCAAGGTAAATGCTGCGAAGAATTCTACTGAGTCCCTGGTTGGTGAGGTAACGCATTGCCTCGGTCGCTCCCAAGTCGCTTCCCAATTGCGCCAAGTAAACGAATGTGATCGTATGCGCTACCGGATGATGAGGGTGCGAAGCATGAATAAGCTGCCTGCCTCTTATGCCAGAGGACGCGTGATCCTGAGTTCCTCCGGTAGGCGCTGGCAGGGTGTCCAGGCCGAACTTCGCTTCCATCCCGCGGGCGAGAGGCCACCTGGTACAATCGACGTAAACGAGATCTGTGTCGTCATGCGCGGAACGACGGTGGTAACCCGTCAGGCCGAGGGTGTGCGTGAACGGATCGTAGGGGCGCCGGGAACGATCGGATTAAGCCCCTCCGGGATACGAGAGGACTTTAAATCGATCTCTCGTACCATAGACGAGATGGTACACATCTATCTGCCTGCACCATTTTTATCAAATCTCGCCGGAACGCTCCGCAGCGATGCGTCATCGCCTTCTATCGACTATCATGCCGGCTTTCGTGACCCGCTCATCGAGTGCATCGCGACGGAATTCGTCAGGGAACTAACTTGCGAGACCTGGGGCGGGAGTTTGCTCATCGAAGCCCTCTCGGACGCGTTAGCTCTGAGGCTCCTGAATAGTCACGCGGGTTTTGGGATTGACCCTGCGCGCAGCGCAATCGCATCACCAGGTCTCGACTCAAGGCGCCTCCAACGCGTGATCGACTATATCGATGCTAATCTCGCAGAACCGATTACTTTGGACGATCTGGCGGCTGTGGCCTCGCTGAGCCGCTTCCATTTCTCGCGCATGTTCAAGATTGCAACCGGGCAGTCGCCCAGCACCTTCGTCGGTCACCGTCGGCTGGAAATGGCCAAGGTACGACTCGCGGCCGGCCTTTCGATCGCCCAGATCGCATTCGATTGCGGCTTCTCGTCTGAGTCAAATTTCGTCCGGTCCTTCAAACGCGTCGGCGGGATGACACCGGGCGAGTTCAGGCGCATGTCCCGCCAGTGATGCACTACTGATCGACCGGTTATCACGGCGTGTGCCGCAAAGGACCTCAACTGCGCACAGACGGAATAATGTGCAGCACGCAGTGACCGTGCGAAGCTAGTCCAGCAAGATAGAATGGTGCCGCAGCCGAGCAGGAGGTGGCACTGTGAAGATTGCGATCGTTTTGACATCGCACGACCAACTTGGCGACACGGGCAAGAAAACGGGCTTCTGGTTGGAAGAGCTTGCTGCACCGTACCTCCTGTTCCGAGAAGCCGGCGTCGATATCACGTTAGCCTCACCGAAGGGCGGTTTTCCGTCGCTCGACCCCAGGAGTTGCGAAGCGCCTATCAGACGGATGATACGAGGCGATTCGAAAGCGATGCGTCCGCCATGGCGTCGCTGAAAGCCACGCGTCGACTGTCGTTGATCGCCGCAGCGGAGTTTGACGCAGTGTTTTTCTCAGGCGGCTACGGTGCGCTCTGGGACCTGACGAATGATCCCGACGCGCTGTCCTTGATCGAAACGATGCTGGCGACGAGCAAGCCGGTTGCGCTGGTGTCTCATGCTCCAGGCATTCTCACCAACGTCAGGACCCCGGATGACCGACCAATAACCATGGGACTCGAGGTGACCGGCTTCACGAACTCCGAGGAGTCCGTGATGCAGTTCAGGGAGGTGGTGTCTTTCCTTTTGGAGGATCTGCTCAAGAGCCAAGGAGCGAAGTTTTCGGCTGCGGAGGACTTCAACAGCTATGTCATTCGCGATGGCCTTCTGGTGACCGGCCAGAATCCTTCGTCGTCGAGGACCGCAGCGATCACCCTTCTGATTGCGTTGCAAACGGAATGAAAAGCGGTCGGAGCAGTCAATTGCGTGAGCTGCGTAGTGCAATCCTATCGAGGAGACAGCCGCTGTTCCGCGCCAAGCGCAACAACCGAGAAGAGGCGGATCCGTGACTTTTGGATGTTGCCCGCACTGGCAGCCGACGGTTTCCAAAGGTCTTGAATAAGAGCCGAAACCTGAACCCATGTCATTCTTTTTGCGGTTGAACGGATTAGAAACGACGGCCCTGTTATTGTAAGGCCCCGTCTCCAGTTCTTCGACTGCGGTCGGCTTCAGCAGCTCGCGTCGTACGCTGCCATCGTCGTCTCGCCGAAGGAGACGTTAGGCCGGGGTTTGGCCCAGCGGCTTCTACCGACGTAACTCTTGAAGCCGGTATCGTTTAACGCTCTTTTACCGTGTTTTACGCACGCCTCTCAAGCCGACCGGATAGTGTGTCTGTCGGTTGTCGTCCCATCCGTGATCGGTGGGCGGTCGGATCAAAGGACACCATATGACAAACGTCAAAGTTTACGCGGTTCTTACGGCAAAATCCGGGAAAGAAGTAGAATTGGAAAACTTGCTAAGAGGCATGGCTGCGCCTTCGCGGGGAGAGAAAGGTAACTTGCGCTATGATCTTTGGCGAGACGCCGCGGAGCCGAGCCGTTTCATCCTTGACGAGATGTACATCGACGCGGAGGCCAACTCCTCTCATCGTGAAACACCTCATTTTCAAAACTACGTGGGCAAGATCGGCGAACTCGCGGATCGATCCGTTTATACCGTGACAGCCGTCGACGTGATTGACGTATGAGCATGAGATTCACTGCATTTTACAACGCTTAATTACACTCGATCGATATCCGGCGTGAAGATAACGCATCCAGTTACAGGGACGGGTCAGAAACACTTTTCCCACCCCATTAAGGATGCGACCGATGCTCGACAAAGCCTATCACGCTCAATGCGCCGCGGTTAACGTTCATTCCTCCGATCCCGTGGAGCGCGCGCGATGCCGCCTGACACTGCTGTCGCTGGCTTTGGGCAGTTTCTGCATTGGCACCTCCGAATTCGCCAGCATGGGTATCCTCCAACTGTTTTCCGAAAGCCTGGGGATAAGCATTCCTACTGCGACGAACGCCGTGACTGCCTACGCTTTCGGAGTGGTCATCGGCGCACCACTTGTCACGCTAGCGGCTGCACGATTAAACCGTCGCACCCTGCTTCTCATGCTCATGGCGCAGTTCGTATTGGGGAATATCCTGTCCGCGCTGGCGGTCAACTTGGAGATGTTCGTACTCGCTCGTTTCATCAGCGGCATGCCCCAAGGTGCATATTTCGGGGCAGGAGCCGTTGTAGCCACCTACGTCTACGGCCCTGGCCATACGGGCAAGGCCTTTGCTCTGGTGATGATGGGACTGACCGTGGCGACCATCGTCGGCTCCCCACTCGCGACGTTCCTCGGCCAGACCATCGGCTGGCGAAACACCTACTTTGCGGTGTCGGGCCTCGGCTCGCTATCGTTCCTGGCGCTAATGGCGTTCGTGCCGAAAACCCACGCTCTGAACGGTAGCTCCGTCATACAGGAGCTTAGCGCTCTGCGTAAAGGAGCAGTATGGATGACCATGCTCGTCGCCGCTCTCGGCGTTGCGAGCATATTTGCGATCTACACTTTCGTAGGACCGTTAATCACGGATGTCGCCATGCTGGAAGCAGGATGGATCCCGATTGCACTTACAGTTTTCGGACTCGGGATGACTGCAGGCAATTTTCTTGGCGGTCGTCTCGCCGACACGTATCCGGCACGTGGTCTCCTGCTCGGATTTGGCGTAGCAGTCGTCGTGCTCGCAGCACTGGCCACTTTCGGGTTCAAGCTTCCCGTCCTATTCGCCGGTTTCTTCCTGGTCGGCGCAACAATGTTCACCGCGATACCGACTATCCAGGTCAGACTGACTAAATTCGCTCCCGAGGCGCCCACCCTTGTAGGCGCGATGAATTTGGCGGCACTCAACCTGTCCAATGCGATCGGGGCATGGTCGGGTGGCCTCGCGATTGCGAGCGGCTTTGGCATTCTCTCCTCCGCTTGGGCGGGGTTTTGCCTCACGCTCACCGGTCTCGTCATCTTCACCATGACGCTCACTCGCCGTCCTAATCTGGCAGCCGCCTAGACCGTCACACATCGTGGTACCTTAGCGCATAAGGACAAACGTACGGCAACAGGAAGCCGTGTTGGGAGCAGCAACAATGTCCAAGCCAAAGCTTTTCACGCCCATTGAAATCAAGGGCCTCACATTGGCCAATCGGATCGTCATTGCGCCGATGTGTCAGTACTCAGCCGAAGAAGGGAACATGAACGAATGGCACTTGATACATCTTGGCAAGCTTTCCCTCTCAGGCGCAGCGCTCTTGACGATCGAGGCAACTGCAGTTCTCCCGGAAGGACGGATTACCTATGGAGATCTCGGCCTCTACAGCGATCAGAATTACGCGGCTATGAGCTTGACGCTTGAGAGCATCCGGCGGTGGTCGGACATGCCTATCGCGATTCAGCTCAGTCACGCCGGCAGGAAGGCGTCGACCGAAGTTCCCTGGAAAGGTGGCGGCCAGTTTGCTCCAACTGACGGACTCGGTTGGCAAACATACGGCCCGTCGGCGATCTCCTACAACGCTGATCAACAACCGCCCGTCGCTTTGGATAAAGAGCGACTGAAACGCGTTCGCGATGCATTTGGAACTGCCGCGGCGCGAGCCGACAAACTCGGTATCGACATCGTACAACTTCACGCCGCGCACGGTTATCTACTCCATCAGTTTTTGTCACCGTTAGCCAACCAACGCACGGACGAATATGGCGGGAGCCTCGAGAACCGAATGCGCTTTCCCTTAGAAGTTTTCGATACGGTCAGCGCAGCATTCCGTGAGAAGCCGGTTTCAGTGCGTATCTCTGCGACGGATTGGGTTCAGGGTGGCCTGACGCTTGAAGAGTCGCTTGTTTTCGCACAAGAACTCGAAAAGCATGGCGCTGGCGCGATACATGTGTCCAGTGGAGGCCTCCATCCCGCCCAGAAGATCGCAGTAGGGCCTAGCTACCAGGTCCCGTTGGCTCGAGAGGTGCGGAAGGTCGTCCACGTTCCCGTGGTCGCGGTTGGCTTGATCACCGGCTACGATCAAGCCGAAGCGATCGTCGGGACTGGTGACGCCGACATGGTAGCCTTGGCAAGAACTATCCTATTCGATCCGAACTGGCCGTGGCACGCTGCAGCGGAGCTGGGTGGTAAAATTCGTGTACCAAACCAATACCTTCGCTCGCAGCCCAATCGGTATCGCGGTCTTTTTGAGACGGAATAACACGCAGCTCCACGGTAACATCAACGCAGAAAGGATCTCAGGATGCCCCGTCATTTCAGATTCCGGGATTATGCAGCAAATGGCGCGGGGACATATTCTCGGACGAATGAAAGCTAACACTCACGGGGTGCATCCCACTCGGAGCTGTCCGGGAAGGCTCCATTTTATAGATCAGGCCAAGTCAGAGACCCAAGCCGTTCTTGTTGAGGAGTGATTGGCAATGGTCGGCGGGCGCATGGACGCCATTTCTGTTGGTGATCTTGAAAACGGCATTTGGCATCGTCAGCCGGGCTTCGTCTTCGCAGAAGGCGTAGGTCTCCAAAGGTCGATGGCCGCTGCGTCCGTCGACGCTGAGCACGCCGCTAGCCGCGTGGCCGCAAATTAGCGAAGCCTCGGAGCGGATCGGGGTTCGGGTTTAGAAGAAAATGTCGAAATCTTGAAAGCCAACCTTATTCGCTATGCGGTCAGTCCTGCCCACTAGGGAGCGACTGCTTTAGGATAGCACGCCGCGAATTCTTGAACTGCCCTGATGCCACTCTCCCATGCACCGTGAGCTGTAGAGAAGTCGAAACGACTTGTCGCCTCGCCTGCAAAAAACAGTCGCTCGCTCACTGGTTTTGCCAATGTCTCGCGGTCTCGAGCGCAGCCGGGCAATGCATGGCTGTATGAGCCGTGGATCCATTCAACGTTGCACCATGAAGAGGACGAAATTGGCTTGAGGTATTTTTCAATTTTACCACCGAGCAGCGCCGTCAACTCCTCGATGGCAAAGGCGAAAGCTTCGAGAACTCCAGCGTCTTCGATCGCGATCGCGCCAGGGCCGCCGAAAAATCCCTCAACGATCGGGCGACCAAGCGGTCGGATGTAGTAACTGCCCGTTTTGTCGTTTGCGGGATTGCCCAGAAGATGAGTTTCCGCCTCCAGACCATGATTGCCTTCAAGGTGGAAGAAAAGTTTGTCCGCCAGGCCAAGCGGCAGGTTCCCAGCCGCATGCAGGTGGTCGTCCATTTCCGCATCGAATTCGATAAGGGCTCTGGCAAGCACGGCTGTCGAGACAGTCACGATTACCGCCCGGGAATCAACTGTTCCGCGATCGGTCTCAATCCTAACGCCGGTTCGGGTTTGCCGCACCTTCCTGGCAGCGCAAGATAAATAGAGAGGAACAGGCGGCATACTCCTTACCAACAACGTTCCATATCCTTCACGCACCCGCCAGTTTGACTGGGTCGCGGCCTTGTCGTAGGCAAGGAAATCCTCGACTGAGAGGCTATCGAGCGGCGCACCGTTGAGATACCCGCTTAGAGACTGACAGTAAGCGTTCCACTTCCCAGCTGGGTCAAGGGCATCCGAAGCTCGGTCAGAGGCCGGTGGGGCTCTTTCCATCTGTTTAGACATTCCCGCCCAAGCCTCAAGGGCAGCTTTTCGATCATCGGGAGTGAATCCGAGGTCCCGCCATTGATCCTGCCAAGCGGTGCGACCTTCTACGACATCGAAGCCTTCAGCCCTTGCCAGATCGACCAGCGGATTGCGTTCACCAGAATGTAACCAGCCACAACCCATGTCGAGTGGGAGACCATAGATCTCGTTGGTCCAAGCTCGGCCGCCGACGCGGCTGCTTGCTTCAATGACAACTACCTTGCGACCCAGCGAGGTCAGCATACGGGCCGCGGAAATACCAGCTGCCCCAGCGCCGATTATTGCCACCTCGAAGTCCATAACGCGCTCCGTTAATTTTGGTGAAATTGGCCGCCGGATGCTCATGATTCGGGCTACCGAGACTATAACGCCTACAGATCTTTGTTATGGTACATCATGAGCTTTTTCGAAACCCTAGTGGCGCTTCTGGCAGTCGCCGTGTTTCTGTTGCAGATCACAAGGCGAGTCCACCTGCCCTATCCAGGCATCCTTGCCGCGGCTGGCGTAGCGGTCGCGATGGTTCCCGGAGCACCTAACATCCCGATTGATCCCCATACAGCGTTGGCGCTTTTTATCGCGCCTGTCCTCGTCGACTCCGCCTATGACTTTCCTATCGGCGCTGCACGGCGCATGCTCCTGCCGATCTTTGTTTACGCAGTAGTCGCCGTCCTCGCTACAACTGGGGTCGTCGTTCTCGTCAGCACTTTGACCGTTGGCCTGCCTATAGTCGTCGCTCTTACTCTAGGCGCGATCGTCGCTCCTCCGGACGCTGCGGCGGCAACCGCAGTTCTGTCAGGGCTACCGGTCGACCGCAGAGTGGATACGCTGCTCAAGGGCGAGAGCCTGTTCAACGACGCGACCGCCCTTTTGCTGTTCAGCGCGGCTCTGAACGTCCATGCCAGTGGCGGGCTAGGGTCGGCGACCGTTATCAAGATTGCTATCGCGGCACCGGGTGGGATACTTTTCGGCATCGCATTCGGTTATCTTCTTTCCAGACTCAGGCCACTCACGGAAAACACGGTAGGCGGGACGCTTCTCCAGTTCGTTTACGCGTTCGCAACCTGGATAATCGCCGAGAGACTGCATCTGTCGGCGGTCTTGGCCACCGTGGCCAGTGCCATGACGATTGCCACACTGGCGACTGTCAACGACTCCCCCCGGATGCGCGTCCATTCGTTTGCCGTATGGACGACCGTGGTTTTTCTACTGAATGTGGTAGCGTTCTTGCTGATGGGCCTGCAGGCGAAAAGCATCGTTCAGACAATGTCTCCTGATGAGCTAGCCCGCGCGGTCGGCTTCGCCACGATTGTCGTCATCAGCGTGATCGTTTGCAGAATGGCGATTGCTTTTCTCTTTCATGCGGTAGTCGCGTACCGACACAAAAGAGGGGGTTACCTCGCACCATTCCGACATGGCGAGACTATGCTTGTGGGGTGGGCCGGGATGCGTGGCCTCGTCACTCTTGCGACTGCCTTCGCTCTCCCACCAGATTTCCCCGAGCGCAACTTGGTAGTACTCGCGGCGTTTGCCGTTGTGCTTGCGACGCTTGTCATCCAAGGGGGGACGCTGGCTCCGATGATCCACCTTCTCCAGCTGGGCCGCCAGACGGCAGTCCGAAAGGAGACGGATGTGGCTAGAGCGGGCCTTGCTGAAGCTGCGGTCGCAAGGTTGGCCTCAGAAGAAGGACCCGAAGCAGCAGCACTCATTGCTCAGTATGCCAAGACCGCAGCGGACCCCGGCGGCCTGTCGGACGATCGACGTCGCGGGCTATTGCGCGCTGCGACCCTAGCTCAGCGCCAGCGCCTCGATGAACTTAGAGACGCCGATCTCATTGGCGCGACGCAATATCTGGAATTGCAAGAGGACCTGGACTGGCAGCAGCTGGCGGCCGAGTCCGAGAAAGAAAGGCGGATAACGGAAAGCTAAAGGGAAAGTCTTCGTTGAGGCTCCTGCTGGTCGCCATTTTCGAGCAGCCGTAATCAACGGTTATCGAGAAGCCGCGACTCCCACAGTACTCATGAGATCTGAGCTGTTGAGATCATCAAGCACTTTGTTTGCACGCTGCAGATCGGGCGTGACAAAACCGTCAAGGAATTGGCCATATACCGGCTCGAGCACTGTTTTCGCATCATTAACCTGAAACTTTTCCAGGAGAAGCGAGGCGAGGTCCGTCGCGGCCCGTAGCCGCCAAGCCCAAGAACCATGGTCTTCCGCAATCGCCAGAGCCCGCGACAGAGTTGAATGTGCATCGTCATCGCGACCTTTCGACCGTTCTTCGATTGCCTTGAGACGAAGCAATTCGGGAAGCATTGAGCGTTGCGGGCCGATCTCGAAGACGTAATTCAGGATGCGAGCCGCTTCATCCACGCATCCGATCGCGTGAAGCGCTCTCGTCAGAAGCGCGTAGTAGACATGCCTGCCGTGCTGAGGGAGGCCAGTGCGGAGTTGATCGAACGCCCGCATGATCGCATCAGGATCTCTTCTTGACCCGGAAAGTGCGTCGAACGCTTCCGCATAACAGACGGCAACTGGAGTCCAGGTTGGCATGTCATACCTGTCGATGGCTTCCCTCAATTTGGCGAGACAGTGCCCGCCGAGTGCGTAGTCGCGGCATTCGCTGAGTATGAAGAGAATACCGCGAGTGAAGCAGTATATCAGCGTCCAACCATGATGTGCCTCCAATGCCCAATGGGCTGCGGTCTGGACCCGACGTAATCCGGTTCCCGGCCTCTGAGAACCAAGCCATTGAGCCGCACCCAAGGTGTTTTCGGTCCTGATCCGAATGTCGGCGTCAAAACGAGATGCGGTCCCATCCGAAGCGTTCCGTATTTGCTCACGGAGCCGTTCAAGTCGAGCGATAACTGCCGGGTAGTCGCTCTGGATAACATCCATCTCGGCGAGAAGGGTCTCGTGCTCCCACAGAGCCGGGCGGTTACCGCTTTGCATCGCGGCGTTCTTCAGCTGCGCAAGTGTCTCCTGCGCTGCCGTTCGGTATCCTGGCAAAAGTCGATAGCTAGCCAGCGCCACAAGTCCCTGGCACTCAGCGTCTTTGTCCCCGACATCACGCGACAGCTTTATAGCTTTCTCGAAGGTGGCAATGGCCTTATCGGTATCAGTCGAGATAAATCTGGTGACCGCGGCCAGCCCCAGGAGGAGCTTCAGCTGGAGCGCGCGCTCTGAGCAAGATATCCGGTCATACGCTGCAAGAGCCTCTTCGCAGTTCCTTCTTGCGTTTTCGATCATGGAAAGTTCATGCCAAAGGGGAAGGCCGATCGCCACGAGCCTCAGCCCGAGCAACGTGTCACCATTCTGATAGAGAGCCCAGGTAATGGCCTTGCGCAATTCTTCTGCGCGGGTTGCATAGGTCGCGTACCACTTTTGAGCCGGGAGTCGTGCCCTCTCGGTTATGGACTTCTCAAACACCTCTAGAACATAGCGAGCGTATGCCGCCGAAACTTGTTCAACTTCCCCTGAAGTCTCGAGCAGGCTGGCAGCAAATGCTCGTGTGCTGTCCAGAAGGCGATAGCGCATCTCGTCGGATGCGTGCTCGATGCTCAACATCGATTTCGAGCGAAGGCCCGCAAGGGCGTCGAAGACAAGGGCGGGATCAAACTGGTGGTGATGTATCACACGGAGAAGTGCACCGGGTTCGAATGGTTGCGCGAATATCGAGGCGGCGCGGAGGACGGCCGCCTCGGTTTCGGTGAGCATTGCATAACTCCACTCCAGCGTGGCGAGAAGAGTCCGCTGCCGCGGCGGGGTCTCAAGCTCGCGGCCTGTAAGTCCAGCAAATCGGTTGTCTAGTTCTCTGAGAACATCGGCCGCCGCTTCGACCAACAGGCGGGGCGCGATAAGTTCGATCGCAAGCGGCAGACCGTCAAGCCTCCGGCAGATCTCTGCGACTGTTCCTGCGTCCCCGTCCGTTAGTTTGTAATCGCCCGCCTCCGAAGCCCGTTCAACTAGCAGCTTTGGAGCGGGATATGCCAGGACTTTCTCCGCGGCGGGAGCTACGTCTGCCGGTGGCACCCCCAGGGGCGCTAGCCATACGACTTTCTCGTGCTTGGCGCGCAGAGCTTGTCGACTTGTGCAAAGGATCCTCACGCTCTCGGTTCTTCTGAGTACCACGTCGCATAGATGCGCCACGGCATTGCTCACATGCTCGCAGGTATCTAACACCAGCAGGGTTGCACGTTTGGCGAGGGTTGAGGAAATGGCATCAAGTCGGTCTTGACTACCTGAATTGATGCCCAGGACGGCCGCAAGTGAAGGTATGACATATTCTTCATCGGTAATCCGCGACAGATCTACAAACGTCACAGAAACCTCTTCTTCGACAAGCCGGGCGACAGCAATAGCCACCGTTGTTTTGCCTATGCCTCCTGCCCCGACGATGTTGGTTAGCCGGCCGACCCCGACGGTCTTGCACAGCTCGGCGATTTCGTCAGCTCGGCCAATGACGTTACCTAAGTGAGGAATCTGTGTGCTCGCGATGCTCTGTGGGTTACCCTCATCAGACGCAACGCTCTCGGCTTCGTCGCTAAGCCAATAACCCCGGTTTGAAAATGTCCTAATATAGTTGCCTGTCGCCGAGTATTTTCGAAGGGTTCGCCGCAGCGAGGCGATTGTGACCTTGAGATTGCCGTCCTCAATGAAGATGCCTGGCCATGCCGCGTCGAACAGGTCTCGTTTTGTTACGACCTCTCCTTTCTTACGCGCCAGTGCGATGAGCAATTCCATTGCTCGGTTGCCAAGGCGCACCTCTTCCTCGTCGTGGAACAAACGGCGGAGCTTGAGATGCAGGCGAAAGGGCCCGAACGCGACCATCTCAGGCGGTTGCCGTGATGCCATCAAATTCTCCTGCAATACGGAGAGCTGCTTGCGAAAGCAGCGATTGGACACGTCTCACGGGAAGACCGCAAAGGCCTGATGTGCAAGAGACTGCCCCCTCGCACCAATACCGCACAATACCGCTGGAGTCATCCGCCTGATGTTTAGCAC
Organism: Rhizobium mongolense USDA 1844; assembly: GCF_000419765.1. GTDB lineage: Bacteria > Pseudomonadota > Alphaproteobacteria > Rhizobiales > Rhizobiaceae > Rhizobium > Rhizobium mongolense. The sequence goes on along the minus strand of NZ_ATTQ01000006.1, from coordinate 159,682 downwards.
GCCCTGGCGACGGCGACCGGAACTCCTTTGTAGGAGGGCGTTCCGGAGGTGCGGTCGAAGTGCTTCAAAGGCACCAAAGCATTCAACTCGGGATAATATCCGGCGACAGAACCCGATGGAATGTCGTAGGCAACCGCGGTAAGCCGCTGCACTTTACGATCTCGTTCCTCCGCGTCAACGAGGCACCTTATATCGACGAGGTCGCCGTCACTGAGTTGTAGCGCGGCCAAATCGACCGGATTCATGAAAAGAACGTCCCGTCGGCCAAATACCCCACGATACCGGTCGTCCATTCCGTAAACGGTGGTGTTATATTGATCGTGGCTTCGGATCGTCGTCAGAAGGAGAGCGTCTGGCCGTGTCAATAAGGGATCCTCAAGGAGGCCCCGAGCGACCAGGAAGTTTGCTTTCCCGGTGCCGGTGTTCCACCGACGGAATGATGCGGCCACATCCAGACGAAACCCTCCCGGAACTCGGACTCGCTTGTTAAAATTGAAAAACTCCGGGAATACAGCTTCAATTTTATCTCGGATCCGGCTGTAATCCGCGATCAGCCCATCCCAGTCGATCCAATACCGCCCACCAAGTGTGGCCTTGGCGATGCCGGCAATGATTGCCGGCTCCGACTTCAACATCTCCGCCGGCGGCTTTAGAAAGCCCCTCGACGCGTGAACCATCGACATCGAATCTTCCACGGTAACGGCCTGGGGACCCGAGTCTTGCGTATCGAGATCCGTTCGACCCAAGCAGGGAAGTATCAACGACGTTCGCGCTGTAAGCAAATGCGATCGGTTCAGCTTAGTAGAAATATGCACTGCGAGATCAAGCTTACGCATCGCCTGAAACGTCGCAAGTTGGTCCGACATGGCGACGGCCAGGTTCCCACCGAGGCAGATCAGCGCTTTCGAACGCCCTTCCGCGATCGCATGAACAGCCTCAATGGCGTTGTGTCCCTTTTCGCCGTTAGGCCTAAAGCCGAAAGCCTTCTCCATTCCCTCCAGCAGCGCCTCAGTCGGGATCTCTGTAATCCCAACGGTGCGGTCACCCTGAACATTGGAGTGGCCGCGGATCGGGGCGATCCCAGCGCCTTCCCGACCGATGTTGCCGCGTAACATGAGCAGGTTGGCAACCTGCTGTACGTTTTCGGTTCCGTGGGCATGCTGAGTCAGCCCCATCCCATAGCAGACGATTACGTTTTCCGCCTTCACGTAGACATCGGCTGCGCTTTCGATTGCTTCGGGGGTGAGCCCGCTAACTGATTCGATATCAGCCCAGCTCGTCGACTCTATGTCCGCCCGGAGTGCGTCGAATCCAACCGTGTGCTCCGCGATGAAGGCACGATCCAAGACCCCCTCGCCTCCGCCCGCAATCGCCTCGGCGTCGCGAACGAAAATCGCCTTCATGATCCCCTTCAACGCTGCCAAGTCACCTCCGACCCGGACCTGATGATAAGCGGAGGCTATACGCGTCGATGACATTGTAGCCATCTCAAGCGGATCTTGAGGTGCGGCGAAACGCTCGAGTGCACGTTCCTTGAGCGGGTTGAACACTATGATTGGCACACCTCGACGCGACGCTTCATGCAGTGTCGACATCATCCGGGGATGATTGGTACCGGGATTATGTCCGAAACTGAAGATCGCGTCGGCGTGGTCGAAATCCTCCAGCGTCACAGTACCTTTGCCGACACCGATCGACATCGGCAGGCCAACGCTCGTAGCCTCATGGCACATGTTAGAGCAATCAGGGAAGTTGTTTGTCCCGAATGCGCGGACGAAAAGCTGATAGAGAAAGGCAGATTCATTCGAGGCTCTGCCGGACGTGTAGAACTCCGCCTGATGAGGGCTGTCCAGCTGATTAAGTTCACTCGCGATCAATTCGAACGCGGTCTCCCAAGCAATCGGTTCGTAGTGATCGGTCTCACGATTATAGTGCAAGGGAAGCGTTAGCCTTCCAGCGTCTTCTAACTTATGATCTGTCCATTCCCACAGCGCCGCCACACTATGTTGTTCGAAGAAAGAGGCATCCGTCCTTTTGGCGGTCGACTCCCCGGTGATTGCCTTGGCCCCGTTTTCGCAAAATTCGAACGACGAGGTGTGTTTGGGATCCGGCCAGGCACAACCTGGACAATCGAAACCCTCCGGTTGGTTGGCCTTTAGCAGCGTTCGTGTGCCCTGCGCGATGATTTGTTGATGGGCAAGGGTCTTTGCTACGGCTTTTAGCGCATCCCAGCCGCCGGCCGGACGGTCGTAGCGCTCGATGCCTTCTGGTCGCTTTTCCTTCACGGGATCCTCGTGGCAAATACAAGTTGAAGCTTGAACTCTATCAGCACATCACACGTGACGCACATTATACCGCGGCATAGTGGATCCGAGCGATATTGGAGGATGATCCGCGGAATTGAATACTGCCCGCGCAATCACAACCTCGATCCATAGCAGCACTGCTCTAGCGTGGGATGATTTCTGCGGGTCATGGAAGAAAGGGGTTTGGTCATTTCGCATCCAGCGAACTTCGTTTTTGATAGCTCAGGCGACGCTGAGTTCGTCTGACGGGTTGGATAATGCCTCAGAACGCGCTGGTCATAATTGCATCAACAGTTTCTATTTTATTGCTCGTGGCGCAATTATCCCCGTCGCCGATGATAATCTGGACCGGGACGTAAAATCCTATCGGCAGGGAGTTCATAAGCGCGGCGGCGAAGGCATCCGGGTAGCGGCAATTCACGATCAATGGCAAGTCGTCGTCTGGGGCAGTTGAAGGGATTAGAACCGACGACCCTGCTATTCCGACCTCCATCTGAAAACTAAATTTGTTCGGCAAACCAAGTGGCTGTCCTGATTGCGATGACTGGTTTGGGGCCGCAAGCTGTCAGTCTGGTCTCGGGCAGAATTCAGTGGGAGCTGTCATGGGAACGAATCAACTTGCTGCTGGCTTAGCTATCCCTCCTCGCTATCCGTCTACCTGGAATCCGGGCGGTGGTTCCAGCGTTGTCGCCTAGTCATGGGCTCTCCAGTTTCCGGCGTCTAAGCCGAAGTCAGGCGGAAACGCCGCCTATCCCCGCTGCGCAAAACTTCCGAGCCACCTCTGTGATCGGTGAAACGGTTCCGTCGCCGACCTGCTGGAACGCAGGTCAGACAGGAAGCAATGCGTCGACCAAGCGCTCGATCGTTTCCGAAACGCCGTCGGCAACCAAAGCGTCGCGTATCAATCCTCGTTTTGTGGTGAAGTACGCCGTTTCGGGCAACTCAACGCGCGCTGCAACCGCGGCGGCATGAAGCGCTGCCGCGGCAAGATCCATATGCAATGCTTCGGTCGCGTCGAATTCGGGAATTCCAATTGATCTTCGTCATCGAGAGGACCTCCTTGGCGATTTGTGCCACGGTGCTGTCGCTACTCTTGTGCGGGCAAAGGAGCAAAGGCCGGGGTCATACAGGCCCGGATAGGTTCCGATCGGCGTCCCGCGGGAGGGTGGTTCAAAACTCGCCGACGACATGTCGACGGGGAGCCAGTTCCAGCTCTATCTCGCATTGAGGCTTGCAGGTTACGAGGAGTTCGCCGCCCTCCGCCCGCCTGTTCCCTTTATCGCCGACGACATCATGGAGAGCTTCGACAATCCCCGTTCGGAGGAGGTCTTCCGTCTGCTCGGCGACATGGCGAAGGTCGGCCAGGTCAGCTATCTAACGCACCATTGGCATCTTTGCGAAATCGCGCAGCGTGTCGTACCGTCCGTCATTATCCACCGCCTGCCTTGATGGGCGGCAGGCGATCCAAACGGCGGATCATCGCCGCTGGACGGGCGAGACAGCAATATCCTTTGCCGGCTCGCCGCTCGATGGTGCAATGGTCGATAGGATGGTCGAATCTCAGTGATATTTCTGGCTGCGATTGTCGAAGGCGATCTTCGTTCCCTCCAGAACGTCGACCACGGCCCGATTGATGGTTCCGTCCTCGATCGAATCCCGAATGATAGGTGATTCGCGCGCCATTCTTTCGGTCGAAAGTTGCATGAATGATCTGCTCGGCGTCGCATACGACCGCGAGATTGGGGTTATGGGTAACCATGATGATCTGCCGCGATTTCTTTGCATCATTTAGCACGGGAACGAGTAGGCTCACGACCGTCTCATTGTCGAGGTTCTCTTCGGGCTGGTCTAGAACAATTGGGTTCCTTCCTTTGTCGACCAGCAGGTAGAAGATCAGAAGCAATGCCCCGCGTTGCCCCGGAGACAGTTGTTCGATCTGCGTGTCTTGGAAGAGCAGAGTGTATTTCGGCTCGAGATACTGGAGCCCGAAAATATAGCTGTAAACGTCAGCCGGATCCTTGTCCTTACGCATCAGCGAACGAATGCCGGGAATGTCATTCGACGATTCCGCGCTTTCCGCCAGCAGCTTGGCGACATCCTCGGCGAAAGCGGCCGCATCATCGGGGTGGTCGAAATGATACTTCTCGAACCGGGTGCGAACAGGCGCGTGGCTCTCGTCTTCCCCCCGAAGCTCCCCCCTGCTCTGCTTAATCTCGCTGAACAGGTTTGTAGCGATTGCCTCGGGGGAGCCCAGCAGCTTCGCCTGGAACTGCAGGTGATATTCCTCGCGGATCAATGCGTTGCTTTGAATGACCTGCTGCAAGGGCATAAACAGCGCCTCACGCGCGGCACGCTGTTCTCCGAGTACAGCAAAAATCTGGCTGGTAATCCCGCGCCTTGATGCTTTTCGCTCTTCGAGGAGATCCGGCAACGCATTGATCTGACTGACGCGGCGTTGAAGGCCCTTGAGGCTTTCGGGTTCGGTGTCGGACCCTTCGATGGCCTCGAGCGCTGTCTGCCACTCCTTCATAGCAAGGACATAGGCCTGATATCGCTGTTGCGGCTCATTCAGCGTCTCCGAGAGACGCTTCTGCTCGTGGACGAGTGCAGCCTGTTTCGTCACCGCGCCTTCGATCCTCGTGGTGATCTCTGCGTCACTGCCGGCGAGCGAGGTCTGCTGCTCCTTCAGAACCGGGCGCTTCACGCTCAAACTTATCAGATCCTCAGCCTTCAGACCGACAAGCGCAATGTCTTCGGCGATTTCCCCGAGGAACGCGGCGAACTGTTTTTCAAACAAGCTGATGCGCTCGTCGATGTTGCGGAGCGAGCGCTGCTTTCTGCCGATCAGTTGTCGATCCTCACCGGCCGTTCGGTTCTCCGCCACGAGCGCCTCAAGCGCGGTGGCGATTTCCGCCAGACGCGCGCTTGCTTCTCGTTGTTCGGTACTGAGTTCCTCTGTTGGCGGTGCGACCGCGATCGGCTTGATAGCAGTATGCTCTTCGATCTGCTTCGCCTTCAGCTTGATCATTTCATCAAGATTTTTTCGAAAATTCGGATGAAGCTGATCTTCGATATCAACGATCTGCTGGTTGAGTGCGCGCAGTGATTTTCTGAGTTCGTTGACCTGAGCCCGAAAGATGCTCTCCTGCTTTTCGATCAGTTGATCGAAATCCAGAGCATCCAGGCGAATATCGGTGGGCACATGCGAGAAGATCACCGCCCTGAGTTCTTTCTCGAACTCGTCGGTCTTGCCGGATACGTGATCGTTGCAGAGAGCCTCGAAGCGGCCCTGAGGAATGTATCGCACCAACTCCACGCGGTCAGCTGAAGGATCGTCGGCCAGCCCCATCACACATGGATCCCCTGCCAGCCACAACAGCTCGCCTTTGAATTGGCGAGCTGGTTCGCCGGACTTCCCACGGAAGCGGTCTCGCTTCAGAAAGGAGAAATGGGCGCTTTGCTGGGAATTGCCGAGCAGAGCCACGATATCAGCCAGAGCGCTTTTTCCGCTTCCCTTGTTGCCGATGATCGCAACGAGATCCGGGTTTACCGGGATCTCCGTTCCGTGAAGCCATCCATCTTGCAGGGTGCTGCCGTCGGTCTTGTTGACACGGATCCTGTCGATATAGAATGTCTTGTTCTGATTGATGCGGTCGAGCTTGGTGGGACGCTCGCCGAGAAACGACCGCTTCGCGGGCTCCTTCAAAGCCTGAAGCAAGCCCTTCCATGTCGGATCCGCCTTAATCCAAGTGCGTTTACCGGACGGGAAATCGCCATAACCGCGTCGGTCGTTGGTGCCATCCCCACGGAAGCAGTGAGCATCGCTTCCGGAAACCGCCAGGCGCGGGACCCCTCTCAGCGCAGCTTGGAAACTGGCAAGCCACTTTCTGTTGCGCTCCGTTTCGGTGCCACAAAAGGCTGCCCAAAGGTCGGGGCTTCTCGTCTCGAATATCGGCGAGGATTCGAACAGTCCCAGCGCGTAGGCGTAATGTTCGGACCATTTGATCGAATCGAGGCCATCGTTGGTCGAGAAGGGCATGAAGCCAACGGCACGCCCGCTGGGGACGAGACGGATTGCATCCTTGTAGGATTCGACGGTGATCTCGGCAATGTTGCAGCCTGCCTGATAAGCCACCGCCTCATTAGACGTGACCGCGGCTTTGGTGAAGCCGTGTTTTTCCAGTTTATCCGCTCCCACATAGCGGGCGTAGTCAATCAACGCATCGCGGGACAGAGGCTGATGGATCAGTTCAAGTTTGAGGCGGGACAAAAAATCTCTGAGATGCTGATCGCTGATCTCATCGGAAAACAGAACATGGGCATTGAGCCGACTTTCCATTGGCGCGGCCAATCTGAGCTCGATCCCGGGAAACACGGTCTTCACGAGTTCTGTAGCTGCCTGCTCACTTCGCCGTTTCTTTAAGGCAAACCAGCCATCGAAAGTCCAGTAATCCATAAGGCAAAAAGCGGCAGGCGCTGCCTCGTTCAAGGCGTCGACCATGTCGTCGACGAGCTGAGCGTTTCGCACGGCGTCAGGACCAAAGCGCTCCCCTTCCCAGTGGAACGACGCCGGCGAGTGGATATGCAAATCCCATTGGCGCCATTCAGATCCTCGTGAGTACATGTCCTCTCCCAGTTGTCTCAAAATGGTATTGGTGAAATTTATGCGTCTCTGTCAATTACGGTGATATGCAACCGGACAAGAATAGAAGCGAGAGCCGCGACGCGGGGGCAATCGTCCAGTACGCCCAGTTTGTCCCAAGTGTACCGATATTAACTTTGCTACAATCTTGAGCAGCTCGTCGTTAGATCGACGAAATACAGCGCCGGAGCCTTCGACGCAACGTGCCACGCTTGTCAGTGGCCAAACGGGTCCATGCTCGTTGAGGGCTTATGGTACGACCAAAGCGGGCTAAGCTGTGATCGAGAATACCGTCACCGGCAGCTCGTAACGTATTGAACCTATTGTAAACACGCCATTCACCAGAAAGGAAGTCGGCACTTGCTTCCGCTGCTGCTGACTATGTCAGGCCGCACATCTAACCATCGATAAGTATAGCTTATCGATGGTTGTTGATCTGGAGCCGCAAATCAGCAAGAATCGGGGCAAATCACGGTCCGAGCGGCCGCTGAAACCGTCCTTCTGGAGCGCCCGTGGCCAAGGCCAAAAAATCACTGACCGCCGTCGAGCGCCGCGCCGAAGAGCTCGATACCATCGCCGCGGTGCTGCCGATGGAGCGCCGCGACGAACTCGCCGAGTTGCTCACCGACCAGGATGTCGAGACGCTGCGCCATCTCGTCAACCAGGGCATGGGCGACAACACCCTGCGGGCGCTGACCTCGGATCTCGCCTATCTGGAAGCCTGGGGCATGGCTGCCACCAAAAAATCGCTGCCATGGCCGGCGCCCGAAGCGCTGCTGTTGAAATTCGTCGCCCATCACCTCTGGGACCCGCAGCGCCGCGAGACCGATCCGGATCACGGGATGCCAGCCGACGTCGACGAAAGCCTCAGGAGCCAAGGGTTTCTCAAATCCGTCGGTCCACACGCGCCATCGACTGTCCGCCGGCGGCTGGCGAACTGGTCGACGCTCACCAAGTGGCGCGGTTTTGACGGCGCCTTCGCCTCCCCTGCCCTCAAATCCGCCATTCGGCTGGCGATCCGAGCCACGCCAAGACAACGTCTTCGCAAGAGCGCCAAGGCGGTCACCGGCGATGTCCTGGCAAAGCTGCTGGCGACCTGCGCGACCGACAGTCTCCGCGATCTGCGTGACCGGGCGATCCTGATGGTCGCCTTTGCCTCCGGCGGCCGCCGGCGCAGCGAGATCGCCGGACTGCGACGCGAGCAACTGACCGTCGAGCCGCCGATCCCGGTCGAGAATGGCGCCCCCCTCCCCTCTCTCGCCATCCATCTCGGTCGCACCAAGACCACCTCCGGCGAACAGGACGACGTCGTCTATCTGACTGGCCGGCCGGCGGAGGCGCTCAATGCCTGGATGGCGGCGGCCAAAATCGACAGCGGCAGCGTGTTTCGGGCGATCGGGCGATGGGGGAATGTGTCGCGGCGGGCGATCGATCCGCAGTCGGTCAATGCGATCCTCAAGCAGCGAGCGGAGATGGCTGGTTTGGAGGCTGGGGAGTTTTCGGCGCACGGATTGAGATCCGGATATCTCACCGAAGCCGCCAACCGGGGAATCCCCCTCCCGGAGGCCATGGAGCAGTCACGCCACCGGTCAGTGCAGCAGGCATCGAGCTATTACAACAATGCGACTCGACGAAGCGGGAGGGCGGCGAGGCTAGTATAAACCGAGCCGAACTTGAGGCCGGCATCTATATGGAGTCCGCCTTCGAACCGTTTTCGATCGACAACCGCCTATGCGCCGCTGCTCCCCAACACCTCCTAATCGCCAACACCTACCCGCCTGCTGATCACACCTGTGTCACGCAACTATGACTTCACCGCGCCAACGTCCAATTGTTCCCCTGTCATGGTTGCCAATAGGGTCGGGCGACGCCATAGATCACGGCAACTGCCGAATGCCACCAGTGCCGGAACCGAGATTGTCGCAATGCCCGAAAACTTACAAAAAGCCGCATACCAAGCGCTTATCTCCTTCGAGGCCGAGGCCGATAAGTTAATGGGGGCTCTCTCGATATGGGGACTGCCCTTTTCGATCAATTTACTCGAGTGTGATCCTCGGCGCCGACGTCGCTTTTACCGGCGGGCGGTTCAAGGCCGTCCGGCATCACGAGCGTAGTGTGGTGCACAGGTTTCAAGGGCGATTTCAGCTATGTGAGACTTTCTGATGCGCTCGACGCTGCCGGACAGCCCGTTCACACGGATGGCGTTGGCGTCCTGCCGGGCCTCTACTTCGCCGGACTGGATTTCGCTTCCACACGCAAGTCAGGCATCATATTGGCGATCGCCGAGGAAGCACCTCGTCTTGTCGGACACATCCTGGGGCATTCGTGACCGCCTTTGGCATAGTCGAGAAGCTCGCCGTCAGGGCCGGGGTTAGGGTCGGAGTCGACAGATCGGCAGCCAACGCTATGCGCCGCCACCCCCCAGTATTCATGTCTCGCTCCCTCAGCGACCTCCCCGCTGAGCGACGTCAAGGGGCTCCAAGTATCCACCAAAGACTCGCGCCTGAATGACTTCATTCTGCAGATCGTGCATAGTTTCGTGCCCTTCAAGGCTGCGCTACCTCGCCATCGAATCTGAGATTTACTGACAAGGTGCGAGCGGCACACCGCTCTGATGTCCGTTGTCAATGCTTTTGGGGCACGAGGATGCTACCGTTCTCGCGAACGGGCCGCCTGTCATGATGATCGCGCATGGGTGGAGGCGGAACTCAAGGACGTCGATGATCAAGCTCTGATGCGCGGATTGGCTACCGCATTCCCGATTGTGCGTCCGAGGCTTGTTCCTATCTTACTGCGGGCGTCGGTCGATACCGGCCACAAAGCGGATGATGGATATTCCCCTGCCGTTGTCCCGCCTCCGGTCAAACCGCTGATCAATGTGCAGCACCTGGTCGGAAATCACGTTGTCGATCACGACATGCGAACGCCGCGTCGGACCGACGGCCCATAATGCGCACAATATGATGCGTATCCTCATGCCTGCGATGCGCCTGCGAGGATCGATATCCAGAATTCGACGTTAGCATGGAATCCTCAGGTCACGCCCGGGGATGACCGAGAGCCGTGGAGCGCCCTTTACTCCGCAGCCTCCCCCCGCCGCTCCGTCACGGTCACCATCGCCACCATTTCCACCTCATAGGAATACCCCTCGAGCATCTGATAGGCATGCTCGATCGCCTCGATCTGGCCTTCCGCCTTGCGGATGGCGTCGGTGATCGACTGGCTGCGGGCACGCAGCATGGAGCCGAGCACGTCGGTTTCCGGGCGACGGCCGAGGCGGTCAATGTGCTGGCGCACGCGGTTGCGGTGGCGCTCCAGCTCCAGGATGTGGAAGCGGTTCTTGACGATGTCGTCGGAGAGTTTTCTGCGCATGGCCGCCACCGCGTCGAAGCTGCCGGGCTCGCGCTCGTCGAGGATGACGTCGTTGACGAGCTTTTCCAGCATCAGCACGCCTTCGAGATCCTTGGGGTCTGCAAGCTGCGGATCGTAGCCGGTGTCGTCGTAGACGCGGCGGCGCACCGGATCCTTCAAGAGTTCGTAGGCGGTTTGCAGCCGGCCGAAATGCTCCGCATCGCCGCCCGAGTCGGGATGCGCGGTCTTGGCGGCCTTGCGCCAGGCGCTGCGGATCGCCTGCTCGCCGGCGTCGCGGTCAAGTCCGAGCAAAATATAGGGATCGATCAAACCGCCCACCTGTCCTTTAGCATTCACCTGTCCCCACTCCCCGTGACCTAACCCCTCGGCCCTCCGGCATCAAGCCCGAAGCACCCGCGCCCGCCATATTCGGTTCCAGTCGGGACGAAATTGTGGAGCGGCATGTGAATTCGCTTGGGCGCGAGCGCTTCGATGAACCGACTTCGGCGGCCATCCCCCATCTCTATGCTTGTCACAGGGATCCAGCAGCGCCATGTCCATGGCGCGGGAGGCTATTCAACACTGTAAGAGAGCATGCACGGCACCGACACGGCGCCAACGTAGCGTGGTTGGATTCCCCGTGAAAAACACAGGAATGAGGCGCTGGGCAAATGGCGGCGGGGAAGGAACCGAAGGGCGCAAGGCCGCGGTCGAGATCGCTGTAGAGGACGGGTGGCGCGGTCCCGTTTCGGTACGGAATCCGCAAATGACACAGGCAGCACTGTGAAAGGTAACATTTCGTCAAGTGTTTGAATCTTTGGCGTTTCCGGGCTCGTATCAGCGCATGCCACAATATTGCCGCTTGCTTTTTTGCCGAAATGCTGTCACCAATTGCAGCACTCGGGCATTAGCATGCCGGTGACTGGACAGATGTGGTAAAGCCTTCCGTTGCGGAAGGCGGCGCGGGTAACCCCCGCCTGCGTAGACGTTCTTTCCCCGTACGTGACTTCTCCGACTGACCCTTCGTTCCGGTCTAACGGGACGAAAGCTAAAGCCGTCCGCTTCCTCTCGGGGGCGCGGATACCAGACAGACTAAGGGAAAAGGACTATCCCACATGGCCACCAAAGGCGTCGTAAAATTCTTCAACCAGGACAAGGGTTTTGGTTTCATCACTCCTGACGGCGGTGCAAAGGACGTATTCGTCCACATCTCCGCTCTCCAGGCATCCGGCATCCAGTCGCTGCGCGAAGGCCAGCAGGTCACCTTCGACACCGAGCCGGACCGCATGGGCAAGGGCCCGAAGGCCGTCAACATCTCGGCCAACTGATTTTAATTTCTGCCACGGCAGGAATGAGAACGGCGCCTCCCGGGCGCCGTTTTTGCTTTGGGGCGTCAGGCGCTCAGCGCCTCCTTGGCACCGGAAAAATCCACCGCCGCAAAGGCCGCTGCGATCACCTCCGGCCCGGCGCCTGCCTTTGCCGCATCGCTCGACAGAATCTGCCGGTAGCGCCTCGCGCCCGGCAGCCCGGCGAAGAGCCCGACCATATGCCGCGCCACATGCTGCAGCCGCCCGCCGCTTTCGATATGCCGCGCGGCATAGGCCATCATGCGGTCGCGCAGCCCGTCCCAGTCCGGCTCCGCCGCCGGCGCGCCGTAGAAGCGGTGATCGAGATCCGCCAGGATCCCCGCATTCTGATAGGCCGCCCGCCCCAGCATCACTCCGTCGACATGCTCCAGATGCGCCGCTGCCTCGTCCAGCGTCTGGATGCCGCCGTTGATACCGATAAAGACCTCCGGCCACCGCTCCTTCATGCGGTAGACGATGCCGTAGTCGAGCGGCGGGATCTCGCGATTCTCCTTCGGGCTCAGCCCCTTGAGCCAGGCCTTGCGCGCATGAATCCACACGGCATCGGCGCCTACGTCCAGCACCCGCGCCAGCAGTTCCGGCAGCGCCTCTACCGGCTCCTGCTCGTCCACGCCGATCCGGCACTTTACCGTGACCGGTACTTTGGAGACTGCCTTCATGGCCTTAACGCAATCCGCCACCACCTCCGGCGTCAGCATCAGGCAGGCCCCGAAGGTTCCCGACTGCACCCGGTCCGAAGGACAGCCGACATTGAGGTTGATCTCGTCGTAGCCGTAGGGCCCGGCGATCCGCAGCGCCTCGGCAAGTTTCACCGGATCCGATCCGCCGAGCTGCAGCGCCACCGGATGCTCGTCGCAATCAAACGACAGCAGCCTCTCCCGCGGCCCGTGAATGATCGCGTCCGCCACGACCATTTCGGTATAGAGCAAAGCATTCCGGCTGATCTGCCGGTGGAAGTACCGGCAATGGCGATCGGTCCAGTCGATCATGGGTGCAACCGCGAGCACGAGCCCATTGGAATAGTGGGATTTTCCTTGTGTTGCGGGCCTTCTGGTGAGTTCCGTCATGTCTCGTTCGATCTCGTTTTCTGCCTTTTGCGCCCGTTTTTTGAGATGCCGATCCTACTGCGTAGCACTTGCAGAAGGTTTTGTAGCACTGAATGGCTACGATATCAGAGCGAACGCGCAAAAATGGGACGAGGGCTTATACCGCACAGATTCGGATTAAGCGAGGCGGCGCCCTCGTGCACAGCGAAGCCCAGACCGTCGACTAACGGCCGGCAGCAAACCAGGAAGCTCAAGAACAGAACATCTCCTCGCGAACAGCCGATCCGGGCTGTTACCAGGCCGCGTGTATTGGCGAGTTATCTTGTAACCACGGTATGAACGCCTGCCGGGAGGCCGATCCTTTCTCCTGAATCAGCGAGAGTCGGGGCGCCTTCGGTTTGAACCCGCCAAATTTCAACAGCGCCGCCGAGTTGTGTGTCCTCGTTTCGATAGCGATTCACGCCAATGAACAACACGCGTCCGGTCCTGTCAAAAGCGAGACCTTGCGGTAGTACACCAGCAATCGGCCACTCGCCTCGCTTGGTCAGCCGGCCCGTCTCTGCGTCCCGTTCGTATAGACTTATCGAGGCTGCCTCGGTCCAGTCGGAGGACCCGTCTGGCTTGCCGGTGCCGCGAAGATTCGAACTGGCGAGGAAACGTCCGTCCGGAGAAAAAGCGATCGTCTCGCCACCCCACCCTCCCAGCGCGATTTGCGGCACCGTATGGCGTGCGTCATCGCCCGCGGCGCCTACATCGGCCAGGCGAATGGTCGTCAGAACGCCTTCCTGAACACCATAGAAGCCGGCTGTATCGATGCCCCACTGGACGTCAACGAAGGGAAATTTGTTCGTCTGAACGAGATTTCCCCACGGTCTGACCGCGGCCACGGAACCATTGGCGGCACGGACGATCTCGTAGAAGGCGACCTGCCCCCGGTCAACAAGGTTCACAGCAACGTAGCGTCCGCTCGGATGCCACTGCAGCCAAGTCGATTTCAGTGGAATGAAGCCGGTCGATGGCTCCAGACCGAGACCGATCCTGGCAACTTCGCCGAACTGCCCGTCCCTCACCGGTACGAATGCCAATTCCTTCTCGGCATCGACCGTGATCGCGACGATGAGATCGCCGGCCGGGTTGAGATGGATCGCTTGAGGCTGCTTGCCGATGCTCACGCTATCGATCTCGGTAGCCTGCACACCTTCGACCCGCAGCAAACGCACGGTGTTGCCGTGAGGAAGCTGGTCAAGACGGGTCGCGCCTTCAGGGCGTTTCTCGAAGGTCTCCGCCACAAAGACAAATCGTCCGTCAGCGGAGACGTCGAGGGCTCCTGGCGGACCGTTGAATGGAAACTCGCGTCAGGCCAGGAGTCGCCGAGCCAGACGGCGATGCGATAATCCCAAGCGTATCCGTGTGGTAAGGATCGACCGGGCCGAGGTGTCCCGTCTCGTAGACCGTGGGCACTATGTCGGTATCAGACAAAACAAAAAGGCGGTCTTGCGGTGGTGTTTGCGCCAAGGCGAGAGACGCGAGGAGCGGGAAAGCCGGGGTGGTGAGAAAAGCTAATCGTCGCAAAGTGAGAGATCTCCGTTGGATCTCCATCGTCACATTTGGCTTTGCATTCATCCAATCGATATTGGATATAAGTTCGAGAGATCATCTGGAACTGCGTTCGGTACTGAATGCTCGGTCGTCGCCCGGTCAAGGTTCGATCAAATGCCCCACCAATATGGTGGCTTGGGCTCGCCTTTGCCCTCTCTTAGAGCGTGCTTGAGAAGAGCATTTTCAACATGACTCTGGTATGGATTCATTGGGTGTCGGTTTGTTTCGGAGGCCGACAGGATGGACGCTGAATTGATTGACCAAGCAGCCGTGGAATGCAGACTGGATACGTATTGTAAGGAAGGTCGTTTCGACCGATTTCAGGTTAGGCCATGAATCAGGAAATCCGGCTTTTTGGCGCTATTGCGGTCCGACCCGCCGTCCTTGCTCTCATATCCCAGTTCGAAACGGCCACAGGAAGCACAGTTGCGGTCAAGTGGGAGCTCAATCCGACAGTAAAGAAGCAGATTGAAGCCGGGGAAGCTTTTGACCTCGTCATCATCAATCCGAACCTGCTTCAGGATCTGACGGTCTTGGGAAAAGTCAAGGCGGGCAGCCAGGTAGCGTTCGGCCGGATAGCAATGGGGGTGGCGGCCAAGGCAGGCAGTCGCCCACTCAACATTGGATCCGTGGGAGCATTCGAACATGCGCTGAAGAGCGCCAGATCAATCGCCTACGCCAGTGAAGGAACCAGCGGTGGCTACTTCTCCGGTTTGCTGGAACGCTTGGGAATAGCGGATGAGGTGAAGCCCAAGCTGGTGGCCGTACCAGGAGGGCAGACAGCGCCGGCTGTAGGCCGTGGGGAAGCCGAGTTGGGGGTCGTTCCCGTGACTTCGATTCTTGCAGCCGCTCCCGAGGTCATTCTTGTCGGGCGGTTTCCGGCAGAACTCCAAAGTTACGTTGACTTCGCCATTGGGATCAGCGCCAATGCAACGGACGCAGAAGCTGCCACGCAGCTGTCGGAATTTCTGATGTCGACAGCCGTGGATGACATCTTGGCGGCAAAGGGCGTCGAGCGCCCCTAAAGCGTGCTTGATAAGCAGCGATCGGCTCACGACTGAACCGAGTGCTGCCATCTCCGCCCCCGGCATCCTGCGTTTAAGCAATTCTTCGCGATGCGTGTCGAATTGTAGGTCTCGACAGCAGTCCGGTCCGCCACCTTGCGTCATGATAAGCTCGATCTCGTCCCGCTGCTCCGAACCGGAGCATGGTGACCTTAGCTCACGCGGGACGAGGGCTATAGGTCAAGGCCAGCTTGCGCCGCAGCTGCATCGCTTAAGCCGCGATGAGCAGGAGCACATAGGCTATGACGGTCACCATCAGCCCGCGGAAGGCAAGGGTCACGCAGCGGTATTTTCCACGCGCGATGGCCGAGAGAATATCGGCATTGTTCAGGTACTCGTTGAAAAGATAGACCTCGTCACGGCGCTGCGCCGCATCCCAGAACCGATGGCGGTGCTTCCCCCAGGAGCCCCAGAACAGGGAGGTCGACTTGTTCACGTGGCGCGGCAGCACTACGAGGATGGCCGATATGATTGAAAAGACCGAGGCCGCAGCAAGCAATCCGGAGAAAAACATGCTTTGCTGATAACCGTTCACATAGCGCTCCAAGGTAAATACGCTGCGTACATCGCTCGAACTCACCAAAAATGCGAGCATAAAAGTAAAGATATACGCAGCTTTCTGGTCTGAAATCTTAATCTGGTCGTAAAAGATATCGTTGATTTTCTTTATGTGGTCAAAATACTCCGCACCGATATCCTCCGTCGAAGGCCCACTCCTCATAAGCTCAGCCGCACTTTCAAAATCCGTCACGTTCTCAACTCCAGCTCAAAAGTGTTTCCGTGATATTACACTTCACAGCCAAAGCAAGAGCGCGGATGCAGCGCATCTTGACTTTTCAACTTCATATAGACAAACGCTTTAGACATGAGGGGTAAATTCATCAGTTCCATGTCCGCCGTTACGGCGTTGAGCGTGGCGGCGTGCTGTCTTGCGCGGCCGGCAGCCGCTGAACCCGTGCAGCGCGCGGCACCGGCCGCAGGCTCCGTCGTCGACCGCAAGGTGGGCGAGGAAGTCCGCTTCGTCGACTTGTCGAACTGGCAGAATGTCGACCTGCACCAGGAACTGCTGGGCGGCGACGTGCTGCGTACCAATGCCACCGGCCAGCTCGCGGTCCTATTCGCGGACCGCACGCAGGTACGCCTCGGCAGGAATTCGTCGCTGCAGGTCAAGCAGATGGCGCCGGCGGGCGATACGATCCTCAACCTCCAATCCGGCACGATGTGGGCCCGCGCCCAGCGCGGCGGCTCGGGCCTGACCGTTCAGACACCGGCCGCGGCAGCCGCCATCCGCGGCACCGACTGGACGTTGACGGTCAAGGGCGACCAGACCTCGCTGATCGTGCTGGAAGGCCGCGTGGAGCTGAAGAACGAGCACGGCAGTGTCGAGGTTGAGCAGGGCGAAGCGGCCGTCGCCACCATCGGCCAGGCGCCGCGCAAGCTCGTCATCGTTACGCCGGACGACCGCGAGCAGATGCTGTTCTACCTGACGCTGCGCGGCGGCTTCACCTTCATGCCGGCCTCGCCGCTTCCGGTGCAGAAGATGCGCAACGAACGCAGCCGCATCGAAGGCAGGGCACCTGAGGCAAGAAGTGCGGAGGACTGGCTGACGCTAGCCGAGGTGCAACTGTCGCTCGACGGCCGGCAGAAGGCGCTGGAATCGCTTGCGAATGCGCGCACGCTCAAGCTTTCTGCCGCCCAGCGCGCCCGTGCCGACCTGATCGACGCCCTGATTGCCGGCGCCGAGAAGCGATACGACGAGGCAGCAAAATTGTTCTCGCGGGCCGAACGGGCGCTCGATCCGCAGCGCAGGAGCATCGCGGCCTATGGCAGCTATTATTCGCGTTCGCTGCGCGATCCGAGTCATGCCGAAAAGCCGCCGGCAAACGTCACGGGACCCTATGCGGCCGCGATAAAGGCCTATACGGCAGGGTTCCTTGAGGATATCCCGGCCGCGATAGCGACGATGAAGCAGGCGGAAGCGCGATATCCGGACGATTCCACCCTGCCCGCCTTACGCGCGCAGCTCGCGATGCTGATCAACGACCGCATCCAGATGAAGGAGGCGATCGATCGATCGCTCTCGATCGACCCCGCCGACCCCAATGCGCTGCAGGCCCGCGCGCGCATGCGCGCCGACTATGAAGGCAATCTCGATGGCGCGCTGGAGGACCTGAACAATGCGATCAAGGTCGCGCCCGGCTCGTCCACGGCCTGGAACGACCTCGGCCTGCTCCAAGATGCCCGGGGTGCGACGCGTGAAGCGGAAGCAGCACTCAAGAAGTCCATCGAGCTCGATCCAGACGATCCTGTTGGCCATGCAAATCTCGCGATCCTCTATCTCGACCAGTCGCGCATGAGAGAGGCCAAGCGCGAGATCGATTTGGCGCTCGCCGCCGACCCGGCCTTCAACATCGCCATTTTGGCACGCGGCCGCTACTATCTGCAGATGGGCGAGAGGGAGAAGGCGGTCGATGACCTGCTCGCCTCTTCAACTGCCAACCCGGGCTATTCGCAGGCCCAGCTGATGCTCGCCGCCGGCCACTACGAGAATGGCAACCGCGAAGCCTCCAGCCAGTCGCTCGACAATGCCGACCGGCTCGACAAGAACGATCCTTCTGTCGCGGCATTCCGCGCAGCCGTCGCAATTGACGACTATGACTCTGATGGCGCGATGAAGAGTGCCCGTGAATACCTCAAGCGATCGCGCGCGCGGGGCGGATATTACGCCTCGCTTGGAGCCAATCAAAACGGCGGCTCGACGCTCAATGCAGCTTTCCGCCTCCAAGGTTTGGACGCCTGGGGCCAATATTACGGGGATGCGGTCTTCGATCCGTTTTCGGGCAGTAGCTATTTCGACCAGACATTTCGTGGAAGCGTGAACCCGCTCGCCAATTCATTCCTTTATGGCGGGAACGTGGTCACCAACACCGCAAACGCGTCATCCTATTCGTCCTTTATTCAAGGATTATTGTTTGATCCCCATATGCTTTCAGGTCGTTCGCGGTCGGCAAACCTCGCGCGCATGCCCTTCCTGGAAGGCTCGATTGGCGCCGGAGCAACGCTGACGCAAGAAAATGCGGGATCGTTGGGTGAGGCTGAAATTCAGGGCTTTTCCAACGAACCCCGGCCCATCAGCTTTTTCGCAAATTTTCAATGGGAAAAGACTTCGGACACGACCCGCGAATACAATAGTGGCACACTTGATTTAAACACCGACACCAAGCTGGTCGCCGGCAATGGCTACGTGACGGCCTCGATGACTCCGGACGATCGTTTCGTCGCTTTCGTCAATCATTCAGATTCGAAATACGATCTCGACATTCCATCCAGAGCATTTCTGCCGCTGGTGCCGGGCCTCTACTATGGGCTTGATAACAAATTTACCATTGCCGGAGTCGGCTTGAGCCACACGTTCGGATATCGAAACGTATTGAATTCAGCTTTCTTCTATTCATCGATTGATTCTTCGATGGATCAAAACATTCTCGTTCCGCCACTAATTCCCGGTCTGTTCTCAAGCCTGATACACACTAAGCAGGAAAATTACATTGGCGCGATAAATCACACCTACGGAGTGGATGACCTGACCTGGCGCTATGGTGTCGAAGGAGGATGGATCGACACAGAAACGACCACGGGCGTTTCATTGGTTGGGATTCCTCTCGGTGAGATCGAGGAACATACCGGTACACGCTATGGCAAGGTGTACATCGATCTCCTTCATGAGATAACGCCCGATTTGAAGGCGGAGTACGGGCTCTTCGGTACCTTTTACCAAGGCGACGAGGTAGACATTCAACGTCTCGAGCCCCGTATAGGAGTCGCGTGGTCGCCGGCGGAAGGCCATTGGCTGCGAGCCGGTTATTTGCGACAAGGAACGAATGGCACCACGCCAACCCTTGCCCCGGTCGGCATCGTTGGCCTGCAGCCTAACACATTCGGCATCGATCTTTCAGGCTATGCGGACACGTTCACTGTTCGGTGGGATGCTGAATGGAATGACTGGTTGTTTACGGCTGTTGACGTCCAGCATCAGGAACTTCGCGAACTCTCAATCGACAACATCATTGCGCTGGAGAGCTTCGACACCCGCAAAGCGCGCGCGGATCGCGCTTCGTTTACAGCAAACATTGCTTTGGGATATGGGTTTGGCTTGGCCGCGACATACGCCCTCAGCGATTCCGAAGATAACGACCCGTCAAGCGACGGTTATGGCCAAGAATTGCCGTTCCTTCCAAAGCATTCCGGACAAATCGCCCTCACGTGGGTGAACGAAGCCAATGTGAAAGCTACGCTTGCGGCCAACTATGTCGGTGAACGGCACAGTGATCAATCCGATGAGATCCTCGACGATTACTGGACGCTCGATGCAAATCTTGTCTGGGAGCCACTTGATAAACGGTTCGCACTCGAAGCCGCAGCTTACAATCTGCTTGATGAGGATTTTGAGGTCGCCTCAGGGTTCAACGGCTGGGGCCGCGTGTTCAAAGGCACGCTTGAAATCCGCTTCTGATGATCGCGGTCGCGGACGCCAGGCATAAAATGCGTATGCCAGGCTGGCCGTTCAGCAGCCGGCCGGTGCGGCTGGCGGTACTGGTGCTTTTGACGCTGATTACCATTTCGCTGCTCTCGCGTCTGCCCGCCTGGTCGCTGCTGGAACTGCGGAGCTTCGACTATCTTTCGACCGTCGACGACCCGCTGCCGCCTGCCGATGCGCCGGTGATCGTGGCGATCGACGAGCCGTCGCTGGCGGAGATGAATGAGCAATGGCCCTGGCCGCGCAGCCTGCATGCCCGGCTGATCCGGCGGCTGCGCGCAGCGGGCGCCAAAGCGATCGGCCTCGATATCATCATGGCCGAACAGTCTTCGCGAGAGGACGATGCGGCAATAACGGCGGCCATCGGGCCGGACATTGTGCTTGCCGGCGACGAGACGCTGATCCAGACGCCGCAGGCCGACCAGTTGATCCGCGCCACGCCGATGCCGCAACTGACAGAAGCCGGCGCGAGAACCGGCATCGCCTCGATCGATCTCGGCGGCGACGGCGTCTTCCGCAACATCCCGTCCTATCAGGACGGCTTTGCCATCACCCTTGCGCAGGCAGCCGGGAAGGCACCGGGCCGCCTGCCGGCCAACGCGCTCATTCAGTCCTTCGGACCATCACGAAGTTATCCGACGGTTTCCTATTATCAGGCGCTGGACCCAGAGAACTTTCTGCCGAAGGATTTCTTCAAGGACCGCGTGGTGTTCGTCGGACTCAGCCTGCAGAATGCGCCGGAAATCGACAAAGGCGGTGCCGATGCCTTTGCGACGCCTTACACGGTCCATACGGGCAGACTGGTCGCCGGCGTCGAAATCCAGGCGACGATCTACGACAATATCGTGCACCGCTATTCGATCGAGCTGGCGCGCCTTCCAGTGGTTGCCTTCGCCATCCTGATTGCCGCCATTCTCGCTGCTGCGACCGTCTGGAAATCCACGGGCTGGCGGACATTCGCCGCCACGGTTGTCTTCATCGGCGTGGCGGCGGCGCTGAGCTATGCCGGCATCCGCTTCGGCAATCTGTTCGTCTCGCCGCTGGGGCCGGCCGTGGCTTATGTGTCCGTCACCTTCGGCCAGGCGGCATTCGATTTTGCCGAAGAGCGGCGAAAGAAGAAGCAGGTCACCCTCGCCTTCTCGCAATATATATCGCCCGATCTCGTCAAACGGCTTTCCGAGGATCCATCACAGCTCAAGCTCGGCGGCGAGCGGCGGACGCTCTCGGTCCTGTTTTCGGATGTGCGGGGCTTCACGACGATTGCCGAAACGCTGAAGGACGATCCGGAGCAGCTCACCGGCCTCATCAACCGCCTGCTGACGCCGCTTTCCGATGTCGTGATGGATCACGCCGGGACGATCGACAAATATATGGGCGACTGCATCATGGCGTTCTGGAACGCACCGCTCGACGATGCAGATCATGCGCTGCATGCCGTTGCCGCCTCGCTCGCGATGCAGGAAGCGATCGCGAGCCTGAACAGGCAGCTCGAGAAAGAGGCCAGGATAAACGGAACGCCGCTGCATGCGCTGAAAATGGGCGTCGGCATCAATACCGGCGAGTGCGTTGTGGGCAACATGGGCTCGAACAGGCGTTTCGACTATTCCTGTCTCGGGGACGCGGTCAATCTCGCCTCGCGCCTGGAGGGAGCCTCGAAGAATTATGGCGTCGCTCTGCTTCTCGGCGAGCAGACTGCGAAGCTTGTGGCGGGCACCTATACAGTCGCCGAGCTCGACCGTGTCCTGGTCAAAGGCAAGACGCTCCCCACCCCGGTTTTCACGGTGCTGCATCACGCGGATGCTGCGGCGCTGGCAGCGCACCAGGCCTTCGTGGAAATGAAATATGCCGGCAAGCTTTCGCCGGACGATCCCGTATTCGAGACGCTGCCGCAGATGATCCCCGAACTTGCGGCCTATTATGCGATCGTTCGCAGCGACGTCTCGGGCACGGAAGGATAATCGTCCCGTTGTGCTTTCCCCGCTCGCGATTTTCCGTTTAAGATCGCCGGACTCGATAACAGCAAGAGCATCTCAATGTCCGCAACAAGCTCCGCTACCGTCATCCCGCTTCCGCAGCCGGTTCTGCTTGCCATCGAAGGCAGCAGCGACGTCTTTCCGGTGCGCCGCGTCTATTGCGTCGGGCGCAACTATGCGGATCACGCGATCGAGATGGGGCACGACCCGAGCCGCGAGCCGCCCTTCTTCTTCCAGAAGAACGCCGACAACCTGCTGCCTCCCGGTAAGCCGTTTCCCTATCCGCCCCTTTCGACTGACGTGCATTACGAGGCAGAATGCGTGATTGCGCTGAAATCCGGCGGCGGGAACATTCCCCTCGGCAACGCGCTTGACTGCATCTACGGCTACGCCGTCGGTATCGATTTCACCCGCCGCGATCTGCAGGCCGAGGCAAAGAAGCTCGGCCGTCCATGGGAAGTTGCGAAAGCGTTCGAATATTCGGCACCGGTTTCGGCAATCGTGCCCGCAAGCCGCATCGGCCATCCGGACGCGGGCCGCATCTGGCTCGATCATAACGGCAAGCGCGTTCAGGACGACGATCTGAAGCAGATGATCTGGAAGATGCCGGAAATCATCGCTGAGCTCTCCAAGCTCTTCGTCCTGGCGCCGGGTGATGTCATCATGACCGGCACGCCGGCCGGTGTCGGCGCCGTAAAAAAAGGCGATCGCGTCGAATGCGGCATCGACGGTATCGCGACGCTTTCCGTAACCGTCGCCTGAGGAGATTGCCATGCCCGTTTACGCGCTTGGGGGATTGTTGCCGAAACTGCCGCCGAGCGGGCTCTACTGGATTGCGCCGGACGCCCATGTCATCGGGCAGACGGAGCTTGGCGAAGGCGTCGGCATCTGGTTCGGCGCCGTGCTTCGCGGCGACAACGAGCCGGTCACCGTCGGCAACAACACCAATATCCAGGAAGGCGCGATGCTGCACACCGATCCGGGCTTTCCGGTGACGATCGGCGAAGGCTGCACCATCGGCCATCACGCGATCGTCCACGGCTGCACGATCGGCGACAATTCGCTGATCGGCATGGGCGCAACCGTCTTGAACGGCGCAAAGATCGGCAACAACTGCCTTGTCGGTGCCAATGCCCTGGTGACGGAAGGCAAGGAATTTCCGGACGCTTCACTGATCGTCGGTTCGCCTGCCCGCGCCATACGGACGCTGGATGAAAAGGCGATCGAGGGGCTTAGGCGCTCGGCGGAAAAATATGTCGCCAACTGGCAGCGTTTCGCCCGCGACTTGAAGCGTATCGACTAGCCTCTCCGGAATTGCGCTAAGCGGCGCAGGTCTCGCAAAGACCGCGGATTTCGATCGTCGTCTTCTCCGCCTTGAACTTCTTGCCG
The DNA here is from genome assembly GCF_000419765.1 of Rhizobium mongolense USDA 1844. GTDB lineage: Bacteria > Pseudomonadota > Alphaproteobacteria > Rhizobiales > Rhizobiaceae > Rhizobium > Rhizobium mongolense. The sequence goes on along the minus strand of NZ_ATTQ01000006.1, from coordinate 136,408 downwards.
CGCGTCCAGTCCATCAGCCGGTGATCGACCTCGTGATCGTGGAATTCCATGACATGGCCGCAGCTTTCGCAAATCGCGAAGGCAACGGTGCCGTGGCTGTGGCAATTCTCGTTCGGATGGGCGCAGACGACGAAGGAATTGATACTCTCCAGCCGATGCACGACGCCATATTCGAGCAGCTTCTCCAACGCGCGATAGACCTGCAGAGGCGCGCGGAACCCGTGATCGCGCAGCTTGTCGAGGATCGTATAGGCGCTGAGCGGGCCGTCGGCCTTTTCCAGCACTTCGAAGACCAGCGCCTGGTTCTTGGTCAGTTGCGGTGCATTCATGAGCCTTGTCCTTGCGGTTCCTTGCGTCCCAGCCGCGGCAACAGGCTAAGGATGAAGAGAATGAGTGCGGCAACCACGATCGACGGGCCTGACGGCGTGTCGTAGGTGAGCGATCCGAATAGGCCGCCGACGACGGCGGCAGCACCGATCAGCGATGCGAGAACGGCCATGACCTCCGGTGTCGACGAGAAGCGGCGGGCCGCGGCCGCCGGAATGATCAGCAGCGACGTGATCAGCATGATGCCGACGATCTTCATGGCGATGGCGATGACGACCGCCATCAGAAGCATGAAAAAGAGTCGCGCCCGCTCCGGCTGCAGCCCCTCGGCCTCGGCAAGCTCGGGGTTGACGGTCGATGCCAGCAGCGGACGCCAGAGCCAGGCGATCGCAGCAACGACAAAGAGCCCGCCCCCCCAGATCAACGCGATGTCGGTTTTCGAGACGGCGAGGATATCGCCGAAAAGGAAGGCGATGAGGTCGATGCGTACCCAGCTCATGAAGGCGACCATGACGAGCCCAATCGCCAGCGTCGCGTGCGACAAGATGCCGAGCAGCGCATCGGCCGACAGCGCCTGCCGCTTTTGCAGGAAGAGCAGCAGGATCGAAACCGTCGTCGCAACGGCGAAGACGGCAAGCGTCATGTTGAATTCAAAGAGCAGCGACAGCGCGACGCCGAGCAGCGCGGAATGGGCGATCGTATCGCCGAAATAGGCCATGCGCCGCCAGATGATGAAACAGCCGAGCGGCCCGGTGGTGAGCGCCAGACCGACACCGGCAAGGATCGCGCGGACGAAGAAATCGTCAAGCATGGCGCTCTCCCGCATGATGATGGTGGTCATGATCCGAGTGGTCGTGATCGTGGTGATGACCGTCGTCCGGATGGCAATGATCCGTCACCGAACCATCCGAATGCAGCACGCGGCCGTCCGGCAGATGCGTGTGGTCGTGGTGGTGGCTGTAGACGGCGAGCGTCTTTGCCGCGCGGCTGCCGAAGAGGCGCACATATTCCGGGCTCTGGCTGACCGTCTCCGGGGTGCCACGGCAGCAGACATGGCCGTTGAGGCAGATCACCGTATCGGTCTCCGCCATGACGACATGGAGATCATGCGAGATCAAGAGGATGCCGCAGCCGGTGGAATTACGGATCTGCTTGATGAGATCGTAAAGCGCGATCTCGCCGGAGAAATCGACGCCCTGCACCGGTTCATCCAGCACGAGCAGATCGGGCTTGCGAGCAATGGCACGCGCCATCAGCGCCCGTTGGAACTCGCCGCCGGAAAGGTGCTGCACCTCGGCATTCAGCATATGAGCCATGCCGGCGGCCTCGAGCGCGGCCATCATCTCGCGTTCGGGAAGCGGGCCGGTCAGCGTCATGAGGCGCCGGACGGTGAGCGGCAGCGTCCAGTCGATCGCAAGCTTCTGCGGCACGTAGCCGACCTTGAGGCCGCTTGCCCGTTCCACCCTGCCCTCATCGGGCTTCAAAACGCCGATCGCCGCCTTGGCGCTTGTCGATTTTCCGGAGCCGTTTGGACCGATCAGGGTCACGATCTCGCCGCGTGAAATCGTAAAATCCACGCCCCGGACGAGCCAGCGGGCATCCCGCCGGACACCCACATTGTGGAGGGAAACCAGCGGCTTCGAGGCAGGGGTTGCGGAAGATAACATCATTTTTCCGACAGTGCTGTTGCGTCATGCTATCGCACACGTTATAGCATTACGCAATTGATGTAATAACATTACAACTGCTATTCAAGCGGAGCGTGGACATGAAACTGGCTGTGGGCCTTTCCCTCGCGATCCCGGCGATCCTGCTGGCCGGGGCATCCAAGGCGGCGGATGCGCCGGCAGTCGCTACTTCCATTAAGCCGATCCATTCGCTGGTTTCGGCGATCATGCAGGGCGTCGGCACACCGGAACTGATCGTCGATGGCGCCGCCTCCCCGCATACCTACAATCTCAAGCCGTCGGATGCGAGCGCGCTACAGAGCGCCAAGGTGATCTTCTGGGTGGGTCCCGGCCTCGAAGCATTCCTCGAAAAGCCGCTGGAATCGCTAGGCTCCGGCGCCAGCATTGCCGAGCTGGAGGATGCGCCGGGGCTCGTGAAGCTGAAGTTTCGCGAAGGCGGCGCCTTCGAACCGCACGATGACGGCGAAACCGGACATGAGCACGAAGAGGCCGGGCACGATCATGACGCGCATGCGGAAGGCGATCACGATCACGGCGAGTTCGACACGCATCTGTGGCTCGACCCGATGAATGCCAAGGCCATGGCTGCGGAAATCACCACGACGCTGGTGGCCGCCGATCCCGCCAACGCGCTGACCTACCAGGCCAATGCCAAGGCGCTCGACGAAAAGATCGATGCGCTCGACAAGGAAATCACCGGCATCGTCGCCCCGGTAAAAGACAAGCCTTTCATTGTCTTCCATGACGCCTACCAGTATTTCGAGCACCGCTATGCCGTGCGCGTCGCTGGCTCCATCACGGTGAGCCCGGAAAACATGCCCGGCGCCGAGCGCGTGTCGGAGATCCACAAGAAGGTTGCCGACCTCGGCGCCACCTGCGTCTTCGCCGAGCCGCAGTTCGAGCCGCGCCTGGTCAATGTCGTCCTCGAAGGCACCGATGCGAAAGCCGGCGTACTCGACCCGGAGGCGGCAACGCTGGAGGCAGGTCCCGATCTCTATTTCACACTGATGCGCGGCATCGCCAATAGCATGAAGGATTGCCTTTCGCGCGAAAGCTGACCAGAAAGACGAGCGCTTGCGCTCGCCTTTTTCAGATGCCAGCTTGTAATGATATAACCACAATGTGAAAAAGACCGTGGATAGGAGACTTCCCGTCCCCGTGTTGTCCGGCTTCGTCGGGCAGGAAAGACGACGCTGCTCAACCATGTGCTCGGCAACCGCGAAGGCCCGCGCGATGCCGTAATTGTCAATGACATAAGCGAGGTGAAATCGATACGGCGCCCAAGTAAACGAAAGCGCGGCCCGGCCCTAAGTGTGCGGTATTCAAGCGACCCGGCATTCAACGGTGCTCAGATCGAGTAAAGCTCAATCGGCTTCTCAAAGCCCTTCAGGCGGTATGCCCGACCTTTGCTGTCGGCCGTTTGGCTCTGCGCCCGCTCGCAAACGGCCTTGGTGACGAGAATCCGCCCTGCGTCAGCAACTGACTGCGCTCGAGCGGCAGTATTCACAACCGTTCCAATCGCAGTCAGGTCGCGATGCGATCGGCCGAACTCTCCGAAGCTGGCCTCGCCGGTGTCGATCCCGATACCAATGCCGAGTTCACTTCCGTCCAGCCCGGCACCCTCAGCCATGTGACGTTCACGACGCAACTGGCAGCGGCGCTGAATCTCCCGTGCAGCGAGCACAGCACGTTCGGCGTGGTCATGGTGGTGGATCGGAAAGTTGAATATTGCCATGATGGCGTCCCCGACGGTCTTGTTGAGAAGGCCGTCGTATTCCCAAATGGCTGTGGCACACTCATCGTAGAAATCATCCAGCAGCGACGAGACAGTATCTGCCGAAAGCGACTGCGAAAGCGTCGTATAGCCTCTCAGATCCGCAAATAGCACGGATACATCAACAGTGATCTTGCGGGCTTTCATCACGCGTGTGAACATGAGTTCGCAAATCGTGCAGGTGTTCGGATTCATCCGGCTCGGGCGGATGCCGAAGGCGCGGAAGGGAATGGAAGCCGGTCCGCGCAGAGGCACCGGGAGGCGCATCTGCTGCCAGCAGCCCTTGCAAATCCTGGATTGAGAAAACGACATCTTGCCGCCGCCCTGTTTGCGTGCCGTTTCGCGATTTTCGCACATCCAGGCCGGAAAATCTTCAAAAATAGACGTTAACATCTTCCCCTGCTTGCAAGCGGGGGATTTCCGAGGGGGCGCGAAGCTCCGCCGATAGTTATCGCTTCAACGGAGAGCGGCTGCCCTTGCTCCACGATCATAGACGCCGTGTTCCGACGCAGGATGTTGATTGCAGCATTGTGGTCGGCATGGGCGCGCAAGCCGCATTGGCAACAGCGGAAAGACGCTTGGCTTTCGCGGCTTTGCCTGTCCACGGCTCCGCAGGCCGAACAGCTCTGCGAGGTGTGGCGGGGNCGCGGCTGGGGCAAGTCGGTGGTCATCGGGGTGGCCGGTGCCGGCCAGGAAATCTCCACCCGCCCGTTCCAGCTGGTCACCGGCCGCAGCTGGATGGGCACCGCCTTTGGCGGCGCGCGTGGCCGCACCGACGTGCCGAAGATCGTCGACTGGTACATGGAAGGNANGATCCAGATCGATCCGATGATCACCCATACGATGCCGCTCGAAGACATCAACAAGGGATTCGAACTCATGCATTCCGGTCAAAGCATCCGCGGCGTGGTGCTGTATTGATCTCGTATCGGTATTGTAAAATCGATCTGGCATTGCAGCCGGCCGATTGATAGATACGGCTGCATTCCAGCGCTTGAGGAGCGCAGATGCATTCATTCTCGAATTGGAAAGGCGATATCAAATCTTTGCTGAAACCCGCTTCTCAGCGTACCGCGCTTTCCGAAATATCCAAGCATCAGGATGTTCCCGTGTCGGAACTACGTCATCATCTACGATCCGTTGCCGGACGGCGCAGGCGTGGAACTGATCCGCTTCTCAATGCGGCCCGAGACTATCGCTATTTCGACGATTAGAAACGGACGACAGATGCCGCAAATATATGTCGATGCAGACGCCTGCCCCGTGAAGCCGGAAATCCTGAAGGTTGCCGAACGCCACGGCATCGAAGTGACCTTCGTCGCCAATTCCGGCCTGCGGCCCTCACGTGATCCTATGGTGCGTAACGTCATCGTCTCCAATGCCTTCGATGCCGCCGACAACTGGATTGCAAAACACGCAACCAACAGCGACGTTGTGGTGACTGCGGACGTGCCGCTCGCGGTGCGGTGCGTTGCGGGTGGTTCACTGGTTTGCGGCCCCACGGGGCGCGTTTTCGACGACACAAATATCGGCATGGCGAGCGCCATGCGCGATCTCGGCGCACACCTGCGGGAAACCGGCGAAAGCAAGGGCTACAATGCCGCCTTCAGCCCGAAGGACCGCTCGCGGTTCCTCGAAACCTTCGACCGGCTTTGCCGTCGCGCCAAGGCGGCAGCCGCAGGAACGGGAGATCAAAAATGAACATCATTTCCCAGGCAACCGCCTTCGGAGGCATGCAGGGCGTGTATTCGCACGAATCCGAAGCCTGCAAATGCGAGATGACCTTCGCAGTCTTTGCGCCGCCGAAGGCCATCAACGAGCCCTGCCCGGTTCTTTGGTATCTTTCCGGGCTCACCTGCACGCACGCCAACGTCATGGAAAAAGGCGAGTACCGGCGCATGGCGGCCGAGCTCGGCCTGATCATCGTCTGCCCGGACACGAGCCCACGCGGCAATGATATCCCCGACGAGCTTACCAACTGGCAGATGGGCAAAGGCGCGGGATTCTATCTTGATGCCACCGAAGAGCCCTGGGCAGAAAACTATCGGATGTACACCTACATCACCGAGGAGCTGCCGGCCCTCGTCGCCAAGCAATTTCGTATCGACAAAAGCCGCCAGGGCATCTTCGGCCATTCAATGGGCGGCCATGGGGCACTGACGATCGCATTGAGGAACCCGGACCGCTTCAGGAGCTGCTCGGCCTTCGCGCCGATCGTCGAGCCGTCGACTGCCGATTGGTCGGCGCCGGCATTCGAAAAGTATCTCGGTTCCGATCGTGCGGCCTGGCGCAAGTATGACGCATGCGCCTTGGTAAGCGACGGCGCACGCTTCCCGGAATTTCTGATCGATCAGGGTAAGGCTGACGGCTTCCTCGACAATGGCCTGAGGCCGTGGCTTTTCGATGAGGCGATCAAGGACACGGATATCAAGCTCACGCTGCGGATGCATGAGCGCTACGACCACTCTTACTATTTCATCTCCACCTTCATGGATAATCACCTGACGTGGCACGCCGAGCGGCTTGGATAAGGCACGCAAGAAACGGTGGCATGGCAGCTATGCCAATTCCTACCTTGCAACGGCCGTCAAACCGCGCATATGAACACCAATGCAGACGACTGCGGCGCCCGCTCCCCTGCGGGCGCAAAGGTCGCGGGGACGGCCTCGCTCTTTAAAAAGGAGAGTAAGATGGCTTGGTGTCTGCTGTTTCTTGCAGGTCTGTTTGAATGCGGCTGGGCAATCGGCTTGAAATACACCGATGGCTTCACGCGGCCCATGCCGACGGTCCTGACCGTCATTTCCATGGTGATCAGCATCGTTCTGCTCGGTCTGGCCGTCAAGACGCTGCCGATCGGCACGGCCTATGCGGTCTGGACCGGAATCGGCACCGTCGGAACGGTGCTGCTCGGCATCTGGCTGCTCGGCGACCCCGTCACAGTCGCCCGCCTTGGCTGCATCGCACTCATCATCGCCGGCATTGTCGGACTCAAGCTTACTGTTTAACATCTTCCCCTGCTTGCAAGCGGGGGATTTCCGAGGGGGCGCGAAGCTCCGCCGATAGGTATCGCTTCAACGGAGAGCGGCTGCCCTTCCTCCACGATCATAGACGCCGTGTTCCGACGCATGGGCGCGCAAGCCGCATTGGCAACAGCGCAAAGGCGCTTGGCTTTCGCGGCTTTGCCTGTCCACGGCTCCGCAGGCCGAACAGCTCTGCGAGGTGTGGCGGGGATCGACCTTGCACAGGTATCCGCCCCGTTCTTCGAGCTTGTAGGNCAACACGGTTTCAAAGCCGTACCAGCCTTGTTCGAGGATCGCCCGGTTCAGGCCCGCCTTCTGGCAGACGTGGGTTGCGGGCGCGTCCACGGTTTTCCTGGCGCTGCGCGTCATGTTGCGCGTGGCGAGGTCTTCCAGCNCGACCGTTGCGAAGCGACGGGCGANATCAAGACTGGCCTTGTGCCGCCAATCCTGCCCGATGCGGGCAGCGCGGGCCTGCAAGGCTGCAACGCGGCGGCGGGCCTTCGCGTGGCGGCTCGACCCGCGCTTGCGCCGCGCCAGACTGCCGCCGGTAATGCCGCCACCCGTCCCTGCGCTCTCCAGCGCCAGATTATAGACCAGCCGCACAACACCCGCGAACTGCCGCAACAGGGCCGCCCGCAGCGTCTTGCTGCGAGCGACTTTAGAGCCCAAAGGTGGCTTTTTAAAAACGCCCGATCAGCGCGCAGCGATGATGCTCGAGACAATCCCGCTCGTAACACCGATCAGCAGGAACTCGTTGTCGACCCTGACCCAGCGGTAGCCGCGCGGCGGCGCCGACAGGCGGTAGCGGTGGTAGTCGCGAACTTCGGCCATGTGGCGGCGTTCGGCAGCTGTCATGCGATGACCCTTCGTCCAGCGGTATTTGTGGACCACGACCTTCTTTTCGACAACGATCGGACGGCGGTGCTCGGCAGCACTTGCCTCTGATGCGAAAGCAATCGGCGTAATCAGGAAGGAAACGGAAAGCAGGGTTGTGATTATTTTTCTCATCGGGGGATCCTCATGTTGAACACGCACCGAAACTACGTCCGCGAAGGTGAACCGAATCTGAAAATTAAATTAAAGATCTGTAATATAAACGAATACTTATAAGCAAAATCTTATATTTTAGTTTCACCTTTTAAAGCGGCCGCATTCACGTCCGGCTGAAGATCAAAGCCATGTTGACGACGTCGAGATAGCGGCCATCGATATGAACGGCGTCCTTGCTCACGTCTCATGGAGACGACGCTGAAGGAGGCAAGGGAATGCGACATCATACGGGTCGAGCTCAGTGTCCATGCCGACAATGCCCGCACAATCCGCCTTTACGAGAAAGCGGGCTTCGTCAGCGAGGGCGCAAGCCGAGGCCCAGTCCGCGGTGGGCAGGGATGATCCCCATGCCGAGCGATCCCCGGTGCGCATGCGACGGAAAGAAATGCCGGCGGATATCGCACCACCCCACCACTTCACCGTCCTTCACGGCGACAAATTGCGGATGTCTGTTCTCGATCATGTCGAGAACGAATTTCCGTATGTCTTCGAGCGCGGGGCACACAAGGAAGGTGAGATACCTGCGTTCACGCGCAACGACGTCGAGAGCCTGGTGATAGCTCTCGATGTGCCGGACGGCGATCGGTTCGATGACGTATCGGGTGCCATTTTCACAGCTCTTCGTAATTGAACCAGTCGAAATCGGCTGTCTTGGCGCGGCCCGATGAGTCGAAGGCGAAGACGCCGGCGAAGGCGCCGGTGAAGGAGCCGTGCTCGCCGCGGCCACCCTCGTCGGAGACGACGCCGGCATCGAGAACCGGGCCGATCGGCTCCCAGGCGCCCTTTCCTTCCGTCTGCCAGAAGAACTGCAGGTCGTTGTCGCGGATTTCCATCGATAGCTGGACGCGGCCTTCCGCCGGAAGGGCGACGCCGCTGCCAGCCGGGAAGCTGAGCCGACCGTTCGGATAATCCCCATTGCAGGAAAGGATGGTGACGCAGCGGCCGAGCTTCTCGTGCAGCGTCACGGCTACGGCGTGAAACTTGTGGCGATTGTAGTAATGCGTCAGGCCGGCGACCTGCTGGTAGGTGTCCGGGTCGAACTCTACGACAGTCTCGGCGCGGAAACTGTGATGCTCCTGGCGGCGGGCGACCAGCGCCTGCTCGAACCACGAGCCGATGCTTTCGCGGGCGATGAGGCGCAGATGGCCGGGGCGTCCGGTCAGATCGAAGATGCGCTCCGGCTGCGGCGTGCGCAGCCACTGGAAATCCGCAGGCAACTTGCCGCCATCGAAGCTATATTCGGTGCGAACCGGTTTTTCGGCGCGAACCGCGCCCTTGAGACCCGGGACTTCGACATCCGGCACCGTCGTGCCGTTTTCGAGGTAGAGCCAGCCGTCCGTCTTCCAGATGCATTTCTGCAGGCTGGTTTCGCGGCCAAGCGTGCAGCGGCGCTTTGGCGGCAGCGGCCGCCCGCAGAGATGCGTGTGATAGACTTGCCCGTCGGGCGTCTCGACATACTGCCCGTGCCCTGCCCGCTGTAGAACGGCTTCCGGATTGTCCTTGGAGGTGATGAGATGGAGGTTCGGATGCATCTCGTAGGAACCGTCGATGCTGCGCGAACGCGCCATGGTGACCGCGTGATCGTAGCCCGTGCCGCCTTCGGCGGTCGTTAGATAATAGTAGCCGTTGCGCTTGAAGAGATGCGGGCCTTCGACAAGGCCGAGCGGGCTGCCGGCGAAGATGTTCCTGATCGGACCTTTCAGCGCCTTCGTGACCGGATCCCATTCCTGCAGCAGGATGCCATCGAAGGCCGGATGCTTGGGTGCGCCGCCATAGCTTTCCGTGCGGTGGTTCCACTGCATGTTGACGAACCACTTGCGGCCGTCGTCGTCATGGAAGAGCGACGGGTCAAAACCCGAGGAGTTAACATAGTCCGGGTTAGACCACTCGCCCTCGATAGTCGGCGAGGTGACGATGTAGTTGTGTGCGTCCTTGAAGTTGCCGTCGAAGCGCTTGACGTCGGTATAGACCAGCCAGAACTTCCCATCGGCGTAGGAAAGACACGGCGCCCATACGCCGCAGCTATCGGGATTGCCGCGCATGTCGAGCTGCGATTTGCGCTCCAGCGGACGGCGCACCAGTGTCCAGTTCACCAGATCGCGCGAATGGTGGATCTGCACACCCGGATACCATTCGAAGGTCGAGGTCGCGATGTAATAGTCGTCGCCGACACGGCAGATAGACGGATCGGGATTGAAACCCGGCAGAACGGGGTTGCGGATCATGACGGCTGCTCCTCCGGATAGCCACAAACTGCGGCACGTACATCAGACTGAATGAGAAACGCCCGGCAGAGCCGGGCCTTGCTTACGCCTACTCTCGCTCTGCAGATTTCGCCCAGAGATTGACGTCGGCCTCGCGGGCGTAGACATCGATCTCCCTCAGCTCTTCCACCGTGAACTCAAGATCGTCGAGAGCCTTGACGCAATCGACGATCTGCGACGAACGGCTGGCGCCGATCAGCGCCGACGTCACCCGGCCGCCGCGCAATACCCAGGCGATCGCCATCTGCGCCAGCGTCTGGCCGCGGCGTTCGGCAATGCTATTCAGTTTGCGGATGTTGTCGATGATCGACGGGCGGATGAAATCACGCTTCAGGAAGTGGTTCTGAGCCGCACGGCTGTCTTCCGGTATGCCGGCGAGATATTTGGTCGTGAGCATGCCCTGCGCCAGCGGTGAAAAGACAATCGAGCCCATGCCGACCTCGTCCAGCGTATCGAGCAGCTTGTCGTCCTCAACCCAGCGGTTGAGCATGGAATAGCTCGGCTGGTGGATGAGGCATGGCGTGCCGAGATCCTTGAGGATCGCGGCTGCTTCCCGCGTGCGCTGCGAATTATAAGAGGAAATGCCGACATAGAGCGCGCGGCCGGAGCGGACGATGTAGTCGAGCGCGCCGCAGGTCTCTTCGAGAGGCGTATCCGGATCGAAACGGTGCGAATAGAAGATATCGACGTAGTCGAGGCCTATGCGCTTCAGGCTCTGGTCGCAGGAAGCGATCAGATATTTGCGGCTGCCCCACTCGCCATAGGGGCCCGGCCACATTTCGTAGCCGGCCTTCGACGAGATGATGAGTTCATCGCGCAGGCCCGCGAATTCGGTACGAAGGATTTCGCCGAAGGCGGTTTCGGCCGAACCTGGAGGCGGGCCGTAATTGTTGGCAAGGTCGAAATGGGTGATGCCGAGATCGAAGGCAGTGCGGCACATGTCGATCTTGCGTTCATGCGGCGTGTCGCCGCCGAAATTGTGCCAGAGACCGAGGGAAACGGCAGGAAGCTTCAGGCCGGAGCGGCCCGTGCGGTTATACTTCATCTTCGAATAGCGGTCGGAAGCCGGTTGCCAGCTCATGGTCCTGATCCTTTGGAAAAAGTGCGCGCGGGCCGGAAAAGCCCGCGCGGAAAATAGCCCTTTGGAGGCCTACTTCAAGAGCGCCTGAGCCTCTTCGATGCCAAGCGCGGCGGGCTGCGTGCAGGTCGTCGTGAGCTCCACGAACCTGCCCTCCTCCCCCGATTTCAGGATCGAGGTCATGACGTCGACGCCATGCAGCGTGCGCTCCAGCGAGCAGCGGGCATCGCGGCCGTCGATCAGCGCCGCGACCATGTCAGCAAGACCTGCCGTGCGGTAGTTGGCGCGCGGACCTTGCGGGCTTTCCTGGTTGAACCTGCCGAAGGGATGCTCCCAGGCTTCAAGCGGCTTGATGTCCTTGTCGCGGCCGCTGGCCTCGACGACGCCGCCGAAGAAGTTTGGGTCCGGAACAAAAAGGGTGCCATCGGTGCCGTAGAGCTCCATGTTGGCATGGCGATGCGACCAGACATCCCAGCTCGCCGTCAGCGTCACCGTCGCACCACTGACGAATTCCAGCAGTGCCTGGACCGTCGTCGGCGTCCTGACCGGAATCGTCTCACCGTGGCGTGGCTGGCTGGTGATTGTGCGTGTCTCCGACGCCATCGAGGTGATCGCGCCGACGCGCTTCACCGGGCCGATGAAATTGATGAGGTTGGCGATGTAATACGGACCCATGTCGAGGATGGGACCACCGCCCGGCAGGAAGAAGAAGTCCGGGTTCGGATGCCACATCTCCATGCCCGGCCCCATGACATAGCAGGCCCCGGAGGTGATGCGCCCGATGCCGCCCTCGTCGACATATTTGCGCGCAAGCTGGTGCGCACCGCCGAGGAAGGTGTCTGGCGCGCAGCCGACTGAGAGCTTCTTCTCCTTGGCGATGCGGCGCAGATCCTCACCCTGTTCCAGCGTCAGCACGAGCGGCTTTTCAGAAAAGACGTGCTTGCCGGCCTCAAGCGCCGCCTTCGAGACCGGATAATGCGCATCGGGGATGGTGAGGTTCACGACGACGTCGATCTCGTCATTGGCAAGAAGCTGCTCGATGGTCTGAGCGGTGACGCCGTATTCCTCGGCGCGAAGTTCGGCCGCCTGCACATTGATGTCCGCGCAGGCCAGAATTTTCAACCCCTTGAAGAGGGGCGCGAGCGAAAGGTAAGTGGTGGAGATGTTGCCGCATCCGATGATGCCGACGCCAAGTTCCTTGGTCATGGTTTGCCCTCAGTAGGTCTTGAAGGATGCGATCGAGCGGGTGATCAAGCGATCGATGTCGCTCGGATTGTCGTGCTCGACGACGTAGTGCTTCACCCTGGTGCCATTGAGCGCGGCGATCAGCTTCGGCCAGGCAAGTGTACCGTGACCGATATCGGCCCAGCCGTCCTCGTCCTTGTTCTCGCCGACCGGCGCGATGTCCTTGACGTGTACGGCTGTGATGCGCGAGCCGAGCTTCTCGATCCAGGCGAACGGGTCTGCCCCGCCGCGGACGACCCAGGCAATATCCGCTTCCCACGAAATGTCGGGCGCGCCTTCGAAGACGCGCTCGATCGGCAGCGAGCCGTCGGCAAGCTTCACGAATTCGAAGTCGTGATTGTGCCAGCCGAATTCGTAGCCGGCGTCCTTATAGGGCTTGGCCATTTCCTGCAGGCGCTTGCCAAACGCAAGCCAGCCGGCGCCGTCAGCCGGACGTTGGTCGGCGGCAAGATGCGGCGCGTAGATCGAATCCATGCCGAGCGTCTTTGCGATATTCAGCGATTTCTTGACTTCGCCGTCGAGGAAATCCGGGCTGAAATGGCCGGTTGCCATCGTAAGACCATTCTTGTCGAGATCGGCGCGCAGGCCCTTCAAATCAGCGTCGTCGAGATCGGCATAGATGCCGCCGAAGCCTTCGACCTCCGAATAACCGGCCTTGCCGAGCTTTTCGAAGATTGCCGAATAAGGCTGGAAATTGCGGGCGCTATAGAGCTGGAAACTCAGTCTCGTCATCATTTTCTCCTTGGGCCTCGTGCCCTTTCTCAAAATCAATCTGCCGACTGGCAGGAATGCAGGTCGTAGAAACGGAAGTCCGGAAGCTCGCCGTCTTGGAGCGGCTTTGCCGGGGTAAAAAGAATGCGGCGGGTCTCGCCGGCTGCCAGATCGAAGGCATTGTCGGAATATTTGCCGTCGGTCTCGGTCTCGATCATCACGAACAGTGCCAGTCCCTTGGCGGTGACATTGAGGCAGACCGAGCCGTCTTCCTCGACATATTCTCGGGTCACCTGGAGACCGGCAGGCTCCAATTCGAGTGCCTTGTAGGTGCCGTGGACGTAGTGCCCCTCACCGCCCATGCCGTTCGACGCCGTGAAGCGCCAGCCAAGCAGCGTGCTCTCGGGGATATCCGAGACATTGATCGCCGTTGCCGTCACGGCAGCATCCGGCGTGCAGACGGCTTGGATATCCCTCAGGTGCCTACGCTCGCCCTTCAACGTCAGAATGGAAATCGATAGATCGGCGCTGACCTCCGAAAGCGTGTCGTTGACCAGCGAGAATCGGATCGTTTTGCCGTCCTCCGATGGAATGGCGGCCACGGCGACCGGCTGGAAGAATCGCTTGACGAGATAGTGCATCGCCTTCCAGCGCCCGCCGTAGTCGAGGCTCGACCAGGACGCGACCGGCCAGGTGTCGTTGAGCTGCCAGTAGATCGTGCCCATGCAATGGGGTTTGAGCGACCGCCAATATTCCACCGCCGTCTTAATTGCCAGCCCCTGCTGGATCTGGCTGAGATAGACGAAGTTCGGAAAGTCCTTGGGGAAGCGGAAGTAGCGGAACATCGTGCCGGCGATCCGCTCATTGCCGCCGGCATTCTTCTGATGCAACTCCATCACCGGCGACGCGACGTTCATGTCCGTCTTGTCGGCATAAGTCTTGATGACCGGCAGCGAGGTATAGGACTGGAAACCGAACTCGGAGCAGAAACGCGGCCGCACCGAGCGGTAATTGTCGAACGACTTGTTTTCGTGCCAGACCGACCAGTAGTGCATGTCGCCGGAGCCATCGGCGTGCCAGGCGTCGCCGAAATCCAGATAGCCGGAGGCCGGGCTCGACGGCCACCAGATCGCACCTGGCGCCGCCTTCTTCATCGCCTGCTCGATCGTGCGGTTCAGCCGATCATAGGAGACGAGATAGCGGTCGCGGTCCCTCTTCGGCTCGTCGAACCAGGTAAGCGCACCGACGAGTTCGTTATCGCCGCACCAGAGCGCGATCGAGGGATGTGAGGCGAGGCGTTTGACCTGATAGTCGACTTCGAGCGTGACGTTGTCGAGGAAGTCTTCTGTCGAGGGATAGAGGTTGCAGGCAAACATGAAATCCTGCCAGACCATGAGGCCAAGCCGGTCGCACAGGTCATAGAACCAGTCGTGCTCGTAAAAGCCGCCACCCCAGACGCGGATCATGTTCATGTTCGCAGCTTTTGCCGACTGCAGCAGGTTCTCCGTCTTCTCCGCCGACGACAGAGAAAACAGCGCATCCGCCGGAATCCAGTTCGCACCTCGGCAGAAGATCTCGCGGCCGTTGACCTTGAAAGCGAAGCGGCTGCCTGCCGCATCCGGCGTAGTGATGAGTTCGACGGTGCGAAGGCCGATCTGCTTCGTCACCACATCTGACGGCAGATCGACGGTCAGCGCATAAAGCGCCTGCTCGCCGCTGCCGGAGGGCCACCAGAGGCGCGGTTTCTCGACATAGAAGATATGATTGACCACCGTCTCGCCGGCATTGACACCGACGTCGAGTCGGACACGTTCGCCGTCGAGCGCGAAATGCACCGGCACAATGCCCGGGTCCTTCGCGAAGAGCGTTGCCGTGACCTGCAGTTCGACGCTGCCGTCGAGGCTATGCGTCTGGCGCGTCGTGACGTGCTCGATGCGCGCCGTCTCGAGCTTCTTCAGTGCGATCGTGCCATAAAGCCCGAGCGGCGCGATCGCGATGTTCCAGTCCCAGCCGAAATGGCATTGCGGCTTGCGTAGCATATTGCCGTTGGCGATCGGCGAGTTTCCCGGGTGATAGGGTACGTAGAAAGGCTGCCTGCCCTGCCGTTCTGCGCCGGCGGCAATACTCGAATGCAGCACGACTCGGATCGTGTTTTCGCCTGCCTTCAACATGCTCGAAACATCCGGCCGGTAGCGGCGAAAGCAATTGTCGGCCGCGAGCACGACGAAGCCGTTGATAAAGATCGAGGCAACGGTGTCGAGGTAATCGATATCGAGATACCAGTCGCCTTCGGCATCATCGAGCTGGAAGCGTCGCTCAAGCACCCAATCCCGATGCGCGACCCACTGCACCTGCTCTTCGTTGCGGCCGAAATAGGGATCCGGAATGAGCTCTGCCGCGTGCAGCGCTGTATGGACGTCGCCCGGAAGCGAGATCGATGTGGTGACTTCGCCTTCAGCGGAGGCGAGTTGCCAGGAACCGGAAAGATCGATGGACGAAGTGTTGGACGTGGTCATTATCTGATCTCGAACATTGGAACGAGGGGATGCCCTCGCTCGCCCAGGAGCACGTGACTGCCCCCACCCTAGCCCTCTCCCCGCCTGCGGGGAGAGGGAACTTGCCGAACGCAGTATTGCGATCGGGGAAGGCGCTGCGGCATATCTCCTTCTCCCCGTCTGCGGGAAGAAAGTGCCAGGCAGGCGAATGAGGGGCCGGTTACCACCCTCGCCCACCGCACCCTCGCCCCTCCTAGATTCTCTCCTCCGTCTCAGCATCGAAGAGCGATGCCAGCGACATGTCGAAGCTGAGCTTCACCGGTGTTCCCACCTTGAAGCGGCGCGCCCCGTTGATGCGCACCGACATCGTGTGACCGGCGTGCTTCAGCCAGAGGAGGTTGTCGGCGCCCATCGGCTCCTCGATGTCGACGGTGGCATCATGCACTTCGGGGCCGAGATTTTCGTCGACCTTGATGTGCTCCGGGCGCACGCCGAGCACCACCTTGCGGCCCGATTGCAGCGGTTGAGCCGCATCATAGCCGTCGAGCGAGAAGCTGACGCCGTTTGATCTGAACACCGTCTTGTCGCTGTTCTTGGTCAACTCGCCGTGCAGGAAGTTCATTGACGGCGAGCCGATGAAGCCTGCGACAAAAAGATTGCGCGGCCTGTTGTAGATGGTCGTCGGATCGTCGAGCTGCTGAATGATGCCGCTTTTCATGATCGCGATGCGGTCTGCCAGCGTCAGCGCCTCGATCTGGTCGTGGGTGACGTAGATCATCGTGTTTTTCAGCGACTGGTGCAGGCGCTTGATCTCGACGCGCAGTTCAGAACGCAGCTTGGCATCGAGGTTGGACAGCGGCTCGTCGAATAGAAACACATCGACATCGCGCACGAGCGCGCGGCCGATCGCCACGCGCTGGCGCTGGCCGCCAGACAGTTCGGCGGGCTTGCGCTTCAAAAGCGGTTGGATCTGCAGGATTTCGGAGGCGCGCGCCACGCGTTTGTCGATCTCGGGCTGCGGCACCTTTGCAACGCGAAGTCCGAAGGACAGGTTCTTCTCGACACTCATCTGCGGATAGAGCGCATAGGACTGGAACACCATGCCAATGCCGCGGTCCTTGGGCTCTTCCCAGGTGACGTTCTTGCCCTTGATGAAGATTTGTCCCGCGGATGCATCAAGCAACCCGGCGATGCAGTTGAGCAGCGTGGACTTGCCGCAGCCGGACGAGCCGAGCAGGACCAGGAATTCGCCGTCGTTAATGTCGAGGTTCAGGTCCTTGAGGACGCTGACCGCGCCGAAATTCAGCGACAGATCTTTGATGGAAACGCTTGTGTTCATGATCAACCTTTCACTGCGCCAGCGGCGATACCGCGGACGAAGAGACGTCCGGACACGAAGTAGACGATAAGCGGCACCGCGCCGGTAAGCAGCGTCGCGGCCATGTTGACGTTATATTCCTTCACGCCCTGGACGGCGTTGACGATGTTGTTGAGCTGCACCGTCATCGGGAAATTCTGGTTGCCGGCAAAGATCACGCCGAACAGGAAGTCGTTCCAGATACCGGTGATCTGGATGATCATCGACACGACGAAGATCGGCAGCGACATTGGCAGCATGATGCGGAAGAACACCTGCCAGAACCCTGCCCCATCCACACGCGCAGCCTTGAAGAGTTCGGGAGGCAGAGATGCGAAATAATTTCGGAAGAGCAGCGTGTTGATCGGCATGCCGAAGATCGTGTGCACCAGGACGACGGCCCAGATGGTCGAGAAGATGCCGAGCTCGCGCATGATGATGACGAGCGGATAGAGCATCACCTGATAGGGGATGAAAGCGCCGAAAAGCAGGATCGTAAAGAAGACTTCCGACCCCTTGAAGCGCCAGTAGGACAGGCCGTAGCCATTCACCGAGGCGATCGCCACGGAAATAATGACGCTCGGAATGGTGATCTTGACCGACTTCCAGAAGCCGACGCTGATGCCGGAGCAATCAAGGCCTGTACAGGCCTGGCTCCATGCCTTGACCCAGGGCTCGAAGGTGATCTGCACCGGAGGAGCGAAGATGTTCCCCATGCGGATTTCTGTCATGTCCTTGAGGGAGGTCACGACCATCACATAGAGCGGCAAAAGATAATAAAGCGCGGCGACTGTCAGGATGCTGTAGAGGATGATGGTCGAGGGCGCGAACATGCGACGCGGCCTTGCGCCTGCCGGCTCGACGATGCTGGCGATGTTGTTGGTGGTGGTGGCTATGGCCATGATCGTGCTCCCTCAGGATCGCTTCTGGCGGAACTCGGCGAGAGCCCACGGAACCAGGATGATGAAGACGGTGACGAGCATCACGGTCGACGCCGCAAGGCCCTGCCCGAGATTGGCGCGCTCGAACATGAACGAATAGACGTATTTGGCGGGCACTTCCGATGCGAAGCCGGGTCCGCCCTGCGTCATTGCGACGACGAGGTCATAGACGCGTACGATGCCGGAAGCGACGATCACCAGCGTGGTGACGAAGACCCCGCGCATCATCGGAATGATGATGAAGAGGTATGTGCGCCACGCCGGAATGCCGTCGACGCGCGCCGCCTTCCAGATTTCGGAATCGATGCCGCGAAGACCGGCAAGCATCAACACCATGACCAGCCCCGTCCCCTGCCAGAGGCCGGCGATGACGAGCGCATAGATGACGGTATTCTTGTCGCCGAGCAGCGCGAGGCTGCCCCCCGGAAGGCCAAGATCGTTCAAAACCTTCGGCACGCCGAGGCCGGGATCGAGAATCCACTGCCAGACGAGCCCCGTCACGATGAACGACAGGGCGAACGGGTAGAGAAAGATCGTGCGGAATGTGTTTTCGAACCTGATTTTCTGATCAATGAGAACAGCCAGCAGGAAGCCGATGATGAAGACGAATGTCAGCACGCAGACGCCGTAGGTGGCAAGATTGAGAACCGACTGGTTCCAGCGCGAATTGCCGAAAAGGCGGCTGTACTGGTCAAAGCCCACGAAATCGCTCGTCGGTAGCAGCCGCGACGACGTGAACGAGTAAAAAACGGTCCAAAGCGTGCAACCGATGAAAATCACAATGACGGTCAGCATCATAGGGATTGCTGCGACCTTCGCATTGAGGTTGCGCAATAGGCCAAACGGCCGGCCGGCATGAGCCATCAATACCTCCTGTTGGCGGTCGGGGGCGCAACCAGACTAAAAGCTGTCCGCTCGCGCCCCATAAGACCGTCTCAAGTTATGAGAGCGTCTGTGGCCTTACTGGGCCTGCGAGATGATGTCGGCCTGACGATCGATTGCATCGTCCACAGACATCTTGGAGCTGAAGAATTCGAGCGCGAGATCCTGCAACTGGCCCTGCGTATCGGAATCGAGCATCTGCTCGGTCGAAGGCAGAACGTTGTTGAGGTCCGACAGGATTTCGATGCCCTTCTTCATGCAGGCATTTGCGGCTTCGAGATCGACGTCGCCGCGAACCGGCAGCGAACCCTTGACCAGATTGAACTTGACCTGAACTTCCTTCGAGAGAAGCATCTTGGCGAGTTCAAGTTGCGCCTTGGTGATTTCCGGATTGCTGTTCTTCGGGAAATAGAAGGCGTCTCCGCCCGTATCGAGCTGCGGATTGAAGCCGAGACCGGGCAGGCAATCGTAGTCGGTGCCGGCAACCTTCTTCGCGACGCCGAATTCACCCTGCGCCCAATCGCCCATGATCTGAGCGGCAGCCTTTCCCTCGATCACCATGTTGGTGGCAACGTTCCAGTCGCGGCCGGAATAAGCCGGATCGACCATATCGCGGGCCTGGGCGAATGCGGTCCAGACCTTCTTGTTCTGATCGCTGCGAACGGCCTCTTCGCTCTTCTTGTCGTTGATCTGCAAGTAGAGATCTTTGCCGCCGATGCCGGCCTGCATGACGTTGCGGATGCCTTCGACCTGCCACGGGGCACCGGTGGCGAGCGGCGTGATGCCCTTCTCCTTCAGCTTCGGCGCGTCGGCTGCGAGCTCGTCCCAGTTTTTTGGAACGGCCATGCCGTTGTCTTCGAAGACGTGACGGTTGAGCCACATCCATTGCCAGGAGTGGATGTTGATCGGCACGCAATAAATCTTGCCCTCATAGACGCAGGCATCGAGCAGCTTGGCCGGACGGATGACGTCCTTCCAATGTTCCTCCTCGGCAAGTGGCGTCAGATCCGTCATGAGGCCTGCCTTGATGAGTTCCTCGGCGTCGCGGCCGGTGTTCATCTGCGTAGCGCCCATCGGGTTGCCGCCGAGAATTCGGCTAATGATGATCGGGTTGGCGGTGGAGCCGGAACCGGCAATAGCGCCGTCGACCCACTTGTTGCTGCCACTCGCATTGAAGCTGTCGGCAAGGACCTTGACGGCGGCAGCTTCACCGCCGGATGTCCACCAATGGGTGACTTCGAGATCGGTCGCATTGGCCGCGCCAAGCGGCAGCACGACGGAAGCGGCAAGGACAGCCGCCATCGAACGAAAATTCATGAGTTCTCCTCCCTCACTGAAACGTTGCCGGAAAAACTTAGTGCAATCGACATTTTGGCGCAACAGTCCGCTGTCAAAATTTTATGTGAAACTCGCCATTGCTACCTGTGCCTGTCCTGGCTCCACAACTTCGCGACATATGGCGTTGAGTTGAGCATTCAAGATTGCATGATGATGAGCAAAGTAATTAATTGATATTAAATAATAATTTCTATCTTGGCGCATGTCGTCTGACGAAATCGCCTTCGCAAGTGCAAAAGATCCGAGCTTGAAACCACAATACAACCCAAGCGTCTAGGGATGCTGCGAACATCAGAAAAAGTGCTCGACATTTCCACTGTATCGTTACAGATTTAATGGCTCAGGGGGGAGCGTTGTTCAGCGGGGATGTGCTTACAGCTTTGCGAAAAACATTCTATAAGCGGACCGAAATCGCGCGAAGGTGACATAAAGGGATGGAAAACAAGGGAAATTCCGGGGGAGCGGCAGCGGCCATCCAGCGCGAGCGGCCGACGCTGAAGACAATTGCCTTCATGACGGGCCTGGGCATTACCACGGTTTCGCGCGCACTCAAGGACGCACCGGATATCGGCGCAGAGACCAAGGAGCGCGTGCGCATGGTCGCCCGCCAGCTCGGCTACCAGCCGAACCGCGCCGGCGTACGCCTCCGGACCGGCAAGACCAATGTCATCGCGCTCGTTCTTTCCATCGACGAAGAGATCATGGGGTTCTCGAGCCAGATGGTCTTCGGCATTTCCGAGGTGCTAACCGGCACGCCGTACCACATCGTCGTGACACCGCACTCGCACAGCAAGGACCCGATGCTGCCGGTGCGCTACATCCTGGACACCGGCTCTGCCGACGGCGTCATTATTTCCCGCATCGAGCCCGACGATCCGCGCGTGCGGCTGCTCGCTGAGCAGAACATGCCCTTCGCGACGCATGGCCGGACCGATGCGGGACTGGTCCACCCCTATCACGATTTCGACAACGAATCCTTCGCGCACGACGCGGTAAAGAGGCTCGTCGAGCGCGGCCGCAGGCGCATCGCTCTGCTCCAGCCGGCGAGCAAGCTCACTTACTATGCCCATACGAGGATCGGCTTCCAAACCGGCCTTCACGACTATGGCGCCGAGGAGGTCCCCCTGCGCGTCAACACCGATACGCCACTGGAGGAGGTCAAGACCGCGGTCGAAGCCATGATGCGCATGCCGAACGCGCCCGACGGCATCGTCTGTTCGGCCGGAAGTGCCGCCATTGCCGTCAACGCCGGCATCGAGGCGACACGTAAGCGCGTCGGCTACGATATCGACATGGTTTCCAAGCAGTCCGCGCCGATCCTGAACTGGATCAGGCCGGAGATCATCACCGCCAATGAAGACGTCCGCCACGCCGGTCGCGAACTGGCCAAGGCCGTCATCGCCCGCATCGATGGCATTGAGCCGGAACTGCTGCAGAGCATCAGCAAGCCGGTCTGGCCGGACGATCGCAAATAGGCGGTCACGTTTCATGTGCAGAGGGCTGCACTATCCTGCTTCGCCGCAGTTCGCAGCGGAAAAGCTGGCTCGCGCTTTTCCAAAGTTATCCGATGCGGCTACCCTGGCTGGGCAGTCCCTCTCCCCCTCGGTGGTTAAGGGTGAACGCTGCTCGCGGCGACTTGGAGTGTGTTGAGACGGTGCCAACACTCTGGCGATCAAGCTCACCTAAGGCGCAAGATCGCACGGCGCAGCCCTCAAGGGTGATGGCATGTCGTTTTTTCTCGCTCCTCACCGCAAGACTTGATGAGGCCGCAGGAAAGCAAATGTGGAAGAGACCATGGGAAGCGGGCAAGCCAGTGCGCAGGCTCCCTGATCCGGCTTCGGTATGTTCGAAATAAAATAAGCCCGTTCGAAACCGGGCTTTTTTCTTGTTCGATTGATACCTCAGAACGTCGAAGCGCCGCTGCCCCATGGGC
Organism: Rhizobium mongolense USDA 1844; assembly: GCF_000419765.1. Taxonomy (GTDB): domain Bacteria; phylum Pseudomonadota; class Alphaproteobacteria; order Rhizobiales; family Rhizobiaceae; genus Rhizobium; species Rhizobium mongolense. The sequence continues at coordinate 114,305 of NZ_ATTQ01000006.1, read as the reverse complement.
CATGGTGGAAATCCTTGCCGTCTAGGCGGTCGAAGCCGTGGGCGCCGAAGAAGTCGCGCTGGGCCTGGATGAGGTTCGCGGTGCCGCGGCCCTGGCGGTAGGCGTCGAAATAGGTGAGCGCCGAGGTGAGCGCCGGAACCGGCAGGCCGGCGGCAAGCGCTGCCACAACGACGCGGCGAAGCGACGGGATCGATTCCTTGACCATTTCCGAGAAGGCCGGCGTGACGATGAGGTTTGACGCATCCGGCGCCTTGGTGAAAGCGCTGGTGATTTCGTCCAGGAACTGCGAGCGGATGATGCAGCCGGCCCGCCAGATCTTGGCGATCACCGGCATCGGCAGGGACCAGTTGAACTCGCGGGAAGCTTCAGCCATCACGGCAAAGCCCTGCGCATAGGCGCCGATCTTGGCAGCAAACAATGCCAGTTCCAGATCATTGTCGAGGTCCTGGCCGTAGGCGATCGGGTACTCGTATTTCGGCTTGCCGAAGATCCTCTCGGCAGCTTCGCGCTGGTCCTTCATCGAGGAAATGCTGCGGGCCGCAACGGCAGCTTCGATAGCGGTCGCCGGAATGCCCATGTTCTGCGCTTCGATCGCCGACCACTTGCCGGTGCCTTTCTGGCCGGCCTTATCGAGGATCATGTCAACCATCGGGCCGCCGGACACGGGATCGCTCGCCGTCAGCACCTTTTCGGAGATTTCGATGAGGTAGGAATTCAGGCGGCCCTTGTTCCATTCGCCGAAGATCTTGCTGATCTCGCCAGCGCTCTTGCCGAGGCCGTCGCGCAGGATGCCGTAGATTTCGGCGATCATCTGCATATCGGCATATTCGATGCCATTGTGGATCGTCTTGACGAAGTGACCGGCACCATCGTTGCCGAGCCAGGCGACGCAGGGATCGCCGTTGTACTTGGCGGCAATCGAGGTCAGAACCTTCTCGACGCGCTTCCAGGAGTCTTCGGTACCGCCGACCATGATCGACGGGCCGTGGCGGGCGCCTTCTTCACCGCCGGATACCCCCATGCCGATGAAGGTCAGGTCAGTATCCTTCAGGCGGTCGAAACGGGCAATCGTGTCACGGAAATTGGCGTTGCCGGCATCGATCATGATGTCGCCTTTGGAAAGGTGCGACCGCAGCGCTTCCATCTGCTGGTCGACAGCCTCGCCCGCCTTAATCATGATGATAATCGGACGCGGCGGGCGGATGGCCTCGACGAATTCCTCGATGGTCTTGCAGGGGACGATCTGCTTCTTGAGATCACCGGCGCTTTCGTAGAATTCGTCCGTCTTTTCGGGAGTGCGGTTGAAGACTGCAATCTTATTGCCTTTTTCCGCAATGTTGAGCGCCAGGTTGGAACCCATGACGGCAAGACCGATCAGCCCGATTTCTGCCTTTTCCACGATACACCTCCGATGAGTCATTTTGGACCGGTGTTGTGGCACTCTCCGGGAAAAACGGCAAGTCTGGAAGGACGCCGATCAGTTCGGCAGCGCACAGTTCGCAGGCTGAGCGGCCGTTTCCTTCAATACGCCGCCTCCCTGTCTGCTATTATCGGCGGAGGAAACACCAAGGAAAATTCGATGAGCACCCTGCCTGCCAAAGTTGTTCACTGCTCGATCAATCGGTACTGGAAGGAGGTCTACGACTTTGCCGGCAAGCCGGAAAACATGTCGCTCTGGGCCTCGGGGCTGGCCGCCGGCCTCGAACCGGAGGGAAGTGACTGGATCGCGCACGGTCCTCTCGGAACGGTGCGTGTGAGCTTCGTCCCGCACAACGAGTTCGGCGTCATCGACCATACGGTAACAATCGAAAGCGGCCTGCGGGTCTACAACGCGCTGCGAATCGTGCCGAACGGCGACGGCTGCGAGGTGATGTTCACGCTGCTGAAACAGCCAGGCATGACGGACGACCAGTTCGCCGCTGATGCCGCCCATGTGCAGAAGGACCTCGACGCCTTGAAATCACTGATGGAGATGTAACGGATGGAAAAAAGCGCAAACGATCTGAAGATCGACTACATTGAATTCAACGTCGCCGACATAGCGGCGGCAAAGGCCTTCTACGGTAACGCATTTGGTTGGAGTTTCACCGACTACGGCCCCAGCTATTGCGAATTCAATGACGGCCGTCTGACGGGCGGCTTCACAAATATCCAACCGCCGCGCCCGGGCGGTGGCCCGCTTGTGATCCTATACGCCGACAAACTTGAAGAAGCGCTGGAGAAGGTCGAACGGGCCGGAGGCAAGATCGTAAAGCCGATCACCGCCTTTCCGGGCGGCCGGCGGTTTCACTTCCTTGACAAGGATGCCTACGAACTGGCCGTGTGGAGCAAGACTTAAAGCGGGAATGCTAAGCAGCGATTGTCGAGATCGCTGCCGCATCGGCAGATTCCAGTACGACAAGCGCACCTAGGACTTGCCCGGACAGGTCGCGCAACGGCGACATGCGGCAACGCGTTCGCCTGCTTTCGCCGCGCTGTTCGTAGTTGTATTCGACATGCTGCCCCGCGAAGCAGGCGTCGAGGTTGGCTTTCGCTTGTGCCACGAACTGTTCCTCGCCAATGAATTCCATCACATGGCGGCCGATCATGTCGATCGGCCTTCGTCCGAGATATGCACAGTTTACCGGATTGGAATAAAGATAGCGGTAGTCGCGCGTGAGCACCGCGACACGATCCGGCAGCGTCTCAAGAATCGCCGAATTCAAAAAATTCCCGTTGTCGACATTGGGCACATAGGCCTTCGGTGCAGGTAGCGGCAATTCCCGCGGCAACGCGAAATCCGCACGCGGCAGCGCGCCGAAATAGCGCTCCAAAAGGGATATGAGCATGGCTGAGTGATGGCTGACGCTGGCAGCGTCATCGGCATCCTGCTGCAGCAGATAGCCGATAAACTGAAGCTGCATGTACATCTCCATCAGGTTGGTCGCCTGATAGTCGACAATTACCTGGACCAAATGATCGAGGCCACCATCAAGAGTTGCAACAAGCCGATCGTCGCCAAGACGAATCGCCGCTTCGATCTGCGAGCAGCGTGATGAGAAAGCTTGCAAAAGTTCGAGCAAGGCGCCTCCAGATCCCTTATTCTTCAAAGGGATTCATATTCTCCCCGCTTTGGCAGAATTCAACGCATATGACATGAAAATGAATCCCGCTACTCGCCCTAGTAGCGACGGATAACATGATTGGGACTCACGTTCAACGTAGACGTCACATGGGTTTTAGTGGATGAGATATGAGAGGTTGAAAGCCCTTCACTTAAGAACTTCGTGCTTTACCTTCCAACGGTCGTGGTACCAGAGCCATTGGGCCGGGTACTCCCGCACCCAGCTTTCGACCTTGTCGTTCAGCATCTGAGCGGTCGCCGTCAGGTCGAGATTGCCCTTCTCGTCGCGCGGCATGTCCAGCTTCGGCTCGATCTCCAGGCGATAGCGGTTGCCGGGAAGCCGGATGCAGCGCGCGGGATAAACCTCGCAGTTGAACTGACGGACGAGTTTCGGCAACAGCGGGTTCGTCTTCGTGTGCAGGCCGAAGAAGGTGGTCTTCAGCCCTTTGCGGAACTTCTGGTCGACGAGAACGCCGACACCTTGCCCGGCTTCGAGCTGACGCGCCAGCGCAAAGGACGAGCCGGCATGCGACGGCACGAGCTTGCCCATGCGGGCGCTACGGAAATCGAAGACCTTCTGGGCGACATAAGGATTGTTCGGCGGACGGAAGAGAACCGTCACACGCAGACCGAAGGCAGCGCCGCTGACCGGCAGGAGTTCGAAATTGCCCGTATGCGCCGTAAAGACGATGAACGGCCGGGGATTGTCCCGCAGGTCGAGGAAGATCGGGATCCCTGAGACCTCCACCCTGCCCGGCCCGGTCCTTTCCGGATCGAAATCGAACAAACGGTCCAGAAAGACGTATTCGGCGGCGAGCCTTCCCATATTGCCCCAACTCGCCAGGGCGATCTCTTCTAGCTCCGCCTCACCCTTTTCGGGGAAGGCATTGCGCAGGTTGAAGAGCATCAGCTTGTGGCGCGACGTGTGCGGACCGATCTTGCGGGTCAGCCAATCAGCAAACCGGATCGCGCTATCTGCCGGAAACAGCTTCAGGAAATTCATGAAGCCAAAGGCCAGCTGAGCGATCAGCCATTGGCGGAAATGCTCGAGCTTCAGAACGATCCGGGTGAGGAAGAGCTTCACCGGTTCAGTCCATCTTCAGGATGATCTTGCCGAAGATCTGGCGGGATTCCATGCGTTCGAGCGCGCGGTCGATATCGTCGAAGCTGACTTCGGTGTCGATGACCGGATGAACGAGGCCGCGGCCCATCTTCTGCATGGCATTCGCCATATTCTCCATGCGGCAGCCGAAGGAGCCGAGCAGCTTCAGCTGCTGCTGGAAGAGCATCATCAGGTTCATGTCGGTGGAAACGCCCGATGTCGAGCCGCAGGTGACGAGGCGCCCGCCGCGCTTCATGCACAGCATCGAGCCCGCCCAGGTGTCCTTGCCCACGTGTTCGAAGACGACATCGACGCCCTTCTTTTTCGTGAGCTTGCGCACGACGCCCTCGAAGCGATCCGTGCGGTAATTGATGACGTGATCGGCGCCGAGCGCCTCGGCCTTCTCGATCTTGTCGTCCGAGCCGACGGTGGTGATCACCGTGCAGCCGATCTTCTTGGCGAGCTGGATCGCCGCCGTGCCGATGCCCGAACCGCCGGCATGCACGAGGATCGTCTCGCCGGGTTCGAGCTTGGCATTGTCGAAGAGCATGTGCTCGACGGTCCCGAAGGTGACGGGCGCAAGAGCCGCGCCGATGGCATCGACGCCGGGCGGTGCCGGAACGAGCAGGCGGGCCGGAAGGTTCACCTTCTCCTGCGCAAAGCCGTCAAGATGGAAGCCATGGACGCCGGAGACGTGTTCGCAGAGATTGTCGCGGCCTTCGCGGCACGGACGGCAGAGACCGCAGGTGCGCGCGCCGTAGATTGCGACCAACTGGCCGGGCAGGACATTCGCGACCCCCGGGCCGATCGCCTCCACGACGCCCGAGGCCTCCGCGCCGATGACGAGCGGCATCTTGCGCTTGGCGAATGCCATGCCGCGCCAGCCCCAGACGTCGATATGGTTGAGGGCGACTGCCTTGACCCGCAGCGTCACCTCACCGGCAGCCGGAGCATTCGGTTCCGGCAGATCGGTGATCTCAAGCTTGCGGTCATCGATCAGTTGCAAAGCGCGCATAAAAAACCTCTCGCCTCGAAGGCGTCTTCTCTCTTATTTTGTCGGCAACCGCTTAAGCCGGTTCGAGCGCCATGACAAGGCTGGCGTTCTGCCCGCCGAAGCCGAAAGAGTTCGAAAGCACGGCGGAGACCTGCTGTTCGCGCTTCTTGTTCGGTACGACATCGAGAACGATAGATGGATCCGGGTTGTTGTAGTTAATCGTCGGCGGCAGTGTGCCGGTGAGCATGGTCTGCAGCGAGAACACCGCTTCGACCGCGCCAGCCGCCGTCAGCGTATGGCCGATCATCGACTTGTTGGAGGACAGCGGAATGGAGGCCATGCGCTCGCCGAAGACGGCAAGCATCGACCCATATTCCATCTTGTCGTTTTCCGGCGTCGAGGTGCCGTGAGCATTGATGTAGCCGATACCGCTTTCATCGATGCCGGCATCGGCAAGCGCGGCACGGATCGTCGCGATCGCCGGGCCGCCATCGGGCGACGAACGGGTGCGATGGAAGGAGTCGGCCTTTTCACCCGCGCCCTTCATGATGCCGAGCACCTTGGCGCCGCGCGCGACAGCCGCTTCCAGCGATTCGAGCACCAGCGTCGCTGCACCTTCGGCGATGACGAAACCGTCGCGATCCTTGCTGAAGGGCTTGGAAGCCTTGGTCGGCGGATCGTTCTGCGTCGACAGCGCGGAAAGCAGCGAAAAGCGGATGAGCGCTTCGGCGCTCAGCGAACCATCAGTCGCAACCGCAAGGGCGCGATCGGTACGACCCTGGCGGATCGCCTCGATGCCGAGCTGGATCGCGGTGGCGCCAGAAGCACATGCGGTCGAAAGCGTCACCGGCAGCCCGCGCGTGCCGAAACGGTCGGCCAGACGCTCGGAGATCGCGCCGAAGAGTGCTGCTTCATGGAAGGCGGCATCCGTGCGCTGGCGCATCGCGGCCAGGAACCGCTCGTAGGCATCGCCCGGATGGTCGGACGGCGGCGAACGGTCGGCGAGATCGAAGCGGGCGCTCCATTCCGGCTCGATCGGCGGCGCGGCGAGAAAGAGCGGACCGTTGAAATCGCCGGGGATACCGGCATCGGCGAGCGCTTCGATCGTCGTTTCGCGGGCGAAGGCGTAGGAGCGCTCAACGGCGTTCGGCACCGGGATGTCGATGAAATCAACAGTGCCGGCAATGCGGGTCGAGAGCCCGTCGGTCGGAAAGCGCGTGATGCCGTGGATCCCGGAAGTGCCGGAGGTCAGCGCCGCCCAGTTGTCCTTGAGCCCCTGGCCGAGCGAGGTGATGATTCCCATACCGGTGACCGCGACGATCGGGCGGCCGAGATGATCCTTGTAAGTCGCTTCTGTCATTTGATCACTCCTCACGCATCCGCGGAAAGCACGGCGACACCCTCGCCGCGCTGGTGGCCGACTGCGGTGACGACAGCGGCCGTGGTACCCGCGCTCATCGGTTTTTCGTGCGCGGTGTCGAAAGGCGGCACCTTCGCTTTGCTGTCGACGGCGAGTGCGGCAAAAGCAAGTCCAAGTGTAAACTGCGCTTCGATGGCATGGCCGGACACGCCGCCGAAGCCGCGGACGGCCGCGCCCGGAAGCTGATGCTCCAGAACCGCCTTCTCGCGCTCTGCCAGATCGTGCATGCCGGTCGAGCCCGAAAAGATCGCAGTCGTTTCAGGTGCAAGCTTCTTGGCCGGCTGCAGCAGGCGCTCGAGACGAACCTCAAGGTTTCCGGCATTCCGGTTACCGCGGTCGCCCTCGATGGAATCGATCGTCGCATAGATATGCGCCCCCCGCGCTTCCGCGTGCTTGCGCGATTCCAGTACGAGAAACGCCCCGGCCGAACCCAGGATCATGCCGCCGCCCTCGGTATCCTTGCGCGACCAAAGCGGCGCCCATTTGCCCTGCAGGTGAGCGCCGATCGCTTCGGGCAGCAGGATCATGTCCTGACGCTCGGCGACAAAAGCGCCGCCGACGAGGGCATGCGAGGATTCGCCTGACTTGATCCGGTAGAATGCGGTTTCGACGGCGGAGATGCCTGCAGCCTCCTCGCCCATGAACGTCCGCGAAGAACCGGTGACCTTATGGACGATCGAAATATTGCCGGCAAGGAGGTTGGATAGCTGCGCCAGGAAGAGCGTCGGGCGCAGTTCGGTGGTCAGCTTCTCGTTGAGTAAGAGCTCGCGATCATTGCGCTTCAGGCCCTCGTCGACGATCAGCGTATCGACATTGATGTCACGCTCTCCGCCGCCGGCGGCCACGATCATGTCCATCCTGCCGCAAGTTTCCGCATCCTCCTTGAAGCCCGCGTCATCGAGCGCCAGGCCGGCGGCAAAGACGCCGATGCGCTGCCAGTTCTCCATCTGGCGCTGATCGCCGCGCTTGGCGATCTGCTGCGACCAGTCGATTTCCGGCAGCGGATGTACCGGATAGGGCTTGAATTTCTCGGCCTCGATGATCGGCTCCGGCGCTCGGCCTGCCGTCAAGAGCGCGACATGCGCATCCTTGCCGACGCCCTGACAAGTGACGATACCGACGCCGGTGATGACGACATCATTTTGAGCCTTGCTCATCCCTTTACTCCCTGCGCGGCGATCGCATCCATCAGGCCGACCTCGCCCGCGCGCTTTTTAACGATATCGCCGAGCGGAACCTCGCTGAAGGGCATGGTGCGCAACTTCAGTTGCGCATCGCAAACCTTCTTGCCGCCGCTCGTGATCCTTGCCTTGGTCACGGCAAAACCGGACCCGTCATGCTCCAGAAACGCCTCGATGTCGAGAACCGCCTCTGGCTCGACGAAGGTGCGCATCTTGGCGCCATCCACCGACATCAGGAACGGCATCGCGGCAAAATCAGTCGCTGCCAGCACCAGCATGCCCGAGGCCTGCGCCATGGTTTCAATGAGAAGCACGCCCGGAACGAGCGGCATACCTGGAAAGTGGCCCTCGAAGACCGGGCTTTTCGCCGGCACAACGGAACGCGCCTTGAGCACACCCTTTTCGAGGTCGACCGCTTCGACGCGGTCAATCATCTGGAAATATTCCAGCAGCATCGGATCCTCCGGCCCGGCGGGAAAGCGAGCGCCGGATACGCCTAGTTAGGAACAAAACCGCCCGGCCGCTACATTTCGCAGAGGCAGGGCGGAGAAAAAAGATAGCTATGTCGCTCAGGCCTTGGCGGCGCGAAGCTCATCGATCTTGGCACAGAGGTTCTTCAGCACGAAATATTCCTCGGTGGAAACCTTCCCCTCGTTGACTTCCTGCGTCCACTTTTCGAGCGGGATCTTGATGCCGAATTCCTTGTCGATGGCGAAAACGATATCGAGGAAGTCGAGGCTATCGATACCGAGGTCGTCGATCGTATGGCTCTCCGGCGTGATCGTCTCGCGATCGATCTCGCTGGTTTCTGCAATGATGTCGGCAACTTTATCGAATGTAGCGGTCACGCGCTGTACCTCTTTCAATGACGAATTTATCCCCCTCATAGGCAAATCCATTTCAAAAGCCAATGCTTTCGCATGATCTGCTTTCAAATTTGACGCGCAACTGTTGCCGAAACAGCAATTCGCATAAAGGCTCGGAGCACCAGGCCAGCATTCTTATCCGGATAGCGGCCAAACTCTCCTGCGAAGGACAGTCAAAGCAGAGCGATGAATGCCAGAAACACGGCGATCGCCAATATCATGCAACTTGCATTAAATACCGCGATCCCGTCCTCGACGTCCTTGACGGTGGCGGTGCCGCGGCCTGCGCCGTTGATCATCGGTTCGCTGACGACAATGCCGGAATAGACGCGCGGACCTGCCAATTGAACATCAAGTGCACCGGCCATGGCCGCTTCCGGCCGGCCGGAATTCGGTGAGCGATGCAGACCGCCGTCGCGGATCGCAACCTGGAAGGCCTCGCGGCTGGCGCGTGCGCCGCGCCGAAGCCAGGCGCCAGCAGCGATCAGCAGGATGGCAAGACGGGCTGCCGGCCAATTCGCCAGATCGTCGAGGCGAGCCGAGGCCCAGCCGAAATCGATGTACTTGTCCGACTTGTGTCCGATCATCGAGTCGGCGGTATTCAGCATCTTGTAGATGAAGAGGCCGGGCAGGCCGAGGACGACATACCAGAGCGCCGGTGCAACGACGCCGTCGGAGAAGTTTTCGGCGAGGCTTTCGATCGCCGCACGGCAAATACCCGGCTCGTCCAGTGTTTGTGGATCACGGCCGACAATGCGGGAGACGGCCTTGCGGCCGCCGACGATCCCCTCGCCGCGCAAGGCTCCCGCCACCGCAGAAACGTGATCCGCAAGGCTTTTCTGCGCCAAAAAGATCGCGACGCAGGCAACTTCGAGCAGAATTCCCACAAAGCCGAACAGCCCGAAGAACCAGTGCAGCACGAGCCCGGCGACGGCGCTGAACGCCAACAGCACCGTGATCGAGACGGTGCCGTTCAGCCGCCGCTCGGCCTTCGTCAGCGTCTCGCTATTGAATTGCCGATCGAAATTGGAAATCGCCTTGCCGAAGAGGACGACGGGATGCGGCAGTCGCGACCACAGCCAATCCGGATCGCCAACGATCCGGTCGAGAAGGAGCGCCAGCAACAGCACGAGGAGATTTTCGTCGATCGTCATCCGTCAAAACTTTCCAAAGCAACCACAAGCCTGTTGTCGGCAGCGAAATCGGGCGCGAGACCGAAACGCAGCCATTCCGGCGCATAGTCGAACTTGCGGACGAGAATATGGTGGCGGCAGAGATGCGTGTGAATGCGGCCAGCGCGGCTGTCTTCGACGAGCAAAAAGAGCCGCGTACCGCCGATCATTGCCAAACCGGCGCCTTTCAACACGCCCTCCAAGGCATCCTGGCGCTCGGCGATCCTACGGATAATCGGAGCCGTATCCGACCGCAGCAAGGACGCGGCAATCGACAGCGCCGGGCCGGACACCGCCCAAGGGCCGAGCCAATCCTCGAAACGCTCGCGGATATCGCTTGCAGTCACGACGAAGCCGAGCCGCAGACCTGCTAGTCCGAAGAACTTTCCGAACGAACGGAAGATGACGAGATTTGAAAGCCGCGATGCCAGAGGCACGAGACTCAAATTCGGCTCAGCATCGCCGAAGGCTTCATCGACGACGAGACAGCCGCCCTGCCCTTTCAGCCGGTCATGCAGCGAGGCCAGCTCGTCCGGCTTATAGTTTTGGCCATCGGGATTGTTCGGATTGACGACGACGGCAAGCGCGTGCCGGTCGTCGACAGCCCCGATCCCGTCGACCGCATCCACGATAAAGCCGGCTGACCGGAACACCTTCCCGTATTCGCCATAGGTTGGCGAGACGATCGCGATTCGCCTGCCGGGCTCAATCAGTCTGGGCAAAAGCTGGATCACGGATTGCGTGCCCGGAACAGGCAACGGCAGGAGATCGCCGCTGCGGTAATAGTCGCGGGCAGCCGCAACGGCGGATTGCACCAGATACTTGTCCGGCAGGCGATGCCAGGATTCAGCAGGAATGTCCGGCAGCGCCGCCGGGCACGGATTGATGCCGGTCGATAGATCAAGCCAATCCTCCGGCCTTCCGCCAAAGGCAGCGGCGGCGGCCGTGATCCCGCCGCCATGCACGATCGGGACACTCATGCGGCGGTTCCAGCAAGGTCGATCAGATGCATATAAGACCCAGCGATCTGGCCGCGGCGAAGGCCGGCTTCACCGAGACCGATGCCGAGAGCATCGCTTACCCTGAAGAGCCTGTCGGCCTCGCCTTCGCGAACGACAGTGGAGTAATGATATTCATGGGCCGTCATGGCATGGTCGAAGAATGCCCCGTCGACCGGCTGAACACGGCGATAGCCGAGATGCCGGCTGCGCTCTTCATAGCTGGTGACAAGCGGCAGCAGGCCGAGCATCTCGTGCCGCGTGCCGCCGGAATCGATCAGCCCCTCGCCAAGGACCATGTAGCCGCCGCACTCGCCATAAATGCGCGTGCCGCCTCCTGCAGCCTCGATCATTGCCCGACGGAACTTCTGCGCACTCGCGATCTCTCCGGCATGCAGTTCCGGATAGCCGCCCGGCAGATAGATCGCATCGGCATCGGCGGCGGGTGCTTCGTCGGCCAGCGGCGAGAAGAAAGAGATCGTTGCCCCGCGGCGGCGCCAGCCCATCAGCATATGTTCGTAGGAAAAGGCAAAGGCGATGTCGCGGGCAACGGCAATACGGCTTCCGATTGGCGTCAGCCGGTGGATATTCGCCGCCGAGGGAACGTTGAGACCCTGGCGCGCGGTACGCAGAAGAAACTCGAAATTGCACTCGTCGGAAACGGCCTCGGCAGCATGCTCGATGAAGTCCTCCAGCCCCTGATGCTCGCCCGCCTGGACGAGGCCCAGATGCCGCTCCGGAAGCGCCAGTGTCTTGTCGCTGCGGATGACCGCGATGACTGGCATGCGGATCGCATCGAGCGCCTGGCGCAGCATCGTCTCGTGCCGCTCGCTGCCGACCTTGTTGAGAATGACGCCGGCGATGCGGACATCGGCGCGGAAGCTAGCAAAGCCGCTGACGAGCGGCGCGACCGAATGCGACATGCGCGAGGCGTCGACAACGAGCACGACGGATAGGCGAAGCATGGCGGCGAGATCGGCCGCGGTCCCCTTGCCGTCGGCCGCGCCGTCGAAGAGCCCCATCATCGCCTCAATGACCAGCATGCGATCGCCGGATCGGTGCAGTGCGGCATTGGCGGAAATCAACTCGGGCCGCATGGCCCAGGCGTCGAAATTCAGGCAGGGCGTACCGCTGGCGGCCGAGTGAAAGGCAGGATCGATATAGTCCGGGCCGGCCTTGCCGGGAGCGACCGCAACACCGCGGTTGCGAAGCGCCCGAAGCAGCCCGAGCGTGATTGTAGTCTTGCCGGAGCCGGAGGACGGCGCAGCGATCAGCAACCCGCTCATGCCGTCACCTTCCCGCCGGTGCGGCGAAACGGATCGGGCTGTAGCCTGCGCCCCGCCAAAGCACCCAGCCAATCGAGCGACGGGCGCAATCTCACGACCTCGCCGACGACGACAATTGCGGGCGGCTCCAAGCCGGAGGCCGCGACGGCGGCCGGTGCTTCGCCAAGCGTCGTTTCCAGAACCTGCTGCCCGCTGGTTGCCGCATTGCAGACGAAGGCGACCGGCTCCGACGGATTGCGGCCCGCCGCGATGAGGTTGGCGCTGATCTGGGCGATATGCTTCATCGCCATATAGATGACGATCACCGGCGAACCGCGGCCGATCGCCTCCCAATTGATCGCATCCGGCACGATGCCGGAAGAATCATGGCCGGTGAGAAACGTGACCGCATGGTTGATGTCGCGATGGGTGACCGGAATGCCGGCATAGGCGAGCCCGCCGATACCGGCCGTAATGCCCGGCACGATGCGGAACGGAATGTTGTGCTCGACGAGCGTCAGCGCCTCTTCGCCGCCACGGCCGAAGACGAAGGGATCGCCGCCCTTCAGCCGCAGCACGCGTTTGCCGGAGCGCGCAAGTTCGACCAGGCGAAGCGAGATATCCCGCTGATTCGCGGAAGGCTTGCCGCCTCGCTTGCCGGCATATTCGAGAACGGCATCGGGCCGCGCGAGCCTCAAGCATTCCTCGTTCACCAGCGCGTCGTGAATGATCAAATCGGCTTCCGCCATCGCCTTAGCGGCAAGCAGCGTCAGCAGGCCAGGATCGCCCGGCCCGGCGCCGACGAGCCAGACGCTGCCCGGCTCGAGCGCCGGCAGATGGGTGAACGCGCTTTCGATCATTCAGGTGATCTATGCCCGGCAGCAGGCAAGGTCAACGGCAACGGTGAAAGCCGACGACAGGCTGCCGGGCGGAAACTGAGACAATTTTGGAAAGGGTTGAATCCGAACTTAAGGAAAGCAAGCCATCCCGTTGATCGGATTCAGCAAGAACCGCCCGGAGGAAACGCCGGCCGGTCGGCAATTCATCAGGCCCGCAGCAGCGTCTCGCGAACGAGGCCGATCACCTTTTCCGACTCGATGCCGGTGCAGACGATCTGGCTCGGCAGGCCGTCCCAATCGCCGGGCGGGAAGCGGCGGCCATCCGGCTTCACGATCGTCTGGCCGTCGGCAATACCGCCACAAACGACGCGAACAGAACCTGTGATGGTCGAAAAGAGTTCCGGCGCCACGACATAGACGCAGGCGCAGCTGTCATGCACCATCATTCCGTCATCGACCGCGTGCGCGTAGAAATCGATGTAGAACTGGGAGAGATCGTTCAGCAGTTTGACGGCTCTGTCGCCCTCTGCGGCGGCAGCGGCGAGATAGCGCCGACTCATGGTTGTGACCGCGGTCACGTCAAGGCCGATGACCACAACCTTCCAGGGAGCGGTCAGGACGATGTCGGCAGCTTCCGGATCGCCGTGAATATTGGCTTCGGCGACCGGCGAGACATTGCCCGGCACATAGAAATTGCCGCCCATGATGACGACGGCCTTCACGAGCTTGGCGATCTCCGGATCTTCCTTCAGCGCCAGCGCAAGGTTCGTCATGCGGCCGACGGCAACGAGCGTCACCTCGCCCGGATTGGCGCGCACGGTGTCGACGATGAACCGGTAGGCCGGGCGCGGATCGAGCGGCACATCGACCGTTTCCGGCACGTCGATATTGCCGAGGCCATTGTCGCCATGCACGAAGGTCGGCCAGTCGATCTCCTTGCGCGACGGATCGATCGTCGTACCCGTACCCTTGGCGACGGGGGCCGGAATATTCCATTCGCGCTTCAAAAACAGCGCGTTGCGCGTCGTCGCTTCGATCGAGGCATTGCCGAAAACGGTCGTGATGCCGATCAGGTCGACGTCGGGGTGACGATGCAGGAAGAGGAGCGCCATGGCGTCATCGACGCCCGGGTCCGTGTCATAAATGACCTTGTGCATGAGATTTCCTTTTATACTGTTCGCCGCGTGCCGGAAAACGCCTCGTGAAGTGGCGACACCATAGGGCCCGTTATTCTTTCTGCAACCGCATGCGGGCGATTGCCGCGGTTGCGTGCGCAGATTTGATCTTGGGCACAGCAAGCTCTGCGTTGCGGCCGCAAGCGGCAAGCGCCGCGGACTCGGCAACGCCGTGGCAGCCGACCCGGGCAAAGACGATGTCGGATGGATTCTTAAGGCGCGGCGTCTCTTCCTCAAGGCGCGCGGCACTGAAAAACAGCATCGGCACGCCGAAATGCCTGGCGGCCTCGATAATAGCAGGCTCCCCGGCCCGGCCGTCGATCGATGCGATCGCTGCGAGTTCACCGGGCACCAGACCGCCGAGCCACAAAGCCTCGGCCGCAAGCGCCACGACTTCGTCGGGCGGCGTGCCGCGCTCGCAACCGAGGCCGAGGACATGGCGGCGTGAAATATCGAAGGTGATTCCGGTCATCGGCCCTATTTTGAAATGCATGCGTGTCCTTCCAGCCATTGCAGCCGGAAGCCGGAAATGCAACATGGCGCGGACTTCAGTCCTGCCTTCGAGTTCCGCCTTGTCCGATATCGCTCCCCACCTCCTTCTGCTCCTCTGCCTTGCCGGCTTTTTTGCCGGCTTTGTCGATGCCATCGCCGGCGGCGGCGGCCTCATCACCGTCCCGGCGATGCTGATCGCAGGGATTCCGCCGCTCCAGACGCTCGGCACGAACAAGGTGCAATCCGTTTTCGGAGCAGCGTCCGCGACGATCGCCTATGCGCGCAAGGGCCATGTGAACCTTCGAGAACAACTGCCGATGGCCGTGATGGCGGCTATGGGCGGAGCGCTCGGTGCGGCCCTTGCGACGATCGTGCCCGGCGATGTCCTGCGCGCCATCATGCCGGTGCTGCTAATCGCGATCGCGCTCTATTTCGCCTTCAAGCCGAACCTTAACGACCTCGATACCCACCGCCGCATCACGCCTTTCGTCTTCGGCATGACCTTCGTGCCGCTGATTGGCCTTTACGACGGAGTTTTCGGTCCGGGCACGGGTTCCTTCTTCATGCTGTCCTTCGTGACGCTTGCAGGTTTCGGCATGCTGAAGGCAACGGCGCATACCAAGCTTCTGAACCTCGGCTCGAACATCGGCGCGCTCGTCGTCTTCGCCTCCTTCGGAGCAACGCTCTGGATGGTCGGGCTGATGATGGGTCTCTGCCAGTTCCTCGGCGCCCAGGTCGGCTCACGGCTTGCGATGCGCACCGGCGCCAAGCTCATCAAGCCGCTGCTCGTGACGGTTTGCATCGCGTTCACGATCAAGCTTCTGTCCGACCCGACGAACCCTCTCCGCCTCTGGAGCCTGGCAATGGCCTTCGATTACCTGCCGGGAAATTGATCCGTCATCAGAACTCCACGCCGGGCTGTCCCTTGATACCGGAGCGGAATGGATGCTTGATCAGCTCCATTTCCGTGACCAGATCGGCGATCTCGATCAGTTCGTCCTTGGCGTTCCGGCCGGTCAGCACGACGTGAGTCATATAGGGTTTATCGGCCTTGAGAAATGCGACCACCTCGTTGACGTCGAGATAGTCATAGCGGAGCGCGATGTTGATTTCGTCGAGCAACACCATGGAATTGCGCTCGTCGCGGATCAATTCCTTCGCCTTCTCCCAGGCAGCCCTCGCCGCTGCAACATCGCGCGCGCGGTCCTGCGTTTCCCAGGTGAAGCCCTCGCCCATCGTATGAAACTGGCAAACGTCGGAGAAATGCTTCTCGATCAGGTCGCGCTCGCCGGTCCACATCGCGCCCTTGATGAACTGCACGACGGCTGACGGTTTGCGGTGGGCGATATGTCGGAAGATCATCCCGAAGGCGGCAGACGACTTGCCCTTGCCTTTTCCGGTGTAAACGATGATCAGGCCCTTCTCGTCGGTCTTCGTGGCCATGATCTTGTCACGCGCGGCCTTCTTCTTGGCCATCTTTTCGGCGTGACGTGTATCGTCCTTCTCGCCGCTTTCCACTGGTTCTTCGCTCATTGTTCTTCCCTATAAGGCCTATGCCGTTTCTGTGTGACGTGGCGGCGCGAGATCGAAGCGCGCCGAATTGCTGCGCGGCGTCCAGAGCCTGCGCTCGATCGCTTCGAGCAGCCGCTCCTTCATGTCCGCAAGCGCCGCCGGGTTCTTCTCTGCCATGAAATCGCGAACTCTCGGATCGGCGACGAAGGCCTGGTAGACGGCCTCGAAATGGTGGTTGCCGACGGCACCCGTCGTCGCTGCAAAAGCGAAGAGGTAATCGACAGTCGCGGCGATCTCGAAGGCGCCCTTGTAGCCATGGCGCATGACGCCATCGATCCATTTCGGATTGACCGCACGCCCGCGCACGACGCGACCGATCTCCTCCTCCAGCGAGCGGATCACCGGCTTTTCCGGCCGCGAGTGATCGTTGTGATAGATCGCGGGACGTACTCCACCCAGTTGTTCGGCCGCCGCCGCCATGCCGCCTTCGAACTGGTAGTAATCGTCGCTGTCGAGCAGGTCATGCTCGCGGTTGTCCTGGTTCTGCACCACGGCCTGGATGGAGCGCAGGCGTTCCTCGAAGACGCCGCGTTCGGACCTGCCTTCCTCCGCCGCGCCGTAAGCATAGCTGCCCCAGACAAGATAGGATTCCGCCAGATCGGCACGCCGCTCCCAGCCCTTTTCGTCGATCAAAGCCTGCAGGCCCGCACCATAGGCACCAGGTTTGGAGCCGAAGATGCGGTAGCCGGCGCGCTTTTGTGCGGATGCCTCATCGAGGCCGGCTGCGGCAAGGCGCGCCGCTTCGGCGCGCATGCGGGCGGCGATCGGGTTGTCGGCGGCATCTTCATCCAGAGCGCCGACAGAGCGGATTGCCCTGTCAAATAGCGCGATCTGCTCGGGAAAGGCATCCCGGAAGAAGCCGGAGATACGCAGTGTCACGTCGACGCGCGGGCGCCCCAGCAGCGCGGGCGGAATGATCTCGTAGCCGGTGACGCGCCGCGAGGTCATGTCCCAGACCGGCTTGACGCCGATCAGCGCCAGCGCTTGCGCGATATCGTCGCCGCCGGTGCGCATGTTCGATGTGCCCCAGGCCGTCAGCCCGAACGAGACCGGCCAGTCGCCATGGTCTTGCACGTAGCGCCGGACGAGCAATTCGGCGGATTTTTTGCCGAGTTCGAAGGCTGCAGGCGTCGGAACGGCGCGGCTATCGACTGAGTAGAAATTCCGCCCTGTCGGCAGCACGTCCGGCCGCCCGCGCGTCGGCGCGCCGGACGGACCTGGAGCGACGAAGCGGCCGTCGAGACCGCTAAGAAGGCCCGCGATTTCAGCCTTGCCGCAGGCGAGGATGGAAGGCTTCAGGCGGGTTTCGATCTCGGTGAGAACCGATTGGGTTGCAGGCCAGTCCGGCGGGCACGGAATTTCACCGGCGACCAGTTCTGCGGCAAGCAATTCGATGCGCTCGACGGTGTCGCCGTTGGTGCGCCAGGGGGTATTGGAGGTCTCTATCAACAGCGATGGCCGCGGGCCGAGCCAGGGCGTCGACATATCGCAATCGAGGGGGTCGAAGGCTGGCGACTGTCCCTTCTCCCCAACAGTGAGAACGTGGCCCGAAGGGTCGGATGAGACGGAGGAGACGGAATGTTCGGTCTCGCTGGCGCCGGCTCGTTCGCTCCCTTTGTCGCTCCCCCCCTCATCTGTCCTAGCGGACATCTTCTCCCCGCTCAGGAGAAGAGGGAACCCAAGGAACGCATCTGCCGCAATCGCCCGGTGCAAGCTGGCATCGCCCCGCTCGCCCAAACTGCGCGGAACGCGGGCCATTGCCACCGTGAGATCAGTCAGCAACCGGCCCTGCGGCGCAACACCGAAGACATGCAGGCCATCGCGAATCTGCATTTCCTTCAGATCGCAAAGATAGGCGTCGAGCTTCTTCAGCGCCTCGTCCCCGCTCTCGCCTTTGGCGATCCCCGCATCCTGGTCGAGACCAATATCGGCGACGAGATCAAGAATCTGCTTGCCGAGCAGCCGAATGCGCCGCGGGTCGCCGCCGGAGGCCTCGTAATATTCGTCGACCAGCGCTTCCAGGTCCTTCAACGGGCCATAGCTCTCGGCCCGCGTCAGCGGCGGCGTGAGGTGATCGATGATGACGGCGCTGGAGCGCCGCTTGGCCTGCGTGCCTTCGCCCGGGTCGTTGATGATGAAGGGATAGAGATGTGGCAGCGGGCCGAGGATGGCTTCCGGATAACATTCCGAAGACAGCGCCAGCGCCTTGCCCGGCAGCCATTCCAGATTGCCGTGCTTGCCCATATGGATCACGGCATCGGCGCCGAATTTTTCGCGGAGGAAGGCATAGAAGGCGAGATAGCCATGCGGCGGCACGAGGTCCGGTGAATGGTAGCTTTCCTTCGGATCGATGTTGTAGCCGCGTGCAGGCTGGATGCCGACGAGAAGATTTCCGAAGCGGGTGAAAGGCAGCGCGAAACTGCCGTCCGTGAAATAGGGATCGGACGCCGGATCCCCCCAGCGGGCAGCAATCTCGTCTTGAATCTTTTTCGGAAGAGATGCGAAGAACGCTTTGTACCCACTCAAGGAAAGCGTCTCGCGGATCACCTTGCCATCGTGTCCGGAATTGGTCGGCCCCTCGGCGAGGTGCCGCATCAGCGCATCGCCATCGGCCGGGAAACCGGAAACAGCGTAACCCGCATCCCGCATCGCCTTCAGCACCTCGATCGTGCCGGCTGGCGTATCGAGGCCGACGCCGTTGCCGAGGCGTCCGTCACGGTTTGGGTAGTTTGCAAGCACCAGCGCGATCCGCCGGCCCGCAAGCTGCCTGTTTCGCAGGCGCGCCCAGTTGGCGGCGAGTTTCGCCGTATAACGCATGCGATCGGTATCCGGCTCGCTGGCGACGATATTGGCTTCGACAGCCGCGTCGTAACGGGCAGCAGACTTGAACGAAACCGCCCGCGCCAGCACGCGGCCATCGACCTCCGGCAGCGCGACGTTCATGCCGAGATCGCGGGCCGAAAGGCCTTGCGATGACGAGGCCCACGCCTCCTTGGATGTGGCGGAGAAAATCGCCTGGAGAACGACGGCGCCGTTTGATTCAAGCACGCTCGGCGCGCGATCGGCGCCGGGCGCAGATACGGCAAAGCCGGTGGTGTTGATCACCACATCGGGCGGCGCCTCTGCAAAGATACGCTCGAGAATGCCGGTGGATAGCGGATCCTTGAGACTATAAGCGAAGATCGGCAGAGGGCGCAGACCTTCCGCCGCCAGCGCTTCGATGAGCGCTTCAACGGGGGCCGTTTCGCCGCTTTGCACGAGCGCGCGGTAGAAGCTGATGGCGACGGTGGGCTTCAATCCGGCCTCTTCCGTCGAGTTTGGAATACCGGACGCGGAAACAGCTTTCCACTCCTCAATCCCAATCACACCTCGACCCGGCCACCAGATACCCGCCTTCATCAGCGGCGCAGCCGCGCCCGGCTTCTCATCGCCGGAGAGCATCGCCGTCGCGTAATCGAGAAAGCTTCGCGAATTCCCGTCGCCGCCTTCGATCAGATAAGCCCAGAGTGCGTTGAGATCGTCGAGCGGCACGTTCGAAAATGGCGTCAATCCCGCATCCGGCTTCGAATCCCCAGGCAGCACCGCAATCATCGCACCGTGCCGCACCGCGCACGCATGCAACGCCTCCAGCGCGTAGTGGAAGTAGCTCGCGCCCCCAAGCGCCCGGACGATGATCAGCTTTGCGCGCCTCGCCGTGCGTTCGATATAGGCGTCGACGGACATTGGATGCTTGAGGCTCATCAGGCTGGCGAGGCGGAGCGTGAAAGGCCTTCCGCCTTGCGCGTGAGCCGCGGCGATTGCCGCAAGCTCCGTATCCGCCGCAGACAGGAACAGGATATCGGCGGGCGATTGGCCGAGGTCGATCGCCTCGTCGCCGTCGCTGATCGTTCCTCTCTGGGCAAGAAGCAGATGCATGGCCGAGCCTTAGACGAGTGCCTGGATGGCCTTGCGGACGGTGTTTTGATCCATCTCGTGCAGGCCGATCACCACAAGCCGTGTGCCGCGCGCTTCGCCCGGCGCCCAGGCGCGGTCGAAATACTGGTCGATACGGCCGCCGACGGCCTGGACCTGCAACCGCATCTGCTTGCCCGCGATATCGGCAAAGCCCTTCAGGCGCAGAACATCGTGCTCGGCAATCACGCCTTTCAGCTTCTCGGCGAAGCCTGCCGGATCGTCGATCGGGCCAAGCTCGACCACGAAGCTGTCGAACTCGTCGTGATCGTGCGGCGTGGCGCCTTCATGCTCCAGCTCGTGATGAGACTTGCGGTTGCCGATGTCCTCTTCAGTACCGATGCCGAGGCCGAGCAGCACGCTTGCCGGAACCTCGCCGTTCCTCGCCTCGATCATCGCCGGCTTGCGGGCGATGCGGGAAGCCACTTCGTGGCGTACGCGGCTGAGCCCTTCGCCGTCAAGGAGATCGGTCTTGTTGAGCACGATGAGGTCGGCGCAGGTCAGTTGGTCCTCGAAGAGTTCTTCGATCGGGCTTTCATGATCGAGCGAGGCGTCGTCTGCGCGGCGCGCATCCACCGCATCGTGATCGTCAGCAAAACGGCCGGCCGCGACGGCCGCGCTGTCGACGACGGTGATGACGCCATCGACAGTCACTTCGCTCCGGATATCCGGCCAGTTGAAGGCGGCAACGAGCGGCTGCGGCAGGGCAAGGCCGGAGGTTTCGATGACGATATGATCCGGACGCTGCGCGCGCTCGAGAAGCTTCGTCATCGTCGGAATGAAATCGTCGGCAACGGTGCAGCAGATGCAGCCGTTGGTCAGTTCGATGATATCGTCCTCAGTGCAGTTTTCCGCGCCGCAGCCCTTCAATACATCACCATCGACGCCGAGATCGCCGAACTCGTTGATGATCAGCGCGATTTTCTTGCCGCCGGTGTTGGAAAGCAGGTTGCGGATCATCGTCGTCTTGCCGGCGCCGAGGAAACCGGTAATGACGGTTGCGGGGATCTTCTGCTGGCTCATAGGTTCAACCCTTCATTTTCAGCGGCAAACCGGCCGCGATGAAATACACTTCCGCGGCTTCCGCCGCTATCATCTGGTGCAGCCGTCCGGCATGATCGCGGAAATCCCGCGCCATGCGGTTTTCCGGCACGATGCCGAGGCCGACTTCATTGGAAACGATGACGAGCCGCGCTCTTGCCCTCGGCAACCAAGCGGCAAGTGCTGCGAATTCCGCTGCGATGTCGCGCTCCTCCATGATCAGATTTGTGACCCAGAGCGTCAGACAATCGACGAGGATCGCCCGGCCCTCGCGGTCGATAATGGAGAGACGGGGGACGAGCTCCAGCGGCTCCTCATGCGTCGTCCAGAGTGGACCGCGATCGGATTTGTGGCTCTCGATCCGCTGACGCATCTCCTCGTCCCACGCCCGGCCCGTCGCGACGTAGTGGCGCTCAAGGCCGCTATCGGCAATCAACTGCTCAGCAAAACGGGATTTGCCGGAACGCGCGCCGCCGAGGACGAAGGCGCTGCCGTATGTGGAATGAGTCATCTGGAGGCCCGCGGCGTCAGAAACGGCGCTGCCGAGGTATGGCGCAGCCAACCCTCGTTTCTGTGCTTGTCACGGGAATCCAGTGCCCCCAAGTCCCTGGGCGCCGAAGACACCTTCGCGAAGGCTGGCTCATTCACGGCGCCGACGCGCCGTGGCTGGGTTCTTGTGGCAATCCTCGGGTTAAACCCGCGGACAGCAATGCGGGAAGTCGAAAGTGCGGTGTCGCGCAAAGACGCCACAAAATGCAGCATGGAATACCATCCTTGAGCCATTACAACCTCCGTGCTGGCAGCGGGGAACGAGCCCCAGAATGGGCTCTTCGCCCGGCACGCAATGGCAGGTCTCCTGGCTCGCGGGTATCGGCCGACCGGGGCGACCATCTAAGGTCGCCCCTGATCGCGCCAGTGGATCTTCCTCGCCTTCCCGGCTGCATTCTCGTGAAAAGGCGGACGATTCGTAGAAATAGAGGCGTCCTGCCCCGGCTGATCACAATGCATTTCCAGTGGCTTTTCCGGCGCCCCAGCCACTTCACCTGATCCGCAACATGCGAAAACAGCCGTGAATTGGCCGAACGCCGGACAGAAGACCCTGACCGCTCTACAGTCGCGGGGTCGGCTGTGATGAAGACGCCCGGCTTGGGTCCGTCCCTTCACATTCCCTTTTCATCCGCAACGGCATCTGCCGCCCCGGAACCATCCGTAAGAATATCCATCGTTAGGCAAGCCGCCATCCGAAGTCAATTGCGAGAACCCAAATGAGACCGGCGGCGAACAGCTTCCAATTCGCGGTGTTTTCGCGCCGGGCTTTCGCCACATTTCGGGAGCAAGCGCCCCTATCGCCCTTGACGCTGTTGGCCGCCACCTAGTTCTTTGCATATGCTCACGAAATTGAATTTCCCGCGCCTCTACCGGCTCTACCGCCTGCTCGACGCCGGGCGCCTTCGTGCGCTTGCCCGTCGCAGTGAAATGGGCATGGTCTTCGCCGGGATCGCCGTCGGCGTGACGTCGGGCCTGGCTGTCACCGGCATGAGCCTCCTCTCGCGCGAGATGCACCGATTGATCTTCGGCATCAGCGACATCGAACGGCTGAGTTCATCGCAGACAAACGACAAATTCCTGCTTCTGATGGCGCCGGTCTGCGGCGGGATTCTGCTCGGCCTTCTGTTTTTCATTCTCGCGCGAACCCGCAAGAAGCCCATGGTCGATCCCATCGAAGCGAACGCTTTGCATGGTGGACGGCTGTCGCTGACGGACAGCATCATCGTCGCCGTGCAGAATCTGGTTTCGAACGGCTTCGGCGCCTCCGTCGGCCTCGAGGCCGGCTATGTTCAGCTCGCGGCGGGTATCGCCTCCAAGCTCGGACTGAAGCTGCAGCTCCGCCGTGCAGATCTGCGCGTCCTTGTCGGCTGCGGCGCAGCCGGTGCGATCGCCGCAGCCTTCAACGCACCACTGACAGGCGCCTTCTATGCATTCGAGCTCATCATCGGCACCTACACGATCGTTGCGCTGACGCCGGTCGTCGTTTCCGCGCTCGTCTCGACGCTCGTCGCGCGCCTGCTGGCGGGAAGCGATTTCATGATCGATGTCGGTGAATTCGGCACCGTGGTTCCGGCAGATTATATCCCTGCCCTGTTGCTTGGCGCGTCCTGCGCCGGCGTCGGCATCCTGATCATGCAGGGCGTAGCCTTTATCGAGGAGCTGGCGCGCAAAAGTTCCGTTCCGACGCCGCTTCGCCCAGCGCTCGGCGGCATCGTCGTCGGCCTTATGGCGATGATTACGCCGCAGGTGCTTTCGGCGGGCCATGGCGCGCTGCATCTGAACCTTGGCCGTGATGTTGCCGTCCCGGTCCTGGTCGGTCTTCTCCTGCTGAAATCCTTCGCATCGGCGATCTCCATCGGTTCCGGCTTCAGGGGCGGCCTCTTCTTCGCCTCACTCTTCATGGGCGCGCTGCTCGGCAAGCTTTTCGCTTATTCTGCCCCCTATTTCGCCCATGCGACGCTGACGCCCGTGATCTATGCCGTGGTCGGCATGAGTTCGCTCGCCGTTGCGGTCATCGGAGGACCGCTGACGATGACGTTCCTGGCACTGGAGATAACCGGGGACTTTCCGATCACCGCGTTGGTCCTTGCGGCCGTGATCACCTCGTCGCTCGTCGTGCGCAACACGTTCGGCTACTCCTTCGCGACTTGGCGTTTCCATCTTCGTGGCGAAAGCATCCGCAGCGCCCATGATGTCGGCTGGATCCGCAATCTGACGGTCGACAAGCTGATGCGCTCGGACGTGAAAACGGCGAAGGCCAGCATCACGATTGATGAGTTCAAGAAGGCCTTCCCGATCGGATCGAGGCAGCGCGTCATCCTCGTCGACGACTCCGACAAATATGCCGGCATCGTGCTCGTTCCGGAAATCTACGCGAGCCCGGTCGACACCGACGACGAGGGCAAGGATCTGAAGGATTTCATCCGCTACCGGAACGACTTCCTGCAGCCGCAGATGAACGCAAAGCAGGCGGCGGCGATCTTCGACAAGACGGAGAGCGAAGCACTCGCAGTACTCAACAATCTGATCGAGCGCCGGGTCGTCGGCCAGCTCAGCGAAAGCTATACGCTTCGCCGCTACAGCGAAGAGCTCGACCGCAGGCGCCGCGAGGTCTCCGGCGAAATCTAGCCAAGAAACCCGGCCAGCCAGCCTTTGTCGAGATGGGTTTCGAGTTCGTCCGCGACCTCGTCGAGCGCCTGGTCGACGCTTTGACGGTAGCTCCGCCGTTCGCCGGATAGGCCGAAGCTCTCAAGGAGCTTGCCGCGATAGGCATCGCTGCCGAAAAGACCATGCAGATAGGTGCCCATGATCCGGCCCCCAGTAGATACCGCGCCATCGGCCACACCATCGATCACCGCTGATGGCCTGGCGCAGTCGGGCCCGGTCGTGACACCCAGATGGATCTGATAGCCGGCAAGCGGAACACCGTATTCGGCCGAGACCGCCAGGCTGTTCCGCACGGTCTTTTCCGGCGCCATTTCGGTCTCGACATCAAGCAATCCGAGACCCGGTGTCGCAGTGCCCGCCCCCTCGATGCCGAGCGGATCACGAACCGTGCGCCCGAGCATCTGATACCCGCCGCAGATGCCTATGACGCGCCCGCCACGCCGGACGTGCGCCTCCAGATCGCGATCCCAGCCGGCATCGCGCAGATCACGGAGGTCGGAAATCGTCGATTTCGATCCGGGCAGGATCAACAGCGCTGCATCGCCCGGCAGCCGGTCCCCCGGCTTCACGAAGACGAGCTCGACATCCGGCTCGGCGCGCAGAGGATCGAGATCGTCGAAATTGGCAATGCGCGGCAGAACCGGTACGGCGATCTTCAACGCACCGGAGGCGCCCCTGGCGAGGCGCTCCAGCACGACGGAATCCTCCGCCGGCAAGCGGGCGGCCGCCTTCAGCCAGGGCACCACGCCGAAACACGGCCATCCGGTGAAGCGATTGATCGCTGCATTACCGTCATCGAAGAGCGAAATATCGCCGCGGAACTTGTTGATGATATAGCCGGAAATCATCGCGCGGTCGTCATCCGAAAGGATCGCGTGCGTGCCGGCAAGAGAGGCGATCACGCCGCCACGATCGATATCGCCGACGAGCACGACAGGCACCTTGGCGCGGGTGGCAAAGCCCATATTGGCGATATCGCCGGAACGCAGGTTGATTTCGGCCGGCGAGCCCGCACCTTCAACAATGACGAGATCGGCGCCTTCCGAGACGATCGCAAAGCTCTGCAGCACATGCTCAAGAAGCAGCGGCTTTAACCTTTGGTAGTCGCGGGCCTTCGCCTGCCCGAAGACCTTACCCTGTACGATGATCTGGCTGCCGTTTTCGGATTGCGGCTTGAGGAGAACCGGATTCATATGTATCGACGAGGACGTGCGCGCCGCAAGCGACTGCAGCCACTGCGCCCGGCCGATCTCCCCGCCGTCATCGGCGACAGCCGCGTTGTTCGACATATTTTGAGGCTTGAAAGGCTTCACCTTGAGGCCGCGATTGGCCGCAAGCCGGCAAAGCCCGGCAGCGAGTACCGTCTTGCCGACATCCGAGCCGGTTCCCTGCAACATGATCGCCTTGGTCATGCGATGAGGCCTACAACGCGGCACGATCCGAGGTCAATGTCTGACCGAAATGCGAAAACCGCGCGGGCTGGCGGGCGCGCGCGGTTTGCCGAATACTCTGGCGTATTCGCCAATACACGGCGAAACTCGTATTCTCCGGGAACGCACTACCTGATCCGGAGAAAGCGGCGGTTGTCCCCGCCGTGGTTCAACTGATAGCGTGACATTCTTACCGGAGTGTTATTACGGAACTCAGCAACGGTGAATTTCGACTTTTTTTTGACATTTTGCCGATTGTCGATCCGCATGCAGTTCACTGAGGGCATTCCGCCTGAAACTCGATGCAAGTTTTCGCTTGCGGATAAGTTGGAATATTAGATAAGTAAAATCAATCATTTAGCTCAAAAATATTTGGCCACAAGCGGATTTCAATTGCCGTGTCATAGGCGTAGGCTGGGAAGTAATCGGAATGTTCCAGGCCGCGGGCGCGATGCAAAAAAAGCATGGCACCTGAAATTGCGACGGCCAAACTACTGCATTTCATTCATTGAACGAACGCATTGGGCGGTTAGTATTACATCCAAAAGCTGCATGTCAGCATCAAAAACTGGGGAAAAAGCGAATGAAGATCATCCTGGCTTCGCTGTTTATTGCCGTAGGTCTCGTGGCCGGCGGCCGCGCCGCGCAGGCTGATTGCGGTAATGTTTCGATCGCGGAGATGAGTTGGGCCTCAGCAGCGATTGCCGCCAACTTCGACAGCTTCATTCTTAAAAACGGTTATGGATGCAATGTCAGGACCGTGGCGGGCGATACAGTGCCCACTTTTGCTTCGATGGATCAGAAGGGCGAACCCGATATCGCACCGGAACTCTGGACCGCGTCTGTCAGGACCCAACTCGAAGCGGCAGTGAAGAGCGGGCGCCTGATCCAGGCCTCCGAGATTTTGTCCGATGGCGCAATCGAAGGCTGGTGGATCCCGAAATTCATCGCCGATGCAAATCCCGACATCCGCTCCGTGCAGGATGCCCTGAAACGGCCAGACCTCTTCCCCGCGCCGAAGAATGCCTCCAAGGGCGCCGTCCACAATTGTCCGCCGGGCTGGAGCTGCCGGATTTCGACAGCCAATCTCTTCAAAGCCTTAAACGGCGAGCAGGCCGGTTTCGAGCTGATCGACAGCGAAAGCCCGCAAGGCCTGGACGATTCGATCGGCGCAGCCTTCGACGCCAAGGTCGGCTGGCTCGGCTATTACTGGGCACCAACAGCGATCCTCGGCAAATACGACATGACACTGCTCAGTATGGGTGTCAGCCACGACAAGGCGGAATGGCTGGCCTGCACCTCGGTCGAAGGCTGCGCGCGTCCGCAGCTTAACGCCTATCCCGTCTCCCAGGCCTTTACCGTCGTCACCAAGGCCTTTGCCGACCGTGCCGGTCCGGAAGTCGACTATTTGCGCTCCCGCACCTGGGACAACAACACCATAAACGACATTCTGGCGTGGCAGGACGAAAACCGGGAAAGCAGCGAGAACGCCGCGCTCTATTTTCTCCGCAACTACCCCGAACTCTGGACACGGTGGATGCCGGCTGCCGTCGCTGAAAAGGTGAAGGCCGCTCTTTGAGCAATTCCAGCCTCGCGTAGGCTATCGCTCCTAGGCTGACGGGATATTCTAGTCAAACGACTGCCGGGCCATGGCAGCAACGCAATGGATGACCGATGACGCCAGCCGCTTCCTTTCCCAATCGCGAGATTGTTGCCAGCAAATTTGCAGGCGCTTCCGAAGCGGACTGGTCGTATCTTGCGCTGCTCATGGAAAACGCAGCGCAGGACGACAGCCTGATCGACGGCTTGCATCGGTATCTGGATCTGGCCGCGGCTGCGCCTTTTCTTAATTCTCTGAAACTTGAAAATACCGGAATGTGGATTGGTGAAGCCGCGCCGGCGCGGCTTCAGATCCGTTTGACAGAAGCGGCGAAATCAAGCCAGCATCCGGCCTATCTTGCTTTCCGCACTGGCCTTAACCGATCGGGCGGCCTCGAACGCGCCTACCCTGCCGCAACGATCTGAAAAGATTTAGCGGCGTGCGGCGCGGTTGACCGAATGGCCGGCATCCTGTGTCGCATTGACGGCGTTTGCCGTATCACGGCCCATGCCACGGATGGTATTGCCGCAGGAAGAAAGCGCCAGAAGCAGCATCAGCGCTGCGCCGATTTTGACCGTTATCGTCATTTTGGAAATCCTCTTTTGCAAACTAGAAATCGCGAGGCCGAAGCAGCCTGCGCTGCTCCGGCCGTTCAACGCGCCAA
Organism: Rhizobium mongolense USDA 1844; assembly: GCF_000419765.1. Classification (GTDB taxonomy): domain Bacteria; phylum Pseudomonadota; class Alphaproteobacteria; order Rhizobiales; family Rhizobiaceae; genus Rhizobium; species Rhizobium mongolense. Next base: position 86,224 of record NZ_ATTQ01000006.1, on the reverse strand, counting down.
AATCCAATAAAGTTCCTCGCGGTGCGGATCAAGCGGCGGCGGCCTTTGCCTTTTCCGCGAAAGCAAAGCGGATGCTGTCGGCGACCGCCTCCATAGGCCCGGAGAGCTGGGAGGCCGTCAGCAGCCGGATGTCGAACGAGCCGAGTTCAGGCAGGCCTTCCTGCGCACCGAGCATCACCATGCCGTCGGCCACATAGGAGCGCGGCAGCGGCGCGATCGCAAGGTCGGAAAGCACGGCGGCGCGCTGCGCCATCGTATGGCCGCTGAGATAGGCGACGCGGTAAGGCCGCTTGTTACGCTCAAGCTGCGCCAGTGCCTCCTGGCGCCAGATGCAGCCATCCTCCCAGATCGAGATCGGCAGGGGATCGCGCCTGTGGGCAGTACCGCATTTGGCACCTGCCCAGACAAGGCGCTCACGAAACACGATCTCCCCGCCGGTCGGGAACGGCCGCGTGGCGCAATTGATCAGCGCCAGATCCAACCTCTGCTCTTCCATGCGCTTCTTGAGGCCGATGCTCATGTCGATCGTCACGTCGACCATGATGCCCGGATAGCTCTCCGCGAAGCTCTTCAGGATACTTGGCAGCAGCCGCTCGCCGATGTCCTCCGGCGCACCGAGCCGCACGACGCCGCTGAGTTCCGGCATGATGAAGCGGGAGACCGCCTCGTTGGAGAGCGCCAAGATATTGCGAGCGTAGGTCAGCAAGAGCTCGCCGTGCTGCGTCAGCGTCACCGAACGCGCATCACGCATGAAGAGCGTCGCGCCGAGCTGTTCCTCGAGCTTCTTGATCTGCATGGAAACCGCCGACGGCGTGCGGAACACAGCTTCGGCTGCAGTCGAAAAATTACCTGTTTCCGCAATGGCGACAAAGGTTCTCAGAACATCATTGTCGAGCAAGGGGATCGGGCGGCGAAAGGGCATAGTCATCGTCGCATCTTTCAATTTTTCTGATATTAAGCACCATATCATTTCGTTTGTTTGAAAGTCAACGCAAAGCTATTTTAACATCGGCTCGATAAACAAAGGAGGCCATAATGACCGAGGCTGCACACAGCATTCTGGACATCTTCTTTGCGTTCAGGGCAAGGCAACTGCAGCGCACCGCCTGGGAGAACACGATGCGGCAGATGACCGCGCTACCCTGCCACCTGATCGCTGATGTCGACCCATATGCGCTCAACAATACCCGAGAAGGGGTCACGCAACCTCCTGCTTCTCAAGAGAGTTCTGCACGTTTGGCGATACAAACGCTGCATGAAATGCGGTTCACGCCCGGCTCGTCCGCCGCCAGCTATCATCGCAAAGTGTAGCTGGCTCCCAGGTGGCAAAGGTGGGGTTTTGCCTCCCACCGAACGATTGATGCCGCCAGACTTTCAACGCTGAAATCAGGAGGATCATTGCGAGCGTTGGAAGTACCGACTTTGTAGCGGCTTTTCTTGGCGCAGGCGAGGTCAATCGTCGTCGCCGCTAATGCTTCATGATCAATGGATGCGGCGAATGCGTCAGCAGATAGTAAGTCACACGGCCGAGTAGCAGTTCCAGGAAATAGCCATACTTGAAAGCGCCAATCAAAAGGCACGTCGCATTCACCGACTTGGCGAAATCGAGGATCGCCTCCCCGACGGACCGGCTTCCCGAGCTGATTGCGACGACGTCGCCGTCAAGCCCCAGCTGATCAAGCAATTCCCTTGCCGTTGACTGGTAGCTTCCGTCCGGTTTGTCGTTGACGCATAGAACCGTCAATCGATCGGCCGCAGCGAGCCACCGTCTGGCGGAGGCGACGGCACCCTGCGCACGATCATCCGGCTTCCAGCCGATCACCACATGCCCCAGCAGATTGCCGGCATAGGCATCGACAGATGGCGCCACCACCAGCTTGTGCTCATTGAAAACGAGAGCGTGAAAAGCGTCCCGGGCATCCATGTTGCCATGGCATGGGGCGACGACGAGCGCCTTCTCATGGGCTTCGGTGGTCACGCAGCGATTAAGATCGCCGCGGCAGTCATCGAGAAGGAGCCGTTCTCGGCTAGGCTTGCCCTGCTTCCAATCCTCGAAGGCCCGGGCGACCCGCTCGAACCGCTCATGCGGCGAGCCTTCGGCCAGGTCCCGCAGCATCTGCAGATCGATTTCCTCGGGCGCGGCGATCATCCGTTGCGGATCCGCGCCGACATGGGCAACGGCCATGGCGCCGTGGATGGCGCGGGCGGCGTCTTCGGCGATATCCAGGCAAGGCTGTGCAGATGCCGGATCGGACAGCAGAGCGAGAACGTCGGCATGGACGGTCACCTGCCGCGCCTGGTGGGCGAAGATGACACCGGCTTTTACCGGCGGTTTCCGCGGGTTGTCGTTTGCGGGCGCATCGTTCATACCGGGCCTCCTTTGGCGAGTGCTCCCACATCGCTCCCGGTCCATCACGTTTGAAAGTTTACTCCTGCGTCCCATACCTAGCAAACGCCGCACACTTGTCCGCCACTTCCATGGCAAACGAGCGATTGCGTGCTAAGGGTCATTTGGCCCGAAAACGAAGACCAAAGGCGGAGTCCGAAGAGACATGACGCACGAAGCAAATCCCGCCACTCCCACTGCCGTCCTCCTTCGACAGGCAGGGCGAGCATGCTTTCATCATCTCGTGAACACCACGCCTGTACTGATCAACGTGCGTTCGGGAACCAAGGTGGTGGTTATCCGCGACATGCCTTTGCGACTCGAAACCGGCGACTACGGCCTTCTGCCCGACCATCAGGCCATGACCATGGAGAATATTCCCAAGGTTCCGCAGAACTATGAAGCTTGCATCCTGCCCGTTCCGCGCGCTTTATTCGAAGAGACTTACGCGCGGCTCGGCTCGATCACGCCTCCCCTAACGGCCCTTCCCGCGAAAGCCAAGGACTTGCCGGCCGAAGCGGTGGCGCTGTTTGAATTTTTCTGCTCTCCCGAAAGCAATGCAGCACTCCCCGCAGCTGTTGCGACGGTCCGCATGATGGAACTCATTACCTGGTTCGCCCTGAGCGGAGCCGTGTTGGGTAAGAGGGAAGGTTTGCTCCTACAGGATCGTCTTCGCCAGATGATCGAAACAGACCCCGCCTACGACTGGACTTCGGGCGACGCCGCCCGCGCCTTCCACATGAGTGAAGCCACGCTCCGGCGCAAGCTGGCGGCGCAACAGACCAGCTTTACAGAGACCTTGAGCGACACGCGCATGACGCGAGCGCTAGCGTTGCTGCATACCACGACCCTTCCAATCGGGCACATCGCTCAGGAAGTGGGTTATGACTCGCCGTCCCAGTTTGCCGCACGATTCAAAGAGCGGTTTGGCATCAATCCGCGCGACGTGCGGGGCAGCGCCGGCGCGCTTGAGCGAATCGGGGCAGAAGTTGCGCATCTCAGGACAGACAAAATTTCCGCCTGAGCTATGATTCCCTCATTCGCAACTGAAGGAACTACCCCATGCGCATCATGACAACCCTTGTCGCCTTGAGCTTCATTGGCTCCACGGCCGCCCAGGCCGAAATGAAACTGACCTCAAAAGACCTCACACCCGGCAAGCCCATGGCCGACGCTCAGGTCTTCAAAGGATTTGGCTGCGACGGTGGCAACGTCTCCCCAAACCTTTCCTGGTCCGGAGCGCCGGCAGGCACCAAGAGCTTCGCCATCATGGCCTATGATCCGGATGCTCCGACCGGTTCCGGCTGGTGGCACTGGACAGTGTTCAACCTGCCCTCCACCGCCTCCGAACTCCCGACCGGGGCGGGCAGCGATGGGGAGCTTCCCGAAGGCGCTGTACAGGGCCGCACCGATTTCGGCATGTCCGGCTATGGCGGTGCTTGCCCGCCTGTCGGCCACGGGCCGCACCGGTACCAGTTCACGGTCTATGCTCTTTCCCTCGACAAACTCCCCCTCGATGAAAAAGCCCCCGCCGCCATGGTCGGCTTCTTCGTCCGTGCCAATACGCTGGATCAGGCGAGTATCGAGGTCACGTACCAGCGCTAATCCTACGCGAAATGCGCCTCGCTGCCCCGCGGCGGCCATCCCGTCGCGAGGCAAAAGCCGCGCAGCTTTCCTGCTACTTGCGGCATCCTTTGAACAATCAGCCAGTTTCCGCGTTCATTTGAAGGGCGAAGGAGCTCATGATGTCATACGGATCGCTGAGTGCTTTTGGTGACACCTGGTGCCGGTACAGCCCGGACACCGAGACCCTGGAGGCCGCTCATGACCTGGTGGACCAGTACCTCGTGTTCGCCGAGGAAGCGCAAGTGGGAAATGACATCATCGACGAGATCGAGCTGCCAGTCCCGAAGCCTGTCCTGATCAAGTCGTTTGGCCTCGTCATCGCTGCCGAGCACCGTCCGCAGATAAGAACTCTGCTGATCAAGGCCGGCATGACGCTTGCCCAGTATCGCGACGACGTCGGACCACGGATCCGGCTAAAGCCTACGACACCGCACGGCAGGCCGCGGGCGGCCCGATCGCGGGAATACGAGCGCCGTCTGGAAAAGAAGCTTGTGGCGGCCGCTGCAGAACGGATCAACCTCGGCGCGTTCTATCGCCGCGCTTTTACCGAAGCCATACATTGACGCCAGGTTCGGTCGGATCTTGCCTTGGCCGCGGCGTTCAGATCGCCGCCTGCATCAGGTAGAGGGATCGTTCCGGAGGAAGCTGTGCAACCATCTTCATCATGATCTTGGGATCGACATGGGGAACGGATCGCAATTGGCCGTCCCGGTAGATGATCGTCAAGACGCGCGTCTCTTCGTCATAATCGAGTTCTGCGATCGATTTCGTGTACACTAGGAACCGCATGCCGTTACACCTCGCTGGTCAATGGAACATCACCAAGGTGATGGTGCCGACCATGACCCACCCGGAAACGATAATCAGGGACATTCTCAACAACGCCGTCTTGATCGTCATGGAATACTCCAAATCGCTTCAACCAAGCTGTAGCCTGGGACGAGCGTAGCCTATCGGGCCCGAACCCTCATCCCGGCTGGATTGTATGTCTGACGCCCTTAGGCGAGTATGGGAGCCGAAGGCGGACTGGAATCACCTCCAGCGCGACTAAGCACGCCCTAATATAAACAGTCGCGTGAAATCGACGTGACACACGCATTGCGAGAAAACAGTACCGCGCGTCTCAATCTTTGCGCACAGCGATGGGATAGGATCCGAACCTGATCCAGATCAGAAGTCGCCGAGTGCGTAGCCGGCGCCACGCACCGTCCGGATCACCTTATCGGCCTTGCCGAAACTGATACCCTTCCGGAGACGCCCGATGTGTACGTCGACAGCGCGCTCATCGACACTGGCATCGTTACCCCACAGCGATGCCCTCAATTCCGATCGGGAGTGGACGCGACCTGGGGACTTCATCAGAAACTCGAGCAGCCTGAACTCGGTGGGGCCGAGCTTGACCTCCTTCTTCTGCCTGTGAACCCGGCGGGCGTTCTTATCGAGCGTCAGATCCCCGACCTTCAGCGTGCTCTCCAGCAGCGCTGGATTGAGACGCCGCAGGAGGTTCCGCAAGCGGATGAGGAGTTCCACGGGGGAGACTGCCTTTACGAGGCAGTCGTCGGCTCCGGCGGAGAGGACGGCCAACCGGTCCTGCTCGAGGACCGAGTCCAGAAGCACCACGATCGGAAGGCGGGCGGTCGCTTCAGTCGTCCGGAACTGGCGGCATGTCGAGATTGCCATCGAGCCAGGAGCCGTTGCACCGAATATCACCGCATCAGGCAGCCGTAACGCCACGAGCTCGACCAGCGACGCATGCGGGTGAAGACAGTTCACCGAATATCCTTCTGTCTCCAGAGCATGCTTCAGTGTCGTGAGCAGATCTTCGTCCTGCTCGACAACAAGTATCCGCACCGACATCTTCTCCGGCCTCCCTGCTATGCTTCCATCGAATATCCTGCGCCGCGGACGGTGCGGATGACGTCCTGCATGTTGGAGAAGTTCAGCGCCTTGCGCAGGCGGCCGACATGGACGTCCACGGTGCGCTCGTCGACATAAATGTCGTGGCCCCAGACACCGTCCAGAAGCTGCGAACGCGAGAAGACACGGCCGGGCGACGACATCAGGAATTCCAGGAGACGGAATTCGGTCGGGCCGAGACGGACTTCGCGGCTCTTGCGGTGAACACGATGCGTTTCGCGGTCGAGTTCGATATCGCCGCATTTCAGCACCGTAGAGAGCACCTCGGGCTTGGCGCGGCGCAGCATCGCCTTGACGCGGGCAACGAGCTCGGGCGTAGAGAACGGCTTGACCACGTAGTCGTCGGCGCCGGTGGAAAGGCCGCGCACACGCTCGCTTTCCTCGCCGCGCGCCGTCAGCATGATGATCGGCAGGCGCTCTGTTTCCGGACGCATGCGCAGGCGGCGGCAAAGCTCTATGCCCGACACGCCCGGCAGCATCCAATCGAGGATCAGAATATCCGGCGTTCGCTCCTGAAGCCTGATTTCGGCCTCGTCGCCGCGCAGGATGGTGTCGACCTCGAAACCTTCGGCCTCAAGGTTATAGCGAAGGAGCACGCTCAGTGCTTCTTCGTCTTCAACGACTGCAACTCTCGGGATCATTCGGTTCTGTCTCCTGAGGGCCGGTTCGGAATTGTCATTCCGTGACCGCGCCGACGGTGTTGGCAGTGTCGTCCTTCGGACGTTCGCCTTCCGGCTGTGCGCCGGTCGCCATGTAATAAATCGTTTCGGCAATGTTGGTGGCGTGATCGCCGATGCGCTCGATGTTCTTCGCACAGAAGAGAAGATGCGTGCAACTGGTGATGTTGCGTGGATCTTCCATCATGTAGGTCAACAGCTCGCGGAACAGCGAGGTGTACATCGCGTCGATTTCCTCGTCGCGCTCGCGGATCGACTTCGCTTTGTCGGCCGCGCGGGTCGTATAGACGTCGAGCACTTCCTTGAGCTGGACCAGCGCCAGTTCGGAAAGATGCTCAAGACCGCGGGCGAGCTTGCGCGGAACGCCGGTGCTCTGCACGGCGATGACACGCTTGGCGGTGTTCTTGCCGAGGTCGCCGACGCGCTCGAGATCGGCCGCGATGCGGATCGAACCCATGATCTCGCGAAGGTCGGAGGCCATCGGCTGGCGGCGGGCGATGGTTACGACCGCCTTGTCGCCGATCTCGCGCTCCGCGTGATCGAGGATCACATCGTCCGAGATGACCTTCTGGGCAAGAGCGGTATCGCCGTTGACAAGCGCGCGGACGGCGTCCGACACCATCTGCTCGGCAAGCCCGCCCATTTCCGAGATACGGCGGGACAGGAACTTCAGATCGTCGTCATAGGCAGAAAAGATATGGGTCGATGCCATTGGGATTGTCCTTGAATAGCCTGAACGCCGCAGATCAGCCGAAGCGGCCCATGATGTAATCCTGAGTGCGCGGGTCGTCCGGATTGGTGAACATCTTGTCGGTGTCATTCTCCTCGACGAGATTGCCGAGGTGGAACATGGCGGTGCGCTGCGAAACGCGGGCCGCCTGCTGCATCGAGTGCGTCACGATGACGATGGTGAAGTTCTCGCGCAGCTCATGGATCAACTCCTCGACCTTGGCGGTCGCGATCGGATCGAGCGCCGAGCACGGTTCGTCCATCAGGATGACTTCCGGGCTGACGGCGACGGCGCGTGCGATGCACAAGCGCTGCTGCTGGCCGCCCGACAGACCGGTGCCGGATTCTTGCAGGCGATCCTTGACTTCGTTCCAAAGACCCGCGCGCTGCAGCGAATGCTCGACGATCTGGTCCATATCGGCCTTCGACTTCGCCAGACCATGGATACGCGGTCCGTAGCAAACATTCTCGTAGATCGACTTCGGGAACGGGTTCGGCTTCTGGAAGACCATGCCGACACGGGCGCGGAGTTCTACGACGTCGATATCCGGATCGTAGATGTCCTCACCATCGAGGGTAATCTTGCCGGTCACGCGGCAGTTGTCGATCGTATCGTTCATGCGGTTCAGGCTTCGCAGGAACGTGGACTTGCCGCAGCCGGAAGGGCCGATGAGCGCGGTCACAGTGTTTTCGCGGATGTTCAGCTTCACGTCGAAAAGCGCGCGCTTCTCGCCATAATAAACCGAGACGTCCTGGCCGATCATCTTGAACGGGATCGTATTCATCTTTTGGTCCAGAGCCTTCTCAACTGCTGCTTCGGTCAACATGTTCATAATAACGTACTCCGTTTACCAGCGACGCTCAAAGCGCCGGCGCAAGAGGATAGCCCCGATGTTCATGACGATCAGGAACAGGAGCAGGACGATGATGGCGCCAGATGTACGTTCGACGAAAGCGCGTTCGGCTTCGTTGGCCCACATGTAGACCTGCACCGGAAGCGCTGTCGACGGATCAAGCGGCGTGGCCGGTGCGCTGGCCACGAAAGCGACCATGCCGATCAGAAGAAGCGGTGCAGTTTCCCCGAGCGCATGCGCCAGGCCGATGATCGTGCCGGTCAGGATGCCGGGCATCGCCAACGGCAGGACGTGGTGGAACACCATCTGCATCTTCGAGGCGCCGAGGCCAAGCGCCGCCGCGCGGATCGACGGCGGGACCGCGCGCAGCGCTGCACGGGTGGCGATGATGATCGTCGGCAGCGTCATAAGCGTCAGCACCAAGCCGCCGACCAGCGAGGCCGAACGCGGCAGGCCGGCAAAGTTGATGAAAACGGAAAGGCCGAGCAGACCATAAACGATCGACGGAACAGCCGCGAGGTTGTTGATGTTCACCTCGATCAGGTCCGTCACCTTGTTCTTCATCGCGAATTCCTCGAGGTAGATCGAGGCGGCAACGCCGATCGGCAGCGACAACACGAGAACGATCAACATCAGGTATAGCGAGCCGACAAGGGCGACGCCGAGACCGGCGGCTTCGGGACGGCTGGAATTGCCGTTGACGAAAAGGCCGGTATTGAACTCCTTGAACAGTGCGCCGTTCGCCTTCAGTTCGTTCATCCAGCCGACCTGCTTGTCGTTCACTTTGCGGTTCTTCTCGTCGACAGTAAGGTCGATCTGACCTTTGTTGGCGCTATCGACATTGGCGTCGGCCAGAACGGTGACATTGACAGTCTTGCCGATGATCGACGGATCAGCGACGACCATATCACGCAACTGGATCGGAGCACTCTTGGAGAGCATGGCCGATGCTTCGCGGACATCCGGACGGCTTGAGGCGTTGATGTTCAATTGCTTGACAAGCGCATCACGCAGCAACGCGCCGTAATTGGCAGCAATCAGCACCGATGGATCGGTGGCCCGCTTGTTGTCCGGGTCGATGGTCTTCTCGGTAAATTCGACCGGAAGCGCGATCGCCGTCTGCTGGAAGGCAGTGTAGCCGTTGCGGATAACCGTCGACAGCAGGAACGCCAGGAAAATCAGGCCAAAGGAGATGGCGGCAATGCCATATGCTCTGAAACGACGCTCCGCGGCATAGCGGCGCTTGATGCCGATATCGCGGCGCTCAGGCTCCTTGGACATGGTACCTGCAATGGGGGAAACAATATTCGTCATTCGTACTGCTCCCGGTATTTGCGCACGATGTAGAGCGCGTAGATATTAAGACAAAGCGTAATGCAGAAGAGGGTGATGCCGAGCGCAAAGGCGACCAGGGTCTGCGGCGAAGTGAATTCAAGATCGCCTGTCAGCTGGTTGACGATCTTGACGGTCACCGTGGTCATCGGCTCGAACGGATTGATCTGCATGCGCGCAGCGACACCGGCTGCGAGCACGACGATCATGGTTTCACCGATCGCACGCGATGCCGTCATGAGGAGTGCGCCGACAATGCCTGGAAGAGCTGCCGGAAGCACGACCTTCTTGATGGTTTCCGAACGCGTGGCACCGAGCCCAAGCGAACCATCACGCAGCGCGCGCGGCACGGCAGTGATGATGTCGTCCGACAGCGAGGAAACGTAGGGGATCAGCATAATGCCCATGACGATGCCGGCCGTCAGAACGCTCTGCGCCTGAATGAAATTGGCATAACTGCCAGTGAGGAGGCCGTTCACTTGCGCAGACAGGTCGCGCAGGAACGGGCCGACAGTAACAAGGGCGAAGAAGCCATAAACGATAGTGGGGATACCAGCCAGAACTTCAAGAAGAGGTTTGGCGAGCGAACGGACCCGTGGGGAGGCATACTCAGCCATATAGATCGCGGCGAAAAGACCGACCGGAACTGCAACCAGCATGGCGACAAAGCCGATATAAAGCGTGCCGAGCAGCAGCGGGATAAGACCGAACTGGCCGAAGGACGAGCTGCCTGCCCCGGCAAAGCGCGGATCCCAGACCGTGCCGAAGAAGAAATCGGTTGCAGGGACGGCTGCGAAGAAGCGGATGGCTTCGGACAACATCGAAAGGACGATGCCGACGGTGGTCAGGATCGCAATGGACGATGCCACGAGAAGGCCCCATAGCATGACACGTTCGACCCGGTTGCGAGCCCGAAAGCGCGGCGCGATGCCACGAAGCGCGTAAAGCGCACCGCCGATGGCCATCACGAGGACGACCGCGGTCATGATCATGCGGCTGCCTGCGGCTTTGGCATTCAGCGCCTTTGCTGCTTCGATCATGAAAGGCTGCGGCTCACCGGCGAGCGGGACACCCTTCTCGCTGAGCTTTGCCTGAATGGCTGCAGCATCGGAGCCGACTGCGCTGATTTCTTCCGACGTCAGCAGATTCATGCCGCGCGCGATGGTCGCCACCATGCTGTAGCTCAGATCCTGTTCTGCAGCAGGCTTTACCTTCACGTCGTCCGGGAAAGCGCCGCGGACAGCGGATTCGACGATCCCCGGGCTCGATGCGAGCCAGATGCAGAGAACGAGAAGGGCGGGGAGAGTAGACCAGATGGCGGCATAGGCGCCGTAGTAGCCCGGCCGCGAATGCAGCGCGGACGGCTTGCCGCCGGCAAGCGCCATGGCACGGCTGCGTGCGACCACATAGGCCAGCGCGCCAAGCACCACGAGACACAAGAGTATGATGGATGTGCTCATTCGTTACGTCCCCAGGCTCACGACCCCAAAAGCAAGAGCGGGAACGTCCTGCACGGCTTCCCGGTCACGGAAACTTAAAACCCTGCGCCAATGGGCAAGGGTAGAAGATGCCGGCGCGGGCCCCTGGCACCGCGCCGGCACGATCATTACATGGTCTTTTCAGCTTCGACGTTCTTGCGGATCTCTTCGCGCTCAGCATCCGGAGCTGCAACGAGGCCATATTCGACGAGCGGACCGTCGGGGCCGATCATCTGGTCGGACACGAAGAAGTTGACGTATTCCTTCAGGCCCGGAACGGCGCCGAGATGTGCCTTCTTGACGTAGAAGAACAGCGGACGCGAGACCGGATAGGTGCCGTTGGAGATGGTTTCAGTCGACGGAACGATACCGTCGACGGTTGCGACCTTCAGCTTGTCGGCATTGTTTTCATAGAAGGAAAGGCCGAATATGCCGACCCCGGTCTTGTTGGCAGCGATGCGTGCCAGCGTTTCCGGATAGTCGCCGTCGATGTCGACAGCCAGGCCGTCCTTGCGGACTGCGACGCAGGCCTTCGTCTGGGCAGCCTTCTCGGTGATTTCCTTCGAGATGACCTCAAGGGCACCGGAAGCCTTGCAGCCAGCAGCGAGAACGTTCTGTTCGAAGACTTCGCGCGTGCCATGCTTTTCGCCCGGGATGTAGGCAGCAATTTCAACGTCGGGGAGCTTCGGGTTTACTTCAGACCACTTCTTGTAGGGGTTGGCGACGAGCTTGCCGTCGACGACAACCTGAGCGGCGAGCGCCTTGTAGATGTCTGCAGGAACGTAGGCGATGTCCGGGTTGGAAGCATCGGTTGCAAAGACGATGCCGTCATAACCGATCTTCACTTCTTGGATGTCCGTTACGCCGGCCTTCTTGCAGGCCTCCAGTTCGTTCTTGTTGATCGCGCGCGAAGCGTTCGCGATGTCGATCGTGTCTTCGCCGACGCCCTTGCAGAATTCCTTGAGGCCAGCGCCCGTGCCACCGGATTCAACGACCGGCGTCTTGAAGTTCGAGAACGTTTCGCCGAAGGATTCTGCAACGATCTTGGCATAGGGCAGCACGGTGGACGAGCCGGCGACCTGGATCTGGTCGCGAGCCGATGCGACGCCTGCGGTTGCCAGCAAAATAGCGGCGACTGCGCAGCTTCCGAGATATTTCTTCATGGATACTCTCCCGTAGAATTTAACGATGACGCTTCGGCGTCGGCTCCCCTCTATAGGCACCACGTAACAGTTTCGTGACAGTTTTGTATCAATTCATTATACGGGAAAGAGGGCATCTGCGATGCGCGCCGGCTGCGCCAGAGGGGCCGATCTTTAGGTAGCGGACCAAAATCAAATTAGACAAACAGAGTCAATGCCTTCCCGACACCTGCACAGGTGATTTCGAGATTAGCCAGCAGGTTCTGGCGTGCGGGCAGAAAAGAGCTAATCAACACATCCATTGTCCGTTGCGCAGCCAAGGGAAATCGGCAAACATTATAAAAGTGACATAAAACCGACATTACACCGTTAAGAACGCGGCATATGTCCCCTCAGACGCAATGACGAGGGACGCGCGAATGCTGGAAATAACGGATTTGACCCGGCGGTTCGGTGGCAAAACGGCGGTCGATCAGGCGAACCTGAGAATACCGCAGGGTCAAATGGTAGGCATCATCGGCCGCTCGGGCGCCGGCAAATCCACGCTTCTTCGGATGATCAACCGCCTGCAGGAGCCGACTTCCGGCTCCATCCGATTCAACGGCGTCGAAGTCTCCGCTCTACGCGGGGAAGCCCTGCGCAACTGGCAGCGCGATTGCGCGATGATCTTCCAGCAGTTCAATCTCGTCCCTCGCCTCGACGTTCTGACCAATGTCATGCTCGGCCGCCTCAATCACCGCCCAACCATGCTGAGCCTCCTCAACATCTTCAGCCGCGACGAGCGCATTCATGCGATTGCGGCTCTGGAGCGCCTCGGCATCGAACAGACGGCGCTGCAGACCGCCGGCACGCTCTCCGGCGGCCAACAGCAGCGCGTGGCGATCGCGCGCGCCCTGATGCAGAACCCGAAGATGGTGCTCGCCGACGAGCCGATCGCCTCGCTCGACCCGCTGAACGCCAAGATCGTCATGGATGCGCTGCGCGACATCAACGAGAGCGAGGGCATCACCGTCATCACCAACCTGCATACGCTCGATACGGCGCGCAACTATTGCGAACGCATCGTCGGCATGGCTGCCGGCCGCGTCGTTTTCGACGGCAAGCCTTCGGAGCTGACAGCGGCTGCAGTCAAGGAAATCTACGGCACCGACAAGGATGGCGCCGGCATCGACGAAACGATGACGTCGACCTCGATCAACATGCCCGCGCCAGCCACCGCTCAAGCATCCGCCGGCCTGCAACCGGTTGCCCTGGCGGGCCTCTGAGAGAAGGCGGCGATCGACCGCCCGCGTCAAGGCACACTTCTTCGTAACAGCAAGACCACCGGGGAACCGGTCAATTAGGAGAGAACCATGTTGAAGAAAGCACTCTTTGCCGCGACAGCGCTTCTAGCGCTTGCCGGCGCTGCCGCAGCCGAAGACCTCAAGGAATTCCGCGTCGGCATTCTCGGCGGCGAAAACGAGGCTGACCGCCTGCGCAATTTCCAGTGCCTGTCGGAAAAGCTTCCCGCTGCGATCGGCGTCGAGAAGGTCTCCTTCTTCCCGGCAGCCGACTATGACGGCGTCGTCCAGGGCCTGCTTGGCGGCACGCTCGACTACGCAGAACTTGGCGCCTCCGCCTATGCCAAGGTTTATCTCGCCAATTCCAAGGCCGTCGAACCGATCCTGACGACCGTGCAGACCGACGGTGCAACCGGCTACTACTCGGTCATGGTTGCCCGCAAAGACAGCGGCATCAAGAAGCTAGAAGACGTGAAGGGCAAGAAGCTCGGCTTTGCCGATCCTGACTCGACTTCCGGCTACCTCGTTCCCCTCGTTACGCTGCCTGAATCCATTGGCGCTCCGGTCAAGGAATACTTCTCTTCCACCGGCTTTGGCGGCGGCCACGAGAACCTCGTCTTGGAAGTCGTAAAGGGCAACTTCGACGCGGGCACCACCTGGGCGTCGGGCGTGGGCGAGTTCAAGGATGGCTACAGCTCCGGTAACCTTCGCAAGATGGTCGACAAGGGCATCCTGAACATGGACGACCTCGTCGAGCTTTGGAGGTCGCCGCTCATCCCGAATGGCCCGATCGTCATCCGTTCCTCGCTGAACGACGACATGAAGACCAAGTTCAAGGCATTCATGCTCGGGCTGCCAAAGTCCGATCCGGCCTGCTTCGCGGCCATTCAGGGTGGCGACTTCAAAGGCTACACCGAAGTCAACGTAGACTTCTACAAGCCGATCATCGATGTCCGCAAGGCAGCCATTGGCGGCTGATGCCGTTTCCTCTCGCAAGGCCGCCGGATCCCTCCGGCGGCTTTGCCATATCCCACGTTCGACAGGTTGAAGATGAGCGACACTACGCTGCGCCACCCCCCGAGTGAAACTGCAAGCATGATCGAGCGGCACTGGCACGAGCTTGCCTCCCGGCGCCGCGGCAAGACGTTCCTTGCCCTGTTTCTCGTCGTCGTCTTCACCGCGGGTTCGGTGTGGTTCGCCAATGAGACCAACGCGGGCAAATTTTGGGACCGCCTCCCCTATCTGGCAGACTTCGTGGGGGACCTCGTGCCGCGCGACGCGTGGGAACCGGCGCGCGCGCTGCTCGATCTCCCCTCCCCCTATTACGACGGCAGCCAGAAGTACGACTACCCCGAGGGCCGGTTCTACGTCACGCAAACCCTCTACGTTCCGGAATATGTCGAAAAGATCGTCGAGACGGTGAACATCGCCATCTTCTCCACGGGCGTCGGCTTCTTCCTGGGATTTGCACTGTGCTTCTTCGCTGCGAGGAACATGATGCCGAATGCTTATGTCCGGGGGGCGGTGCGCCGTTTCATGGAGATCCTGCGGGCGTTTCCCGAGGTCGTCATCGCGGGATTTTGCCTCGCGATCCTCTCGCTCGGGCCGGTCCCGGCGATCATCGCACTATCCGTCCACACCACCGGAGCGCTGGGAAAGATGTTCTTCGAGGTAGTGGAGAATGCCGACATGCGCCCTGACGAAGGCCTGCGGGCCGTCGGCGCGACTTGGCTCGAACGGGTCTGGTTCGGAATGGTGCCGCAGGTCATGCCCAACTTCGTGAGCTATTTCCTCCTGAGGCTCGAGATCAACGTGCGGGCGTCCACGATCATCGGTGCGGTCGGCGGCGGCGGCATCGGCGAACTTCTCAGGCTTTCGATCGGACAGGGTCATCCGGCAAAGACTCTTGCAATCGTATTCCTCCTTTTCTGCACCATCATTGCCGTCGACCAGTTCTCCGCATGGCTGCGCAGAAAGCTGGTCGGCGAGCAGTCGTTCCGCGCCGTCGCATGAGGTTGCATCGATGAACACGCTTTCGCCCGTCCAAAAGGCCGACATCGCCGCGCGCCACCCGCAGCTCTTCGACACGACCTGGCTGCGCCGCTACCGCGCTCCCCTTCTCGTCATTCTCGCTGCCGGCTATGTGGCGTTCTCGTTCTGGTTCTTCGCGTTCGCAAAGGTCTTCTCTCAGGCCGACTACTCGATCGCCGGCACCTATCTTGCCGACTGGATCTCTTTCGAGGTCCGTCCCGAGATCGACATGGCAGCCGACGGGACCATGAAGATTTCCTATTCGCGGTTCGATCCGCTCGGCGAACATCCGAACCCCGACTGGGTGCAGACCGAAAAATCCGTCGTCACCCATCAGACCGGCACGGCCACACTGACGGCCAGCCCGTCCGAGCCGCAGACAAAACCGAAAAGCAGCATATCGCTGATGGCTCCCGGTGCGGCTATGGGAACGTCCGCACCTAACGGGTCCGGCTCGCCCGCGCGGGCCCCGGCGGCGACCGCTCCGGCAACCGTTACCGAGGAGGTTGTCACACGGGCGCGGATCGCCATGAGCAACAGCTCCTCGATAGAAATGACTGCCAATAAGGCGGTGTTGACGAGAGGCGAAGAAACGGTCGTCGTGCCTATGGGCAGACCCGACATCCGCATTGACGCTCCCCTTCCGGACTGGGCGTCGCAGAGGCGGCCGGGCGAGAAGGTCATCGCCAGCTTCGGATTCGCCGGCTGGGCGGAAGTCACGACCAACGACGTCAAGGTCCACAAGCGGTTTCTCGGGTGGGCGAATTTTCTGTTCGACACGCGGTCTCCCTTCTTCGGGAAGCCATATTCCGAGGTTGCGAGCTTCATCCTCAGCGGTCCACGCATCGACCCGGAGCAAAGCAACCTCGCTCTCGCCTGGGACAACATCCTCTACAACAGCGAATGGCAGCACCTCGACGTCTGGACCAAGCTCCTGCAGACCATCGTAATGGCGTTCGTCGGCACCCTGTTCGCCTCGCTCGTCGCTTTCCCCCTGGCATTCGTGGCGGCACGCAACATCACGCGCAACCGCCCTGCGAACCAGGTGACGAAACGGTTCTTCGATTTCCTTCGCTCAGTCGACATGCTGATCTGGGCGCTTTTCTTCACACGCGGCTTCG
Source organism: Rhizobium mongolense USDA 1844 (assembly GCF_000419765.1). Taxonomy (GTDB): domain Bacteria; phylum Pseudomonadota; class Alphaproteobacteria; order Rhizobiales; family Rhizobiaceae; genus Rhizobium; species Rhizobium mongolense. The sequence goes on along the minus strand of NZ_ATTQ01000006.1, from coordinate 69,651 downwards.
GGCCTGGGCCTTTGGCCGGCATCTCGGCGATCTTCTTCACGGACACCGGGACGCTGGGCAAACTGTATTCGGAATCGCTCGAGAACATCGACGAGAAGCAGCGGGAAGGCGTCCGCTCCGTCGGAGCGTCGCCGATTGCGGTGCAGCGGTTCGGCGTGCTGCCGCAGGTGCTTCCTGTCTTCGCGTCCCAGGCTCTCTACTTCTGGGAGTCCAACACGCGCTCCGCGACGATCATCGGCGCCGTCGGTGCGGGAGGAATCGGCCTCAAACTCTGGGAGGCGATGCGCACCAACCAGGACTGGGAGAACGTCGGCTACATGGTGCTCCTCATCCTGATTGTCGTGTTTGCCTTCGATGCTGTCTCGAATGCGATCCGGTCACGTCTGATGGGACGCCGCTGAACTCTTGGCAGCAGGCGTTTGATTCTTGTGCCAGCTCACTGAATTACTATCTGTGATGAGTGCTCCTACGGCGACTTATCGAGGTTTATTTTTCCTCGACTGCGTCCTTTGCTCATCGTTCAAGATGAGCTTCCGGAATCAACGAACTGCATTTGGCAGACAAGTAGAATTCGCCTCGTTTTGCCCACTGTATATAGGACCAGTTCAAACGGATCAGCGAAGTGGCTGAAAGAACAAGAGTTGGCAAAAAATTTGATTCAGCGCTTTTGAGATTTTTGATTCACTAACCTGATGCCGTTCGCCAGGCGACTTTCAAGAAATTGACAGCCTGTCGAAGCCTGAATGACTTCTGCTGATCACAGCATTTCACGTTAGCCTTGTTAAGTAGCCTCGTGATATTTAATTCAGTTTCCCATCGGCCGTTAATAGCAAGCAGGTTGAATACTTCCCGGATCGAAACGTAGGCGGCTCGGAAATTGGTAAGCCGCCTCATCGTGGTTATCTCGCCTGCGCGAAAGAAGGCTCCGAGTTTTGCTATTACCGCACTCGTAGACAGGTCCAAATGGAAGCCGACCTCTTCACAGTCGATGGTGTAATCCGGAGCGTCGTTCGCAGTCGGAAGGTCGCGACAAAAGTCGATCCACGGCTTGAAATCTTCGACATGTAGACTTTCGAATGCCGTCGAATATGAATGGCCACGGATTGGCGGGGCCACGGTAGAGGGCCGAAACCGTGCCTCGGACGGAGAGATGGTTCGAGCGACGCATGGGTCGCGCGCGGATACAATCTTCGAAGCTGCTCAAAGGACCTGCGTGTATGCCGATCGCTCCGGCAAGCTCAAGTTCCCTATGGCTGACTCTATCGCGCTATAGACCAGCACGGTCAGTTTATAGCGAATCTCATCCGTCAGCACCCGTAGAACGACCGTGACTATCGTTGGGTTGTTCCGGTGTCGCGGAAGTACGGGTCACCAATTCGCGATGATCAAGTTAGGCACGGCAGCAAGGCGGCCGGACTAGGCGACACCACGAAGGGCCTGGCAGAGTGTGAGCGGGCCTCCATGCGGAAGATTCTTCTCTCGTTGAACATGAAAGACATCCCGGACCCAACCGACCTCCCGCGCCTCTTTTGGCGTCATTCCAAACTCGTGTCTGAAGGCCCGGCTATATGCGGACGGATCGTCAAAACCCCATTCCTCCGCGATATGAAATATAGCCCGAACGTCATTGCTATTGGTGATTCCTGCACGCGTCCTGACCAGACGCTCATGCCGGATATAGGCCGCAACACCACCCAGCGGCGCGAATAATCGATATAACCGGGAGCGCGAGACACCTAGCTCGCTGCAGATCGTCTCGGCAGTGAGCGAGTGGTCGGCAAGTCTCGTGTTTATCAAACGCTTGGCGCGTTCCAGAACTACCGCCCCAATTGGTGTTTGAGCGTCTACGACCCGATCTTGCGAGGGAGCTAGACAAGCGATGATAAGGTTCCTCGTGGCCTCGACCACGTATGGCACCTCTGCCACGGTGAGGTCGGCCAACGATCGAGCCAGAAGCACAAGGTAGTCGGCGAGGAGATGGCCCAACGCGCCCTCCATCTTCCTATGGAGCAGGCTCTCGAGCGTGGACGTCGCGACAAACCCATCTGACGGAAGAAAGACCGACAATGCGCCCTCATCTTCCACCATGACCTCGAACGGTTTGGCCAGGCATCGAAGATGGGGCAAGGTCTGCCCTCCAGAGGCGCGCTCCAGGGCCTGGACCGGCAAGCACAAATACCAGTTATCCAATGCCGCCTTCTTCACGTGCCGCCATTCGTGGGCGTAGCCTTTTCCTGGCAGGACAGTGGAAACAACCAGCATCGAACCGAGCAGCCAGACCTTCAGTCGGGCGGGAAAGGAACCGTCCGCGCTCTTGCAGAATCTCAGATCAGCGACGCCAACGTGAGCATTCCTGAATATCTCGAATTGGTTGTCCCTGGGAAACGATTGGGTACTCACATCTATCGAGCAAGGGAATTTGTAATCAATCGCTCGCTCGGTACCCGTCTCTGGCATGTTGTCCATGACGATACCTTCGCCGATGTCCACGAAAGATTTTCCATTTCAAACCTGAGCACTAGTATCATTTTTCACAACAAACCACAACCGCTACGGAGCTATTTGGAGATCGTGATATCGCGCTACAGCTGCATTTCGCGTCGCACGGCGCTGTTTTATACGTCGCGCTTCTTGTGGCGGCAGCCTCCCCACTGCGGGATCTTTTCGGGACACCCTGCTCAGGTCGTGGCTTCTGCGCTCACGACTCTGCGGCTGCTCCAACTAAGATGGGTTGTAGTTCGTCCGCGTCGGCGATGTCGGCGTTGCGCCTCGCGCTGCGGGGCTAAGGGCTAGGAGATCACCCATGTCCACGGCGGGAGCGGCTCCAAAAACCGTTATGCAGAGATTCCTCGATGGGGTCGAAAAGGTGGGCAACATGGTCCCCCACCCCGTCATAATCTTTCTCATCCTCATCGCCATAGTGATTGGACTGTCGGCCCTTCTGGGTACATTCGGTGCCTCGATAACCTTTGAGCGGATCAATCCGGAAAGCCATGAGATCGAGGCCGCTACGACTTCGATCAGGAGCCTGCTGAACACCGACGGCATCCGCTTCATGTACGAGTCGCTCATCCCGAATTTCATGAGCTTCACCGCGGTCGGACTGATGATAGCCGCGATGGTTGGCGCTGGCGTCGCCGAGGAATCCGGGCTTGTGACGGCGTTGATTCGGAAACTGGTGATTGTATCCCCGCGCTGGGCGCTGACCTACATCCTTGCTTTCGTGGGCATCATCGCCAGCGTTGCGGCGGACGCTGGCTATCTCGTCCTTATTCCTCTCGCGGGCATCGCATATCTCGCTGTCGGGCGCCACCCTCTTCTCGCCTTGGGCTTTGCCGCCGTCGCCCGGGGCATTCACTGTGAACATGCTGATCAAGCCGCTCGACGCGGTTACGCGTCTCGACGACATTCGCGCGCTTCGTTCCCGTGCGGATTTCCTATGCGATCGGTGCGATCGTCGCGACAACCTTGTTCTGGTTCGCCACTACATCGACGGATGGGTAGCGGTGACCGATCCGCCGAACGTAACCGCCGACGACATCTTGCGGCTGAAGACTTTCTTCGCCAATCGCCGAACCGGAAGTGGAACCGACTGACAGAAAGGATGTCGAATTAGGGGAATCACGGACATGGACTGAGGCAACGATCTTAACCGCGCGCCCAGGGGTTATCTCGGTGTGGCTGACTACATTGGACGATAGGCCGCGAGAACAGAGCAGCGCTTTCAAGAATATCGTCTGATGTAGGACGAGACGCACAGTTTTGGAATTCTGAGCCAATGGCAAGGCGGCCAGAAGGCGTTATCTTCAAACGACTGAAACGGAACTGATTAGGTTTGACTATTCCAGTACTGATTATCTCGATAGTAGTGGAAAGCAACAGAACAACAACTGCGGCGCTGCGCTGCTTGCGCTCTCACATGCAGGCATCGTGAGGGTTCTCAAACTGTAGCCACGATCCACCGGCGAACGAAGTCCAGGCATTGGTTCCTGAAGCAACCGCCCAAATTGCATCCCGGCTGCCCTCTGTTCTTGCCAACGGTGGCCTCCGGATTCGGGACTGTTGATCGAGCGTGAGCGGAAAGTGGTGAGGTGACGATGCTGTCGAAGGCATCGTAGCGGAACCGCGAATTTATGCACTAGGTGCATTTATCTCGCGAACGTTGGGGGGCCCCCTGCTCAGATGTCGATCGAACTAAATCATGAAATGCCAGGAAATCTATCCGCCACCCCACCCACATTTCACAAGGGACTTCATCATGTCCGGCAACTCCAAAAAAGGCCTGGACCGTCGCGATCTGCTAATAGCATCCATCGCCCCGGTCGGCGCCGCGGCCACTCTCGCGGCCGGCTCTGTGAAAGCCCAGGATGCAGCGGCTCCCTCTGTCGAAGCCGCATCCGATGGGTCTCAGGGAACGGTCTATACCGGCGAAGTGATCCAGGGAAAAAAGGTCGTCAGCGCGCTCGACGTCAACGACCTGGAATCTGGGCAGAAGCACCTCTTGTATTTTCAGGGCGTGCAGATGCCCACCGGACAGTACTGGTATGTGTCAGTGACGGTCGCCAAGGGGGCGAAGCCGGGCAAGCGCGTCGTCATGACCAGTGGCGTGCATGGCGACGAGATGAGTTCCATACATACGGTCCAGACCGTGATGAACCAGCTCGACCCGGTGCAGATGTCGGGCACGGTGATGACGGTCACGGACATCTCCCGCCCGGCCATCGAAGGCATGCAGCGTAGATGGCCCAATTTTGGAAGGGGCAACGATCTGATCGACATGAACCGGGAATGGCCAGGGAACGAGAACGGAGCCACCGCGCCGAGCCGACACGCCGGGCTCCTGTTCAACCGACTGCTGCGGCCGAACGCCGACGCCGCGATCGACTTCCACACCGGGACGAGCGGTTTCGATGTCACTGCATTCAACATCGGCGGCATGGACATTCCCGAGGTCAAGGCGATGGTGGAACTCTACCCAGTCGGCCAGATCTTCGACAGTCATGTGTATCCCGGTGTCCTTCACAACGCTTTTGTCGACGCAGGCATCCCGTCCTTTTGCCCGGAGATAGGCGCTGCACGGGTCTTGGACCTCGAGATGATCTCGCTGTTCGTGGAAGGTACGATGAACGTCCTCAAGCATCACGGTATCATTGCTGGGCCCGTGGGGCGCACAGGCAAGGACGTGAGTGTTTTTCTTGGCAACAGTGCGTTCCCGATTCTAGCAACAGAAGGCGGGATCGTCGAGCACCTGGTCAAGCTCAACGACAAGGTCGAAGCCGGGCAGAAGGTGGCGATCCAGCGCAACAGCTTCGGTGAGGTTGTTGCGGAATATACAAGCGGCGTTACCGGAGAGGTGACGGGCCAGCGCAGGGACGCGATGTCCGAGCCTGCCAACCCCCTTGTATTCATCCTTTTCCAAAAGCCGCCGCCGGAGGGCGTCGAGGCTTACCCTGAGTGATCTTACGCGGCCTCGACCGCGGCAAGCCAACACGTCGTGCTGAGCCGCGTGCTCAAGCGATGAACGGGCACCGCTCCCGGAAAATGGCGGCAGATGATGTCCACTGCCGAACTAAGCACCTCAGGAGAGATACACACCGTTGCACTTAAGCCAGAAGGCGGATCGTGTTCGTTCGACCTGTCAGCGGACAAGGGTGGGGCCAGGTCGACAATTCGCTGGCCACGAACGCTAGAGCGCAGTCCACAGAAGGCTAGCCGCGTTGTCAGGCTCGATCCGTTATACCCTGAGTAACCCAGGGGTACCTCACGACCCAAACTCATGAGGGCCCTGGTGAAGCGGTATTTACCCGACGATCCACTGACTGAAGATCAAGTTTCTTAACCGGCAGATCGCAGCGTCGGCAGGTTGCTCCGACTGAAAAATTGGCGGGCTGGCGCCCGACTCTTTCCTTCGGTGTGGTTGAACAACCCCGTCATCGTGCAACACGGATGAACGGCAACCGCTGAGTTGCCACTGGCCGTCCACCTTAAGCGCTCTACCCTGCATCGGGGTGGCGCCCGTCGAGCAAGGTCCCGAGGGTCAGCATCGCTCCTGCTTCGCACAACACTCTCGTTCCAAGGGCGGCCGCGAGCGCGGACGCAAATGGGGTCTTTCCAGTTCCGGCAGTCCGGAAACAAGCGCCCCCGCGCGGGCGAGCTTCCACTCCAACTGCCCGTACGCCACCGACCTTTATCTCGTCGTTGCCGGGCGAATTAAAGAGATTGAGTCCAGCACCATTCGCTCGATTAGATCATTGATTTCTTTGATTTATCTTCGACGTTTTATTTTGATAAATGGTTCTGGGTGAATCGGCTTCCCTTTTACCGAATCTGTTTCGCTATAGGCCAGAGTTGATTTCGCTTTAAGCCGGGTTCCTCAGTATTGTCAAAACGAATCAATTGAGATTCTGCCAAGCCACGGAAATCCTTGGTTCCAACATAAGGAATGGGATTCTTATGCTGCTTACTGGCTGGTCTCGCGCCCAGATCATCGATAACCCAGCCTGCCTAAATAACTGCTTACAGCCACTCGATCGCGTACAGACGGCCGGATAATAATTACGCTGGCTCCAGCATCGCTGATATCTCGGAAGATCACGGCCTTCGCTTTTATTGGATCTCCGTGAAATTCGAGGAATCTGAGCGTCTCGGATCCGCATACATAATTCGCCCGGACTCGCGAAGCGTTGAGAACCTGATTCCATTCGACGTCAACATGCGTTGGGTCACGAGTGCTGATACTTCGTGCTCAGAGACACCAAGATATAAACCGACATCAGCGTTCGTCAAAATCACCTCGCCAGACCACTCGCCCTCACTGGGACGTGAGAGGATTCGTAGGAGACAATCAACATCCGCTGCAGTCATTCTGCGTATGAGCGGCAAACCCCTTGCTCAACACCAAACGCGAGCTCTCCTGACAAAGCGCTCGTGAGAACCTGTGACCAGCAAACCGACCCGCCACTCAGACAGGTAACGAGGTTATAAAGCGTCCCAACGCTATTAATTTGCGTCCCGGATCTTGAAAGGATTTCGGAAATCACATCCGTTTTCGCAACTCGCTTCGGCCTGAGGTGACAAGAAACGCTATGATCGGGGCAGAGCCGCCAGTCCTTCCTCATAGAGACGGATCATCTCGATTACGGGCAATCCGGTCCGCCTTGCTTCGTCTTTGACTCTTCGCGAACTCCGAGCAAGGAGTGAGGCAAGTTCGAGACGCTCCTTGTCGCTCTCTGTATCGAAACCGCCTACACGCGTCGTCCTGGGATGCGGCCTTCTGAAGCGAGCAGTCCGATCTTTTGCTGCATCGTCACATGGCGTCACAGTAGCCTTGACGCCACCTCGTAGCTGGTCGCGCACCATCGTTTCAAAGGAATGGCCAAATAGCCGCCTGAACGCGCGGATTTCTCGATAGACTGGGTGTTTATAATTGCGTCCCTCACGATAGGTTGGACACCTCCAAACGTCTCGAATCCTTTCGCTGACTTCAATAAATCCGCGGGGCCAGGCTCTCACCGCGTCCGTTGCGACATGGAGACTAGCTGGCGTGACGAATGTGTCCTTGATCCCACCGGCTTCATCGAGAAGTCTACCGATCTGTTGAGCTGCGCGATGGTTTTGCTGCCTTCGAGCTTGCCACACTTCAGTCCGGACACTCCGCACCGGTATCGACCCACGCCGAGATCAATGCAGCGAAGGTCTCCTGCGAGCCCGGAGCTGCAGTCCGTCCACTGCCTGGATGCCAAGCCCAGCCGACCAGATGATCCGTTCCCATATGTTTGATCAGGTCGGCATGCGACCGATTTCCATTCCGCGCAGGATCTTTTACCTGCCGGCAGATTTCCCCGACGGTCAGCCCTTGCCATGCCATACTGGCCGGAGCGAGCTGCCAGTGTGCATTGCCGGGGATCGACTTCAGGCGGCTGCCGACGATATCTCTATTTTCCGGGCCATGGCAGGTGCTACAGGCAATGCCGGCAGGGCCAAATGAGCTGTCGGCTGCAATCATCAGCGGCACATGCGGGTGCATGTCCTCACCCTGCGTCGGACTGCGTGTAGCGGGATGACAATTGATACAGCGGGGATGCGTGATGACCCGGCTCGCCTCCTCAAAGATCGCCTTTGAGCGTGCAGCCCTGTCGCTGATGGAAGTAAAGTCGGAAACGGTTTTGAGAGCGTTGTTTTCAGAGTTCGCGGCACTCTGTAGAGGTCCAACTCCGGCTACGATCGCCACCGAAACAAATGCAGTCGTGAAGAGGACGGAAATCATTCTCTTTGTCATGATCACACCCTCCGCAGATCGCTTTGATTTATCGGCAGCGAACGCAACCGCTTGCCGGTCGCCACGAAGATTGCATTGAGCAGCGAGGGCGCGACGCCCGGCGTGCCCACTTCGCCTATGCCGCCGGGCGCCTCGGAACTTGGCACGATATGAACCTCGATCTCTGGCGTTTCATGGATTCGCAACACAGGTGAATCGTCGAAGTTGCTCTCAACGACAGCTCCGTTCGCGACCGTGATGCGCCCGTAAAGGGCAGCGCTCAATCCATAGACGATCCCGCTCTGGATCTGCGCTTCGACGGTGTCCGGATTGATAACCTGTCCACAATCGACAGCGCAGATGATGCGCTCGATCCTAAGCCTTCCGTTATCGCCGACGCTTACCTCGGAGATCGTGGCCGCGTGGCTGCCAAAGTCTTCAGAAATGGCAATGCCCCTGCCCTCGCCCTGAGGGAGCGGGTTAGTCCAGCCGGCTTTCTCCGCCGCCAAATTGAGCGCGCCTAACAGGCGCGGCTTCTGCTGCAATAGGCGCCGGCGGTATTCGAGCGGGTCAACTCCCGCGATATGAGCGAGCTCGTCTATCCCGCCTTCGATCGGCGGGATGTTCCTTGTCGCTCCGACGCCACGCCAATTGCCCGTCAGCATGCCGTCCGGCGCTTCGTGGCGCGCAAAATCCGTATACTTGTTCGGGATCGCATACGGAGATTCCGCCCCGCCCATCTGGTCAAGGTCTATGCCGTCGCGGGTAAAGGCGGGAAGCCAGCGCGCCATGACGGAAGGGCCGATGACGCGGTGCCGCCAGGAGACGGGCATTCCATCGGGGCCAAGCGTCGCGGTGACCTTGCTGTAGTTCAGATAGCGGTAACAGTCGTGCCGGATGTCTTCTTCCCGGCTCCATGTCACCTTGACCGGACCTTCTACCTGCTTTGCGATCTTCGCCGCCACGATGATGCCGTCGACGTCCAGCCTGCGGCCAAAACCACCGCCGAGCAGATGGTTGTGTACGACGACCCTATCGACGGGAAGACCGGTAACATCGGCAACCGCCTGCCGCGCCCGCCCCATAACCTGGGTGCCGACCCATACCTCGCATCCATCGTTGCGGACGTGAAGCGTGCAGTTCATGGGCTCCATCGCCGTGTGAGTCAGGATTGGAAGCCGATAGATGAACTCGTGCACCGGCCCATGTTCCGCCTCTGCCTTCTCGACGTCCCCTTCCTTTATATGCGGAAGTGCTTCGCCGCTGATCGCATCTTCGGCACGCTTTTCAAGATCGGACTGGGATAGTGCGCCACTGGGACCGAGGTCCCACGCAATGGACAACGCTGCGATTCCTTTACGAGCCGCGCCCGTATTGTCGGCAAGGACTGCGACCGCGTCTTCGATGCGGACGACCTGCTTGACGCCCTTGACCCTCATGGCAGGACTGTCATCGAGGTGAGCGAGCTTTCCGCCGAAATGAGGACAGATCGCGATCGCGGCATAGGAGACACCTTCCGGCCGGGCGTCGATCCCGAACTTGGCCGTGCCATTGACCTTCTCAGGACTGTCGAGACGCCGAACCGCCTTCCCGATCACTGCGAAGCTCGATGCCGGCTTCAACTGCATCTCCTGCGGCACGACCTCGGATGCCGCAGCCCCGATGAGGCTTCCGTACGCCACGTGACGACCGCTGCCGATGTGGATTACTCGACCGGCTTCCGCCTTGCAGGTCTCGGGCTGGACGCCCCAGCCGCGGGCGGCAGCATTCACCAGGACGATGCGTGCGGCGGCGCCCGCCTTGCGCATCTGCTCGTACACGGCGCGGATAGCCACCGACCCGCCAGTGATCTGATCGCCCAGCAACGGGTTGGCATAGCGCGAGGGATCTGCAGGTGCGTGCTCGAGAACCACCTGATCAAGCGTTACTTCAAGTTCTTCTGCCAACAGCATGGCCACGGCTGTGTAAATGCCCTGTCCCATCTCGACTGACGGCATGACGAAGACGATTTTGCCTTCGGCGGGAATCCGAATGAAAGCATTCGGTTCAAGCGGCTGCGGCGCGGCCGACGGAACGGAGGGCTGCAGCCCGACAACCAGGCCAGCGCCTGTCAGCGAGGCACTGATCAGGAACTGGCGACGCGAGATTGCGAGGTTAATCTTGTCGTGAAGAGACATGCCCTACCTCCCTTCCGCAGCTTGTTTGATCGCTGCCCGGATGCGCGGATACGTGCCGCATCGGCAGATATTTCCGGCCATGACGGCATCGATATCTTCGTCAGTCGGCGCTGAGTTCGCGGCCAGCAAGGCCGTCGCGGACATAATCTGCCCGGATTGACAGTAGCCGCATTGAACGACGTCGATGTCCAGCCAGGCCTTCTGAATTCGAGCCCCTGCTTCGGTTTCGCCGATCGCCTCGATCGTGGTGATCGGCTTGGTTGCTGCATCGGCTACAGGCATCACGCACGATCTCATCGCGACGCCGTCAACGTGCACGGTGCAAGCCCCGCACATGGCGATGCCGCAGCCGAATTTCGTGCCGGTAAGACCTAAGGTATCGCGCAGGACCCACAGGAGCGGAATATCACCGTCGACGTCGAGGGTATATTTCTCACCGTTGATTGAGAGTTCGTAAGACATACAATTGCTCCTTCGGTGCGGAGGGAGGAGTGATGATCGAGTACGCGTAGCCTTGGACCGACAGTGCTGGCCGTATTTATACGCCTTCAGCACTCGACGCGTCAAAATCGGTCGAGATCGAGACATGCCGCCACTTTGAGATGATGCGGGCATCAGAGTCGTGCTTTGCCACGATGGCGGCAATCGTGTCGCTTCCGACAGGCATTCGAACCGGCGGATCAACCGCATCGGAGAACTCGACGACGAGTTTTGCGAATTTCTCCGGGTCGCCAGGCTGACTGTGATTAAGGCTGGCGGCACGCTCGCGTACTACTCCTGCGGTCTGGTCGTAGTCGCTTATCCGAACCCTGCTAATCGACAGCGAGGAAGAATCCAAGAAGTCCGTCCGGAAGTAGCCCGGCTCGATCACCGATACATGTATACCGAGCGGAGCGAGCTCTGCGTGGAGAGCTTCCGACAGTCCCTCGACTGCAAACTTCGTCGAGCAATACACTCCGAAGCCGGCCGCGGCTCTATAACCGCCGATCGAAGAGATGTTTAGGATTCTGCCCGACTTCTGCTTACGCATTTGCGGAAGGACCGCGCGGGTGACGGTCAGCAGACCGAAGACGTTTGTTCGATAAAGTCGCTCTACCTCCTCCGCCGATGCCTCTTCGACGGCACCAAGCAACCCGAACCCAGCATTGTTCAGAAGGACGTTTATCCCACCGAAACGCTCGACACCGGCTTTCACCGCCTGGCGGGCTTGGTCCGCGTTCGTCACGTCGAGTGGAACGGCCAACAAATTCGGTCGCTCTCCGAGTTTGTCGGTGATCAGGGTCGCGTTACGGGCAGTGGCCACGACGTTGTCGCCCCCCTCCAACGCCAACTGTGCGATCCGCGCACCGAACCCTCGCGAGGCTCCGGTGATAAGCCAAGTCTTCATAGTCACATCTCCTCATAAGTGACTGCGGTCGCCTTGTGGCTGCAGTCTGTGGCCGGTTTGCGCAACCGTGCCGCTCATTGCGCAGCGGCCGGAGGGATCCTCGGCCAGAAGGTCGTAGGGACTGCCAGTCCCATTGGCCCAAGCGTCAAAGGCGCGCTGCACGATTTTCTTGTTTTCCGCTTGGTCGGCGGCCGGCTTTCTCCGGCTGACACCACTGGGATCATCGCCATGGCAACAACGGTGGCCAGCGACTTGCTCATGCTCATCTCACTTATCCTTTCCCAGACTTTCCATCGGTGGACCGGAGTGGGCGGCGGGGGCCCGCCGCCGCGAGACTGCTCAAATCTGGTTTTCCCAGGCCTTGAGCTGGTGATCCTTCAGCATGTCCTCGATCACCTTGGGGCAGACGTTGCGGAACTTGCCCGTGTCGGCCGGAACGATCTCGATCATGCGGTCGATCATCTCCTTTGGATCCATCCTGCCTTCGGGCGTCGCGAAGAAATCGTCGAACCCCTTGCGCAGGTCGGCGCGCTTGGTGATGTTCTTGCTGTCGTCCAGCCAGCGGAACGGATTGTCGGCCATGGTTTCGTTGTAGCCGGTGTAATAGGCGCCCGGATTGATCGTCTGGATCTTGATCCCGTATGCGGCGAGCTCCTGCTGCAGCGCCTCGGCGATCGACTCCAGCGCGTGCTTGGTCGAAACGTAGGTGCCCCAGTTGGCCGGAGTGAACAGGCCGCCCATCGAGGAGGTGAAGACCACCTTCTTGCCCTGACTCTTGCCCTCGCGCACCCACTTCTGAACGACGCCCTGGGTCAGCGTGAGTGGCAGGAAGACGTTGATCTCGAAATTGCGACGCACGACGTCGACCGGAATTTCCCAGACCGGGCCGGGTTCACCCTGACCGGCGTTGTTCCAGAGAATGTCGAAATCCCAGCCCTCGGCCTGGCGGATGTCATAGGGATCGGTGAGGTCGAGCCGCGCGACGCGAATTCGGTCGGCCAGGCCGAGCGCCTCCACCTCGTTGCGCAGCGCGGTGACCATCGGCGAAACCTGGCAGGTGGCGATTATGTCGTGGCCGTTCTTGGCCATGCCTATTGCAGCGCCCTTGCCGAAGCCGGAACCTGCGCCGGTGATCAGAATTGTTTTGGACATGGAAGTTTCCTTTCGACTGGTTGGTAGTTGCCTTTGAGAGGGTTAGGCGCCCAGGGCGGCGGCCGCCGCCTGTGCGATTTCGAGATCCTGCGGGACGGACCCGCCGGACACGCCGACAGCGCCAATCATCGTGCCGTGCGCATCAAAGAGCGTAATCCCGCCCGCAAAGGGGGCGAGGCCGCCATTCGTGAGTTCGAGCGCGTGAGCGGGCGCGCCCGGCTTGCAATATTCCCAGACTGCCTCGCTTGTGGTCTGAAAAAGCGCGGCGGTTCGCGCCTTGCGTGTCGCGATGTCGATCGAGCCGAGCACTGCGCCATCCATACGGCTAAACGCCTTCAGATGGGCGCCGGCATCCAGCACCGTTATGTTGACGGGGACGCCGAGGTCGGCGGCCTTAGCCTCGCCGGCCGAGATGATCGCCTGGGCTTGTTTGGAGGTGATTTGCAGCATGTGCTTCTCCGTTTGAGATGCTTCGATTGGCACTCTCACACGTGCCAGGTCGCTGATGAGCATACTGCTGGACGAATGCCGTCGCCGCCATCGTACGGGCGGCTGTCTGGTTAAGACGAGCGGCTATGCGGCTCATGCCTTGGTATTAGATGCCACGGAGCGGTATTGCCGGTCAGTTTGATGGCTGACGCCAGCGCCAGGAGGGCAACCACCGCCCTTCACACCGCTGTTGTCAGCCGTGAGCGGCCGTTTGCGGTTGAAATCCCTGACCGTTTGCGCGACGCATCCAGTGCGGGACCAGACGCGGGCCGGGCTGGGCTCATGCCCTTATCGCCATTTCCAGGCATTCAACGAAGGCCGTGGTGTCTATCGGCTTCCTGAAGAAGGCCACGGCCCCGCTGGCAAGGGCGACGTCCTCGAGTCCAGGCTCAGTACGAGCAGTAATCAGGATTACAGGCACCTCGGATTGCCGCTCCGCGATCAGCCTTGTCAGATGGATGCCGCTCATGCCCGGCATCTGGATATCTGTGATGACGCAGGAACAGCCCGACATGACACCCGCCTCGATGAATTCCTCGGCTGATGCGAAACCACGGGCAACATATCCGAGCGAACGGATCAGCCTGACAAGCGCTGACCGCATCGCCTGATCGTCGTCGATAATGGAGATGAGTGGTTCCCCTGCCACGCCGCATCACTCGCTTCTTGTTAGCTTGGCCGCGGAGATGGGCGGAGCGCTGAACGTCAGCCTCGCACACGTCCCACCCTTTGGAAATCATACTCAGGTGTTAGCCGTCAGTGTTCAAGTGCCAGGTTCAAGGCATCGGCCATTCGCACCAGATCGGCGAGTGTACGAGCACCCATCTTGCGCATCGCGGCGCCACGATGGATTTTGACCGTTACCTCGCTGAGACCCAGATCCCCGGCGATCTGCTTGTTCATCCTGCCGGAGGTCGCCAGCATCATCACTTCCCGCTCGCGCGTCGATAATGTGGCAAATCGACCTTTGAGACCGGCAGTGAGGTCCTCCGCGGCTCGTCGGCTGCGATCACGGTTGATCGCCGTACTCACTGCATCGAGCATGTCCTGGTCGCGGAAAGGCTTCGGCAGGAAGTCTACGGCTCCGGCCTTCATCGCCCGAACCGTCATGGGGATATCGCCGTGACCGGTGATCAGGACGACGGGTAAGTTGATGCCCAAGTCGCCAAGCTGCGCCTGAAACTCAAGCCCGTTGATGCCCGGCAGCCTTACGTCGAGTACGATGCATCCGGGTAGATCCGGTCGCTGGGCATCGATAAACTCGCGGGCAGCTCCATAGCTGCGCGTTTCAAGGCTAACCGAGCGGAACAGGCGGTCTAGCGCGCGACGCAGCGCTTCATCGTCATCGACGATGTAGACAATCGCTCTATCGTCCGGACTGTGCGACATCTAAAGGGCCATGTTCTCTAAAAGCGTTGAAACCATAGCATGACGGAAACTGCCTGGGAGATAACACGAAGGTATTAGCCATCTTGGACTTGATGCGGGCTCCTTCATCGAATCGTTTGTGGAACTGACCGAAGCAGTTCAGGAGGTTATATCAGCGAGCGGTTGGGGCGCTTCAGAGGGCATGACGGGATCCTGCACGCCCCTTCTGGATTTTGCCGACGTGGAAATGGGAACGGTAAACGAAAACACGGCGCCGCCTTTCTCGGCGTTTGTCGCCCAGAGCGCACCGTTGTGGGCCTCGATGATTGAACGGCAGATCGACAGCCCCACCCCGAGACCGGTTGGCTTGGTCGTGTAAAACGGTTCGAAGACGCGGTCCAAGGTGGCTTGCGTCAAGCCCGGACCGGAGTCCTGCACGGTGACAAAGACATTGTCGTCGTCTCTTCCGGCGGTGATCCGAACATTGCGATTACCATCGTCGACACTGCTCATTGCCTCGATGGCGTTGGTGATCAAGTTGAGCATCACCTGCTGCAACTGTACGCGGTCTCCTCGGATGGTCGGCAAGCCGTCCGAGAGTTGGATCTGTAAGGAGACACCGTTCTTCAGGGCTTTGCCGCGGCTAAGGGCAACGATCTCGGTGAGCGCCTCGGTGAGGTCCAGGTTCTCAAGCGACGGCGGTGCGTTCTTGAACAGCGAGCGTATCCGATCAATGACAGCTCCGGCTCGCGTGCCGTCCTTCACAACGTCGTCGAGTGCCTCTCTCACCTCCGCAAGATCGGGCGGGTCCCTTCCCAGCCAGCGAAGCGCAGCCTGCGCGTTGGCGAGTGCAGCGGCAATCGGCTGATTGACCTCGTGCGCGATCGAGGCGGAGAGTTCGACCAGGCTTGCGACCTGCGATGCACGCGCAAGCCTGTCGTTCGCGGCCTGGAGGGCCGCCTCTGCCCGCCTCCGATCATCTATGTCGATCAGCAAGTGGAGCCAGCGGAGGATGTTGCCTTGCGGATCCCGTAGAGGCAGGCCTAGGACGTTGTACCAGCGGTAGACGCCGTCAGCGCGACGGTGGCGAATCTCGATGTTGTACGAATTGCCCTGCTGGTGCGCCAAAAGATGAGCGGCGACCGTCCGCTCGAGATCGTCCGGATGGACGACCTCGGAGGCCTTCCAGCCTTTCAGCTCCTCGAATGTCTTGCCGAAATAGTCGAGGGTCAGTTGATTAAGGCCTTCGACATCGCCTGATGGTGTCGTCACGGCGACCGGAATCGGGATGCTGTCGACGATCAACTGAAAATCAAGTTCGCGCCGCCGCAAGGTCTCCTCAGCTCGCCGAAAATCCTCGACATCGGTGACCACTCCCCACCATTTGAGGATCCGGCCGGCATCATCGACTATCGGACTGCATTGCACGCTAACCCGGCGATACTGCCCGTCGAAGCGACGTACGCGCGCCTCCATTTCGCCGGGCTGGCCGGATACCAGAATCGACCGCCAGCGTTCGAGCAGCGTGGGCAGGTCGTCCGGGCTGACCGCGGTCTGCCATTCCCAGCCGTGGGCTTCGTCCAGACCGAGGCCGGTGTATTCGGACCAGCGTCGATTGGCAAGCTCGAGCTGCCCGTCCGGCAGTGCGATCCATACCATGGCCGGGAGTGCGTCCAAAACGCGGCTGAGATCGAACTCCATTGCTGTCCTTTTCCCTCGCGGCGATGCGATTGTGCAATAGATTTGCTTACGACGTCATTCGATCTGTGTACAGGCAGATGAGACAGGCGCTGCGAAAGGAATGCAGGATCCGCTTGTCCTGTACGTCATTCGAAAACCTCTGAGGGCAAGGACTTGGTTCACGCTACTAAATCTTGCAAAAAACAGCGCGGGAAGGAGGCGCTTCGTCCGATGAGTGTTATCGTCGCCAATAACGACGCAGGCGAGACGACTGTACGGGCGGATGATACGGGCAAGCTCTTGATCCAACCACCATCCAGGATGATCAGCCCAGCCATTTCCATGCGCCAGGCCTTCACAACAGGACCGTGATTCCGCGTTTCGCTTTTTTGATCGCCTCTGCTTGTCGCGCGGACCGAGTATGAAGGCACCGTCGCGACTGCCGAGACGAACACATGGCTGCCGCTCCCCACGGAGAGGCTTGTCGGACTGGCTCCTCTGGAAGGTTGGGATGTATGTATCTGGCAATGACCTCCCGCAGCGAATGATCTTGGCGATCAGCAAATACATCCTGAACGGCAAGCGCATACCTGCACTATTGTCGCATTCGGTATCGACAGCGGGCAATTTGAGAAGGCTTTCTTCCAACGGACGGTTGGCGAAGCAATCCAACAAGTTCGCAGCGCGACGCACGTTCACAAGCTCTATAGTTTGATTTTAAGCGGCCACAAGGAACTCGTCACCCGGAACTGATCGTGCCGGCAAATGGGATGACCAGGAGCAGCGCGTAATCGTGGACAACGGCGAAGGCCACGCCCGTTGCAATCATCAGGCGCGCCCCAGCCAACAGAAGTTGGCTGTGATCGTGTCGCTCCGAGGAAGCCGTCACACATCGTCAGCAGACCGGAGCCAAGGAGCGATGCGGTCGCGATGACGCCGACTTTGAACGGAATAAATCCGAGGGCGAGCAGATAGATCGGCAACAGCACGGCCACGAAGCACGAAGAATTGAGGTGGACCGCGCAGCCACGTGCAAAGGGCGTATGCACGGGTCGCCGCACGATCCAGTCCGCCCAACGTTCGAGAGGTCGAATGTTCCTTAGTTGTCCTCTTGTCACCTTCGCTGAGGTCTCGCCGGCCCCGCGCTGCACAATAGTCCCGGTCTGCGTCGATGAAGGCGGACGACCGCATGTCCGCAGGACGTCGCCATCCCGTGGACAGCGGAGTCCCGAGCGCTTGGTGCGCACGTCGGGATTCGGGTGGCGATAGCGCCAATCTTCGCCGCTTTGATTGTCCGATGACGTCCGCTTCGGCGGACAGCGCAAGATACTTCGGTAGGCCATGCGAGCACCCTTCGCCGAAAACGGCAGGACGTCCTTATTCCAGCCAGTCGCGCTATATCGCCTCTGGCGATCTCGGCTGCCGACGCGCAGGCGTCGGGCGCGTCGAAGGCGAAGTTTCCGATGATGCAGGAAATCCCTCCTCACGCCATGCTATCCGCATCGCTCATGCCTTCGCCGAAATCGCACTCAGCTCTTCAAGATCAAGATCCCTTTCGAGCTCATGCAGCGTCTCGTCGTCAATCTCGCCAGCGCGATGAAGCCGAATGAGTTCCTTCCGCCCGGCGGCCACAGCCTCCAGCACGACATCGAAGTGAGCATGGAGCATTGGCATGTAGTCTTCAGTACGCTTGGCATAGTCGACGATCGTCGTCGCCCTGCGCTGGTATCTGTCCAACAATTGAGGATGAACGAGTTTTCCCTCGCCGTCGTAGGCAAGGTCCCGAACTGTTGCAAACTGTACCTGAGCCATCGCGGCTTCCGCCTGGCTCATCGTCATCCGCGCCCGCTCCGATTCTGCTTCGACAAGGCCGGCCCAGGTGATCACTGGTCCCAACGTCGTGCCTTGTAAAAGAACTGTTCCGACGATGACGGCAAACGCCATAACCAGAATGAAGTCGCGGCCGGGGAAGTCTTCAGGCAAGCTCAGCGCAAGCGCCAACGTCACCACCCCGCGAACGCCCGCCCACCCCAAAATCGCTGTGCCGCCGATGCCCAATGGCTGCGTTCGAGCGAGACCAAGGGTATTGCAGAGTTTGATCACAAGCTCGGAACCGAACACCCATGCAAATCGAGCGACCAAGAGCGTGATGAGGATTGCGATGGCTGGAAACGCCATGGTTTCGACAAGCTGGCCAAATCCACCTCCGCGTTCGACGACGGCCCGGAGCGACAAGCCTATCAGGATGAATACTGCCGCTTCCATCAGGAAGACGACGACTGTCCAGAATGATGTTCCGCGCATGCGGGTGGCCGCAGAAAGAACGGTGTGCTGGTGCCATGATGCGACCAGACCGGTCGTCACCGTGGCGATCACGCCCGAGACATGGAGAAACTCTCCCAGCAGATAAGATATCCAGGCGAGAAGCGTCGTTGCGGCGATGATGAGGTATTCGTCGCCAAGATGCCGGACGAACTTGACCCATGCCGTTCCGACGATGACTCCGACGAGCGCACCGCCAAAAGCAAGCAGCAAAAAGCTGCTTGCAGCGTCGGCGACGCTGAAGGCGCCGGTTGCAAGCGCGGCGACCGCCAACCGGAAGAGCACAAGACCGCTAGCGTCATTCAGCAAGCTCTCTCCTTCCAGGAGTATCTGGAGCCGCCGCGGCAACCTCACCCGTTCCAGCACCGCGCGCGCAGATACGGCATCCGGCGGCGATACGATCGCGCCGAGCGCCGCGCAGGCGGCCCAGGGAAGCGATGGCACCAAAAAATGCGCGACGATCGCCACGACCACGGTGGTGAAGAACACCGCGCCGATGGCGAGCGAGGCTATACCGACCAGATGCCGTCGCAACCGCGCCGCCGCGATGGACCATGCGCCATCGAGCAACAACGGCGGGAGGAAGATGACGAGGACGAGTTCGGGATCGACGGTGATCGCCGGAAGACCCGGAACAAACGCGAGGATCGCCCCTCCTGCGAGCAATGCGACCGAGGGCGGAAGTCCCAATCTGTGAGCGAGGTAGTGAAGCGCGATAATTGCTAGGAACATCGCGATCACCAGTTCGAAGAGATGGGCGCCCGCCATCCGTATCCTCCCGAAATGGTTTTCGTGCCGAAGAGGTATATCAAGAGCCGGTCCGATAAAAGCGCAACATTCACCAAACGAGATCATCAAGCCTGTTTATGAGGACGCAATGCGGCTCCAAACGAAGCAAAGGTGGAGCACGCCGAATGCGGAGGCTAGCGCCGGAATATTACGACATGGTCGTCCTAAAGCGATGGAACTATCACTGCAGCGAGATTCATTTCCCTGCCTCCTTTCGTTCATCGATGACTACCAAGGCGGCATTCTTGACGAACTCGTCCACAAGGGTACGCGACCGCTACTGGGCTATTCAGGAGGCAGCATTTGAGGGCATCGACTATGAAGAGGTCCACGGTCCTTACGCTCTGTTAAAGTCGCAATTAGTATCGGAGGAAAGTCCCGATCCTTTGGGTGCAGAGTTCCAATTAATTGGTGCCGACATATATTGTTCGGATCAACTAAATGCGATTCCGCCAACCTGTTGGAAATACTCGTATCGAAAAAGAATAAGATTCTGCGGCCGCATTGTGCCGCGAATCCATCAGCCTAGGTCCGCAAAAAACTGCTTCACCGCAGCTCGACTTCTCAACGAGGGCCTATCATGGAGGAGCTTTACTTTAGATTTCATACGACGCAGCGTACCCCAAGACGAAACGGAGTCACCGGGCTTGGCCGTTAACCTTAGGAAAGCCAGAAGTTCGCCTCCGCAGATATATGTCGAACGAAACTCCTTGACCGTCCTCAGTGTCAGATGCTCGGCATTCAAATAACCGCTCCGGATAAAGCTACAGATTTCCGACTGTCGTGTGCCTAGATAGAAGCCCACCTCTCCAGTACCCAATAGAACATCATCGAATATCTCTTCCTGGTCGGCTGTTGAGCGGCGGCATCCTGCAATTTGATCCAATTTCATAACGTTGATATTTCGAACCATTGAACTCGTACCGGGTGCAACGTGAAATTCTATCTGCCGCGTAAGGATGTTGTCGAAAAGAGCCGCCCAAACCTCGGTTCCATCGGTCAGCGCTGTTGCGACATCGTAAAGATTCCACGCTCCTGGCTTCGCGTTGGAGAGCTCGGTCATCTGCTCCCTCAAGCTACCCGTCCCTTCGGCGGGCGAAGCGAAAAGATGGGCCAGACTCGGATCCGGACAGCAGGCGAGTCCTTTATCGTAGAGCCTGATCAACTCAGGAATTGGAAGCCCGACTTCTCTTGATTCGGCCAACACAGGGAGCGAAGCGCGGGCGAGCGCAACGGCGAGCGCTATCCGGTCGGCAGCGCGTCGCGCACATATCCTCCTGGCTTTCGTGCAAACGCTCGGTTCCGTACCACGCGAACCTGATCAGCGGGCTCGCTTCTGGGGATACGATCGTTGGCCGGAGCAAGGCCAGCGCGCAACTAGTTCTTCACAAGTCGATGAATACGACCAAAGTAGCGGATATTCGTGACTTCTCTGAGAATCGGGTGGTGATATCCGGGCAAGACAGGTGTCTGCAAATCACGAACAATCTCCCCAACTTCGAGCAATCCCTTCGCCCAATTTCGGACGGCACGCGTTGCGATGTCGAGGTTTTCCGGCTTGACAGCCCCCGTGGAAGCCAAGCCTTCAACCCTATCTAGCAAACGTGCCAGTACGACGATAAATTCGAATACATGACCTCTTCCGAACGCTCTTAAGTCAGGATGAAAAGAGTCTGAAAGATCCCGCTGCGAATCCAGCGCGGGGTCGATTAACGAACAGGCGAAATCAACGTGCTCGTAAGTTTCAAGCTCAAGGATCGGCTGGGGGTAACCCGGCTCGACGAGCATTCATTGCTCTGGAATGTTCGTACCCGGCAGCACAATGGCTCAGCCAGGTCTCGCGGGTTCTTTGGAATCCCGCGGACTTTTCGCGTGCTTTAGCCAGCACTTCCTGGAGGTGGCGACGTAACGCTCGACATCAACTCATTGACCTCCATCCGCGACCACAGCCGTATTGAAAGGCATCGATCTGCATGGAAAGACGATGATCGTGACCGGAGGCGCGAGCGGAATTGGGACCGAGACGACGGCCGCGCTAGCCGCCGCCGGGGCGTCCGTTGTCATTGCCGCCCGCCGTCCGGACGCGGCCGAGGTCGTCGCCCGCGACCTCAGGGCCAGGACCGCGAACCCGAACATCCAAGTCCGACCTCTCGATCTGTCCGATCTCCGGTCGGTAACGCGTTTCCTCGACGGCTGGGACGGCCCGTTACACACGCTCGTCAACAACGCGGGCATCATGGCGGTCAAGGCTTTGCTCTCGAATAATGGTTTCGCGGCAAGGACTGGGTTCGATACTTCGGCCTCAATATCAGGCGCGGACATTTGGCGAAGGAAGTCACCAGCAGTTGTTCGGCACCTCGTCGGCGGCAATCTTTTGCCGAGGAATGCGACAGGACGGGACTTGCAGGATTTTCGGGATCGATGGGTGGCCAGCGAGATTCAAAACCTCTTCCATCTATGCGACTGCCCGCGACCACCCAATCTTGGCGCTTTCCTCATCCAATACGGAGTGACGACGATTTCGACCGAAACCGCGACGTGCTCGGCATCCTTCCTGATCCCAAGCACCTCAACCAGCCGATCCAGCTCCTCGATCGCACCCTCGTTGATGCTCGAAACGCTCCGAAACGACTTCGCTCCACTGAGCTCGACGACGATGTCGGTACTGCGAAACGCGTTTCTGCTCGTCGCCCGGAAAGCGGCCTAACCGTCCGAAGCCGTTGAATGGAATCCGAATGGGAGTTGAAGCATTGCGCTCTCCTTGGGCCTTTGTGTCTTAGCCGGATGAGGAACCCAAAGGTCACTCGATCTTGACGAAGCCCCGCTGCACGAGCTGTATTGTTCGCGCCATGGCGTCGAGATTGATCTTGATGCGGGGTAGAAGATCCGCGTTGCCCCAGCCGTTCACCTTTGCAGTCGCGCCGCAAAGCTCGACATTCACGCCGATATCGATAAGGTCCGCGACCAGTTTCTTGTAGGGGTTGCCTGTGGCGATGTTGCGCGACGAATTGTAGGCCGCATCGTCAAGCGTGACGTGGCCCGCGTTGGTATGGAACACCACGACCACTTCAGACGTCGCTTTCCAGTTTGCGATGTCCGTCGTGATCAAGTGCAGATGGAACAGAGCCGCGGGCAAGTCGGCCTCGAACTCCAGACCTCCGATGCTGTGCACCGACTTCACCTCTTGCAGTTCAACCGGGATATTGATGAACAGGGCGCTTTCCGTTTTCGACATGGTCGTCTCCAATGAGTGGATTGGGTCTGTGAACAAATCCAGGACGCCACTCGAGACGTCCCGGAGGCGCGCCAGGGGGACCTGGGGAGGAGTGCGCCGGGAAGGTTTGGGTGAAATCGGTCGAAGCTAGACGCCGGCGTAGACGAGCCTCGTGAAGAACGCTGGATCAATCACGAACTGACCCCACTTCGCATCGAACGCCGCCGTGGGCTTTCCCTCGACCACCTCGTCGAGCGAACGCCCCTGGCGTTTCAGTTTTGCCACGTTCTCCCTGATGCCGGCCAGCATGTCGCGGAAGTCACGCAACTCGGCGCGGTTGCTCACCGGATTTCCATGACCCGGAATGATGATGGTCTTGTCGGTGGACGCGGCGAGGTTCGCCTCCGATGCAGCGATCATTCCGTCGATGCTGCCGCCCGTCGAGTGATCGATGAACGGATAAATGCCATTCCAGTACGTGTCCCCGACGTGAAGGACGTCCGCCTCGCGAAACATGACTGAGATGTCGCCGTCGGTATGGGCCGGACCATAGTATTTGAGGACGGCGGCTTCGCCGTTCAGCTCGAGCGTGTGCTCCTTGGAAAAGACATGCTGCGGCTCTCCGCTTTTCGCGACCGGGAGGAAATTGTAGTCCCAGTCTTCGACCCGCTGTACCTGCGACAGGTACCTGCGGGTGTTTTCATGCGCTATGATATTGGCTCCTCCGGACCCGATCCAAGCATTCCCGTCTGCGTGGTCGAAATGCCAGTGGGTATTGATCAGGTGGGTGACGGGGGCTGGCGAGATTTCCGCGAGCGCCTTGGTCATTTGCTTGCGCGACACGCTTATGCCCGCGTCCACCATGACGAGACCGTCCTTGCCGCTCAGCACCGCGACGTTGCCGCCGGAACCTTCGAGAATGGTAATGCCGTTTCTCAGCTTGTGGGTGGCGATGACGGACTTAGCGGCGCTGTCCTTTATGAGGCTGACCAGACCCCGTGCCTCGGCGTAGGCGTCGCGGGGACTCAACCACCCTCCGGTGGCGGCAAGTCCCGCCGCCCCAATACAGCAAAGGCAAAATTCACGGCGGGAGAGCATGTGTTCGGATTTCATGACATACCTTTCCGCAGCCGGTCTCGAGCGAGCCGACGGCTTCGAACTGAAGTTGGGGAGGTCGAAGGACAGGCCTCGCGGGCGGCCCGCCCGGCGGTCAGCCCTTAATGAAGGCCAAAAGGTCAGCGTTGATCACGTCGGCGTGCGTCGTGAACATCCCATGCGGGTAGCCGTCGTAGACCTTGAGCTTCCCGTCCTTGAGCAACTTCACCGACAGCTCGCGGAGTCGCCGATGGGAACCACCTGGTCGTCGCTGCCGTGCATTACGAGGACCGGGACGTCGATGACCTTGAGGTCTTCCGTGAAATCGGCTTCGGAGAAGACCTTAATGCACTCGTAATGCGCAAAATGTTCTCTCGAAGTCATGGTCCTGTCCCTTTTTCGGCCGGATGGCTCTACGCGGGCGGAGGTTTTCCGTCCGTCTTTCTGTGTTCGCCCCGGCTGAGATTGCAGGGCGGTCAGCCAACGACTGGCGCGGCCGCGGCCCACTCTTTGCGCGTGGTCGGATTACCGTCGATCGTCTCGACGATGTCTTTGGATTTCGAAAGAGTGGTCATCAGGGACTTCGGCCCCTCGAACGGCCTGCCGCCGATGTGCCAGCCATCCGCGTGCAGTTCCTCGATCAGTACCCAGACGACCTCGCGGAAGGCCTCCGAGCCTTCGAACTTGACCATGACATCGGTCAGCGCCTTGGCCATGGCGTGCTTTTCCTCTGGCGTGAAGACACCGTCGACGAGCTTTACGTTTACGAATGGCATAGCTTTTTTCCTTGGCTGGGGTGAGACGCCTCCTACGCGGCGACGTCGATGACGATCTTTCCGTTGGCAGTGCGGTTTTCGATTTCGGCATAGGCTTCGTCTACAGTCTCGAAGCTATAGCGGCGCGGGTCGAGGAGAGGAGCGATCTTCCGGGCCTCGGCAAGGCGCTTTGCCTCGCGGAGGATTGCGCCGTGATGCGCGCGGCCTTCTCCGGTCAGGATCGGCAGAAGCGTGAACACGCCCGAGTAGCTTGCCGCCCGGAAGGAGAGCGGCCCGAGCGAATGGGTGCCCCATCCGAGGCAACTGACGACGTGGCCGAACCTGCTCACGGCGTTGAACGCGGCATCAATCCCTGCCCCGCCGACGGTATCATAGACGACGTCGAAGCCGCGTCCGCCCGTGTGGTCCTTCACGTACTCTTCGACGGTAGTCTGGTGGCGGTCGATCGCGGTCGCGCACAGCTCTTCGATCTGCCTCTGCTTCGAGCCCTTGTCTACGGCGAAGACCTCGGCGCCGAAGGCACGTGCGATCTGGATTGCTACATGACCGACGCCGCCCGCACCGATTACGAGTACCTTTTGCCGTGCCTGCACCGCTGCGCGATCAACCAGCCCTTCCCAGGCGGTTATGAACACCAGGGGCAGTGCCGCGGCCTCGCGCATGGTGAGGTTGGTTGGCTTATGGGCCAGCAGATCGGCATCGACCGAGACGAAAGTCGCCAATGAACCCTGCAGGCCGCCAACGCCGCCAGTCAGGCCGAAAACCTCGTCCTGCGGTTTGAATGCCGTGACGCCAGGACCCACTGCCTCGACGACCCCGGCTAAGTCCATTCCAAGGATGGCGGGTAACGGGTGGCGGGCGTGCGGAGCCTGTCCGCTCTTGATCTTGAGATCGAGCGGGTTGACGCTGCTTGCCTTGACGCGGACGAGAACCTCCCCCGCCGCCGGAGCCGGGCAGACAATTCGGGTCCGGACAAGGTCCGAGTTTGTTTCGGTGAGGACGAGTGCGTCCATTTCGGTAGGAGTGGTGGTCTTCATCGGTATGCCCTTTACGCTGCGCTGCCGACAATCCGGCGACGGGCAGAAGATGGCAGACCAGCGCGGTCGCCAGCCAGTGAATCGTGGTGAATTCTTGTGACGGGCTGTACGGGGATGGCAGGTTTCGATCAGGGATTTTCGGTCAGCATTGCCCACGCCGTCCTCAAGTCAGCGGTATCGAAACCTTCGCTGAAACGGTCGTAGACCGTGGCCAAAAGCTCTCGAGCCCCAATCCTGTCGCCGCGCTCGTTAGACGAACGTGCCAGACTCGTGACTCCTCTGAGCTCCAGGGAAAGCGCGTCCTGCTGTCGCGCCAGCTCGATGGACTGGAGATAGCACCGCTCGGCGATGTCGCCGTCTCCGCACTGAAAAACGATGTCGCCCTTCAGACGATAGAGTTCCGTGATGTACCAGAGTTCGTCCTTCTCTTCGCTCGAAGCAATGGCCGCATCCACGAGCGCGCGCGCTTCGGCGTGCTCGCCAAGCGAGGCGAGGCCTTCGGCCAGGGAGCAGACAAGTCTGACGTTGTAGAGATTGAAGAGCTTGACCCGACGCAGTTCCGCCAGTCCGTTGCGGAGAAGCGGAACGCCTCTTTCGGGAAGTCCCCGCTGGATCAGCAGAGCCGCTTTCCAGCAGCGGCCGAACACCTCCCATGGACCGAGCCCATTTAGTTTCGCCAGGTCGAGTAGTTCTGTGATCGCGGAATCAGCCGCCGCAAGGTCTCCGACATGAACGAGGACTGGGCACGACCATCTGGCCAACGATTCGCATAGGGAGATCGCGTGACCAGAGGTGCGCGCCGCTTCGACGGCGTCGGCGGCGGCGCGTACGGCCTGATCCGGGAAGCCCTGCATCCACAAGAGCTGAGCGGGCTGTATTCGGGCGGAAACGGACTGACCGAACCTGAACCTTACGGAACCACCGGGTGGAATGTCCGTGGATACATCGTGCGCCAGCATGAGATCGGCATGGCGACGGGCACCTCGGAAGTCTCCCATGCAGAAGAGCGTCATGCTCAGCATGCGGTCGCCGATGAACCTATCGAGACCGTTTTGAGCAAGCCTCACGAACCGATCCGCGTTATCGCGCGATGCTCGATATTCACAAAAAGGCGAATGGCTGGAAATGCCAAAGCATCGGCCGCAGTCAGGCCCGCGCCGAGCGGCGGCATATCTAGCGGCGGGAGCCTGTAGACGCTCTCGCCCTCCACCCGCAAGGCCTCGCGGCTGGTAGCCAGAACACTGATGCCCGGCGCCTCCCGAAGCAAGGTCTCCGCTAGTCGCGCAGCGGCGTCGAGTACGAGCTCGCAACTATCAAAGACCAGAAGCATATGCTTGTCACGGAGGTGCGCGCTCACGAGGGAAATCGGATCGCCAGTTATCTCCGGGAGCCGAAGCAGTGACGTCAACACCGACGGAAGTGACGAAGGATGCGACAGTGGTGCCAAGTCCATAAAGCACACACCGTGTTGATACGATGGCGATGGTTCCTCTGCCACGCGAATGCCGACAGTTGTCTTTCCAATACCGCCCGGACCGACAACCGTGACAAGACGGAACCGTTGAATGCGACCTTCCAGAATCCCGATTGCCTCCTCCCGTCCGATCGGCCGCGTCAGTTGCTTTGGAAGGTTGTTTGGCGCGGCCTCCTCGACGGGGTCGATTTTGACCTCGGAACGGGAAAGCGGAGCGATGAACCGATAACCACGCGATGGGACGGCGGCAATGTATCGCGCGGCGGATTGGTCTTCGCCCAGTGCCTTCCGAAGCACGGCGATCTGCGCTCTGAGGTTCGACTCTTCGACTATCGTGTTCGGCCAGGCACGCGAAATCAGTTCGTCCTTCGTCACGAGCTCGCCCGGCCGCTCGGTCAGCGCGATGAGGATTTCGAGCGCCCGCGAGCCGACTGCCACCGGCTCCTGGTCTTTGACAAGGAGGTGACGCCCCGGGTACAGCCGGAATTCGCCGAAGGATGTCGCTAAATTCGGCGCAGCGGTTGCGTTAAGTATTGCCTTCCCTTCCATTCTGATCTGCCCTGATAAGGGAGCGGTGCCAGCTTCGACACCGAGTAATGCCGCGCATTCTGGTCGAACCAGTCGGGTTCGAGGATGACAGCACAATACAAACCTCGCTTGAGAAATGTATGGTAACGGCGTAGCGGTCCGTCCATCTTCTTTTAGGGGGATCAGTACATGCCGTGCCGCCGTCAAGCACCGAAAGGCACCGCGAGATACAACACTGTGCTTCAAGTCATTACAATGTCTAATCCCGTCAACATCGCGCTCATTTGCCACAACCTTTCGGCCCTCTGCGGGTCGATCGCATACGGCCGCACCCCGAAGGGGCTGTTGGTCCGAACGGACGCGATATCGCAGTTCTCGCAGTAGACCCCGCCCGATGAACTCAGCGCCGGGGAAGTTGCGCACCAGACCGACGTCGCCGCCCCTTGCCCCGGGGTTTTCTTATCCATCGTCGGATCGATCACGGGAGTCCCATCCGCTTCGAGCGCGCCGAAAGCGTCGAGCTCGGATCGGGATAGGTGGCGAATACCGGGGGTGACAATCATTCCGGGATGGACAGAAAAGGCACGAACGCCATGCCCACGACCGCGCCTGTCGAGTGATACCGCGAAGAGGGCATTCGCTGTCTTGGATTGGCCGCAAGCCATCCACTTGTCGTAGGGACGGCGCGCGAAATCGATATCCTCGAGATCGACATCGGACATCTGATGGCCCCGGGACGACAGGACGACCACTCTGGATGTCCCGGCGGCGAGCAATGCTGGCCACAGCCGCGCGGTGAGCTCATAGTGTCCAAGGTAATTGATCGAGAAATGGCCCTCCCTGCCACGTTTGTCGCGGAAGAGCGGCTGCGCCATTATCCCTGCGTTGAGAACGAGAATGTCGAGCCGGCCCTGGTGCTCAAGGAAACCTTTCGCAAAGGCTTTAACCGATGCCTGATCCGCAAGGTCGAGAGGCAGAACCTCAATCCCGCCGATCCCGTTCAATGCCGTGCGGGCGGCGACGGGGTCAAGAGCGGAAACATGTACGCTCGCCCCGGCTGCATGCTCTCGAAAACATCGGGAGCCTTGCAGCCCTTCACGACGAAGCGGTCGACAAGCTGTTCGAGCAGAAGGCGGATTTCGCCCGAGATGTCCTCTGCCATGTTCGACCTCAATGCTTCGAGCGATGATCACCCTTGTCGCCCTCGCCGGGCTTCGCATCATGCTTCGCCTTGTGGCGCTTGTCGGCAGACAGGGAGCGGCCAACATCAACGCTCTCCTTGAACTGCCCCTTCTCGTCGCGGCGTACGTAGCGCTTGTCGTTTCCTGTGTCGATCATTTCACGCTTGGTCATGAAATCCTCCATTGGTTGGAAGAGAAAGAACGCGTGGGATTCTAAAAAGATGCGTGAGCAGCGTGAACGTGGATCGGACCACCCGTCGCGGCCGGGAAATTTCCCGCAGAACAGGACCGGAAACCTGCCGCCACAACTCTGAAAGGAAATTGAATCGAACTAGGAAGAATATTCCATAAGTCATTGAAAAATGATTCGCTTTGAGTCGGAACGAATCACCTTCGCACGTCTTTGAGTCGCGACTTAGTGATTCGGAGGATGCGTCCATGGCATCGGGACATCGCGCGCAGTGGAAGGGCTTCTTACGGTTTGGCGAGGTAAGCTGCGGCGTGGCGCTCTACACAGCCGCGAGCACATCCGAGCGCATCACGTTCAATACGATCAATGCGAAGACAGGCAACCGGGTCAACCGCGTGTTCATCGACAGCGAGACCGAAGAGCGCGTGGAGCGCGAGGCACAGACGAAGGGCTTCGAGATCGACAACGGCCAATACATCATTATCGATCCCGAGGAAGTGGCCGCGACCATCCCGGAAAGCAACAAGACGCTCGAAGTGCAGGCGTTCATCCCCTGCAGCGAGATCGACGACATTTTCTTCGACAAGCCGTACTACCTCACACCGGACAAGATGAACGCCGACGCCTTCGTCGCCCTCCGCGAGGCCATGAAGAATTCCAAGGTCTCGGCAATCGCGCGTGCCGTCCTCTTCCGGCGAGTCCGGACGGTGCTCATTCGCCCGCACGGCAAGGGCTTGATCGCCACCACGCTCAACTACGACTACGAAGTCCGGTCCTCGAAAAAGGCTTTCGAGGAGATGCCGAAATTGAGGATCGAAGGCGAGATGCTCGACCTCGCAAAGCACATCATTTCGACGAAGAGAGGCGAGTTCGACCCGGCCACATTTGACGACCGCTACGAAGCCGCCTTGGCCGAGCTCGTGAAGGCGAAGTTGGAAGGCAAGGCGCTCCCGAAGCCGAAGAAGGTCGAGATTTCGAAGCCGAACGATCTGTTGGCCGCCCTTCGCGAGAGCGCCGGGATTCTCAAGGCTGGCGCGGCCGCAGACAACAAACCGAAACGCACTGCCGCCAACGCCAACAAAGGCACTGGTCGGGAGCGCGCCGCGCGCGGAGTGGCCTCGAAGGCCGCCTCGTCCGGAGCTGCTCCGCGTCGCAAGGCAAGCTAACAGGAGACCGTGACTATGGCCCCTCGCTACTATTGGAAAGGGTATCTGAAGCTATCGCTGGTGACGTGCCCCGTTGCGATGACCCCGGCAACTTCGGAATCCGAGAAGGTTCGCTTCCACACGCTGAACAAGGCGACCGGGAACCGAGTGGTTTCGCAGTACGTCGACTCCGTGACCGGCAAGCCAGTCAAGGACGAGAACGAGGCCAAGGGCTACGCGCGCGGCGAGAACGACTATGTCATCCTGACGGATGACGATCTCGACCGGGTCGCACTGGACACGGTGAAGACGATCGACATCGAAAAGTTCGTGCCCGCCGACTCCATCGAATGGACCTATCTCGAGAAGCCCCATTACCTCATGCCTGACGACCCGGTTGGCAACGAGGCGTTCGCCGTCATCCGCGATGCCATGAAGGCGGACAAGGTATTCGGCGTCTCGAAGCTGGTGATGGGCCGCCGCGAACGCGCCGTCATCCTGGAACCGCGCGACGAAGGAATCGTCCTTTGGAGCCTGCGGTTTGGCGACGAGGTGCGGCCAGAGGATTCGTACTTCGAGGATATCGACGAAGAGGCCGACCCCGACCTCGTTCCTCTTGTCCAGAAGCTCATCAAGCAGAAGTCGGCGCACTGGTCGCCGGAGATGGCCAGCGATCCGATCCAGACCAGCCTGCTGAAGCTCATCGAGGAGAAAAGGAAGGCGCTGAAGCCGAAGAAGGCTGCCAAGGGCAAGGCTGCCGAAGCTGCGCCGAAGTCCAATGTCGTCAACATCATGGATGCTCTCCGGAAGAGCGTCGAAGCCGATCTCAGAGGGAAGAAGGTGGGGTGATCTCATGCATCTGACCAACACGAAGGTCGCTCACGAGGACAACGGGTGGCGGATCGATTTCGTCGGAGATGATGGCGACGTCGTCACCGTCCATGTCGCCGATGCCGCCCATAGCGACGAGGAGACCGCGGTCGAGCGTGCAAAGGCAATTATGATCGAGTTGACCGCTTTCGGCACGCGAGGCGCGTATGACGCAGTCAGTAACGGGAATTTCGATGACGATCAGCCACTGCTCAATACCCGGCATTGATACTCGCCTTGACGATGTGGCTCAGGATTCCCCCATGACCCAGCTATCGCAGCCTGCTGTCGCGAGCCCGTCCGAAAACGCCCTCTGGTCATCCCAGTTCAATGTATCCGAGGTCGGAAGAGCCGATTGCACCTGCCAGCTTCTTGGGGTGGCGCAAATACCAGTTCCGGCCTTCAAGAATTTCGAACGTCATCTCGTCGTTGTTGCGGACGACTCTATAGCGACCTGCTTCGACAGGGAGGATCTGAGATGGGCATGAGCAAAGGCTTCGCCTCACGTAGTGGCTGATGCGATGGCGGTGAAGACGAGGAGGTTCGGTCTCCTCCTCGCTCGCCGAACGTGGGAAATTAGCCGGGATTCCGTTGACGCTCGGCGCTTCAGATCCCATCTGCTTCATCATGCCTAAAGCGAAGATAAAAAATAAGGAAAGCGACGATCCCGAACTGATCAGGGAGTGGCCGCTCCCGGTTGCGGTGACTCTCGGATCCGCTGTCCGGATCAAGGGTATCCTTCAGGAAATTCGCTCCCGGCTTCCGACCTCGGTCCGGAAGTCGCTGGACATGCAGTCGGGAGGCCTCATCCTTGTCATGCCGGAAACTGCCAAGACAGTTTTCCGCGCGACCACATCCACCGTTTCGATAGCGCTTGCCGACATGGCGAAACTTCCAGTCATTCCGCGTGAGATCGAGGACATCCTGGCGATCACGGCTTCTGAGCGGAAGCGCTGGCTGGAGGACGGGCGCCTTCCGAGCGCCGGAACACGAACCGTCAGGCTGCAGGGACGAGCGCGACGGATCACCTTCCACGTATTCGATCCGCGGGTCGTCGAAGACCTCCTCGATCGCGGCGCTGTAGACGAATGGCGAGAGGAAGACGCGGCAGCGAAAGCAGAAAACCGAAGGCGCGCCGCATATCAGGCGAAGCTGACACGTTCGCTGAAGAAACAAAAGAAAGCCAAGCAGGTTGAACAGAACGCTGACGACGCTTTGATCGGGTTGTTCGGATGGGACGAATTCGGAAGCGACGGCCTGCTTCGGTAGAAGGATTGGCGGGTTCACATCGACATTCGATCGCTGGAGCTACCTCCCTCAACAAAGAGACCTTGGGTGCACCCACATCGCCGTATAGTGTGATCGAACCGTGCTCGAGAAGCGGCAACCTTGGAAGAGAGTCTTTGAGCAATGATCGGTGCCATCATTGAATCTTGGTGTTTTGAAGACATCGTGAGACTGTCCGGTTACCGCAACGTGGTGTCCACGAACTATCCCCCAACAGCTTTGATCCACGACGGAGCATCTGATGAGAAGGTGACGACCGATGGAGTGGCCGCATATTACATCAGTCAAAGCGGCCTTTCCCTTCAAGATGTGGAACGGGCACAGCAGCTTCTCGAAAGGCTGTATGCATTGGGCGATTGGGCTGCCGGAGAAATCGTTGAACGACACCGCCGGGATCAAGAGAGGCATGACAGCGGATACTATGAGCTCAAACCGAGATTGACTGTACCTCAGATGTTGGTGCGGCGCTTCGTGAAAAAGGATCCCGGATCATCGCTTGTCAGCATTTCTGTCGGCACCAGCATGCCTGTCGCCAGTTTTGGGAGCGATCGTAGACGAACTTTGCCGCGACGGCACTCTTGTTAAAAGCGCTGACAGTGACTCCAACTACACTCTAAGCGCCGCCGAGTCGGCTCGGTATCAGGCATTCCGAGATTAGAGAAATGTGTACCGCGACTTCGGCAGTATCGCTTACCAGTAACAGAAACCGCCCGCCGAGGCGCATAGCCAAGACGCTGGCACTTCAGTGAAAATTCCTGCTCTTCACCTTCAGCGTGTCGATATGCAGATCCCTGACGAAGATGTCCTTCGACTGCGGAACTGGCTTTGACCTTTCTCGTGAATCCGGACTTCCGGGCGATCCATGGGCAAACTCATCCCCACGTCCAGACGGCAGCTTGAAGTCGATATTGCGGTCGGCCAGCCCAGAGAAATCGCCGGACAAATCGAATAGCCGCTGCGCGACAAGATGGACGACATCCCCTTCTCGATCAATGCGGCACCCGCTTCCCATGCCTGCAGACCTAGTTCGTCAGGAAAATCTCGCCGACGTTTCCCGCCACCACCTTATGATCTCCGCGTCCGAAACATGCCTTAACTGCAGTCAGTGTTCAGGCAATCCTGCTTGCCGCAAGCCCTCGGCCATTTGATCTGCCCATTGCGGTATGGCTCGAAACACAGGCCGTGTCAGATAGCGCTGGATCGTAAAGCCCGGCTCGGCTGCCAGCAGCTTTTTCGCCGCCCATCGAGCTGTGTCCTCGTCACCACTCATTGCCGACCAGGCAGTCATCATCCGGTATGGCCACGTCACCTCCGGGTGTTTGTTGACTACCTCCCGGGCGATGGTGACTGCCTCGGAAAGGTTGCCTGCCAACGCCAAGGAGAGAGCCAAGCCCATTCTCATATTGAAGGCGAGTGGATCCGCCGGACTAAGCGTCATCGCCCGCTCGAAACGCTCCCTCGCGCGATCAGGCTGGCCTTTGTAGCTTGCGACCCATCCATACCTCGCCCATGCCCAGGCATTGTTTGGATCGAGCGCCAGTGCTCTTTCGAGATAGGCCGACGCACCCTCCTGATCGCCGCAGTGGCTCAACGCCCCGCCGGTAGCGGTCAAGGCAGTCGGATCATCGTCAATCGAGGCTGCTGCAGCCTCGATGGCGCTTAATGCGCATTCGAGTTCCTTCTCTGGTTCTTCAGTCCAGATGTAGCCGAGGTTCTGGGCGTGGCACCAGGCTAAGAAAGCATGGGCGCGGCCGTACGCAGGATCGATTCCGATGGCGTCCTGAAGGAGCGGGATTGCCCGCTTGATAGCATCCTTGTTGTGACCCCAGAGGTACGGGTAAGCGCGCATGACGAGGTCGTAGGCGCGCAGACTGCTGGGCGGCTTGCGCATCGCGAGCTCGATTTCCGCGCTGCGAATGGCTGGATGGACTGCGCCCGCGACCTGCGCCGCGATCCTGTCCTGGAATTCGAAGATGTCCTGCGTCGCGCCCTCATAGCGCTCGGACCAAAGCTGGGTCCGCATCTCAGCTTCAACAAGTTGCACCGAAATACGCAGCCGGTCCCCTCCCCGTCGGACGGTACCTTCGACCACATAGGTCACGCCAAGTTCCCTGCCGACACTACGCACGTCGACGAAGCGACCCTTGTACGTGAACGCAGACTGGCGCGCGATCACGAAGAAATTTCGAACTCGGGAGAGAGCCGCGGTGATTTCCTCCACGACGCCGTCCACGAAATACTCATCGCTATGGCCGCTGAGGTTGTCGAAGGGCATGACCACGATCGATGGCTGGTCCTTGCCAAAGCGGGCCGAAAACGATCGCACCGACCCTGTCTCATTTCCTTCACCGTTCTCTTCCGGCCAATCCACGCGAAAGACAGAAACTGGCTTGGGGATGTTTTTCAGGACGCGCTCTCCAAGGCTGGTGAGCGTGAACAGCACTTTGCCGTCGAGATGCTCGCGCACCGACCCGGAAATGCATATGCCTGATGGAGCGGCCATCTCCTGCAGGCGCGCCGCGATGTTCACGCCGTCGCCAAGCAGATCATCGCCAGACACGATCACGTCGCCCAGATTGATGCCGATGCGAAATTCCAGGCGGCGATCCTGTGGAAGGTCGTTTGAGTGGCTGGGAAGGCTGCGCTGCATTTCAACCGAGCACCGGACGGCCTGCACAGCACTTGGGAACTCCGCGACAAGGCCGTCACCTGCGCTGCCGAATATACGACCGCCATGCTCGCGCACTAATTCGGCGATCCGACTGTGACACAAGTTAAGTGCACGAACCGTGCTTTCCTCGTCCAACGCCGTAAGGCGGCTGAAGCCAGCAACATCGGCGGAAAGGATGGCTGCAAGCTTTCGATCCACAGCGGTGACCGCTCCTGCGGCGTACAATCGTTGGGTGGATATGCGCGCATTTAATGCCGCGACTTTACCTCTGAACATAGTAAAAATCCACCGCGCGTACACCTGAGCGCTCGGCGAGAAGCTGACCATCGCAAGGAACTTAGGTCGCTACTCTCTTCAACTTTAAACTGGAGCTTGGGCGAGTGCTCACCCAAGCTGGAAGCACTCATTTGCGAACCGATGAGGTTACCGACTCAATCACCTCGGTCGCCATCTTGAGTTCCTTCTTGCGGTTGCCGATGCCGTGGCGACGGGCAATCCAGCCGAAATCGTTATAGGCGACGTTCACCGAACCGTCCTTCATTTGATAGACGAGAACACGGACCGGCCAATCCAGACCGGAGGTCGGGCTCGCTGTGATGAAAGTCGTTCCCAACGCGGGATTCCCGAACAGGATCAGGCGGGACGGTCGGACCTTGTTGCCCGCGGCGTTTCCGAGCTCTGCCTGATCGATGTCGTCGAACAGCGTGATGCCCTTCTCGACGACGTCGGCCTTGATCCTCTTTACGGTCTCGCTGACCGAGTAGCGGCTCTCGAGCGTGACGACGCCGTCACGCTTGCCGGCCTGTGCGACGCTGGCGGAGGTTACACCGAGAGCGGCGGACGTCAGTACGGTGAAAGCGAATAGTGGACCGATAAACCTGGGCATTTCTTCATTCCTTTGTTGGGTTGGACGATACGTCTGGAGTGTCGCTGGTGATGTCCGGGATGGATAATGCCGTTCGATGTGCGTTTCGATGACCTTGGATTATAGCCGAGACGGACCGGGCGTTGAGCCGATGGGGAGAGCGATCACGACGGCGCCAAGCAGCGCCGCAATGAGCACGCCGATACAAGCCGGCCAGCCGACTTGATCGTAGATCTGACCGAGCACGAAGCTGCCCGCGAGACCGCCGGTGTAATAGCATGCGAGGTAGATGCCACTGGCACCTGCCTTGTCGGTGACCGCGCGCCGTCCGATCAGCCCGGTGGCGATTGCCTGGGCGAGAAACGTGCCGACCGCGACGAGCGCGAGTCCTGCCAAGACCAAGGGCAGGCTGACGCTCAGAAGTGCCGCTAGGCCGACAATCGCGAGTCCGAGTGTCGAGATGATCGCGAATTTTGCGCCGATGCGGGTCGCGAGCTTGCCTGCCATTGGTGTGGTCAGTATCGAAGGCAGGAAGACGAGGTAGACGAGACCAAGCGTCATCGGCGAAAGGCCGAGAGCCAGGAGCTGGAAATTCCCATAGGTGAAAGTACCGATGAAGACGAAGAGGATGAGGAAGCCGATCGCGAAAGTGCGGCGCAGTTCGCTGTCAGTGAAATGATAGGTCCAGCGGGGCATGTTGAACGAGCCGTCCTCGCTTGTTTGCATCGTTGCCGACTTCTTCTTCAGCGTTAACCAGACCAGCAGTGCGCCGCCGATGTTGAGTGCTGCGAAAGTGAGAAAGTTGATTTCAAGCCCACCAAGGCCAGCCACCGCAGCGGACAGGATGCGACCGAAAAGATTGCTTGCGACATTGCCGGTCACGTAGGCCGCCAACGCGCCCGTCGCATGGGCCGGTGAGAAGTGCTCTGAGAGATAAGCCATGGTCAGCGTGAAGGCGGCCGACATGCAGAGGCCCTGGACGACGCGGAATACTGCGAAAATCGTCAGGTCGTCGGTGAAGGCGAGAGCCGTCGTCGGGATGGAAAGCAGGGCGAGGCTGATCCAGATTCCGTTGCGGCGATCGATGCTGCGGCCGAAGAAGGCAATGCCAAGCCCGGCGACGGCCATGCCGAAAGTACTGGCATTGACGGCAAAGCCCATGGCAGCGCGGCTGACCTGGAATTTCTCGACAAGTGCGGGCAGGATCGCTTGGGCCGCGAAGAGATCGACCAGTGTCAGAAAGGCGATCAGCGCGATGACGGCAAAGCGCCGGCCATCGGCGGCTGCTCCGAAATTCATGCGCGGCGGATTGAGGACATGCTCGATGCCGGTCATGGCG
The DNA here is from genome assembly GCF_000419765.1 of Rhizobium mongolense USDA 1844. Taxonomy (GTDB): domain Bacteria; phylum Pseudomonadota; class Alphaproteobacteria; order Rhizobiales; family Rhizobiaceae; genus Rhizobium; species Rhizobium mongolense. The sequence continues at coordinate 32,358 of NZ_ATTQ01000006.1, read as the reverse complement.
ATCGCTCCAATGGTTGAATGAAGTGGTGCGGCATCTCCGATCTGGCGGGACCGAAGACGCCTGTCAGTGAACCCGGCGAGCAGCTCACATGGATTCGTGCTTTTGCTCTTCCGAGGTCACGATGTCGGCGGAGTAGAGGACGGCCGGCTCGCTGCCATTGTTCTTCCACCAATGCGAAAGCATGCCAAATTCGGCAGTCACGTCGCCGGCCTTGTGCTCGATCGGCACTTTGCAGGTGCTGCGGTATTCGGTGATCGAACCCGAAACGATCAGGATATTCGCTGGGCGGGCGTCATGCGAATGCCACGGCACGACGCCGCCGGGCTGCACGACGAGCTTGCGCATGCGCAGGGCACTATTCTTCCAGGCATCGCCCTTGGAGGCGAGATCGATCGACGAGATGACCTCGTCGGTCACGTCCTTCGGCATCATTTCGCCGGGCTGCATGCCATTTTCGGCGATCTGGTCAGTCGCGCATTCGCCGGCATAGGCATAGCCGATCGGGATGGCGGTGAAGGATGCGAGTGTGAGGACGGTGGCGAGCGTCAGGCGCTTGGGATTGAGTTCGAATTTCATCAGAGTTCTCCTTGTAGGGCCCGACTGAAGGGTTCGCGCCGGGCATGACAGAGAGCATGGAGAAGGTGATGGTGAATGAGAAATGCCGCCTCATTCTCAATTCCATAGCCTGAAGCTATCGTGAAACGCAGGACATGCGGACGCTTCCGCATCGCCAGAATACGGAGCGCAATTTCCTTAGGCTTTCAATGTGAGCGGCTTGGTAGCGTGGCCCAGCCGTAAGATTTGACAGCGCCGACGAAAGTGGAGACGGCGGGGGAGAAGCGGCGGCCAGTTACGGTGACAAGGCAGACTTCGCGAGTTACCTCCGGTTCGGCGACGGGCCGGACTTGCAAGCCAGGCACGACGGCGCTGTATTCTGGAATGAAACAGATACCCAGGCCACCAGCGACAAGATTCTGAATCCAGTCCTCACGTTCGCTCGAATAGGAGACGATGGTGTTCACACCCTGGGCGTCACAGAGATCTGTCAGGTAGTCCCAGTACTCACAATTGACACGGCGAAGATAGATCTCGCCATCAATCGCGGCGATCGGAATGGCATCGTATTGGCTGAGCCGGTGCCCCGCCGGGAAGGCCAGCATGAACCGTTCCCGAAACAGCGGCGTCACATCGAAGCGTTCCGGAAAATTGTCGGCGCTTGACATGATCGCGATATCGAGTTCGCCCTGCTCCAGCAATGCCGACAACTTGGCCGGAATGCCTTCGACGAGCTGGAGCTGGATGCCCTTGTGGCGCATGTTGAAGTCGGTGAGCAGGCCGGTAAAGCGCCGCGGTCCGATTGTGCACATGATGCCGACCTTGAGGTGCGCGTCGTTGAGGCAGAGAAATTTCGATGCCTCGGCTTTGACGCCCAAGAGTTCGTCCTGCACTTGCTGGAAACGCGGACGCAAGAGATTGCCGAGATCGGTGATGTGGGTAAGGTTCCGTTCGCGACGGAAAAGCAGCCCGCCCACTTCGTCCTCGAGCTGCTGAATCGCTCGGCTCAGCGCGGGTTGGGTGACATTGCAGTTCTGCGCCGCGCGCGTGAAATTGCGCGTTTCGCAAACGGCCAGAAAATACCGGATGTGATGGATATCCATATCCGCTCCGCCAATAATTCCAAAGTACGCCAATGCATCTACTTTGGCCCCGCGCGCTATATTCCGCCAATGCCACTGAATTATCAATTCCATTAGCGAGCGGCATTTCTCTTATGACTGCAACCGCGCCATTTTGAACGTAAAGCTACACGTCGTGGCGTCTAAAAATGGAGAATGCGATGCTCAATCTGCTTGCTACCGAAACCGAATCCCTAGCTGGCCGCAAGATGCTGGAGGGCCGCACGGCGATCGTGACGGGCTCGACCAGCGGCATCGGTCTCGGCATTGCCCATGCACTGGCAAGGGCGGGCGCCTCGGTCATGCTCAATGGTTTTGGCAATCCGGCCGAGATCGAGACCCTGCGCGCCGAGATGGCCGAGACCAACGATGTCGATGTCGCCTACGACAGCGCCGACATGTCGAAGCGCGAAGCTATTCAGATGATGGTGGAGCGCGCAAAGGCCCGATTTGGCCAGGTTGATATCATCGTCAACAATGCCGGCATCCAGCACGTTTCTCCCATTGGCGAATTTCCGCCTGAGAAGTGGGATGCAATTATGGCGATCAACTTGTCGGCCGCCTTTCATCTTGTCCAGGCCGCTTTCGATGGCATGTGCGAGCGCGGTTATGGCCGCATCATCAATGTCGCCTCGGCTCACGGCCTTGTCGCCTCGCCATTCAAATCGGCCTATGTGGCTGCCAAGCACGGCTTGGTGGGCTTCACGAAGTCGATTGCGCTGGAAGGTGCCGAGTTCGGCGTGACATCGAATGCGATCTGCCCCGGCTATGTCTGGACACCACTCGTCGAGCAACAGATCGATGCCCAGGCGAAATCGCACAACATCGCCAGAGACGCCGTGATCCGGGACGTGTTTCTGAAGAATCAGCCAACCAAACGCTTCGCCACGGTCGAAGAGATGGGCTCGCTCAGCGTCTTTCTCTGCTGCGATCTCGCGAGTTCCATCACAGGCACGGCCATTCCGGTCGACGGCGGCTGGACGGCACATTGACAATGCCAATCAGGGCAAATCGGAGAGAGACTTCCATGAACAACCACGCAGACGTCACGAAAATGACTGCCGACTGTGCCGCCGTCGCCTCCTACGAACGCGGGCCGCGGATGATCAACCTGGCGCTCCAGGGCGGCGGCGCGCACGGGGCCTTCACCTGGGGCGTTCTCGACCGCCTGCTCGATGAGCCCAACCTGTCCTTCGAAGGCATCGTTGCAACGAGCGCTGGCGCGATGAATGCCGCGGTTCTGGCTTACGGCCTTGCAGAGGGCGGGCGAAGCGGTGCGCAGACGGCGCTTGCCGGCTTCTGGCGGCGTGTCAGCCATGCGGCAGCATCCGGCCCGCTGCAACCGTCGATCTTCGACAGGATCACCGGATCGCGCGCGCTCGAATTTTCGCCCGCCTTCATGATGTTCGACATGGTGACGCGGCTGATGTCGCCCTACCAGTTCAATCCGTTCAACTACAACCCGCTGCGGCAGGTGCTGGAACAGTCGATCGACATGGATGCGATCCGGATGGCGCGCTGTCCGGTCAAGCTGAATGTCTGCGCCACCAATGTGCGGACCGGAAAGGTCAAGGTATTCGGCAATGACGAGCTCTCGATCGAAGCGGTCATGGCATCGGCCTGCCTGCCCTTCCTGTTCCAGGCGGTCGAGATCGACGGGGAGTCCTACTGGGACGGCGGTTACATGGGCAATCCGGCGATCTTCCCCCTGATCTACGGCTGCGACACGCCCGATGTTTTGATCATCCACATCAATCCGATCGAGCGAGCCGAGGTGCCGCGCACGGCTGCCGAAATCCTCAATCGCATCAACGAAATCAGCTTCAATTCGTCGTTGCTGAGGGAAATGCGAGCGGTCGCTTTCGTCACCGACCTCATCGACGCCTCACCGGAAAGGTCCGGCAATCTGAAGCGGATCTTCGTGCACGGCATCGCTGACGACGAGACGATGAAGAACCTCTCCGTGTCGAGCAAACTCAATGCCGACTGGGGTGCACTGGTCGATCTCCGCGACCGCGGCCGTGAGTGCGCCGACATGTGGCTGCTTGCCAATTACAAAGACATCGGCAAGCGCTCCACGGTCGACATCCGCGAGCGCTACCTCTGAATTTCCGAGTAGTTCCCCCGCGTCGCCGGTCCGTCCCGCTAAACTCCTCCCGGCACGTCGTCTCGCCCCCTCCTTCCAGAGGGGGCTTTTTCTTTACGTCTCTGCCAGCGGCACGCACATAGCGCCATTCTATGGAAACCATGCCGCAACAGCATTTCAAACCGCGCCGGGATTACGGGAAAGTAACTGCAGTCAAGCCGGTAGGCGGTTTGATCGAACCTCAACCAGGAGACATTTCCATGAACTCGACTCGCATCCTCATCGGATCCGCCCTTGCCGCCATGACCTCCATGGCTGGCTCCAGTGCCTTCGCTGGTCCTGCCGCACAGCCCGAGTTCTCATTTGAGAAGTGCTACGGCGTCGTCAAGGCCAGCCTCAACGATTGCCAGACAGCTACCCATTCCTGCGCCGGCACCTCGACGGCGGACAACCAGGGCGATGCCTGGATCTACCTGCCGGCCGGGACCTGCGCCAAGATTTCTGGCGGCGCGATCGAACCCAAGACCTGAGGCCTTCTGAGCTTCATCCAGCCAGTATGAAGGAGTGACCAATGTCCAAGATATTTCCTAGTCTTCCAGTACCGGATGCCGCGGGCATTGGTCTGCGCTCCCGGCACATTTCCGAAATGCTCTCCCGCCGGCCCTCGGCGGGGTGGCTGGAAGTCCATGCTGAAAACTACATGGGCAACTCAGCCGCCGTCGACGCGCTCGAGAAGTTGCGCGAGACCTATCCGCTGTCGGTGCACGGCGTCGGTCTTTCGCTGGGCAGCGCTTCGGGCCTTGATCGAGATCATCTGGAGCGGTTGCGGCGAGTGTGCATCCGCTTCCAGCCAGGATTGGTTTCCGAGCATCTGGCCTGGAGCGTCGCCGACGGCGCCTATCTCAACGATCTGTTGCCGCTGCGCTACGACGAGGATGCGCTCGATATCGTCGCCGCCAATGTCGATGAGCTGCAGAACACGCTGCAGCGCCGTGTTTTCATCGAGAACCTCTCCGCCTATATCGCTTTTGCCAATTCCACGATGACGGAGGCGCAGTTCTTAGCCGAGCTCGTCAGGCGCACCGGCTGCGGCTTGCTGCTCGATGTCAACAATGTCTACGTCTCGGCCTGCAATCTCGATTTCGACGCCAAGGCCTTCATCGACGATCTCCCCGCAGACGCCATCGGCGAAATTCATCTCGCCGGACATGCGGTCAACGAAGTCGAGGGCGATATCGTGCTGATCGACGATCACGGCTCCCGCGTCCCGCCGACCGTCTGGTCGCTCTATGCCGAGGTGTTGCGCAAGATCGGCCCGCGCCCGACGCTGATCGAGTGGGACACCGAGGTTCCCGCACTCGACGTGCTGCTCGGCGAAGCCATGTGGGCCGACATGATGGCGGCAACGATCAGCTTCCAGAAGCGCGGCAAGCCACCAATTGCCCAGCAGCCAGACCGGCGGTTCGAGCGGCTCGCACTGCCCTCGACCAGCAACCTTGCGCGCGGTGCCATGCCGGCCATCGCGGCATTGACTACGATCACGCCCTCGGTCTTCGCCACCAACTCGGTCACGAGGAGGGCGCGCCATGTTGTCTGACCTCGAGCTTCAAAATGCTGTCGCCGCGAAGATACTCGACCGTCCCGGGGTGGATCTTGGTTCTTCTCTCGAGATTGGCAACAGCTTCGACCCGATGCGCCGCTTCAACATCTATCGCAACAATACCTTCGCGTCGCTGACGGCCACGCTCGTGTCGGTGTTTCCGGTGACCCTCAGCCTGATCGGGGAACGCTATTTCCGCCATGTCGCGGCGAGCTTCATACGTTTCGGTCCTCCCTCCGAGGCGCGGCTGGTACGCTACGGAAGCGACTTCGCCGATTTCCTCGGCCGGCTCGATGACCTCAAGTCCTTGCCTTTCATCGCCGACACCGCGCGGCTCGAATGGCTGATCGCCGAAGCGCTCGACGCAGCCGTCCTGACACCCGCGACCATGGCAGAACTCCAGCGCGGCGGAGAGGACACGACGCCAGACCTTGTCCTTCAACCGTCACTGCGGTTGGTCTTCTGCCGCTGGCCGGCGCTCGACATTTGGTCCGCGCACCAGGCGAGTGGCGACCTGGAACTGCTCCGCGACATCAAACGTCAGCCTCAACGCATTGCGCTCTGGCGGAACCGCGACAGCGTCCGTTTCCTGCGTGTGAACGGCGCCTACTACACCTTCCTGCGCGCGCTCAAGAACGGGCGCCGATTGGAGCCAGCGGTGATGAAGGCTGCAAACCGCATGCCGGACTTCGACCTCGTTGCCTCGCTCGGCGGTCTGTTCGCCGAGGGACTAATCACCCGCATACGGCACCTGCCGACAAACCTCAACTGAAGGATTGGATCGATGACCATGCTGACCCCGACATCCATGCCCGCGCGAAGCGGTCTCGCCGGCCTCTATTCGCAGGCGCTCCAGTTTGCCTCATCTGTTCCGCTCTCGGCGGTGCAATTCGTGGCGCGACTTGCCGTTGCGATTGTGTTCTGGCAATCGTCACAGAGCAAGCTCGCCTCCTGGCCGGTTACGGTTCAGCTCTTCGCCTTCGAGTATCGAGTGCCGGTGCTCGATCCCGGTATTGCTGCCGTACTCGCGACGGCTGCCGAATTTTCGGGCGCGATTTTGCTCTTCTTTGGGCTCTTCTCCCGTCTCGCGGCGCTGATGCTGCTCGGTGTCGTCGCGACGATCCAGATCTTCGTTTATCCCGGCCATTGGGGTGAACATCTCACTTGGGCGGTTCCGCTACTGCTCATTTTCGCGCGTGGTGCTGGCGTGATCTCGATCGACCATCTCGCCGTCCGCTTCTTCTCGCGGGAGCGCTGAGCCATGCGCATCGAAGCGGAGGGCGCGATGACGGGCGGTGCGCCGAACATGATCCGCCCCATGCCCGGCAATGGCCGCCCACGCGTGGTCATTCTCGGTGCTGGCTTCGGCGGGCTTGCCGCCGTTATGGCGCTAAAAGGTGCGCCGGTGGACGTCACCGTCATCGACCGTCGTAACTATCACCTCTTCCAGCCGCTGCTGTATCAGGTCGCGACCGCTGGGCTTTCTCCGGCGCAGATCGCCATGCCGATCCGCCGAATCCTGTCGCGCCAGAAGAACGTAACGGTGCTGATGCAGCGGGTGGAGCGCATCGACAAGGATATGCAACTCGTCCATACCGCCGAGTGCGCCATTCCCTATGACTATCTTGTTGTCGCCACCGGTGCCCGCCACGCCTATTTCGGCTACGAGGAATGGGCCGAAAGCGCACCGGGCCTCAAGACGATCGGCGACGCCACCGAGATCCGCGCCCGCATCCTCTCCGCCTTCGAACGCGCCGAGGTCACGCAGGATGAGAAGCGTCGTGAGGCGCTGTTGACCTTCGCGGTGGTCGGCGGCGGGCCCACCGGCGTCGAGATGGCCGGTGCCATCGCCGAACTCGCTCGCAAGGTCATAGTCCGCGACTTCCGTCACATCGATGCAGCTTCGGCGCGAGTGGTGTTGGTCGAAGCCGGCAATCGCATCCTGCCGACCATGCCGGCCTGTCTTTCGGCAAAGGCCCAGCGACAGCTCGAAGGGCTTGGCGTCGAGGTCCTGCAGACAGCCACTGTCATCCATTGCGATGCCGAAGGCGTCATGCTCGCAGATGGCCGGCGGATTCATTCGGCTTGCGTGCTTTGGGCTGCAGGCGTCATGGCATCGAAAGCGGCCAAATGGCTCGGTGCCGAGGCCGATCGCGCCGGCCGCGCCGTGGTGGATGAGCGATTGAACATTCCCGGCCATGACAATGTCTTCGTTATCGGCGACACCGCCGCTGCAAATAGGGAGGACGGCTCGCCGGTTCCGGGCATCGCGCCGGCGGCCAAGCAGATGGGAGAGCATGCCGCGCGTGCCATCCGGGCGCGCATGGCAGGCAATCCCGTCGAACCGTTCCGCTATCGCCATTTCGGCAATCTTGCCACGATAGGCCGCAAGGCGGCAGTCGCCGATTTCGGACGGATCAGGATCTCCGGCTTTTCGGCCTGGCTGGTCTGGAACCTTGCCCATCTGTGGTTCCTGGTCGGTTTCCGCAATCGCCTCGTCGTCTTCATGGATTGGGGCCTGGCCTATCTCTGCTACGAGCGGAGTGCCCGCCTCATCACCGACCGCCATGAGCGCTGATTTCCTTCCACGCGTGAAGATGGGCCGTGTGGTCACCGCACTGCTGCTGCTCGCCGTCATCTCGACGGCGGGGCTGGTCCATCTTATTTGGCAACGCACCGCGAGTGCCAATGTCGACAATGTCGTGGCGGCCCTCGATGCGCAGAGCACCGGAGCCGTCCGCAACGAGCTCGCCTCGCAACTCGCCCTCGTGTCGAGCACGGCGGAAATCGTCCGCTCGGTTTTCTTCCAGGGCGCCATCAAGCCCGACGATGAGGTCAAGCGCGAATTCCTGTTTCTCTCGCTGCTGCGAGAACAGCCGGCGATCGCATGGATCGGCTTCGGTTTTCGCGATGGGCGCTTCTTCGGCTCGCATGCCGCATCCGATGGCCGGATCGAGATGATCGAAATCGGCAAGGCCGCGCCCGGCGCGCCTCGGGCGCTGCGCCGTGACCGCTACAAGCCGATCCCCGGCGATATCTTTTTCGAAGAGCGTGTTAAGACCGAGAGCGCCTATGTGACCGAGGGCTCGCCCTGGTATCGCAAGGGCAAGGACAGCACGGATCCGGCTTGGACGGTCGTCGATATTCTGCCCAGCGGCTTCGAGCCTTCGATCGTCCTTTCAAAACGTGTCGAAGCCTTCGGACGACTCGAGGGCGTGGTCATGGTGGCCGTCAGCCTGCGGCAACTGTCACTGACGCTACAGGATCTCAACATTCCCTCCGAAAGCAAGGTCTATGTGCTCGGCAGGGACGACGTCGTTCTCGCGACATCTGGACCATCAGACGGGGTCATGGCCGCCCATCTGGCCGATTTCCCGAAGACCGATACGCTTTCGGCCGCCGTCGCGTCGGCACGCAAGGCCAATCCTCGTGGTGCCTTCCGCACGCTTCAGCAGAGCGACGCGATTGGTCCGGTCTTCATTTCGTCTAACGCGTTGCCTTTCGAGGATTGGCGGTTGCTGACGGCAATCCCCCGCTCTACCTTCGCAGGCGATATCGACGAGAACACCAAGCGCGTGCTCTTCATCATTGCGGGAATCGCGCTGCTCGCCGCCGTCACGGCCATTGTTTTCGCCCGCCTGCTCTTCGCCCGGCCGCTTGCCCGGCTCGCCCAGCAATTGCATGCGGTCGAATGTTTTGAACTCGGTGCCGTCAGCCACACGCCTACGATGCTGGCTGAACTCAACGACTTTTCGGTGGCGCTGAAACGGATGTCGTCAGGGCTATCGGCCTTCGCCCGCTTCATGCCGCTCGATGTGGTTCGGCCATTGGTCGATGGCGGCATAGAGCCCAAGCCCGGCGGCAAGCTCACCGACATCACCGTCCTCTTCGCCGACCTTCCCGGCTTCACGGAGATGACAGAGGAGCTCGGAGCCGGTGTCGAGCCGCACCTCACCCGCTTCCTCACGCTTTCCATCGCCGCGATCCACGCCGAGGGCGGCACCGTCGACAAGTTCATTGGTGACGCCGTGATGGCTATCTGGAACGCGCCGAACGACGAGCCCGATCACGCACTACGCGCCTGCCGTGCCGCCGCTGCCATCCGTGATGCGATGCATGCCATGCCGCCGCTGGCACCCCACCACGACACGGTGAGGGTCAGGATCGGCATTAACAGCGGCACGGCGCTCGTCGGCAATATCGGCTCGGCCGAACGCTTGAGCTATACCGCGATCGGCGATGCCGTGAATCTCGCGAGCCGTCTCGTCGGCGTCGCGAAAGACAATGGCGTAGAGATCGTGCTGAGTGGCGAGACGTTGGAGCGAACCTGCGGTCGGGTCGATACGCGCTCGCTGGGCGAAGCGATGGTGCGCGGAAAGTCGCAACCGGTGCCAATTTTCACCTTGGAGAGGAAATCGGCCCCGGCTTGAGGGAGGAGGCAGCATGGAGAGTGCATTTTCACTCATAAGCCTGCTGGCTTGGCTACAGGCGAAGCACTTCGCGGCTGACTATCTACTGCAGCCGGGCTGGGTCCTTCGTGGCAAGGGCGATCTCCACCATCCGGGCGGCTATGCCCATGCAGCGATCCACGCGGCCGGCACCATTCCGGGGCTCTTGCTGTTCGGGTTGGATGCCAAGACGGTCACGCTCCTGGCGGTGGCAGAATTTCTGATCCACTACCTGATCGACCACGTGAAGGCGGTACATTCGCACCTCCACCCGGCTGCCATGACGACCCGCGCCTACTGGGCCGCACACGGAGCGGATCAACTGCTGCATCACCTTACCTACACTGGAATTCTGGTTATGGCAGCCTGAGAGGGAGGTCATCCGGCTGCCGCTCACGCGTGCCCTCCTGTCCCCGCTTCGTCCGAAGTGGACGCAGGCTCGACCTCGCCGGGCGAATGAGCCATTCGGCCGACCAAAGGCGATCGGGCAGCCCGATCTTGAAATCGCTTTGAACCTTGTGTCATCCTCTGGCCGTGCGCTTCGGGTCACGGGCGGCATTGACCTGCGAAGCGCACGGTTAAACATTTTTTGCCATCCAAGTGCGAGCCAGAAAGCCCACCGCGGCGAGGAAGTATGGGGGCCAGTGGTCGCCATCGTTGCGACCCTCCCGGAACACGTTTCTTTTCCCGCCGCCTGGTTCGAACTGACCCGTCTGGAAGAACGCTGGACTCCCTCATCGAACATTTCGGGAAGTCAGGACCATATTTCTATGGGATCGCTCGCGGGATCGACAATCGCCAGGTCAAGCCGGACCGGGTCCGGAAATCCATCGGAGCGGAAGACACGTTTTCGCAGGACATCCATTCCTACGAACGCGCGCGCGAAGGGCTTCAGCCGCTCACTGAGAAAGTCTGGAGCTACTGCGAGGCCAATGAGATTGGCGCCAAGACGGTGACCCTCAAGGTCAAATATGCCGACTTCAGCCAGATCACCCGCAGCAAGACGGTTCCCGCACCTCCGCCGGCGATCGCCGAACTTGAAGAAGTGGTCGATATGCTTCTCGCGCCAATCTTCCCGCCGCGAAAAGGCATACGCCTGCTTGGCGTGTCTTCGCTGGAACGGCGGAGATCTGAAGCGAAGCCGCAGTTGCGGCTGGCGCTTTAGACATGCGCAATGCCTTGCGAAGCTAACCGCTCGACGCGCATCGTCAAACACTGGTGGATCGAGATGACCGCTATTGGCGCAAAAGCGGCCGAGGCTCGTCGGCGATCGGCCCCAAGCAGCCAGCGGCTAGTCATGGCGAAATGCAGCGTTTTATCGTAGCCGGCCCGCCGACGCTGGAGGTCGTCCTCGCGCAATAGGCGAAGTGCCGCCGCCTTCATCTGTGCAGCGCACAGGAACTGTGGCATAACTTGGCCATGGCGATACATGTCTTGGCGGTCCATCGCGACACGGTCGGGACGGAACAGGCGGCGGGCGGTTCGCTTGCAGCCGCCTATTCCGTGGGGGTTTTCTGCTGGCTGCTGTCGGCCGGCGTCTATATCGCCGCGAAATGGGTCTCTTCGGAAATGCCGCCTTGGGCGCTTTGCTTCTGGCGCGTGCTGATCGCCTGGGCGATCCTGATGCCGATCGTGTACCAGCATTTCGGCGCCATGGTCGCGCTCGTGCGGGCTCGCGGCCTCGAGTTGCTCGCCATCGGCGGTATGGGACTTGCGATCTGCCAGGGACTGATTTTTGTCGGCCTCGAACATGCCGATGCCACTACCGCCGGCATCATCATCGCCCTGATCCCGATCATCACCATGATTCTTGCCCGTTTCGTTCTGGCTGAGCCGATGGGACGCTGGCAGGTGATCGGATCGATCCTTGCCTTTCTCGGGATCGTGGTCATCATCATCAAGGGCAGTCCGGCCGCGCTGATGCGGCTCGACTTCAACCCGGGTGAACTGTGGATCGTCGCCGGCGCGTTCTGTTTCAGTCTCTATACCGTCCTGCTCCGCCGCGCGAAATTCGATATGAATCGCCTTGCGCTTCTGGTGCTGCTGCTCGGTGCGGCGGTGCTGACGGCGCTGCCCTTCTACCTGTCCGAGCTATTCTCAGACGAACGCTCGACGCTCAACGGCAGCGGGCTTATGGCGCTCGCCTATGTCGCGATCCCTGGCGGGGCGGTCATGTACTACCTCTTCAATCGTAGCATCGAGGCACTGGGGGCGGCTCGGGCTGGCGTCCTCCTCTACATTCAGACCATCTTCATCGCCGTGCTCGCCTATCTGATCCTCGGCGAACAGTTGCAACGCTATCATCTCGAAGGCGCGGCACTCATAGTCGCCGGCTTGCTTCTCATCATCCTGCTGAAGCCAACGACCAGAGCAGAGGCGACCAAAGCCTAATGACGAACGCAATGGCTTTCCTAGTGACCGCGTCTGGCGCGAAGCGCCTCTTGTAGGTTTGGGGGATTCATCGGCGAATCCCGCGCCTCAGCAGGCCGCCCGCCGCTTTAAGCGCGCTGCCCTCGCCTCACATGGAATTTCGAACGACCCACGCCAAACCCCGGTACGTGCCCCCTGGGCTATTGCCTGATCGCCCCGGAACACGCCCTTCGAGTATCGGAGCCAGTCGATCGCCCAGCCCTGCCTGACCAGCCAGGAATTCACGCTCTGCCCATCTGCCCTGAAGCAATCGGCAACAACGCGCCGATATCTGTCCTTGCCGTGGCCCACGCAGCGGATCGGGCGCGATTTCGAAAGGAACTCGTCGAGTGCGAACGCGGCATCCTTGCCGCAACGGTACGGCCTCCCTGCCGCGTCGCGACAGGCCTGCCAGCTTTCCGGAGCATCGATCCCATTCAGCCGGATCCGCTGCCCGGCGATCTCAATCGTGTCGCCGTCGATGACCGACGCGCGGCCGATAAATTGCTCTGCTCCGGCAGATACGGATGAGAAAACCAGCCCGGCCAAGAGCAGCGGAAACAGCGGGATTCGCTTACGCATCGACTTCAAAATATCCAGACAGAACAGCAGGTTGGCGACAATGAATCACTCGGTGGTCAAAACTGTTGACATTGATGCATATCAGAACATTACTAAGAACATCCAGGTGACAGAAGTCGCCAATCTGAAAAATTGCAGGTGGGAAAACGACGATGCAGAAGCATTCGAACGGCGGTGGAGCTGTGCTCATTGGTGTGCCCGTAGCTCCGATGACCGAGCTTTACTGGGGGCCGCTCGCCCGTTTAAGATAGTCGAGGCCCACGACGAGATGGTAAAAGCGATCCAGGGTAGACCCGACATCCAGCTTCTGACGGCAAGTGCTCACAACAAGCACTCGCGCGCTCCGTCGGGCAGGTTCGATATCGCAATTGATGTTCGCTCGGGTGACGGATGCGGAATGTACCGCTCCCTCATGATGGTGAAATCGACTGGCGAAATGCATGACCTCGCTACGCCGCCCCTTTGGTACCAGTTTAAAGATCCTCAGGATGTGATCGCGAAGGTCTATAAATTCCTCACAGGCATGCAGTTCTTCGAGAACCTCGACGCCTTCGCCGATCACGCGATCAATCTCAATGAGGCAGAGGCAAGCGGACAGATCCATTGACTGCCTTCCAGCGTGAACCCGACCTGGGTTGACAAACGTCACCGACGGCAAGGATTCTGGCGCTCGCAACTGACGTGCCGGAGGAGGTTCGGGCGAGATGTGCAACTTGTACCGCATGGATGACAAAGACTGGATTCGGAAGTGGGCGATCGATGCCGAGAGCATGATCAAGTTGATGCCCAGTTATCAAATGAACCCTGACCAGATGGGGCCGATCGTCCGCAACACTGCCGACGGCCGCAAGCAGCTCGTCCATGCCCGCTGGGGTCTGCCATCTCCGACGCGCGTCCAGGCAGGAAGCTGCCGAAGGTCGTGCCGCGAAACTCGCGGCCAAGGGGAAGTCTTTCGATATGGACGAACTCCTGCGGATGGAGCCTGATCGCGGCGTGACGAATGTCCGGAAGCTCAATCTCAAGCATTGGAGGCAATGGTTTGGCGTCGAGCATAGATGCATCGTTCCGGTGTCAACTTTCGCTGAACCCGATCCCGACAGCCAGGAGCCGGGAGGGAAAGTCCCGAATGCCTGGTTCGGGCGAAACGAAAGCAAAGAGCTTATGTTCTTCGCCGGGATCCACGTGCTGCAGTGGACAAGCGTACGGAAGGTGAAGGACGGGCTGACAACAGACGGTCTATACGGTTTCCTGACGACGAACCCGAACGACATTGTGAAGCCCATTCACGGGAAGGCGATGCCCGTCCTGCTGCTGACGAAGGAGGAGACGGATGTCTGGATGAACGCGCCATGGGAGGAAGCTCAGCATCTCGCAGCCCGGCCCTGAACGATGCAATCATGATCACGTCGCGAGAGCCGTGCGGATCCAGCATTATCTCGAAGGAATGGGAGCCGCTGCAGGCAACCTTCCTTTGAGCAGCCGCCGCATTACGCCTCGAGTTCGCACCAGTTCCCAATGACTCATTGCTGGGCAACGCCACCACCTCCTCGCGAGCGCAAACCCGTCGATAGAGCGAGTGTTGCAGCACCTTCGCCGCGTCGCTGTCGTCACGAATCCTTCTCGGCGTGTCAGTTAATGTGTCGACAGCCCCTTCCGGCCGTTGTGATCGCGGCGTGCCAAGCTTCAGAGGCCTCACAGGCCTGATGTTCGTAGGATCCGCTATATATCGGATATCCACCCCTGCTTGATTTGAATCCTCCGCGAAAGGACTCATCCGGATCCAGCCGGTCCGCAACGGACGCTTTACTTGAGCCAGCGGAAAGGATTTAGCTAGTCCCGGTCTTTCGCGCGCCTCTTAAGGGTTTCTCTGCGTTTGCCTTGACCCACGATTTTGCGCCCGACCTGAGCGGACTCGAGTCCTGTTTTCGACGGTGCTCCACCGAGCCTTTCGTCGCAGTGCTCCGGTTTACTGATCGGGCCGACGTTGCCCGCTTTGCCCTCATCATTCTTTTCATCGTGCGACATATCGGCCTCCGACATTGTTGCGTGCGAACTCATCGAGGATTCATCACGGTGTCACCATCGACGTCGCGGTCCGAAATCACCTCTCCCAGGGGGCGGGGGCCGATAGATTTAGGCCGCCTCCGCCAATCCACCGCGCTCAATCTTCACCATACGGTGGGTCACCACATCGGCTGCCAGCGCAAGGACTCGCTCGCGTTCCTCCGTCATCATTGAAAGCATGCGCTCGTACTCCTCATCGATAATCTGCGAGACCTCGACTTCCAGCCGTTCGGGCAGAGGCTTGTCGGCGAGTTCCTTGACGGTGCCCATGAAGACTGGTGTTTTGCCCAAACCATAAGATCCAACCATCCGCCGGGCGACAGCCGTTGCTCGCTCGACATCGCTGCCAATCGTGCCGCCAGAACCGATGGACGGGTCGCCAAACACAGCAACCTCTGCAGCCATCCCGGAAAGACTCACGGCTATCCGGTTGCGCAAAGTCGTAGCGGTTGGGAAGTAGTCCGGGACCAGATCGTACGTGGTTGTCCCAGCGAGGAATCCTCCAAGCTCGGATCGAAACTGTCCTTGATCTCGATTGTCGCAGCGGTCGCATGCCCGAGCGCTAGTGCTGCAAACGCATGTCCGGACTCATGGACCGCGAGCCTCAGGCATTGCTCCGGTGTATAACGCAGCTTTTCCGGAAGCTGCGCTTCCAAATCACGCAGCTCAAGTTCCCTATCTTCACTCCTTGCTGTCCTTAGAGCATCTCGAACCAGGCGTTCGAGATCCGCACCTGCCTTCCCATCGAGATCCTCGGCAATATCAACCAAGGATTCGAGCGGCAGGACACCACCAGTATGATGGCTCAGAATTTCCGCACGCGTCAGTTTGTTCGGCAACGAAAGGGTGAAATGGTCCTCAATCCTTCCGGCACGCAGGATCGCGGAATCGATCCAGTCGGGGTAGTTCGTGGCAGCCACCACTATGACTCCCTCCCCGAGGCCCGACAGGAGGGTCAGGAAATCTGTGACAACCACCTGCCAATAATGATCGCCGTGATGTCCGGAAGGACGGGCCAGCCTCGTACCAATTGCGTCGACTTCATTGATGAAAAGTACGGCGCCCTTTCCGTCATTCACGTTCTGGAAGGTCGTTCGCATCGCTGCCAACATATCATCCAACGTGCCGGTCGATTGCCAGGCGCCGACCGTTGTGGAAACCAGCCTCATCCCCAGGGCGGTCGCAAGCGCGGAAGCGAATAGAGTCTTGCCCGTACCGGGTAGTCCCGAAACCAATACTCCGGCTCGGGCGAGCTTCCATTCCAGCGTCCGTTGACGCCAGCGAGATACATTCTCCATCAGATCCCTCGCCCAGGGCTTAACCTCATCGTAACCGGGCAGGTCGAACAGATTGGGGCCGTCAGTTTCCAACGTGTCGAAATCGTCGATCTCTTGAATCTTATCTTCGGTAAAAGTTGGCTTCAGGACCGCCGCTAGCAGGACGTTCTGAGGCCGCTTGATCAACATGGTTGCAACGCTGTCCGAGAACGGCGCTTTACCTGAAAGGCGCCGGACGGCGTTGATGTGCTGTGCTGTCGGTGGCTCGACAAACAATACCGCGGTGGCCGCGAAGCGCACGTCTTTCGGAACCTCTGCGATATCTCTGGCGATCAGTATGTCGAGGCCCTTTTGGGTTCAGAGTTCCAAGTAATTGGTGCCGACAGTATGCGGCTGCGGCTGCAAACGGGAACCGCCCCGATAGGTTCAACAAATCTGATCGTATCCATAAAATCTATTCGTTTGTTTGATGGATAGCCAAGGAGCATATTAAGCATCAAGCGCAAACCGTGAGAAAGGAAACGATGATGACTACGATCGGTTACCGGGATGGCAAGAGCTCATCCTCCGACGCGCACTTTGATGTAGCAAGCCTTGCCCGCAGGCTCGCACATTCCTGGCACCAGTGGCAGAACGCGCGGGAAATCGAATCCATGCCTTTCGACATTCGCAAGGATATTGGTTGGCCGTCTGCGGACGACGCGGATGAACGCAAGGTTATGTAATGAATGCGACATACCTCCCCGCTTGAAGGCGGCGCCAGCCCACCGGCCGCGCCGCCTTCATCGTTTCAGCGCTCCGCAGATTTAATCTTGAATTCCAGAGGCATATATTTTCAGACAAGCCGATGCAGCAACTTTTGCCGACTGTCTTCGTCATTTGACGACGATCAAATCCGCCAATGTCGCAAAATAGCTCTTCACGGCCGCATTTTTCCATGCGAATGTCGCTTTCGAGACATCGGAACGACGCATTCCACGCAACGAATAGGCAATCGCCCCTCGAGCATGGATTTTTCTCATGAACAAGATGCTGACCAAGAAGCGTTCTCTCGTCTTCTTTATGGTTCCCCAGTTCACCATGCTGCCTTTTTCGGCGGCGATCGACACGCTGCGCATCGCCAACCGCATGCTCGGCTATCAGGCTTATACCTGGCGGCTGACCTCGGTCGACGGCAACAAGGTCTATTCCTCCTGCGGCATCGGCGTCGAGGCCAATTCGTCGCTTGCCGAAGAGCGCCGGCATCTCGGCGGTGAAAACCGCCCGAACATGGTGCTCGTCTGTTCGGGCATCGATGTCGAGGATTTCAACAACAAGTCCGTCAATGCCTGGCTTCGCGAATCCTACAATCGCGGCGTGGCCGTCGGCAGTCTCTGTACGGGCGCGCACGTGCTTGCTCAGGCCGGGCTCTTGAACGGCAAGCGCTGCGCGATCCACTGGGAAAACCTGCCGGGCTTCTCCGAAGCCTTTCCGCAGGCGGAGGTCTATGCCGACCTCTACGAAGTGGACAGCAATCTCTACACCTGCGCCGGCGGCACCGCTTCGCTCGACATGATGCTGAACCTCATCGGCCAGGATTTCGGCGAAGCGCTCGTCAACCGTGTCTGCGAGCAGCATCTGACCGATCGCGTCCGCAGTCCGCACGACCGTCAGCGCCTGCCGCTGCGCGCGCGCCTTGGCGTCCAGAATCCCAAGGTTCTGTCGATCATCGAACTTATGGAAGGCAATCTCGCCGAACCCCTGTCGCTGCTTGAGATCGCTGATGGCGCCGGCCTGTCCCGCCGCCAGATCGAGCGGCTTTTCCGGCAGGAAATGGGCCGGTCTCCCGCCCGCTACTATCTGGAGATCCGGCTCGATCGCGCCCGCCACCTGCTGGTGCAGTCTTCGATGCCGGTCGTCGAAGTCGCCGTCGCTTGCGGCTTCGTCTCCGCATCGCATTTCTCGAAGTGTTATCGCGAACTTTACAACCGCTCACCACAGCAGGAGCGCGCCGAGCGCAAGCTGACGATGGCAACGGCGCGCCAAGCGATCGCAGCATAACAAAGATGGCGGCGCACTACTGCGCCGCTTCCTCCGTCATCCTGGCGTCGGAATAGACCTGGTTGCGGCCCTTGTGTTTGGCCATGTAGAGAAACTGGTCAGCGGCGTTGAGGTAATTCTCGAAGGTTTCGTAGCCCGAGATTTCCGCAACGCCGATCGAGATGGTGACCGACAGCTCCTCGTCGTCGGCAGCCACCTTCAGCCGTGAAATATCCGAGCGGATTTCGTCGCAGAGCTTCGTTGCCGCAGCCGAATCCACCATCGGGAAGAGGATCGCGAACTCCTCGCCGCCGAGGCGCGAGAGCAGATTGTCGCTGCCTTCGAAGATTGCAGCAAGCCGGCTTGCAACCGCCTTCAGCACCTCGTCGCCGATCTCGTGGCCATAGGTGTCGTTCAGCCGTTTGAAATGATCGATGTCGAGGATAGCGACTGAACTCGGCGATTTCCGCCTCAGGCACTCGTTCACGACCCTCGGCCCGTAATCGTAGAAATAGCGGCGGTTATAGAGGCCGGTCAGATAATCGCATGCGGCGGCCGATCGCAATTGCTTCATCTGCGTCAGCGTCTCGACATTATTGGCAATGCGGCACTGAAGCTCCTCGGCCACGAAAGGCCTGTAAACGAAGTCGCTGGCGCCGGCCTTCAGGAAGCTTGCCGACAGCATCCGGTCGTTGGACGAGGAGATGCCGATGACCCGCATCCTGTCGGAACCGAAGCGATGACGGATGCGCCGCGTCAGCTGATAGCCCGTCATGTCCGGCATGTGATGGTCGGTCACCACGAGTTCAATGTCGCTATAGGCCTCAAGCGCAGCCAGAGCTTCGAGCCCCGACGTTGCCTCGACGACCATGTACTGCTGCGCCTTCAAGAGATCGACGAGCACCTGGCGCGCAGACGGAACGTCATCGACAACGAGGACGCGCATCTTGCGGTTCAGCATCGCGCGGCGCACGGTCGCGACCAGATTGTCGAGCGCAAATTCATTGTCCTTGAGGACGTAATCGATGACGTTGCGTTCCAGTATCCGGTTGCGCGTCGCGGTATCGAAGGTCGCGGTAAAAACGATCGTCGGTACATTGTGCTCGATCGTGCAATCAAGCGCCTCGCCATAGGGCGAATCGGGCAGGTTCAGATCGACGACGGCCATCGTGAAGCCCTGACCGTCCTGCGCCAGAGCCTCCTGCAGCGCCCTCAGCGAAGAACAGGCTTTGACGTTGAGGCCGAGTTCAGCCTGAAACCGATGGCAGAGCACGGCGGAAAACATCCGGGAATCTTCAACCAGGAGTAACTTCTGGGTTCCGAAGCGTGGGCCCGAGCCGTCCCGACTGAAGTCCGACTGAAATGCCATGCCGCCTACTCTCCCAAGTGCAATGAAAACCCGAATCGGCCTTCATTGCGGCGGCAGGGACGATAGCCGTGAGACCGCATGGGTTGAAGGGGCAGAGCGGCTATAAAGTAACCTGCAATTGCAAAAATTCGAGATATTTTCACGACGGCGGGGGTCTCCTTATTCATCCGGGGCCCCTCCTGCTACCGCGTTCGATCCTCGAATCAGGCAACGGCCCTCTCCTTCTTCATCGTCTGGATCTGCAGCAGCGTGTCGAGGTTCTGGTTGACGCGGCAATAGAACTCCTCGTCGATGAACGGGCGCAGCATGAAATCGTTGCCGCCCGCCTTGAGAAAGCGCGCCGAAAGCAGCCGGTTGGACGAAGACGAGACGCCGATGATGCGCAGCTGATGCGAGCCGATTTTGGCGCGGATGCGCCGCGTAAGCTCGAAGCCGTCGATATCGGGCATGTTGTAGTCGGTGACCATGAGGCCAATGTCGCGATTGGCCTTCAGGATCTCGAGCGCCTTGGCGCCGCTCTCGGCGACGCTGACGCGGAAGTTATAGCGCCTCAGGCGGCTGGAGAGCAGCGCGCGCGCAGTGGCGCTGTCGTCGACGATCAGCACGTGATGGCGCTTGTTGGTCAGGAAGCGGCAGATCGCTTCTGCGAGCAGATCGACCGCGAAGATGTTGTCCTTGAGGATGTAGTCGACGATATCCTTCGCCATCAATTCGTCGCGCAGGCCCTCATTGAAGGTCCCGGTAAAGACGATGGTCGGAATGCTGAGATCGACTAGATATTCCAGCGCCTCGCCCTTCTCAGCACCGGGAAGGTTGATGTTGGAGATCGCGAGCATGATCGGCTCGGAAGACTTGTCGTACGCAAGCTGCAATTCCTCGAAATTGCGGCAGATCTCGACGTCGATATCGAAAAGCTCTTTCAGCCGTTTGCTGATCATCGACGTAAAGACATTGGAATCTTCAGCGAGAATAATACGCGCACCAGCAAACATCTCTCCGAAATACTGCATTCCCGAAATGCCTAAAAATGACATAGCAAACCTTTTGATGGAAATTCTGTCCCCGGCCGAACCGATACATCAATTCGTTTGAGTATTTGTTAATCGACGTAGCGCGAAGCCAAGGCGGTCCGTAAGACCGGCTGCTATTTCTCGACTTATGCTTAAGAGACTATGCGCGAAGGCCTGTGCGGCAAACGTCTACTTGATGATTGCCGAGCCTTTGACTATCTCGATGGTCTCGCCGCCGCCGAGGCCGATGCGGTCGCCGTCCGGCGTCGTCATGAAGCAGCCTGCGGCGCAGAGCGTCTCTGATGCGCCGGCATCGACGACGACCTCGACGCGGTTGCCGCCTTCTGTGACGACAACGACGACCGGTGCCGGATCAGTGTTGGTGATTGTCGCCGCTTCAGCGCCCCCGGCGATGAGAAGCGAAAGAAACATGACCGTGGCAAACCTTGCCATTCAGCGCGGCGCAGCGATGCGCCCTCCCCTGGAGCGTCTCGGCGCTGCTGCCCCAGCAGCGAAATCCCGATTGCCCAGGCTTTATAAGCGAAAGCCTCTGAACGATCTCTGAATAAAATCCTTAGCCTTTGCGATTGCCATCGGCCGCTTTGCTGCGCAGTTGGCGCACCGCCCCGCTGTCCATCACACCCGTATCGTCGACAGGCTGGTCGTCTGCTGATGTCGAGGAAGGTTCCAGCGCCGGAGGCACATGGTCGCGGTGAAAAATGACATCGCTCTGCGGCAGCGGGATTTCGATCCCTTCCTCCTTGAAGCGTTTGAGGATGGCGATACGCAGGTTGTTCCTGACGTTCATGCCCTCGCCCATGTCTGCCAGCATGAAGCGCAACTCGAAGTCCAGCGAATAGGCGCCGAAACGCAGGAACTCGACATGCGGCTCCGGATTGCGCAGCACGAACGGCGCCTCGTTGACCAGCTCCAGAAGGATATCCATGACCTTCTGCGGATCGGTGTGGTAGCTGACGGAAATGGGGATCTCCGATCGGCCGACCTTGTTGCGGTGTGTCCAGTTGCCGACCGCAGCATTGATGAGCTCGGAGTTCGGCACGATGATCGACTGCTTGCGGAAAGTCTCGATCTCCGTCGCACGCACGGAAATGCGAGTGACGATGCCTTCTGCCGTGCCCGAGACGACATGGTCGCCGACCTTGAAGGGCCGTTCCACAAGTAGGATCAGGCCCGAAACGAAATTCGAGACAATGTTCTGCAGGCCGAAACCGATACCAACCGAAAGCGCCGAAGCAACAAGTGCCAGGTTCGAAAGGTCGATTCCTGCCGCCGAAACGCCGATGATCGCTGCAACGGCGACGCCGAGATAACCGATGCCGGTCTTGACGGAATTGCGCACGCCGAGATCGACATGGCTTCGCGCCATGACGTTGCTGTCGAGCCATCGCTGAATCCAGCGGGTCAATAAATAACCGCCGGCGAAAAGCAGAATACCGGTAAAGATGCCGAGCAGCGAAATGCTGATCCCGCCGAGGCGGACCTCCGTGAACAGACGGTAGGCGATCAGCTGAAGATCCTGGATATGGAAGCCCCAGAGCAGCAGAATCAGCGGAATGCCGGTCATGAGCGCAACGGCATAGATCGCAAGTCCCACGCCAAGGCCGACCTGATCGATCGCCACCGGCCCCATATTGAAGCGACTCTTCAGGAAGCGGCCGATGAAGGTGTCGCCGAAGCTCTCCTGCTTGGAAATCGCCTTGCCCGATAGCAGGCCGATATAGGTGGTCACGATGATCGCGCCGGTGATGATGAACTGCGTGGCGACGAAGCGGGCAAGGCCGACATAGCCGGTCAGCGCGGTCACGATGAGACCTAGGCCGAGCACGCGAAGTATGATCGCCATGCCGCGCGGCCAGTGACGCCCTGGCGCATCGGGATCGCCGTCGTGCGCCAGCATCGGACGCCCGAAGGAGGCCGCGATCAGGATGAGACCGATAATTAGCGCTGCAATCAGGCTTCTGACGACGGTCAGAACCAGCGGTGAGCCCATCGCTTCGCTAACGCTGCCGAACAGGTAGTCGAGCGCATTGACGATCGCCATCGCCAGCAAGCAGGCGCCGATCGATTGCGCGCCGCGGTTGGAAAGGCGCACGAGGCGCCACTGCGGCTCCCGGGGAGCAAAGACGGCATTACTGAAGCGGCCGACGAAATAGATCAGCCCGATCGCCGCGAAAAGAGCGGCGACAACAGGCGCAATATCCGGCCTCAGTACGTTGAAACCATTGAGGAAGATATATGAGGTCACCAGCACTGCGGCAAGCGCGAAGGTGCGGATCAGCGTCGACCAAAAGGCAATCGAGAGCCGGCTGATATAGGAAGGATTCTCGACGCCGTCGTCCCGCGTCAGGTAGCGGCCGAACATCCGGTAGCCGCCTGAAAGAATGACCAGGCCTGTCGCGAGCGACATGAAGATCGCGGCGAACATCGCGAATCGCTTGAACTTCCACACGAAACTCAGCCAGCTCGAAAGCGCCTGCCGGAACTCGCCAACCTCCTCGACAAAGGCCTTGGCCGCATCGTCGAGCACCGACACCGAAACCTCGGTGCGCCTCAGCAAAGTTGCAGCAAAAAGCCGCCGGCGGGTTTCTACCACTTCGTTCATCAGCTTGTTGATGGCAAGCGAGAGGTTTTCGGCATCGCCGGTCACGGCATTGATCTGCGCGCGCTCTGCCGTCAGCGCGTTTCGCTCGTCGGTAACGATCTGCGCTTCCGGCGGCTGTCCCTCCTTCGGCGGATCGCCGAGCTCGGTGAGACGACTCTTGATCTGATCGAAACGCGGGCGGAGATTGACGGAGGTCGCGAGAATGTGGCGTCCCAGTTCATCCACCTGCGTGGACAGGCTGACGAGGGCGTCGTCATTGTCGGCGCTCTGCTTGACGCCGTCCTGCAGGGACGCAAGCTTTGCCTTGGCCTTTTCGATCTCCCTGACTGCTTGGTCGAGCCCCGTATCCGCAAGGGGAGCCGGTGCCTCCGTCTGCGCCTGCGGTTGCGGCGGCTCCTGCGCAGCCGCAAAGCTGCCAGGCAGACCGGCAGCCGATACTGCAAGCATCAAGCAAAGAAACGTCCGGAGCAGAATGATTGTCAGCCGCAAAATGTCCCCGCAAGAATTCTCTTCATCAGTGAGGCCTGCTTCTTATAGCAAAGAAAGGCGACAGAAAGGCGGAAGTTGTTTTCGCCGCTCAGAAACCGGCACCGGGCCTGGCAAGATAGTTCAGTTCGGCCGTCGTCGAAACTCGTCCGATGATGGCGTTGCGGTGCGGAAACCGGCCGTAGGCAGCGATCACGTCGCGATGGCGAATGGCATAATCGAGATATTCCGCATCGCCAAGCGCCTGAAACAGCATCACCGATCGCTCCTGCTCGGCCATGTCCTCGGCATGCTCGAAAGGCAGGTAGAAGAATGTCCTGCATTCTTCTTCGACGATCTGATCGGCACCGGCTTCGAGCGCCAGTTTCGCCTCGCGAAGCGCTAATCCGTCCGTCGCAAACGCAAGCGGCGTGTTCCGATAGATATTCCGCGGAAACTGATCGAGCACGACGACCGCGGCGAGCCGGTTCTGCGGGCTCGCATGCCAGGAGCCGATCACGCCGCCCGCCAGTGCCAGGTGCGTATCCCGGAAACGGTGCCGAATTTCCTCATCGAGTGAGAGCGTCATATCGAACCACTGCTCGCGGCTGCATTCCTCGAACCAGAAGGAATACACCTCCTCCGGCGTGCAAATCTTGGCCACCGCTCCCCTCCCTGCGCCAGTCAGTCGATGGAAAAGACCAGTATGGCCCGGGTGCCGCGATGGGCCGGGTCATAGGTCAGCTCCGATTTGAGGCTTGCCGCCATCGCGGTCAATATCTTCGTGCCGAGGCCGGTGCCCTTCGCGGGGCCGGAATTGTCGAAGCCGGCGCCATCGTCCTCCACGACGAGACGCAACTGCTCGCCCGCTTGCTCGACGATGACCCTGATCTCACCTTCAACACCTTCGTTATAGGCATATTTGAAAGCGTTGGTGACGAGTTCGCTGACGATGAGGCCAAGCGTGACGACCTTGTCCGTCGGCACATCCATCGGTTGGGCGGTCAGAACGATCCGGTGCGGCCGCTTGTCGTCGCGAATGGAAGCCTCGAGTTCGCTCAAAAGGTTCTCGATATATTCGTCAAGCTGAACGGTGCCGATCTGGCGGCTGTTGTAGAGGCGGCGGTGGACGCTCGCGATGGCGTTGATGCGCATCTGCGTTTCGTGCAGCGCGTCGATCGCCACCTGGTCCGTCGTCATCGACGACTGCATGCGGATCAGCGCTCCGACAAGGCCGAGGCTGTTTGCGATACGATGATTGACTTCGGCAAGCAGCATCTCGGCGCGGTCCCTCTGCTGGCGGATCACTTCTTGTGCATCAGCCGTCTCGCGCCGGAAGCGCGCACGTTCCAGCCCTTGCTCCAGCGTCGCCGCAAGCAGGTCGAAATAATCGGGGGAACGACCCTTGAGAACATAGTCGTCGGCGCCCGCCTTCAATGCCGCAACGGCAATGCCGGTGTCGTCGGAAGCAGTCGCATAGATCACCGGCGGATGATCCGGCAGCGCCATCAATTGTGGCAGGACATCGAGTCCGGTTTCCGTTTGCAGGAGATGGTCGATCACCACAGCATCGATGCCGCCTTCAGCAATCCGCTTCAATCCAGCCGCGCCGTCTCGCGCCCATTCCACCGCGAAACCATGGCGGGCGAGGTTCTCCTTCAGCCGCAGCGCGAGCGTCTCGTCGTCATCGATGTAAAGGATGCGGATTTCGAGATCCGCACCATCAGCGGATTCACGCATTGGGCCTCCGGACTTTGCCAAGCAGCAACGCAACTGCCCGGCGGCCGGGTCGCCTGCATTCGAATGTCGTATTGTATCGGCCATTGCGCGTAAACAGCGGCAAAGCCCCTGCCCCCCTACAGACCTTCAATCGAAGGAAGTTCGCATTTGAAATCATGCCGGCAATATGACCCGCCCGCTGGAGACTCCGCGGGATAAAAAGACACTGCGAACGCAGAAAGATGCGCAAACCCGGAACTTAACGCAGCCGGACCGAAATGGTTCCGTCGCCTTCACTTTTCTTGAAAGCGCTTGTGCTTGGAGACTTCCGCGCCAGCATCTGCAGGTAAACTGAAAAAGCGTACGGACGAGACGATCCCCATAAGGCCGACCGCCAAAAAGGCCCAGCGGAAATCGACAAGCGCAGGCTCTGGCGCCGCGCGGAGCGCGGTCGAGATATTAAGCAGGGCCGCCGCAACAGCGACGCCGAGCAGCATGGCGGCCTGCTGGAGCATGCTCGATAATGTCGAGGCAGAGCTGCGCTGCGCCGGGCTGATATCGGCGAAGGCAAGCGTGTTCAGCGCGGTGAATTCCATCGAGCGTGAAAGACCGGCCGCAAGCAGTATTGCGTAGATCACCGCCAGCGGCGTATCCGGCGTGAAAAAGCCGCACGCAATGATGCATAAAGCCGCAATCAGCCCATTCACGCAAAGAACATTGCGGAATCCGAACTGCGCAAGCAGCGGCGTCGTCACTGCTTTCATGCCGAGATTGCCGAGAAAATAAACCAGCAGGTATGTGCCCGCGGCAATCGAGTTCAAACCGAAACCAAGCTGGAACAACAGCGGCAGCAGGAACGGCGTGGCGTTGATCGCTACCCGGCAGGCCGTGCCCGCAGAGAGCGTCGAAATCGAAAAGGTCTGGACCTTGAACGCCGAGAGGTCGAGCAGCGGATTTTCCACCTTCAGGAAATGCCGGGCAGCCATGACGGAAAGCACGATGCCGGTGGCAAGCATGGCAAGGACCAGAAGCAGGCTGCCTTCCCACTTCACGGAGAGCTCGAGCGCGGCAAGCACGAATGTCATTCCGGCACCGCTCAGAATGAAGCCCAGCACATCGAGACGGCCCGGGTTCTCTTCGCGCTGCTCCGGCACGAAGCGCAGCACGAGCGCCATGCCGAGAAGGCCGATTGGAATATTGATCAGGAAGTTCCAGTGCCAGCTTACATAGGTTGTGATGAAGCCGCCGAGCACCGGTCCGATCACGGGTGCCGTCAGCGCCGGCCAGGTGATGAGCGCGATCGCATTCACCAATTCAGACTTCGGCGCACTCTTTAGAACGATGATGCGCCCGACAGGTGTCATCAGCGCACTTCCGGCGCCCTGGATCGCGCGCGCGACGATGAATTCCGTAAGACTGCCGGAAAGGCCGCAGAAGAGCGAGGCCCCGGTGAAGACGCCAATCGACGCCAGGAATATCCGCCGCGCACCGAAGCGGTCGCCAAGCCAGCCGGAAAGCGGGATGAAAGCCGACATCGTCAGCATGTAGACGGTGATGCCGATGCTCATCGAGACCGGCTGCACGCCGAAGCTCGCCGCCATCTGCGGCAGCGATGTCGCGACGATCGTGCCGTCGAGGATTTGCATGAAGAACGATACGGCGACGACCAGCGCCACGATCTTCGCCTGACCTGCGCTCGGCGCTTCGTCCGTTTTTTCACTCGTCTGTACTGTTGTCATCGATATGCCATTGCGCATTGCGGGGAGAAGTGCGAAACGCCGCTGGGAACCGGGCAGGCAGGAATTCGGCACCCTGAATACGCTCCTTATGCGGCCGGGAAAAGTCAAAACGATCCATGCCGCTTACAATTTCCGGTTCCTGCGCGATCCTTGAGGCATCAACGGCACAAATTGGCTTCACAAACGTTTGATGATGACCGGGGCGGCAGATTTCGCCGCGCCGGAATTCAACCGAGGATATTTCGATGACGCCGGAAGACCGCCGCGCCGTTTTCAGCCATCGCAAGATTGCAGCCATCGTCAAGGGAATGACACAGGAAGACGGAACTGACCTACCCATCACCGGCAAGTCGCTTGGCGAGGCGATCCTCTTCGTCTCCGAACAAGCGGCAACCGATGCGTCGAACGTGCATATCATCTACGGTGAGCACGGTTCGCTAAGTTACACGGATTGCCTGAGCATCTACCGTGAATACGGAGCAGAGCTTCGCAGCGAATTGACGTAGACGGAAAGAGCAGTGCCCATTCGCATGGCAGCTATTCGCAACCGCACCTGCTCTCCGCAAGGTTTTTTTCGTATTCGGGAGACAACCTCCTCAAGTTCGATTCGAGAACATGTCCCCCACCCATTCACCGCTCCGCGGTGTCGTCGTCGCATTCGCTGCCTATGCAGTCTTCGCTTTCAGCGATGCCTCTATCAAGATCCTTCACGGTGCCATCCCGTCTTACCAGGTGGCCTTCATCGGCTCGATCTTCGGCCTGGTCGTTTTGCCGGTGATCAAAGCGCAGGATGATTCCTGGCTCGATATCGTCCAGACATCGAACCGCATCCTGTGGGCGCTCCGGTTCGTCTGCGGAGCGATCGGCGCGATCGCCTCGATCATCGCCTTCACGAAGCTGCCGATGGCGGAGGCCTTTTCTCTCCTCTTCCTGCTGCCCTCCTTCGTGACGATTCTCTCGGTCATCTTTCTTAAGGAGGACGTGCGCTGGCAGCGCTGGATGGCTGTCGTCGTCGGTTTCATCGGCGTGCTGATCGTGTTGAGGCCGGGCTTTCGCGAATTGTCGGCGGGCCATCTGGCGGCCGCAATCGGCGGCTTGAGCGCAGCCATTTCGATCGTCATCCTCCGGGCAATGGGGCCTGCCGAAAAGCGCATTTCACTCTATGGCGCCGGGCTTGTCGGAACGCTGATCGTCAGCGGCCTTCTGATGCTCTCGGATATTGCCGTTCCAACGCCGCGCGAGTGGCTCTTCATGGCGAGCTATGGCATTCTTGGGGCGATCGGCAACGTGCTTCTCATGACGGCGGCCCGCTTCGCGCCCGCAAACCTGGTCGCCCCGCCTCAGTACAGCCAGATGATCTGGGCAATCGTCTTCGGCTATCTCATCTTTGATGATACCATCGATCTCCCGATGGCCGCCGGCATCGTTTTGATCATCTGCTCGGGCCTGCTGACGCTCGCCCGCGAACGCAAGCGCGGCACGCCGCTTCCGGCCGCCGTCGTCTCGGTGGACAATCAGGCCCCCGTCTCTGCAACGGCGGAGCTCGCTCAAGCCAGCTTCGACGGCGTGGGACATCCTGCCGAATAGGCCCGCAGTGGCCATAGTCCCGCCCTCGCTCGCTGCTATTCGAAAGCCGGGACAGTCTTTAGCTCCTTCGGCAACGGAACAATCTGGAGAGGCGCTTGTTCCAGATAAAAGAGGGAGTTTTCATGACTGATGAACCCAAGGAACGCGGTGAGCCCGTCCCGCCGTCGCCCGCCGAGGAAGAAACGCGCCTGCTGGCGGAAGAGCGCCGGAGCTGGTTGATCTGGACCTTCGGGATCGCCGGAGCGATCGCCGTTGTCATCATCATTGGCAGCATAGCCATTTCACCCGGTCCTGATCAGGCGACGACCGGCTCTACACGACCCCCGCCCCAGGTCGAAGCACCTGCACCTTGAATGGGCCGGTGCCGCTGTATGAAAGCATTGTGGCTTTCATGTGCACCCTTTCAGCTGTATGACGCGGTGAAAAAATGTAAAGGAAGCCGATGGCCGCACGAGACCGTTTTTCGAAAAAGCTGACCTGCCCGCAATGCGGCAATACCGGTTTCGCCGAGGCCTCGGAGGACGACCACCCTTCGCGCAAGCATCCCGCATTTCGTATCGATCAGCTGCCCAAAGGCTTCTTCGAGCAAAAATCCTCGAATTTCCAGGAAACCTACATCATCCGCTGCGAATGCAGCCGCAAGTTTCCATTCCGCGCGCTGACGGAAAAGACCGCCTGAACCGCTCAGGCAAGGCCCAGCGGCATTACCGCAACCTTGCGGCTCGGGCCATAATCACGCTCATGCGACGAAGGATAGCGGTCATTACGGCGAGCGCTGAAATCGATGCGGTTCGGCTCGAAGATACCGTCGGGATAGGTGCCGGTGTCGTCGGTTTCGACTTCGGATTTGGCGGTAACGATTTTAAAGATCATGGGCTCCTCCAGTTCGCCGCCTTAACGGCCGGCGGCACGCTTCCGTTCCGTCATATCCCCGAGATAGTTAAAAAATTAACCATACTTCACGGACAGAAAGCGAAATCAGGGGTCGCCTTTGGCTAAGCAATGAGCCGCTGCCGCGAAGAGAGCAGTGCGTCTCTCCCTGCAATAGATGTGGATTTACTTTCACCTTCCGCATTTTCCCACCCGCAAGGAAGTGGTATTCTTTACATGTACAGAACATAGGGGGAACATATGCCACGCATTGCAGAACTTTACTTCAAGACGGCAATCGTCTTCTTCATTATCGGAATCGCCATCGGTTTGAACATGGCCATTTCCCACGATCATACCGTCATCGGCGCCCATGCCCACTGTAATCTCTTGGGCTGGGTCAGCATGGCGATATTCGGAGGGTATCATGCACTGAACCCGAAGAAAGCGGAACGCCGCATCGCTATGATCCAGTATTACATCTACACGGCGGGCCTGACGGTATTGGTCCCGGCGCTCTACATGATGCTGCGGGGCAATGCGGCCATGGAGCCGGTCGTCGCTGTTTCGTCACTGATCATCTTCGCCGGCGCTCTGCTCTTCGCCTTCATCATCTTCTCGCCGAAGGAACCGGCAATCACTCCGTCAGCAGCACCGCTGCGGTAGGATCAAGACTGAAACGCAAACGCGAGGGGCAGCCGATTCTGCCTCTCGCTTAGCCCAACATTTACCTCTTTTTCGACCCAGCGGACAGCACGCGATGCGACGCGTCGTCCATCGCGCGGCTCGTTTCCTGACCGTCACGCTTGAGGCCCCAGGCCGTATTTCCGCAAGACGAAAGCAGCAGTGCCGCGAGGCAGGCGAAGGCGAGCATGGATTTCGGCATCGATTTCCCCTGATAGGAATTGGCAATGACGTGAACATGTTACACAAAACGGCAAAATCAATGCCGTGGGTCGAACAACTCCGGTCTTCACTGCCAAATCATGAAGACGAAGATCGCCATTCGACGCGAAGACCTCATCGGCGCAGCCACTTGAATGATGAACATCAGAAATTACTTATATTAATAGGCGTGCAGTGCACGCGGGAATGATGCTTTGCTAGGCATCATGCTGGGAGGTTGTTATGCCAAACACACTGATGGAAGGAAGAAAGATACAGGATTGGGTCAACCTAGTCCTGGCGGTATGCTTGTTCATCTCGCCATGGGTTGTCGGCTTTGCGGCTGAAGCCGCGCCGACCTGGAACGCATGGATCGTCGGCATCATTCTCGGCGCCCTGGCGATCACGGCGCTTTCAGCTTTCGCCGAATGGGAGGAATGGGCAAACCTAGTTGTCGGCCTGTGGTTGATTGCCTCGCCATGGGCACTCGGCTTTGCGGCCAGCGCAGCAGCGATGTGGACGGCCGTCATCATGGGAGTGCTCGTCGCTGCGATATCGCTATGGGCAGTCTGGGATGTGCATCATCCTCACGCTCACGCCTAGGCGCGGGTAACAGCAGTCCGACTGGCTTGATAGCTGCATGCATTAAGGCAGTGAGGCGGCGTACAGCAAAACAGCCGCCTCACGAAACGTTTGTTCGTTCTTACGGTTCTACTGAAAGCCCTGCATCATAGGGTCGCGAGCAGGTATTTAACGGATAAGGCGCGGAATAATTTCCGCATGCCCCCCTACAGATCAGTTCTGGTGAAGCGCAATCTGCTCCGCGGCAGGTCGGCTCGGGCAAGCACGGTCTGGAGAGCTTCCTGCTCCAGGACGCGCGGCTTTCCTGCTCCAGGACGCGCGGCTATGGATAGCGTGCAGTGGGTGGGCCGAATTTGACTGTGCTGGATTGCTTTTTGCTACGCCTTGTCGACGACCTTCTTGAGGGCATCCTTGGCCTCGCCCTTGGCAACCTGGGCCTTGCCCTTGGCTTCCTGAACGCTGCCCTTTGCCTGCTCTTCTCGATTATCCGCGGCCTTGCCGACCGCCTGACGCGCCTTGCCAGCGACTTCGTTAGTCTTGCCTTTGATCTTGTCCGATATGCTTCCCATGATCCGTCTCCTTTGTTCGGCTCAAAGGAAAGCCGCGACTTCGGAGTTCGTTCCCTCAATTTAAACAGCGTGGACCCCTAGCGAGGCGCTTCTGATCCTCGCCTTCATCCCTGGCGAGGACTCGAAACCAAGCGACCGCGACCACGGGCCCGGCGGGTGGGAGGCTCGGCATGCAAGATGGGCGAACTTACACTTCCGTGCTGACCGGCTGCGAAGGTGGCGTCCGTCCTGTCAGCGCAGCCGGTCTGCGGTGGTGTCCGCACATAGGCTCCGCGTGATCCCATCGGCAATGGCACTCCCGTGGTGGTGTCCTTCGCCGTCTGGTGTTCCAGCTCGGCGTTCAGCTCGCCTCCCACGATCAGGATGATAATCGACAGCCATATCCAGACCAGGAAGCCGATCAGCGCGCCGAGGGTGCCATAGGTCGCGTCGTAGTTGGCGAAGTGGTTTAGGTAGAACGAAAAACCGAGCGACATTGCAAACCATGAAACGGTCACGAGAACGCTACCCCACGTCATCCATCGGAGCTTGGCGGGCTCGCGGCTCGGACCGAAGCGGTATACGGCGGTGGTCGCTGCGGCTGCGATCAAAAGCAACAACGGCCACCTCAGAAGCAGGGCCATGTGCTCCTTGAATAGGTCGAGCCAAAGATAGGAAAGCACCACAGGCATGACAGCGACCAGTCCTATTATTGTGGCGGCAGAGAGCATCGCGCCGAAAGTGAAGCACAGCCCTACGAGGTTAAGCTTGACCAGTCCCCGCTTTTCCTTTTCTTCATA